>NZ_JADNRL010000019.1:148224-357343 GCF_015595025.1 Halomonas sp. KAO
GCCGAGGCCAAACTCGGTATCGTTGGCGATCGCCAGCGCCTCCTCCTCGTCCTTGAAGGTGGTCACCGCCACCACCGGCCCGAAGATCTCCTCCTGGAAGACGCGCATCTTGTTGTGGCCCTTGAGCAGCGTCGGCTCGATATAGAAGCCCTTGTCATAGGCCGGATCGAAGCTCGCCTTGTCACCGCCGGTGAGCACCTCCGCCCCCTCCTCCCGGGCGATATCCATATAGGACATGATCTTGTCGAACTGCTCCTGGGAGGCCTGGGCCCCCACCTGGACATCGGTATCCAGCGGGTTGCCGCGTTTGATCTGCACGACCTTCTCCATCACCTTGGCCATGAAGGCGTCGTACATGGACTCCTGGATCAAGGCGCGGGAGGGGCAGGTGCACACCTCACCCTGGTTGAAGAAGGCCAGCACCAGCCCCTCGGCGGCCTTGTCAATGAACGCCGGCTCGGCGTTCATGATGTCGGCGAAATAGATGTTCGGCGACTTGCCGCCCAGCTCCACGGTGGAGGGAATGATGTTTTCCGCGGCACACTTGAGGATATGCGCGCCTACCGGGGTCGAGCCGGTGAAGGCGATCTTGGCGATGCGCGGGCTTCCGGCAAGCGCCTGGCCCGCCTCGGCGCCATAACCGTTGACGATATTGACCACGCCCGGGGGCAGCAGGTCACCGATCACCTCCATCAGCTTGAGAATCGAGGCGGGCGTCTGCTCGGCGGGCTTGAGCACCACGCAGTTGCCCGCGGCCAGGGCCGGCGCCAGCTTCCAGACGGCCATCAGCAGCGGGAAGTTCCAGGGAATGATCTGCCCCACCACGCCCAGCGGCTCATGGAAGTGATAGGCCACGGTATTGGCGTCGATATCGGCGGCGCTGCCCTCCTGGGCACGGATGCAGCCGGCGAAGTAGCGGAAGTGATCGACGGCCAGCGGCAGGTCGGCGTTGAGGGTCTCGCGGACCGCCTTGCCGTTGTCCCAGGTCTCGGCGACCGCCAGCATCTCGATATTCTGCTCGATGCGATCGGCGATCCTGAGCAGCATGTTGGAGCGCTCCGCGGCCGAGGTCTTGCCCCAGGCCGGTGCCGCGGCATGCGCCGCATCCAGCGCCTTGTCGATATCCTCGGCGCCGGAGCGGGGAATCTCGCAGAATACCTCGCCGTTGACCGGGCTGACGTTGTCGAAGTACTGCCCCTTGACCGGCGGAACGAACTCGCCCCCGATATAGTTGCCATAGCGCGACTCGAAGGCGACGACCGCACCGGACTGGCCCGGGTTGGTATAAATCATGGTGAACTCCTTGATGACAATTGTTAGGCAGGCCGGCTCATTCCTGCCGGCCCATCGCGACTTAGGCGAGATGGTGAACGTCTTGCAAGCCGTACACTGGTGTAGCGATGCCTTCCATACGAGCCTTGAGCTGCAAGGCCAGATACTGGGAGTAGTGTCGAGACTGATGCAGGTTGCCGCCGTGGAACCATAGCGCTTCCTGCTGCGTCGGCTTCCACATATTCCGTAGCTCGCCTTCCCAGGGGCCTGGATCCTTGGTGGTATCGGAGCCCATTCCCCAACACTTGCCTACCTTGTCGGCCACCTCCTGCGAAATGATGCGAGCCGCCCAGCCATTCATGGAGCCGTAGCCAGTGGCATAGATGATCAGGTCGGCGGGCAACTCAGTTCCATCGGTGAGGGTTACTGAGCGCGGATTGATGTGCTCAATACTCACGCCGCTACGCAACTTGATCTCACCATCGGCGATCAAGTCGCAGGCCCCCACATCGATGTAATAGCCTGAGGCCCGCCGCAGATACTTGAGAAACAGTCCAGAGTCATCATCGCCGAAATCGAGCATAAACCCGGCATCTTCCAATCTCTTGTAGAATTCGGCATCGCGCTCTCGGATCTGGTTGAAGAGAGGACGCTGAAAGTCGGGTAGCAGCTTGTAGGGAATGGAAGCGAAGATCAGGTCGGCCTTGTCATGAGTGATCCCTTGGCGGACGGCCTCTTCGGAATAGAGTGGCCCAAGGGCAATCTCCATAAGAGAGTCAGATTTCACGACATGGGTGGAGGAGCGCTGCAGCATGGTGACATCGGCATCGTTTTCCCACAGCGCTGCGCATATATCGTGGGCTGAGTTGTTGGCCCCCACGACAACCACCTTCTTTCCGCGGTAAGCATCAGGTCCCGGATGCTGGCTCGAGTGTTGCTGTTCCCCCTCGAAGGTTTCGGCACCGGGAAATTGCGGCACGTTGGGCATGCCCGACATGCCAGTCGCCAGGACCAGCTGCTTGGGGCGAAGCGTGACACGCCCTCCATCTCGATTGACGTTTACCGTCCACTCGCCGCTAGTCTCATCATAACTGGCGCTCTCGCACACGGTAGAGCTCCAGTAGTTGAGTTCCATGACCTTGGTATACATCTCCAGCCAGTCGCCTACCTTGTCCTTGGGGGCGAAGACTGGCCAGTTGTCGGGAAAGGGAATATAGGGCATGTGGTCGTACCACACAGGGTCGTGTAGACACAGCGACTTGTAACGATTACGCCAGGCATCGCCGGGACGAGGGTGCTTATCGAGCACGATCGTAGGCACGTTCATCTGGCGCAGGCGAGCCGCCAGCCCAATGCCCCCCTGACCACCGCCGACGACAACGCAGTAAGGTTGCTCTCTGTAGCCAAGCGTCTCTTCCTCGCGCTCTCGAGCCTCAAGCCAGGTTTCACGAGTCTTGCTGGCCCCATGCTGGGCTCCCATGGGGCGACGCAGACCACTCGGTTCAGGATAATCCTTCAACTCCTTCATGGTGGTCAACAAAGTCCAACACTGGCCATGCTTGAATCGCACCAGGCCCTTACCACGCGCCACAGCGGTTTCGAAAGTGAACCATGCTTCGGTAACTCCGTCGGATTCAGTAGCTTCGCCGTCGATCTGCCAGTTCGTAGGGCGAATCTGATCGAGTGTGGCATTGAGCATGGACTGAATGGCGTCCTTGCCTTCCAGCGTCTTGAGATTCCAGGTAAAGGCGACCAGGTCGCGCCAGTAGCACTCCTCGCCGAACAGGGTCAGAACGCTTGTGATATCCCGCTGTTCAAGCGCGTTCTCGAAATCAGCGAGCCAAAGCTGCACTTCCTGGGTAGGCGTTTGTGTCGTCATCGTTGTTCTCCGTCTTGTTCGTAGGTGACACGCCCAGTCCAAAGCAGGAAGTGTGCCAATTCCGGCCGCCCAGCCGAAAATACCGCTATCCAACTGATAGTATTATAAATAATATTAAAAGAAGCAGCGTGAAGTGATGTGCGAAATGGATACGGATGAAACACCTGTCATGTAACGGGAGAAACGGCGCGTTACACCTGTAATGCTCGACGAAGGGTGGAGGTGCAACCGATTGACTCCCTGCGCGGTCGGCATAGGCTGAACGGGTGACTGCCACACAACAACAAGAGCTGCTGGAATTACAGCGGGGGTACGGAGAGGCAGCAATGCAACTACGTAACGAACAACGCCAGCATATTCATACTTTAACCCGGCTCGCCGAGGATCAAATGAGTGGTCTGGACACATACCGAGATGTGATCCGGCGCTCCTGGGAGCGCTGTATGGGCGAGTATCGTCTCGACCCAACTCGCCCACGCTCGGTGCGCGTCTTGACCCAGCAAGCCCTAAAGGAGCATCGCGAGCCGGTAGACGAGCTCTTGCACGTCGCTCGTGCCGGTGTCGATCAGCTCTTCGCACAGGTGGCCCCATTGGGCTATGTGCTGCTGCTTGCCGACCAGCGTGGCATTACCGTGGACTTCCGAGGTCAACGAGACCAGGAGGCGGACCTGCGCCGAGCCGGCCTCCATCTCGGGCTCGACTGGGGTGAACGTCATGCGGGCACCTGTGCCGTAGGCACATGCCTACATGAGGCGCGCGCCATTACCTGTCATCAGAACGATCATTTTGATGCTACGCATATCGATCTAACCTGCACAGCAGCGCCAATAACCGACCCCCAGGGGAATGTCATCGCGGTGCTGGATATCTCAGCCCTCCGCTCGCCACGCGCTTCGGAAAGTCAGAATTTCTGTCTGCCCATGGTCACCCTCTACGCACGGATGATCGAAGATGCCTACTTCCTGCATCGCTACCGCGACAGCCTCATTCTGCGTTTCGATGTCACCCGCGCGTTCGTTCACCTCAACGGCAAGGGGCTGATCGCCATCGAAGAGGACGGAAGCATCATTGCCGCCAATGGCGAGGGGCGCGCCCTGATCGAGGCGCATTTTCGGCGCTGGCCACCATGGTCAGCGGACCACCTGCCGACCGCTAATCAGCTGTTCGACTGTGAAGTCAGCGACCTGCTGGGTATACCTTCTTCAAGTGAGGATCAGATCCGCGCGTTTCGTGTGCGCGCCAGCGAAGCGATCTGCTTCATCACACTGATGGAACCTCGTGGGCCACGCGTCTATCAGCGCACCCTGCCCCCCACCCCCACACCGGTTCCGGCATTGGACCGCCTCGCCTCAGACGACCCTGCCATGCACCGGCTAATCAAGCTGGCACGCCGACTGCGTAACGAGATGGTGAATGTACTGATCACCGGAGAAACGGGGACCGGCAAGGAAGTCCTGGCGCGCGCCTTGCACGACAGCGGCTCGCGCGCCGAAGGGCCTTTCGTGGCAGTCAACTGCGCAGCGATACCGGAGTCATTGATCGAAAGTGAGCTGTTTGGCTACTTGCCCGGGGCCTTTACCGGCGGGCGTAGCAAGGGCATGCGCGGGCTGATTCAACAGGCCGATGGTGGCACGCTGTTCCTGGATGAGATCGGCGACATGCCGCTGACACTGCAGACCCGTCTGTTGCGCGTGCTAGCCGAGAGTGAAGTCATGCCGTTGGGCGCCGAGAAGGCTGTACGCGTCGATATTCGTGTCATCACTGCCACCCACCGTGCCATGCATGAGTTGATCGCCCACGGTCAATTCCGCGAGGACCTGTACTATCGCCTGAACGGCGCACAGCTGCGTCTTCCAGCACTCCGCGAGCGGGCCGACAAGCATTTCATTATCAGGAGTATCTACGGATCATTGGTGGCCGAACGGCAGTGCGACGTGCGTCTTCGCGCCGACGCGATGAGTGCCTTGCTGGCCTACGCCTGGCCAGGCAATATCCGACAGCTGAAGAATGCACTGAGCTTTGCTCTGGCCACGGCAGAGGGTGAGGAGATCACCGTCCACGACCTGCCCGAGGAGTGCCGGGGTAGAGTGGCGAATGCTTCCCAGGTCATCGAGTCGCCCCCACAGTCTGATGTCTGCGAGAGTGGCCAAGCCTTGCACACCTTATTACAGGAGACCGGCTGGAACATCAGCGATGTGGCGCGCCGCCTGGGTGTCTCGCGCCCTACCGTATATCGACGCATGCGCCGGCATGCACTGGTGCCACCCAACCGGCGCAGTATCGACGAAACGACTGACATGGAGGAGTCTGACAAATATCACCTGGCCCCGAGATCCAAGGCCTGAAGCTCCACCTTCTTCAGACCCCAAAATACCCCCAGGCCGCATAGCCGGCCTCGGCGAACCTCGAGTGGCATCAAAGGCGCAGGCCCCAATCTGAGTAATTAAAGCCACTTGGCTATATTGCAACAGCTGGCGTCGTCCCCATCTCACTCAAGCATTATGGACCACCCTGCCCAGCTCGCCGATGTCGTAGCCGCCCAGCGCCTCGGCACGCTCGACGAAACGCGGCTCTTGCGCGAACGACAGTAACCGCTGAATCGGCGATTCGAAGTAGCTGCGCCGCCGCATCGCCAGGTCGAAGTGCTCCCGGTGCAGCGGCAGAAAGGTCAGCCCCTGGCGCCTCGCCGCCGCCTCCACCCCGAGTCCCGCATCCGCCTCACCCTGGCGTATCGCCAGGGCGAGATCATCTTCCGAGAGCGAAGGGTGCTCTGAGAACCGTAGTCGTGAGGCCTCCACGCCCGCCCGGTCCAGTAGCCAGGTCAGCAGCCGCCCCGCCCCGGCGTCCGGCTGGCGATGGGCGACCCGCACCTCGGGCCGCACCAGGTCGGTCAGACGACGAATGCCCAGCGGGTTGCCCGGCGCCAGCAATAACCCCTGACGCCGGCTCGCCCAGCGCACCATCACCAGATCGCGCATGCCCCCCATCCCGAGGGCCTCGGGACGGTTGTACTCCCCACTCGTCGCATCCAGCAGATGCAACCCGGCAAGCATCACCCGCCCCTCCATCAGGCGCCGGACACCATCCCCGCTGCCCTGACACAGTAGCGCCAGCTGGGAGCCGCTCTCCCGCACCGCCCACTCCAGCAGCGGGTCCTGGCTACCGGCCAGCACCACGGGCACCGGTCGTGCCGAGGATTGATCGCCCTCCAGATGGTTCATCAGCCATAGGTCGATGCTGTGGCGAGGAAACAGCAACTTGCCCGTCACCCGCACACAGGGGATGGCCTGTTGGCGTACCAGGTCATAGACCTTGCGCTCCTTGAGGCGCAGGTAGTCCGCGACCTCAGCAGTGGTCAAGTAGGTCTGCATGCCCGTTCTCCACTTGAGCTGCATATAACTGCTTCAGAATGTTCTATTTACACTACTGCATGCATCTTGATACTGGAACGCACAAGATGCCAGTCAACCAACGGAGACCTGCATGTCCAGCGACGCCAGCGCCCTGACCACCGCTCTCAGCCTGATCCTCGGCTTCGACCCCACGCTGATGGAGATCGTGGCCCTGTCATTGAGGGTATCGCTGGTTGCCGTGCTGCTGGCCGCCGTGATCGGGCTGCCGCTTGGCGCCGCCCTGGCACTATGGCGCTTTCCAGGCCGTGGCGCCCTGGTGGTGGCGCTGAATGCCCTGATGGGCCTGCCGCCGGTCGTGGCGGGTCTCTGCGTCTATCTTTTGCTCTCCCGTGCCGGGCCCCTCGGGGAGTTGGGGCTGTTGTTCACGCCAGGCGCCATGGTGGTGGCCCAGGTCATTCTGGTATTGCCGATCATCGCCGCCCTGGCCCGCCAGCAGGTGGAGGAGTTGCACCAGGAGTATCACGAACAGCTCACCTCCCTGGGGCTGTCGCGGCTACGCATGATCCCTACCCTGCTGTGGGATGCCCGCCTGGGCCTGGTCACGGTGATCCTGGCCGGCTTCGGGCGCGCCAGTGCCGAGGTGGGCGCGGTGATGATCGTGGGGGGCAATATCGATGGCGTTACCCGGGTAATGACCACCGCCATCGTGCTGGAGACCAGCAAGGGCAACCTGGCGCTGGCGCTGGGTCTGGGCATCGTACTGTTGGGGCTGGTGGCACTGGTCAATGCGGCAGCCTATTTGGTCGGCGAAACGGCCAGGAGGCGACTGGGATGAACGACCTGACGGCACGCTTTGTGACCGAGCCCCCCGCTCAGAGCCTGAAAGGCGTGAGCTTCACTCATCGCGGTCAGCGCCTTCTCGGCCCCGTGGACCTTCGCCTGACCGGGTGCAAGCGCACCCTGGTGATGGGGCCCAACGGCGCCGGCAAGAGCCTGTTGATGCGTCTGGCCCACGGCCTGTTGCCCGCCACTCAGGGTCAGCTACGTTGGGAGGGGCGCACCCCGCGCCAGGCCATGGTCTTTCAGCGCCCGGTACTGCTGAAACGCTCGGCCCTGGCCAATCTGGTCTATGCCCTGGCGGTCAACGGCACCCCGCGCCGCCAGCGCAAGGCGCGCGCCCGCGAGGCACTGGCGCGCTTTGGCCTGAGTCACCTGGAACGGCGGCCGGCCCGCGTGCTCTCCGGCGGCGAGCAGCAGCGCCTGGCCCTGGCCCGCGCCTGGCTGCTCGACCCCGAGGTGCTGTTTCTCGACGAACCCACCTCCGCTCTCGACCCCGCCGCCATCCTGGCAGTGGAGAGCGCCGTGCAGGAATTCCACGCTCGGGGTGTCCGCATTCTTATGAGCAGCCATGACCTTCATCAGGCTCGTCGCCTGGCCGATGAGGTGCTGTTTCTCAACGCGGGGCGTCTGATCGAACACACCGATGCCGTCACCTTCTTCACGGCTCCCGCCTCAAACGAGGCGAGGGCCTTTATCCGTGGAGAGCTGGTGCTCTAGCCGGCCTCTCCGCACCAACCGGCAACCGCCATCGTCAACCGTCGTCAACAAGCCACAACAACGACTCTCAGCAACAAAACTCATCAGCAACACAAGGAAGCGACCATGCAATACAAGGCACGCATTGCTCTGACCGCCATCGGCCTGATGGGCCTCTCGCTGGCCGCCCAGGCCCAGGACGGAGAGAAGTACATCACCCTGGCCTCGACCACCTCGACGGAGAACTCGGGGCTTTTCGACGCCATTATCCCGCAGTTCACCGATAAGACCGGTATCGAGGTCCGTGTCGTCGCCGTGGGCACCGGTCAGGCCTTCGAGATAGCGCGGCGCGGTGACGCCGACAGCCTGCTGGTGCACGACACCGCCGGTGAGAAGCAGTTTGTCGAAGAGGGCTACGGCACCGAGCGGGCCGACGTGATGTACAACGACTTCGTGCTGATGGGTCCCGAAGACGACCCGGCCGGTATCGCCGATGCCGAGACCGTGGCAGAGGCGATGCGGCTGATCGCCGAGGCCGAGGCGCCCTTTGCCTCCCGCGGCGATGACAGCGGCACCAACCGCGCCGAGCTTCGTCTGTGGGACGCCGCCGGGGTCGAGCCGGGTGGCGACTGGTATCGCGAACTGGGCAGCGGCATGGGCCCGACTCTCAATACCGCCGCCGGCATGGATGCCTATGTGATGAGCGACCGTGCCACCTGGGTCGCCTTCGAAAACCCCCAGAACCTCGAGTTGCTGTTTGCCGGTGATGAAGCGCTCTTCAACCAGTACGGCAGCCTCCTGATTTCAAAGGAGCGCCACCCCCACCTCAAGCACGACCTGGCCGAGCAGTGGCATGAGTGGCTACTCTCCGAGGAGGGGCAAAGCGCGATCGGCGATTTCGACGTCAACGGCCAGCAACTGTTCTTCCCCAATGCCGACTAACCTCCTGCCGACTAGCCTCCTACGGCGGCGCCCTCCCGGGCGCCGCATGTGCCTACCGATAACGACGCAGGACCCGAGCCGCCCTATCGCGATACAATGCCTTTTCGACAGCTCATGAGACGGGACGGCACGTGAAAGCGCTGGTAGTCGAAGACAACCCCAACCTGGCCAACTCCATCGCCACCTTTCTCAGCGAGGCGGGCTTCCAGGTGGAGACCTGCGACGATGGCCAAGCCGCAGAACAGTGGCTGCGCCATTTCTCATTCGACCTGATCCTGCTCGACCTGGGCCTGCCCAACCTGGATGGCATCCATGTGCTACGCCGGCTACGCGCTCGCCATGACAAGACACCCGTCCTGATCATCTCGGCCAGAGATGATCTCGACCAGAGGGTGCTGGGCCTCGAGGAAGGGGCCGACGACTATCTGGGCAAGCCCTTCTCTCTCGTGGAAGTAGTGGCCCGCTCGAAAGCCCTGGTGCGCCGCGCCAAGCAGTTTGGCGAAAAGAACCTCCAGTGCGGTGGACTGGAGCTACCGCCGAACAGCCCAGCCGTCCTGGTCGACGGCAAGGAAGTGGCATTGCATCGGCGCGAGCGTGAGGTACTCGAGTACCTGCTGATCAATCAAGGGCGACTGGTGAGCAAGGCACAGATCATCGACCGACTCTCCGATCTTGATGATGCGATCACCCATAGTGCCGTGGAGACCTATATTTCCCGGCTTCGCAAGAAGTTAGGCAGTGCCGCTCAGCTGCGAACCGTGCGCGGCCTCGGCTACCTCCTCGACGCCGGTGAGCCCCGACCATGACCTCCATCAGCGCTCGTCTGCTGCTCTGGATTGGTCTGCCGTTTACGTTGGTCAGTATCCTCACGATTGTTACCAGCCAGGTGGTGCTCTCTCGCCAGATCAACGAAACCTTCGATGCGATGTTGCTGAATGCCGCCGAACGACTGGAGCGGCGCATCCACTCGGTGGATGGCGAGCTACGCATCAATATGCACTACTTCAGCATCAGCACCCTGGGAAGTCGCGGCGAGGGCAAGATCTTCTACCGCATTCGCGACAATGCAGGGAACATGCTGGCCGGCTTCGAAGGCCTGGCGCCGCCCCCGAACGAGGGTGAGATGCCGGTCTTCTACAACACCCGCTACGCTGGCAACGAATTGCGCGCCGTGGCCACCAGCTTTCCGGTAGTTCGCGCCACCCGGAGTGGTCAGATCGAGGTGATCGTCGCCGAGTCCACCGAGACACGGGCCGGCCTGATCAAGGATTTCCTGCTGACACTCTCGGTGCTCATGGCTGTGGGCGGCCTGCTTGCCGTGAGCATCGCCCTGCTGGCCATTCATCAGGGCCTGGCTCCCTTGCGCGCCATCAGTCGCTCCCTACGCAGGCGCTCTCCCAATGACCTGGCCCCTGTCGAGGCAACGGTACCGCGGGAAGTCGCCACCCTGGTGGCCAGTATCAATGGATTGATGGAGCGAATGCGCCAGAGCATCCGCAATACCCAGCAGTTCAATGCCGATGTCTCCCATCAGTTGCGCACTCCGGTCTCGGAGATTCGTGCCTTGGCGGAGGTATCCACAATGCAATGCGATGACCCGTCATTGCGCCGCTCGCTGAAAGAGATCGGGCGCATCGCCGAGGACGCCGGCTACACGGTGCAGCAGCTGCTGACTCTGGCCAAGACCCGCCACGAGTTGGTGGACACCCAGGCTCTGACACCGGTACTCCTCGGCGAGGTATGCCGGGAGGCCTGTGCCGAGGCGGCCGCACGGATCTACCAGGGCGGCCAGGAGCTGGAGTTTATCGAGGAGCAGACCGGCGAGGTGCTTGCCGACCCGGTACGACTACGCTGGCTGGTGGAGAACCTGATCGAGAATGCCAGCCAGCATGCGGGGGGAAAGACGCCCTATCGGGGCACCATCCGGGTGCGTGTTTTCCAGCAGGATGCAACGCCGACGCTGAGCGTCGCGGATGATGGCGTCGGCGTGGCCGCCGACGACCTGCCTCACCTTACCGAGCGATTCTACCGCGCCAGCCCATCGACTCCCGGCAGCGGCCTGGGCCTGGCCATCGTCGACGAGGTAGCCCGCGCCCACGGCGCCCATCTCCAATTCTCCAGCCCGACAGGCGAAGGACTCACCGTGAGCGTCACCTTTCCACCACGGAGCGGCGCCGACGTAGCCATGCGATCAGCGGAGGAGTGAGCAGAATCAGCAACAGCAGGCGCAGCACATGGTGGCTGACCACATACACCGGGTCGATCTTCAGCGCCACGGCGATCACGGTCATTTCGCCGACGCCGCCGGGCAATAGTGCCAGCAGTATCGCCGCGAAAGGGAGCTCCGTCAGGCTCGACACTCCCCAGGCCGTAATCAGGGCCATCAACACCGCGTAGGCCCCGAACGCCAGTCCATAACGCCCTACCTGAAGCAGCTGCGACCAGTCAGTACCCGAGAAACGCGAGCCTATCGAGCAGCCTAGCGTCAGAAAGGTCAGGATCAGCAACGGATCCGGCAAGAGTAGCCCATGGCCAAGGCTCGCCATGGCCGCGCCCACGGCGATGGGCCCCAGGAACTCGGGGATCGGCAGACGCAGCTGTCGCCCCAGCCAGGCACAGGCGGGAGCCAGCGCTAGCAGGTAGAGATCTGCCCAGTGGAGGCCACTGCCCTCTCCCAGAACCACCCCGCCAGCAAGATGGCTGGTCAGCAGGGCGGCGGATGCCACCACCATCACCAGGCGGATGGCATGGGTGATGGCGATCCAGCGTGTATCGGCGCCGAGACGGTCGGCGAGGATAACGGCCCCGTTCATGCTGCCTGGAAAGGCGCAGAACAGTGCGCTGAGCCGACTCATGCCGCTACGTGTGAAGAGCCAGCGACCGCCCAGCAGCACGAGCCCCATGTAGCCGAGCATGGCCAGCACGCTGGGGTACCACTCCAGCAGATGGGACAGCTCGCTCAGGTCGATGCGATTGCCGATAAACAGGCCGAGCATGGCGATGGCGCCGCGATGCAGACGCGGGTCGATACCCGCACGCGCTCCGGCCAGGGAAGCCGCCAGCACCAGGAACAGCGGCCCCAGCATCCACGCCAGGGGCAAGGCGGCCAGGGTGGCCAGGCCGCCTCCCAGGCCGCCGATCAGCAGCGTCACCAGGGTGCGTTCGAGCACGGCTCAGGCACTCGCGGCCTGCTTGCGTCCCCTGACCAGGCCCAGCAAGCGCTTGCCGAACAACGACACCAGCAGCAGCGCCAGGATAAGCAGGGTCACCGGGCGCTCCAGCACATAACTCAGATCACCACCGCTGATCTGGTAGGAGTGCAGCAGGGACTTCTCCGCCATGGCCCCCAGCAGCATGCCGATCACCGCCGCCGGCACCGAATAGCCGTAGTGGCGAAAGATCCAGCCGACCACCGCGAACACCAGTACCGTTACCGGCCCGGTCATGTTGCCGGTGAGCCCGAAGGAGCCCATCACCGCCAGCACCAGCACCGAAGGGATCAGGTAGCGCATCGGCACCTTGATGATATTGGCCAGCAGCGGGATGAACAGCAGCCCGATGACGAGCAGCAGGAACACCTGAGCGAAGTTGGCGAAGATGATGGCATAGACCACATCGGTCTGCTGGCGGATAAACTGCGGACCGCCGGTGATGTTATGCATGGCGAAGGCCGCCAGCATCACCGCCGTGGCCCCGCCACCGGGAATGCCCAGGGCCAGCAGAGTGGCCATGGAGCCCGCCTCAGAAGTGCTGTTGGCCGACTCCGAGGCCACCACGCCCTTGGGGTTGCCCTTGCCGAAGGAGTCCGGGTCCTCGTCGCGGCGCTGGGTCTCCACGTAGGAGAGCAGGTTGGAGACAGAGGAGCCTACCCCGGGCACCGCCCCCACGAAGACCCCGATCAGGCCACCGCGGATCATCACCCAGGGGTAGCGAACGGCCAGCTTGAAGCCCTCGAAGATTCCCGAGACCTTGACCTTCCGGGAAGCCTTGGATTCGACGATAAAGTCCTTGTTGGCCAGCTTGAACAGCTCGGAGGCGGCGAACATGCCCATCATGGCCGGAATCACCGGCACCCCGTCGAGCAGGTAGGTCTGTCCCATGGTGCCCCGCGCCATGCCCAGCTCGTTGAAGCCGATCGTACCGATCAGCAGGCCCACGAAGCCGGCCATCAACCCCTTGAGCACCTGCTCGCCCTTCAGGCTGGCGATCAGCGTCATGCCCCACAGGATCACCGCGAACATCTCCGCAGGCCCCAGCTTGAGCACCATCAGGGACAGCGGCTGGATCATCACGAAGAGAATCAGATAGCCCATCAGCGTACCGAGCACGGACGACACCAGGGCAATCCCAAGTGCCTGGTTGTGCTTGCCCTGGCGCGACATGGGGTAGCCGTCGAAGGCGGTGGCGATGGCCGAGGAGGTGCCGGGAATATTCATCAGGATCGCCGGGATGCCACTACCGAATGAGCCCCCAGTAAAGATGGCGGTCAGGAACAGCATCGCCTGGACGAAATCCATGTACAGGGTCATGGGAAGGAAGATCGCCATGGCCATGGAGATCTGCAGCCCCGGGGTGGCGCCGAAGATCAGCCCGATAACGATACCGGGCAGCACCACCATCCAGGGGGAAAAGCTCGAGAAGAGCAGGGCCAGTCCCTGCTCGACGGCGACAAAATCGATCATGGTGTGACTCCCTTAGCCCGGAAGGATCAGCATATGCATGGGATAGGGCAGCATCTGCGAGAAGAAGAGTGCCACGCCGAAGCCGAAGGCCAGGCTATAGCCGCCCAGCAGTGGCCAGTTACGTTCGCCCTTGAGGACCAGGAAGGCCGCGATAAACAGCACCGTGGCCACATCGAACCCCAGGCTCTGCAGCGACAGCACATAGACGGCGAACAGCCCCACTACCGGCAGGGTATGGTGCAGCGGCTCACCCTCGCTCTCCTCGCGGACCAGCAGGGTGCCCTTCTTCAGGCGCACTCCTACCTCCAGGGCCACGATGGCCAGCACCACCAGGGAGAGAGGCAGGATCAGCAACAGGTTCTGGATGGCCGAGGAGACCCGGATGGCATCCAGCAGATACCAAAGGGTAAAAGCTGCCAGGGCCATGAGGACGAGCAGGTCCCCATAGTCGCGCTTGTTGGTGGACATGAGAAAACTCCAGGCACCCCCGGCGGAATCGCCGGGGGTGCATCATGCGGGAAGGATCAGTTGAGCAGGTCGGCGTAGGCCTCGAAGACCTCGAAGTTCGTACGCATCAGCTCATTGGAGCGCTCGGGCCCCACCCAGACGCCACCAATATCGCCAGCTTCAAGCTGCTCCTGAACCTCCTTGCGAGCCAGGGTATTCTGGATCGCCTCGGAGAGGATCGCGTAGCGCTCCGGGTACTGACGCTCGGTCTCGGCGGTCACCGCGAAGCCGCGCATGGAGCCCTGCAACACCGGCACCTCGATATCCATGGGGTCGAGCGCCTCGTTGATGGTCGGCGCGTCCCACTGCTCGATGCGCTCATCGTTGACGATGGCCAGCGGGGTCAGGAACTCACGGATCCCTTCGCTGCCCTGCGCACTGATGGAGGTGAAGTGGACCTGGCCGCCGGCCACCGCGGAACGAGCCTCGCCGCCGCTGTTGTAGGTCACCAGGTTGAGGTTCTCCTGGGGAATGCCCGCCTCATCCAGCAGCAGGCGCACCATCAGATGGCCGGCGGAACCCTGTACCACCGAGGCCCGAATCTCGCCGGGGTTATCGCGGATCGCCTCCAGCAACGACGGCAGGTCCTCGAAGCCGCTGTCCTTGTTCGCAGCGATCAGGTCCAGGTCGAACCACTGGAAGTTGATGAAGGAGAAGTCCTCGATGCCGTACTGGGCCCCTCCGGTAAGAATGGTGTTGGTCAGGTAGGGGGCAAAAGTGGAGGCGTAGACGGTATAGCCGTCGTCCGGGCGCGACAGAATATAGTTCGCCGATACCTGGGTGCCAGCGCCGGGGCGGTTGGTGACCTTTACCGGCACACCGAGCTCCTCGGCCAGATAGGTGGAGACGGCCCGGGTCATGCGATCGGCACTGCCCCCGGTACCGAAGCCCACCACCAGGTCGACAGGACGGTCCGGGTAATCATCGGCGGCCACCGGAGCGGTCATCGCCAGAGAGGCCAGCATGGCTGCCGCGGCGCCTGCCATCAGGGGCTTGGGAAGGAAGCGATCGAACATGGCGTGTGTACCCTACGTTGTTAGATAAAAATCAGTTAGATGAAAACCGGTTAGATTCAGCTCGGGCATCGCCCGGCAACGTGACTCTAGAGGGCCAAGCTGTCACCAAGCTTGCATGGCACCAACCTTAGACTAAGGTCTATGTCATTTGGGCCGCTCCCTTTACCCCTTCCAACACCCCCACTCCAGGCACGACCTGGCCGGACAGTGGCATGAGTAGCTACTCTCTGGGGAGGGTCATAACGCCATCGGCGATTTCGATGTCAACGGCCAGCGGCTGTTCTTCCGCAGCGACGCGTAAGCTGGATTGGACATTCGTCGTACAAGCCACAAGGTGCACTTTACGTTAACGTAAACCTGCCCTAGTCTTGGACCATATACGGTGTTATCACCCGATATGGCCCGTTGTGCGCGTCTCCCTACCCCAGCGCCAGACGCCACAACTCAGACAAGAACGGGAGTTCCCCCATGCACACGCCCTTCAAGCCCCTCGACTTCGGCCTCGACGAAGAACTCAACATGCTGCGCGAACAGGTCAATGCCTTCGCGCGCGACGAGATCGCCCCGCGTGCCGCCGAGATCGACGAGAAGAATGAATTCCCCAACGATCTCTGGCAGAAGTTCGGCGACATGGGCCTGCTCGGCATCACCGTCTCGGACGAGGATGGCGGCACCGGCATGGGCTACCTGGCCCACTGCATCGCCATGGAGGAGATCTCCCGGGCCAGCGCCTCGGTTGGCCTCTCCTACGGCGCCCACTCCAACCTCTGCGTCAACCAGCTCAAGATCAATGCCAATGCGGAGCAGAAGGCCAAGTACCTGCCCAAGCTGATGAGTGGCGAACATATCGGCGCGCTGGCCATGTCCGAGCCGGGCGCCGGTTCCGACGTGGTCTCCATGAAGCTGCGTGCCCGCCAGGATGGCGACAAGTACATCCTCAACGGCAACAAGATGTGGATCACCAACGGCCCCGATGCCGACGTTCTGGTGGTGTATGCCAAGACCGACCCGGATGCCGGCTCCAAGGGCATCACCGCCTTTATCATCGAGAAGGACATGCCCGGCTTCTCCACCGCCCAGAAGCTCGACAAGCTCGGCATGCGCGGCTCCAACACCTGCGAGCTGGTGTTCCAGGACTGCGAGGTACCGGCAGAGAACGTGCTCGGCGAGGTCGGCAAGGGCGTGCGCGTACTGATGAGCGGCCTGGACTACGAGCGCACCGTGCTCGCCGCCGGCCCCATCGGCATCATGCAGGCCGCCATGGATATCGTGGTGCCCTATATCCATGAGCGTAAGCAGTTCGGCCAGTCCATCGGCGAATTCCAGCTGGTGCAGGGCAAGGTGGCGGACATGTACACCACCCTCAACGCCTGCCGTGCCTATCTCTACGCCGTGGCGGCTGGCTGCGACCGTGGCCAGACCTCCCGCAAGGACGCCGCCGGCGTCATCCTCTACTGCGCCGAGAAGGCCACCCAGGTGGCACTGGATGCCATCCAGCTGCTCGGCGGTAACGGCTACATCAACGAATACCCCACCGGCCGCCTGCTGCGCGACGCCAAGCTCTACGAGATCGGCGCCGGCACCAGCGAGATCCGCCGCATGCTGATCGGCCGCGAGCTGTTCAACGAATCTGCCTAACCACCGCCGACACTGTGTAGGAGCCCGATTTATCGGGCGATGGTTCATCGAGCGATGCTCAACATCGCGGGATAAATCCCGCTCCTACCTCCCTTGGTAAACGTCTTCAAGGATTCGCTATGAGCATCCTGCAAACCCAGATCAATCCGCGCAGCGAAGGCTTCCAGGCCAACGAGACGGCGATGCGTGATGAGGTGATGAAGCTGCGTGAGCTCACCGCCGCCATCGCCCAGGGCGGCGGCGAGAAGGCTCGCGCCCGTCACGAGAGCCGCGGCAAGCTGTTCGTGCGCGACCGTATCGACCACCTGGTCGACGAGGGCTCGCCCTTCCTCGAGTTCTCGGCGCTGGCCGCCCACGAGGTCTACGACTCCGCGGTGCCCGCCGCCGGCGTGGTCACCGGCATCGGCCGCGTCTCCGGCGTGGAGTGCGTGATCGTCGCCAACGACGCCACCGTCAAGGGCGGCACCTACTTCCCCCTCACCGTGAAGAAGCATCTGCGCGCCCAGGAGATCGCCCGCAAGCATCGTCTGCCGTGCATCTACCTGGTCGACTCCGGCGGCGCCTTCCTGCCCCGCCAGGACGAGGTCTTCCCGGATCGCGACCACTTCGGCCGCATCTTCTACAACCAGGCGACTCTCTCCGCCGAGGGCATCCCGCAGATCGCCGTGGTAATGGGCTCGTGCACCGCCGGCGGCGCCTATGTACCGGCCATGGCCGATGAGTCGATCATCGTGCGCGAACAGGGCACCATCTTCCTCGGCGGTCCGCCGCTGGTGAAGGCCGCGACCGGCGAGAGCATCAGCGCCGAAGACCTGGGCGGCGCCGATGTGCACGCCAAGAAGAGCGGCGTGGCCGACCACTACGCCGAGAACGACGCTCACGCCCTGCAGCTGGCCCGAGCCAGCGTGTCGCGCCTCAACTGGCAGAAGCGCGGCCAGCTGAAGATGCAGGAGCCCAAGGCCCCGCGCCTCGACCCCGGCGAGCTCTACGGCATCGTCGGCACCGATCTCAAGAAGCCCTATGACGTGCGTGAGGTGATCGCGCGCATCGTCGACGACTCCGACTTCGACGAGTTCAAGCGCTACTACGGCGACACCCTGGTCACCGGCTTCGCGCATATTCACGGCCATCCGGTGGGCATCGTGGCCAACAACGGCGTGCTCTTCTCGGAGTCCGCGGTCAAGGGCGCCCACTTCATCGAGCTGTGTGCGCAGAGGAAAATCCCCTTAATTTTCCTCCAAAATATCACCGGCTTTATGGTCGGCTCGAAGTACGAGCATGAGGGTATCGCCAAGCACGGCGCCAAGCTGGTCACCGCGGTGGCCTGCGCCAAGGTGCCCAAGTTCACCGTGCTGATCGGCGGCAGCTTCGGCGCCGGCAACTACGGCATGTGCGGCCGCGCCTACGACCCCAACCTGCTGTTCATGTGGCCGAATGCGCGAATTTCCGTGATGGGCGGCGAGCAGGCCGCCGGCGTGCTGGCTCAGGTCAAGCGCGAGCAGATCGAACGCGAAGGCAAGCAGTGGTCCCCGGAAGAGGAAGAGGCGTTCAAGCGGCCCACCCGCGAGCAGTACGAGCACCAGGGCCACCCCTACTACGCCAGCGCTCGGCTGTGGGACGACGGCGTCATCGACCCGGCCCAGACCCGCGATGTGCTCGGCCTGTCACTTGCCGCCGCCATGAATGCCGAGGTCGAAGAGACCAAGTTCGGCGTGTTCCGGATGTGATCTTCCTTGCCATGCAAGGGAGGTGGTAGGAGCGCGATGTATCGCGCGAACCGCCGCTCTGCGGCCAACCTGGACGCCTTCGCGTCATTCGCCCGACAAGTCGAGCTCCTACACCCAACGCAGAGACAATTGCTATGTCAGCTACCCCCTCCTACTCAAGACTGGACGTCGATCAGCGCGGTGTCGCCTGGCTGACGCTGGAACGCCCCGAGATCCACAACGCCTTCGATGACAGCCTGATCGCCGAGCTCAACGCCCACCTGGAGCGTCTCCACGAGGCCGCCAGCAAGGGTGAGGTGCGCGTGGTGGTGCTGGGCTCCGAGGGCAAGAGCTTCTCCGCCGGCGCCGACCTGGGCTGGATGAAGCGCATGGTCGAGTACGACTTCGAGGGCAACCTCGCCGACTCGCGCAAGCTCTCGGCGTTGATGCACGGCCTCGACACGCTGCCCTGCCCCACGCTCTGCCGCATGCAGGGAGCCGCCTTCGGTGGCGCCGTGGGCCTGGCCGCCTGCTGTGACCTGGTCGTCGCCTCCGAGAAGGTCAAGTTCTGCCTCTCCGAGGTCAAGATCGGCCTGTCACCGGCGGTGATCAGCCCCTATGTGCAGCGTGCCATCGGCCCTCGTCAGATGCGCCGCTATGCGCTGACCGCCGAGGTCATCGATGCCCCCACTGCCCTGGCACTCGGCCTGGCCCATCGCATCGCCCCCCACGACGAACTCGACGAGGCCGTGGAGGCAATGCTCGAGATCCTGCTGGCCGGCTCGCCCCAGGCCCAGCGCGCCACCAAGGCGCTGCTCGCCGATGTCGCCCGCGAGCCCGACAGCGATGCCACCCGGGAACATACCTGCCGGGTGATCAGCGAGCTGCGCGTCAGCGAAGAGGGACAGGAAGGCCTTGCCAGCTTCTTCGAGAAGCGTCGCCCCGCCTGGACGCAACCCTCTGCTTCCGAAGAACCTGTTTCCAAAGAACAGAACCCCCGTGCCGCGGAGCCCCGCTCATGACCACAGAAATGAAGAAGTTCGATACGGTACTGATCGCCAACCGCGGCGAGATCGCCTGCCGGGTGATGCGCACCGCGCGCGCCATGGGGCTGCGCACCGTCGCCGTCTACTCCGATGCCGATGCCAATGCCCGCCATGTGCGTGAGGCCGACGAGGCCGTGCGCCTGGGTCCGGCCGCCGCTCGCGACAGCTACCTCAAGGTGGAAGCGGTGATCGAGGCGGCCAGGCGCACCGGCGCCGGCGCCATCCACCCCGGCTACGGCTTCCTCTCCGAGAACGGCCCCTTCGTGGACGCCCTCGACCAGGCCGGCATCACCTTCGTCGGCCCGCCCGCCTCCGCCATCGCCGCCATGGGCGACAAGTCCGCCGCCAAGGCGCGCATGCATGACGCCGGCGTACCGCTGGTGCCGGGCTACCACGGCGACGACCAGGACGACGCCCTGCTCAAGGCCGAGGCCGACAAGATCGGCTATCCGGTGCTGCTCAAGGCCAGCGCCGGCGGTGGTGGCAAGGGCATGCGAGTGGTCGAGTCCAGCGACGGCTTCCAGGCCGCCCTGGATGGCTGCCGCCGTGAATCCCAGGCCGCCTTCGGCGACCAGCGCATGCTGATCGAGAAATACCTGACCCAGCCACGCCACGTCGAGGTGCAGGTCTTCTGCGACAGCCACGGCAACGGTGTCTATCTGTTCGAGCGCGACTGCTCCGTGCAGCGCCGCCACCAGAAGGTACTCGAGGAGGCGCCCGCGCCGGGCATGAGCGCCGAGCTTCGCCGCGAGATGGGCGAGGCCGCCGTGCGTGCCGCCAAGGAGATTGGCTACGTGGGCGCCGGCACTGTGGAGTTCCTGCTCGACGTTGACGGCTCGTTCTTCTTCATGGAGATGAACACCCGCCTGCAGGTGGAGCACCCGGTTACCGAGATGATCACCGGCCAGGACCTGGTGGAGTGGCAGCTGCGCGTGGCCATGGGCGAGCGCCTCCCTCTCGCTCAGGAAGAGCTGACCCTCACCGGCCATAGCTTCGAGGCACGCCTCTACGCCGAGGACCCGGAGCAGGACTTCCTGCCCGCCACCGGCACCCTGACCCGCTTCGCCCTGGACCTCGAGGGCGCGGGGCTGGATGCCGACAAGGTGCGCCTGGACAGCGGCGTGGAGAGCGGCGATGCCATCTCCATGCACTACGACCCCATGCTCGCCAAGCTGATCGTGCACGGCGGCGACCGCGACCAGGCACTCGCCACCCTCAACCGCGCGCTGGCCGCACTGGACGTGCAAGGGGTGGTGACCAACCGCGCCTTCCTGCAGCGCCTGGCCACCCACCCGGCCTTCAAGGGCTGCGATCTCGATACACGCTTTATCGAGAAGCACGAGGAGAGCCTGTTCGCGCCGCGTGAGATCACCACCGAAGCCTATGCCTCGGCGGCCCTGATCGGCCTCAAGCAGCTCTCCCGGGAGTGCGAGAGCGACTCCCCCTGGGATCGTCATGACGGCTTCCGCCTGAACGCACCCAACACCATCCGCATCGCCCTGTGCGCCACCGGCCACGACCTCAGCCGCGCCCAGGCACCGGATGCCGAGGAGGTAGTGGTGGTCGAGGGCCGTCGCGAGGCCGCCTCCGGCCCCTGGCAGCTGGTGATCGGCGAACGCACGCTGACCGCACGCATCCAGCACCTGGAAGGCGACGCCGTGGCGGTCACTCTGGATGGGCACCGTCGTCGTCTGCAGGCCCGCCTGGCCGACAACGGCGTGGTGGTAATGGCCGACAGCAGCGGCGAGACTCGCCTGTTCTGGCGGCGCATCGATGCCATCGACCATGGTCAGCATGAGACGGAGTCCACCCTCACCGCTCCGATGCACGGCACCGTGGTGGCGCTGCTGGTGGAGCCGGGCCAGAAGGTCGAGAAAGGCATGCCGCTGATGGTGATGGAAGCCATGAAGATGGAGCACACCATGGCCGCCCCTGCCGACGGCCATGTGGAGAGCTTCCACTTCGCCGCCGGTGACACCGTCGGCCAGGGCGACGTGCTGCTCGAGTTCGCACCCGAAGAGTGACAGCCCGCCAGGCTGAGCGGCGCCGGGGACAGGTCGCAGAGGGGGTCCTATGCCATGGATGGCATCGGTAGCGCCCAGGGAAGGGTTCACAGCGCCCCCTCGTTGACCTGTCGCCGGGCAAGCCGCGACCCATAGGCACCTTATCGGCACGTCGGCAAGACAGGAGAGAATTCATGACATTCCCCAAGCAGGTACGCCTGGTCGAGGTCGGCCCCCGCGATGGACTGCAGAACGAGTCGACGCCGATCGCGACCGACACCAAGCTCGAACTGATCGACCGCCTGGGCGCGGCCGGCATCCGCTATATCGAGGCGGCCAGCTTCGTCTCCCCCAAGTGGGTGCCACAGATGGCCGACCATCGCGAAGTGATGACCGGCCTAAAGCGCCACAATGGCGTCACCTACGCGGCGCTCACCCCCAACCTCAAGGGACTGGAAGCGGCACTCGAGTGTGGCGTCGAGGAGGTTGCCGTATTCGGCGCCGCATCCGAGGCCTTCTCCCAGAAGAACATCAACTGCTCGGTGGCCGAGTCTCTGGCCCGCTTCGAGCCGGTGCTCGAACGCGCACGAGAAGCCGGAGTGCGGGTCCGCGGCTACGTCTCCTGTGTGCTGGGCTGCCCCTACGAGGGTGAGATCGCCCCCGCCAAGGTCGCCGAAGTAAGCAAGGCACTGTATGACATGGGCTGCTACGAGGTCTCGCTCGGCGACACCATCGGCACCGGCACCCCGCTCACTGCCAAGCGCATGCTCGAGGCGGTCAGCCGCGACGTACCCATGGAGAAGCTCGCCGCCCACTTCCACGACACCTATGGTCAGGCGCTCGCCAATCTCTACGCCGTGCTCGAGGAAGGCATTGCGGTGGTGGACAGCTCCGTGGCCGGCCTCGGCGGCTGCCCCTACGCCAAGGGCGCCTCCGGCAATGTGGCAAGCGAAGACGTGGTCTACCTGCTCAACGGCCTCGGCATCGAGACCGGCATCGACCTCGACGCCCTGGCCAACACCGGCACCTGGATCACCCAGACCATCGGCCGCCCTAACCGCTCCAAGGTGGGTGTAGCCCTCGCCGCCAGGTAACTGACACAACAGAACGAAAAAGCCCCCGAGCCATTGATTTAGCTCGGGGGCTTCGGTTTTGGGTGGGTTGCGCCAAGGTTTGGCGCGGACTGCACAGCAGTCTGTCCCAGCCGAAGGCGACAACACCGCTTTTTCATATGTTTTATCAGATTAATTTCTCTATTTCGGCACCTGAGCCGATAACTGTCTAGCGGCTAGGCCCCGCGCGACCTACTGCAGCTCGAACGCCACCGGCTGCAGCGGCTCGGGCGCCGGATCGCCCAGCGCCTCGGCCACGCTGATCTCGTGCACTCGGCAGATGGCGTCCAGCGGCAGGTCATTGGCCTCGCGGCCGAAAGGAAACTCCATCTGCTCCGAGAGGCGGTCGAGCCCGAAGAAAGTGTAGGCGACGATGGCGGTGAACACCGGGGTGAACCAGCCGACGCCCGACACCAATCCGAACGGCAGCAGGTAGCAGTAAACGTAGGCGGTACGGTGCGCGAGCAGCGTATAAGCAAACGGTAGCGGTGTCTGAGCGATACGCTCCGAGGCGGCCTGGATCTCGGCCATGCCGTGCAGGTGATCATCGATCGCGGCCGCGGCCACCGAGTCGATCTCTCCTGCTCGTCGCGCCTCGGCCACCACGTCGCCGGCCCGCTGCAGCATGAAGGCCGCGGGATTGCGCAGGCTCAGCGCCCGGTCGACAAGGTCAGCGGAGAGCGAGGCCGGCAGGTCTGCGCGCACCTCCTCCTCGCGCAACTGCCCGCGCAGCAGGTGAGCATGGGCCAGCGCGCGTATCATCAGTTCCCGGCGACGCTCCGAGCTCAGGTAGATGCCGCCGACCCGAACCAGGCTGCGCATCTCGACGACCATGCGCCCCCACTGCTGGCGCGCCTCCCACCAGCGGTTGTAGGTCGCCGTGTTGCGCACGCTCAGAAGGATCGACAGCACGATGCCCATCAAGGTAAACGGCAGCAGCGTGTGCTGAACGATGCCTTCAAGATAGTGATGGCGAGCGACCCAGGTGATGGCGGCGGCGAAGAGACCGGCCAGCAGGATATGCGGCAGGGTATGGGGCACCACCGAGCCCTTCCAGGCCAGCATCAGCCTGAACGCTCCGGGGCGATCACGAACGATCACGACACTTTGACTCCAAACGACGAAAGCGGCGATGGTGTCACAGCGCCTCGAATGAGGAAAGCGCCCACCCGTCAGGGCCACGCCGCGGCTAGCGACGATACTCGTAGAGGTTGTTCCGTGCCCCGTAGAGCCACACGCTTCCCCGGGCACGAAAGCCCAGTGCGCGCAACAGGCGGTTGGAGCGAGCGTTGTCCGGCAGCGTCACCGCCAACACCGACTCAAGCGCGTGCGCTATCATGCCATGCTCGAGCACAGCGGTCGCGGCCTCGAAGGCGTAGCCCTGACCGCAGAACTCGGGCAGGAACGCATAGCCGAGATCGGGCCTCTCCAGTTCGTCCCGTTTCACCAGGCCACACATGCCGATCGGCGTGCCCTCGCCTTTCAGCTGCACCAGGTTTAGACCGAAGCCATGGGTGCGGTAGCTCGCCATCGGGCCACGATCGAGGTAGCGAACGGCCTCCTCCCGGGTGCGAACCTGCTTGTCGGCGATATGGCGAATGAACGAAGGCTCATTCAGCAGCCGCACAATAAAGTCGGCATCCACGTGCGCGAAATGCCGAAGAGTCAGTCGCTCGGTATCGGATACTGTCGGCATGCCAACCCCTGAGTTGAAGGCTTGATGGGGCACTGGATCTGGCTATCACTGGCATTTAACGCCGCCAGCAGAGGCACGTTTTGCGTGTCCTGCTGACTGCCCTCGTTATGCTTGCAACCATTTATACATTACCAATGCATCTACATAGCCTTGTGCTGGATGATTAAATGCTTTTGGTAAACGACCAACTATTTCGAAGCCTAACTTTCCCCATAAACGAACAGCACCTTCATTGCTTGATGCTACAAAATTAAACTGCATCGCTTTATAACCCAGCTCTAGTGCTATTTTTTGAGAGTGCTCACACATAGATGTAGCTAGCCCTTTGCCTCTTGCCCGCGAAGAAACCATATAGCCACAATTACAAACATGATCACCAGGGCCGGCTTGATTCGTTTTTAAATAATACGTACCTAATATATTGTCATTTTCTTCAAATACATAGGTCTTGCGCGGAGCATCTAGCCAAATTTCCTCAGCCTGTTCTTTGGTTGTATTCATTTCGTATGCATATGTCTCACCGGCCAAAATTATTTCATGGAATATTGGCCATATTGAATCCCAGTCTTCTTTAGTTGCTTCTCTAATATTCATTACTCTTTCTCATCTTAACCCCTGAGCTAAAGCGCCGCGAGAAGCGAGGTCGCGTTGAGCGATTAGTTATGCCGGGCCCGAATCCTGATAGCGAGCTCTTCCAGGACCGATGGCGGCCTCATCGTACGAACTCGTACACGAGCTTCTGAATCCCGTTCGCATAGGACTCACTCTCAACAAGCTTAAGCGGCTGTTTCTTCTCGTCGGCATCGCTGAACATGCGCTTGCCTGCGCCGAGAAGCACTGGAAACACCAGAAGATAGTAGCGGTCGAGCAGTCCCGCGTCGGCGAGGTTTCGTGCGAGGCTGGCACTACCATGGATGAAGATCGGCCCGCCTTCGGCCGCCTTAATCTTCGCGACCTCGTCAAGCGAGCGCAGAATGGTGGTCTCGCCCCAGTTGTCAACCAGGTCGTTGTCGTTCAGCGTGGAGGAGACAACATATTTCGGCATCTCCTTGTAGCTGGCAAACTCCGCCACTTCCGGCCAGACTGGCGCGAAACTCTCGTAGCTCTTCCTGCCGAACAGAAGCGCCGTGGCCTCCCTCATCTCCCGACCTTTGAGTTTGTAAGCCTCCTCAAGGAACTCGATGTCCTTGTGAGTCCAACCCGCAGCGCTGTGAGTCTCAGAAAGCCCCCCGCCAGGAGAGTCGACAACGCCGTCGAGCGACACAAAGGCGGTATAGGTTAATATTCGCATATCTTGCTCCTTTCTGATGGCATAACGCCACGCTCTACGGCAAGTTTGAAGCGTAGCGGAAAACTTATCCGAAAGCAGCGCCTTGTTAACCCTATATGACCTTTGAGGCTGATGCTTTCGGTGAAGCATCAATTATCACTATATTTTCAGCCCCTTGCTGCCCCATACCTTTTAATATTCTATCCACTTTCGCAATCTCAGGTTTTGAGTAGCAAAGAATAACTTTAATATCTGAGATGGATTTCGAAGCTTTCTTGTAGATCTCGGTTTGATTTTTAAGATTATTTTTCAATGATGATGATCTAGCCAGCTTAAACTCAATTATTGTTGAGTCACCACAACCGAAAGAAACCTTATAATCAGCAGGACCTCTACCGTTGTTTACTTCAGAGTTCACGTCATATGGTGATGCGTACCAAGTTAGTCTAAAAACGCGCTGAATAGTGTCTTCTGAAGCAATAGGCTTTCCTTTTTGATAGAAAATCCTATAGCCATCATTATTTTCTATGTTGTCCTTCAAGAAATTCGCCCTTTTTAGCGCTTCCTCATAGCTATTGGGTTTAACTTCAAAGAAATCACTCGACTCAAGTAGGTTTTCGCAGAAAAGTGAAAGCGTATTTATTAGCTCGCTACGTATCTTGTCGATCTTTTCTTTTGATAGCTTCTTAGACTGGTCTTTCTTGTCTTCTTTTTGCTTTATGTAATAGTCTAGAATTTCTGGGAACGCATTTATTGTTTTAGATACTGCATGTTCGATATCTTTTTTCTTTGGCGATATTGGCAGTGCTTTATGAAAATAGGAGTTTACAGAATTACGTAATGCTGCATTACCAATAGAGTTAGCAATTGTTCTAAAATTTACCGACAATTCGCTATGACATATAAACGATTCATCTTTTGTAAGTATGTCTAGAGGAGTTAGTAGTATAAAATCCCCATTTTCCTCGAGATAGAAGTATGGAAGCTCATATTCCTTAGGTTTCCATATCATCAGGTTATCGTCATAAGAACACCTAACGCTAAAAACCTTTCTCTGGTGAGGCTTCAAGGATTTCCTTGCAAAGTCCTGAGTATACTCAAGGAGATATTCGAGCATTAAATTAGTGGCAAAATCACTAATAAAGTCTTTTCCAATTCCAGCGCCAACAAGAGTTAGCTTCTCGATATGCGTAGCCGATGAAATCGTCTCTTCACCAAAATTTGAATAGAACCCATTAAAAGCAGAAATAATATCCTTGGCAAATTTGGCCCCCAGGCCTTTGCCGTTATTCCCGTATTTACAGAGACCGAGCCAGTTCTGCTTTATTTCTGGAAACTTGAAGAGATTAGCATTAGCACTGATTCCTTCATTTACTGCAATTCCTTTCAGCAAAATAAGGTGAGATACAATCTTGTCATGCTGCTCTTTGTATTCTGGTTTTTCAGATGCAAAAAGCAGAAATGGGTCAATAAAAAGCGGAAGGTCTGAAGTTAAACATATGTTCAGAGCACCATGATCATCCAGTTCTTTTTCTTCTATCTCAAAGTATTCCGAGAATATTAATTTAACGCTCATACTCGTCCTTGGGGGGTTAACGCCTGGGATCAGCCGCCGGTTTGGAGCGGCAGCGGAAAACCGGTCGGCTGAAGCCCCTGGTTAAACTGGCCCAGTTACCCATGATGATCGGCCATAGTAGCTATCTCTATTCTTTCATCATCGGAAATAAACTCTGCATCAGTCAGCAGTTGAGCAACAGCCACCAGCCTCTTCTGGTAATAGAGAATAGCTGGTGAAAACTGTGTCGAGTGCCGGGCTCTATAATCCTTTAGCACTGCAACCATGCCATCCACTATTTCATGCAAAGCGAACGCGTATGACCAAACAACCGAACCTTCGGCACGGGCCATACTGATGAACTCAGTGTAGCTATCGCTTCTTGCCAACGGATTAGCGGCGCGCCGGGCTTCCAAGCACATGTGAAACATCCTGATTTCCGGATCGGTTCCGCGCCTAGAAACGATCTGGTTTAGCAATTCTGATACTTGCCTCTCTCCGTTGGCCAATACCGCCAGTGTTTCGTTGTCGAGGTTCTGGCCTTTCGATAACTCAAGATCTTGCGCCGCAACTTCTGCTGTCTTGGACAAGTGCGCCACTGATGCTCTGAATTCCGAAAGTTGTGTGACGAGTGTGTGGTACAGCATCACGATAGCGAGAAAGGCTAAAAATGGGCTTAAAAGACCACCAAAGAATGCTCCAAATGCAGCCCACGTCGACTGGTTATTTGAGAGATGAGGACCGAAAGATAATCCGTATAAAAGGAATGTCAGGATAATCGCACCGAGACCCACTACGAGAATCCATTTGGGGGGACTACTGTGTTTCAATCGACCAACTCCTTAGTCGCGTGATTTGGTTTAACGCCCGCAGCACGCGCGGTTTTGTAGTGTAGTCGAAGCCGGAACGAAAAAGCCGTCGCCGTGCCTGCGATTGTTATGTTTATTGGCCAAACCGTTGCTCACACGCTGGGCACTTGTACTTTCCAAAGCTACGAAATGTACCAGTAACTTCAGTGAGTAAAGAAAGCCGATTGCTTGATGAGTAGCAGTTAGAGCAAAATGGGCCTTCCGGCTTTCCCTCTTGAGCTTCAGCTAGGTAGTAATAACCATCTCGAAAAACAACTTCATCTTGCCTCGCCAAGGCTGACTCGAGATCTTTTATGGTCCGCTTTAACTCGAGATTCTCATCTTGAGCCTCTACTAGCTGAACTTTAACTTCAGACATAGCTTCAAGAAGCTCTGCAATTTTCAGCTTTACTTCAGCATCTTTTATCGCCGATGTGGCTCCCTTGAGATCCTTAGCTATGTCTATTGCGACCTTTATTGAGCTTATCCCTGCTGATATCGCACCAAAATCTGGCATAGATCGTAACTCCTAGTAAACATAACGCTGAACGAAGCGGCGCGTTTCACGCGTCCGCCTTCCGTGACTTGTTATATTTCAAATTTGGATCGTATAAACTCGATCGTTTCCAGGTCCGTGCCTTGTTCTTCTAACGCCTTTATAGTGTTGGAGAGAACTTCCCGATGCTCCTCTATTGAGTAACTATATTCCGCATTTTCCTTGAGATTAAAGTTTGTCTGTCCTGCTATAGCCGCTAACTCTTGGATCTCTTCATCAGTGTGGTGATCTATCTCTCCTAAAGTGATCGTCAAAGCAGCAGAAAGCCAAGAAATCGCTTCATTCACCACTTCTGACAAGTATGAATAGAACTGTTTCGCATTCGGCTGATACATTAGATCGATCTCTGTACCAAATACTTTTTGATTGCCATCTGCATCAATAAACGAGTTAATACAAGATTCAATTATTGCTCGGTGCGATTCTACAAGCCGGTATAGCTCATTTTCTTTGGCGCTCTCATAAAAAATTTGCGGACTCCACTGCACTGCGCGATTAAGCAAAGTACCATCTAGGTGACCAATACCTCGATTACGAAAATGATTCGCAAAAACGAGTCTCTTTTTAAGACTTCTAGTTTTCTTAATAAACTCTCGTGAGGCTTTTAACTGCACTCTATCCGCTGCATCTTTTACATTATTTAGTACAAGGAAAACGCTTCGTGTTGCACGAAATTTTGTCAGAAGGTCTTTGTACTCAGTTATGTGTTGAGACAATACCAAATCAAGGGTCTGAAGTTCATCCTTCAATATCAAAAAGTTGAGATACTGAGACTTTTCTCGAAATTGATATTTATCCTCTTCCATTAGACTTCCCAACTTTAACCTCTGAAATATAACAGGTATTAGACAGCGCGCTCGTTTATTGACTTGAACGAGCATGCGCGTTCAACAATCTTATCAAGCATGATTTTATATCGGTAAATCATTGATTTTTCTAAGTCTGAAGCATAATTTGGCTACCTATGCAGAATTCGCGTGCTTGCGCGTTTTTCAAGTATCAATAATACTGTATGCATATCCATAACCCAAGAGGAAGGTTTTGTGGATACGCAATGCAGGCCACCGAAGCTGATGGACCGGGTCAGGACTACCATGCGGGTGAAACGCTACAGCCCGCGCACCGAGAAAACCTATTGCTACTGGATACGCTTCTTCATTCGCTTCCATGGGGTACGTCATCCTGCCGGCATGGGTGGCGCAGAAGTACGCACCTTTCTCGAGCATTTGGCGGTGGAGCGCCGAGTGGCGACGGCCACGCAGAACCAGGCGCTGAATGCTCTCGTATTCCTCTATCGTCACGTCCTCGATCAACCCTTGGGAGATATCGGAGAGTTCTCGCGTGCCAAGCGCCCTCGCCGGCTTCCTGTGGTGCTTTCCCATGAAGATGTCATGCGAGTCCTGAGCCACCTGGCTGGCCCCATGCCTGATGGCCACCCTGATGTACGGCTCAGGCCTGCGTCTCATCGAAACATGTCGGCTACGTGTGCGTGACATCGACTTCGAGCGGCAGGTTATTACTGTGAGAGCTGGCAAGGGCTTCGCTGGAGTACGCAGCCCTCTTGGATGAAGCGCCGAAGGCGCCAGGCACGCTACCGCCCCTACCTGGGCATGCTGACGACTTGCAGCCATCCATGCGGTAGTCCTTGCGTGCTGCGATATGCCTTCCTGGCTCCCTGCCGGGGATTCATAAGAAGAGCCTATGAGAGCTGTTGTGGGGTTGCAAAGTAGAGGTTGGTCGCAAGCGCTGCCTCCACCGCCTGTTCGGCGTGTATCTCGGTGGTATCGAAGAGTGGAACCTCGGTGTCGTTGCCCTGAATCAACAGCCCGATCTCCGTGCAGCCGAGGATCACGCCCTGGGCGCCCTGCCCGGCCAGCGAGGCAATGACCTCCAGGTAGGCGGCTTTCGAGTCTTCTCGAATCTCGCCGCGACACAGCTCGTCATAGATGACGGCATGGACCCGCTCGCGCTGAGCGGCATCAGGGATCAACACCTGAATGCCCTGCGCTTCCAGGCGCTCCCGGTAGAAGGCCTGTTCCATGGTGAAGCGGGTGCCCAGCAGCCCCACCCGGCTCACGCCCTGCCGGTGAAGTTCTTGGGCGGTGGCATCGGCAATATGCAGCAAGGGAATCGTCACGGCCTGTTCGATCTGGGAGGCGACGATGTGCATGGTGTTGGTGCAGAGCACCAGAAAGTCGGCACCGGCCGCCTCCAGAGAGCGAGCCGCCGCCCCGAGAATCTGCGCCGTGGCCGCCCAGTCACCGCGGCGCTGTAGCGCCTCGATCTCGGCAAAGTCCACGCTGTAGAGCACCAGCCGGGCGGAGTGCAGCCCACCCAGCTGCGCCTTCACCCCCTGATTGATCAGCCGGTAGTAGGTCTGGGTCGATTCCCAGCTCATGCCGCCGATCAGCCCGATCGTTCTCATCTTCACTCCTCCCATGCGCTAGAAACGCAGCAGGCGCCGAACGGCACGCCGGTAGCTCAACCCGGCTGCATATGCCCCTGTCGTGCTTTAGTGACTTGCCCGCCTCAACTGAGATAGGCGTAGCAGGCGTTATCGCGCCAGCAAGGCAGATACCAGCAATCACGCACCATTGTGCATCACGCCCACATCGTTAGCCGTTGTGATCAGGCTCCCAACTGACTTAGAACCGGGGATTGATCGTCAACGAGAGCATGGCCGAGAGCTGGCACAGCGGCCTTCCGGAAGCCTGCTGCAGCTCATTGAAGGCCTCCTGGACCCGCTGCTGATCGCGCTGATTCGTCGGGAATTGGTCAACGATATTGGCGGCGATCAGACGCGCCACCACATCGCCGGTCAGCAGGAAGGTATCCTTGCCGATCAGGCGCAGAAAGCCGGCGGCCGAGCGTCCCCCCAGGCGGGCGCCACGCCTGGCCAGTAGCCGCCAAAGCCCGATGATGTCGGCACTCGGCCAGTCGGCGATGAACTCGGCGAAGCTTGTGCCCTGCTCCTGGCGAATATCCAGAATAAATTGCGCATTCCTGGGGATGGTCTGCAGCTTGGTCCGGTGGCGGATGATGCGCTCGTTGTTCATGTACCCATCGACCTGCTCCGGGGTGAGCAGCACCATCTTCTCGGGGTCGAACCCCCAGAAGGCGTCCTCGAAGGCGGGCCACCTGGCATCGACCACCGAGTGTTTCATGCCGGCCCGAAACACCCGCAGGCTCATGGCGGAAAGGTAACGGTCATCCCCCAGCTGTTTCAGCTCGTCGGGCGTCAGCGGCCTGGGAAGAAAGGCCTCCATGGCCTCGTCAGAGTCGAAGCGGTTGCGAACCATGTCGTGGAGCCATCGATAATCCAGTGTCATGCTACCTCGCTCAGGCCGTGCCATCGCCGTTCTCCACGTCTACTCCGATGAAACCACCGGACTGCCGCCGCCACAGGGCGGCATAGAGGCCGCCCTTGGCCAGCAGCTCCGTGTGGCTGCCGCTCTCGACGATCTCACCCTCGTCGATCACCACCAGGCGGTCGAGCATGGCGATGGTCGAAAGCCGGTGGGCGATAGCGATCACCGTCTTGCCCTCCATCAGTGTATAGAGCTGCTCCTGGATCGCCGCCTCCACCTCGGAATCCAGCGCCGAGGTGGCCTCGTCGAGCACCAGGATGGGGGCATTCTTGAGCAGCACCCGGGCGATGGCGATACGCTGACGCTGGCCACCGGAGAGCTTGACCCCGCGCTCCCCCACATGGGCATCCAGGCCGCGGCGCCCCTCAAGGTCCACCAGCTCATCGATGAAGGTGTCGGCATGGGCGCGACGCACCGCCTCCTGAACCTGCTCCTCGCTAGCCTGGGGGCTGCCGTAGCGAATGTTGTCGCGCACCGAACGGTGCAGCAGCGAGGTGTCCTGGGTCACCATACCGATCTGCCGGCGCAGCGACTCCTGGGTTACATCGGTGATTTGCTGGCCATCGATCAGGATGCGCCCGCCCTCCAGATCAAAGAAGCGCAGCAGAAGATTGGCCAGGGTCGACTTGCCGGCCCCGGAGCGACCGATCAGCCCCACTTTCTCGCCGGGGGCGATGGTCAGGTCGAGGCCATCGAAGACTCGCTGGTCTTCTCCATCCGGGCGCGCATAGCCGAAGTGCAGGGCCTCGAAGCGTATCTCGCCACGCGGCACCGTCAGCATCCCGGCATCGGGCGCATCCCGGACCGTCGGCTCCTGGGCGATGGTATTCAGGCCATCCTGCACGGTGCCGATATTCTCGAACAGCCCGGCCACCTCCCAGAGAATCCAGTCGGACATGAAGCGAATGCGCATCACCAGGGCGATCGCCACGGCGATGACACCCAGCGATACCGCCTCCAGGTACCAGGCACCGATGGCCATGGCCGCCACCCCGGCCAACAGCAGTGAGTTGAGCACCGTCAGGCTGACGGTCAGGCCGGTGGCCAGGCGCATCTGCCGATACACGGTGCCCATGAAACCCTCCATGGCACCCCGGGCGTACGCTTCCTCGCGACGGGTATCGGCAAACAGCTTGATGGTCTGGATATTGCTGTAGCTGTCGACGATGCGCCCGGTCATCACCGCTCGGGCATCCGCCTGCGCCATGGAGACCGCCCGCAGGCGCGGTACGAAGATCCACATAATGGCGATATAGCCAGCCAGCCACACCACCAACGGCAACATCAGCCAGGGCTCGGCGCTGCCCATCAGCAGCATCGCCCCGCTGAAGTAGACGAGCACATAGACCATCAGGTCCATCAGCTTCATCACCGTCTCGCGGATCGCCAGCGCCGTCTGCATCACCTTCTGGGAGACGCGGCCGGCGAACTCGTCCTGATAGAAGGCCAGGCTCTGGCCAAGCATATGGCGGTGCGCCAGCCAGCGGCCGATCATCGGATAGTTGCCGAAGATGCCCTGCTGGGTCACCAGCGACTGCAGCAGGGTCAACAGCGGCAGGCCAATCACCACCAACACCGCCATCCCGGCCAGGCGCCAGCCATGCTCGGCGAAGAAGCCCGCACGCTCGGCGCCGGAGAGCCAGTCCACCAGTTCGCCCATGGTGTGGAAGAAGAACACCTCCGCCGCCGAGACCAGCGCCGTCAGCAGCGACATCACGACCAGCAGCGGCAACACCGGCCGCGAGAAGTGCAGGATAAAGGCGAACAACCCCCTGGGGGGTGTGCTCTGATGATCCTCGGGGTAGGGGTTCACCCGGGTTTCGAAATAGCGCAAGAGGGCGCGAAACATGGCGGCAATCCGGTTGCATAGGATGACTCAGCCTCGACGTGTTCGAGACCCATCGGACGGTACGCTCACCGACTGCAGGACACAACGTTCAACGCCGCCGCGATACGCGTGATGAGACCGATATCGACAGGTTCGCCGAACGAAATAGCCCCCGAACCAGGTGATTGGCTCGGAGGCTTTCTGGTCTTGGTCTTTACAGCCTCGGGCTAGCCGAGGCCGTGGTCAGCGCGCCGTGCAGCGCTCGAGAATTTCCCCCGAGGTGCCATCTTCCTGGTGGCGTACCAGCATTCCCTCCGCACCGGCCCCGGAGCCCTTGGTCCACCACTCCAACCCGCCGCCCACATAGCGTGCGCCGCTGGCGGAAACCGCAATTCGCATTGGGTAACGCTCGTCTTGGTACTGAACCGTCGCGCTGTCGCTATCGGGATAAGCGGCGGCGATTGTTGTGCCGCTCTCGCACCGATAGTGATGCATGGAAGACGCTGCGGCTGCCCGCTGCTCCCGTGAGTCCACGCTCTCCTCCGGAGAGGAGGCACAGCCAGCAACAAGCAGAAGGGAAGCGATCGATAAGAGCGTAAGCTTCTTCATAACAGCCTTGGACCTCGATGATGTAGTGATGGCATGGAGATACTCTCCCGCGCGGTGGCGCCTTGGCGAGGTTACCGACTAGCTCCGCCTTTCGAAACAGCGCGCCACCTGGTAGCCGGGGATAAAGCAGATGATAAACACGGTAGCAAACGTCAGAGCAGCCAGCAGATAGGCAAGCACCGGGGACACACCAAGCCCCCAGGCGAAGGAGAAGACCAGCCCCTGAAACGCCTCCCAGGGCCAGCGGTAAGCGGGGAGGTGCGTGCCGTGGTTCAAAACGACGACAAGCAGCGCGACGCCGGTAACGGCGGTCAGCAATCCAATGGCTGTTCGTTGATTCATCTTACCTCGCCTTGTCGGTGTGCGGCGCAATGCGATAGCCCAGAGCATAGAGCGCCGGCACGAAGAACAGGGTGATCAGGGTGCCGACGGCCACGCCACCGATCAGCACATAGGCCAGCGGCCCCCAGAAGCTATCCAGGGTCAGCGGGATAAAGGCGAATATCGCCGCCAGCGCAGTCAACACCACCGGGCGGGCCCGCTGCACGGCGGCTTCCACCACGGCGTCGCGCATCGTCATCTCGGATCTGACGTTATCCGCCACCTGCTGGGTCAGAATGAGGGTGTTGCGCATCAGGATCCCCGCCAGCCCGATCAGCCCCAGGGTAGCCACGAAGCCGAACGGCTGGTTGAACAGCAGCAGTGCGGCCACCGCTCCGATCAGCCCCAGCGGGGCCGTCGCTATCACGATAAAGGTACCGGCGAAGGAGCGCATCTGCAGCATGATGAAGATCAGCATCAACACCACCATCAGCGGCTGCAGGGCCTGGATCGAGGCCTCCGCCTTGGTCGACTGCTCCACCGAGCCGCCAATATGCAGCTGATAGCCGGCGGGCAGGCGTTCACGCAGATCGCCGAGCGCCTGCCAGACCTCCTGGGTCACATCGTTGGGCTGGGCGCCCTCGATCTCGGCGTTGACGGCAAGGAACGGCTGGCGGTCGATGCGCCGGATCACCGGCTCCTCGAAGACGGTCTCCAGCTCGCCCAGCTGGGCCAGCGGTATGCGCCGCCCCTCGCGGTTGAGGATCTCCAGGCTCTGCAGATCGACGCTGTCGGTCTGCGCCCCACGTCCCACGGCGGGCACCAGGCGAATACCGTCGCGCAGCTCGGTGATGGTCATGCCATCCAGCTGGAACTGCAGCTGACGCGCCACCTCGTCCGGGGTCAGGCCGACCAGCTGCAGCCGGTGATGATCGATCGCCAGGTGCAGCCGCGGGACCCGCTCGTTCCACTCCAGATGGGGGTCGCGTATGGCGGCATGGTCAGCCATTTCCTCACGCACCTGATGGCCGATCTCGCGCAGGCGGTTGGGTTCGTCGCCCAGCACGCGAATGCTGACCGGCCAGTCGACCGGTGGCCCGTAGAGCAGCTTCTGCACACGGACGCGGGCCTCGGGGAAGTCACCGGCGGCGATATGCTCGTTGAGCTTTTCGATCAACCGTTCCCGCGCCTCCCCTCCCTCGGTCACCGCGATCAACTTGGCAAACGCCGGATTGGGCTGTTCGGGGTTGGCGGAGATAAAGAAGCGTGGGGCCCCCGCCCCAACGTAGGCGGAGAGCGACGCCACCCCGTCGGCCTCACCGATCAGCGCCTCGAGGCGACGCGTGGTCGCATCGGTGGCGCCGATCGCCGTGCCCTGGGGGTGGTAGACGCTGACCAGCACCTCGGGACGGTCCGAGCTTGGGAAGAACTGTTTCTCTACCGGCCCGGCAAGGCCCGCGGCAGCCGCCACCAGCAGCACCACCGTAAGCGCCACCACGCTCTTGCGGTAGCGCACGCAGCCACTGATGATTCCGCGCAGGCGGCGATAGCCCCGCGACTGGTAGGCCTCGCGCTGGCCATGGGCCGCCTTCTGCTCGGGCAGCAGCTTGACGCCCAGGTAGGGGGTGAAGACCACCGCCACGATCCACGACAGCAGCAGCGAGACACACAGCACCCAGAAGATATTGCCGGTGTATTCGCCCACGGCTGACTGGGCAAAGCCGATCGGCACGAAGCCTGCCACCGTGACCAGGGTTCCGAACAGCATCGGCGCCGCGGTCACGTTCCAGGCGTGGGTAGCCGCATCGAGCCGATTCCACCCCGCCTCCATCTTCACGATCATCATCTCCAGGGCGATGATGGCATCGTCGACCAGCAGACCGAGGGCGATGATCAGGGCGCCGAGGGTGACGCGGTCCAGATTGATCCCCATCGCCAGCATCGTCACGAAGGTCAGCGCCAGCGTGATCGGAATGGCGATTCCCACCACGATGCCGGCGCGCAATCCGACCGCCAGCATGGTAACCAGCATCACCACCAGCACGGCGACCAGGAACTTCACCTGGAAGAGATTCACGGCGCCGGCGATGGCATCGGCCTGGTTGGTCATCACCTCGAGGGACATGCCCAGCGGCAGCCGCTTGCGCTCCTGCCGCCAGAAGGCATCCAAGCGATCGCCAAATTCGAGGCCATTGACGCCCTGCTCCATCACCACTCCCAGCAGCAGGCTCTCTTCGCCGAAGGCGCGCACCAGATAGCTGGGTGGGTCCTCGTAGCCGCGGGAGATCTCGGCGATATCGCCCAGGCGAATCAGCCGCTCACCGATACGGATCGGCACATCGGCCAGCGCCTCGGGGTCCGACAGATCATTGGTCAGTCGCAAGTAGAGGCGCGGCCCCCGGGTGTCGATACGCCCGGCAGGCAACAGCCGGTTATGTGCCTGGATGGCGGAGAAGACGGCCTCGGGGGAGATGCCCAGGCTCTGCAGCCGCGCCAGGTCGAAGTCGACATGCATGCGCTCCTGGCGCTCGCCCAGCACCTCGGCCTTGTTGACCCCCTCGACCCGCTGCAGCCGGTCCCGAACCCCTTCGGCCTCGCGTAGCAGCTCACGCATCGGCATGCCGGGCGCGGTCAAGGCCGCCAAGGAGAAGTAGGCGTCACCGAAGTCCTCGTTGATCATCGGCCCCATCACGCCCTCGGGCAGACTGGGGGCGGCATCCTGCATGCGACGACGCACCTGATAGAAGCGCTGCGCTATCGCCTCGCCGGGTACGGTATCCTCGAACTCCACCTTGAGGTCGGCACGCCCGGGGCGGATGGTCGTCTCGATGCGGTAGAGATCGTCGACCTCCTGGATGCGCTTCTCCAGCGGGTCCACCACGCTCTCCTGGATCTCTTCCGGCGAGGCACCGGGCCACGCCGCCGAGACCATCATCACCCGTACGGTGAAGTCCGGGTCCTCCGCTCGCCCCAGGGAGGCGAAGGCATAGGCCCCCGCCAGCAGCGCCAGTATCAGGAAGAACAGCGTGACGGCCCGCTCGCGAACCGCCAGCGCCGAGAGGTTGGGAAAGCTCACGGCGCCTCCTTCGCGTCCAGCGGCCGCACCGCCATGCCATCAGTGAGCAGGTGGGTCCCCAGGCTGATCACCGCCTGCCCGACCTCGAGCCCGTCACCGCTGACCCAGGCGTGCTCGCGGGTCACCTGTTCAAGCGTCACCGGCAGCGGCTGCGCCTCCCCCTCCACGACCTGCCATAGCCTGGGGCCCTCGCCGCGCTCATCCAGCGCCGCCACCGGCACCTGGAAGCGCGCCTGCGCTGTGGCATCCGCCAGGGTAAAGCGTGTCTGGACCACATCGCCCAGGCTGCGCCCCTCGAGCGGCGCCTCGAGACGGTAACGGGCGCGCCAGGTGCGGCTGGCCGGGTCGGCCGCTCCCGCCACCTCGCGGCGGGTCAGGGTGATGCGCCGCTCCCCCACCAGCAGCTCGCCCGTCTGGGGCGGTCGCGACCGAGCGGGGAAGTTGACTTCGACCTCGCGCGGCCCCTCCTGCGCCAGCCTGGCGACCGCCTGACCAACGCCGACCACCTGCCCCGGTTCACCGCTGACATCGATCAGCACACCATCGGCCTCGGCACGCAGGCTCGCATGGTCCAGGGCGTTACGCGCCTGGGTGACCCGGGCACTCGCCGCCTCGCGGCGCGTCCTGTTCTCGCGCACCCCCAGCTCGGCACGCTCGAAGGCCTGACGGCTGAGATACCCCTTCTCCAGCAGCTTCCGGTCCCGGGAGAGATCGGCCTCGGCCACGTCCAGCGCCGCCTCGGCAGCGGCAAGCTCCGCTCGGGCGGCGGCAAGTGACTCTTCAAGATCACTGGGGTCGAGGGTGAACAGCACCTCGCCCTGGTTAACGCGCTGGCCGGCATCGACGTGGCGCGTGGCGATCTGACCGCTGACCCGAAAGGCCAGGGGCGTTTCATAGCGGGCGCGCAGCACCCCGGTGAGTGACAGCGTGGGAGCCGAGCTCGCCGTCAGCGGGGCCGTCTTCACCCAGCGCGGTGAGTCCGCCACCGATGGCGGCGACGAGTCCTGGCAGCCGGCCACGAGCACCAGCAGCAACAGTGGGAAGGGCAGATATCGCATTGGGCATCCCGGAATTTCAAACGATTATTTGAAACGATCATACCAGATGATTCCGGCACCAACTGCCCATTGGCTCACCCCTATTCCGTTAGCGTCCTGCCCTCATGGAACAAGGCATCGGATATCGGCGCCGGGCGCCCCAGAAAGTACCCCTGCGCCTTGTCCACGCCAAGCTCTCTGAGCACGTTCAGCTCTTCGATTTTTTCGATGCCCTCGGCAATCACGTTGCACCCTACCGCCTTGGCAAATGCACACAGCGCCTTTGCGAGCAGAAATTTCTGTGGGTGGCAGTGGATGTCCTGGGTCAGGGTAATATCGAGCTTGATGATATCGGCCCCGAGCTCAAGAATATGATGAAAACTGGCGTAGCCTGATCCGGCATCATCGATAGCCAGGCGAACACCTCTCTTGCGAAGAGGCTCCAGGGCTTCTCTCAAGTCCGCATAGCTATAAATTGGCGAGTGCTCGGTAACCTCGAGAACGATACGGCTGGCATCCGTATTTTTCAGCGCTGCGTGTACCGCCCCGTTCAAGATAGAGTCCGGTGACGCGTTGACCGCAATATAACTATCGGCACTGAACGCATGCATGCCTTCGATGGCCTTGCCGATAGCCACCACCTCGAGGGCTTTGCCCAGATTGACGCTGGCGGCCTCGTCAAACCAGATATTGGGTGCCCTGTAGGGCTCAGTAATAAATCTTGAAAGCGACTCGAAGCCCACCACCCGACCGGACTTCAGGCTGTATATTGGCTGATAGTGGATGGCGTTACCTTCTTCATCCAGTACCGACTGAACCCTGCTGGAAACGCCTCGATAAAGTGTTTCGGCCTTGATATCGCCTTCAATCAACTCGCTCGCTATCTCGGAAATTGCGTTCAGAAAAGATAGTTCCCTGCTGTTAAGCGTCTCATCCGGCACATCTTTATAGCAGCAGAAAGTACCGTATACTTCACCGCTGGACAGCATGATAGGCACTCCCATATAGGCGCCTATCGATAACTTGTCAGTGACGCTCATATTGCGGGTGACAGGATTTATTTGAGTATCATTAATAATATTATCAAGCTCGTCATCCACAATTCTCTTGCAATAAGTTTTTTTCTAGCGGATCCGAACCTCCAACGCTAACGGGAGCGTTTTCATCCTCGGCGTCGACAAACTTGAAAACACGTTCTCCATCGACAAACTCTGAAATGAAGGCAACATCCATATCAAGATGCTTGCGAAGAATGGATAGCACATTCTTCAACTTCACATCTACGCTACCCGAACAACTTCATTAAAAAGATATGCCGGCAAACTCTTATTTTCCATCTTATCCTCTGACCCTTGCCACTAACGTTGACCCAGTATTGCCTGATTATTATCCGGATTTCGACATTCGCCGCCATGTCTATACAAGCCGATACACTCCAGCGCGGTCAAGTGCATTGCCTGACGTCAGGTGCTGAAGTCCGGAGAGCGATGGTATCGATTAGCGCGACCGCCCGCGCTGGGCGGTCTGCCTCGCGCAGCGAGACGCTGCTGGGTGCGCTGGTGGCATTCTCGGGGCTGACGCCCCTGATCCTGACTTTCAGTGGAAGCGTGCCCACGCCGCCGCTCGCCTATGCGGCGGGGATGGCTGCCGGGCTGTCGTGGATCGCCTTCTCCCTCTATCTAAAGACGGGCAGCCAGTCACGGCCGACCGACTATAGGCTCCTGTTCGGCGGTGTCGCCGCAATCGCGCTGTGCCTGCACCTGCTCGTTGAGCTCACTACCGAAAGAGCACCGTCGGGAACTGGCTGATGGCCTCGGTGATCGGCGTGTCAGCGCTTGTACCGGGACTGCCGTTTCAGCCAGCCCTCTGCCCCGACCTACCCTCACAGCGCCACTTCAATGGGATTCACAAGCCGCTCGAAATCCCCATAGGACAGCTGCATGACATCCGTGTGATTGCCGGCATTGAAGGCGATGCGGTCGGCGGCGGTCAGATGTGGTGAAACAAACACCTCCATCCCGAAAAGATGGCCAAAGGGTGGCATCGCACCGACCTCGCAATCCGGGAAAGAGTCCTTGAACTCGCCCTCTTCGGCCAGCTCCACGGTCGTGGCGCCGACGGAGTGAGCCATCTGCTTCAAGTCCACTCGATCGGACGCCGGTAGAACTGCCTGCGCCAGCCGTCCGTCGATCTTCACCATCACGCACTTCGCGAAGTGCCTGCCCGTCACATGGACAGACTCGGCAATCTCCTGTGCGGTATAGGCCGGGGAGTGCTGGAGAATCGAATACTTGACGTTCTGATCATCGAGATACTGTTTCACTCGCTCCATGGACATGACGATCACCTGCTCGTTGTCTCGCCAAAGCACGACTATCATTTCAAGGATAGTCCCCATCGGAGCGGTCGTCTCCATATATCCCTTGGCCAACGCTATGCTGCGGTCGGGTCTGCTGTCCGATGGCCCCGGCAAGTGGCCGACGCCTGAAACCAGCGCGTGGCTGACCTCAGGCTGCCCCTGCTGGATCCGACGGGAAGGCAGCGGAGCCGGCCGCACGCTGCTGTGCGGCGGCTCATCGCTGGAAGAGGCCCGGAAGCGCTCAGGCGTCCGCAGAACCGTAGACGTCCTGCATACGCATGCCGGCCCGGATGGCCCGGGCGGCATGCAGCTTCCTGTAGCTCTCGATCAAACGCTGATGCTTTTCCAGCCCTTCCAACGCCATGCTGGTCGGGGTGAGGCCATGGAAGCGCACGCTGCCGTTCACCGAGCCGATAACCGCCTCGATGGTCTCTTCACCGAACATCCGCCCTAGGTTATAGCGGAAGTCGTTCACCTCGAGCTCGTCATCCAGCACGACCTCCAGCACCGCCTGCACCGCCTGATAGAAGAGATTGCGCTCCACGGTGTTGTCGTTGTACTGCAGGAACATCTCGACCCGCTCCAGCGCCTCCTCGTGCTGCCCCAACGCCAGATGGATCAGCAACTTGAGCTCGAGGATGGTGAGCTGGCCCCAGATGGTGTTCTCGTCGAACTCGATGCCGATTAGCGAAATGATCGTCATATGCTCGTCGAGCTGGCTCTCCTCCAGGCGCTCGAGCAGATCGGCTAGCTCGCCGTCGCTCAGGCGGTGCAGGTTGAGGATATCCTCGCGGTAGTCGAGGGCCATATTGGTGTTGTCCCACACCAGGTCCTCCACCGGATAGACCTCGGAGAAGCCGGGCACCAGGATGCGGCACACCGGCGCGCCGAGCTCTTCGCGCACCGCGACATAGGACTCCAGCCCCATCTCCTCGAGGATGCCGAACAGGGCCGCGCTCTCCTCCTCGTTGCTGTAGGTGCCGCCGCCGGTGAAGTCCCAGTCGCAGAACGCGATCTCCGAGCGGGAGCTGAAGAAGCGCCAGGAGATCACCCCGGACGAATCGATGAAGTGCTCCACGTAGTTATTGGGCTCGGTGACCGCCATGGAGTTGAAGGTGGGCGGCAGGAAGTCGTTGAAGCCCTCGAAGCTGCGACCCTGCAGCAGCTCGGTGAAGGTCCGCTCCAGGGCCACGTGGAAGCTCGGATGCGCACCGAAACAGGCGAATACGCCACCGGTCTTGGGGTTCATCAAGGTCACGCAGGTCACCGGGAACTGGCCACCCAGGGAGGCGTCCTTGACCAGCACCGGGAAGCCCTGGGCCTCCAGCGCCTCGACGCCCTCGACGATCTCGGGATAGCGTGCCAGAACCTCCTGGGGGATATCGGGCAGCACCATCTCCTCTTCGATGATCTGCTTCTTCACCGCCCTCTCGAGGATCTCGGAGAGGCACTGCACCTGTGCCTCGGCCAGGGTGTTGCCGGCGCTCATGCCGTTGCTGAGGTAGAGGTTCTCGATCAGGTTCGACGGGAAGTAGACCGTCTCGCCATCGGAGTGACGCACGAAGGGCAGCGCGACGATGCCGCGATCCGCCCGTCCGGAGTTGGTGTCGATCAGGTTCGAGGCGCAAAGCTCCCCTTCCGGGTCGTAGACCTCGCGGCAGTAGGCATCGAGGATGCCTTCCGGCAAGGCATCCTCGGGCCCCGGCAGGAACCACTTCTCGTTGGGGTAGTGAACGAACTCGGCGTTGGCGATCTCCTCGCCGAAGAACTGATCGTTATAGAAGAAGTTGAAGTTGGTCCGCTCGATGAACTCGCCCAGCGCCGAACAGAGCGCACTCTCCTTGGTGGCGCCCTTGCCATTGGTAAAGCACATCGGCGAGGCGGCGTCGCGGATATGCAGCGACCAGACGTGGGGCACGATATTGCGCCAGGAGGCGATCTCGATCTTCATGCCCAGATCGGCCAGGATGCCGGTCATGTTGGCGATGGTCTGCTCCAGCGGCAGGTCCTTGCCCTCGATCCAGGTACCGCCGTCACCTTCCCCATCGCCCAGCGCCTTGCTCCTTTCACCGCCCATCAGCAGGGCCTGGGCGTCCTCGTCGATGTTCTCGACCACCTCGATCTGAAACTCCGGACCGGTCTGCACCACCTTCTTCACCGTGCAGCGGTCGATGGAGCGCAGGATGCCCTGGCGGTCCTTGTCGGAGATATCCTCGGGCAGCTCGACCTGAATCCGGAAGATCTGCTTGTAGCGGTTCTCCGGGTCGACGATGTTGTTCTGCGACAGCCGGATGTTCTCGGTGGGAATATCCCGGGCGTTGCAGTAGACCTTGACGAAGTAGGCCGCGCACATCGCCGAGGAGGCCAGGAAGTAGTCGAAGGGCCCCGGCGCCGAGCCGTCACCCTTGTAGCGGATGGGCTGGTCGGAGATGACCGTGAAGTCGTCGAACTTGGCCTCCAGGCGGAGGTTGTCGAGATAGTTGACCTTGATTTCCATGGGGCACCGGGGGAGCGTTGAGCGTAACCGCGCATTATCCCAGCTCTGGTGCTCATCGTCATGCCGAATCCACAGATTGCCAAGGGCATTGGTCACGGCACGGCAAGAAGCGGCCCCTATCCACGCCAGGAGCACCCGCGCATCAACGGCGCGGAACACCTCCACGGCCTGGCCTTGTTCGGTGACCTCGATCATCTCTCCGCCGCCCTGGGCGAAGTGGAAGGCATGTACCGTGCCGGCGGGCACGTGGACCAGAGTTCCTGCATCACAGAGCGCTGACTGGTCGCCGGCCGAGAAGTGAACGGCCCCCTTGAGCACACAGAAGCTTTCGTCCCAGGGGTGGCTGTGCGGTGGCGGACCCACACCTTCGTCACCCCGCTGCAGGGTGATTTCCCGGCCATTGGCCTGGTCCTTGGATATCAGCACGGTGACGTCTACACCGACGACCGACAGGGGCGATGCATGGTCGCTCGAGCGAAGAATGGTCGCATGGGGATTCATGATTCTTGCCTCGCTACGGTCCTGTCGGGCCAGGGCACCGACTGGGGTGACCCCGATACCCGTACCCGTTGCAAGCAGCGACCATAGCGCGCGTGCCTGAAAGGCGTGGGTGACCGAACTCCAGGCATACTCGTACCCCGTGCCGGAAAGCTGGCGGCCCTGCTCGCCGAGCATCAGCAGCTCCAGGGCCTCCTACTGGTCGGGAGCCAGCCCTTGAGGTGGCCTGGGCGTAAGCCCCCCACCACACCGCACATTGAGGGGTCGCGGCTTCACCCAGCCGTTACCGCGTGCGCGCCGCTTGGTGGGCCGTACCCAGACCGGTGATACCTGGAGCGTCGGCGAGCGCGGGTTCGGGTCAATATCCAGGAACAGCGCCAGGCGGTGGTCCTCCTCGAGCTCTTCGACATATCGCTTGCCACCGAACGGCGACTGGAGCTCGGCCAGCCACGCCTCCCAGCGCTGCTCCAGCATGGCGGTGTCATCCTCCGACGGTACGCCCTCGGCCTCCATGGCATCGATAAAACTCTGGATCACCGCCACCGCATGCTTGCATTGACGCCCTACGGGGCAGCTGCAGTCGCTGACCACGCCCATCTCGGGATTGTCGAGATCCACGGCCAGGCTGGTGAGATAGCGGCTGCGCCCGCTGCCATCCACCTGAGCCCGCAGCACCAACATCGCGTCCTCATGGTCAATACGCGGGCGCTTGCGCACCTTGCCCTGCTGCGCATAGGCCTGCCCACGGGCAAACGATTGCACATCGAAACTTGACTGCCAATGGATATCCTTCAAGGCGCGGTAAAGCGTCAATTCGGAAGCAGCAAGATGGGCATCCGGCACAATGATTCCTCGATAGATAACGACAAGGTCGTTATTGGAACGAAACCCGATACCCGATACCCGATACCCGAAGCAACGATGGAACGCGAGACAGGCGTTTCATATCCCCCACCACGGCGGATGACATCGACGTATCGAAACCACGAGGAATGTTAGTCAGGCAACCATATTCGCCCACCGCTAAATCGAGTATGGTAATCGGTCTTGTTTACCGCCTGGTCGATAGCCGGTCTGGCGACCAAGGCCGTCTGAGCCGCGCCACCGTTGCCGAGCCCGGTGCCTGAACCGCCAACACAACCTTACATCTGCCCCCGAATCAGCAGTCAGGCCATGCCATGAACCAACCCTTGTCCTCCGCGGCATCCGCTCGTTTCGTCCCTGCCAAATACCTGGCGGCCCTCGGTCCCGGCTTCCTGTTCGCCGGGGCCGCCATCGGCACCTCCCATGTGGTGCAAGCGACTCGCGCCGGAGCCGAGTATGGCATCGGCCTGTTGGGGTTTATCCTCCTGGCGATCCTGATCAAGTACCCCACCTTCTTCTTCGGCCCCTTCTATGTCAGCGTCACCGGCAAGTCACTGATCGAGGGCTATCGCCAGACCTTCGGCAGGAGCGTGGTGGCGCTGTTCGCCCTGGTGCAGCTGCCGATGCTGGCGATCATCATCGCCGCCATCGCCATTACCACGGCGGGCCTGGTCGGCACCCTGCTGTCACTGGACCTGAGCGCCCCGGCTATCGCCACCGTGCTGATCACCGGCGGCTGCCTGCTCACCTATACCGGCGGATACCGAATGCTGGACTGGGTCAACAAGGTGTTTATCGTCATTCTCACCCTGACCACCCTGTTGGCCACGCTGGCAGCGTGGCCGATGGTCGACTGGAGTCTCTATCCCGCAACCGCCGCCTCGCCGCTCTACAGTGCCGCCACGCTGGTGACCCTGGTGGCGGTGCTGGGCCTGATGCCCTCGGATATCACTCTGGCAATCCTCAACTCGCTGTGGTCGGAGGCTCGTAACAAGACCCGTGGCGAGCGCTGCGACACCGAGGCGGAGAAGCTCGATTTCGATATCGGCTATATTGGCGCCGCGATCCTTGCCGCATGCTTCGTGATCATGGGCGCCGGGGTGATGCATGGTCAGGGCATCACTCCTGCCGACGGTGCGGTGGGTTTCGCCAGCCAGGTCGTCGGCCTTTACACCTCGACCCTGGGGGAGTGGAGCGGCGTTGTGGTGGGAATCTCGGCCTTTACGGTGATGCTGACCACGCTGCTCACCGTGCTGGACGGTTTTCCGCGCATGATGACCGCCGCCTACCATGCCATTACTCGCCCCGAGGAGATCGAGGCGGAGACGCGCAGGATCGAGGGAAGCCATGCTTATCTGATCGCCATGCTTGCCCTGTCGCTGCTGGCCATCCTGATTCTCTTCACCCTGATGGGCAACTTTCGATTGTTCATGGACTTCGTGATGGTATCGGCCTTCCTGCTCAGCCCCATTCTGGCGGCGCTCAACCATTTCACCGCCAACGGCGCCAGCGTGCCCCTGGAGCAACGCCCCTCGCTTCTGATCAACGCCTGGAGTCTGCTGGCCATCGCCACCCTGGTGCTGCTCTCGCTGGGGTATCTCTTCGTGCGCTTTATCCACTGACCCTCTGAGACCAGGGACGACTCAGCATGCCGACCATAACCTGCATCGACGACCTACAACGCCTGGCACGGCGCCGAGTGCCCAGGATGTTTTACGACTATGTGGACTCCGGCGCCTGGACAGAAAGCACCTACCGGGCCAATGCCAACGACTTCGCCAGCATCGGACTTCGCCAACGCGTGATGGTGGATATGAGCGATCGCCGTCTGGAGAGCGAGATGCTCGGCGAGCGAGTGAGCCTGCCACTGGCGCTCGCCCCCACCGGCCTGACCGGCATGCAGCACGCCGATGGCGAGATCCTCGCCGCCCGCGCCGCCGAGGCCTTCGGAGTGCCCTTCACCCTGTCGACCATGAGCATCTGCTCCATCGAAGACATCGCCGAGCACACCTCGCGCCCCTTCTGGTTCCAGCTCTATGTGATGCGCGACCGGGAGTTCATCGGTCGACTGATCGACCGCGCCAAGGCGGCGGGATGCTCGGCCCTGGTGCTGACCGCCGATCTGCAGATCCTCGGGCAGCGCCACAAGGACATCATCAACGGCCTGACGGTGCCACCCCGCCCCACCCCTCGCAACCTGCTCGACCTCGCTACCAAGTGGCGCTGGTGTCTGGGCATGGCACGCACTCGGCGGCGCACCTTCGGCAACCTCGCGGGTCACGTCGAGGACGCCACAGACCTGGGGCAACTGGCCAAGTGGACCGCGGGCCAATTCGATACCAGCCTGAGCTGGGACGATGTCGCCTGGATCAAGGAGCGCTGGGACGGCAAGCTGGTGATCAAGGGCATCCTCGAGCCGGAAGATGCCGAGCAAGCGGTGGCAGCGGGGGCCGATGCCATCGTGGTCTCCAATCACGGTGGCCGCCAGCTGGACGGTGCCACATCCAGCATCCAGGCCTTGCCCGCCATCGTTGCCGCCGTGGGGGATCGCTGCGAGGTTCACCTGGACGGCGGTATCCGTTCCGGCCAGGACCTGCTCAAGGCCCTGGCGCTGGGTGCCAAGGGCGGCTATATCGGGCGTGCCTTCCTTTACGGTCTGGGGGCGATGGGCCAGGAGGGTGTCAGTGAATCCCTGCGGATCATCCACAAGGAGCTGGATACTACCCTGGCGTTATGCGGCCTGCGGGATATCCATGATGTCGACACCCGGATCCTGCGCCCAGGCAGCTACCCCATGGCGAGCTGAGCCGCCCTCGCCCCCTGTGCCGCCAGCTGCCAACGGCTCTCGCTTGGCGGCGCAGTGATGCCAACCCAGATTTCTATTATTTCATTGATTTAACTGAATATTATTACGCAGCGGCACCCATCTTGAGGCACCATGCATGACCTTTGAGCCAGGCCGCTATCGACAGCTCTCCGCACTGCCCGAGTCACCAGGCAGGCATGGCCGACAGCAACCCTCTTTAGACTTATAAGTCAGCTCTTGTTAGCATTCCGTCGTTCTAGTCGGCGCCACCCCCTCGGCGCCACAAATTCTCGCAACTAGAGCAATTCCCTCATGCCCCCCATCACTGCCCCTGCATCCGCCGGGAACTCGGCGTTTTCGCGTCTGGGCGATCCCATCGTTCTGCTGCTTACGGTCGGCTTCATCGTGGCCTTCGTGGGCCTGTCGCTGTATGACATCAGCATGGTGGCCGACAGCATCAGTGCCGGCTTCGCCTGGACCGCCGTAACGCTGGGTACCTACTTCCAGCTACTGCTGCTGCTGACCTTCATGATCGCCATCGGCGTGGCCATCTCACCCGCGGCCAGCGCCCGGGTCGGCCAGCTGGACAGCCCACAGATCAGCACCTTCAAGTGGCTGTCGATGATCATGTGTACCCTGCTGGCCGGTGGAGGCGTCTTCTTCGCCGCCGGTGAGCCCATCTACCACTTCGTGGTGACGCCGCCGGCCTTCGACACCGAGGCCGGCACCGCCGAGGCCGTCGCCGGCGCCCTCGCCCAGTCGTTCATGCATTGGGGCTTTCTGGCCTGGGCCGTGCTGGGAACCCTCAGCGCTATCGTGCTGGCCCATGCCCACTACGTGAAGGGACAGCCGCTGCAGCCCCGCACCCTGCTCTACCCGGTCTTCGGCGAGCGGGTCATGCGCGGCGCGCTCGGCAGCATCGTCGACGCCTGCTGCGTCATCGCGGTGGTTGCCGGCACCGTCGGCCCAATCGGCTTTCTCGCCACCCAGGTGAGCTTCGGCCTGCATGAGCTGTTCGGCATCAGCCAGGGGTATGGCACCAAGCTCGGCATCCTCGTGGTGCTGGCGGGTGTCTATATCACCTCGGCCATGACCGGCGTGCACAAGGGCATCCAGATCCTGTCGCGCTTCAACGTCTTCCTGGCGCTGGCGATTGCCGCGGTGATCCTGGTCGCCGGTCCGACACTGTACCTGGTCAACGCCTTCAGCCAGGGCTTCGGTGAGTACCTGTCATCGTTCTTCAGCATGGCCACCATGAGCGCCGAGACTGCGCCGGCCTGGTGGATGCAGTGGTGGACGGTCTTCTTCTTCGCCTGGTTTATCGGCTATGCGCCGCTGATGGCGATCTTCGTGGCACGCATCTCCCGCGGCCGCACCATTCGCGAGATGATCCTCGCCGTGGCGGTGATGGCGCCGGTCGCCACCACCCTCTGGTTTACCCTGCTGGGTGGTTCCGGTATCCACTACCAGCTGATCGGTGCGATCGACCTCACCGAGGCGCTGAACAACTTCCAGTTCGATGTGGCGACCCTGACCGTGGCCCAGGCCCTGCCGGGCGGCACCCTGATGGCGCTGGCCATCCTGCTGCTGACCAGCATCTTCGTGGCGACCACCGGCGACTCCATGAGCTATGCCATCGCCGTGGTATGTGCCGGCCACGACGAGCCCAGCTCGCTGGTGCGCGCCTTCTGGGGCCTCGCCATGGCGGTGATGGCCGGCATCCTGCTCTATATGGGGTCGGGCCAGATCGGCGCACTGCAGCAGTTTATCGTGATCACCGCGATTCCCGTCTCGCTGGTACTGCTGCCCTCGCTGTGGGCTGGCCCCAAGGCGGCCTATGCCATGGCCCGTGAACAGGGTGTCATCACGCCCAATGTGGCGACCATTCCCAAGGCCGACTGAGCCACAACTGACGCTCGGCAAGTGGAAAGAGAAGTGAGACAGGGAGGCACCCATCCGGGTGCCTCCTTTTTTCTTTTTGCAGCGTGAGGCACGCTAAACCTCTGATAGGCTCGGTAGTACCTACTCTTCACGACCTGGTCGTTATCACATGGAAGGAGCCATCATGAAGATCTTCTCAGCCTTGATCCTTGCCGTCGCCACCATCGTGGCGGCCTCGTTGATTGGCGAGGGGCTTACTCATCTGCGTACCGGCGACCGCTACGTCACCGTCAAGGGACTCGCCGAGCGCGAGGTCGAGGCGGATCTCGCCCTCTGGCCGCTGCATTTCGTGGCCTCCGGCACGACCCTGCAGCAGGCCCGCGAGGAAGCCCGCGCCAGCCGCGAGGCCATTCTCGCCTTTATCGAGCGTCACGATATTGATACCCAGCAGGTGGAGCTTCAGCGCCTCAACGTCAACGACACCGCCGCCAACCCCTATGGCAACAACGATGGCGAGCAGCGCTTCATCATCAATCAGACCCTGATGGTGCGCAGCACGGAGATCGAGCAGATTCGTGATACTGCCCAGGCGGTGGGCGAGCTGCTCGACGCCGGCGTGGTCCTCTCATCGGACTACGGTCCCAGCGGCCCGATCTACCTGTTCAACCGCCTTAACGAGATCAAGCCCGAGATGATCGCCGAAGCCACGGCAGCGGCTCGGGAGTCAGCCGAACAATTTGCCCGAGATGCCAATGCCGATATCGGTACCCTGCGTCGTGCCAATCAGGGGGTATTCGAAATACGCGCTCGCGACCAGGCGGCAGGCACCTCCGAAGAGCAGCAGCCGATCAAGACCGTCAGGGTAGTCACCACCATCGAGTATTATCTCGACTAGGTTGGCAGGCTAGGGTGGCAAGAGACCGGCGAAGCGTACACCGCTGAGCAGGGCCATCTCACGCTTCCAGGTCGCCAGGTCCCGAGGCCCGAAGCCGGCCAGGCTGTCGTGACCGCAGGCACGCGCCATAACCTGCATCAGCTCCACCGAGGAGCGCAGGAAGCGCTCGAGCTGGGCGGCAGACTTTTCGACATCGAGGCGTTGGCGCAGGTCGCCCCGCTGGGTGGCGATGCCCGCCGGACAGTTGTTGGTATGGCAGATCCGTGCTGCCACACAGCCAATCGACTGCATGGCGCTGTTGGCGATCGCGACCCCATCGGCGCCCAGCGCCAGGGCCTTGACGAAGTCGATGGGCAGGCGCAGACCGCCGGTAACGATCAGGGTCACCCGACCGCTCGCTCCCTCCTCATCGAGATAGCGGCGGGCACGCGCCAGGGCCGGAATGGTGGGCACGCTGATATGGTCCCGGAACATCAGCGGCGCCGCCCCGGTGCCACCACCGCGACCATCGAGGATCAGGTAGTCGGCGCCGGCGTCGAGGGCAAACTGGATATCGTGTTCGATATGGTTGGCGCTGAGTTTGAAGCCTATCGGGATGCCACCGGTGATTTCGCGTACGCGATCGGCACAGCGGCGGAAGTCATCGACCGTATGCAGCTCCTCGAAGGTCGCCGGCGACACGGCTGGCTGGCCCTCTTCGAGGCCCCGCACCTCGGCGATTCGGGCCGACACCTTGCCAGCTGGCAGATGCCCGCCGGTACCGGTCTTCGCTGCCTGGCCACCCTTGAAGTGAAACGCCTGGACCTTCTCGAGCAACCGCTCCTCATAACCGAAACGGGCACTAGCCAGCTCGTAGAAGTAGCGGGAGTTCTCGGCCTGCTCCTCGGGCAGCATGCCGCCCTCGCCGGAGCAGATGCCGGTGCCGGCGCGCTCGGCGCCTCGCGCCATGGCGATCTTGGCCTCCTCGGAGAGTGCCCCGAAGCTCATGTCGGAGACCAGCAGGGGCATCTCGAGGGTCAACGGCTTCTTCGCCTCGGGGCCGATCACCAGGCGGGTATCGACCTTGGCGTCATCGAGCAGCGGCTGGGTCGACAGCTGAGCCACCATCAACTGTAGGTCGTCCCATTGGGGCAGGGTGTGACGCGGCACGCCCATGGCATCCATGGGTCCGTGGGGGCCTACCCCGTCTAGCCCCTCCCGTGCCAGACGATGAATCAGCTCGACCGTGGGTTCCTCCTCGGTGGCCTTGGCCTTGGGGGCGGCGCTGCCATCCCCCGACTCGGCTTCGGGTGCCTCATGGCCCACCTGCTCCTTGCTGAACTGCTTGTGCGTACCATCGCAATAGGGGGCGTCACCCGTCTGCTTGCACCGGCACAGGAACACCTCATCGTCCTGCTCGGCGGTGAACATCAGTGGCGTGAAGCCTGTGCCTTGATGAGAACCATCACAGAAGGGTTGATCACCGGAGCGACCACAGCGGCAGAAGGCGTACTCCTTGCCCTTCGCCAGTGTGACCTTCTTCGGCTTGTTGTCGGCGATGACCGGCTGGCTCATATGATGCTCCTTTGTCTGTGGCCCTCTTCAAAAGCCCGCTGAGGCGCCCCGCGAGGCCAAGAAGTCCTCATTTCCATTCTGCAGTAACTCTGGTCCGGCGGCCAATCACTGTCGAACCATCGAGGCGGCCCCTGGCACCCGTTTATCCAACAACCATTCTATTTTTACGAAAAGTACATCCGAAATATGCCTCTTTTGTTCTATCCGATTGACCATTTAAGATTCTCATCACCAATCAGAGAGCTTCAAACGAAGCCATATCGATACCCCTACAAAGGAGATACTTCATGTCACTCAAGCCGATGCTATCCGCCCTGCTGATCGCCGCTATCCCGATGGCTGCCCAGGCCGGACAGGCCCCAGCACTTACCTCACAGCTCAACGAGCCTCTGGCCACCCAGCAAGCCCCGGCGCAGGAAACGGTGATGAGTGTTTCCGGACCGATCGAGAACGAAGGCAGCAGCACTGCCATGGCCAAGGCACGTGCTACGCTGAAAGCGCAGCATCGCCAGGCAACGAACATTGAATTGACCGGCGATCCGCTGACGCCGGCTAAAAAGGCAACATCATGAAAGGGTCGATCGAGTCTCGCTGCTTCACAGGGGACACGCCATGGCAACATTGATCCAAGCCGTTGCCCGCTTGTTAGGAAAATCAAAAGCTCACAACCACAGCCGGGAGATACAGCCCATGACCAAGGTACTGGTTCTTTACTACTCCATGTATGGCCACATCGAGACGATGGCCAACACTATTGCCGAGGGCGCACGCCAGGTGGAAGGCGTTGAGGTAACGGTAAAGCGCGTGCCCGAGACCATGGCCCCCGAGGCGCTGAAGGCCGCCGGCGGCAAGACGGATCAGGCGGCCCCTGAGGCCTCTCCCAAGGAGCTCGCCGACTACGACGCCATCATCTTCGGTACACCCACGCGATTCGGCAACATGTCGGGGCAGATGCGCACCTTCCTCGACCAGACCGGTGGCTTGTGGGCCGGTGGCGGCCTGGTAGGCAAGGTGGCCAGTGTCTTCACCTCGACCGGCACAGGTGGCGGCGAGGAGATGACCATTACCTCGACCTGGACCACCCTGGCGCACCACGGGATGATCATCGTGCCGATCGGCTATGGCACCCCGGAGCTGTTCGATATCTCCCAGGTTGGTGGCGGTACCCCCTACGGGGCATCCACGATCGCGGGAGGCGACGGCTCTCGCCAGCCTGACGAGCGTGAGCTGACGATTGCTCGCTACCAGGGTGAGACGGTGGCCAAGGTCGCGGCTCGACTCAAGGCCAACGGCTGAGACTCCTCCCGGCCCACCCTCACATCTCCCCTGAACTGACGTGCCGGCAAGCCCCTCCTCCCTGGCGGGGCTTGCCGGCACGCTTGCGGTATCGAGCGGGCAGGTTCCCCACTCCTGACCGTTTCGCTAACATGAGACGTCCCTGACCACGAGCTCCCCCATGCAAGCCACCCTCGAGCAGCGCGCGCTGAAACTCTCCATCATCATGACCCTGGTGGTCTCGAGCCTGGGGGTCGCCGTCGGCCTGCTGGCCGGTTCCCAGTCGATCCTCTTCGATGGCGTCTTCTCCACCATCGATGCCGCCATGTCGGGGCTGGCACTGCTGGTGGCAAGGCTGGCCGTGCGCGAGGCCAGCCAGCGCTTCCAGCACGGCTACTGGCATCTGGAGCCACTGGTAGCGGCCCTCAACGGCAGCATCCTGATGCTGCTGTGTTTCTACGCCTTCCTGACCGCACTGCTCGACCTGCGCGAGGGCGGTCGCGAGCTGGCCTTCGATCTGGCCATCGCCTATGCCGTGGTGGTGGCCATCGCCTGCTTTGTGATGACCGCCTATCAGCGAAAGATCAATCGCACGGCGGACTCCGAGTTCGTGCGCATCGACATGCAGGGCTGGCTGATGGCCGCGCTGATCACCACCGCGCTGCTGGTGGCATTCATCATCGCGCGGCTGCTGCAGGGGACGGCCTGGGCCCATCTCACGCCCTATGTGGATTCGGTGCTGCTGATGCTGCTGACGGCCGGTTTCATGCCGGTCCCCATCGGCATCGTGCGCCGTGCGCTCAAGGAGATCTTTCTGATTGCACCAAGCGCACTGGACGCGGAGGTCCATGCCGCCATGACCCCGGTGATGACACGCGAGGGGCTACTGACCTACTACAGCCATGTGGCCAAGGCGGGGCGTGGCCACTATATCGAGATCCATATCGTCACCACGACCGACTTCGCCGCCGAGCGTGGCGTGGCACTGATGGACGAGATTCGCGAGCAGATCGCCGAACGCCTCAGCCCTCCACCGGAGCGGCGCTGGTTTACCGTGGCCTTTACCGCCGACGAGCGCTGGGCCTAAGCATGGACGACTAAGTCCTTATCGGGCTTATCGTCTTGATGAACGGCCCGGGCTGTCCCAGATGCCCTCGCGCTGCACCGCTCGCCCCTCCTCTTCCAGCTTGAGCAGGTGGGCCAGCGCCGAGCGTGTCGCCACTCCCTGCTTCGCTTCCGGCACATCGTCATAGGCTTGGCGTGTCAACGCCTCCAGGCTTGCCGGGCCGCGGCGCGACAGCGCCAGGCGAACCTTGTGCTCGCGAGCCAGGCGATGGGTGATCAGGAAGTCGATGGCACCATGGGCCTCGCCGATCAGGAAGCCGTGGCCCGGGGCGATGGTGTCGAACGCCTCCTCGCCCAGGGCATGCAGGGCCGCGATATAGGCGGCCATATCGCCGTCCGGGGGGTTGATCACCACGGTGGAGCCCTGCATGACCTGGTCGCCGGAGAAGAGCAGTCGCTTATCCTCCAGCAGATAGCAGAGATGATTGGAGGCGTGCCCCGGAGTATGCAGCACCTTGAGGGTGCCGGCCGGCGTCTCGAGGCGCTCCCCGTGTCGCGGGCAGTGGTCCGGAATGAAGTCGGCGTCCTGGCTGTCGCCGGCTGGGGGTGGCAACCCGACCAGCCGGGCACCGGTGCGCGCCTTGAGCCACATCGCTCCCGGCGAGTGGTCGATATGGGTGTGGGTCACCAGCACCCGGGAGATCCTTCCCTCGGCAAGCTCGAGCAACCGCTCCAGATGGTCGGCGTCGGCGGGGCCGGGATCGATCACCAGATGATCGCCTCCGTCGCCAAGTAGATAGCTGTTGGTGCCGGGGCCGGTCATGCTGCCCGCGTTGGGGGCGGTCACCCGGGTCACCCCAGGCGCCAGGCTGACCGCCCGGCCGGGCACGATCTCGGCCATGGCGCTGGCGTGCCGCTGGGGATCCAGGCGGCGCACCTCGGCATAGGCCGGTGAATCCGGTTCCACCTGGCAGCGCTTCCCCTGGCGCCGGGCCGGCCAGGGTCGACCGGGATGCGCCGTCGGCGGGTTGGCATGGGCATGGCGTAGCAGCGCTTCGGCGCTGGCAAAGTCACCGATCAGGCGAAGAGTACGCAGGGTCGGATAGCTCAGCCCCATCTCCCCACGCCGATGGGCCTGCAACGCCTCCTTCACGGTCAACCAGGTGTGGGCGATCGTCTCGCTGCCGTCGGGGACGGCACGCTGTCCCGGGGGCGCCAGGGTCACGAAGAAGTGAGTGTCGAAGCGCCGCGGCGCTCCCGGTGGTGTCACCCAGCGCCCCAGATAGGCCAGCCGATCCAGCGGCAGGCACAGGTCATACTGCTCACACAGCGCCCGGAAGCCCACCTGCTCGCCTCGCAGCGCCTCACGCCCCTCGACGAGGATCGGGTGTTCCCCCGATAGCGGTGTGCCATCGACACCCATGGCCGGCAGCAGCCCCGCCTCCTCCAGGCACTCGCGCAGGGCGGCGATCATGTAGTCGGTCCCGCCCTCCTCCAGGCTCATCACCTGACTGATATCGGCATCATCGCGTCCCCGCACCAGGGCCCGAGACTCGAGATCCTCCACATCCACGGCGCCACCGGGAAAGACGTGATAGCCGGGCAGAAAGGCGGCCTGCCAGGTACGCTGCAGCAGCAGGACTTCCAGGCCCGCCAGGCCATCGCGCACCAGCGCCAGGGTAGCGGCGGGACGCACCCGCGGGGTTCGCTCAGGGTGACTCATGTCGACCAGACTCTCCTTATCGCTTAGTGGCGTTATTGATTTAGTGGCGTTACTGATGTGGGGCCCTATCGATATGAGGATTCATGATGATCCAGGGTGCCCCTCACCCGCCTGGCTCGGGTCGGATGAGAGCTCGGCGCCCTCGGCAATGGTCACATCACGGCGGCTGACGGCCACCACCTCCCGAGGCCACCACTCGGGATGCTCGTCGCGAATAAAGGCCAGCAATTTCTCGCGCAGGCGGGCCTCGGCGACCCACCCCCCCATGGGTTCACGGGTCATCATGTAGCAGCGCACCTCGACCGTTGCCTCGGTCTGGGCCGTCGCGTAGCAGCACAACTTGTCCGGCTCGATCACATCGGGCTCCTGCTCGGCGAGCTCGTGAAAGCGTTGCCGCAGGCACTCGATATCGGCGCTGATGTGCAGGGTAAGCGCCAGCTGGCGATAGAGACGTGCATCCTTGGCGGAGAGGTTATAGAAGGGTTGAGAGACGAAGTGCTTGACCGGCACGATCAGGCGCCGCTCGTCCCAGCCCCGCAGGCGGATAAAGGTATAGAAGATGCCTTCGACATAGCACCACTGCCCCTCGAACACCACCAGATCCCCCATCCGAATCGGCTTGGCCAGCGACAGCTGGAAGGAGGAGAGGATATTGCCCAGCACGGCCTGGCCGGCGATACCCACCAGCACCGTCAGGACACTGGCCGACGCCAGCAGCGAAAGACCGAGGGTACCGAACAGATTGATCTCCGCCAGGATATAGATCGTAACCGCGATGATCGTGACCAGGATGATGCCGCGCCTGAGGGCATAGAGAGAGGTCAGCAGCTTGCGTTCGTCTCGGTGACGGGTGTCATCGATCTCGCCCACCAGACGCTGGGTCATCCTGTGCAGGAAGGCGTCGACCAGGCGCAGGGCGGCAAGCCCCATGCCCCAGGCCATGATCACGATAAGCAGGATCCGGAAGCCGGCTGTCGCCACACCGGAGAAGGAGACCACGGTGCCCAGCAGCACCTGGGCCATCAGCGACATGGCGATAAAGGTCACGGGTACCGGTATTCGGGCAACGAAACGTTTGGCCAGGGTGCCGGCCGGCAACCAGCCCGCCATGGCCGAGGTGAAACGATACACGGCCCACCCCAGCAGACCGATCAACGTCAAGAAGAGCGGAATCGCCAGCCACTCCCATAACCGCAGCATGCCCAGCGAACGCTGGAGTCGCTCGGGTATGCGCTGCTCGAGCCAGGAGGGCCCGTAGGCCTTATAGAGGACGGGGATAAATGCCAGGGTGTCGGGAGTTATCAACCACACCGGCTCCTGATCGCCGGCCCGATAGCGGGCGATGCGAATCGCGTGGGACTCGCCGTCGGCCTCCAGCGAGGTCAACAGAAGGTTACGGCGCGGCTGCCCCGTCAAGGGGTGCTGCCCCGACATGTCCTCGACCATGGCATCGCGTCGACTGGAGAGGTCCGAGGGTTGCAGCCAGTCGCCCCGCTGCAGCACCGACGCAAGCTGGCGTGCCAGCTCGCCACCCCGGGTGGCCTGCTCCTCGGCCGGCAGTTCGGTGAGATTGAGCAGATGCGCCGCCGCCTCGAAATCTCCCTTGCCGCTCAGGGTAAGGAAGCTGCGCAGCGCCTCACGGGGTGTCTGGCGCCGCACCTTCTCGGGCGGCTCGCCGAGGCCGCTGTTGAGCGTCTCGAGGGTGAACCAGGGGCCATCCTCATGCTGAGAGGACTGAACCGCGACCGGACACGCCAGCAGCAGTGCCAGCAACACGAATACCCAAGAAAGCACCGGCATCGGCGTCGGCGTCGGCGTCGGCGTCGGCGTCGGCGTCGGCGTCGGCAATACCCGGCGCCATTGGGGCAAGCAGCGCGAGAGATAGCGCTTCATGTCGGTCCCTCCCTACCCGTCGTTAGCCTCCCCTACCCGGCCATCCGCGGCCGGGCTCCGCTCCTGGCAGTACACGCGATGCTTGCCGTACCGTCTACCCCCTCCGCGGTCGATTCAGTCCTGATGCGCCGCCCCCGTGCGGGCGCGGCAGGGGCCGAACAGGCAGGCGGCAAGCAGGATCAAACCTGCCAGGCTGGCGATCATGCCGGCGGCGCTGAGCGACGTATCGAAGCCCAGCCAGCGCGGCGCCTCACCGGCCAACAGATAGCCCCCTACCGCGGCCAGCAGGGCGAATACCTGACTCCAGACGATCTGCACGCCAAGGCGGTTGGTCATCAGCCGCGCGGCGGCGGCCGGGCAGATGAACATGGCGATCACGATGATCGAGCCTACCGCCTCGAAGGCGGCGATGGCGGCCACCGCCACCAGGGTCACCAGCATCAGGTCGACCAGCGCCGGACGGGTGCGCATGCTGGCGGCGAAGTCGGGGTCGAAGCTGGCCAGCACCAGTGGACGCCGCATCACCACCACAAAGGCTACCACCACCAGGCCGACCCAGGCGGCCCGGCCCAGCTGGGGGGGAAGGTCGGCCAGCGCCTGGGGGTCGAACAGCGAGGCAAGGCTAACCCCATCGAACCAGATCAGGCTCTCCAGGTTGCCGTAGAGGGCATGCTCGACGTCCAGGTGCACCCCGGAGGCGCCATGCCACTCCAGCAGCAACACGCCGACGGCGAACAGGCTGGTGAAGACCACGCCCATGGCGGCAGTCCCCTCCACCCGCCCCAGGCGGCGAACCAGCTCGATCAGCGCCACCGTCACCAGGGCGGCCACCCCGGCGCCGAGCATCATGGCCAGCGAGGCCAGGGTGCCGGTAATCAGGAAGCTGACCACGATCCCGGGCAGCGCCACATGACTGATGGCGTCGCCGATCAGGCTCTGGCGACGCAGCACCAGGAAGTTGCCGAGCAGCGCACAGGTCATCGAGATGATGATCGCGATCGTCAACGGCACCAGGCTGAACATCATGAACTCGTTCATCGTGTCACCTCCGCGGGGGGCAGCTCCGCCTCCAGGGCCATGATGGCATCCGCCGACAGCACCTGACCGATCGGGGTCAGACCGGCATGCTCGCGATGCAGGGCATCATCCGGGTAGCGTCGCCGATAGTGCGCCCAGAGTCGCTCCTCATGCTCGGCGTCGCGCGCCGCCGCCTCGCCCGCCGGGGTGGCGACCCCATCGCGGCGCACCAGGCCGCGACGGCGCAGCAGCCTCAGCGTCAGGCCATCGAAGATCGGCTCGTTGCGACCCAGGGCCAGCAACCCCTGACGCAGATGCACGCGCCGGCGCAGGCGCTGGTAGGCGAGTAGAGAGGCCAGCACGCCGCGGCGCGGCGAGAACAGAAAGGAGATCAGGAACAGGCCGAAGGCGGAAAGCACGATCAGTGGTCCGGTGGGCAGACCCTCACGCACGCTGGAGAGCGTCACGCCGAGATAGCCCGCCAGGGCCCCGAGCAGAGCGGCCAGGGCCACCATGCGCATGGGTTGATCGGTCCAGAACCGCGCCGCCACCGGAGGAATGATGGTCAGCGCCACGATCAGGATCAGTCCGGTGACCTTGAGGCCGATCACCACGACCGCCATCAGCAGCAGCAGAAGCAGCAGATCGAGCCTGCTGGTATTGTAACCCTGGGTGCGGGCGAAGGCCGGGTCGAAGCAGAGCAGCAAGAAGTCGCGTCGCCACACCAGCAGCGCCACCAGCAGTCCCAGGGCACAGGCGGCGATCAGCAGCGCTTCGGAGTAGAGCATGCCGGCGGTCGCCCCTACCAGGTAGCTGTTCAAGCCTGACTGGCCGCGCACCGAAAGGGTCTGGATCACGGTGATCAGCACCACCCCGAAGGCGAAGAAGGTCGATAGCACGGCACCGATGGCGGCATCCTCGCCCAGTCGAGTGCGCTCCGCGATGCGTTGCACCAGCCACAACCCCAGGGCGGCGCTCCCCGCGGCACCGGCGAGCAGCACCGGCAGTACCCGCCCATCGCCCTGCCAAATCCCCATGACCAGGAAGGCCAGGGCCAGCCCCGGCAGGGTGGCGTGGCTGATGGCATCGCTGACCAGGGCACGCTTGCGCAGCAGGATATAACTACCCACCATGCCCGCCGCGGCGGCCAGCAGCATGGCACCCACGGTGACCAGACTCGTGTTGTAACCCAGGGTGAAGGTAAGTGCCCGCCACCAGGTCTCCATCACCATCTCCTCTCCTCCTCCTGGCGCCTGCCACTCGGGGACTCGGTGAGTCGCGCCAGCTGAACCGGGCTGAGTCGGCCGCCGTAGGTGGCCTGCAGGTTCTCTTCGGTGAAGGCCTCGTCGACCGAGCCAGCTGCGATGCGCCGCACATTCATCAGCAGCACATGATCGAAGTAGTCACGCACCGTGGCCAGGTCATGATGCACGCAGAGCAGGGTTCGGCCCTCGTCGCGCAACGACTTGAGTACCTGGATGATGGCCGCCTCGGTCGCGGCATCGACCCCGGCGAAGGGCTCATCGAGGATGGTGAGATCGGCCTCCTGGATCAGTGCCCGAGCCAGAAACACCCGCTGCTGCTGACCGCCGGAGAGCTGGCCGATCTGGCGGTCGGCAAAGCCTTCCATGCCGACCCGTGCCAGGCTCTCCATGGCGCGCTGGCGCAGCTGCCGGGAACCGAACTGCCACCAGCGCAGGTCCCGGTAGAGCCCCATGCCCACCACGTCGATGACGCGTGCAGGGAAGTCCCAGTCGACACTGGAGCGCTGAGGCACGAAGGCCAGGTGGCGGGTCTCCTGAACGAGCGGGCGGCCAAAGACCCGCACCTCGCCGGAGAGGCGCCGAGTGATGCCCAGCGCCGCCTTGAGCAGCGTCGACTTGCCGGCGCCATTGGGGCCGATGATGGCGCTCATGCTGCCCGGCGGGGTGACGAAGTCCACCGAGTGGACGACCGGGCGGTGGTCATAGCTGACCGTGAGCCCCTGGATCGCCAGGGGACTGGCGATCACTTCCTTGCCGAGGCGTGAATCGGGCATGGGTTACTCCTCCTCGTCGGTATGGGACGCATCCATGCCCAGGCGGCCCTGCCAGCCCTGCTCCGGCGCACTGCCTCCCAGGGCGCGGGCGATGGTCGTCACGTTGTGGTCGAACATGCCCAACCAGCTCCCTTCATAGGTTCCCTCGGGGCCCATGGCGTCGGAAAACAGCTCACCACCGATACGCACCTCGTGACCCACCGCGGCACTGCCCTCGCTCAAGGCGCGGACACTGCGCTCCGACACCGAGGTCTCGACGAAGACGGCACCGATCTCGCGCTCGACCAGCAGATCGACCAGGTTCTCGATACGCGAGAGCCCCGCCTCACTCTCGGTGGAGAAGCCTTGAATGCCCATCACCTCCAGTTCATAGGCCTCGCCAAAATAGCCGAAGGCATCGTGGGCGGTGACCAGCACACGGGATGAGGCCGGAATGGTGTCCAGCACCTCATGCGCATAGGCATCCAGCGCCTCGAGATTCTCCAGGTACGCCTCGGTGCGGGCCTCGAACTCCTCGGTGGCTTCGGGGTCCAGTTCGATCAGCGCATCGCGCACGGCAACGACCGCATGGCGCCAGCGACCGGGATCCATCCAGATATGGGGGTCGGGCTGGTCGGCGTAATCCTCGTCGGCGAGCAGCCTCTCCCGCGGCACCGCCTCGCCCACGGCATAGACCGGGCTTCGCTGGGCCAGGCGATCCAGCAGATCGGTCAGCTGCACCTCGAGATTGAGGCCGTTCCAGAACACCGCGTCGGCGCGACTCATGGCCACCACATCGCTGCGCGTCTGACGGTAGAGGTGCGGGTCGACCCCGGGTCCCATCAGCCCTTTTACCTCGACCCGATCGCCGCCTATTTCGCGCACGACATCGGCGATCATGCCGGTGGTGGCCACCACGTTCAATCGCGAGTCGGCGAGTGCGGGGGCGACCACCAGCATCAAGATGAGTCCCAGTAGAGAGGCGAGTCGTCGAGAGAGTTTCGGCACGGAGGGCTCCTGGACAGGTTTCAAGGCAAAAGGCCGGGGGTACGCTGCAACAACCACACAGGATAACGGGAATTACTACGATTACCAGTCGTTCAACTTATCCTTCAAGGCAGCCCGCTCGTAAGCGCTCACCGAGCAAGATCGCGACGCCTCACCGCCTGGGGTATGGTAACCCCTCGAAAGGTCACTGCCTCCCCGAGGAGACGCCATGCCGCGCCGTCATCTGCTTGCTGCCCCCCTTCTTGCCTTGACCCTGAGCGGCCTGCCTGCCATTGGCCTGGCCGACGAATGTCCTCGACCGGGGGAGTGGCAGCGCGGCTCCGATGCGATACCCGCCGACACCCTGATGCGCGAGCTCGCTTCCCAGCGGGTCGTGCTGCTCGGCGAACAGCACGAGCGTCAGGCCCACCACCGCTGGCAGCTGCACACCCTGGCGGCGCTGCACGCCCACCAGCCCGCGATGGCGATCGGTCTCGAGATGCTGCCGCGCAAGGCCCAGCCGGCGCTGGATGCCTGGGTGGCAGGAGAGCTCGATGAGGCGGCCTTCCTCTCCTCCAGCGACTGGCACGAAGCCTGGGGCTATGACCCAGAGCTCTACCTGCCGATCCTGCACTTCGCGCGCATGAACCGTATCCCGCTGGTAGCGCTGAACGTTACCCCCGAGTTGCGCCGGCGACTAAGCACACAGGGCTGGGAGAAGGTAGCGCCGGAGGAACGACATGGCCTGACGCCACCCGCGGCGCCACCCCCCGACTACGTCGGCCTCCTCACCGAGCTGTATGGCAGACACCCCAGCGAAACCGATGCCCCGGGAGGGCTCGAGCGCTTTATCGAGGCCCAGCTGGTGTGGGATCGTGCCATGGCCGAAGGCCTCGCCAGCGCCGCCGAGCGGGTGCCGCTGGTCGTCGGTCTGATGGGAGAGGGACACCTCAGGCATGGCCACGGGGTTCCTCACCAGCTCGAGGACCTCGGGCTCCGCGCCCATCGCACGCTGCTGGCCTGGTCGGCACAGCGCGAGTGCCCGCCCCCCGAGGCGGTCGCCGATGTGCTGTTCGGCCTGGGGGACGAGTCACGCCATGAGCCAGAGGCACCGCCACGACTGGGCGTGCTGCTGGTCCCGAACGAGGCCGGGATCAGGATCGACCGGGTGGCCCCGGAGAGCGTGGCCGCGGCGAGCGGCCTAAGCGAAGATGACGTCATCGTCCTCGCCGCCGGCCGCCCGCTGGATACCGTGGGGCAGCTGGTCGCGATCATCCGGCGCCAGCCCCCTGGCACCCTGTTGCCACTGGAGATCGTGCGCGACGGTGAGGTCCGCGAGATCCTCGCCCGCTTCCCCGTTGATATGCCCTGACCCCGGGTGGCCGCTCACCGGGGGGCATGGCATCATGGCCGCCCCCCAGAGAACCCACGAGGATATCGAGACCCAATGCGTCCCCTGATTCGCCTGTTCTTCCGCGGCCTGCGCCTGGTGCTGGCACCGATCGTGCTGATTTCCGAAAAGCTCACGACCCCCAGGGCCGTGGAGCGCTCACCGGAGGAGCAGGCCGAGGTCGATCGCGCCTGTGAAGACCTCGCCCTCTACCAGTTCCGCACCTGCCCCTTCTGCGTCAAGGTGCGCAAGGAGCTCGCCCGCCTGGCTCTGCCCATCGAGGCCCGCGACGCCCAGTTCGACCAGCAGCATCGCCGCGAGCTCGCCGAGAACGGTGGCCGCGTCAAGGTTCCCTGCCTGCGTATCGCCCACGCCGACGGCGAGGTCGAGTGGCTCTACGAGTCCGACGATATCAACGCCTGGCTGCACCAGCGCTTCGCCACGGCGTGACCGTCCCACCATAAGGGATCTATCCCGGGGCTAACGCAGCTAGCTTGGCAGCTCGGTCGCCCGGGGCCGATCCGGCCATAACCCCGGCTGGACCTCCATGGCCCTGGCGCCTACACCTTGGTTATGGAGATCCATGACCCACCCACGCCGCGCGGCCTTGTGACGCTGCTACGCTTCCTGGGACTGGTGGTACTGGGCGCCACGGTGGGTGGCGTGGCGGCGCTGTTTGCCGCCGGTTTCGTGCGCGGCGTGCTGTGGCTCAACGAGATACTGCTGATCTCGCCACGCAGCCGCATGATGTTTGCCTGGCCGGAATGGCTGATACTGACCACCGTGGCCGTGCCCGCCCTGGGCGGACTGATCGTCGGCCACCTGCACCAGCTCCTTCCCGAACGGCGCCCCCATACGCCTACCGATGCCATCGCCGCCGTCCAGACGCGCCGCGGCCGGCTGCCGCTCAAGGCCGGGGTCGTCTCCGCCTTTACCGCCCTGCTCTCCCTGGGTGCCGGCGCCTCGGTAGGCCAGTACGGCCCGCTGGTGCATCTGGGAGCCAGCCTCGGCTCCCTGGGCGCACGACTGCTGCGCCTGAGTCGTTCCGACGACAATATCACCATCGCCTGTGGGGTGGCCGCGGCGATTGCCACCGCCTTCAATGCGCCGTTGGCGGGTATTGTCTTCGCCCATGAGGTGGTGCTGCGTCACTACGCACTGCGTGCCTTCGCTCCCCTCGCCGCCGCGGCCCTGGTCGGCCATGTGATCGCCACCCAGGCACTGGCCCAGGGCGCCCTCTTTCATGTCGCCGAGACCGTGGTCCCCCAGGCCTGGGAGTTCGCCCTGTTCGTCGCCATCGGCGGGCTGGGCGCCCTGCTGGCCGGGGGCTACATGCATGCCATTCTCGGCGTCGGCCGCCTCGCCAGGCAACTCCCGCTACGCTCGGCACTGCAGCCGGCCCTGGCGGGTGCCCTGCTGGGCGTGGCGGCACTCTGGGTGCCCGATATCCTCGGCATGGGCCAGGAGACCCTGCGCTTCGCCACCATCGCCGGAGCCTTCGGCAGCGGCGAGCTGCTGCTGGTGCTGGGCCTGAAGGTGGCGGCCACCGCCCTGTGTCTGGGCATGGGCTTCAGCGGCGGCGTGTTCAGCCCCGCCCTGGTGGTCGGCATGCTGTTCGGCGCGCTCTGCGGCACCCTGGCGGCCGGCGTGACCGGCATCTCCCAGGAGACCTTCGTCTTCTATGCGGTCTGTGGCATGGTCGCCGTCACCGCTCCGGTCATCGGCGCCCCGCTGACCAGCCTGCTGATCGTCTTCGAGCTGACCGGCAACTACGCCCTGACCACCGCGGCCCTGGCCAGCGTGACCCTGGCCAGCCCCATCGCCGCTCAGCTGTTCGGGCGCTCGCTGTTCGATATTCAGCTGCGCGAGCGGGGGCTGGATCTCTCCTCCGGGCGTGACCAGGCCCTGCTGATGGGCACCCGCGTGACCGATTACCTAACCCGAGAGTGTGTCACCCTCTCCCCCGAGGCGTCGCTGGACGAGGCCATCGTCGGCATCGCCCGGCAGCACCATGCCGAGGCCTACCTGGTGGATGCCCGGGGGCGCTTTCATGGCTGCGTGACACTGGCCGACCTGGAGGCGGCGCGGCAGGCGGCGAGCCCACCCCGACGGGCCGGGGAGTGCCGGGATACAACCCGGCCGACGCTGCGTCCCGACACCACCCTGTGGGCGGCGATGACCCTGCTCGAGGAGGTCTCCGGCGAGGCCCTGGCCGTGATCGACGACGGCATCTTCTGTGGTGTGGTCTACGAGATCACGATCGCCCATGCCTACCTGGACCAGAGCGATGCCCTGCGCCGCGAGGAGCATGGCCATGGGTAGGCCGACTCCTGACCTGCTGGTGGTGCTATTGGCGCTATGGGTGCTGATGGCCTCGGGCCCTGTGGTCTCGGCCGAGCCCCTGCGGGTGCTTAGCTGGGGCGGTGCCTACGAGCGCGCCCAGCGCGAGGCCCTGTTCACCCCTTTCACCGAGCAGACCGGGATCGAGATCGAGGTGGCGCGCTACGCCGGTGGCCTGGACGAACTGCGCCACGCCATCGCCGCCGGCGAGGTGCCCTGGGATGTGATCGACATGACCCGCAGCGAGGCCATGGCCGCCTGTGACGAGGGGCTGCTGCAGCCTCTGCCGCCGGATCTGGCTGCCCCGGCCCCGGACGGCACCCCCGCCGAGCGGGACTTTATCCTGGGGGCCATCGGCGCCTGCGCCCTCACCCATACACTGTTTGCCACGGTGGTGGCCTATCGTCCCGACGCCTTCCCGGGGCGGCGCCCCTCTCGCATCGCCGACCTCTTCGACCAGCAGCGCTTTCCGGGCCCCCGGGCCCTGCAGCGCACCCCGGCGGTCAATCTCGAGTGGGCACTGCTCGCCAGCGGTGTCCCCCGCCAGGAGCTCTATCGACTGCTCAGCACCCCGCGGGGGCTGAGCCTTGCCCTCAAGCGCCTGGACCAGCTGGATACCATCCGCTGGTGGGAAGAGGGCGAGGCGCCCGTGGAGCTGCTCACCCATGGCCAGGTGGTCATGGCATCGGGCTACAACGGGCGCTTCTTCGATGCCATGGTCCAGCGAGGCGCGCCCCTCGAGATTCTCTGGGACGGTCAGGTTCAGGAGCACGAGACCTGGGTGATTCCCCGCCATGCCCGCCATCCCCGGGCCGCCCGCGACTTTATCCGCTTCGCCACCTCCACCGAGCGGCTCGCCGCCCTGGCCCGGCGAATTCCCTACGGGCCGGCGCGTGAGTCTGCCGCCGTCCGGGTCGGTCGCCACCCGGTGAGCGGCGTGGATATGCGCCTGCATATCCCCACGCATCCGCTCAACGCCGAACACGCCATCACCAAGGACGAGGCCTGGTATGCGCGCACCCTGACGCGCATGAACGACTACTTCGCGGCCTGGTTGGAGGCTCGGGGCGACACTTTTCCGGCCGCTGCCGGGCCGAGCCCGGCCGCATCGGAAAGCGCCGCCGGGGATACCCAACGCCAGAAGACCCCGTGAGTTAGAACGCCGCGTCGACCACCGCCTCAAGGCGGACCGCCGCGCCGCCCCCGAATCAGCAGATTCCGCGGGGTAAGCTCGCGCTCGCAGAAGGTACCGAGCTCGGCGTCATAGCCGGCCTCCTCGAGGAAGACCAGGCGGTCCAGCCCCAGCCAGACCTCCAGGGGGCGACGAAACAGGTGGCGCACCAGTTCCAGGCGCGTCACGTCCCGCTGGCGGCGCTGACCCCATGCCTCATGGCCGGCCCAGTCGATGCCACCGGGCAGCGTGATGCCCTTGCGGGCAGCGGCCCAGCGACAGAACGCCTCGAAGGTCGCCGGCATGCGACCATAGGCCAGGCTCGGCACCGGCAGATAGTCGTCGACGCCCCGCACCTCGCGCTGCAAGCGGTCGAAGCCGAGCCGCCAGGCCCCCGCCCGCTGGCGATGGCGCCGGTCATGCCGCGGTGCGGTGACCGTCTCCTGAACCGCCATGGACAGGTCATCCCGGGAGAGTTCAAGCCGGAAGCGCGCCATGCCGTCGGCAGCGAGACGCGAGAGCGGTCGATACCAGGCATCGGCGGTGCGCTGATAGCAGCATGGCGCCAGGGTCACCGCACATCCGGCGTCCACGACCCGCTCCAGCAGGCGGCGATGCAGGTCCCCGCAGGCGTGCAGCGCACAGGCGTGGGAACCCGGCGCCAGCCAGCGCTCGACGCCCGGCGCCATGACATCCTGGCGGGCCAGCACCACCGGCGCATCCTGGGCCTCGGCAAGCGCGGCGCCGCTACTGCACAGGGTGGCATCCCACTCCAGCGCCGCGACCTCGACGCCGTGGTGACGCGCCAGGGTGCGGGCCAGGTGTCCCTTGCCGGCGCACCACTCCAGCGGCGACTCCTCCTGGCGCAGACACACCCTGGGCAGGAAGGCCTGAACCTGGCGCCACTTGCGTCCCCCCATATGCGCCGCCCAGCGCTCCGGCAGAGGCTCCCCCTCTCCCGACAGCCGCGGCAGGCGAGTCAGCGCCTCGAGCTCCGCCACCGGCAGCCAGTCGGCCAGCGGCGAATCAATGAAGGGCGTCTCCTGCAGGCGCTCCGCCTCGGCATCGGAGAGTGACAGCAACGCCTCGGCCATGGCGGACCACTCGGCTGACCAGGGTAGCCGGGGGTACTGAAACGGCAGGGGGTGCCATAGCGGTCGCCAGGTGGCGAGCAGCTCGGTCAGGCGCTCGAGGCGCCGGGCCGGACTCCATGGATCGGACACAGGCTCTCCCGGGGCAGATCGAGGATCAGATGGTATTGCGCAACCCCAGCTCGTAGGGGTGCGGGTCGAGGTAGGTCTGGGCACAGATATAGTCGGAGCCATGGCGCTTCAGATAGTGGCTGAGCAGGCGAATCGGCACCGCCAGATGCACATGTCCCTGTCGGTAGTCATCGATGGCGGCCAGCAGGTCCTGCTTGGTCTCACCGTCCAGGGCCGTCTTGAGATAGCCGAAGACATGCATCAGGGCATTGGCGTGAGTCTTGCGGGTGGCGGGTTTGGCCAGGGCCGCCATGAAACGCTCCAGATAGTGCGCCATGGACTCCTCGAGAGGCTGCTTGGCGGATTCGGCCAGATAGCGCCCCAGTTCCCGATAGGCCTCCACGTCGTGGGCCATCAACAGGTACTTCTGACGGCTATGGAACTGCAGCAGCTCGTGATAGCTGGGCGCGCCCTCCAGATGGCGCTTCCAGTCATCATAGGCATATACCCGGGTGATGAAGTTCTCGCGCAGTACGGCGTCGTTCATGCGCGCCTCCTCCTCCAGAGGCAATTCCGGGAAGTGGCGGCGCAGTTCGCGCACGAAGGCACCGGCATCCGAGTGGCTGGGCATGCCATTGTCGGGGCGGTAGACCTTGACCCGCTCCAGGCCGCAGCTCGGCGAGCCCTTCATCAGGATAAAGCCGCGCAGATGACGGTGGCGGGCGATAAACTCACGACTCACCGTTGAGAGCCGCTCGGAGACATCCAGTTCGGGGTTACGGGTGCCCACCACCCGCGGCTCCTCTCCCTCGAGGCCAACCATGCGGATGGGCTCACGTGGCACGCCCAGCCCCGCCTCGAGCTCAGGGCAGAAGGGCTCGAACGCGAAACGCTCACCGAGCACCTCCAGGCAGTAGCGTGATCGCTTGTGACCCCCGTTGTAGCGCACCTCCTCCCCTGTCAGGCAGGCGCTGATCCCCACCGGAATCCGTTGTTCATCCCTCACCTTGTCACCCATGATCACCCTCCTCTCCCTTCGACGCTCTCAGCCTGGCCTCGTTTATTCTCTTATTGTGTCATAGCCGATAACACCATGCGTCCCAGGGCTAACGCAGATAGCTTGGCAGCTCGGTAGCCCGGGGCTGATCTGGCGACAAGCCTCCGAGGAGGCGCTGTAAATACCTCCCTGTACGCTACCTCGGCCGTCCCTGGTCCTCGGACCTCCTCATCGGCTTGCCCCCAGCGCCCCTTGATTCCTACTACTGCGAAAGCCCTGCAACGGCCACTCTTTCGAGCGATGATCTTCGGGCGGTCGGTATGGCATCATCGGGACTCCCTCATCAAGCAAGGAGCCCAGCCATGAGCCAGATCGTCACACCGGATATCTGCGACGCCCATCCCGAGGTGCGCGCCCTCGACCCGCTGTTTATCAACTTCGGTGGCCGCGAGGCCTTCTGTGGCCCGATTCGTACCGTCAAGTGCTTCGAGGACAACTCCCTGGTCAAGCAGGCCGTGGCCGAGCCCGGCGAAGGCGCCGTGCTGGTGGTGGATGGCGGCGGCTCTCAGCGCTGCGCCATGCTCGGCGATATGCTGGCCGAACAGGCGGCCGGTAACGGCTGGAGCGGCGTGATCCTGTATGGTTGCGTGCGTGATGTCGATGTGCTGGCTGAGATCGACCTCGGCGTGCAGGCCCTCGGTGCCCACCCGCGCAGAAGCGAAAAACACGGTGAAGGACGGCGCGATGTGCCGGTGACCTTCGCCGGCGTCACCCTCACCCCCGGCCAGTGGCTCTATGCCGACAACAACGGCATCCTGGTCGCCGACGAGCGCCTGTCCCTCGACTGACACCCTGTCAACCAATGCCTGGAGCCTGACATGCTGGCGCTCACCAGCCTGAGCCGAGACCTCCTGCGAAGCCTGAGAGACCATCTGCGCCCGCTGGTGGCCTACCACCTGTTCTTTACCGTGCTGGCCTCCAGCCTGCTGCTGCCGGCGGTGGCCTGGAGCCTGGCCGGGCTCGTGGGTCGATTCGGGCGCACGGTGATCAGCGGCGCCGAGCTGCTCGACCTGCTGCTGAGCCCGGCGGGTATCCTATGGCTGCTGGCGGCCATCGGGCTCACCTTCCTGGTGCTCTACCTGCAGCAGGCGGGGATGATCCTGGTGGCGGCCCGCCCCCGCGACCGCCATGTGCGCCTGGCCTTCGAGGCGCTGTGGTGGTCCCTGCATCGCCTGCCGGCACTGGCCGGACTGGTCGTCATTCAGGTAGGGACCCACCTGCTGCTGGTTCTGCCGGTCGCCCTCACCCTGGTCTGGCTGCATGGCGCCCTGCTTGGCGGCCTCGACCCCTATTATGTGCAGCGTGTGCGACCGCCGGCGCTTTGGCAGTTCCTCGCCCTGGCTTTGCCCCTGGTAGCGGCCTGGGCAGGGCTCGCCGCCTCCCTCTACGTGCGCTGGATTCTGGCCCTGCCGCTGGTGGCACTGGAAACCCTCTCGCCAAGGCGTGCCCTGCTGCACAGCTCCCGGATCACGCGGGGGAAGCGGCGCTCCATTGCCGCGATCTCCCTCGTCCTGCTGGCGCTGATCCTGATCCTGCCGATCCTGGTCACCCTCGCCTTCGACTGGCTGATCACCCCATTGCTGTGGTGGCTGCCGGAGCGCAATGCCGTGCTGATTCCGGCCACCCTCGCCTACCTGACCGCCTATGTGCTGGTGACCCTGGCGATCACCTTCGCCGGTATCGCCGCCAACGCGCTGCTCTCGACTTGTCTCTATCTGCGTCTGACCCACCGCGAGGCGCGTCCGGCACCGCCCCCCGCCGATGCCCACCCCGGCCGCCTGGCCTGGATGGTGGAGCTGGGCGTGGTGCTCTTCGCCGTGTGGCAGGCCTGGCTGATCGTCAACAGCTTCACGCTGCAGGACGAGGTGACCGTGATCGCCCATCGCGGCAGCTCCCTGGACGCCCCCGAGAACACCCTGCCGGCGATACATCGCGCCCTGGACGACGGCGCCGATATGGTCGAACTAGATGTGCGCCTGACCCGCGATCACCAGGTGGTCCTCTATCACGACAGCAGCCTGCAGCGCCTGACCGGCGACCCTCGGCGGATCGGCGAGCTCGAGCGCGAGACCCTGGCCAATGTCGATGTGGGCAGCTGGTTCGGCGACCCCTTCGTGGGCGAGCCGATTCCCGGGCTGGATGAGGCGCTGGCCGCGGTACGCGGCCGCAGCGGCCTGATGATCGACCTGAAGACCGACCCTGGCCGGGAGGAGGCCCTGGTCGATGCGGTGGTTGCGGCACTGCAGGAGGAGCAGGCAGCGCGCCACCGCTGCCTGACGGAAGCGGTAGCGGTAGCGGACACGACGACACAGGCTACAGCGGTGCAGGCCTGCGGGAATCCCGACGTCACCGCCGAGACCCGCCTGGCCACCACCTCGCCGAGGCTGGCTCGGACGATACAGTCCCGCTATCCCGAACAACGGGTGACCCTGCTGGCCCAGCTGATCCTGCCCGGCAGCCTGGAGCGCCGACGCCTGGATGCCCTGGGCCTGCGCCATAACCGCATCGACGAGCAGGAGGTCAGCCTGGCGAAACGCTACGGCTACGAACTCCACGCCTGGACGACCAACAAGCGCTCACGCATGTCGCAGCTGATCGACATGGGGGTGGATGCCATTATCACCGACCGCCCCGCCCTGCTCGCGGAGCTGATCGCCGAGCGCCGGGAGCTCGGCGATGGCGCCCTGCTGCTGATCAAGCTGCATAACTGGCTCAGGCAATAGGGACGAACCTCGCTCCTCGAACCTCGACCCTAATCCCCCATCACCACACCTTCACGGCGCGGGTCGGCGCCGCCGAACAGCCCCTCCTCGGTGCGCTGGATCGCCTGCAGGCCGCTGTTCAGCTCCCGCTCCTGAAGCTCATGACCGCGCTCGCGCAGCGCCTGCTGTATGGCCGCCGGGAAGCGCCCCGCCTCCAGATAGACCGGCCCGCCGAGGGTGATGGCATGGGGCAGGTCCAGCGCCTGCTGGGCATTCAGCCCCCAGTCGAGCATCGCCACCAGCGAGCGGGCGGTGTAGTGGATGATAGCCGCCCCCCCGGAGGAGCCCAGGCTCGCCACCAGCTCACCACTCTCGCGGTCGAAGACCAGGGTCGGGCTCATGCTCGAGCGTGGGCGCTTGCCGGGCTCTACCCGATTGGCGATGGGGGTGCCTTCATCATCCGTGGGGGCGAAGGAGAAGTCGGTCAGCTCATTGTTGAGCAAAAATCCTCCCGGCATGCCGCTGCCCCCATCGGAGAGGATGCGCGCCCCGAAGGCCTGCTCGATGGAGCCGGTCATGGCCAGGGCATTGCCATGGGCGTCGATGATGCTGATATGGCTGGTGCCATGTTCGGGCTGGGTCGGCTGCACCGCCCAGGCGGTGGCCAGGCTACCGGGATTGCCCGGGCTCGCCCCGCCGCTGCCCATGCTCTGCTCCGCCCTGATCAGCTCGGCACGCTTCTCCAGGTAGTCAGGCGCCAGCATCAGCGACCAATCCTCCCCGGGCGCCTCGACGAAATCCGGGTCGGCGATATAGCGTCCACGATCGGCGAAGGCCAGCCGCGATGCCTCGAGGAAGCGGTGTAGCCACTCGGCATCGGGAAGCCCGTCGTCCAGACCGACCTCGAGGGCAGGCAGCTGCTCCATGATGCCGAGGATCTGCATCACGGTCAGATGACCCGACGAGGGGGGTGGAAACCCGCAAACCCGGTAGGCCTGCCAGTCGGTACAGAGCGGCTCGCGTTCCAGCGCCGAGTAGGTGGCCATGTCCTCGAGACTCAGGGTGCCGGGTATATCGGGGTGATGCTCGACCCGCGCCACGATATCCTCGGCGACCCTGCCGGTATGCAGCGCCGAGCTCATCTCGGCGGCGACCTTCTCGAGCGTCACGGCCAGGGCCGGATTCCTGAGCCGGTGTCCCGACGGCAGCGGCTCGCCCTCCTCGGTGTAGTAGAACTCCGCCGCCCGGTCGTCGTCGCGCAGGCCGTCGGTGTCGGCGATGCTTCGATGCAGTCGCGGACTCACGTCAAAGCCCTCATCGGCCAGGGTAATCGCCGGCTCGAAGAGTTCGGCCCAGGGCAACTTGCCATGGGCCTTGTGGGCCATCTCCAGCATGCGCAGGGTCCCGGGGACACCGACCGAGCGGCCGCTGGCCACCGCCTCCGCGAACGCCAGGGGTTCACCCTCCCCATCCAGGAACAGCGTCTCGTCCACCGCGGCTGGGGCGCTCTCGCGCCCGTCATAGGCCATGACCTCTTCGCCATCGTGATACATCAGGAAGGCGCCGCCGCCGATGCCGCTGGACTGGGGCTCCACCAGGGTCAGCACCATCTGCACCGCGATGGCGGCGTCGATGGCCGAGCCCCCGGCCTCGAGAATCTGGTAGCCGGCGTCGGCGGCCAGCGGGTTGGCGGCGGCCACGGCGACGTTACGGGTCTCCCAGCCGGGCTTCTCCTCGCTTCCCGAGCCGGTCTCCGGCGCGATCTCGGGACGCTGATACTCGAACTCCGTCTCACCCAGGACGGTGAGCGGCAGACCGACCAGCAGCGAGACGGCAAGCCGAACCAGCAGTCGGCGGCGGAAGGGCGTGGCTGCTGAAGTGGCCATGGGACGGCTCCTTGTCATCGGATGCAGGCAAGAGTCTGTCAGCATAGCCGAAGGTGGTCCATGCAACGCCCCTGCCGCTGCCGAGATGCCACTCCAGGCCGTGCGGCGGATTCGTCATCGCGCGAGAACAGGTATCATAGGGGCCGACGACCGTTTTCCCCTGTCCCCTGCTGGAGATGTTTGTAATGACTCTGCGTTCGCTGCTCGCTTCCACCGGCCTGCTGCTCGGCGCCATCAGCCCGATGGCCCAGGCCGACACCCTGCGCCTGGGCATCGGCGAATGGGCCACCGGCCAGGCCAGCACCTATGTGCTCAAGGCGGTACTCGAGGATGCCGGCCATGAGGTGGATATCCGCTCGGTGAGCCTGGCCGCCATCTGGCAGGGGCTCTCCGTGGGCGAGCTGGATGCCTTCACCGGCGCCTGGCTGCCGGTGACCCAGGCCAGCTACCACGATTCCGTGGGCGACAAGGTCGAGGATCTCGGCCCCAACCTCAGCGATGCCCGGGTCGGCCTGGCCGTGCCGAGCTATGTCGAGGCGACCTCCATTGCGGACCTGGCCGAGGCCGGCGACACCTTCGATCGACGCATCCACGGCATCGACCCGGGTGCCGGCATCATGGCCCTGACCGAGCAGGCCATGGAGGCCTATGGCCTCGAGGAGTGGCAGCTGGTCGCCGGCAGCGATGCGGCCATGAGCAAGACCCTGGAGGCCGCGACGAAGCGTCAGGATTCCATCGTCGTCACCGCCTGGGCCCCGCACCCGGTCTTCGCGGGTCAGTCGCTGCGGTATCTCGAGGACCCCCAGGGCCTCTACTCCCAGGAAGAGAGCATCCACACCATCACGCGCCTGGGCCTCGCCGAGGAGAAGCCGGAGATCGCCGCCATCCTGGACCGCTTCGCCTGGAGCGCCGATGACGTTCAGGATCTGATGGAGGCCAACCAGGCCAACGGCGAGTACGAGGCCAACGCCCGCGCCTGGGTCGAGGCACACCCCGAGCTTGTCGCTGAGTGGCTGGGCAAGGACGACTGATCACGCTTGACCTTACGCAAGGTTAAGGCAGCCCACACGACAATGCCCGGCCAATAGCCGGGCATTGTCGTAACTAACACTTATTCCTTCTCAAAACCTAGCCGATGGTTTCCCCGGCCAGCATGAACCAGGTTTCGAGCACGGCGTCGGGGTTGAGCGATACCGAGTCGATGCCCTGCTCCATCAGCCACTTGGCGAGATCGGGGTGGTCCGAGGGGCCCTGGCCGCAGATGCCGATATACTTGCCCTGAGCCTTGCAGGCCTGGATGGCCATGGCCAGCAGCTTCTTCACCGCCGGGTTCCGCTCCTCGAACAGGTGCGCCACGATACCGGAGTCACGGTCCAGCCCCAGGGTGAGCTGGGTCAGGTCGTTGGAGCCGATCGAGAAGCCATCGAAGTACTCCAGGAACTCCTCGGCAAGCAGGGCGTTGGCCGGCAGCTCGCACATCATGATGACCTTCAGGCCATTGTCGCCACGCTTGAGGCCGTTGGCGGCGAGCAGGTCGATCACCTCGCTGGCCTCCTCGGTGGTACGCACGAAGGGCACCATGATCTCGACGTTGTCCAGGCCCATCACCTCGCGGACCCGCTTGAGGGCGCGGCACTCCAGCTCGAAGCACTCGCGGAAGCTGTCGGAGATATAGCGCGAGGCGCCGCGGAAGCCGAGCATCGGGTTCTCCTCCCCCGGCTCATAGAGCTTGCCACCGATCAGGTTCTCGTACTCGTTGGACTTGAAGTCCGACAGGCGCACGATGACCCGTTCCGGGTAGAAGGCCGCGGCCAGGGTGGAGATACCCTCCACCAGCTTGTCGACGTAGAACTCCACCGGGCTGTTGTAGCCGGCGGTGCGCAGCTCGATGGTCTGCTGCAGCTCCTCGGGCAGGGTGTCGAAATCGAGCAGCGCCTTGGGGTGCACGCCGATCATGCGGTTGATGATGAACTCCAGGCGCGCCAGGCCCACGCCGGCATTGGGCAGGCTGGCGAAGCCGAAGGCACGGTCGGGGTTGCCGACGTTCATCATGATCTTGAAGGGGATCTCGGGCATGGCATCGACGCTGGTGACCTGGCGGTCGAACGCCAGCAATCCCTCGTAGACATGCCCCGCATCGCCCTCGGCACAGGAGACGGTGACATCGCGACCATCGGCGAGTATCTCGGTGGCATCACCGCAGCCCACGACCGCCGGGATGCCCAGCTCACGGGCGATGATCGCCGCGTGGCAGGTCCGTCCGCCGCGATTGGTGACGATGGCCGAGGCACGCTTCATGATCGGCTCCCAGTCGGGATCGGTCATGTCGGTGACCAGCACGTCGCCGGCGTTGACCTTCTCCATGTCATCCGGCGAGAAGACCACCTTGACGGTACCGCTGCCGATGCGCTGACCGATGGCTCGGCCGCTGACCAGGTTGCGCCCCTTCTCCTTGAGCTGGAAACGCTCGAGCTTGCCACCCTGCTGCTGGGAGACCACGGTCTCGGGACGCGCCTGGACGATATAGAGCTTGCCGTCATCGCCATCCAGCGCCCACTCGATATCCATGGGGCGCTGATAGTGCTGCTCGATGGTCACCGCCTGACGAGCCAGCGCCATCACCTGCTCATCATCGATACAGAAGCGGCCGCGCTCCTTGAGCGGCACATCCACGGTCTCCACCGACTTGCCGGCACTGGCCTCCTGGCCGTAGACCATCTTGATCAGCTTGGAGCCCAGATTGCGGCGCAGCACGGCCGGCCGGCCGGCGGCCAGGGTCGGCTTGTGCACGTAGAACTCGTCGGGGTTCACCGCCCCCTGCACGACGGTCTCACCGAGGCCCCAGGAGGCGGTGACGAAGACCGCATCGCGATAGCCGGACTCGGTATCGAGGGTGAACATCACGCCGGAGGCACCGGTCTCGGAGCGCACCATCTTCTGGACGCCGGCGGAGAGCGCCACGTTCTCGTGGGCGTAGCCACGATGCACGCGATAGGAGATGGCGCGGTCGTTGAACAGCGAGGCAAACACCTCATGCACGGCGCGCTTGATATTGTCGAAGCCCTCGATATTGAGGAAGGTCTCCTGCTGGCCGGCGAAGGAGGCATCGGGCAGGTCCTCGGCGGTGGCCGAGGAGCGCACCGCCGCCTTGAGGTTGGGATGCCGGGCAAGCAGCGTATCGTAGGCGCTACGCAGGTGCTGCTCGAAGGTCGGGGGCAGAGGGGTGTCGATGATCCATTGACGGATCTGGGCGCCAACGCGTGCCAGCTCGGCCACATCATCCACGTCGAGGGTGGCCAGTGCCTGGTTGATCCGCTCGTTGAGGCCCTCGTGGGACAGGAATTCGCGGTAGGCGTGGGCGGTGGTGGCGAAGCCACCGGGTACGGTGACCCCCGCGCCGGCCAGGTTGGAGATCATCTCGCCGAGGGAAGCGTTCTTGCCCCCCACGCGTTCCACATCGTCCATGCCCAGCTCATCGAACCACAGAATGTAATCGTCCACGGGACCCCCTTGGCTAGCGACGAAGAGTCGTCATGCCAGTGGGCATGACGGAATGCTGGCGACTCTACCAAGCGATGGCAATATTCGCCATTGGTCTAATAGCGAAGTCACTGGAGGATTTTTACAACACCGCCCACTTTCCCCGTGATTCTGTAGTCTGCTGCAAAAATCACGGTGGCACTGTAGGGATTTCGCAGATGGCCGTACCGCTCAAGGCTGTTCCGGCGACAGGCCCCGGAGCGCCGGACCGTCGAGGGGGCGCTACGAGTACTTCCCTGTAGGCTACCTCGGCCGTCCCTGGTCCTCGGACCCCCTCTCCGACCTGTCCCCGGCGCCTTTCACTATCACCCTGTCGGTAACCGCGATAGCATTAGGAGCGGCTTGTCGTGGAAGGCATGGAGGCCGACAATGAATCTTTTATCGACCAAGCGATTCCACCATGACCCGTACCGCCTTCTTTATCTCCGACGGCACCGGCATCACCGCCGAAAGCCTGGGCCGCAGCCTGCTGGCGCAGTTCGAGAACCTCGAGATCCGCATGATCACCAAGCCCTATATCGACACCCTCGAGAAGGCGCACGAACTGGTGGAGGTCATCAACGGGGTGGCGGTACGCGACGGCGAGTCACCGATCATCATCGACACCATCGTCGACAGCAATATCCGTCAGATCATCAGCGATTCCGACGGCTTCAACATCGACATCTTCTCGACCTTCCTCGAGCCCCTGGAGCAGGAGCTCAAGACCCACTCCAGCTATACGGTGGGGCGCACCCACTCCATCGGCAAGGATGAGGCCTACATGGATCGTATCCAGTCGGTGCACTTCGCCCTGGACAATGACGATGGCGCGCGCACCCATCAGTACGACAAGGCCGATGTGATCCTGATCGGCGTGTCGCGCTGCGGCAAGACCCCTACCTCACTCTATCTGGCGCTACAGTTCGGCATCCGCGCGGCCAACTACCCGCTCACCGAGGATGACCTCGATGAGGACGGCACCCTCAAGCTGCCCAGGGTGCTGGCCCCCTACCAGCGCAAGCTGTTCGGCCTGACCATCGATCCCAGGCGGCTGGCGGCAATCCGCCACGAGCGCCGGCCCAACAGCCGCTACAGCTCCATGGATCAGTGTGTTCAGGAGGTGAGTCAGGCCGAGGGAGTCTACCGCCAGCTGCATATCCCCTTTATCGACACCACCCGCTTCTCGGTAGAGGAGATCTCCACCCGAATGATCGCCGAAATGGGACTGGTACGGCGGTTCTCGCCGCGCTGAGAAACAAGAAACAAGGTTCGAGGGGCCGGCGCCCCTCGAATCTCGTCCCTCGAACCTCGCCCTACCTCACCACTCCTGCCTTTCTGAGCCTGGCAATATCATCGGCGGTGAGCCCCATCTCGCTAAGCAGGGCGTCGCTGTCCTGGCCCAGGCGCGGCGGGGCCAGTTCGCTGGTGGCAGAGGCACCATCGAAGCGCAACGGATTGGCCACCTGGGGCACCTCGAGTTCACCACGCTTCAGGGTGCGATACATCTCGCGATGCTGCACCTGAGGGTCCTCGAACACCTCGCTGAGGGTATTGATGGGCCCGGCCGGGATGCCGCGGGCCTCCAGCTCGGTGAGCCATTCATCCCGAGAGCGGGTGACGAGAATCGCCTGGATCATCGACACCAGCACCTCACGATTGCCCACCCGGGCGGCGTTGGTGGCATAGGCCGGGTCCCGCGCCCACTCCGGGCGCTCCAGCAATGCGGCCAGGCGGCCAAACTGGGTATCGTTCCCGACGGTCAAGGCCAGATAGCCGTCGGCGCAGGCGAAGGCCTGGTAGGGAACGATATTGGGATGGGCATTGCCGTGACGCTCCGGGTTCTGCCCGCTGACGAGAACGTTGAGCGCCTGGTTGGCCAGGGTGGCCACCTGGACATCGAGCAGCGCCACATCCACATGGCGCCCCACGCCGGTGCGCTCACGCTCCTGCAGCGCGGCCAGGACACCCACAGTGGCGTAGAGACCGGTCATTACATCGGTGATCGCCACCCCGGTCTTCATGGGCAGGCCATCGGCCTCCCCGGTCAGACTCATCAGCCCACCCATGGCCTGGATCATGAAGTCGTAGCCGGCGCGATGAGCATAGGGGCCATCCTGACCGAAGCCGGTGATGGAGCAGCCGATCAGGCGCGGATTGAGCGTGTGCAGGCTGGCATAGTCGAGGCCGTACTTGGCAAGGCCACCGACCTTGAAGTTCTCCAGCAGGATGTCGGCGCCTTCCGCCAGCCTGCGCACCAGCGCCTGGCCCTCCTCGGAGGCGATATCCACGGCCAGGGAGTGCTTGCCGCGGTTGGCACAGAGGTAGTAGGCGGCGACTCGGTCGCGCTCGCTCTCCTCGGCCAGCCAGGGCGGTCCCCAGCCGCGGGTGTCGTCGCCCCGCTCGGGGTGCTCGACCTTGATCACCCGGGCACCCAGGTCGGCCAGCAGTTGGCCCGCCCAGGGGCCCGCCAGCACCCGTGACATATCGAGCACCGTGATGCCCTCAAGCGGTCCACTCATCTGCAGCTCCTTGCTCGCTCTCAGCTCACTCGGGGTGATCCGGCAACCAGCTTGCGGGGAGGCGCTGTGAATACGTCCCTGTAGCTACCGACGCCCTGCGGCGCTCTCGCATCCTGCGCCGCTTGAAGGGCCGGTGCGGGCCATCCTTGGCCCGCCCGTTCGGAGCAGTGCTCCTCACCCCTGGCGTAGGACCTCCCCTTCAGCTGGTTCCCGGCGCCCTCGTCAGACGCATGTCATGTGACCTACCGGCTTAACCGGTAAAGGCCTGTAGACCGGTCTGGGCACGGCCCAGGATCAGGGCGTGGACGTCGTGGGTGCCTTCGTAGGTGTTGACCGCCTCGAGATTCATCACATGGCGTATCACATGATACTCATCGCTGATGCCGTTGCCGCCGTGCATATCGCGGGCCACCCGGGCGATATCCAGGGCCTTGCCGCAGTTGTTGCGCTTGATCAGCGAGATGGTCTCGGGCACCAGCTGGCCATCATCGATCATGCGGCCCACTCGCAGCGCCGCCTGCAGGCCCAGGGTGATCTCGGTCTGCATATCGGCGAGCTTCTTCTGGATCAGCTGGTTGGCGGCCAGGGGACGGCCGAACTGCTTGCGCTCCAGGGTGTAGTCACGGCCGGCGTGCCAGCACGCCTCGGCGGCACCCATGGCGCCCCAGGCGATGCCGTAGCGGGCCCGGTTGAGGCAGGAGAAGGGGCCCTTCAGCCCCTTGACGTGGGGCAGGCGCTGCGCGTCGGAGACCTCCACGTCCTGCATGGCGATCTGGCCGGTGATGGAGGCACGCAGGCTGAACTTGCCCTCGATCTTGGGCGCCGTCAGACCCGGCATGTCCTTCTCGAGGATAAAGCCGTTGATCACCCCCTCCTCGTCCCTGGCCCAGACCACGAAGACATCGGCGATGGGCGAGTTGGTGATCCAGGTCTTGGTCCCGTTGAGGCGCCAGCCATTCTCGGTGCGAACGGCACGCGTCGACATGCCACCCGGGTCCGAGCCGTGGTCAGGCTCGGTCAGGCCGAAGCAGCCGACCCACTCGCCGGTCGCCAGCTTGGGCAGGTACTTCTCGCGCTGCTCCTCGCTGCCGAAGGCGTGAATCGGATACATCACCAGGCTCGACTGTACACTCATGGCGCTGCGATAGCCGGAGTCGACCCGCTCCACCTCGCGGGCGATCAGCCCGTAGCTGACGTAGTTGAGACCGGCACAGCCGTAGCCATCGATGGTCGCACCGAGCAGGCCCAGTTCACCCATCTCGCTCATGATCTCGCGATGGAAGATCTCGTGGCGGTTGGCCTCCAGCACCCGTGGCAGGAGCTTCTCCTGGCAGTAGCCCTGGGCGGTCTGCTGGACCATGCGCTCCTCTTCCGAGAGCTGGTCGACGAGGCGGAAGGGGTCGTCCCAGGTGACGGGGGTGATCTGGCTCATGGGGTATCCTCGGTGGCGTGGCTGGACTTTAATGTCTACATTTTCATCAAATGTAGTGCAGAACCGCGAGCCTGCCAAGCCCCTTGGCGATAAAAAATCTACCGGTAACGGGAGAGGACCACCCGTGTCTGCCACCAGGCGATTCCGGCCATCAGCAGGTTGGCCATGAGCATGCCGGCAAATACGCCGGTGGTGCCGGCAAGGCGCCCTCCCAGCCAGGCCAGGGGCACGCTGAGCACGAACAGCCGCACCACCGAGAGCCGCATGGCCCGGGACGGGCGATGCAGGGCGTTGCACGAGGAGACCGCCAGGATCACCACACCCTGGGCGCCCAATCCCAGCGGCACCAGCCACAGGAAGTGGCGCAGCACCTCGCCCACGGCCTGGCTTTCGGCATAGGCGCTTACCAACCAGGGGGCCAGCGCCTGCAATACCCCCCAGACCAGCAGCTGCCAGGCGAGCACGAACATGAAGCAGCCGAAGATGGCATGGCGCACCCGAACATACTGACCGGCACCGGCGTTCTGGCTGACCAGGGGCGAGAGAGTCATGGAGAGGCCCAGCACGGCGATCTGGGAGAATGCCTCGAGGCGCGTGCCGACTCCGAAGCCAGCCACCGCATCATGACCGTGGCCGGCGACGATGCGCGTCAGCAATCCCATGGCCAGCGGAGTGAAGACACTGGTCACCGCCGCGGGGCCGGCGATGCGCCCCAGCTCCCGCCACGACTCGAGCACTCCCCCACGCGTCATCCCGCGGATGTCGACGAGGCCGCGCAGCTCACGCTGGAAGAGTAGGGCCACCGCCATCAGCCCCCAGCTCAGCACCGTGGCCAGGGCCGCGCCGGAGACCCCCATGGCGGGCAACGGCCCGGCGCCAAAGATCAGCCACCAGTCCAGCACCACATTGATCACGGCGGCCAGGGCCATCATCAGGCCCTGGGTCGCGGTATTGCCGTGGGCGCGCAGCAGGCTGTTGAGCACGCGTGGCACGATCATCGCCGCGGCGCCGAAGTACCAGACGCCCATATAGTCACGAATATGCGGCATCAGGAGGTCATCGGCCCCCAGCAGCCGAAACAGCGGCTCGAGACTTGCAAGCCCGAGCAGGGTCATGATCAGGCCGACCATCAGCCCCAGCAGCGCGGCATCGGTGGCACGGCGACGCACCACCTCGAACTCGCCGCGCCCCAGGCGCCGCGCCACCACGGCGGAGGTACCGATGCCCAGCCCGATAGCCAGGCTGATCACGGTGAAGACCACCGGAAAGGTGAACGACACCGCCGCCAGGGGTTCGGTACCCAGCCGCGAGATAAACCAGGTGTCCACCAGGTTGAAGCTGAGCATGGCAACCATGCCGCCGATCACCGGCAGGGTCTTTCTCAGCAGCGTGGCGGCGATGGGGCCTTCCAGCAGTTCGCGTCGAGCCGGCCGGCGTGGCGATGCGGTGGAGGGAGGGCTCATGGGACCTACTTGGTATCGATGTAACGGTGATCGTTGAAGGTCGCCACCCAGTGCGGGTGGTAGACCAGCAGTATGCTCATCAGCATGCCGGTGATAAACGCCTCCGAGGGCATGAGCAGTGGCAGGAAGCGCGCGTACTCCAGGGCCTGATAGAGGGCGTGGGCATCGCTGGCACCGAGTAGCATCAGCCCTACCGCGGAGAGACCGGCGGCCAGCGACGACAGCGCGGCGCCGAAGAAACCGCAGACGAACAGAAACACCATCAGGTTATCGGGCAGGTAACGATCCACCAGCCGCCAGATGATCACCATGGTCAGCGCCGGCATGACGCCGGTCACCAGCAGATTGACTCCCAGCAGGGTCCAGTCCACCCGGCCGGTCACCACCATCGCCAGATTGACCAGCAGCAGGGAGAGCAGCGCCAGCGGCGCCTTGAAGACCAGCACCAGCAGCGCGGTAAACATCAGGTGCAGGGTCAACCAGTCCACCGCCTGGGCGCGCAGCTGCCACATCAGCAGCACCGCCACGGTGGCGGCCAGCCAGCGATGCTGCAACCCGCTATCGGCCAGCAGCATCCGCCAGGGGCGCTGAGCCAGCGCCAACCCCAGCAGCACGAAGGCGACCAGGCTGGCACTCACCAGCAGCCAGGGAGCCAGCACCGGTTCGGAGAAGGACATGAGGCCTCCTGGTCAGGCGAAGACCACGGTCTTGTTACCGTGGATCAACACGCGATCCTCGAGATGCCAGCGCAGCCCTCGCGCCAGCACCGCCTTCTCCACGTCGCGACCGAAGCGCACCAGGTCGTCGGGGGTATGGCAGTGGCTGACCCGATGGATATCCTGCTCGATGATGGGGCCCGCATCGAGCTCCGCGGTGACATAGTGGCAGGTGGCACCGATCAGCTTCACCCCGCGCTGATGAGCCTGGTGATAGGGCTTGGCGCCGGCGAAGCTGGGCAGAAAGCTGTGGTGGATATTGATCACCCTACCGGCATAGCGCTCACAGAGCGTCGGCGGCAGGATCTGCATATAGCGAGCCAGCACCACACAATCCGCACGCACCTCCTCGACGATGCTCTCCACCTCCTCGAAGGCGGCCTGCTTCTCATCCGACGGTACCGGCACATGGTAATAGGGGATCCCGTGCCACTCGACCAGGCCACGCATGGTCTCGTGATTGGAGATCACCGCCGCGATCTCGCAGTCGATCTCGCCGGCGGTCCAGCGGTAGAGCAGATCGACCAGGCAGTGCGACTCCTTCGATACCATCAGCACCACGCGCCGCCGCTGACGGGTATCGGCCAGCGCCCAGGTCATGTCGAACTCCTCGGCGACGGGACGAAATGCCTCGCGCAGCGTCTCGGGTGGCATGCCGATGGAGTCGGCCAGGATCTCGTAGCGCATGAAGAAACGCCCCGACTCGAGATCGGAGTGCTGGCTGGCCTCGGTGATCGAACCACCATGTCCGGCGATAAAGCCGGAGACGCGGGAAACGATTCCCACTCGATCGGGACAGGAAACCACCAGACGATAGTAATGTGACATCACAGGCTCCAGACTGGGCGTAACGGGCGCGACAGTGTAGCGAATGCAGCGCTTTCCGGCACGCACAGGCACATGCCAGAAGAGCACCCGGACATTGATGGGTGGTGCCTGCATTACCAATATATAACCAAGCGCTATTGGAACTTAGCCGCTATATTCTCTACTTTGGGCATCCTGAAATGCCATTAGGCTACGTCGTCTTAGCGCTACTCCATACACCATACGGGAGTACATCATGCTCAAGCGCATTGTCCTTACCACCCTGGCCGCAGGTATCGTCTCCGCCGCCGGCCTGGCTCAGGCCGACGATGAAACTATCGATGAAACGATCAAGGTCGGCATGTCCGGTGGCTACTTCCCCTTCACCTTCGTCGAGCAGGACAAGCTTCAGGGCTTCGAGGTCGATGTCATGGAAGCCGTGGCGGAGGAGATGGGAGTCGAGGTCGAGTTCATCACGGCGAACTTCTCGGGCCTGTTCGGCATGCTCGAGTCCGGCCGCATCGACACCATCGCCAACCAGATCACCATTACCGAAGAGCGTGCCGCCAAGTACGCCTTTACCGAGCCTTACGTCTACGACGGTGCCCAGGTCGTGGTCAAGGAGGGCAATGACACGATCCAGTCCATCGAGGACCTGAAGGGCAAGACCGTGGCCGTCAATCTCGGCTCCAACTATGAGGCGTTGCTGCGCGAGCTGCCCTACGCCGACGAGATCGACATCCGCACCTATGAGAGCAATATCGAGCAGGATACCGCCCTGGGCCGCGTCGACGCCTTTGTCATGGACCGGGTAAGCGCCAGCCAGGTGATCAAGGAGAAGCCGATGCCCCTGGCACTGGCCGGCAAGCCCTTCTCGCAGATTCGCAATGCCCTGCCCTTCCGGGACACCGACGAGGACCGCGCCCTGCGTGACCGGGTCGATGAGGCCCTGACCACCCTGCGCGAATCGGGCGAGCTGCGCACGATCTCGGAAGCGTGGTTCGCGACCGACATCACCAGCCCGTGAGGCGCTGAGCCGCGCCCATGTCCGTACTCGATCTCGACTACATGCTGGGGCTGGTCCCCGTTCTGCTGCGCTATCTGCCACTGACCCTGCAGATGGCCGCCGCGGGCATGGCGCTGGCCCTGGTGCTCGCCTGTGGCCTCGCCGTGATCCGCGTCCTGCGGATCCCGGGGCTCAACGCGGCCACCCTGCTGTTCATCTCCTTCTTTCGCGGCACGCCACTGCTGGTGCAGCTGTTCCTGTTCTACTACGGCCTGCCCCAGCTGCTGGCCTTCCTGACCCAGATCAATGGCATTACCGCTACCATCATGGGCCTGACCCTGCACTTCTCGGCCTATATGGCGGAGTCCATCCGTGCCGCCATCGTCGGGGTGGACCGCAGCCAGACCGAGGCGGCACTCTCCATCGGCATGACCAATGGCCAGCTGATGCGACGCATCGTGCTGCCTCAGGCGACCCGCGTCGCGGTGCCCACCCTGATGAACTACTTCATCGACATGATCAAGGCCACATCCCTGGCATTTACGCTTGGGGTGACCGAGCTGATGGGCGCCACCCAGAAGGAGGCCGCCGGCAGCTTCCTCTACTTCGAGGCCTTTATCACCGTGGCTCTCTTCTACTGGATCATCGTCGAGCTGCTGGCCTGGTTCCAGCGGCGCCTGGAGACCCGACTCAACGAGGCATATCGGCGATGATCAAGGTAGAGGGACTCATCAAGCGCTTCGGCGGGGTCGCCGTGCTCGACGGCATCGACCTCGCCATCGAGCAGGGCGAGATCATCGTGGTCATCGGCCCCTCCGGAACCGGCAAGTCGACGCTGCTGCGCTGCCTCAACTTCCTCGAGAGGCCGGATGCCGGCCGGTTGACCATCGGTGACCTCGATGTCGATGTCACCCGGGCCAGCCGTGCCGATATCCTCACGGCACGCCGGCGAACCGCCTTCGTGTTCCAGAACTATGCGCTGTTCGCCAACAAGACGGCGCTTCAGAACATCGCCGAGGGGCTGATCGTGGTCAACCGCTGGCCGAAGGAGAAGGCGCTGGCGCGCGGCAGGGAGATCCTGGAGCGCATCGGGCTGGCCGACAAGGCCGACGCCTACCCCGCCTCGCTGTCCGGGGGTCAACAGCAGCGTGTCGGCATCGGCCGCGCCATGGCGGCCCAGGCCGAGGTGATACTCTTCGACGAACCGACCTCATCGCTGGACCCCGAGTGGGTCGAGGAGGTCCTCGGCTTGATGAAACAGTTGGCCACAGAGCGCCAGACCATGCTGGTGGTCACCCACGAGATGAGCTTTGCCCGGGATGTGGCGGACCGAGTGATCTTCATGGAAGGGGGGCGCATCGTCGAACAGGGACCCCCCGACCAGCTGTTCGCCTCGCCTAGGGACCCGCGTACCCGTAATTTCCTGCGCAAGGTGCTCGCCAGCCAAGGTCCCAGTCAAGCACCGCTGGACGCCCCGAGTTGACGCCTATACCCCGGGGCTATCGCAGATGGCAGTAACGTTCAAGGCTGTTCCGGCGACAGGCCTCCGAGGGGGCGCTACGAGTACTTCCCTGTAGGCTACCTCGGCCATCCCTGGTCCTCGGACCCCCTCTCCGACCTGTCCCCGGCGCCTTTCACTATCAGTCTGGCGGAAACAGCGATTACCCTCGCCGATACCCGAGGCGCGTTGTGGCCTCTGGGGGCCTTCCCGTATAGTGAAACCGTCATATACCAGGAAGCCTCCTTCGTGATGCTCAAGTCTCGAGTCCAGATCCGTCCTCGCCGCCGCCCTCCCCTGCGCTTTCTGCCGCTGGGCGGCTGTGGCGAAATCGGCATGAACCTCAGCCTCTATGGCCATGGTGAGGGTCAGGATGCCGCCTGGATCGCGGTGGACTGCGGCATGATGATTCGCCAGGATCTTCCCGACTCGCCGCTCCAGGTGCCCAACCTGGCCAGCCTGGAGGCTCTCGGCATCGCGCCCGGGGCGCTGATCATCACCCATGGCCACGAGGACCATATCGGTGCCGCGGCCTGGCTGTGGCCGAAATGGGGTTGCCCCATCTACGCCACTCCGCTGGCGGCCGGCCTGCTGCGTGCCAAGTTCCATGAGCGCGGGCTCGCCAGCGACGCCATTCGGGTGATCGAACCCGGCGAGGCCATGGAGACGGGCCCCTTTACCCTGCGCTTCCTGCCGGTGCCCCACTCGATTCCCGAGAGCTGTTCGCTGCTGATCGCCGCCGGCGAGCACCGCGTGCTGCACACCGGTGACTGGAAGCTCGATCCCGATCCGCTGCTCGGCGCCCCGATATCACCGGCCACCTTCCGCGCCCTGGCCCCGGTGGACCTGGTGGTCGGCGACTCCACCAACGCCCCGCTGCCCGGCGAATCACGCAGCGAAGGCGAGGTGGCCAAGGCGCTGGATCACACCATCGCCCGCTGCGAGGGCCGCGTGGTGGTGACCTGCTTCGCCAGCAATCTGGCCCGGGTGCTGGCCATCGGCCGCGCCGCCGAGCGCTGCGGTCGCCGGGTCAGCCTGATGGGGCGCTCCATGGAGCGCATGGTGGCCATCGCTCGGGGACTCGGCTATCTGGATGACTTTCCACCCCTGGTGCCCACCAGCGATCTCGGCTACCTGCCCCCCGAGGAAGTACTGGTGATCGCCACCGGCAGCCAGGGGGAGCCGCGCGCCGCCCTGCAGCGACTGGCCAGGGGCCGGCATCGCTCCCTGGAGCTGGGCTCCGGCGACAGCGTGATCTTCTCGGCCAAGGCGATTCCCGGCAACGAGCTGCTGATCGAACGCCTCAAGAGAGGACTGCGTCAGCTGGGGGTCGAGGTACTCGATGAGTTCAACCATCCCGAGCTGCACGCCTCAGGCCACCCGGCCCAGGAGGAGTTGCGCACCCTCTATGGCTGGGTGAAGCCCCGCCATCTGCTGCCGGTTCATGGCGAACCCCGCCATCAACAGGCCCACCGTGAGCTCGCCGAGGCACTCGGTATCCAGGCGCCATTGTCGCCCCTGAACGGCGACATGATCCGCCTCGATGCCGATGGCCTTACCCTGGAGAGCCGCCACCCGCAGCCCCCCTGCATCGTCGATCAGAATGCCGTGGCACCACTCCCCGGCCTGGGCGGCCAGCAAGGCAGGGAGAGCCGCCACGGCAGCCTCTATCTGGCGCTATCGGTGGCCGCCACCGACGAGGGCGGCTGGACACGCATCGGACGGCTGATGCTTGATGCCAGCGAGAGCCAGGCCTTCGACGAGACCGACCTGTGCGAATGGCTCGATGACCTCCTGGCCTCACTGCGTGCCGAAACACTGGCCGATCTCCGCCTGGCCCTGCAGCCACGCCTGATGGGCTGGTTTGCCGACCGGTTGAGACGCCTGCCGGTGATTCACCTGCAGATTCTCGCCATGGAGGCCCCGACGGCTGGCCATTCTGAGTAACCCTTCGCTCTGATAGTCGAAAGCCGCTCATCGTGAGCGGCTTCGTTCTTCTCTCTGATGGGAATCCAGTAGCCCCGACGATGCTTCCCGGGATGGCTACTCCTTGCTGGCATTCTTGGGCGGACGTCCCCGCTTGCGACGCGGCGGTTCCACCACCAGATCATCCACGGAAAGCCCCGCCTCGTTGATCGCCTCGAGGATCTCGGAACGCTTGCGTTCCTTCTCGGCCTCCTCCTGCTGACGCTGCTGCTCCTCATCCTTTTTCTGTTCGATGACCTCCTCGATCACCTCGGCGAGCTTGTGCAGCTGCTCCATGCTGAGCTGGCGTGCCGCGGCGCGTGCCACGTTCTTGTTGCGAGCGATGCGTTCCAGGGTTTCGCTGGACATCAGTCCCTCCTGAGCCGAATAAATGAGACGGTGACATTACCTTACGCAATGAAAAGTATATGCAGTTGCCACCGCTTGGCAAGAAAAGTCGCAAGAAATATCGAGGGATTTTCTAACGTCTTGAACACAAAATACGACGATGCATTGGCGAATAACACTATCAAAAAGCGGCGCCCTGGGGCGCCGCTCGCGGGAAGGCAGGAAGCGGGAAAACGCTCGCTTAAACCTCAACCTCCGGTCATGTTCATGAAGCGGACCACCTGCACATCACCATCGGTAGTGAAGTGATGGCGCTCGGGCTTGAGTGGCATGGCGGCGACAATGGCATGCTTGAGGGCATCCATGTCGCCTGGGTGGGAGCGCAGCACACGGCGCAGGTCGACCGAGTGTTCATTGCCGAGACACAGCAGCAGCCGCCCCTCTACCGTCACCCGGACACGGTTGCAGGTCGAGCAGAAGTTGTGGCTATGGGGCGAGATGAAACCGATCCGCGAATCACTGTCACCCATGCGGAAGTAGCGTGACGGCCCCGGGGTCGACTCGGTGGTCGGAATCAGCGGATAACGGCTCTCGATGATCTCCTGCACCTCGTCACTGGAACAGAAGGTCTCGGCACGGCTGTGGTCGGAGACATCGCCCAGCGGCATCTCCTCGATAAAGCTGATATCGAGCTTCTCGTGGCGAGCGAACTCGACCAGGTCGAGCACCTCGTCATCGTTGCGCCCCTTGAGGATGACCGCATTGAGCTTGATGCGCTCGAATCCCGCCTCACGGGCGGCACGAATGCCATCGATGACCCGCTCGAGATCACCGGTGCGCGTCAGGCGACGGAAGCGTTCGGCATCCAGGGAGTCGAGGCTGATATTGAGTCGCTTCAGCCCCCCTTCGCGAAGCTGCCTGGCATGCTTGCGCAGGCTGGCTCCATTGGTGGTCATGGCGAAGTCATTGAGCCCCGGCAGCTCGCCGACCTGCTCGACCAGTGAGCCGATATCCCGCCTAACCAGCGGTTCTCCCCCGGTCAGGCGTATCTTCTCCACACCCAGCTCGACAAAGGCACGCGCCACCATCGCCAGTTCCTCCAGGGTAAGCACCTGGGCGCGAGGCAGGAAGGTCATCTCCTCGCTCATGCAGTAGACGCAGCGAAAGTCACAGCGATCGGTGACCGAGATGCGCACATAGTTGACGCGCCGGCCAAAGTCGTCGATCAATTCGCGGGGCAGAGTGGTCATGGTGCAATCTCCCGATTCAAGCTTCCCAACGGCGGGCATCCGAGTGATCGGAATCCCGCTCCGATACCCAGTAGTCACCGTCGCCGGCGTGTTCCTTCTTCCAGAAGTGGGCCCGCGTCTTGAGGTAGTCCATGATGAAGTCACAGGCCTCGAAGGCGGCACGGCGGTGGGCGCTGGCGACAACTACCAACACGATAGGGTCTCCCGGGGTCAGGCGTCCAACCCGGTGAATCACCGTGACCGCATCCAGGGACCAGCGCCCACGCGCGTCCTCGACAATCGCCTCCAGTGCCGACTCGGTCATCCCGGGATAGTGCTCCAGGGTCAGTGCCGACACCTCGGGGTGCTCGTTGAAGTCACGCACCAGGCCGGTAAAGCTGACCACGGCCCCGATATCGGTACGCCCGGCCAGCAGCGCCTGCTGCTCGGTGCCGGCATCGAAGGGGGCCTCCTGTACTCGAATCATGGCTCAGCCTCCGGTAACCGGTGGGAAGAAGGCGACCTCATCCTCGTTGGTCACCGGCGTGGTGTCCGAGGCCATCACCTGGTTGACGGCGCACAGCACCCGCCCCTCATCGAGCCGCGAGAAGCGCGGATCGAGCGCCTTGAGGGCCGCCTTGAGACCGGCGACGTCGAAGCTTTCCAGGCTATCCAGCTCCACGGCAACCTCGCCCACGCCGAGGCGCTCGCGCAGCTCGGCCAGACACTTGACGCGGATGCACGGCGTGGCGACATCACAGCGGCTACCGAGACTGACCTCGCCGGCCTGCCCCTCGCCGGTAACGATGGGGGCCGGCCGCGGCGCGGCGGCATCACGCCGGTAGTCGCCGGACTTTCCGCCCCGCTTGGTGTCGAGCTGGATGGCACCGATCTCCATCGACTTGTCTACCGCCTTGCACATGTCATAGAGCGTCAGGCAAGCCACCGATACCGCGGTAAGTGCCTCCATCTCCACGCCGGTGCGGCCGTTGAGACGGCAGGTGGCCGTCACGGTGACGCAGCTCTCGGCCTCGTCGAGGTGGAAGTCGACCGCCACCTTCGACAGCGACAGGGCGTGGCACAGCGGGATCAGCTCATGGGTACGCTTGGCCGCCTGAATCCCGGCGATGCGTGCCGTGGCCAGCACATCCCCCTTGGGGAGTCCGCCATCGGCGAGCAGCGTCAGGGTCTCGGGGCGCATGCGGATGCGTCCCGAGGCCGAGGCTTCGCGGCGACTCTCCGGCTTGTCGGCAACATCGACCATATGGGCCTCGCCGCGCGCATTGAGATGGGTCAAAGACATGGATCGACACCTCATGGAAGTCGGAACAGGGGTTGAATGGTGACGCTTTCGCCCGCGGCCACACTGCCGCGGGCCGCGTCAATCTCGATCAGGCAGTTGGCCCGCACCATGGAGGAGAGGATACCGGACCCCTGTGCACCGATATCGCTCACCATCAGACGGCCGTCGCTGGCACTGGCATAGTGGCCACGCAGGTAGTCGACACGCCCCTCGCGGCTCCTCAACGACTGCTCGGCCACCGCCGTCAGCCGCGGCGGGCAGGTATCGTCACGTCCCTGCAGCCGGGCCAGCAGCGGCGCGGCGAACTGCAGGAAGGTCACCATGCTGGCCACGGGGTTGCCCGGCAGCCCCAGGAAGGGCACGCCACGCGGGCCCAGTCGCCCGCAGGCCAGCGGGCGTCCGGGTCGAATGGCGATCTTCCAGAAACCGAGCTCGCCCTGCTCGAGCAGCGCCGCCCGGGTATGGTCGGCATCCCCGACCGAGACACCACCGCTGGAGAGCACCAGGTCGGCGTCGCGTGCGGCACGCGACAGCCCGTCGGCAATGGCGTCACGGGTGTCGGGGAGGATGCCCAGGTCGATCACCTCGCCACCATGCTCCTCCACCAGCGCCATCAGGGCAAAGCGGTTGGCATCGAAGATCCCGGCGCTCGGCAGCGCCTCGCCCGGCGCCATCACCTCATCGCCGGTGGAGAACACCGCGACCCGCGGCCGGCGCACCACCCTCGCCTCGCCGAACCCCAGGGAGGCGATCAGTCCCAGCTCGCCGGCCCCCAGGCGAGTTCCGGCCGCCAGCGCTTGCGTGCCTCGGGGAATGTCCTCGCCGGCCTGGCGTACGTTCTGGCCACGGCGCACGCGCTCGGGGAGCTCGACCCGGACGCGCACCTCGCCATCGCTTTCCGTGTCGACACTCAACTGCTCGCGCATGATCACGGTATCGGCACCGGGTGGCAGCGGCGCGCCGGTGGTGATCCCGGCACACTCGCCGGGCGCGAGGGGCCGCTCGAGCGAGTGTCCCGCAAGCACCTCGGCGACCCGTCGAAAGCCGCTGGAGGGCAGTGCCTCCGGCCGCCAGGCCAGGGCCACGCCATCCATGGCGGCGTTGGTGTTCTGGGGCACATCGATGGGGGCCAGCAGCGACTCGGCCAGCACCCGGCCACGCAGTGACGCGAGCGCCACTCGCTCGGCGGGCAGCGGTCCCGAAGCCAGCGCCACTACCGCCTCACGGGCCTCCTCCGCGGCCAGCATGCGCTCGCCCAGCTCGAAGCAGGAAAGGGTCATGTCGGCGTTACCTCCCCCAGCGTCCGCGGCTCGCGCTCGGCGGGCCAGCGCGCCGGCCAGGCGGCGATCCACTCGGTCAGGGCTGGTAGGTCGTTGAGGTCGAGCTGCTCGACTCCATCGGGCAACGCCAGCGGGGCATCCGTGGCCACGGCACGCACCCAGGGATCCTCGTTCACCCGCAAGGACTTTCCCAGGGCCGGGCGATGCAGCTCAAGCTTGGGCAGCGGCCAGGCCTTGAAGCCCTCCACCAGCACCAGGTCGGGCCGCTGGGTTGCCACCATGGCGAGCAGCGCCTGAAGATCCGCCTCCTCCTGGTTCGGGGTTTCCATCATCAGCGCCAGTCGCTCCCTGGAGGCCACCAGCATCGGGCTGGCACCGGCCTGGCGCAGCCGGTGGCTGTCCTTGCCGGGCTGGTCGACATCAAAGGTGTGATGCGCGTGCTTGACCACCGCCACGCGCAGCCCCCGCTCACTCAGGCGTGGCAGCAGCGCCTCGAGCAGGGTGGTCTTGCCGGTACCGCTCCAGGCGGCGATGCCCAGCAGCGGCAGATGTTCGTCCAGGATCAGGGTGTCAACAGGCTCGCTCATCGCTTGGCCGGCTCCTCGACAAGCGCCAGCTCCAGGCGGCGCTTTTCCTCTTGGGTATTCAGATTGGCGAACGCTTCTGCCCCCTCGGCGAAATCCACCTGCACCCAATCATGGCGAGCATACCAGCGGTCGATCTTGCGCTCGCCGGCAGCCAGTGCCGCGGCCAGGTCGTCGGCCAGGGATGTGCGTATCAGCGCCACCACGGGGTGCAGGCGCTGGCCATCGCCGGCCACGGCGATATCGGCCTCGCCGATACCGGTCACCAGGCGGTCCACCAGATCATCGGGCAGTCTCGGAGTATCGCAGGGCACCACCAGCAGCCAGGGGGTACGCGCCGCCCGCAGGCCACTGTAGATGCCCATCAATGGCCCCTGATAGCCATCCTCGGCGTCCTCGATAACGCGGTCGGCGAAGTCGTCATAGTCAGCAAGGCTGCGGTTGGCATTGACCAGCAGCTCGGCCACCCGGCCCGCCAGGCGATCGCGCACATGGGCGACCAGCGGTCGACCGGCGAAAGGCACCAATCCCTTGTCGACGCCACCCATGCGGCGTCCCTGGCCACCGGCCAGGATCAATCCGGTAAGGTCGTGTAACGGGGTCATCGAAGGCCTCCTCATCCATCCACCATGATGCCTGACCCCGGACCCGGACGCCATGTCGAAGCGTGGCGCAAGTCATTGTCTTGACGGGCATCAAAATCACCTCACTGCGCCTGGGTCAGCATCGTCGGACGCCCCTTATCGACGAGGGCGTTAACCGCTATCATATGTGCAGTTTTCTTGACAGGATGCCTCATGCAAGCGGAAAGCGGATTCGATGTGGGCGGACGCCTTCGCCAGCTACGACTGGTAAACGGCCTCTCGCAACGTGAACTGGCCAAGCGTGCCGGCGTGACCAACAGCACCATCTCATTGATCGAGCAGAACAGCGTTAGCCCCTCGGTCAGTTCACTGAAGAAAATACTAGACGCCCTGCCGGTATCGATCAGTACCTTCTTCGCCGGCGACGAGCCTGGTGCCACCCAGATGTTCTACCGCGCCGAGGAGCTTACCGAGATCGGTGACGGCCACCTGTCATTCCGCCTGGTCGCGGCACGCCGACCCGAGCGACAGCTCTCGATCATCCATGAGCGCTACCCCCCGGGGGCCGATACAGGTGAGGAGATGCTGGAGCATGAAGGTGAGGAGGGGGGCGTTATCATCTCGGGCGAAATCGAGATCACCGTCAATGGTGAGAGCAGGGTTCTCGGGGCGGGCGACGGCTACTATTTCGAGTCCCGTCTCCCCCACCGTTTCCGCAACCTGAGCGAGGAGGAGTGCGTGATCGTCAGCGCCAACACCCCGCCCGGCTTCTCGGATGGCGGCCAGGAAACCCATCATGTATGAAGTACACCACGCATAAGGCTTACGCCGCCCGTGGGCGACGCCGGGGGCTGGCCAGGACGCGCCTTAGTACGCACCAGGCGGCGAAGCCAGCCATCAGATTGCCGATGGCGGCCCCGGCGGCAAGCCCGAGGAACCCACCCAGCCAGGCCCCCAGCGCCAGGCAGGGCAGATAGAAGACGAACAGCCGCGCCCCCGACATCAGCATGGCACGCAGCGGCCAGCCCAGGGCATTGCCCGCCGAGACCACGATCATGCAGACGCCAAGGGCCGCATAGCTGGGCAGCAGGAAGCGGATCAGCAACGCCAGGTCATCGCGCACCTCGGGGTTGCCGGACAGGGCCAGCGCCACCCAGGGGGCGGCCGCGGCCATCAGCAGGCCAAGCACCAGCTGCCAGACGACAATGACCCGCAGCGCCAGACGCATCAGACGGTGTATCTGGCACCAGTCCCCGGCACCATAGCAACGCCCCAGCCAGGGCGGCAGCGACATGGTCATGGCCAGCACCACCATCAGCGACAGGGTCTCCAGGCGGCTGGCCAGGCCCCAGGCGGCCACCTGAGCCTCCCCCTGGCTCGCCACCACGGCGATCGCCAGCATTGCCGCCAGTGGCGGCATCAGCTGGCTGACCATGGCCGGCCCGGCGATGCCGGCGAAGGGTCTCGCCGAGACACGCAGCTCCTCGAGAAGACCCTCCCGGCTCAGCCAGTCCGTGCGGCCAACCTGCCACCCCAGCACCAGCAGGCCGGTGCCGAAGGCGATCACCGTGGCCCAGGCGGCACCCGGCAGCCCCAGCCCCTCCCAGGAGCCGATGCCAAAGATCAGCAAGGGGTCGAGGAGCAGGTTCACCAGGCTGGTCATCACCATCATGCTGCCCGGCAGGCGCGTATTGCCGTGGGCCCGAAACAGGCTATAGCCGAAATAGATGGCCGCCCCCAGCCAGGCGGCCAGCAACTGAGGCGCCCAGTAGTCGCGAATCAGCTCGAGCGCTGAGGCATCGGCTCCCAGCCGCAGGAATATCGGCTCCTGAAGGGTCCACAAGGCCAGCGCCAGCAGCCCGATGACCACCGTGCCGACCACCAGCACCAGGCTCCCCAGGCGTCGTGCACGGGCGGCGTCGCCGGCGCCGAGGGAGCGCGAGATCTGTGCGGCGATCGCGATCCCCATGCCCACCTGAACACCGATGATCAAGAAACTGAGCGGGAAGGTGAAGGACTGAGCCGCCAGCGGCGCGGTACCCAGCCGCGCGATAAAGGCGCTGTCGACCAACTGGAAGCCGAGTAGCGAGAGCGCACCGATGGCCATGGGCCAGGTCTGGCGCCACAGGGTCACGCCGAGCGAGTTAGGAGAGCCAGAAGAGACAGAAGATGGGGAAGAGTCGGTTCGAGTCACACGGGCTCCGGATCGAGGGATGGGGGGCAGGATTCTACGCCAGAATGGCTTGCCCCTCAGCTGGAAAGGCCCGAGGGAGTAGCGGACATGCCGATCACCAGGCGCTCTATCTCCCCTGGCGCCATCGGTGCGAAGAAATAGAAGCCCTGCACCAGGTCGCAGCGCATCTCGCGGATCAGGGTCAGCTGCTCGAGATCCTCGACCCCCTCGGCGACCACCTCGAGGCCCAGCCGATGGCCGATGAAAACGGTGGCCTCCATGATGGCACGATCCTCGGGCTGGGTCGGAGCGTCACGCACGAAGGCACGATCGATCTTCAGTGCCGTCACCGGAAAACGCTTGAGATAGCTGAGCGATGAGTAGCCGGTGCCGAAGTCATCGATGGCGATACGAAAGCCACGATGGTAGAGCCGCTGCAACCCCTCGAGAACGCGCTGATCGGCGTCGATCAACACATTCTCCGTCAACTCCAGGCCTATGTCCCGGGGGCCAAGGGCGAAGCGCTCGAGACACTCATCCAGCCGCGCGAACAGATCCGGGCTGTTCATCTGGCTGCCGGAGAAGTTGATATCGATGCGCCCCACCTCCAGGCCGGCCTTACGCCATGCCGCGCGTTGACGACAAGCCTCCTCCATGACCCAGTCACCGATACGGTGAATCAAGCCGGACCGCTCCGCCAGAGGGATGAACTCGGTCGGTGATACCGGCGGCCCATCGGCGGGGTACCAGCGCAGCAACGCCTCGAGGTTCTCGAGCCGACCACTCGCCGCCGAGACCTGAGGCTGGTAGTGCAGCATCAGCTCGCCTGCCTCCACAGCCCGCTCGAGCCGATCGGAGAGACGGTGCTGGTAGAGCAGCTCGTCGTGAAGGCGTTGGTCGAAGTAGACCACCTCTCCGCGCCCCTTCAGCTTGGCGCGGTTCTTGGCCACATCGGCGCTGCGGATCAGTTCAGCGGCACTCTCGCCATTGGTGGGGAAGACACTCACCCCCAGACAGGCGGTCAACTTGCGCGATGCCTCCTCCAGCGCAAAGGGGGAGCGCAGCACCTGCTGGACCTTGAGCACCAGCCGCGGGATATCCTCTTCGCCGGCAATACCGGGGAATGCCAGCAGGAACTCATCGCCGGAGGCGCGAGACATGAGGTCCGTGCAACGTAGCCCCTGGTCGAGCCGGGTGGCCAGCTGCAGCAGCAGCCGGTCGCCCTCCTGGTAACCCAGGGTGTCGTTGACCTCCACGAACCGGTCAATATCGAGATAGACCAGCACCAACAGCATGCCTTGTGCCTGGGCGTCCTTCACCGCCGCGGCCAGCTGCTCCTCGAAATATTCGCGGTTGGGCAGCTGAGTCAGGCGATCGAAGCGTCTGGCGAAGTCCAGCTCACGGTGGGCCTGCTTCTGCTCCGACAGGTCCACGTCGACACAGAACATCAACGGCTCATCGGTGTGCTCGTTGAGCATCACATGGTGCGAGAAGACGGGCACGAGCTCACCACTGCGGTGACGAAGCTCCAGCTCTTCGGCGGGAATCTCCTGTCCCTCCTCGATCCAGGCGCGATGGGCCGCGATCAGGCCATCGCGCATGTCGTCGGGAATGATCAGCTCCTCCAGGGCCCGCCCGCAGACTTCCTCGGCGGTATAGCCATACAGATGAGTGCTGGCCTCATTCCAGTAGATCACTCGGCGATGTCGGTCATAACCCTGTACCGCCACCTTGGGAAGGCTCTCCAGCAGGGCACGAAAGCGCTGCTCACTCTCCAGATACTGACGACGGACCCGGCTGGCCTCATCCACCGAGGCCGCGACCTGGTCTGCCAAGCGAGAGCCCCGGTGGTGACGAGCTGCTCGCCGGCGTCTCAACCATTGCTTGAGGCGTGATTGGAGTCCACTCATTCCGGCTCTCGTTATCGCGTTGCCCCTGACACTAGACGGTCAGGGCGGTATCGGGGAGGTCCTCTCATTTCAGAATGAGAATATCTCATCCCCACCCTCCTGCCCAATGCCAGCTTCACCGGCCGCAGACGGACAAACTTACACTGCCCGCTCGTCGCGGTGGCCGCGCCACTCGAGAGAGTACGCACGACCCGCGGCGATTCACGTCCGCCGGCAGCATGACCGGCATTTCAGGCCATAGAGCCAAATATCTCAGGAGAGACAACATGAAACATGACATCCTCAAGTCCAGCCACATCACCGGCACACACCCTCACCCCGCGCAGGCCGACTTCTGGTCCCGTGCAGTGCATGAGTCGCTTGCCCAGCAGGACTGGTGCCAGGCCGACATCAGCGAGCAGATCGACCTGGCGGCCTGGCAGGGGTTCGTTGATGACCTGCCACGGGACCCCTATGTCAACCAACGCTGGAAGCGCATGTCATGGCTGGCCCTGACAGCATCCGGAGACGTGACAAGCCTGGGTGAATGTCCCATGGCCCAGGGCGGCGCGTTCAATGATGCCGAGAGCATGGCCGACAAACTGCGCTACTATGCGCCGCTGACCGACGCGTTCCTCTCACGACCGGACGTCAAGGCCTTTGTCCGCGGCTGGGCGGGACTCTGGAACCTAGGGGCGGGCGAGCCCATCCTGATGCAGATCACCGGCGTACGCGGCAAGGGTCAGGTTGACCCCCTGCAGGGCCAGGGGATCCACGCCGATGGCTGCAAGGCGCTGAGCATCATGGTGGTCAACCGCGAGAACGTCACCGGAGCCGAGAATCATCTCTATCTCGACAAGGCCGGCCAACACCCGATCGCGCATACCACTCTGGCCCCTGGCGAAGTGCTGCATCTGCGAGATGATCGCATCTATCACAGCGTGGATGGCATCCGCCAGCTCGATGAGACGCGCCCCTTCGAGCGTTTCATCATCATCATCAACAGTCGCTTCGTGGATGAGTTCCAGAATCGCATCCTGCGGCGTCACTTCCCCGAGGCGGTGCTGCATTCGCCGCGCGGATAGTAGCTGGAAGAAGGAGTAGCCGAGAGCAGGCCGAGCGGCCTATCCCGCAGGGGAACTCGCTTCCCCTTGACGCAAGAACCGCCCCCGGCCGAGGCCGGGGGCGGTTCCTTTCCACGCGGTATGTCTCGCGCTGCTAGCTAACGCAACTGTCTCACGCAGGACGGCAAAATGCGGCTCACTGGCGCACGCCCTCGAAGGTGACGTAGAGCTCGAGCTCATGCATCACCTCGGGGAAGTCCCCCATATCGATGCCATAATCGGCAAGCTCCAGGGTGGTGCTGCCCTCGAAACCGGCACGGTAGCCGCCCCAGGGATCCTCTCCCTCACCCAGCAGGGTGACCGGCATCTCGATCTCTCGTGTCTCGCCATGCAGGGTCAGCTCGCCAGTCAGCACCCCTTCACCCTCACCGCTCGGCTCGAAGCCGGTGGAGCTGAAGGTGGCGGTGGGGTACTCACCGACATTCAGGAAATCATCGCTCTTGATATGCTTGTCACGCTCGGCGTGATTGCTGTTCAGGCTGGCAACCTGCACCTCGAGCTGAGCACTCGCGGACTCGAGATTCTCGGGGTCGTACTGGAAGCTGCCGCTGAACTCCTCGAAGCTGCCGAGGATATAGGAGTAGCCCAGATGGCTGATCTTGAACTGGATAAAGGCATGCTGCCCTTCGCTGTCGATGGCGTAGTCGGCGGCCTGGGCCTGACTGACACCCATCAGGGCGGTAGCGCTCAGCGCGGCGGCAATGGCACTCTTCTTGAACATTGATATTCACTCCTGTTGGTACAAGACACGTTGAGGAATACTTCTCACGAAACGAAATCGATCAGCGCCGCCCCAGCCGGGGGTCGATCATCCGGCGAAGCACCGCGTTGCGGTCGACCAGGTGGTGCTTGAGGGCCGCGGCGGCGTGACCGGCGGACAGGATCATCAACGCCAAGGCGGCATACCAGTGCACCTCACCGGCCACGCTGGCCTGGTTGGGCAGACCACTGATCACCGCCGGCACCGTGAACCAGTCGAATATGGCGATGCCCTTGCCATCGGCGGTGGAGATCAGATAACCACTGACCAGCACCACCAACATCAGCACATAGAGGCCCAGGTGCCCCAGATGGGCTATCGCCCGCTCCAGCGGCCCACCCGGTGCGCGAGGCGTCGGATTTACCAGACGCCACCCCAGGCGCAGCAGGGTGGCAAAGAGCACCAACATGCCCAGCGAACGATGCCACCAGGGGCCCAGGTTGTACCAGGGATCGTAGTAACCCAGGCCGGTCATCCACCACCCCAGGATAAAGAGTCCGATGATGAGGATGGCCAGCGTCCAGTGCAGCAGGATGCTGACCATCCCCCAGCCATCATTGGTATTACGCCACATGGCCCCTCCGCCCCATACTTGATATGAGACAGCTTACCCGAGGCAATCGTTCGAGTCCGCTGAATAAACCCAAATGCTGCATTCGAAAAAAGTGTTGCTTTGGCGTATGGCGTAGACGAAGACGCCCGTGCCGAATCTCCCGGCACGGGCGTCAGAACGACAGTCGGAATCAGACCAAGGCGTCGAGCCCACGGGACAGATCGGCCCGAATATCATCGAGGGCCTCGAGCCCCACCGCGACCCGAATCAACCCTTCGGCGATACCCGCCGCCGACTTCTGGGCGTCGCTGAGGCGAGCATGAGTGGTGGTGGCGGGATGGGTGATGGTGCTCTTTACATCCCCCAGGTTACCGGTGATGGAGAGCAGACGGGTCGCATCGATCACCGACCAGGCGGCCTCCCTCCCCCCCGCGACCTCGAACCCAAGCACGGCGCCGAAGCCCCGCTGCTGGCGTGCGGCCAGGGCATGCTGGGCATGACTGGCGAGGCCGCTGTAATGCACGCGACTCACCGCCGGGTGCGATGCCAGCCACTCGGCCAGGAGCTGAGCGCTCTGGCAGTGGGCCCGCATGCGCAGCTCCAGGGTCTCGAGCCCCTTGGTGAAGATCCAGGCATTGAACGGACTCAGGCAGGGACCGCAGGTCCGCACCACTCCGAATACCTCCTCCAGTTCCTGATCACGCCCCACCACGGCGCCACCGACCGCCCTGCCCTGTCCGTCCAGGTACTTGGTGGCGGAGTGGATCACCAGATCGGCCCCCAGGGTCAGGGGACGCTGCAGCGCCGGAGTCAGGAAGCAGTTGTCGATGGCCAGCAGGGCCCCGTGACGATGGGCGATCTCGGCCAGCGCGGCGATATCCACCACCTCGGAGAGCGGGTTGGAGGGGGTCTCGGCGAACAGCAGCCTAGTCGCGGGCGTCATCGCCGCCTCCCAGGCCTCGAGGTTCGACAGCTCCACATAGTGGGTGGTGATACCCAGCTTGCCCAGGTACTTGTCGAACAGGCTCACCGACGAGCCGAACAGTGAGCGCGAGGCAACGATCTCGTCACCGGCCGAGAGCAGCGCCAGGGCCGTGGAGAGGATCGCCGCCATGCCGGAACTGGTCGCCACGCAGCGCTCCCCCCCCTCCAGTGCCGCCAGGCGGCGCTCGAAGGTACGCACCGTGGGGTTGGTGAAGCGCGAATAGATATTGCCGGGCTCCTCGCCTCCGAACTTGCGCGCCGCCTCGGCGGCGCTGCCATAGACGAAGCTCGAGGTAGGGAAGATCGGCTCGCTGTGTTCCTGCTCGCCGGTACGGTCGTGGCCGGTACGGATCGCCAGGGTCTCCAGCGCCCAGGGTGAGGCGCTATCGTGTTCGTCATGCATGCGGATCAGCCTCAGTCGTCGATGTCATCGTCGAGGTTGTGGGTACCGACCAGGGCGTGGTCACCCGCGCTCTGCTGCTTGGCATCATCGTTGCGCGAGGCCTCGAGCGCGGCCAGGTAGACATCGTCGATATCACCGGTCACGTAGTTGCCATCGAACACCGAACAGTCGAAGGCATCCAGGGCCGGGTTGGCCTCGCGGCAGGCGGCCTTCAGATCGTCCAGGTTCTGGTAGAAGATGCGATCGGCGCCGATCAGCTCTCCCACTTCGGCCTCGCTGCGCCCATGGGCGATCAGCTCACCGGCCGAGGGCATATCGATGCCGTAGACATTGGGATAGCGCACCGGCGGCGCCGCGGAGGCGAAGTAGACCTTGCGGGCGCCGGCCTCACGCGCCATCTGGATGATCTGCTTGCAGGTGGTCCCCCGCACGATGGAGTCATCCACCAGCAGCACGTTCTTGTCCTTGAACTCGACGCCGATGGCATTGAGCTTCTGTCGCACCGACTTACGTCGCTGGGTCTGGCCCGGCATGATGAAGGTCCGCCCGATATAGCGGTTCTTCATGAAGCCCTCGCGGTAGGTCACCCCCAGGTGCTGGGCGAGCTCCAGCGCCGAGGTGCGTGAGGTGTCCGGAATCGGGATCACCACATCGATATCATGCTCCGGCCACTCGCTCTGGATGCGATCCCCCAGCTTGCGGCCCATATGCATGCGGGTACCGTAGACATAGGCGCCGTCGAGGATCGAGTCGGGACGCGCCAGATAGACATGCTCGAAGATGCAGGAGGTCAGCTGGGGAGCATCCGCGCACTGCTGGGTATAGATCTTGCCCTGCATGTCGACGAAGATCGCCTCGCCCGGGGCCAGGTCCCGTTGCAGCTCGAAGCCCCCCACGTCCAGTGCCACCGACTCGGAGGCGATCATCACCTCCTGGCCGGCCCCCTCGTCACGGGTACCGAACACCACCGGGCGGATGCCATGGGGATCGCGGAAGGCCACCAGGCCCACGCCATTGATGATCGATACCGCCGCATAGCCACCCCGACAGCGTCGATGGACGCGGCGCACCGCGTCGAAGACATCACCCGCCCCCAGGTGCAGCCCCTGCTTGCCCAGTTCATGGGCGAAGACGTTGAGCAGCACCTCGGAGTCGGAGCTGGTATTGATATGGCGCAGATCGGAGGAGAACAGCTCCTGCTTGAGCTGGTCGGAGTTGGTCAGGTTGCCGTTATGGGCAAGCGCGATGCCGTAGGGGGAGTTCACGTAGAACGGCTGGGACTCCGCCTCGCTGGAGGAGCCTGCGGTGGGGTAGCGAACATGGCCGATGCCGAGGTTGCCCTTCAGACGCGCCATATGGCGGGTATGGAAGACATCGCGTACCAGTCCATTGCTCTTGCGCAACAGGAAGCGGCCCTCGTGCCAGGTCATCATGCCGGCGGCGTCCTGTCCGCGATGCTGTAGCACCGTCAGGGCATCATAGATGCCCTGGTTCACCGCCTGCTTGGCCATCAGGCCCACAATACCGCACATTCCACCTTACCTCGCTTTCCTGGAACTTGCCTTGACTGGTAGCCAGGCTATCGCATGTAGCTCGGGGCTTGGTCTGGTGGCAAGCCCCGGAGCGCCGGACCGACGAGGAGGCGCTGTGAACCCTTCCCTGGGCGCTACCGACGCCATCCATGGCGTAGGACCTCCTCTTCGGCTTACCCCCAGCGCCCCTTGCTTTGTGTAACTGCAATAGTCCTGGATGGGTAACTGCTATTTAGAACCGCGGAAGGCCCTGAGGGCGCCGCGGAAAAATTAACTCTCGGGGGACGTCGTGACTCTCTGCGTGGTGGCGTCACCACCCGGCAGGGACAGCTCATCGAGCGATGTCGGCGCTTCGGGGATGCGGCCATCCCAGGCCTCGAAGTGGCTCACCGCCCAGTCGCGCAACTGCTCGAGATGGGGGCGCAATACCGCGTCCTGCCAGGCCTCGAGCCTGGCCAGTGGGGTCAGGCCGATCACGATGGTCACCAGCACCAGGATAGCGGCCCCCTTGGCCACCCCGAAGGCCGCCCCCAGCAGACGGTTGACCAGACCCATGCCGACCCACTCCACGGCGGCCTGCACCAAACGAATGATGATGCCGCAGGCCAGGACAACACCGAGGATGACCAGCACGAAGGCCAGCACCAGGCGACCATCGGGACTGTCGATGACACCCGCCAGCAGATCGGCCACCGGCTGTGCGAACATCCGTGCCGCCAGCAGCGCCACGACCCAGGCCCCCAGGCCCAGCGCTTCACGCACCAGGCCACGCAGCAGGCCGGTAATGCCGGTCACCGCAAGCAGCGCGATAAAGATCCAGTCGAGCCAGGTCAGGGTCATGTCACTCCTTCACCCGGACCAGCAGGCCCTGTAGGTTGACCCGCGACTTGACCTCGGTGACCGCTCGCTCACCGGCTTCCGAGGTGGCAAAGGGGCCCACATAGACGGTCGTGAGATCGTTGCCCCGTGGGCGGCTGTAGGCATTGAAGCCCTCGTCACGCAGCTGGGCCAGCAGCCTCTCGACGTTGGATTGCTTGCCGAAGCTGCCGACCTGAACGGCCCACTCGCCCTGCGCCACGGCCTGCTCCACCGACTCGCTGGAGGTCGAGGGGCGCTCGGCCATGCGTTGGTCGGCCGCCCGCGCCAGTTCGGCGATGGGGTCGACGGCAGGCGCGGTATCGGTCGGCTCCTGAGTAGAGGCCTGCTCGGCGGACGACGGCTCGCTAGAGGCCTGCCCGCCGGGGACCTGTTCGCTGGATGCCGCCTCGTTCTGCCCCGACGCCTCTGTCGAGGCGATTCGGGAGGAAGGCGTACCGTCGTCGGGCAGGAGACGGGGGGTGGGAGCTGGAATCTCGATAGAGGTCTCGCCGCCCGACAGGCTGGCCGGCGGCTTGGGGTCGGCCACATCGTGGCGTTCGACCTCGATGGGTGCCTCGATGCTAATCGACGGCTCGGGGCGTCCGTCACGCGGCGCCGGCTCATCGAACAGCATGGGCACGAAGATTACCGCCAGGGCGATCAGGATCACCGCGCCACTCAGGCGCTCACGCATACCATACTTCACGGGGCTACCTCCCTGGAGCTCTGGTCCGTGTCTGTCTGTACCGATTGCTCGAGACTCGCCAGCCGCTGCAACACCTCACCTACCGTCAGGAAGGAGCCACATACCAGCACACGGTCCTCGTCACCCAGCCGCGTCGACAGCCACTCCACGGCCTCGCCGGGAGACAGGGCGCGATGCAGCACGGATTCGCCCTGGGCGGCGAGCCGTTTGGCCAGTTCATCGGCACTGCGGGCGCGCTCCCCCTCGAGGCTCGCCGGCACCCAGCCATCCACCACCGGCGCCAGGGCGGCGATCACGCCATCGGCATCCTTGTCGCCCAGCATCGCCAGCAGCGCCAGGGTACGCCCACCACAGGGGCGAGCCTGGAGCCGCCTGGCCAGATAGGTGGCGGCATGCGGATTATGGCCCACATCCAGGCACCACCGGCCCCACCACTGCATGCGCCCGGGCAATCGAACGCTCGCCAGTGCCTGGCGGCATGCATCGGGCTCCAGGGTCACGTCGGCCAGGCCGAGGGCCTGTAGCGCGGTGGCGGCGTTATCCAGGGGCAGGCCAGGATCCGGGAGATCACTCAGGAAGGCGGCGGGGTCAGACCCAGAGCCCCTGGGGTCTGACCCCGCTGGCAACCCGACTGGCACTCCCCTCCAGCACCACCCCTCGCCCTCACCCTCGCGGACAAACGACTCACCCAGCGCGTGAATAGGGGCACCGATCCGGTCGGCGGTCTCGCGCACGCTGGACGGCAGGGTGCGACTGCCCAGCACCGCGGGGCGTCCGGTACGCATGATCCCGGCCTTCTCACGGCCGATCTGCTCGAGATCGGTGCCGAGAAAGGCGGCATGATCCTGAGCCACGGTGGTCACCACCGCCACATCGGGGTCGATGATATTGACCGCATCGAGCCGTCCTCCGAGGCCCACCTCGAGAATGGCAAGATCGGGGGGGCGACGGGAGATGGCCCATAGGGCCCCCAGCGTCCCCACCTCGAAGTAGGTCAGGCTGATCGGCTCCCCCGCCTGACGCGCCTGTTCCACCGCCTCGAACCCCGCGATCAGTGTCGCGTCATCCGCCTCCTCGCCATCGAGACGCAGCCGCTCGTTGTAGCGAACCAGATGAGGGGAGGTGTAGGTCGCCGTGGTCAGGCCATGGGCGCGTGCCAGGGCCTCCAGCATGGCCACCGTGGAGCCCTTGCCATTGGTGCCGGCCACGGTGATCACACGCCTGGCCAGGGGGCCATCCAGCAGATGCAGGCGTCGGGCGACCTCGGCCACGCGCTCGAGGCCAAGATCGATCCCCACGGGGTGGGCGGCCTCGAGACGCGCCAGCCAGGCGTCCAGAGTGGTGGGCAGCGCCTCGCTCATGGGGTGTCAGCGCCGCTCGTCGGCGGGTGCATCATCACTCGCTGACGAGGCGTCATCGGCACCGGTTTCCGGCACCTCGGCCTGAGTGTCGACGACCGCCGATTCGGCGTCAGCGAGAGACTCGCCCTGCCCGGCCTCTTCCAGCAGGTCGGGGGTCGGACCGACCGCCAGCTCGGGCTCTCCGATGGCGGGCTGATGGGTCAGCTTGCGCAGCACCCGGCCCAGGCGATGACGGATATCACGACGGTGAACGATCATGTCCACGGTGCCGTGCTCGAGCAGGAACTCGCTGCGCTGGAAGCCTTCCGGCAGCTTCTCGCGTACCGTCTGTTCGATGACCCGCGGACCGGCGAAGCCGATAAGGGCGTTGGGTTCGGCCACGTTGAGGTCGCCGAGCATGGCCAGGGATGCCGAGACCCCGCCGAAGACCGGATCGGTCAGCACCGAGATATAGGGCACCCCGGCTTCCTTGAGCTTCTCCAGCGCCGCCGATGTCTTGGCCATCTGCATCAGCGAGAACAGCGCCTCCTGCATGCGGGCGCCGCCGGAGGCGGAGAAACAGATCAGCGGGATCTCCTCCTCTCGAGCCAGGGTCGCGGCGCGTACAAACTTCTCGCCGACCACCGCCCCCATGGAGCCCCCCATAAAGGAGAACTCGAAGGCCACGGTTACCACCGGCAAGCCATCCAGGGTACCGCGCATGGCGATCAGGGCATCCTTCTCGCCGGTCTCCTTCTGGGCCGCCGCCAGGCGGTCCCGATACTTCTTGGAGTCACGGAACTTGAGGCGGTCGACGGGCTCGACCTCCGCGGCGATCTCCTCTCGTCCCTCCTTGTCGAGGAACCAGTCGAGGCGCTTGCGGGCGGTCAACCGCAGGTGATGATCACACTTGGGGCAGACGTTGTGCTGTTTCTCGAGTTCGGGAAGGTAAAGCACCGACTCGCACTTGGGACACTTGCGCCACAGCCCGTCGGGCACGCTTGCACGGCGGTCTTGGCGCTGGATACGCCCAATGGAGGGCACGATCTTGTCTAGCCAGCTCATGTCAGAAAGGGTCCGTGTTCGTGTCGGCGCCCGGGAAGGCCCCAGGCGCGTGAATCGATTCGTGTTGCCACTACTTAATTAGGCGCTCAGGGCGTCCAGGGCCTGACGCATCTCGCCGAGTACCGCCTTGAGCTCGGCGGGAATCGCCTCGGGGGTGTCGGCATTCGCGGCGATGCGGCTGACCAGTGCCGAACCGACGATGACCCCGTCGGCCACCTTGCCCACCTCGGCCGCGGAGGCGCCGTCACGGATACCGAAGCCCACGCACAGCGGCAGATCGGTCATGCGGCGCAGCGGCGCCAGATGGTCGGCCACATCCGTGGCATTGAGGATGGCAGACCCGGTAACGCCCTTGAGGGAGACGTAGTAGAGATATCCCTCCCCATGGGCGCATATTGTAGCGGCCCGCTCCTCGGAAGTGGTAGGTGCGACCAGGAAAATCGAGGCGAGGCCGCGAGATTTCAACAGCGGCCCCAGCTCCTCGGCCTCCTCCGGCGGCATGTCCACCGTCAGCACGCCATCGATGCCAGCCGCGGCGGCCTGGTCGGCGAAGGCTTCCAGACCGATACGCTCCATGGGATTCAGGTAGCCCATCAACACGACCGGGGTCGTGGTGTCGCTCTGGCGAAACTCCTGCACGATCTCGAAGAGGTGAGAGAGACGCACGCCACGCTTGAGCGCGCGCTCACAGGCCTTCTGGATCACCGGCCCGTCGGCCATGGGGTCGGAGAACGGCACCCCCAGCTCGATGATATCGGCCCCCGCCTCCACCAGGGCATGCATGAAGCCCAGGGTGTGCTCGGGACCGGGGTCGCCGGCGGTGATAAAGGGAATCAGCGCACGGCGCCCCTGGGACTTGAGTTCGGCGAAGCGTTGGTCGATACGATTCATGGTCTGGCCCGTCATCTAGAATTCAATCCCGTCGAGGTTTGCCACCGTCATGATGTCCTTGTCGCCGCGCCCCGAGAGGTTGACGACAATATGCTGGTCGGGGCGCAGGGTGGGGGCGAGTTTCTTGGCATAGGCCAGGGCGTGGGCCGACTCCAGGGCCGGCATGATGCCCTCGACGTGGGTCAGCTCGCGAAACGCCTCGAGCACCTCGTTGTCGTTGGCGGCCACGTAGTTGACGCGCCCGACGTCCTTCCAGAGCGCATGCTCGGGGCCGACGCCCGGATAGTCCAGGCCCGCCGAGACGGAGTGGGTGTCCGAGACCTGCCCGCCCTCGTCGGACATCAGATAGGTACGATTGCCATGGAGCACCCCGCGTGGCGCCCCGGAAGAGAGCGGTGCCGCGTGACGCCCGGTCTCGACACCATCCCCACCGGCCTCCACGCCATACATGACGACGCCATCATCCTCCACGAAGGGATAGAACAGCCCCATGGCATTGGAGCCACCGCCCACGCAGGCGATCAGGGCATCGGGCAGGGCGCCGAACTCCTCGAAGGATTGGCGGCGCGCCTCGCGACCGACCACGGCATTGAAGTCGCGGACCAGCATCGGATAGGGGTGCGGGCCGGCCACGGTGCCGATGATATAGAAGGTATTGTCGACGTTGGTGACCCAGTCCCGCAGCGCCTCGTTCATGGCGTCCTTGAGGGTGCGCGTGCCGGACTCCACCGAGATGACATTGGCCCCCAGCAGGCGCATGCGATAGACATTGAGCTTCTGACGCTGCACGTCCTCGGCCCCCATGTAGACATCGCACTCGAGCCCCAGACGAGCCGCCACGGTCGCGGTGGCCACGCCGTGCTGACCGGCACCGGTCTCGGCGATGACCCGCGGCTTGCCGCTCTTCTTGGCGAGCAGCGCCTGACCGATGGTGTTGTTCACCTTGTGGGCGCCGGTGTGGTTGAGGTCTTCACGCTTGAGCCAGATCTGTGCCCCACCGAGCTGCTTCGACCACCGCTCGGCATGATAGAGCGGAGAGGGCCGGCCTACATAGTGGGCCAGGTCGTAGTCGAATTCCGCCAGGAACGCCGGATCATCACGAAGACTCAGGTAGGTCTTCTCCAGCTCATCCAGGGCGAAGCTCAGGGTCTCCGAGACGAACCGGCCGCCATAGGGGCCAAAGTGGCCACGGGCATCCGGCAGTCGGGTCAGGTCACTGAACTTGCTCACGAAAGACACCTCACAGGTCGCCATTGGGCTTAGGTTTATAGGGGCTTGGGGTTATAGGGACTTGGGATTACAGAAGCTTGAGGTTACAGAAAATCGATTGTCGGCAAATCGAGCTCGCGGCACTCAGCATCGGCCGTCGCCATCGAGGACCGCGCCCATGAAGGCCGCCATGCGCGACACCTCCTTGACGCCCGGAGCGGCCTCGATACCGCCGGAAACATCCAGCGCGAAGGGGGCGACCGCCGCGATCGCCTCGGCGGCATTGGCGGCACTCAAGCCTCCGGCGAGAATAACAGGTTTTGCCAGGCTTGAGGGGATCCGCGACCAGTCGAAGGTCTCCCCGGTTCCCCCCGGCACACCCGGTCGATAGGCATCGAGCAGCAGCGCCCGCGCCCCGGCGTAGGCCTCGGCGGCAGCGACCAGATCGAGGTCCTCGCGCATGCGCAGCGCCTTGATCCAGGGCAGCGGCGCGGCGGCACACTGCTCGGGCGTTTCATTGCCATGGAACTGCAGCAGGTCGAGATGGGGGGCACAGCGCGCGACCCACTCGGGCTCGGCATCGACGAACAGCCCCACTCGGGTGACGAAGGCCGGCACCCGAGCGGCGAGCTCGCCCAGACGACTCTCATCGATGGCACGCCTGCTGCCGGGCCAGAGCACGAAGCCGAGGGCATCGGCACCCGCCGCCACCGCGGCTTCCACATCCTCGATGCGAGTCATGCCGCAGAACTTCACCCGGGTCCGATGCATCATGTCGCCTCCTGTTCGAGCGCCAGGGGGCGGCCGCGACGAAACGCCACCATGGGGCAGTCCGGAAGCGCACGTTCGCCGCTCCACTCCCCAAGAAAGGCCAGCAGGTTCGGCCCCAGCGGCTCCCTGGGCAGCCCCCACTGCTCGTCATAGAGCGAGTCCACGAAGTGCAGGCCGCAGGCCGGCGCCGTCACATCGGCAAGGCTGCGATCCTTCAGCGCCATCAGCTCGGCCAGGTAGTCATCGCCACGTTCGCCACGCCCCACCGTCACCAGGGCACCGACGATATTGCGGATCATATGATGCAGGAAGGCGTTGCCCTGGACATCGACCACCACCAGGGGGCCGTGGCGGTGTACCTCGATAAAATGCAGATGCCGCCAGGGGGTCTTGGACTGACAGCCGGCGGCACGAAAGCTCGAGAAGTCATGCTCGCCCACCAGAGCCTGGGCGGCACGATGCATGGCATCGGCATCCAGCGGGTCGCGGCACCAGGTCACGTTGGCACGCTCCAGCACCGGGCGGCTCGGCTGATTGAGCAGCACGTAGCGATAGCGGCGCGCCAAGGCCTTGAAGCGTGAATGAAACTCATCGGGCACTTCGGTGACCCAACGCACGGCGATGTCTCGCGGCAGGTTGGCATTGGTGCCGAACACCCAGGCCTTCTGGGAGCGCGGCACCGGCGCATCAAAGTGGATAATCTGACGGGTGGCATGGACGCCCGAGTCGGTGCGCCCGCTGGCATGCACCTTGACCCGGTGGCTTGCGACCCTGCCCAGCGCATCCTCGAGCGAGGCCTGCACCGAGGCAGCGTGCTTGAGGCGTTGCCAGCCACAGTAGGCGCTACCGTCATATTCGACCCCCATGGCCAGGCGTCCGGTCATGGGGATACGTTCGTCGAGGCGTTGGAAGAGGGTCATGCGGTGATCAGGCATCCAGTCGTCTAAGCAGCGCCAGGGCATCTGCACGGGTCGCCGGGTCGCCATTGCGACTCAGCTCGTCGAGCAGCTCACGGGCCCGACCCGCTTCACCGGTATCGAGCAGGCGCTGGGCGGCGCTGATGGAAAATTGACTATTATCCGTCTGAAGCGGCGGGAAGGAAACCTCTTCCACCTCCCAATTATCGGCAAATGCCCGATCGGCCGGCGTCCCGACATCACCACGGCCCAGGTTCTCCCCCCTCTCGAAGCCCGAGTCCTTTTCGGCTACACCAAGCCCCTCGGTAGTGAACTCGACGCTGGGCTGCATGGAGGTCTCCTCGCGAGAGGGGGCTGGCGAGTCGAGGGCCGGCGGACGGTAGTCGAGCATCTCGTGGTCGTTATCGAGGCGACGGCTGGTCACACCGAGCGACGACGATGACTCCTCGGGCTCGGCGGCAACAGGCTTCGATACGGACTCTGGCTCTGTCTCCTGCCCTCTCCCGGCTACGGGCGCTCGCTCGGCCCCTGACTGACGCTCGGATTCCGGGCCAGGGCCTTTCTCAGGCTCAGCCGCGGGCTCTGAAGGCGCCTCCTCCCCGACCGGGGACGCCATCCCTGCCCCTGCGGGCCCAGGACTGCCAGTGCTTTCCGGGCGTTCATCGGGCAGGGACTCGCTGACCGGTGGGGGCGATTCATTATCGGTCGCCAGGGGCGGTGTCTCGGTCTCCGCCGCCCCATCGCCGGGCGGCTGGTCGAAGAGCCTCGGCGGCAACGCCGCCGCCTCACCGAAGTCGGCGGGCTCCCCTCGATCCTCGCCAGCCGGCACCTCGCCCCTCGATGCCGCGGCAAGGCCATATTGCGCCATCAGGCGCTCGGCCTCCTCGGCCATCGCGGGGGTGCCGACCACCATCAGCTTTTCTGCCTGGCGCTCGGCCGCCTGATAACTGCCGAGCTCCAGATAGACCCCCAGCAGCTTGAAGCGCAGGTCATCGCGCTCGGGCTCACGCTCGAGATTGTCCTCCAGCAGCTCACGGGCCTGATCATAACGACCATAGGCAATATAGATATCGGCCTCGTTGACGGCCTCGGCCTGGAGAAGATTGGCGCTCATCGTGCTTTCATTGGCCGCGGCTATCGTCGGCGAGGTCGCCTGGGTTGGAGAGGCGGCACCCGGGGTGGCAACACGAATCACGCCGGCTTCCGAAGAGCGCCCCTCTCCACCGGCGCGCCGGCGTCGCAGCACTAGCCACAGCGCCAGAAGAGCGGCCAGGCCGGCCCCACCCAGCACCAGGTTGCGATCCCACTCGCCCGGGTAGAAACCACCCCACCAGGGCATCTCCTGTTCATTGACGGAGGCAGCATCCAGGCCTCCTACGGCGCCCGGCCCCTGAACGCCCGTTCCATCGGCCGTCAACGCGGCCAGCTGATCGCGCAACGTCGCCAGCTCGTCACGCATGTCGCCGAGCTCATCCTCCAGCGCATTACGCTCCGCCTGTACCGCTTCCAGCTGAGCCTGGCTCTGCCGCCAACGCTCTTCCAGGCGCACCAGGCGTTGATCCTCGGTAAGCCCCCCCTCGGCATGGAGCGCCTCGGAGAGCTCGGGGTCGATATCGAACGGCGACGAGGCGTCAGCCTCGGCCAGGGCCGGTGCCGGGTTTTCGGCCGCACCGTCGCCACCGTTCTCGGTCGATACTGCCGTGTCGTCCGTCTCGCTGGCGCCCTGCTCCGCCGCCACCTGGGCGTCGGTGAGCAGGGTCAGGCGAGGCTCGGCGCTCTCGTCGACCGAAGCGCTCTCTTCGGCTGCTGTGGGTTCAGCCTGGGCGACGTCAGTGGCAGAAGCATCGGTGGCAGGCGCATCGGTGGCAGACACATCAGCGTTCGCCGCTGACTCACCCCCCTCCACAGAGGAGACCTCGGTCTGACGGGGTGCCTCCTGGGTGGCGGCGACGGCACGCTCGGCGACGCCTCGGGTGGCGTCCAGAGGCACCCGCGCCGGGGCTCCCCTGCCGCGATTGGCCCAGGCCTGATTCATGGCACTGACGACACGCTCCGCCTCCGCCGGTGAGCGTGAAACGATCGCGGCGCGACCGGGCACCGACAGGGTGACACCCGCGCGCATCGCGTTGATATTGCCTGAAGGGAAGGCCTCGGGGTTCGCCGCCACCAGCGCCACCATCATCTGCTTCATGCTGATGCCGCTGTCCGGCCTCAGGCGACCCGCCACCCCCCAGAGGGTATCGCCGCTGCGTACCCAGGCAGGCTCCCTGCTTGTGGAAGCGGCCGACCGGGCTACCCCCGAAGATGGAGTCGAGGACTCCGGCCGGCGATCTCCCGGGGTCGGCGTGGAAGCCGCCACGCTGCGCGAGTTACCGGTCACCAGTGCCGGCATCTCGGCGTAGTTGGGGGGGTCGAGCAGCATCGTCACCTCACGCACCATCTGACCCGACGGCCACTCCAGCTGCAGCAGCAGGTCCAGCCAGGGTTCACGCACCGGGCGTTCGGTAGTGAAGTCGACATACAGCCGTCCCTGACGACGCTCGACGCTGAGCCCCACACTGGCGGCAAGTGAGGTACGAGCCAGGCCTGCCGCATCATAGGCCCGCTCGCCGGCCACGGAGACATTGAGCAATCCTGGCTGGATGCCGACGGCATCCACCAGAGGCACCGAGGCTCGCAACGGCGTATTGAGAGTCGAACGCACGACTACCTCTCCCAGCCCAAGCGCCAGCGCCATGGGGCTGGTGGCGGAGAGCGATAGCAGCATGGCGAGTGTCAGCTTGCGTTTCATGTGCTTCCCTTACCAACGACGGCAGAATCGAATGCGTCGTATCAGTGAGGCAGAGCCGTTATGCCAGATACCATTACTGTCTGTGTACCACAAACCTGATACCTATGCGTCCCGCCGCATCAACCTTTGGGCCTTGACAAGCCACCGGCAAAGAACCAAGAAAAGCGGGGAGTCTCTCTCGAGACTCCCCGCATCGCACAAGTGCGGTACCGCGAGGCGTTACTGTTGCTTGAGGATCATCAGCATCCGCTTGAGCGGCTCGGCGGCCCCCCACAGCAGCTGGTCCCCGACGCTGAAGGCGGAAAGATACTCACCGCCCATGGCCAGCTTGCGCAGGCGCCCCACCGGCACGCTCAGGGTGCCGGTGGCGGCGGCCGGCGTCAGGTCACGAATGGTCGCCTCCTTCTCGTTGGGCACCACCTTGACCCACTCATTATGCCTGGCGAGACGGTCCTCGATCTCGTCGAGGGGCACATCCTTCTTCAGCTTGATGGTGAAGGCCTGACTGTGGGAGCGCATCGCGCCGATACGCACGCAGAGCCCATCGATGGGAATGGGGTTGTCCTGGAGGCCGAGGATCTTGTTGGTCTCCACGGAGCCCTTCCACTCCTCGCGGCTCTGGCCGTTGTCGAGCTTGCTGTCGATCCACGGCAGCAGGCTGCCGGCCAGCGGCGCGCCGAAGTTATCGGTGGGGAAGTCGCCGGAACGCATGGCCGCGGTGACCTTGCGATCGATATCGAGGATGGCACTGGCCGGGTCGGCCAGCTCGCCGGACACGCTGTCACGCAGACTGCCCATCTGGTTGAGCAGTTCACGCATATGCTTGGCACCGGAGCCGGACGCCGCCTGATAGGTCATGGAGGTCATCCACTCGATCAGGTCGGCCTCGAACAGCCCGCCGAGGCCCATCAGCATCAGGCTGACGGTGCAGTTGCCGCCGACGAAGGTCTTGGCGCCCTTGGCCAGCTGTGCGTCGATGACGCCACGGTTGACCGGGTCGAGCACGACGGTGGCCTCGCCCTCCATGCGCAGGGTGCTGGCGGCATCGATCCAGTAGCCCTTCCAGCCACCCTGACGAAGATCGGCATAGACCTTCTTGGTGTAATCGCCGCCCTGACAGGTGACGACCACATCCAGCGCTTTGAGCGCGTCGAGGTCGAAGGCATCCTTGAGCGGCGGAACGTCCACGCCTACGTCGGGACCGGCCTGGCCGACCTGGGAGGTGGTGAAGAAGACCGGCTCGATGCCCTGGAAGTCACCATCCTCGACCATGCGCTGCATGAGTACCGAGCCCACCATGCCGCGCCAACCAACGAAACCGACTTTCAACATGTGAAGTCCTCCAGAAATCGAATGTGCTGAGTATTATACAGAAAGCGGGCCCACCTCGCAGGCGGGCCCGGTCATCTCAAGCTCGAGGCTGCTCCGGCGACAGGTTCCGGAACGCCGGGCCGTCGAGGGGGCGCTGTAAATACATCCTTGTACGCTACCTCGGCCCTGCGGCACCTCTCGCGTCCCGCTTTGTTTGCAGGTCCGGTGCTGGCCATCCATGGCCAGCCCGTTCGGAGCAGTGCTCCTCACCCCTGGTCCTCGGCCCCCTCTACAACCTATCCCCGGCGCCTCCCGCAACGCCATCAGCCAGAGGCATCTCAGAGCGCCTCGAAGGCGGCCAGCACCGCATCCCCCATCTCGCTGGTGGAGACGGTACGGGTGCCCTCGGAGGCGATATCGGCGGTTCTCAGGCCATCGTCGAGCACCTTGCCCACGGCCTCCTCGATGCGAGCAGCCAGGGCCGGCGCGTCCAGGGAGTAGCGCAGCATCATGGCCACCGAGAGGATAGTCGCCAGGGGGTTGGCCACGTTCTGGCCGGCGATGTCCGGGGCGCTGCCGTGGCAGGGCTCGTACATGCCCTGGCCGGTCTCGTTGAGCGAGGCCGATGGCAGCATGCCGATGGAGCCGGTCAGCATGGCGGCGGCGTCGGAGAGGATATCGCCGAACATGTTGCCGGTGACCACCACATCGAACTGCTTGGGGGCACGCACCAGCTGCATGGCGGCATTGTCGACGTACATATGGGAGAGCTCGACATCCGGGTACTCCGGCGCCAGCCGCTCCATCACCTCACGCCACAGGATGGTCACCTCGAGCACATTGGCCTTGTCCACGGAGCAGAGCTTCTTGTTGCGCTTCTGCGCCATCTCGAAGGCGACCCGGCCGATACGCTCGATCTCGCTCTCGCTGTAGACGTAGGTGTTGAAGCCGACCCGCTGGCCGTCGCGCTCCTCGATGCCCCGCGGCTGGCCGAAGTAGATGCCACCGGTCAGCTCACGCACGATCATGATATCGAGGCCGGCGACCAGCTCACGCTTGAGGCTCGAGGCCTCGGCCAGCTGCGGATAGGTGATCGCCGGGCGCAGGTTGCCGAACAGGCCCAGCTGCTTGCGCACGCCGAGCAACCCCTTCTCGGGGCGCTTGGCGAGATCCTCGATCTTGTCCCATTTGGGCCCGCCAACCGCACCGAGCAGGATGCCGCGGGCGGCCCTGGCCTTCTCGAGGGTCTCGGCGGGCAGCGGCTCGCCGTGGGCATCATAGGCGGCGCCGCCCAGCAGCCCCTCCTCGACCTCGACATCGAGGCCGCGGGCCTGACAGGCGGCCAGGATGCGGCTGGCCTGGGCGGTGATCTCGGGGCCGATGCCATCGCCCGGCAGTACCAGAATCTTCTGCGTCATCTTTGCTTCCTTGTATGAACCACCTTCGGAACGGGGCTTTTCCGGCGACAAGCCTGCGAGGAGGCGCTGTGAATACCTCCCTGTACGCTACCGACGCCATCCATGGCGTAGGACCTCCTCTTCGGCTTGTCCCCGGCGCCCCTCCCCCGCAAGGCGGCCAGTCTATGTCATTAGGCCTGAGCCACCAGGGCATGGGCGCCGTCGCGGATCAGCCCCGCTTCCCGCCGGCAGGAGCAAGAAGTATCAGGCCTGCGTGCTATCGCGGAACAGCCACGGACGCGCTTCACGATGCCTTGCCTCGAAGGCGCGAATGGCATCCTCATCCTTCAGGGTGATGCCGATATCGTCGAGCCCCTCGAGCAGGCAGTGCTTGCGGAACGCATCCACCTCGAACTCGATGGCCTCGCCCGAAGGCGTGGTGATGCGCTGGTTCTCAAGATCCACGTCCAGGGCATAGCCTTCATTGGACTCGACCTCCTGGAACAGGCGCTCCACCGTCTCCTCGGGCAGGGTCACCAGCAGCAAGCCGTTCTTGAAGGCATTGTTGTAGAAGATATCGGCGAAGCTCGGTGCGATCACCACCCGAAAGCCGAAGTCCTCCAGCGCCCAGGGGGCGTGTTCGCGAGAGCTGCCACAGCCGAAGTTGCGGCGCGCCAGCAGCACGCTGGCCCCCTGATAGCGAGGCTGGTTGAGCACGAAGTCGGGATTCACCGGGCGCTGGGAGCAGTCCTGGCCGGGATAGCCCTCGTCGAGGTAGCGCAGCTCGTCGAACAGATTGACGCCGAAACCGGTGCGCTTGATCGACTTCAGAAACTGCTTGGGAATGATCAGGTCGGTGTCGACGTTGGCCCGATCGAGGGGCGCGACGATGCCGGTGGTGCGTTCAAACTTGTTCATGATTCAGGCCTCCTGCGCCTGGGCGTCGTCGTTGGCGGCGCCATCGTTGCCAAAGCCGCGTACATCCACGAAGTGACCCGCGATGGCGGCGGCGGCGGCCATCGCCGGGCTCACCAGGTGGGTGCGCCCCCCGTAGCCCTGACGCCCCTCGAAGTTACGGTTGGAGGTGGAAGCACAGTGCTCGCCCGCACCCAGCTTGTCGGCGTTCATGGCCAGGCACATGGAGCAGCCCGGCTCGCGCCACTCGAAGCCCGCCTCGATAAAGATCTGGTCGAGGCCCTCGGCCTCGGCCTGACGCTTCACCAGGCCGGAGCCCGGCACCACCATGGCCAGCGTGATGGAGTCGGCCACCTTCTTGCCGCGGGCCACCTTGGCCGCCTCACGCAGATCCTCGATGCGTGAGTTGGTGCAGGAGCCGATAAACACCTTGTCGAGGCGGATATCGGTGATCTTCTGGCGCGGCTCGAGCCCCATGTACTCCAGTGCACGCGTATAGCCATTACGCACGCTGTCGTCGCTCTGGGCGGCCGGGTCAGGCACCTCGCCGGAGACGCCGGTGACCATCTCGGGGCTGGTGCCCCAGCTCACCTGAGGCTCGATCTCGGCGGCATCCAGGGTCACCACCTTGTCGAACTCGGCATTCGCGTCGGAAACGAGCCCGCGCCAGTCGGCCACCGCGGCCTCCCACTGCTCGCCCCGGGGGGCGTAGTGGCGGTCGCGCAGGTAGTCGATGGTCTTGTCGTCGACGGCGATCAGGCCGACCCGGGCACCCGCCTCGATGGCCATGTTGCACACGGTCATGCGCCCTTCCATGGAGAGGCTCTCGATGGCACTGCCGGCGAACTCGATGGCGTAGCCGGTGCCGCCGGCGGTACCGATCTTGCCGATGATCGCCAGCACCACATCCTTGGCGGTGACGCCGGCACCCAGCGTGCCCTCGACGCGCACCTGCATGTTCTTCATCTTCTGGGCCAGCAGGCACTGGGTGGCGAGCACATGCTCCACCTCCGAGGTGCCGATGCCATGCGCCAGCGCGGCGAAGGCGCCGTGGGTGGCGGTATGGGAATCACCGCAGACCACGGTCATGCCCGGCAGCGTCGCGCCCTGCTCCGGCCCCACCACATGGACGATGCCCTGGCGCGGGTCGTTGATCTTGAACTCCTCGATGCCGAACTCGCTGCAGTTGTCATCGAGGGTCTGCACCTGGATCAGCGATACCGGATCCTTGATCCCGGCATTGCCTTCGGCGCGCTCCTTGAGGGTGGTCGGCACGTTGTGGTCGGGCGTGGCCAGGTTGGCGTCGATGCGCCACGGCTTGCGACCCGCCAGGCGCAGCCCCGCGAAGGCCTGGGGCGAGGTCACCTCGTGGAGGAGCTGACGGTCGATGTAGATCAGCGCGGTGCCGTCATCGCGCTCCTTGACGAGATGCTGCGACCACAGCTTGTCGTAGAGTGTCTGGCCTGCCATATCGTTTCTCCCGGGCCTGAAGCCCTGTGCTTTTTCAGTCGGTCTTGGAAGCGCCTTGTTACACTTTCCAGGAGCGGCTTCTCCGGCGACAGGCCTCTGCGGGGGCGCTGTGAATACTTCCCTGTACGCTACCGATGCCATCCATGGCATAGGACCCCCGCTTCGGCTTATCCCCGGCGCCGCTCCAGCCGGTCAAGGGGGCCTGACCCCACGGCGCTCCAGTCTTGGCGCTTTAGGGCTAGTCTCCCGCCCCTCGCCCATAAAATCAATTCATGTTATTTATGTATTGCATTCCTACATGGAATCCGAAATGGAGGCGCCGTGGATACCCAGAGCCTGCAGGCCTTCCTCGCCGTGGCCGATAGCGGCAGTTTCTCTCGCGCGGCGGAGCAGCTGCATCTGACCCAGCCGGCGGTCAGCAAGCGCATCGCCGTGCTCGAGACCCAGGTCGACGCCCGGCTGTTCGACCGCATCGGTCGCCGCGTCACCCTGACCGAGGCGGGACGCGTGCTGCTGCCTCGCGCCCGAGAGATCCTGGTGATGGTCAACGACAGTCGCCGTGCCCTGGGCAACCTGGCCGGCGCCGTGGGCGGCAGCCTGACCCTGGCCACCAGCCACCATATCGGCCTGCATCGCCTGCCACCGCTGCTCAAGTCCTACACCCGCGCCCACCCCGACGTGCGCCTCGACCTGCACTTCCTCGACTCCGAAGAGGCCTATCAGGGCGTGCTGGATGGCTCGCTTGAGATCGCCGTGGTGACCCTGGCGCCTCACCCGGACGCCCAGCTCGAGGCCGTGCCGCTGTGGGTCGACCGCCTCTGCTTCGTCTGCGCCCATGACCATCCGCTGGCCCGGCGCCGGCACCTGGCCCTAGAGGAGCTGTGCGACTTCGACTGCGTGCTGCCCGGGCCGCTGACCTTCACCCGCGGCCTGATCGAGGCGCGCTTCGAAGCCGCCGGCCTGCGCCTGCCACCCACGCTTTCCACCAACTATCTAGAGACACTGAAGATGATGACCGCCATCGGCCTGGGCTGGAGCCTGCTGCCGGAGCGGCTGGTGGCCGGTGAGTTGCACGAGTTGGTGGTCGATCATCCGCCGATCCATCGTCCGCTGGGCTATCTGGTACATCGCAACCGCACCCTATCCAATGCTGCGCAGGCAATGCTCGCGGCGCTGGAGACGGCACGGGAGCGCAGGATTCGTTAGACTGCTAGCCGAACCGCCAGGAGCCCAGCCCTTGTCTCAGCCCCCCTCCTCTTCGCCCCCATCCTCGACACCGCCTCGTCATCGGCTCGCCGGCGGCCTGATCCTCACCGGCCTGGTATTGCAGATCCTGCGCCTGGCGGGACTGCCCGTGATGCTGCCGGCGGTCAGCGTCGCCTTCTGGCTGGCGGTGGCACTGCTCTGGCGAGACCTGAAGCGCAGCAATCGGCGTCAGGCCAGCGTCCTGGCCGGGCTGGGGGTGGCGCTGCTGCTCGCCGCCGCGCTGCGCTACGACGCCGATATCGCCTGGGCGCATATGCTGGATGGCAACGCCTACGTGGTGGCCATGCTGGTCGGGGTGAGCTTTATCGGCCTGATCGGCACCCGCCAGGGGCATGCGCCGCCGCCCGGCAGCGCGGTGACCGGGCGACGCGGCACCGCCGGCACCTGGCTCGGGGTGCATCTGCTCGGCGCCATCCTCAACCTCTCCACGATCTTCATGGTCGGCGACCGCCTGCGCCGGCATGGCGAGCTGAGCATGCCCCAGCTGCTGGCCCTCAATCGTGGCATCTCCGCCGCCGCTCTGTGGTCGCCCTTCTTCGCCTCCATGGGGGTGGTGATGACCCTGGCACCACAGATGGAGTATGCCACCATCCTGGCGTTTGGCGTGCCCTTGGGGCTGGCCGCCGGCACCCTGTCGCTGCTCGATCTCTCCCGGCGCTTCGACCTGGACAGGGTGGCCGGCTACTCGCTGTCGCCGCGCAGCCTGCTGATGCCCGTGGCCATGGCGGCCCTGGTGATGCTGTTCCACTTCGGCCTAACACCCTGGCTCTCCATCGTCAGCATCATCACCTTCCTGCTCCCCGGAGTGGCACTGGCCAGCAACCTGCCCCGCGGCCCGCGCTGGACCCTGGCGCGGGTACGTAACCATGCCCTGGAGCGGCTGCCGGCGATGCGCGGCGAGATCTCGCTCTTCCTGTGTGCGGGGCTACTCACCCAGGGGCTATCGACCTTTATCACCGCCGCCACCGGCAGCGACTGGCAGCTCTTCGCGCACTTCGGTGCCCCCCAGGCCATCGCCAGCTTCCTGGCCATCGTCGCCAGCGCCGTGGCCGGGCTACACCCCATCATCGGCGTCTCGGTACTCGCCTCGATGCTCGAGCTGAGCGGCGACCGCCAGACGCTGTTCGCCTTTATCGCCCTCGCCGCCTGGGCGGTGGGCACCAGTGTCGGCCCCCTCTCGGGCATCAACCTCTCGCTGCAGGGCCGCTACGGCATCAGCGGCACGCGCATGATGCGCCAGAACCTGGGCTATGCCGCCGCACTCTCCACGCTGGTCGTCGCGGGAGTGGTGGTGTTGGACGCCTGGCTGTAACAGGGGCGAGGGTCAAGGGGCCAATCCCTCGCACCTCGCTCCTCACCCCTTGTTCCTACTGAGACACCCTCCGGAAGAAGCGATGGCCACACTGGTGGCAGGGGTCGATGCGGGTCAGCTCGGGCAGATCCACCTCGGCATCACAGTGCACGCAGGCCAGCCGGCCGGGTACCGCCATCTCCCCTTCGCAGTAGTCGGCACGCGCCGCCTCGAGCTCCTCCTCGAAACGTTCGCGCTCCACCACGCTGCGATCGGCAATCGAGAGCAGCGACTCGCTCACCTGGCGCGACAGCGCCGAGAGATCGATGCCGAGCCAGGCCGCCACGCCCTCGCCGCCGGCATTCAGGTAGCGCCGCATATCCTTGAGATCGCGCTCCACCCAGGCGCGAAGCAGCGACAGCTCGTCCTTGGTGAACTCCTCGAGCTCGGACTCGAACTCCACGGCGTCATCCAGCTCCTTCTGCAGGTTCTCCCAGTTTAGCTCCCGGGCCCCCTCGCGCAGACGGTCCAGCATGCGCTCATAGCCTTGGCGCAGGTGGCGTTCCTCGTGCTCCTTGTGTGAATCACTCATGGTGCTCTCCTCGATATGCGAATAGGGAAACGCCGAGCCCCAACGTAGCCGGGCAAGGCCGTGCTGGGGTATCCTCTCCCTACCATTTAGACGACTTCCCGCCGTCAGTTCAACGCCTTGTCACCAGCATGCACAGGCAACATGACGCCGGACAAGCCATTCGAGCGTGCGCCCCCGGCGCGCCGAACCGATAGCCAAGGTACCCGTTGAAAGCGATGGACGCACAGTACAAGCCCCAAGAGATCGAACGCGACGCCCAGCAGTTCTGGGAAAAGAACCAGTGCTTCAAGGCGGTGGAGGATGCCACCCGCGAGAAGTTCTACTGCCTGTCGATGTTCCCCTACCCCAGCGGCAAGCTGCATATGGGGCACGTGCGCAACTACACCATCGGCGACGTGGTCTCGCGCTACCAGCGCATGCAGGGCAGGAACGTGCTGCAGCCCATGGGCTGGGACGCCTTCGGCATGCCGGCCGAGAACGCCGCGATCCAGAACCAGGTCCCCCCGGCCGAATGGACCTACGCCAACATCGACTATATGCGCCAGCAGCTCAAGGCCCTGGGCTTCGCCTATGACTGGAGCCGCGAGTTCGCCACCTGCGATCTGGACTACTATCGCTGGGAGCAGTGGTTCTTCGCCAAGCTGGTGGAGAAGGGACTGGTCTACAAGAAGATGTCCACGGTCAACTGGGACCCCGTGGACCAGACCGTGCTCGCCAACGAGCAGGTGATCGACGGCCGCGGCTGGCGCTCTGGCGCCCTGGTCGAGCGCAAGGAGATCCCGCTGTGGTTCCTGCGCATCACCGACTACGCCGACGAGCTGCTGGCCGACCTCGACCGCATCGAGTGGCCCGAGCAGGTCAAGACCATGCAGCGCAACTGGATCGGCAAGTCCAGCGGCGTCGAGCTTGCGTTTGATATCAAGACCGCCGAGGGCGAAGTCGTCGAGCCGCTGTCGGTCTATACCACCCGCCCCGACACCCTGCTGGGGGTGACCTATGTGGCGGTGGCTGCCGACCACCCGCTGGCCCGCCAGGCCGCCGAGAACAACCCCGAACTGGCCGCGTTCCGCGAGGAGTGCGCCCAGGGCGGCACCAGCGAGGCGGAGCTTGCCACCCGCGAGAAGAAGGGCATGCCCACCGGCCATCTGGCGGTGCACCCTCTTAGCGGCCGTGAGGTGCCGGTCTATGTGGCCAACTTCGTGCTGATGGAGTTCGGTACCGGCGCGGTGATGGCGGTACCCGCCCATGACCAGCGCGACTGGGAGTTCGCCACCAAGTATGAGATCGCCATCGAGCCGGTGATCGCCGACGAGAACGGCCAGGTGCCGGATCTCTCCGAAGGCGCCCATGACGAGCACGGCATCCTGATCAACTCCGGCGAATTCGACGGTCTCGACTTCGAGGCGGCCTTCGACGCCATCGCCGCCAAGCTTGCCGAGCTCGGCCGCGGCGAGGTCAAGACCCACTACCGCCTGCGCGACTGGGGCGTGGCGCGCCAGCGTTACTGGGGCGCGCCCATCCCGGTCAAGTATGGTCCCGAGGGTCAGACCGAGCCGCTCTCCGATGAGGAGCTGCCGGTGGCCCTGCCCATGGAGGTCACCGTGGACGCCACCGGCTCGCCGCTCAAGCGCATGCCGGAGTTCTCCGACCTGGGCGACGGCTGGGTACGCGAGACCGACACCTTCGACACCTTCATGGAGTCCTCCTGGTACTTCGCGCGCTTCTGCTGCGCCGACAACCAGGAGGCGATGCTCGACGAGCGCGCCGACTACTGGCTGCCGGTGGACCTCTATATCGGCGGCATCGAGCACGCCATCCTGCACCTGCTCTACGCCCGCTTCTTCACCAAGCTGATGCGCGACCTGGGCATGGTCAACGTCGACGAGCCCTTCCAGCGCCTGCTGACCCAGGGCATGGTGATCGCCGAGACCTACTACCGCCAGGCCGATAACGGCGGCAAGCTGTGGTTCAACCCCGCCGATGTCGAGGTCAAGCGCGACGACAAGGGTCGCCCGGTCAGCGCAGTGCTGCTCGAGGACGGCCTGCCGGTGGAGATGGGCGGCATCGAGAAGATGTCCAAGTCGAAGAACAATGGCGTCGACCCTCAGTCGATGATCGACCGCTTCGGCGCCGACACCGTGCGCCTGTTCATGATGTTCGCCGCCCCGCCGGAGCAGTCCCTGGAGTGGTCCGATGCCGGCGTCGAGGGGGCCCATCGCTTCCTCAAGCGCCTCTGGCGCCTGGTCGGCGAGCACCTCGAGGCGGGCCAGCCCGGCACGCTGGACGTCGCCAATCTGGATGACGCCCAGCGCGAGCTGCGTCGCAAGACCCACGAAACCATCAAGAAGGCGGGCGACGATATCGGCCGACGCACCACCTTCAACACCGCCATCGCCGCGGTGATGGAGCTGACCAACGCCATCGGCCAGTTCCAGAAGCAGAGCGACTCGTCTTCGCCTCAGGACCTCGCCGTGGCGCGCGAGGCCGTGGAGGCCTGCGTGCTGCTGCTCGCGCCCATCATCCCCCACGCCTGCCATGCGCTGTGGTCGGCGCTGGGCCATGCCGAGCCGGTGATCGACGCCAGCTGGCCGGCGCTTGACGAGAGCGCCCTGGCCCGCGACACCATCGAGCTGGTCGTGCAGGTCAACGGCAAGCTGCGGGCGCGCATCGAGGTGCCCGCCGATGCCGACAAGGCCACGGCCGAGGCCGCGGCCTTCGCCTCCGACAACGTCCAGCGCCACACCGAGGGCAAGACGGTCCGCAAGGTGATCGTCGTGCCGGGCAAGCTGGTCAATATCGTGGTGGGCTAAGCCATGCAGCGACGCACCTTCCTCACCCTGGGTCTGGTCGGCGGTGCCGGCCTGGCTCTCGCCGGCTGCGGCTTTCAGTTGCGCGGCCTGAACAGTCCATCGGCACCGATGAGCGAGCTCGCCCTGGCGGGGTCCGACAGCGACCTGGCCAGGCGGGTCGAGCAGCGCCTGGTCGCCGCCGGTACCCTGGTCCATGACGGCGCCGACCGGATTCTCAACCTGGGCAGACCCGATATTCGCCAGCGCCGCGTCAGCGTGCTGGAGTCGGGGCCGCGGGACGAGGAGATGCGGCTCGTCGCCCCCTTCTCGGTGCAGCGCGCCGACGGGGCCTATCTGCTCGACCAGCAGCGCCTCGAGATCAGCCGCCGCTACAGCGTGGATGACGGTGACCTGCTGGGCCGCGAGGAGCGTCGCGACACCGTGCGCGAGGAACTGCTCGAGGAGGCCGCCCTCCAGCTGATCGAGCGACTGCGCGGCCTGTCATGAAGGTCTTCCCCGACAAGCTGGCCGACGCCCTGGCGAAGAAGCTGCCGCCGGTGGTGATCGTCGCCGGCGAAGAGCCCCTGCAGCATATGGAAGCCTGCGACGCCGTGCGCGCCGCCGCGCGTTCACGCGGCATCGAGGAGCGCGAGATCCTGCATGTCGAGGGCAGCTTTGCCTGGGGACGCCTCCACGAGGCCTCGGCCAGCCTATCGCTGTTTGCCAGTGCCAAGCTGATCGAGCTTCGCCTCTCCGGCAGCAACCTCGGCCAGGAGGGCACCAAGGCGCTGAGAGCTTATGCCGAGGAGATGAAGGCCAGCGACAACGTGCTGCTGCTGGCCATGGGAAAGCTCGACTTCCGCCAGCAGAAGAGTGCCTGGTTCCAGGCGCTCGACAAGGCGGGCCTGTTCGTACCGGTGTGGCCGGTGGATGTCTCGAGGCTGGGCTTCTGGCTGCGCGATCGCGCCTCTCGCCATGGCCTCAATCTCGATCTCGACGCCGCTCGCCTGCTGGGCGAACGCACCGAGGGCAATCTGCTCGCCGCCGACCAGGAGCTGCAGAAGCTCGCCCTGCTGCTGCCCGCCGGCGCCCGGGTCACGCCCCGCGAGGTCGCCGGCGGTGTGGAGGACAGCGCGCGCTTCGATGTCTTCACCCTGGTGGATGCCTGCCTCAAGGGCGAACGCTCGCGGGTCGCCCGCATCATGGCCGGGCTTGCCGGCGAAGGGGTGGAGGCCCCCATCGTGCTGTGGGCCCTGACCAGGGAGCTGCGTACCCTGCTCTCCCTGCATCAGCACCTCGACCAGGGCCAGAGCTTCGACCACGCCTGCAAGGCGCAGAAACCTGCCATCTTCGAGAAGCGCCGCACCGCCTATCAGCAGGCCCTCTCCCGCCTGCCGGTCAAGCGACTGCACAAGCTGTTGCTGTTTGCCCAGCGGCTGGACCTCTCCATTAAGGGTGCCGCTACCCTGCCCCTCCAGGATGGCCTCCATGACCTGGCACTGACCCTCGCCGGCGGCCGCGGCCTGCTCGCCGAGCTGCCCTCCTCCTACCGTATCGCCTGACCTGGCTCGGCCGAATGGGGGCTGCCCCAAAGGACGGGGTCAGACCCCAGTGGAAGCTAATAGTCCAGGACCTTGTGGGCAAGGGTATGAAATTTCACACCATTTCATTCTATACTGGGCGAGTATCATCGTGACCCCACCCAGTCGCCAGGACGCGACGCGTGGGCCATCCAGGAGCCGGAAATCCACACAGAGCCCCATACGAAGAAAAGGAACACCGACATGATGAAGAAGCTTTACCGCTACCTCAGCCCGCTGCTGATCCTCGCCCTGATGCTGGGCAGCCTGCCGGTCGTGGCCGCACCCGCTCCCGCCGGTGGCATGATCACCACCCAGGAGGCTCTCGCCGCCGAGCGTAGCCAGTCGGATCGCGAACGGATCCATGCCGTGCTGGCCCGCGATGACGTGCGCGATCAGCTGGTCGCCCAAGGCGTGGACCCCGCCGAGGTCGAGGCCCGTGTCGCCGCGCTCTCCGATGCAGAGGCCGCCCAGATGGCCGAGCGCCTCGATCAGATGCCTGCCGGCGCCAGCGTGGTCGGTGCCCTGTTCGCCGTCTTCGTGATCCTGCTGGTCACCGATATCCTCGGCCTGACCAACGTCTACCCCTTCACGCGTTGATAGGTGCCAGCATGATCGACTGCCCTCAACGGCAGCCGACCCGCGACAGGAACGCCCGCCACGCGGGCGTTCTTGCGTTGGTGCTGCTGCTTCTGCTGCTCTCCGGCTGCGCGACCACGCCCCGGCTCGATAGCGCCACCCGCAGCGCGGTGGCGCCGCACGTGCTGATCGACGAGGTCCCCTTCCACGGCCAACGCGACTACCAGTGCGGCCCCGCCTCCCTGGCCATGGTGCTCCAGCATGACGGCGTGGCGACCGATGTCGACGCCCTGATTCCCCAGGTCTTTACCCCCGGCCGCGAGGGTAGCGTGCAGCCGGAGATGCTGGCCACGGTGCGCCGCCAGGGGCGAATCCCCTTCGTCATTGAAGGTCGCTTCGAGACCCTGCTCCGTGAACTCGATGCCGGTCATCCGGTGGTGGTGATGCAGAATCTCTCCCTGCCCGCCTGGCCATTGTGGCACTACGCCGTGGCCATCGGCTACGATTTGCAGGAAGAGACGATGATCCTGCACAGCGGCATGGAGGCCAGGCGCAAGGAGTCCTTCAAGCGCTTCGATGCCACCTGGGCACGCAGCGATCGCTGGGCCTTCGTGGCGCTTCCCCCCGGGGAGCTGCCAACCACCATCGGCACCGAGGCAGCCCTCCAGGCGATCGGTGATTTCGAGGCGGTGCACGGCAGTCAGGCAGCGCTCCCCGCCTGGGAGGCACTCGCCAAGCGCTATCCGGCGAACGCCACGGCCCACTTCGGCCTGGGCAATGCCCGCCATGCCGGTGGCGATCTCGAGGGGGCCATCGACGCCTTCACCGCTGCCGCGGCGGTGGACGAATCGCATGCCCCGGCATGGCTTAACCTGGGGCTCGCCCTGGAGGCAGCCGGACGCAGGGAGCCGGCCCTCGAGGCCCTGGCGCGCGCCGCGGCACTCCCCGGGCGCTGGCAGTCGCACAGCCGCGAAGCCCTGGAGCGCTTTGGCGAGTAACGAGGAGCGAGGAAGAGCGAATGAGCTATCACATTGAGATCAAGGGCATCGCCCGGCCCGCCGAACCTGGTGACGGCGCCCGCGTGCTGGTGGATCGATTGTGGCCCCGGGGGCGTTCCCGGGAAGCACTGGCGCTTGACGACTGGTACCGTGACGCCTCGCCGAGCCCGGCGCTCAGGCGCCAGTATCAGCAGGGAGAGGTCAGCCCGACCGTGTTCGCCGTCCGTTATCGCGGCGAGCTACGCGACCACCCCGAACGGCTGCTGCCGCTGATGCGCCAGGTCCGTTATCGTGGGGCCCTCACCCTGCTGACCGCCGAACGTGATCTCGATGCCTCGCCGCTGCCGATACTGAAGGAGTGGCTGCTCTTCGCCCTTCAGGAGGAGGATGCGGCAGACAGGGAACCCAGCTCGCCGCCCTGCTACAGGTATTTGTTCGAAGATCTTGGATAGAAGGTGCGTGCGGGGAGGAGAGAAATGAGTAGTCAGGCCACATGCCGAAGCCCCAGGCGTTTACGGTAATCATCCAACCTCCCCTGGGGAGCGGCGTAGAGAATACCCTCACGCTTGAAAACGACCACTAAGGTGGCGCATAGAATTCTGAGATCTAGCCAAAGCGTTTGTTGTTCAACGTATTCCACATCCAGTCTCAGCTTTTTCTCCCAGCTGACATCCTGTCGTCCGTTGACCTGAGCCAGCCCGGTCACTCCGGGGCGAACCTCGTGGCGGCGCCGCTCGTCGTTTATGATGTAAGGAAGATATTCCATCAGCAATGGGCGTGGCCCCACGAAAGACATATCGCCTTTGAGGATATTGAACAGCTGAGGAAGCTCATCGAGGCTTGCACGACGGATACAAAGTCCGAGACGAGTCACACGCTCTTCGTCAGGCAGAGGGCGCCCCTGATCGTCTCCTGCATCACGCATGGTTTTGAACTTGATCACCTGAAAGGGAATCTCGTCCTTTCCTGGACGCCACTGACGGAAAAAGACCTCCCCGCCCATATCGAATCGTATTAGCAAGGCTACAACGAGCATGATAGGGCTCAGTAACAGAAGCAAGATGGCGGCCATTGCAATATCGAAGGTGCGTTTTATCATGACAGCTTCACCCATTCGTCGAGGTTAGGAGAAAACTCCGACAGCTCGTAACGAGCCCCGGCAACGCGACCTAGCTGATCAACGCGCCCCTCAGCAAACCAGGCGACGACCTGAACGAACATTCGGCACATCTGCTGGAAAACCCTCTGGCGGTTCTCCTCGTCGCTAAGCTCAGGATCATGAGGCCTGGCCGCCTGGAGAATCGGACTACCAGTATCCATACCTTCATCCACGAAATGGGCGGTTGCCCCAATAAACTTGCAGTTGGCTTTCAGCGTATCGCCGAACCCATCCAGGCCGGGGCAGGCAGGCAGGATAGCGGGATGAAAATTGATGATGTGCCCTCGGTATTTCTGCAGAAACAGTCCAGAGAGCAGCCTGGAATATGAAGAGATAAAGAGATCCACCTCGGGCTGGTCAAGGAAATAATCATAGAGGGCATCCGAGAACTCCCTGCCGGTGCGACATGGCAAGACCTCAACGGCAACCCCATGTTGTCGGGCGACCTCTACGGCACCGCACTCGCGGTCGCACACCACGAGGGCAATGTGCTGCCTGCAGGCCTCCACCTTGAGTGCCTGATCAAGCACACTGCCGCCTGAAGACGCCAGCACCACCATGTTCTTGCTCTTCGTCATGTCACACCAACCCGGAGATTTCGTGATTTCTAAAGCGCTTGAGCCTCAGCCAAGGCGCCCGACATCAACCCTGGCCCTTCTGATAGAAGCGTTCAACATCGGGCTGATACCACTCGTCTAGATTCACCGGAACCCGGCTGTTGTAGCCCAGTAACTGCCGAGTCAGCGCCGATAGGTTCCGTCCATACTCCTCTCCCAGCATGCGTGCGTAATCCATCTGCGGCTTAATGAAGGGTCGGGTGAAGCCGCTGGTTAGGGCGACACGAGTATCTTCAGTCTTGTTCTGTCCACCGCGGTGCCAAAGATAGGAGTTGAAGAACACCACGGAACCGGCAGGACCGGTGACCGGCACAAGATTGGCCTCGAACTCCTCATCGGTGGGTTTCTTTTCCGTGAGATGAGAACCAGGCAGGATCTGGGTAGCACCATTCTCGACGGTAAAGTCATCGAGCATCACGATCATGTTAAGGCGCGCCTTATAACCAGGAATGTAAGTGCCGATGTCACGATGCACGCTGTGCAGGTAATTGCGCTTGCGTGCATAGCCTGCCGTAGGTGTACTGCAGCACAAGGTGTAGGGCTTTTCATCGAAGTAGCGTGCTATGTAATCGTGGAAGAGGTGCATGTGATAGAACCTGTCGAGACTATCATTGCCCCCAACCGTCTGATGCGCCGTACCATCACCGGCATCATTCAACCCACGCTTGACCTGGTAGCTTTCACAGATATCAATCCACTTGAATACGTCAGCCTTCATCTCAGCGACCAAATCATCGTCCACTGCCTTCTCGAAGATGACCCATCCTGCTTCATTCATCTGGTGCTCATACTCTGTCATCGCCATTCCGGTATACATTTTCAATACCCCAGCTACAGAAGTACCCAAATTAATATCACGCGCCAACAGCCAAGGCGTTCCCATACTCATGCAAAGAAGTGGTCGTCTAATCTTTCACGCCAACCCGATGCACGTTATTACTCTTCACATACATAATATTACACTCCGCACCGACACCTTTCCTGCACCATTTTTCTCATTCAATAATGCTTAAAATACTAAGTTTTGGGGGCTACATGGCGGCTGCTCGTGTTGTTCACAGAGAACGTGACGGGGCTTGCTGTCGTCTCGCACCCCACCAGGCCCAAGAATTGGCCTCACCGGCAAAGGCTGGAAGCTCATGGAGTCAGGAGGGTTCTCGGGATGAGCTACAGTAGAGCCCCCATAGCACGCACAGCCAGCCCGTGTAGAGGGTTACCCCCACGGGATAGAACATGAAGCTATAGCTCAGACCGAAGCCGAAGCTGCCCACCACCAACAGCACGGCGCAGGTGGCCAGGGCGCGGCGCCTGGGACAGCTATCACCGAGTCCTGACCAGAACAGCACCACCGGTACGATATAGAGCATCAACAGTGCCAGAACCCCCAGCAGCCCACGGCGCACCCAGGCATCCAGAAGGTCACTGTGCGAATGAACGTAACCCGCCACCCTCGGATCAAGCTGCCCGTCGGCTCCCAGGCGCTCCAGTTCCAGTCGCGACTCCCGCGAGCCCCAGCCATACACGGGCCGTTCGGCAATCAACATGATCGCACCGCGCCATATCTCGAGCCGCGCACCAGTTTCCACGCTCCGCTCGCCCTGCAGGTAGCGTGTCGCATGCTCGAGGCCACCGGTGATTCGCTGCTGCACACCGGTCTGGGGCAGCATGACCACTAACGCAAGCGCCAATATCCCCCCCGACGCCAAGGTCAGCACCTGGAAGCTGCTGAAGCCCCGGCCATAGACCCACCACAACACTCCCAACAGAACCGGCAGCGTCACCCAGCCGCCTCGGGTACCCGAGAGGATCGACCCCAGCAGGCCCCCACCGGCTCCCACCAGCAACGCCACTACCCAGAGTGAGGAGCGCCGATAGCCCCAGGCCCACCCCAGTCCGGCCAGGCAGAACATCGCCAGTAGCAGGCTGAAGTTGCCATAGAGAATCGCGTTCAGGCTCCCGGACCCTTCGGAGCGCACCTCATGCCAGACAGCGCGCTGCCACAGGCTGAACACACCACTCGCCACCCCACCGGTTAATGCACCGGCCCAAAACCACGCCGAGGCGGGGGGAAATCGTAATAGCACCATCAGCATGGGGGCCATCAGCATGGTCGGCCACACCAGCTGGAACGCCTGCAGCGTCTCGCCGTGCCAGCTACTACCCAACAGCCACAGGAACGCGAACAGGGCGCAGACAACCGGCAGCACCATGGGCAGGGCATAATCCCATAACCGGGTTAATGACCATCCGAACACCGGAATCGCCATGCTCAATAGAATGATGAAGGCCAGATAGCTGCCAGGGAAAGTTAGCGCCAGCGCTCCCGCTGACCAAACAGCCAAACCGGTCCAAGCCCGCATCATCCTTGCTCCCTTGGTGGCTGACTGATAACGGCTGATACTAGTGGCCGACACTAGACACGCCCGGTATCTCCATCGCCTCCGCAGGACCCGACATGGAGACCACCTCAGCTTGTCTATTGATTCGCGCCATCTGCACCAGACGGTCGCACTTTGCCACGCTCACCCCGGCACACAGTTCACACCAGCGGGAGGTGGGCTCCCGCCCCTGGGCCCAGGCGATCAGTGCCGCCGGTACATCAGCCCCCGCTTCGGCACTGAAGGGATAGCCGCCGCCAAAGCGCGGATTGAGCTCCAGCAGATAGACCCGCTGGCCATCGTAAAAGAGATCGCAGTCGAGATTGCCTATATGGCCCAGCGCCTGTCCCAGGCGCTCCCCCACGGCCTCGAGCACCGGGTGTGACTCGGTGGTGGCGCGTTCGGTCTCCCCGGCCCGCATCGACAGCTTGCGCTTGACGAAGGTCGCGCGATAGCGCCCCGACAGATCGTTGACCACATCGAGGCCATACTCCTGCCCCGGCAGCGCGGACTGAATGATCAGGCCACTGCCGTCAACGGCGTCCTGACGCAGCCCCAGGGCCGGAAAACGGTGCTGGCTCCAGCGCCAGGCCAGCACCAGCGTTTCACGATCCTCGACCCATTCGACCCCCAGCGAGGCGCTACCCCAGCGTGGCTTGATAATCAGGGGGAACTGAATCTCGTTGCAGTCGAGGGCCACCAGCGCGGCCTCAAGGCTGTGATAGGTCTTCGGGGCAAGCAGTCCTACCTGTTCGGCGAAGCGTGCCGTGGCCAGCTTGTCGGCGGCGAGCTCGACCACCTCCAGAGAGGAGACCAGCACCCGGGTACCGATAGCGGAAAAGCGCGCCTGCTCACGGGCCAGCAACGGCAGCTCGTGGTCGTTCAAGGGCACCAGCAGAGCAATCTGCTTCTCCGCACACAGTGCCAGCAGCTCGTCGATATAGTCCGGGGCATCGACCCGCGGCAGGATAACCGCCTCGTCGGCCTCCCGCAGCGCCGTAGCCTGGTCGGAGCAGTCGGCCGCTACCAGTTGACCGACACCCCCCAAGGCATGACGAAAATAGGCGATCAGATAGTTACGTCTACCGGCACAGGTGAAAAGTATGTTCATGATCAGCATTTTCCTTGTTATTTGAGGCCGGCTGAGACGCCTGGGGTGCATCAAGCTGCTGCATATAGCTGGCGAGAATGGTCGCTTCCCCATCGGCACACTTGAGGACGCGCCCCTCAAGATCGACGACCCCACAGGCCGGCACGATGAAGGGAGGGGTATAGTTCAGGGAGTAGGCACCGCGATTCTTGACCAGCACGAAGTCCCCCGGCTGCAGAGCCGCCGTGAAGTCTTTACAGATCACGTCATGCTCCATGCAGGTGTGTCCCACCAGCTTTAAAGACTGCGGCTGGCTCGCCTCGTCGCGGCTCGCGCTCACGGCCTCAAGTAGCGGTGCCACGCTGGAACGCGTCGGATTCACGGCGTTGATGCTGGTATCCAGCAGCGCCTGCCAGCCATCGCGACGCTGTCGCACCTCCATCACCCGGGCGGCCAGGCACATGGTATTGGCCACCAACGAGACACCCGGCTCGACTACCAATCGTGTTACCGCCGAAGGCCGGTGGTGCACGAACGCCTCGCCGATGGCATCGGCATACTCCTCCAGAGAGGGCACCGGGAAGGAAAACTGAGAACGCAGACTGGCCGGCATCTCACCGAGCAAGCCTCCCCCGATATTGATCGTCTCGATGGGGTGGGTCGGAAGCAGGCGACTGGCCACCTCGCACAGCCGCCGGATACGCCGCACCGGATCCTCCACCCCCAGCGCACGACATGTCGCATGACAGTGCAGCGCCACCACCTCGACCCCAGGCAGGGCCTCCAGATGTGTGAGGGCCTCGTCGAGTTCACCGTTTTCCACATCGAAGCCGAAGCGGCTCATCAACTGCGATGATGGGAAGTTGAGGCGCAGCCCGACTCTCACCCGTGGCAACTCGCCGGCGAGCCGAGCAAGGGACTCGAGCTCGGCGAACGAGTCCAGATTGACCTGGCTACCCGCCTCGAGGGCGAACCGCAGATCCGCCTCACGCTTGATCGGCCCGTTGTAGATGATTCGCTCGGCCAGCAGAAAGCGGCGCGCCACGTCATATTCAAAGCGAGAGACCACCTCCACTTGACCCTGCATATCCGCCACGCAGGCCACGAGGGCCGGCATATAGTTCGCTTTGAGCGCATAGGCCACATCGGTGCCGGGCCAGTGCTGCCGTAGGCGACCCCGTAGTCCGAGATAATTGCGCCGAAAGGCCGCTTCGTCGAAGAGGTAGAAGCTGTCGCCGACCTCTCGTGCGATCTTGTCCAGAAATGCATGCTCGCACATCGTCATATCATCCTCGCTCCGTATCGGTAAAAGTGCTCGCCCGACGGGCGATACCACTCAGACTCACCGGAACCCGCGCGTTATTACCAAGCATCTGGCGCGTCAGCGGCGATAGCGAGCATCCATACTCCTTACCCAGCCTGCGTGCATGGTTCACCGCCGGCTTGATACGGAAGCCGACGACCCTTGAACCAAGTTTCCTCTTCACCGCCCCACACCGCTTGCCGAATATCTTCTTGGACATGCCTCCAGAGAGAAAGCACCTGTAAGATCCAGACACATTTCCAGGTCACGACCATATCGACCCGACTCACGAAAGCCTTGACGCAAGTAGAAACGAATCGCCGGCCAGTCCCTGTGTGAAATTTGCAGGGTTAAACAGTCGAAGCCCCTTGCCACCGCCAACGCTGCCGTCGCCTCCAACAGGGACCGAGCCATGCCACCGCGACGCCCCTCGGATGCCAACAAGAGGAGCGTGATGAAAGCGCTCGGCTGGCCAGGATCATAGGTATAGAAGGCGCAGAAGCCGGCCAAATGGCCATCGACGATAAGCACCGCGATATCGGCCTTCTCCAGAATCTTGGTGACATAGGCATCGAGATCGATACCGTGCACCAGCTCCCCCTGCTGACGCGCCTGCTCTTCATGGGTCAAGCGCCGCAGTTCATCGGCATACAAGCTGTGTTCACTGGGGGCCAGGACTCTGGTGTTCCACGATGATGAACCGGCACGGACGCGAACACGCTTTTTGGTAACACCACGAGTACGACTCGCCGGAATCAACTGAAGGCTCATTGGCAGCTCCCGCCCAAGTAACATTTCGACCATCAATGTCACTCATTGTTACACTTTACGTGAAACGCTGCCGTACGAATTATTTAGTCACTTGAAACAGACACACTCAGTCCAGCCAGGACGAGTAAGGGGGGGTCTGTTAGCGCCTGAAAGGGTGAGGCATCTGATCTCGAAGCGCCGAACGACGTCAGATCACTGACTGGATTCGGCGGAGGAGAATCCGAGCATGAGAAAAATCATCACACTCAATGAGAGATGGATTCGGTAAACTTATGTATCAATAGTAAGTTTTGTAAATTGGATCGCAAGCGTGTCACGCTCAGGATGCGGCACAGCCGATCGCGATCGCCGACAGGAGATGACAGCATGCTGGACGGCCCCTTTCCCCCCTGGCCCTCCTATACCCAAGAGGAAGCCGACGCGGTGACACGCGTGCTGATGTCCAATCGTGTCAACTATTGGACCGGACAGGAGTGTCGACAATTCGAGAGGGAGTTTGCCGGCTACGTGGGGGTACAGCATGCCATCGCCGTCGCAAACGGCACCAACGCGCTGGACCTGGCCTTGAAGGCACTCGACATCGGCCCAGGCGACGAGGTGATCGTCACCTCCCGCACCTTCCTGGCCTCGGCCTCGAGCATCGTCAATGCCGGCGCCAGCCCCATCTTCGCCGACATCGATCGCGACTCCCAGAACATTACCGCCGCCACGGTCGCCCCCCTGATCACGCCGAGAACGCGGGCCATCATCGCCGTGCATCTGGCGGGCTGGCCCTGTGAGATGGATGAGCTCAGGGCACTGGCAAACGACAACCACCTCGCCCTGATCGAAGACTGTGCCCAGGCCCATGGCGCCCGTTATCACGGCAATCGCGTGGGCAGCCTGGGAGATATCGCCGCATGGTCCTTCTGCCAGGACAAGATCATGACCACCGGCGGTGAAGGTGGCATGGTCACCACCCAGAACAGCGAACTATGGCAGCGCATGTGGGCCTACAAGGATCATGGCAAGAGCTGGTCAGCCGTCTACGAACGCCAGCATCCAGCCGGGTTTCGCTGGCTGCATGAAAGCATCGGCACCAACTGGCGTCTCACCGAGATGCAGGCCGCCATCGGTCGCATTCAACTTGGCCGAATGCCGGAATGGAAGGCCACACGCCAGGCCCATGCCCGGCGCATATGGAACACCGCCCAGGAGCTTCCCGGCCTCAGGGTGCCGCACATTCCTGCATATATCGACCACGCCGCCTACAAGTGCTATCTCTTCGTCGAGCCTGAGCACCTCAAGGCAGGATGGGACCGAGACCGCATCCTGCATGCCATCGTCAGTCAGGGGGTGCCCTGCTTCAGCGGCTCCTGCTCGGAGGTCTATCGCGAGAAGGCCTTCGGGCCCAGGGGCGATCACCCCGGCTGGCACCCCGCAACGCGGCGGCCGGTAGCCCGGGAACTAGGCGATACAAGCCTGATGTTTCTGTGTCACCCGACTCTCGGGGCGGCTGAACTCGACAGAACCTGTGATGTGCTGGAAAGCGTGATGCGGGAGGCTTGCCAACGTCGAGACCTTCCCAACGGCACCCCCAGCCTCTAAACGCTGGACCAGATTAACAAACGCAGGTCCCAGATCAACAAACCTGCCCTGACACAAGGGAGCCCTGCCATGCTACGTACCCGCTGGTTGAACGCCTTGCCGGCGCTCGCCCTGCTCCTACCCCCGGCACTTGCGGCCCACGCCGACTCCTCTTCACTCTCGAACCCGGAGCCTAGCCCAGAGATGATCCAGATCCATATCGGCGGCAGCGAAGGCACCCGCTACCATGGCAACCTGACCGTGTCATCGCAGGACGATACGCAGACCCACCGGCTGGAGGGCACCGCCCCCACTCAGCTGACCTACCCTGGTGAACAGGCCAGGCTGGAGCTGACCCAGCAGAGCCCGGGTAGTTTGACCATCGAGGTTATCAAGCGAGGTAATCGCAGCGTCTCACGCGTATCGGGTGTGGGGAGTCGCATTCAGGTATCGGTCAACTAACGAGGCGAAGCAATAGCAACACGAGCCGAAGCAATAGCAACATCCATTAATATGAAACCGGCCTCCTGGGAGGCCGGTTGCTTTGGAGCAGATTCCTTTTGAGCCAGTGCTGCTCTTGAGGCAGGAGCTCTTACTGAACCACGAGAGCGTTGTTGCCCCAACCACTCTGAGTGGTGACAGCCCAGTTGCCTCCCCCAGTCTGGGTATGGGTCGCCGTGTTGAAGGCGCCATTGGCCTGCGAGATGTAGGAGAAGTTACCCACGCCTGCCTGGCTCACATTCGCATCGCCGAAGGCTCCGGTCTGGCTGACCAGCGAGACGTTACCCAGGCCTGACTGGCTAACATCGGCGTCGTTGAGCAGCCCATCCTGATGCACATAGGAGTAGTTCCATTCCCCATCCTGGGAGACGCTGGCCATATCACCGACACCACTCTGGTCGATATCGGAAGTATTCGCCCAGCCAGTCTGGCTGACATCGGCCCCATTGCCGGCACCACCCTGATCAATATAGGAGGTGTTCGACATGCCGGCCTGGCTGACCTCGGCACCGTTAAGCACGCCACTCTGGTTAATCATGGAGTCGTTCCACGCGCCAGTCTGACTGACATCGGCGCTGTTAAGAAGACCGCCCTGATTCAGCTCGGCGTAGTTCTTCTTACCAGACTGCTCGACACTGGAATCACCCACCAGCCCCGTTTGATTCACGTTGGCCGTGTTGTCACCACCCCAGATTCCCCAGGCACCATTGCTCTGGCTAACGGTGGAGTCGTTGAACGACCCAGTCTGATTGACGTTGGCGGTGTTATCACTGCCGCTCTGATTGACCTCGGATTCGTTGTAGTAGTTGGTCTGATAAACATTGGCTTCCTGACGGTAGCCACGCTGATCGACACTGGATTTATGACCAACACCATGCTGCTCAACGGTCGCATCATTGTTGCGGTCGCGCTGCTCGATACTAGAGTTATTGTAGGAACCCTTCTGGGTCACCTCGGCATCGTTGCCCCGACCTGTCTGATAGCTGAAGGAGTCATTGCTCCAACCTTCCTGATGGATGCTTGCTTCCTGATAGGAGCCAGTCTGGAGCACCTCGGCATCATTGTAATCGCCAAGCTGAGTGATATTGGAGGTCTGATTACCGTTGCCACGATCCTGAGCGACCAGCGCATCATTGCCCCAGCCCGTTTGATAGGTGTTGGCAACGTTACCACCGCTGGCCATCGCATGGCTGCTGATCATGGCGATAGAGGCGGCAAGTAAAGTCATCTTCATTTTCATGATTGATCCCCTTCGTATTGTGCCCTGGTTTAGCTATTGTTGGCATTCACCAGGAGGTCGTTACATGAAGTCGCTGACCCCAGTCGACTCCACAGCACCAGATGTCCATATTGATCTATCAATGCTGGATCACCTGGATGGCTGCCTGACCACGCGAGTGCTGTATTACCTCAACAGGCGCTCGACGCGTGGATCCCACTTGCATGATGCTCGCACTGCCGTGAACACCACTCTGAACAATGGACGCTTGCTTGCCGACACCGCGTTGCTCGATGGTAGCCCCATGGCCATATCCCGATTGTGCGATGCTCGCCTCGAGATATCCGCCAGCCTGCAGCACCGCCGCGTCATGCTGCTGCCCCACCTGATCGATTTCGGCAAGGTTGTAGTAACCTCGCTGTACGATCAGTGCCTCCTGCCCTTGACCGGACTGGAAGATATTGGCCTCATGACTGATACCGTCCTGGTCGGTTCTGGCCAGGTTATTGACCACAAAACTCGGCGACACCTGCCCGAACTCCGACTCGAGGTGCAGATCACCGGCATCAGCGGTCGGCGTCATCGATACCCCGGTAGCGAAAGCGATACAGCCAAGAGCCATTAACGTTTTCATAGGAAGTTCGCCTCGCCTCGTAATCATTGTTGTGTCATTTCTGATGTTTCTTGAGCGTTGTTTCATACCGCCCTTGATGCTTACAAGTATTTACATAAAGAAACGCATCAGCAATCATCGTATTTCATTATTTTTGAAGGCGAGATAACTCATCATTTTGGCCTTGCTAGATCATCTTTTCTCATACTGAGAAAATGGCTCGCATCATCAAACGAAACGGGCGCCGCTTCTCGCAGGAAGCGGCGCCCGTTTAACAGAGGTTTTTCTTCAGAAAAGAAGCCTAATACTACTACTACCTAGACTTGGTGTTACCTGACAGGGCCTGAAAAAGCATTGGCAGCCAGCGACAGACTCCTTGACAACTACCGCTCCTCGACAATTTCCGCTCGGAAAGATCAGAGCATTGGCACGGTTTCGTCACGGTAAGCCGCCAACACCTCATGGTCGGCATCTTCAGGATTCGCCAGGCTCCACAGCCCGCGATCGACCCCCTGGGTAATCAGATGGATCACCGCCGACTCGACCGCCGACATCACCGCCATCTGGACCGGTTCGTTATGCGTAAAGCCCGCCTCGGCCTCGAGCAGACGCTGGAAGCTGACGAAGCGATAGACCCCGGCCCGCAGCTCGTGGGAGTAGATCGTCTTGCTGGTGGTGACATTCCCCAGCACCTCCCCCGTGGCGATATCCACCGCACGCAGGTTGATCGTGACCTGGTCGACCTGATACTCCCCCGAGGCGCCGATGCCGAAATACTCGGCACCGATACCGCCGGTCTTCATGTTGGAGTCGTAGGCGATGATCCCCCCCTCGAGCAGTACCCGCGCGGCATTCAGCGACGAGAGCTCATTCTCCCGGCCCATGCGTTCGAGGTTGGCACGTATGATGCGCCGCTCGGTCAGCAGGTTCTGCAGCCCCACACGCTCGAGAGGAATGAACCAGCCGGACTCGGCCAGCGCCGAGCTGAGCATGGCGGCGCCGCCCTGGGTCACGGCGGTGGAGAAGGTACTCGCCGGCTGGGGACGATACTGCCCCGTCTGGTCGCGGAAGTCGTATACCGCCGCCAGAATCCGCGAGCTGGGTGCCGGCAGGCTCTTGAGATCATCGTAGGTCGCTGTCCGCGGCGTCAGGGTGGCGGGTGCCCCCTCCAGGTGGTCGTAGGATGTCACCTGGCTGGCGCACCCACTCAGGGTCAACATGCCCGCGGTAACCAGTGTCGTGATGAGTTTCATTATTCTGCTCCCTTGTCCCTGTCCGTGTATCCGCTCAGAACTGGCCCGACGGCTGGCCAAAGTTGACCGTCGTCTCTTCGCCGGTGCGCCGGTCGACGATATTCATCACGAAACCCCCATTCCCCAGGCTGCGAATCCGCACTCGCAGCGTCGAGCTCTCGATCACACTGGTGCGCCCCGCCTCCCCTTCCTTGGCATCATTGATGGCATCGTTGACCACCCCGGCCCTAAGGTCCTGCAGGAACAGATCGGTCTCCGACAGGTTGCCGAAATCCGGCGCATCGGGATCCTTGTTGTCATCCTGGGACTGCGCCTTGTTGAAGAGATAGCTGCCGTTGAGAGGGCTGCCCCCGAATGACGGGTTGATGGGCTCATACACCAGCTGGCCCGCCCAGGCGAAACCACTCCCCAGCAACAGGCTCGTCGTCACTACCCCTGCCGCCACTCTTGCCGTCATCCGCTGCTTTGTGCGTTTCATTGTCGTTCTCCTCGATGCACTAGAGTTCTTCATCTGCCAGATCGGGGTCATCGGCCAGGGCTTCCGTCAGCGTCTGCCGAATCACCAGATTCTCCACCTGCTCCACCGCCGCCTGCACATACCCGTCGATATCGCTGAGACGGGGCGACATGGTGGCCTGATAGACCACACGGTTATTGTCCCGGGTGATCCAGACCTGGCTGCCCCAACGCGCCGAAGGTCGCTCATGCACCGTCAGCACCACGTTGTTCAACACCGGGCGCTCCAGGCTCAGCTGGCTGAACTGCCGATAGAAGGTGCGGCCGGTCATGGTCACGGTGCGGTCGATCACCAGGCCCGAGATCCCCGGCTCCTGCAGGCTGAACTGGCGCTCCAGCTCTTCCTCGGCCTGCCCGGGCGTCTCGATGGTCTCCTCCGACTCCTCGATCGTCATCGCCGGCTCATCGGGCGCCACCTGAGCCTGCGCCGGGCGGCTCCCTCCCCAGATCAGCGAAAGGAGCAGCACACAACCCGCGACTAAGGCGTACTGTGGTTGCATCTCTTGGCTCCCTTGCGTTGGTCGAAATGAAACAGCGGAGGGGGGGCGCCCAGATTCTGGCGTGCCCAGTTGACCGCCTGGGTACGGTTGTGCACATCGATCTTCTTGAAGATGTTGTAGAGGTGCGACTTCACCGTGTGCTCGCTGACGAACAGGCGATCGGCGATCTGCATATTGGAGGCACCGGAGCCGAGCAGCCCGATGATCTCCAGCTCACGCTGGGTCAGGCCACAGGCCGGCCGGTAAGAGTTGATGGACTGCTTGCGGAAGAACTCGATCAGGTGCGACATCAACGAGCGTGACATCCAGAGATGCCCTTCCAGCAGCCGACCGATTCCCTTGCAGATCATGTCCAGCGAATCCGTGCGATAGAACACGCCCGACAGATGTGCATAGGAGAGTACCTCGGCTGCCTCATCACCATCTTTCAGATTCAGTGCCGCGATGCACAGTCGATGACCACGACTCGACGCCTCCTCCTGCCACGCCTGCAGCAGGGCGTCATCGACATGATCATGATCCAGCAGCACCACTGAGGTCTCCTCAGCAACGCTGGAAGGAGCATCGGCGGGCGAAAGCAACGTGACAGTGCAGTCGACGTGGTCATTGATGTAGTCGATGAATAATGACGATTGCGGATTCTGCTCCGTGACAAACGCCACCCCCCCATTCCGTTGGCTCATGCTTTCCTCCTCATGACGAGTTGTGTCTGTATGCGTTGTTGTTAGGGAGTACAGCTGGAGGTAAGTATGGCCTACTCACTAAGAAACGTAAAATATTGTTAACTTGTGTATTCGATGGTCACCAACGTATCTCTAGCATTAATGCCTTCGAATTAGACAGCTAATCAGGCATTTAGTGGGCTTTTCGATGACCCAAATAAATTCAATATGTTTTTAAAATTAGTATTATTCATGTTTATGTTTCAGCCAGCCGTAACCGCCAAAGCCCGGCACAGGGCCGTGCTTGGACGTTAGTCGAAGTGATGAAAGGGGGCTGCCTAAACGGCAGCCCCACATAGTCCAGGCCGGTGACGCGAGCGTTATCGATAGTCTATGCAGGCTTTGTCCTTAGTGGTACGGATGTAGAGGGCACGCGGCTCGAGGCTCTCGTTCCTCAGACCCGATAAAAATCCCGATACCAGGCCACGAAGTTCGCCACCCCTTCCGTCACCGTGGTAGAAGGCTTGTAGCCCACCGCCTTCTCCAGCTCGCTGGAGTCGGCGAAGGTATCCGGTACGTCGCCGGGCTGCAGAGGGAGCAACTCCTTGATCGCCTCCTTGCCTAAAGCCTGCTCGATCGCCTCGATATAGGCGGAGAGCTTGACCGGGTTGTTGTTACCGATATTGAAGATGCGATACGGCGCGTTGCTGGAGGCCGGGTCAGGTGCATCGCTGTTCCACTCGGGATTGGGCGCGGCGATATCATCGCTGGCACGGATCACCCCTTCCACGATGTCATCAATGTAGGTGAAGTCTCGGGTGTGTTGGCCATGGTTGAATACCGGAATCGACTCGCCGGCCAGGGTCTTCCTGGTGAAGAGAAACAGCGCCATATCGGGGCGCCCCCAGGGGCCATACACAGTGAAGAAGCGCAAACCAGTGGTGGGCAAGTCGAACAGGTGGCTGTAGCTATGCGCCATCAGCTCATTGGCCTTCTTGGTAGCGGCGTAGAACTGCAGCGGATGGTTGACGCCCTCGTGCTCCGAGAACGGCATGCTGGTGTTGGCACCATAGACGCTGCTGGTACTGGCATAGGTGAGATGCTTAACTGGGTGATGACGGCAGGCCTCCAGGATATTGGTGAACGCCACTATATTGCTGTGCACATAGGCATGGGGGTTCTCCAGCGAGTAACGCACCCCCGCCTGAGCGGCCAGATGGATCACCCGCTCGGGTTTGTGACTCTCGAACACAGCGTTGACCGCCGCCTGATCGGCCAGGTCCTCACGCACGAACACATACTCGGCACCAGTACGTGAGGCAGTCTCATTCAAAATCTCGAGCCGCGCCTCCTTAATCGTCGGATCGTAATAGTCGTTGACCTCATCGAAGCCGATTACGCTGTCGCCGCGCTCGAGCAGACGCTTGGCGGTGTGGAAACCGATAAAGCCGGCATTGCCGGTGACGAGAACCTTCATGACAACTCCTTGTTATTGGTCCAGGTGGGCACGGTGACCTCATGGGTCAATGTTCGGGTCGCAATGGCCGGCCTCATGCCGTTCTTCGCTGCTGACACTAGGCTCGCTGGAAACCCTGAACTCAAGCGATCAAAGGCGCTAAGGGCCAAGGCGTCGTGTCACGGCTAGGCGCCTTCTGCCAGACGGGCAAGGAAGGCGTTAATTCGATGTTGATGAGTAGCCAGGTCATCCTCGGCCTTGAGCATTAGTACCGGTCGCGCGTGCCGCTCGAAGAGTCGGCAGACGGCCAGGCCCCAGGCCAACTCTTGCTCGACGTGGGCCAGGGCCGCCTCTTCGCCAAGATAGCCGAGCCAGTCGTTGCCGCCACCGGGGCGCTGTCTGTGGCGACTGGCCAGCTGCGCCATGACCCGCTCGACACTTGTCTCGAGCCGTATCAGTGAACGGCCGGCAAGTAGTCCTGCGAGCCCTGGCGGTTCTGGATCCTCGGCCGCCAGGGCTGCCAGTTGGGCGGAGAAGTTATGGCAGATGCCTTCCTCGCTGACCATGCCACGCGGATAGTGGCGACTGCGCCAGGCAATATCGTGACGCAGCGTGGTGGTGATGTAGTCCACCAGGCGTAGCTTGTGGCTGGGGGTTAACGGCAACCTCTCCAGCGCCTGAAGGCTTCCGAACAAGAGTCTTGCGTAGAGCTCCCCCACATGGCCGCCGGGTAGCTCCGGGAAGGCATCGCGGCCAATTAGTATGCGCTCGGCACGCATCCACTCGTTGTGGAACGCCAGTTGACGATAGAGGGTGGTCTTGCCCGCTCCGGAGGGCGCAATCATCTCCACCCGCTGGCCATGGGTGGCACTCGGTGCGCCGCGGGGAAGCGGCGGCGTGCGCATTAACGCAAATCCACTACGACTCAGGGTAGACTTGAGCAAATGTTTTAGCATGACGACATCCTTAGGAGTGCGCGGCCATGCGCTGGAAGGTGGGGTTGCGCTCAACTAACTCGTCGTAACTCCCCTGGTCGACCACTTTCCCTTTCTGCATCAGGTAGATCACGTCGCAACGGCGCACCGTGCTCAACCGATGGGCGATCATGATGATGGTCTTGCTGCTGGCAAAACCATGGATCGCCTGCATCACCTGGCGTTCGGTGATGCCATCCAGGGCACTGGTGGCCTCATCGAGAATAAGGACTTCGGCATCGTCGTAGAGTGCTCGGGCTATCCCGATACGCTGACGCTGCCCCCCGGAGAGCTGGGTGCCGCGCTCGCCGACCCGCGTATCGAGCCCTGCAGGCAACTGTTCAAGCAACTCGTCGAGATGAGCCATTTGGGCGGCGTGGCGCACCCGCTCATCATCGATTTCCTCGCACGGCAGGCCGAAGGCGATGTTCTCTCGGATGCTGGCATCGGCCAGGAAGATTGCCTGGGACACGAAGCCCACCGCGTTCTGCCAAGCACGCTTGCGTGGCCCCGTCAGCGGCTGGCCATCGACCCTGAGCTCTCCCCGCTGGGGACTGATCAGTCCCAGCAGCAAGTCGATGGCGGTGGATTTGCCGGAGCCGGAAGGTCCCACCAACCCGATCACTTGCTGAGCCGGTATCACCAGCGAGACATCATCCAGCGCCGGCTGCTCCTTGCCAGGATAGAAAAATGTCACCCCGCTGAGAGCCACCGAGTCTCGCGGCACCAACTTGACGTGCGCAGGTGTTGACGTGGTCGGCCTGGTAACAGACGATGCCTTGAGGCTGACCTCCTCTTTGCCGCGGCTGTCCTTGAGATCCTGATGTACCGCCTCGAAGGCGGCGATATTACCGCGCATCAGGGCCACGCTGCCGTAGATCTGCTGGAATGCCGGCAGCAGCTTGAAGCCGGCCAGAGCATAGACCGAGAGCAACGGCAGAATGGTGCCAAGGTTGCCCTCATGGGCGGCAAGCAGATAGAGCACCAGGAAGATCACGGTGCCGAAGGCGACGAGCTCAACCAGGTAACGTGGAACCTGAGCGAGTGCCTTGGTCACCCCCTGGGCGCGGCCATAGCGACGGCTGGCTGTTTCGAAGCGCTGATTGAACATCGCCTGGCGCCCCAACAACAGAGTGTCCTTGATACCCCCGAAGCCTTCCGCCATCAGCTGATAGCGTGCCACCTGGCTGCGCGACACGGCACGACCATTAGCGGCCAAGCGCGCCCGCACCGTGCCATAGAGGCCCACGAAGCAGAAGGCGAACACCGCCAGGCCAATCAGCGCCACCATCGGGTTGAACAGCACCAGGGCGATCACCATGCAGATGGCGGTGGCCGCCTTGGCGTTCATGCGCATCAGCGGCGAGATCAGGGTATCGGTGATGCGCTGGGTCTCCTGAGCAATATTGCTGACCAAGCGAGTGCTGCTTCCTTCGGCGTGAAACAGCCAGGGCTGCGCCATATAGTGGCGATACAACCGTACGCTCAGCTCGGCACCGAGTTGCTGACCGTAAATCGTCAGACGCCATACGGCGACCACCGAGATGGCCGCAGAGAGCGCTAACGCCACCAGCACCCCCACTCCCATCCAGAACAGGAAATCGCGCGGTTCGCCGATACCACTCGCCGCATAGATCTGGGCGAGCAGGGCATCGCCCTGCAGCCGGCTCATGTCGCCCACCAGGGCCATAAAGGGGCCGATGGCGAGCACCCCACCCACCTCGGCGAAGGCCATCAGCACCACCAACCCCTGGAGGCGCAGCAAGCGCCGGCGTTGCTCGCGGGTAAGCAAGCCTAACAAGGCACGGAGATTGGCGAACATAGGGCCTCACAAAATCATCGACGCCGCGTCTGCGCGGCCAGCCCTATTAATGTGACATTTTGTATCTGTTAGGCAAGTATGAAATAGGTAGTACCAGGTGCGAGGAGCAAGGTCCGCGAGGTAGGTGCGCCCCTCATCCTTTACTCACTTGTACGAATAGTTGTAGTACCCATACCCATAGCTGGTGGCGGCCTTGCGCTCCATGGCGTTAAGGATCGAGCCCTTGACTGTAACGCCGGCAGTTTCGAGGCGACGAGTAGCGATCTGCAGCTCGCGTATCGGGTTGGTCTGGAAGCGAGCGACCATCAGGGTGGTGCCACACTGGGCGCCAACCACCGCGGCATCGGTCACGGCGAGCACCGGCGGAGTGTCGATGATCACCAGGTCATAGCGTTGGCTGACCTCTTCGAGGAAGGTGGTGAAGCGTGAGGTCATCATCAACTCCGAGGGGTTGGGCGGAGATTCACCGCGAGCCACGTAATCCAGCCCTTCGATACCGCTGGACCGGATGATCTCCAGCAGGCCCTTGCGCCCGCTCAGCAGCTCGGAGAGCCCCTCCTTGCTGCGCCCCTTGAAGGCGTTATGCATGTGCCCCTTGCGCATATCGGCATCAACGACCAGCACCCGTTGTCCGGCCTGGGCGCAGACAGCGCCCAGGTTAATCGAGATAAAGGTCTTGCCAATACCAGGGCTGGGACCGGAGATCATCAGGCGGTTGTTGCTGGCCTCGAGCATGGCGAAGTGCAGACTGGTGCGCAGGCTGCGCAGGGCCTCGATGGAGGTATCAGCCAGGTGGCGCTCGGCGAGCACCCCGCTGACCACCTCCCGTGCCTGGCGATCACGGCGATGCTTGACTCGTCGAACCAGCTTTCGCTGCTCGTCGGAGAGCGGCACGGTGGCGTAAACCGGCAGGCCGGCGCTCTCGATCTGCTCAGGTGACTCCACGCCGCGGTTGAGCAGGCCGCGCAGCAGCACGATACCCACCCCCAGCATGCCGCCGAGCACGGTGGCGATGATCACGATTAGTGACTTGCGCGGAGCGATGGGGAACGGGCCGACCAGCGCGTCATCGATGATACGCACGTTGCCAACGGTACCAGCCCGGGCGACCTGCAGCTCCTGCATCTTGTTCAGCACGTTGACGTAGATGGCCTGGGTGACCTCGACGTCGCGGGTACGACGCACTACCTCCTGCTGGGCGGCGGGCATCTCATTGACGCGTTCATCAAGATCGGCCCGCTGCTGCTGCAGCTGACTCTTCTGGCGCAGCAGCGCCTGATAGTTAGGGTGACTTGGGGTGAATCGCTCGGCCAGCTCGGCTTCCTGGAACTCCAGCTCGCTGAGTCGACTGTCGAGCTCGATAAAGCGCTGGATTACGGACTGTGCCTCGGAGCTGAGGTCGACACTATCCTGCTCGACGCGATACTCGTTAAGACGATTTTCAGCGGCGGCAAGCTGATCGCGGAGTTCCGGCGCTTGCTCCTCGAGAAAGGCCAGGCTCTGCTCCGCCTCGGCGGATTGACGCTCGACGTTCTGGGTCAGGAAGGTCTCTGCCACGGCATCCAGTGAGCGACGAATCTCGCTGCGATCGGGTCCAGTCAGGGTCAACCGAAGCATGCCGGTGCCGATGCTGGTGCCGCGCCCGGCGCCCAACTCGTTGACGCTAAGCCGCGAGCCAAGACCATTGATGGCTGTAGGCCGCGAGCGCTTGATCAGGGTGAACTCCGTGCCGGGAGGCGCCTGCAGTTCAGCGATGCGTATCTGGATATCGCCATCGGCGAAGCTCGCAAGCTCCCCGACTCGCCCTTGGCCCAGCTCCCGCGGCATCTCGCCGCCCAGGCGCAGCCGATAGTCCCCCGCTTCCCCGGCGGTTGCGATCAGCGGCATGCCGCGCAGCGAGTCGGCGACCTCCAGGCGTCCCAGGGCCAGGGTCTCACCCGCCCATACCCAGGGCTTGCCGGCCATGAATGCCGGTCGTTCGATGCCACGGCGCACCAGGAAGCCACCCACCACCGGCAGCAGATTCGGACTCACCACGGTATCCAGCCCGACCCGGTCGACCACCTGGCCCAGCACCATGCGAGACTGCAGAATCTGCACCTCGGCGGCGGTGGAGGACTCGCCCTCCTGGCCGAACACCTCGGAGAGATCGCCCAGTGGGCTGACGGTCGAGCGCCGTTCCACCTGTACCAGCGCATCGCCGCGGTACACCGGCGTCTGCAGCAGGGCATAGACCACCCCACCCAAGGCGAACAAGAGGGTGATGGCGAGGATCAGCCACTTGTGATCGAGGAGCAGGCCAAACAGGCGTGCGAGGTCGATTTTATTATCGACCGGGGCCATAGGTGAAGCTGCGGTGTTGGAGGTGTCAGTCATGGCGTGGCTTTGTATTTGTAAGAGTGAAAGGAAGGTAATTTAAGCCAGGATGTTTCGTCGGTATCCGTGAGTACGCCGAAGTCTAACGACGCCATCGCCTGGGGTTTGGACTTTTTATAGGCGGGCAACCCACCCGGCGGTGGCCTCAGCCAGCAGTTGGTGAACATGCTCAAACGCCTCCCTGCTCTTCCGATACGGGTCGGGGATATCGAGTCCCTTGCCAGCTGCGAGCCATTTGCCAAGCAGCATGGTCTTGCCGAGGGCCTCGGGGGCAAGCTCACCGACAGCGCGTCGCTGGCCGCTGCTCATCACCAGGATCAGATCGTGGTTGATGAGCATCTCGGTGGTGAGCTGGCGGGCCTGGTGGATGGAGACGTCAAGTCCTTCCGCCTCGGCAAGCTCTCTGGCGCTGAGATCGACGTTCTGACCGACCAGTGCACCTAACCCTGCCGAGGCGACCTGCTTCCCCGGCAGGGCCCGGCGCAGCATGGCTTCGGCCACGGGGCTACGACAGACGTTACCAGTACACACCACCAAGATACGTTGAAACACAAGCCGCTCGCTATGGGTGGATTAGAGATCGCTGACGTCGCTGGCACTCTCCGCCACACTACCCGGCAACACCAGCGAGGGTAGCAGCAGGCTGATCACACGGTTCCAGCGCGCCAGGGGCGCGGTGGTAACGTAGACCACATCCTGGGGCTCGAGGACAAACTGGCTGCCCATGCTGAAGGCGGCGGCGTTGCGTACATCGAGCAGATACACGGTGGCCAACTTGTCACTGTCGAAAGTCTGGCTGCGAATGACGAAGATTCCCGAGGGCTCGGCGGTAGTTTCGTTGATACCACCGGCCCGTGCCACGGCGTCGGTCAAGGAGAGGCGCTCGTTGCCCAACGCGAAGTTGCCGGGCGAGAGCACCTGGCCCATGACCGCCACGGCCTGATTCTCGGAACTCGGCACGTGCACCACGTCGCCATCCTGGAGCAGACGATTCTGGGTCTGGTCGCCTTGGCGCAGCAGCTGGTAGAGAGAGAGACGCTGCTCCTGACCATTGCGGGTCAGAATTACCTCGTGCCAGTTGGCAGTGGGCTGGGCGCCACCGGCCCGGCTGATGGCGTCGGCCAAGGTCAGCGGCACGCTGGTGATGGGCTGGGTGCCGGGTGTTGCCACCGACCCGCTCACGTAGACCTTCTTGGAGTTGAAGGCCGCCATGCGGACATCCACCTGGGGCTCGGCCAGAAAGCCGGAGAGTCGGCGCGCCAGCATGTCGCGGACCTCATCCAGGGTGAGCCCTGCGACCTTCACGCGCCCGATATAGGGATAGAAGATGGTGCCATCGCTACGCACCTCGTTGCCCGCCTCGGCGGCGCTTCGCTCGGCACCGGCCGGTATGGTCAGCTCGGGATGGTCGTAGACGATCACGCTCAGTACATCGCCGGGATCCACGCGATACTCGTAGTCCTCGATGGCCTGGCGCAGATCGCTGGACATGGGCGCAGCTTGGCTTTCGGCCAGCCGAAAGGTCGAAACCAGCCCCGGCGTAATGGGCTCGATATCGACTAGGTCGTCGATCGGCGCGGTTTCCGTCTGGTAATCGATATGCCCACCGGGAGCCATAGAACAGCCTGATAGCAGAAGGGCCACGGCGCAGGCAATCAGGGGCGTCGACCGGAAAGCCGGTGCGTGACGCTGACGTGGGATCGACGATGTGATCATGTAGGTTCCTCTTGATAGCAGCCGCCAAACGGGGGAGGCAGGCACCATGGAAAGATCAAAAACGTGGAAAGATAAGCAAATAAGTAAACAATAACTCCGTAACCCTCTGCTACATAGTGTAACATATCAGTGAATATTCACCACGCCTAGCCTACTGAAACTAAAACCCTGGTCACCCGCCACAAAAGTACGGCTTTGGCTGGCCCCGTGCGGTCCATACCCAGCCCAGGCAGGCTCTCCAAGTAGAAAACAGGACACTCCCGTCCCAGGGTTACAAAGCCCTCCTCTAGGCCAGACTCCACTATGTTGGGCTCCATTAGGCTGAGCTCCAAGCCAGCACGTTCGCCCCAACTTCATGATGTCAGGGCGAATTCCGACTGGCTTTAACGCCTGAACGTTACATAGGAAGGCGACCATCACTATCGGAACGAGGAGTGAATCACCAGACGGCTCTATTTGCCGCTCCTCTCCTACACCGGGGTAAGCCTAACCCTACACCTGAAGCCTATGCTTGCCCGTCAAGCCGAACCAGAGAGCTTGGCGACATGCTGCTGTCACGACATGGTAGACGTAATGCGGCTATGCTTAGAGTGTACAAACGGTTACGATCAAATCGCCCTGTCCGATGCAACACGCCACGATCCAGGAGAGAGACCATGAAAGCGCAGCTTAAACGCCCATTCGCCCTACTGGCGGTTGCCGGCATGCTGGCGAGCTCCACCGCCCTGGCCCAGGGCGCCGCAAAGCCTTCCCCCGCAGCGGGAGGCTCCCCGGCTGGCCTAAGCAAGGCGACCGGCCTCTCCCAGGCCACTCTCGTCACCGCCGGCGCGGCGCTCGGCCTCGGCATTCTGGTGGCGTTGACAACCGATGGCGACAATAGCGGCACGGGCACGGGCACGGGCACTGGCACCGGCACCGGCACCAACTGAGGCATCGCTCATCGATGGTGAACTTCCATGACCCCGCCGGCTGCCCCTCGAGGCGCCGCCCTGCTGCCCGCCTGCTGACCCTGGGCGCCTGCCTGCTCTGGCTGACAGGCTGTGCCAGTAGCGGCAAGCCCCCCCTGGGCGATGCCCTGACGAACCTGCTGGCCGAGGGGGCCACCGGCGAAGCGAGCCTTTCTCAGCGGGCCGACGCCCTCCCCTACGCCTCGCTTGCCGTTGACAGCCAGCGCCATCGCGGTCTGGTGGTGCTGGGCACCACGACCGGCGAAACCACCTACTGGCCGATGGGCCACCAGGGCGTGCTGGTGCTCCACCGCGATGGCCTGCAGGCGACCAGCGGCCTGGGCAGCGATCTCCTAGGTACCCGCTATCTCCCTCTGCAGGCGCCGAGCGCTGATGCCGGAGAGGTGGAGCACCGAGAGGCAGACGCCGGGGCAGCAGGCACCCTGGACGACACCCTGGACTATGTGCCATGGCAGGAAGTGCGCCCCGGGGCTTTTCGCCTGGAACGCCAATGGCTGGAGGCGGATGGGCTGCCTCGCCAGCTGGGGGCCCGTGGCGCCCTGGCGTGCCACGATACGCTGGAGCCTCTCGCCTTGCCGCTGGGTGAGCAACGGCTGCAGCGCTGCGAGATGACCCTGAACTGGGAAAATGGCGAGCAAACTCGCTCAACCCTGTGGCGTGACCGTGACACCCTGCGCCTCTGGGCCGTGGAGGGGGAGCCCTGGCCGGGAGCCCCACATATCGAGTGGCGGGTCGCGCGCGCCTGGTGGTGACGCAACAGATCAATATTCGAGAAGGGGCCACCCTTCCAGCTGGGGCCAACTATCCAATAGAGGACGTGACTCGGCCTGGGTGCCATGGGTTACGGGGAACAAGGGGACAATGTGATTAACGGAGCTTTCCGCCGACGAAGCAGGGCGTGGCTGGCGGCAGCTGCCCTTGGCCTGGGCGGCACAGGAACGGCACTTGGCGCCACCACACCACCGGCGACCCTGGCCAATGCCTGGCTGGACCTCGAACGGCGCCAGCCCGGCGCCATCGAGTGGCAGCACGCCTTCGCGCTTCGCGACACCACCGCCGAGACTGTGCCGCGCCTGCGCCGACGCCTGATCGGCGATCTGCATACCCTGGCGGTCAGCGCCCGGGTGGCCGGCAACGCGCCACGCCAACAGAGCCTTGAGGCCTGGCGCTCGCATCTCGGCGAATGGCAGGACCGACATATCCGTACACCGGAGCGACTGGACCTGCCCTGGCTGGCGGCCAATCTACGCCACAATCCTCCACTCAAGCGCATCGTTCACTTCGGGGTCTGTGAGGCGCCGAACTGGGTGGAGGTCTGGAGCCTGGACGGCGTCACGCGACTGGACTGGGTGCCCGACATGTCACTCGAGCACCTGCGCGACTCGCTGACCGCCAGCGCGGCCCGCCAGAGCGATACCGCCGCCATCGTCACCCCGCTGGGAGAGGTTCATCGTCGCGGCATCGCGGCCTGGAACTATCAGCCGACGCTTCTTGCCCCGGGGAGTCGCGTGCTCCTGGAGCTACCCTCTCGCCAAGGGCTTCGGGGCGCCCTGCCCTTCCCGGGGGTCGGCGATGAGGTAGACCTGATCAACCGGCGCCTGCCCGAACTGCTGGCGACCCGCGTACCCGGTGAGCGCTGCCGGGTATGGGGCAACGACGAGGGACACGAGGTCAAGGAATGAAAACTGTCACTATCGTTACCCGTAACGTCAGCGGACGTGTTGGCCAGAACATCACTAGAAATGTCAGGACAAGCATGGTCGCACTGGTAACCGGCAGCCTGGGGGTTGCCATGGCGCCCCCCGCCCTGAGCCAGGAGGGTATCGCCGGGCAGCTGGGCGCGGGGCAGAGCGACTTTGGTGGCGTCGGCCTGATGCAGACCCCTACGGCGCGCATGGCGCCCGTGGGCACCATGAGCATCAACTGGAGCCGCACCGCGCCCTATCGTCGCTACAGCGTGTTTATCCAGCCGGTCGAGTGGTTCGAGGGCGGCTTTCGCTATGTGGAGGTCGAGGATGTCAGTACCAGCCTCTTCGACCGCTACCTCGACAAGGGCTTTGACATGAAGCTTCGCCTGCTCGAGGAGACCCGCTACTGGCCACAGCTGGCCGTGGGGCTGCGTGACGTGGGAGGGACGACCCTGTTCGGCTCCGAGTATCTGGCGGCGAGCAAGCGCTGGTATGACTTCGATTTCACGCTGGGCATCGGCTGGGGCTACCTGGGGGCCGCCAGTGATATCGACTCGCCCCTGGGCTGGCTCGCCGACCGCTTCGACGACCGGCCGAACCGGGCCGGTGGCGACCAGGGCGGCGAGTTCGCCGTGGACGCGTTGTTCCACGGCCCGGCCTCGATCTTCGGTGGCGTGGAGTGGCAGACGCCCTGGGACCCGCTGGTGCTGCAGCTGGAGTATGAGGGCAACGACTACACCGACGAGCCGCTCGGCAACGATCAGCAGAGCGAGTCACGCGTCAATATCGGCGCCCGCCTTGCCGTGACCGATAATCTCGAGCTACGCGCCGGCTGGCAACGGGGCAGCACCGCCATGGCCGGCATCAGTTATCACGTCGACCTGGCGGGACTCACCCAGGTGAAGCGGGATCCCGCACCACGGGATATCAACGCCCCCGCATTCCCGGACTGGGCCAACGTGTCCCAGGCCCTGGAGGAGAATGCCGGCATTCGGGTGCATGAGATCGCCGAGAGTGGCGACAGCCTGCGCGTGGTGGCCGAGCCCGAGACCTTCCGCAACCTTAACCAGAGCGAGGGGCGCGCCGCGCGCATCCTGCACGCCCAGGCCTCACCGGAGATCGATACCTTCCGCTTCCAGTGGCAGCAGAACGGGCTGGCGTTGCGTGAGGATGTGCATGATCGTGCTGCCTTCGTGGCGGCGGCAGAATCGGCAGACCGGGAGTTTGGTCACCGCTACGGGATCTATTCCCATACTCGACTGGCCAAGCCGGCCCGCGAAGAGATCGTGCATCGTGAATCGCCCCAGCGCTTCAACTGGCGAGTGGGGCCGCGTCTCGACCAGAACTTCGGCGGCCCGGATGGCTATCTCTATCGGCTGGTAATGGTCACCTCGGGCGAATACCACACCGATCGCAATGGCTGGCTCTCCGCCGCCGGTGCCTGGACGATGGCAGACAACCTCGATGGCTACGAGTACCTGGGGCCCTCGGAACTGCCCCGGGTACGCAGCTATCTCGGAGACTACCTGTCGGCCTCCGATGTAGGGATAGAGAACCTGCAGTACACCCGCACCGCCAACCTGGCCGATGACTGGTACGCCATGGGCTATGCCGGCCTGCTGGAGATGATGTTTGCCGGTGCCGGCGCGGAGGTGCTGCACCGCCCTCTCGATAGCCCCTTCGCCATTGGCGCGGATGTCAACTGGGTGCGCCAGCGCGACTTCGAGCAGGGTTTCGAGATGCGTGACTATGACACCTGGACCGGTCATCTCAACGCCTATATCGAAACCGGCTTCGAGGATATCCTGGCCAAGGTGAGCGTTGGCCGCTATCTGGCCGGCGATGTCGGCGGCACCCTGGATCTGTCACGAGAGTTCGACTCCGGCGTGCGGGTCGGTGCCTGGGGCACCTGGACCGATGCCGATGATGACTTCGGCGAGGGGGGCTTCGACAAGGGGCTGTATGTCTCCTTTCCCCTCGATGCGTTCTTTACCCGCTCGAGTCGTAGTGCGGCCACCCTGGCATGGCGCCCGCTCACCCGCGATGGCGGGGCCCGCCTGGGTCGGCGCTATCGGCTCTATGACATGACCGAGGAGCGTAACCTGACACCCTACTGGGACGGTTACCCCGCCACCTGGGAGTGAGCCCCTGCACCCTTCCGCTTGCCTCGTGATGGCATCGAAGGGACCGGATCGGGAATCCATATGATCTCCCGTCCGGTCCCTCGAGTATGGCTTCCATCATCCTGGCCCATCACCGATTTCAACTTGGCAACACTTCGATTGGCTTTATAGTGAAGTTACATACCGTCACATTTAACCACTTCTAAACCACAGCATTCTTCGAAGGTGCAACTGGGGACGTGATTGAGGGCTATAACTCAGCGTTCGATTGCAATAGCCAGATGCTCTAGGCGTGTCGAGGTAATGGGGGTCTTGGACGTAGGTAATTTCGCCATAAGGAGTCAGGCCGATGAGCTTGTTGCTGCAACGCGCCTTTCGCATCTCTCGCCGAAACAAGCGGCTTCTGCTGTTGATACTGGACGCCCTGATACTCTCGGCCTGCCTGGTGCTGGCAACGGTATTGAAGCAGGGAGCCGTGACGGCGGCGGCCGACGCTGCGTCGCCGATGCTGCTGATCTCGGTGCCACTCTGCCTGATCACGCTGTGGCTGATGGGGTTCTATCATGCCATCGTGCGCTTTATGGGGCTGCGAGCGCTGCTGACCATGGCAGTCGGCCTGCCGCTCGCGTGCCTGACCCTCTGGGGCGCTGGCCGGGCCCTGGGCTTCCCCCTCTCCGGCTCGACGCTGTCGATCTTTGCCCTGCTCTCGCTGCTCGGTCTCAGTGTCTCGCGGCTGGTGGTACGCAGCCTCTACCAGCAGGTCACGATGCGCCCGCGCATCCGGGTGGTCATCTATGGGGCCGGTTCGGCCGGGGTGCAGCTGGTCCACTCGCTGCGCCAGGGTAAGGAGTTCCTGCCCGTGGCCTTTATCGATGACTGGCGTGGCATGCACGGCACCATTGTTCAGGGCCTCAAGGTGTACTCGCCGCTGCTGCTGGAGCAACTGATCGAGCGCTGCGGCGCCGAGCGCATTCTGCTGGCCATGCCGAGCCTGCCCCGTGTGAAACGCCGCGAGATCCTCCACTCTCTGGAAACCCTCAAGGCAGCCGTGCAGACAATTCCCGCCATCGAGGACATGGTTCGGCACGGGGCACAGATCAACGAGATCCGCGATGTCTCGGTAGAGGACCTGCTGGGGCGCGAACCGGTCGCGGCCCGTCAGGAGCTGCTTCAGGCCGATGTGCGCGACAAAGTGGTCATGGTGACCGGTGCCGGAGGGTCGATCGGCAGCGAGCTGTGTCGGCAGATCCTGCTCCAGCGGCCTCGCATGCTGTTGCTGCTGGAGCTGAGCGAGTTCGCGCTCTATGCCATCGATGGCGAGCTGCGTGATATCGCCACGGCTGAGGGACTGACCGATATCGAGATCAAGCCACTGCTGGGCTCGGTGCAGAATCGTCAGCGCCTTGAGGGGGTGATGCACAGCTTCGGTGTGCAGACGCTCTATCACGCCGCCGCCTACAAGCATGTGCCGATGGTGGAGTATAACGTCGCCGAGGGCGTGCGCAACAATGTGTTCGGCACCATGGAGACCGCCCTGGCGGCGGTGGCCGCCGAGGTCGAAACCTTTGTGCTCGTCTCCACCGACAAGGCGGTAAGGCCCACCAACGTGATGGGCACCACCAAGCGGCTGGCGGAGCTGATCTGCCAGGCGCTGGCCAGACACCAGCGCAGCACGCGGTTCTGCATGGTGCGCTTCGGCAATGTGCTGGGTTCTTCGGGCTCGGTCATCCCCCTGTTCAAGCGACAGATCGCCAACGGTGGCCCGTTGACCGTGACCCACCCCGATATCACGCGCTTCTTCATGACCATTCCCGAAGCGGCCGAGCTGGTGCTTCAGGCCGGCGCCCTGGGCAAGGGTGGCGATGTGTTCGTGCTGGACATGGGAGAGCCGGTGAAGATTGCCGACCTCGCTCGCCAGATGATTCGCCTTTCCGGCCTGGAGGTTCGTTCGGTGGGCCAACCCGCGGGCGATATCGAGATCGTCTTCAGCGGGCTGCGTCCGGGTGAAAAGCTATACGAGGAGGTGCTGATCGGAGCCGACGCCAGCCTGACCGATCATCCGCGCATCCTGACCGAAGAGGAGCAGCACTGGGAGTGGGAGAGGCTCGCCCCCTATCTGCAGCGCCTGAAGGAGGCCGTGCAGGCCAACGCGATGGAGCAGGTGCGCGAGTTGCTGGGTACCGCCCCGACTGCCTATCAGCCCGACAGCCCCATCGTCGACCTGGAGTGGCTGAGCCAGGGTCTGCCCCTTCCGGGCGCCACGCCCGACACGGCCCAGGATGTTTGCGCTACTGATCTCAGCCTGACCTCTGGTAGCAATGGCTTCGGTACACGTAACGCCTCGACGACAAACCGCAGGAAGGTAAAGATGGTCAAGGCCGTCTCGGATGAATCTCAACTGTTGACCGACCAGAGCCTCAGCCAGGCGCTGATCGCAAGGTCATGATAAGGGGCGAGGGACGAGGTGCGAGGAACAGACACCTCGCTCCTTGTTTTTTGGTTCATCGTAAATCAGCGTGACGCCGAACAGACAGCCTCTCGCTAATGCGCGCCCCTTATTGACTCCTCACTCACCGAACCTTACCCCTGCCTCTCTATTTCCCCCCAAACATCAGCCTTCACACCTCTCACCTCGCCCCTGGCTACGACTTATGCCGCTGCCCCTGAAAACCGGGGCTGGTGCCATGCCCGGGCTGCCTAACGCCAGGCATCTAACATACCCGCCATACGGTCAGGCAGAGAATCCAGACATCCAGTCGGAGCCTGTCGCTCCAGTCGAGGGCATTGCGGCCGTCGACCTACGCCCAGCCGGTGATGCCCGGACGCTGCTGGCAAAGCAGCACCGTGGGGCCCATGACGATTCGCACCACAATCGCGATGATGTTCTGATGATCAGTAGTGGTGCCTGCAGCAGCGCCGGCGCAGTGATAACGATGTCTAACAGGCGCTTACTCAAATGGCATTTATCTCCTCCAGCATGACGGTATTGACCCGAGTGACCTCGAACCTCTCTTCGGCGATTCTACGTGAATGAATCCCCATCGCTTGCAGGCGATCAGGTTGCTCGATCATTCGACGCATGGCGTTGACCAGCGAGATCACACAACGCGGCGACACCAAATGACCGTTATATCCCTCTTGCACGGTTTCGCGACAGCCTGGGGTATCGGTGGTGATAATGGCTCGCCCCATCGAAAGCCCCTCGAGTAGCGTTCGGGGTATTCCTTCACGGTAGTAGCTCGGAAGAACGACCGTCGTTGCCGAGGCAATCGCCGGACGCACATCATCAAGCTGGCCCAGATATTCGAGCCGACCATCAGTCAACCAGGCCTGCAGCTCCGCCGGGGCGATGGCATCGGGACCGAGGTCTGGCTCACCAACCAACTGGAATCGAACTTGCGGATACTCCTGGCGTAGTAGGCGCGCCGCTTCGGCGTACTCACGAATTCCCTTAGAGGCAAAAAGCCGGGCGACCAGCACGAAGACAGGCGTATCCGGCAGTGCGGTGACACCAAAATGCTCGATATCCACTCCCGAACCATTCACCACTACAGCGTAAGTCTTGCCGAGGATCTTTCTGTCAATGAACAACTGCATATCATCAGGGTTCTGAAAGAAGACCGTGTGTGAGCAGGCCATGGCCAGCCGGTATAGGCCTTCAATGCAACGCTGGAGAGCACGCCGTTTTATAGTCATTGAATCCTCGATAAAGGCGTAGCCAAGACCAGTGATCAGCGAGAAGCGAAACGGGATTCCGGAAAAACGCGCGGCCAGGCTGCCGTAGATTACCGGCTTGATGGTGTAGCCCATGACATGCGTGGGCGACACGTGCCGCATCAACCGATATAGCGCTTTTAGCGTGGCGAGGTCTGCCAGTGGATCCATGCCGTTCCTCTGCATGGGTACGTCGTGAGCCTGGATCCCCTGGGCAACCAGACGCTGGTGTATCTCGCTATCAGCCGAAAGGCTGGGGGCCGCAGCGTGAACCTCAAAACCATCCTCCTGTAATGCCAGCATCAGATGCCAGCGGAAGTTGATCAGTGACGGCGCATATCCAGCAATCAACAGGAAACGACGTGTCATGAGCTCTGCCCCTCGGAGCTCCTGGTGACGCCTGGATCTACGGCCCCTGACAATGTTGACTGCCACAACGATGTATATGCGTTTACCATATGATCGATCCCATATTCGTCGCGAATCCGCTGTCGGCAGCGCTGCTGTCGGGCTCGCCAAGCACCGGGGTGCTGTCGACATTCTGCCAGCGCCTTGGAAATGGCATCAGCCAGGCCAGAACTGTCACACGGGGGAACGACCCAACCATCACCGGCCACGATTCGAGCGGAATCCCCCACATCTGTCACCACGCAGGGCGTACTTGCCGCCATGGCCTCGGCAACGACATTGGGAAACCCTTCACCGCCTTGACTGGACAATATATGCAGATCTAGTGCCCCCATCACCAGCGGAATATCGGTACGTTTTCCCAACGCCACAACGCTGTCGCCCAAGTCCCGGCTAACGATCCATCGATCTACTTCGGGGTTATCTCGCGTGACCTCATCGCCCACCAGTAGGCAGCGCACCGCAATGCCCTGCTGACGAAGCTTGACGATGGCATCTAGCAGGTTTTGATGATCTTTCTGTGCATGGCAGCGCGCCACCATGCCGATCAGCAGGGTATCATCATCGACGCCGAGCGAGTGGCGAAGCACACGCGCTTCACTCGGGTCCACATTCCAGTGAGAGAAGTTGTAGCCATTGGGAATGACCCGAAGCTTGTCCGCACAGTAGCCCAACGCCTGATGCACCTGGGCCGCCCTTTCGGCGCAGCAGACGATCGCGATGGGTAACCAGGGCGAGAGCCAGGCGCACCACCGAGCGATCAAGATCGACGAGCGGGCGCTATGACTGGGCTCCAGGCCGGTATGGCGAATGCCCCAGAAGATTCGCCGCTGTCCTGCTAGGCGGGCAACCAGGCCCCCCAGAAGATCAGGGTGATACATCCAGGTCTGAACGATGTCGAAGCGCTCCTGCCTGAGCAGCTTCCACAGCCGCCACAGGGGTCCCAGGCGCAACTTGTCACGCGGCATATCGAGATTGATGACGCGAAAGCCTCGCTCGCTCAGCATCTGCCCATAACGTGCCTCTGCCATCAGGCTGATGACCGTATGTTGGTTGTCGGGATCGTTGGTGCATAGCCGGAAGAGCACCGCCTGCGCTCCTCCTTCTCCCAGGCTGGTAATGATATGTGCGACTCTCATGCTCGTTCCTCTGGGCAGAAGTGGCTGACGGCCTCCACAGAGGGCTGTGGTTCAACGACTTCGAGGGCCTCGTGAAGATAGCGTCGTGCAATACGGGATAGGTTGAAGTCATCGGCACGCGCCTGTCGCGACTCGGGTGTGCCTACCGGCGCCTGCAGCGCACGCGTCATCGCCGTGACAAGGCGTTCGACACTCTCCGGCGGGACCAGCACCCCGTGCCTGCCGTGCTCGAGGATATCGGCCGAGGCCCCGGGGCAGTGGGTCGCCACAATGGGTACCCCGGCCACCAGGGCATCGAGCAGCACATTGGGAAAGCCTTCCCGCCGAGACGACGACACAAAGAGTCGGCTGAGCGCCATGACGTGCTGCGGCTGCGCCACGAAGCCGGGCAGATGCACACGCTCCTCGACGCCCAGCTCTCGTGCCTGGGCCAGCAGCGTCTGATGGAGGGGGCCATCACCGAGGATGGCCAGATGCAGCCGAGGGTCCTGCAGTCGAGCGAACGCCGCCAGAAGCAGGTCAAAGCCCTTGGCCTCTACCAGGCGGCCGGCGCTACAGATCAGCTGCGCCTCACGGGGAAGCAACTCAAGCCAGCTCGGCATGGCTGTCGTGCCCGCCGCCGATATTGAGCCTGGCGTGGACGATGCTGAGGCCCGCGTGGATGATGTTAAGGCCGACGCAGAATGAGGTGTCACCGGATTGCCGATATGGCAGCAACGGCCGGGATGAATGCCGTCTCGCTGCAAGGTCGCCAGCACATCGTCGGCGATCACCACCATGGTGTCGGCCCTGGGATAAAGCCGCGTCATCATCCAGCGCAGTGCGGCTTGGCGAATCCCCGGCGGCACCGTTTCGTCGCTGCGCTTCGCGCAGGTTTCCCGGATCGCGATGCGACATGGCCGGCCGGCCAGTTGCCACGCCAGAAGCGCGATTACATTGGCTTCGCTCATGGTGGAGAGCAGCGCCTGGGGTCGCTCTCGGCGCAGGTAACCGAGCAGCGGCAGCATGGCATGTGCAACCCGCTTCTTGCCGAGATCCACGATGCGCACGTCTGATGAAACAGCGCCGACCAGCGGGCCGCCGCTTCTTGCGACAACAAGATCTACGGGCGCCGCCGACTGACGAGCGAATTCATTGGCCAGGTTGACGAAAACACGCTCGGCTCCCCCCCCACTTAACGAGGGTATAAATAGGGTGACAGGTTGTATTGATTGAGATGTCACTATGGACTCCTTTACGCAAGATGTTGTTGTAATCATCAAGATGTCACCGTCGTGAGCGGTCGGAGCACGTCTTGCCTGGTGTAGCCATCATCATCCAGAAGAGATACACGCTTATGTGACTGATCGATCAAGCGCAAGATGGCGTAGGCGAAAGTTACCGCAAACGCGAACCACAACCCCTTGTGAAACTCCCAATTGGCCAGATTCATCGGAATTAAAAGTGCCCCCCCCATGACCATGGCTGCTATACGCCCACGATCCAAGCAAAGAAAAAGGTAGATGAGGCCGAGCCATAGTCCCAGGTACATGACCAGCCCCACAATTCCGAGCCCAAACACCACCGACAGGAAGGCATTGTGTGGAGCAAGCCCGATGATCTCGTGAAAACTTCCAATGCCAGCCCCGAACAAGGGGTTGCCGAGGCCATCCATTCCATGCTGCCAGATATTGCCGCGACCCGAGAAATCGCCGGAGCTAATCAGGTCACCGGCCATCATGTAACGCATCAGCAGGTACTCGATATCGGCCTGCACCACCAGCTGGTAGACCAGCATGGTGAGCGCGACAGGAACAACCAGTATCAGCTTGTAGATAAAGGTGAGCTTTAGCATGATGGAAAGGCTCATCAACACGTAAAACCCCATGCCTCCTCTTGACCCAAGAAGAAAGATGGAAAGACCAATAATGCACCATGAAAACAGATAGAAAACACGCGCCTTGAAGCTTGCGGAATCCAGCAAGACAAAGAGACAAACACCGGACATCACGAACAGGAAACTCATCCAGTTGGGATTGAAGTTATCCACCACAATTCGACGAATGCTGTCCGATGATGCAGCATAGGAGATCACGGTTATCGCACCGTATACAGCACCCATAAGATAGGGTACGCAGATCACCTTTAGTCCGTAGCAGATACCCGCCAGACTAATCATCAGCGCCATCACCATGACCTGCACCATGGAGAACCAGCTGATATAGGCCTCATGGGATGAGGGCGCCCAAGCGATGGAGAGTCCGCCATACACAATAAACATCAGCATGGCAAGCCCAAGCATATAGACGGCCTGATTGACTCGCCCCCCCGCGAGCACCAGGAAGAATACCGCTGGTGCGGCGGCAATGCCGATCACACGATTGATGGTGCCCAGGCCATCGATGACCAGCACATTTTCGATCGGTATGGTAAAGATCACCGGAAACAGCAGGATGGCAACAATATGTATGGATCGCATCGCTTGTGACCTCTACCTGTGTCACCGCCCGACACCTTATGCAGCATGTCAGGGAGGGTGATCCATCAATATGTCCTGGTCACTCTTGCCTCGGCAACACCGTTAGCACGGCAATAGAATTGGCCCGGTGACCCCTAGATCAGGTCTCTGCCTGCCCCATCGGGGATGTTTTTCGCCTGATCCACTCCCTTACGCCACGGTAATGGTCGATGCTCTCAGGCCAGGCGAGCAGTAGCCTGGCCAGCAGGCGATCGGGAAAGCCAAGCTTGTCGCCATAGCTGAAATAGAAGTCACGCCGTTCCTTGTCGCTGATCTCGGGAGACTTCAGGATTTTTAAGATCATGTGCCAGTTGGCGATATCGAAACTTCGTGTGAAGCGATACTTCAGCCATGCATCCATGCGCCTGTTGGAAATGATTCGTCGGCGATAGTGCACTAGTTTCTTGTTGATATCATTGACACTGCTCGACCAAGACCCTGGAACACGAAATCGATAAAGACTCATCACTTCAGGAAGGTAGCATGCACCTCCCCGTTGTGACGCAAGCATATTACGATAGACATCGGCAACCATCTTATCCTCCTGCCCTTTCATAAAACGCAGAAGCTCGAATGCAACTCTCGATCTCACTATCACGGACTGGGTGGGAATACTTCCATACCGTTTCTCGATAATTTCTTCGGCACTCACCACCCTTGGTGAATTTCCGTAATATCCAGTTATACTCTGGCGCCCCAGGCCGAAGTAGTGCTTCTCTGCGGGATGGAAAGCCATATCGCACTCGGGATTGGCCTCAAGCATTTCTATCTGACGCTGCAGTTTATCGGGGCTTTTCCAGGCATCGTCACCTTCGCAGAAGGCGATATAACGCCCACGACACATGGGAAAGGTATGTTCTTCCGGAGAAATACCCTGACGCAACTGGTTCTCGAGATGAAGGTTGGCCTGGATCAGGTTGGGATAGCCATTCAAGTAACCTCGAATGATATCCGCCGTACCATCGTCTGACGCATCATCATTGACCACGACCTCAAAAGGAAAGCTGGTTTTCTGGGCCAACATTCCATCTAATGCTGATGCAATATACTGCTCATGGTTATATGTCGCACAGAAGATAGTGACCAATGGTGAGCCCTCAGAGGTTGCCATGGGCCAGGTCGCCATGATCTCCTCTTCACTAACCATCGGTTTCATGCCCAGCCCCTTCAGACTTGATTTCATTGCATGACTCCTCACCTTGATCCCTTGCCGTTAATAAGCATATTGGTAGTCACCGTCGCCATAGCTGACGGCTGCTCTGCGTTCCATGGCGTTGAGAATCGCCCCCTGGAGGGTAACACCGGCGTTTTCCAGGCGTCGCTTCGCAATATTGAGTTCACGGCTGGTAGTGGTTTCGAACATCGCTACCATCAGCGTGGTGCCGCACTGGGCGCCTAACACCGCAGGATCGGTGACCGTCAGCACTGGTGGGCTATCGATGATGACCAGGTCATACCGCTCGCTGACCCGGGCCAGAAAGGGCTTGAGCGAGGCGCCGAGCAACAGTTCCGAGGGATTAGGAGGTGCCAGGCCCCGTGAAATATAGTCGAGGCCGCGCACTCTAGAGTGGCGAATGGCCTGCTCATCGGAAAGCCGGCCCGCTAGCAGCTCGGAGAGCCCGCCCTGTGCATGGGTGCCAAAGGCATGATGCAGTTGCCCTCTGCGCATGTCTGCGTCGATCACTAGCACTCGCTGGTTAGACAGGGCGCAGACTGCCGCGAGGTTCACGGTGATGAAGCTCTTGCCAACACCAGGACTGGGGCCGGTGATCATTAACCTATTGTCCTGGGAATCGAGCATGGTGAAATGCAGGCTAGTGCGTAGGTTGCGCAAGGCCTCGATACTGATATCGGTGGGTTCCACCTCCACCAGTATCTCGGAGAACACGTTACGATAATGATGTTCGTTACGGTGCCTCACCCGCTTGTTCAATTTTTTCTGCGCATTGGCGCGCGGTATGCTCGCATAGACCGGTAAGCCGGTATCCTCGATCTGTTCCGGTGTCTCGATACCGCGCTTGAACAGCGCTCGCGTCAAGACAAAGCCGACCGCAGCCATGGCACCCAGCACGGTGGCCAGGATCACCAGGAATGACTTGCGCGGCTCAACCGGCAGTACGCCCACCAGGGCGTCATCGATGATCCGTACATTGCCCACCATTCCCGCCCTGGCGATCTCGAGTTCCTGTATCTTGTTGAGCACATCGACATAGATCACCTGGGTGGCCTCCACGTCCCGGGTGCGACTGATGATCTCCTGCTGAGCGCCGGGTAGCTCACTCACCCTGGCCTCCAGTTCGGCCCGCTCGTCGAGCAGTATCTGCCTTTGATGGATCAATGCCTGGTAGGTCGGGTGGCTGCTGGTGTAACGCTGAACCAGTACTGCCTCCTCAAACTCGAGTTCGCTGAGTTGACTATCGAGGGCGATAAACTGCTGGATGGCGCCCTGAGCCTCGGCGCTGAGATCGACACTCTGCTGCGCCATGCGATATTCGTTCAGCCTCTCCTCGGCAGCTGCCAGGTGGTTACGCAACTCCGGGGCCTGCTCCTTTAGGAAGGCAAGGCTCTGGTCAGCCTCTGCTGACTTGCGCTCGACGTTCTGGGTGAGGAAGGTTTCGATCACGGCGTTCAGGGATCGGCGTATTTCGGCTCGGTCGTCACCGGTCAGCATGAGCCTCAGCATCCCGGTACTGGCGCTGGCACCAAGAGGGCTGTCCTGCCCGAGCTCATTCACGCGGAGACGCTTGGCAAGGGATGTTATGGCTGCGGAGCGCGAACGCTTGATCAAGGTGAACTGGGCACCCGGAACAGCTTCGAGGGTAGCGATGCGAAGCTTAACCTCGTCATTCAAAAAGCGCTCGACCCTGCCGACCTTCCCCTCTCCCAGGAGCCGAGCCCTCCCTTTATAGATCCGCGTAAGCGAGTAACGGCCCTCGCCAAGCGCAGTGACGACCAGCGGCTGATTACGCAGGTGGTCGGCCACTTCGAGCAAGCCGAGCGTTAAGGTTTCACCGTGCCACACGGCCGTACGCGCCAGATCAAACCCTGGTGGGGTGAACGGGCTCTGCAAGAATTCAGGTAGTTCGATACCTGCCTTGAAGACCTCGGGCAAGGTGTCGGTGGGAATGATACTTGGCAGCCGGATTTTCTCTGGCAACCAACCACCCAGATGTATATCGCGATCGACAAATTCTGGGCGCGAGAGCTGCTGTCTCCGAATAGCCCCCCCCACTAGCGGTAGCTCCTTGGGGATGATCACATTATCCAATTCGATGCGGTCGACAACCTGTCCAAGCACCATGCGTGACTGGAGTATCTGCACCTCCGCGGCGGTGCTGCTTTCGGAATAGCCAGCCATCGAGTCCCCCATCACATTCGCCAGATCACCGAGGGGGCTCACCGACGAACGTCTCTCGACTTGCACCAGAGCGTCGCCTCGGTAGATGGGCGTCGCCACGATGGCATAGAAAATCCCCCCGCACGCAAATCCAAGTGTAATCATGCCGATCAGCCACCTACGATCAAATAGCTGGCTAATGATGCGACTAATCTCGATTTGACTAGCGAACTGTGCCGTCAACGTATTCATGCTCGGATATCGACCCTTATGTGAAAGGTCTTATCGTGGAGCTCGCACAATCTGTTGCGCTCCCCACACGCGTGCAGGCTTCCATCGGCAGATGCGGCTGGTACAACGAGTGCTGCCAGGACGTCATGCAACACAATATTACACAAAATTACAGTTATGGTTAGTCCGAAAGGAGTGGTTTTCGTAACGCTTAGAGGGCCAGATACTTGCTACTCGCACTGCCCGGGGCACCCCCACCTCTACTCGGCAGGTTCTGAGTGGGAAGATGCTCTGCATCGCGATGGGAGAACACAGGCTTCCTTGAGCGGTGTCATAATGCTTTGTTGCATGAACGAGGCGCTTGACGGCACCGGTCGCGCGGCAGAGCCACCATCCTAGAACACGAGACTCGCAAATCATGCGAATGGCGATGAGCCAAAAACGGGACACCCCCCATCAACAAAGTTGATGGGGGGTGCAGGCATTTGATGCGGCAAGTGTGCTCTTGGCGGCGTTAGGCTCCCGGATACGTGAGGCCTCAGCGCCGCGTAGCGTCATACCCCAGGTCGGCACCGCGGCTCTCGTCGCTGCGTCGGCGGGCGCTGCCACGCTTGCGGTTCTCCTCCTCGCAGACCTCGTCCTTGCCGCCGCAGATCTCGCAGCCGTCCTTGAGGCCGAGCTGGTTGAGTCCGCCACAGGAACCGGCGATGGGCTTGCGGCCCATGATCACGCCGACGGCCATCGCCGCCATGATCAGCAGCATGAAGGCCAGGGCAATAAGCCAGATAGTCATCAGGATCTCTCCTTGGGTGGTGCCCTGCCATCATCGGCTGGGCGGTTCATCCGGTAGCATTTGGTCTTGTACAGCAGACAGTGCAGGTCGCCTCATGTTTCAGCTATACCTGCAATCATCACCGCCGGATACAACAAGGGCCGGCCTTCTGGCCGGCCCTTGTTGTCGCCTGCGGCGGGTGAAATCATCCGCCGAAGTCGTCCAGCATGATGTTCTCGGGCTCCACCCCGAGATCGAGCAGCAGCTTGATCACGGAGGCGTTCATCATGGGCGGCCCACACATGTAGTACTCGCAGTCCTCGGGGGCCGGGTGGTCCTTGAGGTAGTTCTCGTAGAGGACGTTATGGATAAAGCCGGTGGGGCCTTCCCAGTTGTCCTCGGGCTGCGGGTCGGAGAGCGCCAGGTGCCATTCGAAGTTGTCGTGCTCCTCGGCCAGCTTGTCATACTCTTCGTTGTAGAAGGTCTCGCGCCAGGAACGCGCACCGTACCAGAAGGTAATCTTGCGCTTGGAGTCGAGGCGCTTGAGCTGATCGAAGATATGGCTGCGCATCGGCGCCATGCCGGCACCACCACCCACGAAGACCATCTCGGCATCGGTGTCCTTGGCGAAGAACTCGCCGAAGGGTCCCATCACGGTGACCTTGTCGCCGGGCTTGAGACTGAAGACGTAGGTCGACATCAGACCGGGCGGGTGGTCGGTGTTGGGCGGCGGCGTGGCGATGCGGATATTGAACTTGAGGATGCCCTTCTCTTCCGGGTAGTTCGCCATGGAGTAGGCGCGGATGACCTCCTCGTTGCTCTTGTGGGAGACGTTGAACAGGCCGAACTTCTCCCAGTCGCCCCGGTACTCCTCCTCGATATCGAAGTCCTTGAAGGCGATATCGTAGGGCGGTGCCACCAGCTGCACATAGCCACCGGCGCGGAAGGCGACCTCCTCGCCCTCGGGCAGCTTGAGGTTGAGCTCCTTGATGAAGGTGGCGACGTTGGGGTTCTCGAGGACCTCGCACTCCCACTTCTTGACGCCGAACACCTCCTCGGGCACCTCGATCTTCATGTCCTGCTTCACCGGCACCTGGCAGGAGAGACGCCAGCCCTCCTTCTTCTCGCGCATGGTGAAGTGGGACTCCTCGGTGGGCAGGATGGCGCCACCACCCTCCTCCACGCGACACTTGCACTGGGCACAGGAGCCACCGCCGCCACACGCGGAGGAGAGGAAGATGCCATTGGCGGCCAGGGTATTGAGCAGCTTGCCCCCGGCCTGGGTGGTAATGGTGTTCTCGGGATCATCGTTGACCTCGATCTGCACGTCACCGGTGCTGACCAGCCTGCTGCGGGCGGCCAGGATGATCAGCACCAGGCCGATGACGACCACGGTGAACATGACCACGCCGAGCAAGATAAGTGATGTATCAACCATGTCGGTTTCCTATTGCTTGCGTTGCCTGGTACCCGGCACCTCCCGGTGCCGGACAGGGGACGACCTGCTTCAGAGTTGGATGCCGGAGAAGGACATGAAGCCCAGCGACATCAGGCCCACCGTGATAAAGGTGATGCCCAGGCCCTGCAGGGAGCCGGGAACGTCGCTGTACTTGAGCTTCTCGCGGATACCGGCCAGGGCCGTGATGGCCAGTGCCCAGCCAACGCCGGAACCGAAGCCATAGACCACGGATTCACCGAAGTTGTAGTTACGCTCGACCATGAACAGCACGCCACCCAGGATGGCACAGTTCACGGTGATCAGCGGCAGGAACACGCCCAGGGCGTTGTAGAGTGCCGGCACGTACTTGTCGAGGAACATCTCCAGGATCTGTACCAGCGCGGCGATAACGCCGATGTAGCTGAGCAGCCCCAGGAAGGAGAGATCGATGTTCTCGGCACCGCTGATGCCGGTCCAGGAGAGCGCCCCTTCCGCCAGCAGGAAGCTGTAGACCAGGTTGTTGACCGGCACGGAGATGGAGAGCACCACGATCACCGCGATGCCCAGGCCGAAGGCCGCGGAGACCTTCTTGGACACGGCGATAAAGGTGCACATGCCGAGGAAGAATGCCAGGGCCAGGTTCTCGACGAAGACCGAGGCAACGAAAAGGCTCAGATAATGTTCCATGTTACACGGCCTCCTTCGGCTCGGTGTTGGCCTTCATCTTGAACTCGTTCTCCTCGACCTGCTCCGGGTTGAGGCTGCGCAGCACCCAGATGATCAGGCCGATGATGAAGAACGCCGACGGCGGCAGCAGCAGCAGGCCGTTGGGCACGTACCAGCCGCCGTTCTGCACCGTCTCGAGCACGGTGAAGCCGAACACGCTGCCGGAGCCGAACAACTCGCGGATAAAGCCGACGGTCATCAGGATAAAGCCGTAGCCCAGGCCATTGCCGATGCCATCCAGGAAAGAGAGCGCCGGGCTGTTCTGCATGGCGAAGCCTTCGGCACGCCCCATCACGATGCAGTTGGTGATGATCAGACCGACGAACACCGAGAGCTGCTTGGACATCTCGTAGGCGTAGGCCTTGAGGATCTGATCCACCACGATCACCAGCGAGGCGATGATGGTCATCTGCACGATGATGCGGATGGAGGACGGGATATGGTGACGGATCAGCGATACGAACAGGTTCGAGAAGGCCGTCACGAAGATCACCGCGCAGGTCATGACCAACGACACGCTCATGCTGGTCGTCACCGCCAGGGCCGAGCAGATGCCCAGCACCTGCAGCGCGATGGGGTTATTCTTGAACAGCGGCGTCGTCAGGACGCCCTTCGGGGTAGCTTCCGACATGATCAGGCTCCTTCCGTTTCGAGTTCAACGTCGGCGCCCTGGGCCTCGTCCTGGCTCACGCCGGAACGGAACTTGGCCAGGTAGTCACCGAAGCCCTCGGGGCTCAGCCAGTACTGCAGCATATTGGTGACGCCGTTGCTGGTCAGGGTCGCACCGGAGAGGGCATCCACCTCATTCTCGCCGCTGGCGCCACCCTTGGCCAGATGGATCGACGGCGCGACGGCATCGGCGGAGTCGAAGATCTCCTTGCCTTCCCACTGAGCCTGCCAGCGCGGGTTGTTCACCTCGCCACCCAGACCCGGAGTCTCGGCGTGCTCGTAGTAGGTGATGCCGACGATGGTGTTGCCGTCGCCTTCCACGGCCAGGAAGCCGCGCATCAGGCCCCACAGGCCCTGGCCACGGATCGGCAGGATGATCTGCTCGGGATCATCCGGGTTGCCGACCAGGTAGACGGTGGAGTAGGTCTCGACACGGGTCAGCCCCGCCGGGTCCTTCTCGCCGGAGAGGGTCCGTGAGGCGGCCGGGTCACGACGCGACTCGAAGGCGTTGTAGGTGGCCGGATCATGCTCCTCGGAGTATTCGCCGGTCTCCAGGTTGACCACGCGCGGCGTGATGCTGGACGCGAAGGTCTCGTTGACATCCATGCCGGGCTCGTAGAGGTCGGCGACATTAAGGATGTTGGTCTTACGATCCAGCTCCTGGTTGAACTGCTGCTTGGAGCGCAGTGCCACCGCGGCGGTAGAGACGATGACCGAACACACGATGCAGAGTGCGAACGCCACCGTCAGGATCTTCTTGATGGAGTTGTTGCTCTGTGCCATCAGGCAGTCTCCTCGGCCGGCACACCGGTGCGCTTGAGTCGGCGCTTGATGTTGGCCTGAACAAAGATATGGTCGATGAGCGGCGCGAACAGGTTGGCGAACAGGATCGCCAGCATGATGCCTTCGGGGAAGGCCGGGTTCACGACGCGAATCAGCACGGTCATGACGCCGATCAGGGCGCCGAAGATCAGTCGGCCCTGATTGGTCATGGAAGCGGAGACCGGGTCGGTGGCCATGAACACCATGCCGAAGGCGAAGCCGCCCAGCACCAGGTGCCAGTACCACGACATGGCGAACATCGGGTTGGAGTCGGAGCCGACCAGGTTGAACAGCGCGCTGGTCGCCACCATGCCCAGGAAGACACCCAGCATGATTCGCCAGGAGGCGATGCCCGTCCACAGCAGCACGGCCGCACCGATCAGGATCGCCAGGGTCGAGGTCTCACCCACCGAGCCGGGGATGAAGCCCAGGAAGGCATCCCACCAGCTGAACTGCTCGGTCAGCGCGCTCATGCCGTCCTGGAAGGCGACCGACAGGGCGGTCGCCCCGGTGAAGCCATCGGCCGCCACCCACACCGCGTCACCGGAGATCTGCGCCGGATAGGCGAAGTAGAGGAAGGCGCGGCCGGTCAGTGCCGGGTTGAGGAAGTTCTTGCCGGTACCGCCGAAGATCTCCTTGCCGATCACCACACCGAAGGTGATGCCCAGCGCCACCTGCCACAGCGGGATGGTGGCCGGAAGGATCAGCGCATAGAGCACGGAGGTGACGAAGAAGCCCTCGTTGACCTCATGGCCACGCTTGATGGCGAACAGCACCTCCCAGAAGCCACCCACCACGAAGGTCACCAGGTAGATCGGCAGGAAGTAGGTGGCGCCCAGCACGAAGTTGGCCCACAGGCTGTCGGCATTGTGGCCCGAGGCCAGCACCATCATGATCGCCTCGCGCCAGCCGGCCATGGAGCCGTAGCCGTCGGCGATCGCCATGTTGGCCTGCCAGCCGGCGTTCCACATGCCGAAGAACATCGCCGGGAAGGTGCACAGCCAGACGGTGATCATGATGCGCTTGAGGTCGACGCCATCGCGCACGTGGGCCGTGGTCTTGGCGACACTGGGGGGCGCATAGAAGATGGTGTCCACCGCCTCATAGAGCGGGTAGAACTTCTCGTACTTGCCGCCCTTGTGGAAGTGCGGCTCAAGATTGTCGAGTGTCTGTCGAATACCCATCATCAGGCCTCTTTCTCGATCGTGGTGAGGTTGTCACGCAGGATGGGACCGTACTCGTACTTGCCGGGGCACACATAGGTGCACAGCGCGAGGTCCTCCTCATCCAGCTCCAGACACCCGAGCTGCATGGCGGTCTCGATATCGCCGACGATCAACGAGCGCAACAGCTGCGTGGGCAGGATATCCAGTGGCATCACCTGCTCGTAGGCGCCCACCGGCACCATGGCGCGCTCGGAACCGTTGGTCGACGTGGTCGGGGCGTAGTTCTTGAGACCGGTCAGCTTCGAGAGATAGATGCCCATCACCGAATGGCGGTTCTTGCCCGGCGAGATCCAGCCCATGAAGGCACGTTTGTTGCCCTCCTCGAGCAGGCTGACCTGATTGTGGAAGCGACCCAAGTAGCGCAGGCTGCCTTCACAGGTGAAGCCCGAAAACACCGAACCGGAGATGACGCGGGTGTCATCCGGCTCGATCACCTCCCCCTTGAGCAGCTCCTCGGTGCTGGCGCCGATGCGGGTACGCAGCATCCGTGGCTTCTCGGCACGGGGGCCACCCACCGCCAGCACCCGGCTGACGTCCAGCCTGCCCTCGACGAACAGCTTGCCGAAGGCGATGACGTCCTGGTAGCCGATATGCCAGACACGCTTGTGCAGGCCGACGGGCGAGAGGTGGTGGATGTGGGTACCCACCAGGCCGGCCGGGTGCGGGCCGGCGAAGGTCTGGGGAGAAACGCCGTCGATATTGCCACCGGGGATGCTGCTGTCCGGGCCGCTGCACAGGTAAACCTTGCCCTCGGTGAGGCGGGTCAGCACCTTGAGACCATCCTCGAAGGCCTGGGCCTGCTCGTTGATCACCTTGGCCGGGGTGGCCGCCAGCGGGTGGGTATCGATGGCGGTGACGAAGATATCGGCGGGGACACCATCGACCGCCGGCGTACGCGAGTAGGGGCGGGTGCGCAGGGCGGTCCACAGCCCCGACTCGACCAGCTGGTCGACCACGGCCTGTCGCTCCAGGCCGGCCAGCGAGTCGCGGCCATGAGCGGTGAACTCGACGGCCTCCTCGGTCTCGGCCACCTCGATCACCACCGAGAGAAGGCGACGCTTCTCCCCACGGTTGATCTCGATCACCTTGCCGGCCGCCGGCGCCGTGAAGCGCACGCCATCGATCTTCTTGTCGGTGAAGAGCAGCTGGCCAAGCTTGACGGCATCTCCCTCCTTGACCTCCATGGTCGGCTTCATGCCGACATAGTCGGTGCCCAGGACCGCCACGTGACGCACCGGCCGCGCATCCTCGATACGCTGCTCGGGCGCTCCCGTGATGGGGAGATCCAGGCCTTTCTTGACTTCGATCATAGTCTCGCCCAGTTGATGGATCGGATATAAGAGGAAAAGGGGCCAGAGACATGCCCTGCCCACCCGAAAAATCCACCGCATTATAAAGACAAGGCAGAGGGATGACCACCTGAGCGAAGGTCGCAAGGGGTGACTTGAGGCAAGGGTTAGATTGTCGCAGGCGGCTGCATGCGACGTTTTCCGGCTAGCCCCCCAAGACAGAAAGGGGCAGGAAGATTTCTCTCCCTGCCCCTGGACATCACTCCCGACTGTGCGGGTGGCTGTCGAACTTACGCCTTGGCGCGCGGCAACTTGAGGAAGCTGACGTTGGACATATGCTGCAGAAGACGGATCACCTGACAGCTGTAGCCGAACTCGTTGTCGTACCAGACGTAGAGCACGGCGTTCTTGCCATTGGCGATGGTCGCCTTGGCATCGACGATGCCGGCGTGGCGATTGCCGACGAAGTCGGTGGAGACCACCTCGGACGAGTCGACGAAGTCGATCTGCTTCTGGAACGGCGAATTCAGCGACATTCCGCGCAGGTAGTCATTGAGCGCGGCGGCATCGGTCTCCTTCTCCAGGCGCAGGTTGAGGATCGCCATGGAGACATTGGGGGTCGGCACGCGAATGGCGTTGCCGGTCAGCTTGCCGTCGAACTCCGGCAGCGCCTTGGCCACCGCCTTGGCGGCACCGGTCTCGGTGAGCACCATGTTGAGCGGCGCACTGCGCCCGCGACGGTCACCCTTGTGGTAGTTGTCGATCAGGTTCTGGTCGTTGGTGTAGCTGTGCACCGTCTCGACATGACCATGCTCGACGCCGAACTCGTCGTTGAGCACCTTAAGCACCGGAACGATGGCGTTGGTGGTGCAGGACGCGGCGGAGATGATGCGGTCGTCATCGCTCAGGTCGCCATCGTTGATGCCGTAGACGACGTTCTTGATATCGCCCTTGCCCGGCGCGGTGAGCAGCGCCTTGGCAACGCCCTTGCACTGCAGGTGCTGACCGAGGCCCGCCTCGTCGCGCCAGATACCGGTGTTGTCGACCACCACGGCGTTGTCGATGCCGTATTCGGTGTAGTCGACATCGGTCGGGGCGTCGGCGTAGATCACCTGGATGACATTGCCGTTGGCGGTAATGGTGCGCGCCTCGGCATCGACGCTGATGGTGCCGTCAAAGGGCCCATGAACGGAGTCACGACGCAAGAGGCTTGCCCGCTTCTCGAGGTCCTTGGCGATATCACCGCGGCCACGCACGACGATGGCACGCAGGCGCAGCAGGTTGCCGCCACCGGCCTTCTCCACCAGCACCCGGGCGAGGATACGACCGATGCGCCCGAAGCCGTAGAGAACCACATCCTTGGGCTCGCCATTGCCGGCATTGGGGTCGTGGGCATCGACGATCTCGGCGAGCTCCTCGCGCAGGAAGGCCACGGCGTCGCCGCCGCCCTGCTTCTTGAAGGCAACACCCAGCTTGCCGATATCGACATGGGCCGGCCCCAGGTTGAGCTCGGTCATCGCCTTGACCAGCGGATAGGTGTCCTGCACGGAGAGCTCGGTGCCCTCCACCTTCCGTACGAAGCGGTGATCCTTCAGAATACGGATCACGCTACGATTGAACTGCGACCGCCCGTAAAGAGTCGTAACCACGTTGTTATGACGGTAGAGGCTACCGATCATCGGGATCATCTGCTCGACTAGCGCCTGATTGTCGTGCCACTGCTGAAAGACGGTATCGGAGGGGTGCTGACTCACGTGAGGCCTCACTGGTGGAATCGAAGGGTTCACGGCCATTATCCCGGGGCCGAGGCCCGGCGGCAATCGCTGGATGGTCGCAGCCGTTGTAGGCGGATTACAGAAACAGGCGCTTGACTACAAGGCCCCCAGAGGGCTGGTATGATGAGCGCCCGCGAAGCGCCACCCAGGATCCGTCGGGCCGCGCCCGTCGACAGCCCAACACGAGACCATGCCGACTTTCTCTCCGCTCGATCCACCGCGCCCCCAGGGGCTGCGCGAGACACGCTACTGGCAGATGCCCCACGGCAGCGCTGCCGCCCTGGCCCTTGCCCACCTGGCCAGCGATGCGCCCCTGCTGGTGATTACCGCCGACACCGCCCAGGCCCTGCGCCTCGAGAGCGAGCTGCGCTTCTTCAGCCAGGTGCCGGTGCTACCCTTCCCCGACTGGGAAACCCTGCCCTACGACAGCTTCTCTCCCCATCAGGACATCGTCTCCTCCCGGCTGCGCACCCTGCGCCGGCTGCAGGACGGCGAGCGTGGCATCGTGCTGGTGCCGATCAACACCCTGATGCAGCGTCTGGCACCGGTCGAGTATATCGCCGGGCGAGTGATGACCCTGGAGGTGGGCCAGACCCTGGATCGTGAAGGCTTTCGCGATGCCCTCTCCCGGGCCGGCTACCGCGCCGTGGAGACGGTCTATGAACCCGGCGAGTATGCCCTGCGCGGCGCCCTTATCGATCTCTTCCCGATGGGGGTGGAGGCGCCCCTGCGCATCGACCTGTTCGATGACGAGATCGACACCCTGCGCACCTTCGACCCGGACACCCAGCGCAGCGCCGAGAAAGTCGCCAGGGTCGAGCTGCTGCCGGCTCACGAGTATTCGCTCTCCCGCGGCGCCATCGCCTGTTTTCGCGAGGGCTTCGAGACGCTCTTCGATGTCGACCCGCGGCAGTGCCCGCTCTATGTGGACGCCCTCAAGGGCATCCCCTCCCCCGGCCTCGAACAGTATCTACCGCTGTTCTTCGAGGAGACGGCGACGCTCTTCGAGCACCTCGCCGAGGGCACACGCGTCGCGCTGATGCCGGAGTGCCTGGCTGCCGCGCAGCACCACTGGGCCTCCATCGAGAGCCGCTACGACAACCTCGGGGTCGACCCGACCCGCCCGCTGCTGCCGCCCCATCGCGCCTTCGTGCCGGTGGCCGAGCTGTTCGCGGCGATCAAGCGCCACCCTCGGGTCGAGCTGACCGAAGAGAGCGAGCATCGCCATGCCCTCGCCCCTGCCACCCAGCCACCGCCCAGTGTCGGCATCAATGCCCGGGCCAGGGAACCACTGGCCCCCCTGGCCGCCTTCCTGGAGCAGCGTGGCGATACCCGCGTGCTGTTCGTGGCCGAGTCGCGCGGCCGCCGGGAAGCCCTGGAGGAGTCCCTGGCGCCCCTGCGCCTAGCGCTGCCCCACGTCGAGGGCTTTGCCGACTTCCTCGCCGGCGACGCGCCCATCGCCATTACCGAGGGCGAGCTCGAGGCGGGCCTGTGGCTGACCGAGCCTGGCCTGGCGGTGATCAGCGAGGCCGAGCTCTATGGCGAGGTGGTGCGCCAGAGTCGCCGCCGCGAGAAGGCCACCGATGCCGACGAACTGGCCATTCGCCACCTCTCCGAGCTGCGCCCCGGCGTCCCGGTCGTCCACCAGGCCCACGGCGTAGGCCGCTACCGGGGCCTGGAGGCCCTGGAGGCCGGCGGCCAGGCCGCCGAGTTCGTCACCCTGGAGTACGCCAATGGTGCTCGGCTCTATGTGCCGGTCGACAACCTGCACCTGATATCGCGCTACGCCGGCGCCGATGATGAGCTCGCCCCCCTGCATCGACTGGGGTCCGAACAGTGGGAGAAGGCCAGAAAGAAGGCCGCCGAGAAGATTCGCGACTCCGCCGCCGAGCTACTGGATATCTACGCTCGCCGGGAGGCGCGGGAAGGCTTCGCCTGCACGCCGCCCGATACCGAATACTCGCGTTTCGCGGCCGCCTTCCCCTTCGAGGAGACGCCCGACCAGCGCGCCGCCATCGAGGCCGTGATCGGTGACATGACCGCCCCCCGCCCCATGGACCGCGTGATCTGCGGTGACGTGGGCTTCGGCAAGACCGAGGTGGCCATGCGCGCCGCCTTCCTGGCGGTGCACTCCGGCCGCCAGGTGGTGGTGCTGGTGCCGACCACCCTGCTGGCCCGCCAGCACTTTGATAACTTCCGCGACCGCTTCGCCGATACCGCGGTCAATATCGAGCTGATCTCGCGCTTCACCGCCGGCAAGGGCCAGACCGAAACACTGAAGCGCATCGAGGAGGGTCAGGCGGATATCGTGATCGGCACCCACAAGCTGCTCTCGAAGTCCATGCGGCTGCCGAAGATGGGCCTGCTAATCATCGACGAGGAGCACCGCTTCGGGGTGGCCCAGAAGGAGCGCCTGAAGAGCCTGCGTGCGGAGGTGGACATCCTCACCATGACCGCCACGCCAATCCCGCGCACCCTCAATATGGCGATGAGCGGCATTCGCGACCTCTCGATCATCGCCACCCCCCCGGCGCGCCGCCTGTCGGTCAAGACCTTCGTTCAGCGCCGCGAGGAGGCGGTACTCAAGGAGGCGATCCTGCGCGAGATCCTGCGCGGCGGGCAGGTCTACTTCCTCCACAACGAGGTCAAGACCATCGAGACCGCCGCCGAGACGGTACGCGAGCTGGTCCCCGAGGCCCGGGTCGGGGTGGCCCACGGCCAGCTGCCCGAACGCGCCCTGGAGCGGGTGATGTCGGACTTCTACCACAAGCGCTTCAATGTGCTGGTCTGCTCCACCATCATCGAGACCGGCATCGACGTGCCCAGCGCCAATACCATCCTGATCGAGCGCGCCGACAAGTTCGGCCTGGCCCAGCTCCACCAGCTGCGCGGCCGGGTCGGTCGCAGTCACCACCAGGCCTATGCCTACCTGCTGACCCCGCCGCCGAAGGCGATGACCCGCGATGCCATCAAGCGCCTGGAGGCGATCGGCGCCGCCGAGGACCTCGGTGCCGGCTTTACGCTGGCCAGCCACGACATGGAGATTCGCGGCGCCGGCGAGCTGCTCGGCGACGAGCAGAGTGGGCAGATGGAGGCGATCGGCTATGGCCTCTATATGGAGATGCTCGACCGCGCCGTGTCGGCCATTCGCGCCGGCAAGACCCCCAATATCGAGGCGCCCCTGAACGAGGGCGTCGAGATCGGCCTCAATCTGCCGGCCCTGATCCCCGACGACTACCTGCACGATGTGCAGCAGCGCCTGGTGATGTACAAGCGCATCGCCAGCGCCAGCGATGAGGCGCAGCTCAAGGAACTCCAGGTAGAGATGATCGACCGCTTCGGCCTGTTGCCGGGGCCGGTGAAGACCCTGCTGCGCCAGACCCGGCTGCGCCAGCGCGCCGAGCGCCTGGGCATCACCCGCCTCGAGGCCGGTCCCGAGCGGGGACGCGTCATCTTCGGCGCCCACACCAGCGTCGATCCCTTGACCCTGGTGGAGCTGATCCAGCGTGAGCCGGGTCGCTATCGCCTGGATGGTGCCGACACCCTGCGCTTCGAGGCCTCCATGGAGAACGAGGAGGCACGCTTCCAGGCCGTGGAGCAACTGCTCGAGACGCTGAACCGCAAGGCGCAGGCGGCGTAAGGGGTAAGAAGCGAGGGGCTCGCCCCCTCGACCCTACAACTCTCCCCCTCACCCCTGCCTTCTATACTGTTATCATACGTCCCATCTCACCGCCCACCGACACCGGTTACAGGAGTCACCGGTGTCCCCAAAGCCACGGGAGTTCAACGACCCTGATGAGTACCCTGACACTGACCAGCCGCGGCGTTCGCCATGCCATGGCGATAGGGCTCAGCGCCCTGCTCGCCACCGGCGCACAGGCGGCCACCCCGACCTACGACGAGGTGCATGAACTGCCACGCGGCCACTATGCGCTACCCGAGGAGGGCAGCGTCATTGGCGAAAGCTATACGGTGATCGTCGAGGAGGGTGACACCCTGATCGATATCGCACGTGAGCACAACGTCGGCTATGAAGAGATCCGCATGGCCAACCCGGATGTCAGCATCTGGGCCCCCTATGTCGATACCGAGGTCACCATCCCGGCACGCCGGGTGCTTCCCGATGCCAAGCGCCAGGGCATCGTGATCAATCTCTCGGAGCTGCGCCTCTACTACTACTCCAAGCCCGACGTGGTGGAGACCTATCCGATCAGCGTTGGCCGTGAGGAGTTCTCGACACCGGTGGGCGTGACCAAGACCACCATCAAGGTCGAGGACCCCGCCTGGTCGCCGCCCGCCTCGATGCGCCGTGAGGCCGCCGCGCGCGGTGAGCCGGCACCCTCCATCGTGCCGGCCGGGCCCGACAACCCGTTGGGACGCCACGCCATTCTGCTTGGCATCCCCAGCTACCTGATCCACGGCACCAACAAGCCCGAGGGGGTCGGGATGCGCGTGAGTCGCGGCTGCATTCGCATGTTCCCCGAGGATATCGAGTCTCTCTTTGAACGCGTGCCCAGCGGCACCCGGGTCAATATCATCGACCAGCCCTTCAAGACTGGCTGGACGGAAGATGGCGAGCTGCTGGCGCAGTCCTACCCCGCGCTGGAGGAGAATCGCGAAGGCTTCGAGCCGCTGATGTTCGCCATCGACAGGCTGGCCGAGACCTTCGGGGACGAGCAGCCGCCGGTCGACTACAAGCGCCTGCGCGAACTAGTGGAGTCCTCCGACGGCCAGGCGGTCTCGCTGCTCAAGACGGCCGAGGAAACGCCCACACCGGCACCCTCCGGGCCACGCAACCTCTACGAGACCATCGCCGTCGCGCGCTGATCTGTGCCACGCCCGGCGTCGCAGCACGACGCCGGGCGAGCAAGCACAATGAGCAGAAGCAGAAAGCCCCTAACAATGGAAAGACGCCAGAAACAAGAAGACCCCGCCTAGGCGGGGTCTTCTTGTTTTGCAGAACCGCCATCGCCCGAGAGCGATGCCAGCACTCCAGCAGTCTTACTTCTGCATGGAGCGGCTGAACATGCGGTTCATCTCGTCGCGGTTCTGCTCGGACATCTGCAGAGCCGCCTGGGCGTCACGCTGGGCTTGGTTGGCAGTGTTCTGTGCCTGAACAGCGATGCTGCGAGCTTCGGCAGCGTCGGCCTGGGCAGACTCAGCGGTCATGCGAACCTCTTCCAGAGCACTGGTGGAAGCACAGCCAGCCAGGACAGCCAGAGATGCGGCAGCGGCGGTCAGCTTCAGGGTGGTCTTCAGAGTCATGGTGTTCTCCTTGATCTTCCTTGGTAGTGCATTGAAAGAAACCTGAAATCAGGTGTCTTGCCTGCGACATGCAGGCGCGTCGTAAGCGACTTGTGCCAGGGGCACTGAAGTCAGCGCTGTTTTATTACACGTCACAGCGCTTGTCCATCGCTTTCAACGTCCCTTGCGCATGTACCAGCCTAGCGGATCACGACGCGTGTGCCAATGTCGATCAAACCAGACAGCTGCTCGATCTGGCTATCCGTCACCGCCACACACCCCTGGGTCCAGTGAAACTGGCGGTGGATCTCGGGGTCACCCTTGCCGACACCATGCAGGCCAATGTAGCCACCCAGCGCCGTTTCCTGGGGTGGATGGCCATTGAGCCGGTAGTAACGGAAGTAGTCGTCGTAGTCCTGCTGGGTATAGATACCTTCATCCAGCGCCACCCGGGCATGAGCCGGGGTCGGATAATCCAACCCGATAAACAGGTGCCAGTCACTCTCGTGATTGAAGCGGTTGACGCGAAACTCGCCCTTGGGAGTCGCACCACTGCCCTGCAGGCGCATCGGCCTGGCACCGCCCCGTCCCAGCGAGATCGGCGAGAAGCGGGCCAGCTCACGATTGCCTCGGTAGACGATCAGCTTCGCTTCACGGTCATCCACCAGTACCCAGACCTCCTCGCCATGACGGGGAAGATGCGCCCGGGAGAGCTGTGTCTCGATCAGATTGGCCCGGGCCGACTCGATTCCGAGCAGCGCCAAGGGGCTTGCGAGAACGAGTCGACTGAAGCGTCGACGTGAGAGTGAAGACATCGTTTGGCGACTCTTGGTTTAGCAACGCGTGGGTTAACAACTCGTGGGTTAACGACTAATAGTTTGGCAACACGTGAAACGGTTATCGAGCACCGTCGGGGGTTGGCGACAGTCTGGCGACAACGTTGCGATGGTTACGTGACAGTGCGGCTAGACCCTTTATAGCGCACCCGCAGGCGCTCTGTCAGGCGGTGCCGTCGGCTGACAACACCGATAGAGACTATTCCGGCGGCAGGTCGGCGGGATACCTCCCCTGCCCCGTAGCCAATGTGCGACAACTGTTCGGCGGCCATGCTCAGGCATATAATCCTTGACTTCTCAGATAGTCGTCGTATCCACCACTGAAGTCGGTTATCCCTTCATCACTCATGTCGAGGATCCGAGTCGCCAACGATGAGACAAACTCACGATCGTGGCTGACGAAGATCAGGGTGCCGGCATAATTTTCCAGGGCCAGGTTGAGCGCCTCGATGGACTCCATGTCCAGATGGTTGGTGGGCTCATCCATCAACAGCACATTGGGGCTCGTCAGGGCCAGCTTGCCAAACAGCATTCTGCCCTGCTCGCCGCCCGAGATCACGCTGACCGACTTGCCGATATCGTCGCTGGAGAACAGCATCCTGCCCAGCGCGCCACGCACCTCCTGCTCGCCACCGTCGGTCCACTGGGCCATCCACTCGAACAGCGTCGCTTCGTTGGCGAAGTCGTCGGCATGATCCTGGGCGAAGATCCCGAGGTCGGCGCTGTCGGTCCACTTGATGCTGCCGGCCTGGGGCGCCAGCTCACCGGCCAGGGTACGCAGCAGGGTGGTCTTGCCGATGCCGTTGGGCCCGATGATGGCGATGCGCTCGCCGGCCTCGACGGTCATGCCGAACCCCTCGAACAGCGAGGCCTCGCTACCGAAGCCCTGGGTGAGACCCTCGACATTGACCGCATTGCGATGGATCTTCTTCGCCGGCACGAAACGAATGAACGGGCTGACCCGGCTCGACGGCTTGATCTCCTCGAGCTTGATCTTCTCGATCTGGCGCGCCCGGGATGTGGCCTGCTTGGCCTTGGAAGCGTTGGCCGAGAAACGGCTGACGAAGGCCTGCAGGTCGGCGATCTGCGCCTTCTTCTTGGCGTTGTCGGCGTACTGACGCTCGCGGGCGGCGGTCGCGGCGGTCATGTACTCATCGTAGTTGCCGGGAAAGAGCTTGATCTCGCCGTAGTCCAGGTCTGCCATATGGGTGCAGACGCTGTTGAGGAAGTGACGGTCGTGGGAAATGATCACCATGGTGCTGTTGCGCGCCGTAAGAATACCCTCCAGCCAGCGGATGGTGTTGATGTCCAGGTGGTTGGTGGGCTCGTCGAGCAGCAGCACGTCGGGGTCGGCAAACAGCGCCTGGGCCAGCAGCACGCGCAGCTTCCAGCCCGGGGCGATTTCGCTCATGGGGCCTGTGTGCTGGTGCAGGGGGATGCCCAGCCCCAGCAGCAGCTCGCCGGCCCGGGATTCGGCGGTGTAGCCGTCGAGCTCGGCGAAGCGTACCTCGAGATCCGCGACATCCATGCCATCCTGCTCGCTCATCTCGGGCAGCGAATAGATGCGCTCGCGCTCGGCGGCCACCTGCCACAACTCGCTGTTGCCCATGATCACGGTGTCGATGACCCGCTCCTCCTCGAAGGCGAACTGGTCCTGGCGCAGCTTGCCGAGCCGAGCACCGGCCTCGACCATCACCTGGCCCGAGGAGGGCTCCAGGTCACCGCCGAGGATCTTCATGAAGGTGGACTTGCCGCAGCCGTTGGCACCGATCAGGCCGTAGCGGTGACCGTTGCCGAACTTGATGGAGACATTCTCGAACAGGGGCCTGGCCCCGAATTGCATGGTGATATTGGCGGTAGAGATCAAGGCAAGCGTCCGGTCGAAGCAGAGTGGGGGCGCGATTGTACCGATTATCGGCGCGTCTCACAGTGCAACGAGTGACTCGGCCTTGGCTATTGCAGATAAACTGCCGAACTCGGGGCTTACCTGGTGGCAAGCCTACGTGGAGGCGCTGTGGACCCTTCCCTGGGCGCTACCGACGCCATCCCTGGCGTAGGACCTCCACTTAGGCTTACCACCAGCGCCCCTCACGGCCGATAACTGCGCCCCCTCGACGACCCGGCGCTCAGGGGCCTGTCGCCAGACAGTCTTGAGCGATACTGCCACCTACGCTAGCCCTTGTGACTGCCCCGGCTCGGGTCCGTGGGAGCCTGCCAACGTAAGACTCGAGCCGGGGCATGCGGGACCCCGCTCAGTCGAGTCGCTCGACGGTGAAGATGGCCTGCAGCTTGTCCTTCTGGCCGTAGAGGTGCACGGTGGTGCGGTCGAAGGGGAAACGCTCCAGATAGGGGCTATCGTTGTTATAACGCGGCTTGTGGGCATGGATCAGGGCCGCCATGAGGCGCTCGCGATTGGCCCTTCCACAGGGGCCGATGGAGTACCAGAGCGCCTCGCCGGGCTGCAGGTGCGCCTCCCAGCGTGGGCGAGCCTCGCCGTGCTGGATGCCATAACGCGCGCTGCCGCTTTCGCCGACATAGAGCAGCTCCTGCACTTCCATATTGCCGGTCTCCGGGTCTTCGGCTGCACGATAGATGCAGTAGATCCCCGGCTCGTCCGTGGCCTGAGCAATATCCTCATCGCTCCAGTAACCGAGCATCTTGGGCGAAAGAATCTGGTCGTTCATGGCAACCTCCTCAGTGGCCTTATTGTTAGTTACAGCATATCACGAGCGAACTAGAGCAGCAGGCCCCCCTCGATAGGCACGAAGTCACTGGCCGCGCGAATCAGGGAGTCGGCGCTGAGGGAGGCCACACCGACGACCGTGACCCTCACTCGGTAACGCTCACGCAGCCGGCCCACCAGCAGGTCGAAGTCGCCATCGCCGGAGACCAGCACCACATGGTCGACCAGCGGCCCCGCCTCCATGGCATCGAGGGTGATCCCGACATCCCAGTCCCCCTTGGCCGAGCCATCACGGCGCTGGATAAAGGGCTTGAGCTTCACATTGAAGCCGATGGCACGCAGGATCGCCTGGAAGCGGTGCTGACGAGGGTCGCCGCGTTCCACCGCGTAGGCGTTGGCCACCACTATCTCGTGACCGGCGGCGAAGCGGGCCCAGAAGGCGTTGTAGTCGAAATGGCGCCCGAAGGCCTGGCGGGAGGTGTAGTAGACGTTCTGGACGTCGACGAGGATGGCCAGGCGTTCCACCCGGCCTACCACTCCTGGCTGGTCTGGCGCAGCGCGGCGATCTCGGCCTTGGCCTGGCGCAGGCAGTCGTCGAGCGCCTGACCCAGTTCGGCGGGGCCACCCACGGCGATCAGGCCACCGCCGCCACGGCCACGGCGGGCGACACCCTCGTCGCCATGCAACGCCACAAGCCTGGCGATCAGCCAGTGAAGCCAGCTGCCCTCCCGGGCAGCCAGCTCGCGCAGACGCTGCAGTTCGGCGATGCCGCCCCCCTCGGAGCCGAGCAGCACACGCCAGTCGTGGCTGGGGAGGCGTGCATGCTCGGTCACCTCGCGCAGCAGCGCCTGAAGCGCCAGCTCGGTGAGCGCCAGGGCGCCCTCCTCTGCCGCCATGCGGCGGGCCTCGGCGTGCTCGTCATCGCCGGCGGGAACCTGCAATAGCAGTTCGGCCTGGTAGAGCAGCTGATTGGTACGGGCGCCTGGGCTCACTTGCGCTTGTCCTCCACCTGCCACTTGCTGCCGTCATAGGTGGCCTTCCAGCCGGTGGCCTTGCCGTTTTCGTCGGTCATCACGAACTGCTCCTTGGCCTTGCGCGAGAAGCGGATCTGGGCGGGCCGGCCGTCCGGATCCTCGCTCGGCGCATCGAGGAGATAGCGGTACTTGTCGGGCAGCTCCTCGGCATGAGCCTTGAGCTCCTTGACCAGCGGCGGGCGAGTCTCGCGATTCTTGGGGAACTTGCTGGCGGCCAGGAACAGGCCACTGGCGCCGTCACGCAGCACATAGTGGTCATCGACCTTCTGGCAGGCCAGCTCCGGCATGTCGATGGGGTCCATCTTGGGCGGTGCCACCTCGCCGCTTCGCAACAGCTTGCGGGTGTTCTTGCACTCGCTGTTGGTACAGCCAAAGTACTTGCCGAAGCGCCCGCTCTTGAGCTGCATCTCGCTGCCGCACTTGTCGCACTCGATGGTGGGACCGTCATAGCCCTTGATGCGGAACTTGCCCTGCTCGATCTCGTAGCCGTCACAATCCGGGCTGTTGCCGCAGATATGCAGCTTGCGCGTCTCGTCGATCAGGTAGCTGTCCATGGCGGTACCGCACTTCGCACAGCGATGCTTGGCACGCAGGGCATCGGTCTCGGCGGTCTCGTCGGCATCGGCGGCCACCGCCTCTTCCCCCGGCAGCAGGTCGATGGTGGTCTTGCAGCGCTCCTTGGGCGGCAGATTATAGCCGGAGCAGCCCAGGAAGACCCCGGTGGACGCCGTGCGAATCTGCATCTTGCGCCCACAGGTCGGGCAGTCGATATCGGTAGGCACCGGCTGGTTGGGGCGCATGCCCTCCTCGCTCTCCGCCACCTCGAGCTCCTTCTTGAACTCGGCATAGAAGGCATCAAGCAGCGCCTGCCAGTTGCGCTCGCCCTCGGCCACCTCGTCGAGGCCATCCTCCATGCGCGCGGTGAAGGAGTAGTCCATCAGATCGGGGAAGGACTCCTTGAGGCGCTCGGTGACGATGTCGCCCAGCTTCTCGGCATAGAAGCGACGGTTCTCCAGCTTGACGTAGCCGCGGTCCTGAATGGTGGAGATGATCGCCGCGTAGGTGGAGGGGCGACCGATGCCACGCTTCTCGAGCTCCTTGACCAGGCTCGCCTCGGTGTAGCGCGCCGGTGGCTTGGTGAAGTGCTGACGGGGATCGAGTCCCTCCAGGGTCATGGGGGTGCCCTGGGCGAGGTCTGGCAGTGACTGGTCCTCCTCCTTGCGGCCCATGGGCTTCATTACCCGGGTATAGCCGTCGAACTTCAGCACCCGGCCCTTGGCACGCAGCTCATAGCCATCGGCCTCCACGGTCAGGACGCTGGAGAGATACTCGGCCGGCGTCATCTGGCAGGCCACGAACTGGCGCCAGATCAGCTCGTAGAGACGCTCGGCATCACGCTCCATGCCGGACAGGTCGGTGGCACGCCGGCCTACCTCGGAGGGCCGGATCGCCTCGTGGGCCTCCTGGGCACCCTCCTTGCTGGAGTAGCGAAGCGGAGACTCCGGCAGGTAGCGGGAACCAAATTCGCTGCCGATAAAGTCGCGCACGCTCTCCACGGCATCCTTCGAGAGGTTGGTGGAGTCGGTACGCATATAGGTGATATAGCCCGCCTCGTAGAGGCGCTGGGCCAGGGTCATGGTCTTCTTCACCGAGAAGCCCAGGCGGCCGCTGGCGGCCTGCTGCAGGGTCGAGGTGATAAAGGGAGCGTTGGGTTTCGAGCGGGTCGGCTTGTCGTCCCGGGCGGTGATGGCAAGCGACGCCTTGCTCAGCGCCGCGATGCGCTCCAGGGTCTCGGCCTCGGAGGTGGGCCGGAAGGCCTTGCCGTTCTGGCGCACCAGCTCGAAGCGCACCGACTCGCCGCTGTCGGCCATCAGGTCGGCATGAACGTCCCAGAACTCCTCGGGCACGAAGGCGCGGATCTCGCGCTCGCGCTCGACGATCAGGCGCATGGCCACCGACTGCACGCGCCCCGCCGATAGTCCGCGTGCCACCTTGGCCCACAGCAGCGGCGAGAGCATGAAGCCTACCACCCGGTCGAGGAAGCGCCGCGCCTGCTGGGCCTCGACCCGCGGGATATTGAGGCTACCGGGATCCTCGAACGCCTCATGGATGGCATTCTTGGTGATCTCGTTGAACACCACGCGCTTGTAGCGTGCATCGTCGCCGCCGATGGTCTCGCGCAGGTGCCAGGCGATCGCCTCACCCTCACGGTCGAGGTCGGTGGCGAGATAGACGGCATCGGCCTTTTCGGCGAGCTTCTTGAGCTCGGCCACGACCTTCTCCTTGCCGGGCAGTATCTCGTAGTTGGCCTTCCAGCCATCCTCGGGATCGATCCCCATGCGGCGAATCAGCTGCGCCTGGGCCTTTCGACGCCGATGCTCTGCCTTCTCTTCCGGCGACATCTTGCGAGTGGCCGCGGCCTGACGGGCACGCTCCTTGGGATCGGAGGATGACTTGCCCGAGCCGCTGGTCGGCAGATCGCGGATATGACCCACACTCGACTTCACGATGAAGTCGCTGCCGAGATACTTGTTGATCGTCTTCGCCTTGGCCGGCGACTCGACGATGACCAGTGACTTGCCCATAGTGCTCCACTCAGTGTCGGTGACACGGGCGCGGTGCCGTGCCTGGCGAATTCCTGCCGCCCTGCCTGGGCGTCTGAAAAATGCGCTTACCCTACCCCAGCACCAGGCATCACGCCAGTGGCACACCGGGCCGGCCCTCTGACCCTAGACCGCGGACCCGCCTCGGGCAAGCCTCTCCACAAACGACGATACCCCCGTTGCACGAAGCAGCGGGGGTATCGTGTATGGCAAGTCACCGATCAGCGAGAGCCTTTACCGCCCTTCGGCTTACGGCGGCGCGATGGCGCCTGCTTGCCAACCGGCTTGGCCACTTCAGGCTTGGCCGCTTCAGGATTGGCTTCAGGCTCGGCGGCCTCGCTCCGGGGCGAGACCTTCGACGGTGCCTGGGCCTCCATGACTTCCTCCAGCTCGCTGAAGGCCAGGCGCTGGGCATGAGCCTGCTCGCCCAGCCAGGCTTCGGCCTCGGCGCGGGACTCCGCTTCTATCCGTGGAGCATGATCGATGGCACGCTCGAAGAGCTCGCGGACCTGCTCCAGGCGTTTGACAGAGCTGTCGGAGAGCTCGCCGCTGGCCGACAGCACATGCTCGATATGCTCGAGATGGGCCGCGATCTGCTCGGCGCCCTGTCCATCGAGCAGCCTCGGCAATGCCTCGATCGCCGCCTCGCGATCCAGCTTGAGAATAAAGAACTGCTCTCGCATCAGGCACTTGAAATCGGCCAGCGAGAGCTGCGGCTCGAGCTCGGCGTAAGAGGCCCGCAGGCGCTTGAAGTTGCGCTCGTCCGTGGAGGGCGCTCCTCCCAGCACATAGATCAGGGCCCGGATAATCGCCTCGTGACTGCCACCCTCGGCGATACGCTCGGCAAGCTCGGCACGGCGACGCTCGACAAAGCGACGATGCTCGGGCTCGGCCCCCGGGCGGCGACGGTGGACATGGGCATCGCCTCCCAATCCGACCAGCGCCTGTAGCAGCGGCTGCCCATAGATATCCAGGAACAGCCGCTCCACGCTGCCGTCGCGCAGGTCACGCCAGGCATTGAGGCCACGGGTGATCTGGTCTGAGGCGATCGTCTCCAGCACCCGGAAGAGGTTGGCCTTTTCCAGGGAGTGGCGATCGGCACGGATGCGCTCGGCCAGGACGGGGATCGAGGCCATCAGCGGGTTGCGATCCGAGAGCAGGCGGTAACCCAGGCGACTGGGGTGCAGGCGACGCATCCAGTGGGCCGATTCGGGAGTCGCCATGGCACGCACCCAGGGCTGAACGAAGAGCCGATAGAGACCCAGGTTGATCTCCGAGACCCGCGCCACGGTCGCGAAGCGGGTGTCGTCCTCCAGGCTCGGCTTCACCACCTCGTCGAGCTCCTCCACGCTGCGCGGCGTGAACTCAAGCAGATAGTCGCGCTCGATCAGCTCGCTATCGTCGCGCTCCTCGGCCTCCGTGACCGTGGTCTCGTAGAGGCCAGGCGGCAACACATCGATATAGTCCATGTTGGCGGTGAACTCGGTGTGCTCCTTGCGCGACACACTGCCGGAGACAAAGATGCCGAGGTGACCGGTGGTGTCGTGAATGCAGTAGACGATGGTCTGCTCATTGGCGAGGATATCGTCGCTCTCCTCGTAGAGGTCGCGCACCCAGCCCAGTGCCTGGGGCGGTGGCGTGATGTCGTCACCCTGGGAGCAGAACACCACCACCGGCGAGCGCAGGTTACGCAGATCGATACGCCGGCCATCGGAGGTCACCAGCTGGGCGGTGGAGAGCCGATTGCCGATAAACAGGTTGTCGACGATATACTGGATCTCATCGCCCCCCAGCACCACATGACCACCCCACCAGCGTTCGAACTCGAGATAACGCTCGGCTTCGGTATCCACCTGGGAATAGAGACGATACTGCTTCGCCCAGAAGGTATTGGCCGGATTGAGGTTCTCGAAGTTTTGCACCAGCCAGGCACCATCGAACTGGCCATTGCCCAGGTCGCTGAGCAGCGAGGTCACCCAGCTGCCACCGGCCATTCCGCCGGAGTACCGCATGGGCGCCCTCCCGCGCTCGCCCGCCCAGTAGGAGAGCGGTGCGCCGGCCGTCAGAATCGGGCCAAACAGATCGGGCTCCAGGGAGGCGGCCATCATCAACTGCCAGCCTGCCTGGCAGTTGCCCACCACCATGGGCTTCTCGGAGAGTTCGGCATGGCGCTCGTTGATATGCCGCAGGAAGGCGATCTCCGCCTCCACCACATCCTCGACCTGCTGGCCGGGCACCGGGTAGGGCAAGAAGCCGATAAAATAGCAGGGATGGCCGGCACGCAGCGCCACACCGATCTCGCTATCGGGCTTGAAGCCACCGATCCCCGGTCCATGGCCGGCGCGTGGGTCCACCACCACGAAGGGGCGCATCTGCAGGTCCGTGGGCTGCCCGGCAGGGGGCAGGATACGCAGGAGCTCGTAATTGACCGGGGGCGACAGGTCGCGACCATCCATCAGCACCTCGGAATCGAAGCCCAGCACGCTGAGATTGGTCTGCTCGATATGCTCCAGGTACTGGTTGCCACGCTGGCGCATCACGTCCAGGAACAGCACGCTGCGCTCGAACGCATCGAGCCAGTAGCGTCCGGCGGCACGCCCGAAGCCAAACGGATCGACAAGAGAGAGCGCGTCGTCCGGCGTCGAGAGTATCGGAAGGGTCATCATGTGACCTCCTGGTGTTGGCGGTCAGGGAGTGGGAAATTCTAGGTCGGCCATCCGGCCTTGTTGCACTGCAATATAACCTAATTGAGTGGTGGCGACGAGTTTTGACGCGTTTCGGAACGTAAAAAGCGGCGGCGGCAGCTTGCCACGCGTATGCCAATACCATGCCGCAAGCGCGCAGCTATGGTAAATTGGCCCCCGTTACCAGAAACCCAAGCGCCAAGGCGGGCCAGGCCGGGCCAAACCCCCAACCGGGGCCCCGCGGCCACATCGGCCCGACAGACGCCGAGCGGAGGGGTTCACACCCTATGAGCGATAGCACCCCGAAAACCACCATTTCCAGCGGCCAGAAGTTTCGCACCGAGCACGGTTTTGCCGCCATCAAGGACGGCATCAAGCAGCGCCGCGAGCATAACGAGCGCAATGAGGGCGGCGTGGCAACGGGCCGCAAGCCCAAATGGCTGCGTGCCCAGATTCCCGGCGGCGAACGCTTCGAGGCCGTCAAGCGCAACGTCAACGAGCATCGCCTGAGCACGGTGTGCGCCGAGTCCCACTGCCCCAATATGGGGGAGTGCTGGAGCAACGGCACCGCCACCATCATGCTGATGGGTTCGGTGTGCACCCGTGCCTGCCGCTTCTGCGCCGTGGACACCGGCAACCCCGGCGGCTGGCTGGATGCCGAGGAGCCATCCAACACCGCCAAGTCGGTGGAACTGATGGGGCTGCGCTACGTGGTGCTGACCTCGGTGGACCGTGACGACCTCGACGATGGCGGTGCCACCCACTACGCCGCCTGCATCCAGGCCATCAAGGCCAACACCCCGGAGGTGGTGGTCGAGGCGCTGACCCCCGATTTCGACGGCGTTCACTCCGCCATCGAGCGGGTCGTCGACTCGGGCCTGGAGGTGTTCGCACAGAACGTCGAGACCGTGGAGCGTCTGACCGAGCGGGTGCGTGACCCACGCGCCGGTTACCGCAAGACGCTGGATGTGCTGGCCCACGCCAAGGCACACAACCCTCGCGTGCTGACCAAGACCAGCCTGATGCTGGGCCTGGGCGAGAGTGACGAGGAGATCCTGGCCACCTTCGACGACCTGCGTGCCATCGGCGTGGATATCGTCACCCTGGGCCAGTATCTGCGCCCGACCCGCAACCACCTGCCGGTGGAGCGTTGGGTCAGCCCCGAGGAGTTCGACCGCTATCGTCGCCTGGGGCTCGAGAAGGGCTTTATGGAGGTGGCAGCGGGGCCGCTGGTGCGCTCCAGCTATCGCGCCGACCGGGTGTTCGAGAAGAACAACCTGGGACTGGCGGCTCCCGCCGAGGTGCCCGGTCAGGCGCCGGATGCCAACCGCATCGACGCGATCAACGTGGGTTAAGCTCCCTTCCCAGCGCGAGCGCCAGGCACTGCGCCAGGCGCTCGCCCGCCGCCTCCACTCCGGGGCACTCATCGACCAGATCGGCCAGGCGCGTCATCCGCATGCCGGCATAGCCACATGGGTTGATGCGCTGAAAGGGCGACAGATCGCCGTCGATATTGAGCGCCACTCCATGGAAGCTGCCACCGCGGCGAATGCGCAAGCCCAGCGAGGCGATCTTGGCCTCCCCCATGCCCGGCTGCTCCACATAGACCCCGGGAGCATCGGGGCGCGCCCGCGCTTCGACCCCATGCTCGGCGAGCATGGCGATCACCGCATTTTCCAGGGCGGTGACCAGGTCTCGCACACCCAGCCCGGCCCTGCGCACATCGATCAAGGGGTAGAGCACCACCTGGCCCGGGCCGTGGTAGGTCACCTGGCCACCACGGTCGGTCTGCACGACCGGGATATCACCAGGCAACAGCAGGTGCTCGGGCTTGCCCGCCTTGCCCTGGGTAAACACGGGATCGTGCTCGACCAGCCAGAACTGATCCGGCGTGGCGGCATCGCGCTGGTCGGTCAGCTCGCGCATCGAGCACCATACGGGCTCGTAGGGGCGGCGACCCAGGCGGTGCAGTTCGATCGGCGGATGCGCGGCTTGATCGCTCATCACACCACCATATGCACGCGGCCGGTCGCCTTGAGTTCCTCGAACAACGCCTTCAGCTGAGCCTCGCTGGTGGCGGTGATGGTGAGCCGGACCGACTGGAAGCGGCCATTGCGGCTGTCGATCACCTGCACGCTGGTGGCATCGAATTCGGGGTCGTGGCGGCTGGTGATCTGACACACCACCGCCGCGAAGTCATCGGCGGCATCCCCGACGACCTTCACCGAGTAGTCGCATGGAAAGGTGATCCTGGGTGGCTTGCCGGAGACCGGCTGGCTGGGGCGACGCAGATCGCGCAGTGACTTGTCGTTCATGCGAGTTCCAGAGAGTCGAGAATAGGCGACCATTTTACTCAAGCCCTGTCCGGGTGACCAATACTAGGTCCAAGCTCACAGGGCAATTGCAGGAGCCGAGGGGCGCTGGGGACAAGCCGTAAAGGAGGTCCTACGCCATGGATGGCGTCGGTAGCGCCCAGGGAGGGGTTCACAGCGCCTCCTTGACGGTCCGGCGCTCCGGGGCTTGTCGCCAGGTCAGCCCCGAGCTATGGGCTACATATACCCAATAGCCCTGCCTAAACGACGTGGAGCAAGACCTCTAGGCTTGCTCCACGTCGACTGGGCTGGGCAACACAGGTGATCAGCCGAACCAGCCACCGATCAGGTTGGAGAAGAAGCGCTGCACCTGGTCGATCAGCTTCTTGATGAAGCCACCCTCCTCGACCGTCTCCAGGGCCACCAGGGGACGCTCGCCGACCAGCTCCTCACCCAGACGCACCTCCAGGGTGCCGACCCGATCCCCCTGCTGGACCGGCGCCTCGATATCGGCCTGGATATCCAGCTTGGCGGTAAGCTCATCGTTTCTCGCCCGCGGCACGGTCATCACCACATCGCTGTCGACGCCGACGCGCAGCTCGTTGATCTCCCCGCCCCACACGCGCGGGGTGTTCAGCACCGAGCCGCGGTCATAGAGCTTGAGGGTCTCGAAGTAGCGGAAGCCATAGCTGATCAGCTTCTGGGTCTCCTGGGCCCGCGCCTCCTCGGAGTTGGCCCCCATCACCACCGAAATCAGCCGCATGTCGTCACGCTTGGCCGAGGCGACCAGGCAGTATCCCGCCTCCTCGGTATGCCCCGTCTTGAGCCCATCGACGCTGGGGTCACGCCACAGCAGGCGGTTGCGGTTGGGCTGACGGATATCGCTGTAGGTGAAGTACTTCTCGGCGTAGATCTTGTAGTGTTCCGGGTAGTCCTGAATGATATGACGCGAGAGCTGGGCCAGGTCGCGGGCCGTGGAGTAGTGATCCTCGGCCGGCAGGCCGGTGGCGTTACGGAAGTTGGTATTGGTCATCCCCAGGCGGTCGGCATGCTGATTCATCAGATCCGCAAAGGGCGCCTCGCCACCGGCAAGGTACTCGGCCACGGCAACGCTGGCGTCATTGCCCGACTGGATGATGATGCCGTAGAGCAGGTCACGAATGGAGACCTCGGTGCCCACCTCGATAAACATCTTCGAGCCGCCGGTGCGCCAGGCGTTCTCGCTGACCGGCACCCGATCGTCCATGCTGATGTTGCCGCGATCGAGCTCACGCTCGACCAGATAGGCGGTCATCAACTTGGTGAGGCTGGCCGGCGGCAGGCGCTCATCGGCGTTGTGTTCGGCCAGGATTCGCCCACTCTCGGCATCCATCAGGATCCAGCCGCTCGCCGCCAGTTGCGGCGGCGAAGGGATCAGTGTCTGGGGCCGTGGGGCCGGGACCTCCTGTGCCACGACTGGAGCGGTGATGAACAGTGTCAGACTGGCCAGCAGCACCGCCAGCAGACGGCCACAACGTAGGGAAAGCAGCTCTTTCATGGGTGACTCTCGTCGGGTCATTCTGGAAAGGGAGCGGGGCCGATCACTCGGCCCCCTTGACAATAAAGCTATCGCTGAAGCCGGCCCGCCGCAGCGCCTGGCGCAGTGGCTCGAGCTGGTCGGCACGGGTGATGGGGCCCACCTGCACGCGATGAACCCCCGAGCCTCCCGCCACACGCACCGGCTGCGTCAGTTCGCGCTCGAGCCGGGCTCGCAGGGCCCCGGCATTGGTGGCAGAGCCCAGCGCCGCCACCTGCAGATAGAGCGGGCGCTCAGTGGAGCGGCCATCGCCATCCATGGAGCGGCCATCCAGCGGGCGGCCTTCCAGGGCCTGATCCTGGGTGGTAGGCACCGGACCAGGCACGGAGGCCATTGGCGGAGTCGCCGGCTGAGCGAGGCCCTGGCGCTCATGAGCAGCGCTCTCGGTCGCCCTGTCGGTGCCATTCTCGGCCAGCCAGCGGTCGACGTCGATGGCCTCGACCCGCACCCGGCCGGTGCCGTTGTCGAGAATGTCCAGACGCGCCGCCGCCGCATAGGAGAGGTCGATCTCGCGCTCACTGTGGAACGGCCCGCGGTCATTGACCCTGACGATCACCGAGCGGCCATTGTCCAGGCTGGTCACGCGGGCATAGGTCGGCAGCGGCAGTGAGCGATGGGCCGCCGACATCTTGTACATGTCGTAGATCTCGCCATTGGACGTGGCGTAGCCGTGGAACTTCTCCCCATACCAGGAGGCCGTTCCCTGCTTCACATAGCCACTGGCGTCAGGCAACACATGATAGGTCTTGCCCCACACCTCGTAGGTAGACCGGTTGCCGCCGCGCGAGTGTGCCTCATGGCGAGGCTGCGCATCGGGTACCCGGCTGACGTCCGGCGGCTCCTCGGGATAGGCATCGCCGGTCATGGCATAGCGCCCTGCCTGAGACGCCGTGTCGGCCTGGCCCGAACCGGTCGGTTTGGGTCCACCACTGCCGGCACAGCCGGCCAGGGTGACGGCAAGGGCGATGGGCAGCCAGCGTAGCATCATCGACGCACCTCCTCGTCATCGACATCCACCGCCTGGTGCCAGCCAGCCCCGAGGTCACGCGCCTTCGCGATGGCCTCGGCAAGCTCCATTGCCGCCATGGCGTAGAGATGACTGTGGTTGTAGCGGGTAATCACATAGAAGTTGACGTCTCCCAGCATATAGCGCCAGTTGCCCTCTCCCCCCTCCAGTGCCACCGGCAGCAGAAGACGCTCATCGGCCAGCGCCGCGGGAACCTCGATGCCGGCCTGGCGCAGCGCACCCGCACTCACCGCGGGGCGCCGCGCCGCGCGGTTGAAGTCGATGCCCTCGGGAGGCTGCGCGGGGCCCTCGGCCGCGTACAGTACCGGCTCGCCGGCCTGCCAGCCGTGCTCGGCAAAGTAGTTGGCCACGCTGCCGATGGCATCTACCGGGTTGCTCCAGAGGTCGCGCAGGCCATCATCGTCGAAGTCGACGGCATAGGCGCGATAGCTGGTGGGGATGAACTGGGGATAGCCCATGGCACCAGCATAGGAGCCCTGGGGCTCCTGCGGCGCGACCCGCTGCTGGTAGGCGATCTCCAGGAAAGCCGCCAACTCGCCACGGAAGAAGTCGCCGCGTCGCGGGTGGTGGAAGGCCAGGGTGGAAAGGGAGTCGAGCACACGATGCTTGCCGGTGATGCGTCCGTAGCGGGTCTCCACCCCGAGGATGGCGGCGATGATCTCCTCGGGCACCCCATACTCCGCCTCGGCACGGGCGAAAGCCTCGGAGTGTACCTCGATAAAGGCGACGCCGGCCTCGATACGCTCGTCATCCAGGAAGATCGCCCGATACTCGTCCCAGCGCAGGCGCCTCTCGGCGGCACCCGACATGGCGTCGAGAACCTCCTGGCGGTAGTTCGCCTGCTGCATGGCGTTCTCCAGCCAGGCGCGCTCGATCCCCTCGTCGACCAGCTCATTGACCAGCTGCCGGGCCCCGTCATGATGCTCGGGAGCAAACTCCTGTGCCGCCAGTGCCGAACTGGCCAGCAGGGCGGCACAGGCCACCGTCGCCAGGCGCTTCTTCCTTCCATGAATGCATGACGACGTCATGTACGCTCTCCCGTGTCGATGGCCGATCCAGCCGCGGTCAGCGAGGCAGCAGCCGGCGGTGGGCATGAATGGCCATGAGAATACCGAAACCGGCCATCAAGGTCACGCTGGAGGTGCCGCCATAGCTGACCAGCGGCAGCGGCACGCCGACCACCGGCAGGATACCGCTGACCATGCCGACGTTGACGAACACATAGATGAAGAAGGTCAGGATGATGCTGCCGGCCAACAGGCGGCCGAAGGTCTCCTGGGCCTCGGCAGCGAGCCACAGCCCCCGGCAGACGATCAGCAGGTAGAGCAGCAGGAAGGCCAGCATGCCCACCAGGCCGAACTCCTCACCCAGCACCGCAACGATGAAGTCGGTATGCCGCTCGGGCAGGAACTCGAGCTGGGACTGGGTCCCCTCCAGCCAGCCCTTGCCCAGCACTCCGCCGCTGCCGATGGCGGTGGTGGACTGGATGATGTTCCAGCCCGCCCCCAGGGGGTCGCTGTTGGGGTCGAGAAAGGTCAGCACGCGCCGGCGCTGATAGTCATGCATGTTCATCCACAGCAGGGGCAGCGCCGCCGCGGCCAGGCCGGCGAGCAGGCCGATGATGCGCCACGAGAGCCCCGCCAGCAGCACTACGAAGACCGCTGCGACAGCCACCAGCAGCGAGGTACCGAGATCGGGTTGCTTGGCGATCAACACCACCGGGACCCCGATGATCAACGCGCACACCGCAAGATCCCGGAACCTGGGCGGCAGCTCACGGCGACTCAGGTAGGCGGCCACCATCAACGGCATCGCCAGCTTCATCAGTTCGGAGGGCTGGAAGCGAATCACGCCCGGAATCACCAGCCAGCGCTGGGCCCCCATGCCCATGTCCCCCACCAGCTCCACCGCGACCAGCATCGCCACACCGAGCAGATAGGCCGGCAGCGCCCAGCGCATCAGTGTCGCCGAGCTGAACTGCGCGATCACCACCATCACGCCCAGCGCCACGCAGTAGCGGACTCCCTGGGAAATCACCGTATCGATACGCTGACCACTGGCGCTGTACATCACCACCAGGCCGGCTCCCATCAGCAACAGCAGCATGCCCAGCAGCCAGGGATCCAGGTGCACCCGCTCCCAGAACCCGCGGCGGCGCGACATGCCGCTGGCCGGTGCCTTGATCGGGTGTGGCCGCCAGGGGCGCGACAGTCCGCTCAGTGCCATGGATCAGTACTCCACCGAACGTTCATGCTACTCCTCCAGCTCCTCGCGGATTTGCTCCACATCGGGCTCCTTATCGTCCAGCAACCAGGCATCGGTCATCGCCCGGGCCAGGTGAGCGGCATGCGTACTGCCGCCACCGGCATTCTCGACGATCACCGCCACCGCGATCTGCGGTGACTTGATCGGTGCGAAGGCCATGAAGAGGGCGTGGTCACGCAGCCGCTCGGCCAGCTCGTCGGCGTTATATTTCTGGTCCTGCCCAAGCGAGAAGACCTGGGCGGTGCCCGACTTGCCCCCCATGCGATACTCGAGCCCCACACCGGTACGCCGTGCGGTTCCCTCACGACCGGAGATCACCTTCTCCATGCCGGAGAAGACGCGATCCCACCACGCCTCGTTGCCCAGATCGATATCCTCAGGCGTCTCCGCCAGGGGGGACGGTAGCGCTTCATCGCCGAGACGCATGGCCAGGCGTGGCTTGACCCACTCGCCACGATTGGCCAGTACCGCGGTAGCGGTGGCCAGCTGTAGCGGCGTGACCTGCCAATAGCCCTGACCGATGCCCACCGACAGCGTCTCCCCCGGGTACCAGGGCTGGTTGTAACGCTCCTGCTTCCACTCCCGGGAGGGCATCAGGGCACGGCTCTCGCCGAAGATGTCGTGACCGACCCGCGTGCCGAAACCGAAGTTGGTCATGTTGGCATGGATGCGGTCGATGCCCAGCTCGTGCGCCAGGGTGTAGTAGTAGGTGTTGTTGGAAACGGCGATGGAGCGTTCGAGATCGACCCGGCCATGCCCCCAGCGCAGCCAGTTTCGGTAGCGTCGCTTGTCATTGGGCAGCTGGAAATAGCCAGGGTCATAGATGGTCTGGTCGGGCGTAATCACGCCTTCGGCAAGGCCTGCCAGGGCCAGGAAGGGCTTGATGGTGGAGCCGGGCGGATAGTGACCACGAATCGCGCGGTTGTAGAGCGGCAGGTCAAGGTCCTCCTGCAACCCACGATATGAGGTCACGTCGATGCCGGTAACGAACTGGTTGGTGTCGTAGCCCGGGGCCGAGACCATCGCCAGGATGCCGCCGGTGGCGGGCTCGATGGCGACGATGGCTCCCCGCCGACCATCGAGCAGATCAAAGGCCAGATGCTGCAGCTTCTTGTCCAGCGTCAGGGTCAGGTCCTTGCCGGGCGTGGGGTCGGTGCGGCCGAGCTCGCGGAGCACTCGGCCCCTGGCGTTGGTCTCCACCTTGCGCAGGCCGGACTCGCCATGCAGCTCGTCCTCGTAGAAGCGCTCGACGCCGGTCTTGCCGATAAAGTGGGTCCCCGCATAGCGCCCCGCATCCAGGCGCTCGAGCTCCTCGGCGTTGATGCGCCCCACATAGCCCAGGGCATGGGCCATCACCTCGGCATCGGGATAGTAGCGCAGTAGCTGCGCCTCCACCTCGACCCCCGGCAGCAGGTGGCGATTGACCGCCAGTCGTGCGATCTGCCCCTCGTCGAGGTCGCTCATCAACAGGGCGGGCTGATAGGGGCGCTGGCGCTGTCGCGAGCGCACACGGAAGGCCTCCACCTCCTCGGGCGAGAGCTCGAGAATCTCCACCAGCCGCGTCAGGGTGGCATCGAGGTCCTCGGCCCGCTCACGCACCAGCGTGAGGTTGTAGGTGGGTCGGTTCTCGGCCAGCAGCTCGCCGTTGCGGTCGTAGATCAGGCCCCGAGTCGGTGGCAGTGGCTCGACTCTCACCCGATTCTTCTCGGAACGGGTGGTGTAGACCTCATGCTGCACGATCTGAAGATAGGCCAGGCGGCCCATCAGCAGGCCGGTCAGGGCAAACACCACCAGCAGCGCAAGCAGCGCACGCACCCGAAAGATGCGTAGCTCCTGCTCGGGGCTCTTGAGATTGTGACGTGACTTGCGCATGGAATTTCCGGTGGGCGAGTCGTCGACTCAGCGATGGTAGGGATGACCAACCATCAGCGTCCAGGCGCGATAGAGTTGCTCGGCTAGCAGGATGCGGACCAGCGGGTGAGGCAGGGTCAGCGGCGACAGCGACCAGCGTTGATCGGCCGCGGCGGAGAGCTCCGGTGCCAGGCCATCGGGCCCGCCGACCAGCAGCGCGACATCACGGCCGGCCAGGCGCCAGGCTTCGGCCTGCTCGGCCAGCCGTTCGGTGCTCCATGCCTTGCCGCCCACCTCCAGGGCGACCACATGCTCATCGCCACGCAGCTTGGCCCGAATCCGCTCGGCCTCGCTCGCCATGGCACGGGCCAGGTCGGCATTCTTGCCGCGCTGCCCGGGCGGGATCTCTTCCACCTGCAGGGAGAAGTCTCGCGGCAGCCGCTTGCGGTACTCTTCGACACCCTCGGTGACCCAGGCGGGCATGCGCGTACCCACCGCCAGCAGGCGCACCCTCATGTGCCGGAAAGCTCGCTTTCTCGCTCCAGATCGCTGGGCAGGTCGGCCCAGAGCCGCTCCAGATCATAGAGCTGGCGGGTCTCGGGCAGCATCACATGTACCACCAGGCTGCCCAGATCGACCAGCACCCAGTCGGCGCCGGCTTCACCCTCGACGCCGCGGGGCTGAAGGCCCTGCTCCTTGGCACGCTCCACGACCCGCTGAGCCAGCGCTGCCACGTGACGGGTCGAGGTACCGCTGGCGATGATCATCAGATCAGTCACGCTGGTAAGCCGTGAAACATCCAGCTGAACAATATCCTTGGCCTTGAGTTCTTCCAGCGCGTCCACCGCCAGAGTCTTGAGAGCATCGTTGTGCATAGGGTCTTCTGTAGGCTGTCGTTGAATAACCATTGTAACGCCTTGACCATCGTCTGACAGGGTTCGTTCAGTCGACTTTCCTTCTGGGTCGACCTCCCCTCACTCCTGACGATAGAGGTCGTGGGCGGTGATGCGCGCCTCCACCGCCTCGGGCAGCAGATAGCGAACGCTGAGCCCGCCGGCGAGTCGCCGACGCAGCTCCGTCGCCGAGATCGCCATCCGGGAGGGCAGCCGCAGGCGGAGCAGACCGCCGGCCGGACGCGCCATCAGGGACTCGACATCCTCGCTCTCGCGCCCGGCGATCAGCTCGCGCAGTGCCGCCGGCAGTGCCGCCTGATAGTCGGGGCGGTCAACCACCACCAGGTGGGCCAGCTCGAACAAGCGCCGGGGCGCATGCCATTCGGCCAGGCGCAGGAAGGCATCATGGCCCAGCGCCATGACCAACCGCGCCTCGCTGCCCAGTTCCTCACGCAGTGCTGCCAGCGTATCGGCGCTGTAGGAGGGGCCCTCGCGCCCCAGCTCGCGGCCGTCGGCGACCAGCCCCGGCGTATCGCCGATACCCAGTTGCAGCAATGCCAGGCGCTCGGCCGGTGATACGCTGGGCTCGCCGCGCAGCGGCGGCGCCTTGGCGGGTATCAGGTGGACGCGATCGAGCGCCAGCGCCTCACGCAGCTCGACCGCGCTGCGCAGGTGCCCCAGGTGTACCGGGTCGAAGGTGCCGCCCAGCATGGCGATGCGCGCCGGACGACCGCCCTGCCCCGAGAAGTGTCGCTCGCTCACTGGCGAACCTGACCGTCGCCCAGCACCACGTACTTGCGTGTCGTGAGCCCTTCGAGGCCCACCGGGCCGCGGGCATGCAGCTTGTCGGTCGAGATGCCGATCTCTGCCCCCAGACCATACTCGAAGCCATCGGCGAAACGGGTCGAGGCGTTGACCATCACCGAACTGGAGTCGACCTCGGCCATGAAGCGCCGTGCGAGACTCCAGGACTCGGTGACGATGGCATCGGTGTGGTGGGAGCTGTAGCGCTCGATATGCGCCATGGCGGCCTCGATGCCATCGACCACGCGAATCGCCAGCACCGGAGCCAGATACTCGGTTTGCCAATCCGCCTCGTCGGCCACCACAACCTCCGGGAGTAGCTCGCGGGTACGTTCGCAGCCCCGCAGCTCGACGCCATGCTCGGCGTAGGCCGCCGCCAGCTTCGGCAACAGCGACTCGGCCAGAGGGGCATCCACCAGCAGCGTCTCCATGGTATTGCAGGTGCCGTAGCGGTGGGTCTTGGCGTTCACCGCGATCGCCAGGGCCTTCTCGGGATCCGCCGTGGCATCCAGATAGACATGGCAGACACCATCGAGGTGCTTGATCACCGGCACGCGAGCCTCTCGAGAGATGCGCTCGATCAGTGACTTGCCGCCTCGTGGAATGATCACATCGACAAACTCGGGCATCGCGATCAGGCGGCCCACGGCGGCACGATCGGTGGTGGCCACCACCTGCACGGCCCCGTCGGGCAGCCCCGCAGCCGCCAGCCCCTCGCGAATGCAGGCCGCAATGGCGGCATTGGAGTCCCGCGCCTCGGAGCCACCGCGCAGGATGGCGGCATTGCCCGACTTGAGACACAGGCTGGCCGCTTCCAGGGTGACGTTGGGGCGTGACTCGTAGATGATGCCGATCACCCCCAGGGGGACACGCATCTGGCCGACCTGGATACCGCTGGGACGCGCACGCAGGCCATCGATCTCACCCACCGGATCGGGGAGCGCGGCCACCTGGCGCAGCCCCTCGACCATGGCATCGACACGCTGGTCGTCCAGAGCCAGCCGATCGAGCAGGGCATCGTCCAGGCCGGTCTCCCGCCCGCGCGCCAGATCACGGACGTTGGCCGACAGCACCTCCTCCCGCGAGGTCTCCAGACTCTCGGCCATGGCCAGCAGCGCGGCATTCTTGGGGCCGGTGGGCGTGCGGCGCAGGATCGCGGCAGCCTTGCGGGCCGACTGGCCGAGGCCGGTCATGTAGGCATCGATATCGCGAACCTCCTCGGCGCCTGCCGCGGCGGCGCCGTCACGCTGGACTTGAGCTGTCATGCCAGAAAGTGTCTCCTGTATGCGTGGCCTGAACGAACCGATACGGCGCTATACTGACGCGCGATGGGCACGTTGCGGATAGGGAGTCATAGTAAGCCACCATGCAGAACATGTACAAAGTCAGCCTGCTGCGCCTCAATCTGCTCCTGGCGGGGCTGCTTCCGGCACTCATGGTGCCCTATGCCCGCGATCACTCGGAGGCCATGCTGCTTGGCCTGACCGCGGCCTGGCTCGCCATCAGCGCGGGCCTGGTAGAGTTCAGCCACCGGCGCCCACCACTGATCCCCTGGCAACTCCTGCCCAGCCTGCTGCTCGGCGCCCTGCTATGGTCCTCGGCCGACCGCCATCCCTACTGGCTATGGGCCTGGGCCGCTTTGATCATCCTGCCTCAACCCGCCTGGATGGCCATACTCAACCTTCTGCTGGCGACACTCTCCCTGGCCTGGGTGGCGCGCCAGCTTCCCATCGAGCAGGCCATGATGACCGGCCTGGTGCTTATCCCGATGCTGGTACTCGGCCTGGTCCGCACACGCCGGCTCACCCCCTTGTTTGCCCAGGCCAGGGGGCGGGTCAGCCTGGTGCCGGGGGAGCGGCTCTGGCCGCGAGCCAGGCTGGCCGGTGACCTGACCCGGGAGCATGGCCGCGCTCAGCGCGACGGCACCCACGCCGAGCTCCTGCTGGTACGAGCGAGACGCCGCCATCTATGGGGCGTCGCGCAACAGTTGTGCGAGATGACCCGCGGCTTCGAGCACTGCTATCGCCTCGACAAGCGCACCCTGGGAGCGCTGCTGATCAGTCGCGACGCCACTCAGGCGGAACCCCGCCGCCGCTGGCTGCTGGAGCATCTGCGCGAGGTGGAGCGAGCGCGGGTCGTTGCTCTGCCGCAGGCCCGTTCGCTCGCCGAGGAGCTGCGCGCCCTTGAACGGCAGCAACCGCCGTTCATCTCGACGCCAGGGACGACGACCCATGTTGACGCCTGATACGCCGCGCCTGCTGGCGTGCCTCTTTGCGCTGGGAGCCGTGCTGCTGTTTGGCCAGGCAGTGTGGTACTACCTGATCGGTGACTACACGCGAATTCTTCTGCCAGCCCTGTTCGCACCGCTGTTGCTGACCGCCGCCCTGATGCGTCTGGGCCAGCAGGAGACGGCGCGCCTATCGGTCTACCTGGTGCTGGCCTGCAGCTACCTGCTGATCGCCACCAGCCTGCCGCAGGACAACACCCCGACACTGCTGTGGCTAGGGCTCCCCCCGGTGCTGACCTTGCTGCTGCTGCCACTGGGCCAGGCCACCCTGCTCAACCTGGTACTGGCACCGATCTGGTTGCTGCTGGCCAACCTCACCCCACCGTCTTCCCAGGCGCTGGGCTATGTGGCGCTGGTCGCGGCCAGCGGGCTCGCCCCCTGGGGCATACGCCATCATCATGCGCTATGGCTCGCCACCGACCCTCGTGACCAGGAGTGTGCCGCCCTGAAGGCGGCGCCGCTGCTCGAACGACTGGAGAGCGAGGCGGAGCGTGCCGACCTCCTCGATCATCGGCTTGCCGTGGCCGTGCTGCACCTTCCACAGCTGGAGATGGCCGGTGAGCAGTTCGGAGGCCTTGCTCGACAGGCTCTGCTGAATGCCTTCTGCAGGACGGTGAGCGAACATAGCCGTGACCACGATCTGCTGGGACGCATCGGGGACGCCGACTTCTGGCTGGTGATGCCCGGCACCAGCGAGAACGGGGCCCTGCTGGTGCGACAGCGTATCGAGGAAGCCGCGTCTGTCGCCACGCTGCACGATACCGGCGGCATTGAGATTCGTGGCGCCATCTGCTCTCACTCCCCGGGTGAGCCCTTCAGGGAACTCAAGCGCCGGCTGGAGTCCACCACGCAGCGCCTCGCCGACTGCTGATAACCAGACGGCCTCGACAGGGATGACCTCTTGCCATGAACCTTGCTCAGCTCCTGAGCCAGCTCACGCCCTCGCCCGGTGTGCTGCTGCTGATTATCGCCAGCATCGCCATGCTGGAGTCACTGGCCGTGGTCGGGGTTCTGGTGCCCGGTGTGCTACTGATTACCGCCGCTGCCTCCATGGCCGGCCACCAGGAGCTGGCGCTGCCGGCCCCGCTGCTTGCCGCCTTTATCGGCGCGGTAGCGGGTGACAGCGCCAGCTTCGTGCTCGGCTATACCCAGCGTGAACGCGTCACCCGATGCTGGCCGTTCTCACGCCACCCCGAGTTTCTCGCCCGAGGGGCACGTTTCTTCCAGCGTCAGGGGGTGCTGTCGGTCTTTCTGGGCCGCTTCGTGGGCCCGGTTCGCCCCATCGTGCCGTTGATCGCCGGCATGCTGCATATGCCTCCACGCACCTTCCTCTGGGCCAACCTGGCTTCCGCGGCACTGTGGGCACCGGCCTATGTGCTGCCAGGCTACCTTCTGGGACGAACCTGGGATCAGCTGCTCGAGGTGCCCCCGGCCCTCCACCAGCCGCTGACACTGCTGGGCGTGATCCTGATCGCCCTGGTGGTGACATTCTCCTGGCTACGCCACCACGCCAGCCGGGACGGGCGCGCCTATCGGCTGAGCGCCGGCCTGGCTCGGCGCCACCCGCTGCTGCGCAACCTGTGGCTGCGCCAGAGCAGCGACGGCGAGGTTCCCCTGGGCAGCCTGCTGCTGCTGGTTCTGGCGCTGGGCGGTGTGTCGGGCTGGACCCTTCATGTCATGCAGCATGGCCTGCAGGGCCCCCTGCCCGTCGACCGCCAGGTTCAGGTACTGTTCGAGGCGATCGCCACCCCGGCCCTGACCCTTCTTAGCCAGGGTCTGGCACGAGTCGGCGATCTGTTCGGCGTGGTGGCACTCGCCCTGCCCTGGGGCATGTGGCTGCTGTGGCGGCGGCGCCTGGACACCCTCTGGCACGTCGCCGCGGGGCTGCTGGGCATCTCCCTGCTCAATATCCTGAGCAAGACACTGTTCGCACGGCCGCGTCCCGATACCCCGGCCCATCTCGCCGACTCCTTCTCCTACCCCAGCGCCCACACCTCGGGCGCCGTGGTGCTGTTCGGCCTGGCGGCTGCCTTCGCCGCCCGGGAGCTCGCCCCCGCCTGGCGCCACTGGGCCTACTGGGCGGCGACGCTCGCCGTCACGTTGATGGCGCTGTCACGGTTGATGATCGGCGTCCACTGGTTCAGCGACCTGGTCGGCGGCGCCCTGCTGGGGCTGGTGGTTTGCGCCCTGGTGCAGCTCTCCTGGCAGGCCCGAGCACGTCCCGCCCTTGTCACCTGCCCGTGGCTCCGGCTGACCATTGCTTCTCTGGGCCTGGCGGCGGTCCGAGTCGCCTGGCTGCCGCCGACTTAAGGTGCGAGGTGCGAGGTGCGAGGTGCGAGGTGAGACCTGTTGCTGATTACCCCAGCGCCAACCATATCCCCACTCCGACCATCAGGGTGCCGGCGATACGGTTGAGCAGTCGCACGCTGTCCCCACGGGCCAGTAGACGACGCAGCCGGCTGCCGCCGGTGGCGTAGAGCAGCAGACAGATGAACTCGATGATCAGTATCAGCGCCACCAGCACGACGAGCTGGCCGGCCAGCGGCCGTTCGGCGTCGAGAAAGGGAGGCAGAAGCGCCACGAAAAAGGCCCACCCCTTGGGGTTGGCCACGGCGGTCACGAACCCCTGCATGACCAGCTGACCGCGGCCGGCGGGCGTCCCCTCCAGCCCCTTCTCGGGGATCGCCATGCGCCCACGGGAGCGCCACATCATGATACCCAGGTAGGCCAGGTAGGCACCCCCGAGCCACTTGAACAGCGCAAAGAGCTCCGGCTGACGAAGCATCAGGGCCGCCACACCAGCACCCGCCGCAGCGGCTACCACCCCCACCCCGGCAAGCTCCCCGGCCATCATCCACAGGCTGCGGCGAACGCCCTGCGTCATGCCCAGCACCATGGCCAGGGTCATGCACATACCGGGCGTCAGGGAGACGAGGAAGAAGGTCGGCAGGAATACCGACAGCAAACCCGGATTGATCATGCCAGAGACCTCCATGTCACGCTGTTGCAGGCGGTAAAGCGCCGAGCAACCAAACAGCCAAACAGCAAAGCACCCGAGCGGACAAGCACCGAGCAGCTAGTGGCCAGGCACAGAGTGGCCCGGCTCTCCCCAGCGCGGCATCAGGCGGTGCTCTATCCCCAGCTGGTTGAGGATGCGCGCGACGATAAAGTCGATCAGGTCGTCGATCGACTGAGGGCGGTGATAGAACCCCGGCGCGGCCGGCAACACCACCACCCCCTGGCGGGTGAGGTCGAGCATGTGCTGGAGATGGATCGCCGAGAGCGGCGCCTCGCGGGGCACCAGCACCAGGGTGCGCCTCTCCTTGAGCGCCACGTCGGCGGCCCGCTCGATCAGGTTGTTGCTCGCCCCGGTAGCCACCGCCGAGAGGGTGCCGGTCGAGCAGGGACAGATCACCATGGCCGAGGGGGCGCCGGAACCGGAGGCCACCGGGGCCATCCAGTCCTCGCGGCCGAAGCAGCGAATCTGCCCCGGCCGCGCCCCGCTGTGTTCGACGAGACTCTCGGCCAGCCGCTCGGGCCGGGCAGGCAGCTCGATATCGGTCTCGGTGGCGATCACCAGATGAGCCGCCTTGGAGATCATCACCCACACCTCATGATTCGCCGCCACCAGGGCGTCGATCAGGCGCAGCCCGTACTGCGCACCAGAGGCGCCGGTCAGCGCCACCGTGACCGGCGAAGCAAACTCTTCAGCCATGAGCCGCCTCCAGTGCTGCCAGCAACTTCTCGTGAATACCGCCGAAACCGCCGTTGGACATCACCACGATCCGATCATAGGGCCTCGCCTCGGCGACCAGCGCCGATACCAGCGACTCCAGGTCCTGCTCGAGCCGCGCCGGTATCGGGCTCTCCGCGATGATGGGCTCCAGGGGCCAGTCCAGCCCCTGCGGTCGATACCAGAAGGCCGCGTCGGCGTCGGCCACGCTCGCGGCCAGGCGGTCACGCAGGGTGCCCAGACGCATGGTATTGGAGCGAGGCTCGATCACCGCCAGCAGCCGACCCCGGGCGGTAGCGGCACGCAACCCCTGGAGCGTCGCGGCGATCGCCGTGGGGTGATGGGCGAAGTCGTCGATCACCTGGATATTGGCCACCTCTCCCCGCACCTCCTGGCGTCGCCGCGGGGACTCGAAGCGCGCCAGGGCGGCGGCCCCCCGCGCCAGGCTCACCCCACAGGCATGGGCAGCGGCGAGCGCTGCCTGGGCGTTGCGGGCGTTATAGAGGCCGGTCAAGGCCCAGTCGACCACCGCATCCTCGTTGGCCTCGGCATCTTGGTGGATGACCCGAAAGCGGGAGGCGTCGTCACGCTCAAGCTCGAGCCGCCAGGCGCTCGAGGGAGCCTCGCCGAAGCGCACCACCGGACTCCAGACCCCCATGCTCAGCACACGCTCCAGGGCCGGTTCGCCGTCGCCTACCAGCAGCACTCCTCTGCCCGGCACCGTGCGCACCAGATGGTGGAACTGACGCTCGATCGCGGCAATATCGTCAAAGATATCCGCATGATCAAACTCCAGATTGCCCAGCACGGCGATCTCGGGGCGGTAATGAACAAACTTGGAGCGCTTGTCGAAGAAGGCGGTGTCGTATTCATCGGCCTCCACCACGAAGGGAGCATCCGCGGCGCCGAGGCGCGCCGAGACACCGAAGTTGCGTGGCACGCCCCCGATCAGAAACCCCGGCGCCAACCCCGCCGACTCCAGCAGCCAGGCGACAAGGCTCGCCGTGGTGGTCTTGCCATGGGTACCCGCCACGGCGATCACCCGCCGCCCGGGCAGCACATGCTCGGCCAGCCACTGGGGGCCCGAGACGTAGGGCAGACCGGCATCGAGCACCGCCTCCACTTCGGGGTTGCCCCGCGACAGCGCATTGCCGATCACCACCAGGTCGGGGCGTGGCTCGAGATTGGCGGGCGAGTACCCCTCACACAGCGCGATACCGGCCTCCTCCAGCTGGGTGCTCATGGGGGGATAGACCCCCGCATCCGAGCCACTGACCGTGTGGCCCAGCTCGCGCGCCAACAGCGCCAGGCTGCCCATGAAGGTGCCACAGATACCAAGGATATGAAGGTGCATGGGACTCACTCCAGCATGGGTCCGATGAGTGCGCCAGCCAAGGCGCGAGGAGAGGCGAGACTAGCATGCCCCCGACGAGGCCCTCCAGCTCCACCGGGTGCAGGCAGGGCTGTCGCAGTTACCAGAGCCGAGGGGCGCTGGAGGCAAGCCGAAGAGGAGATACCGTCTCTCCCGACCAGCCGCAACCCTCACTGAGTTGGTTGTGGCTGATATTCGGTCTGTGACTTCAGGATGCCGAAAGCGATATGTACTAATTTTCGCATGGCAGCCCCCA
>NZ_JADNRL010000019.1:357353-420966 GCF_015595025.1 Halomonas sp. KAO
TCCTGGCGGGGCTTTGTGGTTTCTGACGTCTCCACGCAGGAGCTCGATTTATCGCGTGATGGTTTCAATCGCCGGTATGCCGGGCCACCGATAAATCCGGCTCCTACGTCTGATCCGGCGCAGCCGGATCAGCGCAGGCTCATGATCCGCCAGCCGCGGGTCTCGGCGGCCTCGCGCAGGGTGTCGTCGGGGTCGACGGCCACCGGGTACTCGACGACCTCCAGCAGCGGCAGGTCATTGTGAGAGTCGCTGTAGAACCAGGCCTCGTCGAGGGTCAGGTCCTTGTCGCTCAGCCACTCATCCAGACGCTTTACCTTGCCCTCGCGGTAGCTTGGGGTGCCGCTCACCTTGCCGGTGTAGTGCCCGTCGAGGATCTCGGGCTCCACCGCGATCAGGTCATCGACCCCCAGGCGCTCGGCGATGGGGCCGGTGATAAAGCGGTTGGTGGCGGTGATGATCAGCAGGGTGTCGCCCCTGGAGCGGTGGCGGGCCAGCAGCTCCTCCCCCTTGGGCAGGATGTTCGGCTCGATCTTGCTGGCCATGAACTGCTGATGCCAGGCGGCGAGCTGCTCCGGGCTGTTCTCGGCCAGGGGCCTGAGCGCCACCTCGAGAAACGCCTGGATATCCAGGGTGCCGGCCTCGTAATCGGCCATGAAGCGGTCGTTGGCCTCGCGGTAGGCCACTGGGTCGACGGCGCCCTGCTCGAGCAGGAACTCGCCCCAGGCATGATCGCTGTCGATCGACAGCAGAGTGTTGTCCAGGTCGAAGATGGCCAGACTCACAGAGACTCTCCAGGGTTGCTGACGGGATGGGGGAAAGCCGGCGATTATGGCAGATGCCGTGTTTCGCTGCATCTTGCGGCGGAAGGCGTATTGATGCGCTTCACGGCCTTGTGGAAGAATGGCTGCAATACTGGTTTCAACAAGGTGAAGTCCGTGATCGACGCTGACGGCTTTCGCCCCAACGTTGGCATCATCATCGCCAACGACCAGGGGCAGCTGCTTTGGGCGCGTCGTGTAGGGCAGAATGCGTGGCAGTTCCCCCAGGGAGGCATCAAGTCTGACGAGACACCCAAACAGGCGCTATTTCGAGAGCTCCACGAGGAGATCGGCCTGACGGCCGAAGACGTCGAGATTCTTGCCTGCACCCGGGGTTGGCTACGTTATCGCCTGCCGCGACGCATGATTCGCACGCATTCCAGGCCGGTGTGTATCGGCCAGAAACAGAAGTGGTTCCTGCTCCGGATCCGCTGTCAGGAGAGCCAGATCTGCATGGATCTCTCCGAGAAGCCGGAGTTCGACGGCTGGCGCTGGGTCAGCTACTGGCACCCGCTGGCCCAGGTGGTGCCCTTCAAGCGAGAGGTGTACCGCCGTGCCCTGAAGGAGCTTTCGCCGCGGGCCCAACGCCTGGCGCTGGGCCATGGTTAGTCCACCTGGAGGGCTGAGCCCCGACCGCAACACACGATAACAGCGCGATACGACAGCGCTAACCAACAACAGGGATACCCACTCGACATGCTCGAGGTCTTGCGCCGCATCATCCAGGAAGTCAACGGGGCCCGCAGCCTGGAGGCGGCGCTCTCTACCATGGTGCGGCGCATTCGCAAGGCGATGCAGACCGATGTCTGCTCCTTCTATCTCTTCGATGAAGAGATAGATCGCCTGGTGCTGATGGAGACCATCGGCCTGCGCAGCCAGGCGGTGGGGCAGGTGAGCCTGCCCGTCGGCGAGGGCCTGGTGGGGCTGGTGGCCATGCGGGAGGAGCCGCTCAATCTCGAGGACGCCCAGGCGCATCCACAATTTCGCTACTTCGAATCCACCGGCGAGGAGCGCTACTCCAGTTTCCTCGGCGTGCCCATCATCCACCAGCGCCGCATGCTCGGCGTGCTGGTGGTACAGCAGGCCGAGAAACGCCGCTACGGCGAGGAGGACGAGGCGTTTCTGGTGACCATGGCCGCTCAACTGGGTGGCGTGCTGGCCCATGCCCTGGTCACCGGCAACCTGACCCGGCCTGGCCTGCAGGGGCAGGTGCAGTTCAAGGGCGTGGCCGCCTCGCCGGGCATGGCGATCGGCGAGGCGGTGGTGATCGCCGCCCCCGCCGACCTCGACAGCGTGCCCGACCTGATCCCGACCGACGCCGAATACGAGATCGCCCGCCTCAATGAGGCGATAGATCGCGTGCGCGAGGAGATCCGCGCCGCCGGCGCCCGCCTGGCCAGCCGCATCTCGGCCCAGGAGCTGGCGCTGTTCGAGGTCTACCAGCAGATGCTCAGCGAGACGGCGCTCTCCCAGGAGGTGGAGAAGCGCATCCGCGAGGGACAGTGGGCCCCGGGCGCCCTGGCCGATGTGGTCAAACGCCATGTGCAGTACCTGGAACGCGTCGATGATGACTATCTGCGTGAGCGTTCGGCGGATGTGCGCGACCTGGGGCGTCGGGTGCTGGCCCACCTGCAGGAGGAGACCCCCCAGACTCCCCGGATCTACCCCGAGCGCACCATCCTGGTGGGTGACGAGCTGAGCGCGGCGCTGCTCGGTGAGGTGCCGCGCGACAAGCTGGTCGGCCTGGTCTCGGTGCGCGGTTCGAGCACCTCGCATGTGGCGATTCTGGCGCGTGCCATGGGCATTCCCACGGTGCTGGGCATGGTCGACCTGCCGCTGCCGAGGCTCTCCGGCGAGCAGCTGATCCTCGATGGCCACCGTGGGCGGTTATACATGCGTCCCGGTGCCGACCTGCTGACCCACTACGAGGGCATGATCAGCGAGGAGGCGGCGTTGGCCGAGGTGCTCGAGCACGAGCAGCACCTGCCCAGCTGCACCCCGGATGGCCACGCCATGCCGTTGATGGTCAACACCGGCCTGGCGGTGGACGCGGTGGCCTCGCTCAAGCCGCGTATCAGCGGGGTGGGGCTCTACCGCACCGAGGTGCCCTTCATGGTCACCGAACGCTTCCCCGGCGAGCAGGAGCAGACCCGCCTCTATCGTGACCAGCTCGAGAGCTTTGCCCCCCTGCCGGTGGTCATGCGCACCCTGGATATCGGTGGCGACAAGGACCTGCCCTACTTTCCCATCGAGGAGGCCAACCCCTTCCTCGGCTGGCGGGGAATCCGCGTCACCCTCGATCACCCCGAGGTGCTGATGGTCCAGCTGCGCGCCATGTTGCGTGCCTCCCAGGGGCTCGACAACCTGCAGATACTGCTGCCCATGATCACCAATGTCGACGAGGTCGACACCGCCCAGCGTTTGATCAAACGCGCCATCGTCGAGTTGAGCGAGGAGGGTGTGGTGGTGCCGCAGCCCAGGGTGGGGGTGATGATCGAGGTGCCGGCCACGCTCTACCAGCTCGATGCCCTGGCCGCGCGGGCCGATTTCTTCTCGGTCGGCAGCAATGACCTGACCCAGTACCTGCTGGCGGTGGATCGCAACAACCCGCGGGTCGCCGACCTCTATGACGCCTGCCATCCCGCGGTGCTCTCCGCCATGGCCCTGCTGGCCAGCGAGTCGCGCCGGCTCGAGATGCCGGTCTCGGTGTGCGGTGAGCTGGCCGGTGACCCTGCCGGTGCGATCCTGTTGATGGGCATGGGCTTCGGCGCACTCTCCATGAACGCCCCCAGTCTGCCGCGGGTACGCGCCGCCATCCGTCGGGTACCGCTCAAGGATGCTCGGGAGCTGGTCGACCAGACCCTGCGCCTCGATAGCCCCGACGAGGTGCGCCGCCATCTCAATCAACGCATTGGCGAATGGGAGCTCGCCCACCTGATGCCGCCGCGGGATTGATCGCCCGATAAATCGGGCTCCTACAGGGTGGTATGCCTCCGGCCTCGTGGTATGGCCTCCTGTCTGGTAGGCGCGCGATGTATCACGTGATGGCCCACCGATCGCCCGATAATTCGGGCTCCTGCAAGTTGGTATGCCCCCGGCCTCGTAGGAGCGCGATTTATCGCGCGATCAAAAAGGTCTCGCCCTCGGCTTTGCCCCCTGGCCCGAAGCGTTTCTCACCGATCTCCATGCGGCCGCTGGCGTGCCAGTTCAGCCAGGTCGTGGCGCGGGTGCCATAGGTGTCGCCGATGATAAAGGGCGAGGAGAGGGTGCGCTCCAGCTCGAGCCCCACGCCGGTATCCGGCAGGTTGTGGTCATCGGCGGGGCGCGAGTCGGCCATCGCCGCCAGGGCATCATCGGGCCAGCGCCCATGCCGAAGGGCGTGGCCGAGCCCCCGGCGGGCCTCGATCAACTTCGGCCAGGGGGTGTTAAGGGCGGCATTGGAGAGGCCGTGGAGGCCGGGCGGGACCTCGCGCAGCCAGGCCCCTTCGAAACCGCGGTGCAGGTGCCACAATCGTTTGCCATCGCCGGCCAGCAGATTGAAGCCGGCATAGCGCAGCGCCTCGCCACGCTCCAGGTGTGCCAGCCAGTCGCCGAGCTCGGGCTGGGTCAAGGCGTCATGGACCAGGCCGCCGCGACTCGGCGCACCGTCGGGCACTCTCAGGCGCGGGTCGCGCACATTGGTGACCGCGGCGAAGCGCCCTCGGCGGTGAACCGCCAGCCAGGTGCCGCCGGCTTCCAGGTCGCGTCCGCCGACAATATCGGGGGCGTCGTCCCAGACGGCCAGCGGGGCGGCGGGGCGGGCGTGGAATTCATCGCGGTTGGCGACCAGGCGCAGTGGCCAGGCGTCGCCCGGGCGATGGTCGAAGGCAATCAGGCACATGCGGCCAGCTTAGCGGCTCGGCACCGGGCGGGGAACCCCGCGATGACAGCGGCCACGGGCCGGCGTACACTCAGCCCCCACCCCGATAACGGCAAACAGGACGCATGCGAGACGAGGCACGCGGCGCTTGGCGCCCTTCACCCCTTATCATGGCGGCGCTACTGCTCCAGCTGGCCCTGCTGGTCGTCGGTATACTCCTTCTGCTGTATGCCGGCGGTGGAGCCTCGACCTGGCTGATGGCCCTGCTGCTGGGGTCGAGCTTCAATCTGCTACTGGTGGTGCTGCAGCCGTGTCGTTGGGCTCGGGGTCAGCTGAAAGCCCCGGACGAACCGCTAGCCAAGCGGCCAGATGCACACGCCGTGAAGCCGGACACCGTTGCCGAGCCCACGGCGACGGAGGCACGGCTTCGCCGCCAGGTACGTGATCTCCAGGATGATCTCGCCCACCGCAAGCAGAGGCTTTCCCGGCTGATGGCGGGGCGTGAACGGACTCGCGAGTCGTCGCGGCTGAAATCCGACTATCTGAGCCTGATGGGGCGCGAGCTGCGGCGTCTGCGCCTGAGGCTCGACGAACTCGCCAGCGAGCATGCATCAAACCCTGATGCCGATGCCTCCATGGTCGATGAGCTACGCGAGCGTCTTGCCGGAATGAATGAGCTGCTCGAAGGTTTGGTCGGGGAGGGCGGTTCGTCCTCGACGCGGCCGACCGCTCGACAGGGGCGGGTGTTGATCGTCGACGACGGCCCGGTCAACCTGATGCTGGCTCAGCAGGTGCTGGAGCGCGAAGGGCTCAGGGTCACCGCGGTCACCTCGGGGAGCGAGGCCCTGGCGTGTCAGGCGCAGGAACACTTCGACCTGGTGCTGATGGATATCTTTATGGAGGGCATGGACGGCATGGAGACGAGCCGCCGCTGGCGTGAGCAGGAGCGAATCGGACACGTGGCAAGTGGCAGCGTGCTGGTCGCGCTGACCGCCAACGTTAGCGACGATGATCGCCGGCGTTTCATCGAGGCGGGACTGGATGACGTTCTAGCCAAGCCCTATCGCCCCCAGGAGCTGGTCGAGCGGGTCACCCGCTGGCTGCCCGAGCACCTCGCGGAGCCAGAGGCATGAGCACATTATTGCTGGTCTTCGTCGGCTACCTGGCGCTGGGCGCCGTCGCCGGGACCCTGGCCGGGCTGTTCGGGGTCGGGGGAGGGCTGATCATCGTGCCGGCCCTGGTCGTGGCGTTCGGTGTTCAGGGGGTGGCCCCGGAGGTCACCATGCACCTGGCGGTGGGCACCTCGCTTGCCACCATCGTGGTGACCGGCGCCTCCTCGGCCTGGAGTCATTACCATCGCGGCAGCATCCACCGGCAGTGGTTTCTGGCCCTGCTGCCCGGGCTGCTGCTGGGAGCCATTGCCGGCGTATTCGTCGCCGATGGCCTCTCCGCGGGGAGCCTGGGCACCCTGTTCGGGGTATTCGTGCTGGTGATGGCGGTGCGCATGGCCCTCTCGCGCGGCCCCCGCCCCGGCAGCGCGGCACCGGGACGGGCGATCATGGCCGCCGCCGGTGGGGTGATCGGTGGTATCTCGGCACTGTTCGGCATCGGCGGCGGCACCCTCTGCGTGCCCTGGCTGACGCGCTGTGGTGCACCGCTGACCCAGGCCGTGGGCACCTCGGCCGCCTGCGGCATTCCGATTGCCCTGTTTGGCGCGGCTACCTTTGCGGTGCTCGGCTGGGGCAATGCCCTGCTTCCCGCCGGGGCTACCGGCTTCGTGATGTGGCCGGCGTTGCTGGGCATCGTGCTCGCCAGCGTGCCCTGCGCCCGCCTCGGTGTGCTGCTGGCCCACCGTTTGCCCGCTCGTGTACTGCGCCTGGCCTTCGCTGCCCTGCTGGCCTCGGTCGGCCTGACCTTCGTGTTATAGCTTTAAGCTGTAAGTTAAAAGCTATAAGCTCTAAGAAAACCTCTTGCCGCTAGGCTTGGTGTTTATATCTTGGCTTACGGCTTCCAGCGTTTAAGGATTTCCATGCTTTCCTACCCTGATATCGATCCCGTGGCGATCTCCCTTGGCCCCTTCCAGGTGCACTGGTATGGCCTGATGTATGTGGTGGGCTTTGTCGCCGCCTGGCTCCTGGGGCGCCACCGCGCCGCGCGAATCGGCCTGAACCAGGACGATATCGGAGACCTGATCTTCTACGCCGCCCTGGGGGTCGTGCTGGGCGGCCGACTGGGCTATGCGCTCTTCTACGGCCTCGACCAGTGGCTGGCCGATCCATTGTGGATCGTGCGGGTGTGGGATGGCGGCATGAGTTTCCATGGCGGCCTGCTCGGTGTGTTGGTGGCCATGTGGTGGTTTGCCAGGAAGAAGCGGCTGGCGTTCTTCACCCTTACCGATTTCGTGGCCCCGCTGGTGCCCATCGGTCTGGGGGCAGGGCGCATCGGCAACTTCATCAATCGCGAGCTTCCTGGCAGGGTGACCGAGATGCCCTGGGGCATGCCGTTCCCTGGCCTCGGGCCCGAGCCGCGCCACCCTTCGTCGCTTTATGAAGCGGCCCTCGAAGGGGCGGTCCTGTTTATCGTGCTGTGGCTCGTCACCGCCACACCGCGCCGCCGCGGCCTGGCCTCGGGGCTCTTCCTGGTGCTCTATGGCGCCTTCCGCTTCCTGGTGGAGTTCTACCGCCTGCCGGATGCCCATATCGGCTACCTGGCCTTCGGCTGGTTCACCATGGGCATGCTGTTGACGCTGCCGATGATCGCCGCGGGAGTGGCACTGATCGCCTGGTCGCGCCGCCAACCGGTGGATGCCAAGGTGGCGTAGGAGCGCGATTTATCGCGTGATATCCGGCCTCCCATCGCTGAGATGTGGGGCCACCGATCTCGTAGGAGCGCGATTTATCGTGCGATGCGGGGCCTGCCATCGTCACCCCTGGACGTGTAGAATCCGCCTTCCAGCCACCCGCCCCGACGATACCGTGACCGACGATACTCAGCCCGCCTTCGAACAGCCCGCTCTTGAGCAGCCCTATCTCGACCTGATGCGTCAGGTGCTCGACCATGGTGTGGAGCGCGACGATCGCACCGGGGTAGGGACCCGTTCGCTCTTCGGCCACCAGATGCGCTTCGACCTGGCCCGCGGCTTTCCGCTGCTGACCACCAAGAAGCTCCACACCCGCTCGATCTTTCACGAGCTGCTGTGGTTCCTGGCCGGCGACACCAATATCGGCTACCTCAAGGAACATGGCGTTCGTATCTGGGACGAGTGGGCCGATGCCAACGGCGACCTGGGGCCGATCTATGGCTATCAGTGGCGCAGCTGGCCCGATCCGCGCGGTGGCCACGTCGATCAGATCGCGGGTCTGCTCGAGCAGTTGCGGGTCAATCCCCGTTCGCGGCGCCTGATCGTCTCCGCCTGGAACCCCGCCCAGGTCGACGAGATGCAGCTGCCCCCTTGCCACTGCCTGTTCCAGTTCTACGTGGCCGAGGGGCGGCTCTCCTGCCAGCTCTACCAGCGTAGCGCCGATATCTTCCTGGGCGTGCCCTTCAATATCGCCAGCTATGCGCTGCTGACCCAGATGATCGCCCAGGTGGCGGGGCTGGCGCCCGGCGAGTTTATCCACACCCTGGGCGACGCTCACCTCTATCTCAATCATCTGGAGCAAGCCGAGGAGCAGCTGTCGCGCGCGCCGCGCCCGGCGCCCCGTCTGGTGCTCGACCCAGGCGTCAAGGATCTCTTCGATTTTGGCATCGAGCATATCGCCATCGAGGGCTACGACCCTCACCCGCATATCAAGGCGGAGGTCGCCGTATGAGTCAGGCCGAGCCAGTGAGCAATGAGCTTCTTATGGATGACACCCTGGTGCCCATCGCCATGATCGCCGCCATGGATCGCAACCGGGTGATCGGGGTCGACAACGCGCTACCCTGGTACCTGCCCGAGGACCTCAAGTTCTTCAAGCGCATGACCCAGGCCAAGCCGCTGGTGATGGGACGCAAGACCTTCGACTCCATCGGCCGGCCGCTGCCCGGACGTCTGAATATCGTGGTGACCCGCGACCAGAGCTTTCAGCATGACGGTATCCGGGTCTGCCACGATATCGCCTCGGCGCTGACCCTGGCCGACCAGCAGGCGACCATCGACGGGGTGGAGGAGATCATGGTGATGGGGGGCGCCGAGATCTATGCCCAGGCGCTGCCCTACGCCAGCCGCCTCTACCTCACGGAGGTGAATGTCGAGGTGGAGGGCGACGCCCGCTTCCCCGAGATCGACCCCGCCGAGTGGGTTGAGGTCCAACGGGTGGTCGGTAGCCCCGCCGAGGGCCAGCCCGCCTACGATTTCGTGGAGTACCGCCGTCGCGAAGAGTAGCGCCGGGAAAATGTCGGTGCTTGAAGACATTTGTCATGGGCGCGCATCTGGCACAGACTTGATGGCACTGCCTGTATCACAGAGCCTGTGGGAGGAGAACGGTTTGGCCGAGCAACGCGTACATTCGCTGCTGGACGCCCTGGATGGGCGCACCCGATCGCTGCTGGAGCGCCTGGCCCATGAGCGCGGGGCGCGCCGCCACGCCGAAAGTGTGCAGGGCGAGCTGGCCCAGCGGCTCGGCGAACTGGAGCGTCGCCTGGCAGAGGCACAAGCCGCCCACCGTGAACTCGCCGAAGCGCATCGTGAACTGGAGGAGGCGAAGGGCACGCTGGAGGAAGGCCGTCGCAAGCTTGAGGAGCAGTGCCGTGAGCTGGAAGAGGAGTGCCGCGAGCTCGACGAGCAGAACAGCGAGCTGGAGGCCCATAACCGCCATCTCCATGAACGCCTTACCAGCGGCCAGCCCGCCGAGGGTGGCTTTCGCCCCGGGCGCCGCTCCCAGGGCCTCTCCGCATTGATCGGCCACCGCCCGGCGTCAGCCGACTCCTCCACTCCTGCATCTCCGGTGAGCAGGGCCGCGGATACATCCGGCTCCTATCAGGCAGACGTATCAGAAACACCGCAATCGCCGGATAAATCCGGCTCCTACCAGGCGGCCGTATCGGAAACACTGCAATCGCCGATGAGTCGAGCCGCGGATACAACCGGCTCCTGCGAGGCGGGTGTGGCTGACGCTGCCAGGCCCGTCGGAGCCCGAGTTATCGAGCGAAACGAAGAAGTCTCATCACCCTCCGAGGCTTCCAGCCCTCAGGAGGCAAGCGAGCCGCCATCTCCCCAGGCCCTGCTCGGCGAGTGGTATGTGCGCTATCCCGCCGCCTTCTTCAAGGGGCATACCCGCCCCTTGATGGTCGGTATCCACGAGGTACTGGCCAGTCGTGAGCCCTGGCCCGAAAAGCTGGTGCGTCGCGCCCTGGCCTGCTACGTCAACCTGCCGCGTTATCTCAAGGCGATGCGCGAAGGCGCCGAACGCATCGATCTCGACGGTCAGCCCGCCGGAAAGGTAGATGCCCAGGCCGCCAATTACGCTCACCGCAAGCTCGACCATCTGCAGGGTGACAAGCGGAGCGGAAAAGGGCGCAACCACCAGAATCGGCAGCATCAGGGCCCTGGCAAGTCAGCCAAGGGTTCCACCCAGGCGAAGGTTAGGCCAAAGGCTGGGAGCAAGGGCCCAGAACAGGGTGGCACACCGAAAGGGCGTGCCGATGTTCCCGATTCGGCGTCTCACGAGTCGGGCTCCGCGGCAGCGCCGGCCACCATGGAAGAGAAACTCTCGGCCCTGTTGGCCAAGCATAATGGTCGCTGAGGTCTTCTTAAATCTCTGATTTTGTTGTTAATCTGTCTCTAGGTGCCAACGGTATGTCGCGTTGGTAGCCGTTGACTTGTGTTCGTCATATCGGCAAGGCATCATGCAGCAACCGCCGTGAGGCGCGTGTTTACGTAGTTGCAGGAAAGTTCCGTGTTGGGAGGGCAAGAAATAGGAAAACAGTGTTTTTTTCTTCTTGCGTTCCCTCATGACCCGGTATAAGGTTGCTCCTGCGAGCATTGGAATATAACTAAGGCCTTGCCGAAGTGAGGCTCGCACCGGCACCCTTCGCGAAGAAGGTTAGCCGAGACGAGCCGGCGCAGACCGGCCGGGCCTGCCGAATCGCCTGAGAGCGGTCGGCAACAAACGATCGAAACAGACTGCTAGTCAAAGGAACATCATCATGATGAAGAAGACACTGTTAGCGACTGCTATTGCCGGCGCCATGGTTGCCACCGGCGCCCAGGCCGCCACCGTTTACAACCAGGACGGCACTAAGCTGGACCTGTACGGCAATCTTCAGATTGCTTACAAGTCAATCGAGACCGCTCAAAACGATGGCTCCGTCGATGCCGAAGACGAAGTCTTCGATAACGGCTCCACCCTGGGTTTCTCTGGTGAGCATGTGATCAGTCGTGGCCTGACCGGCTACTTCAAGTACGAGTTCGAAGGCGATGCTGACGAAGCCAAGGATGTTGGTGGTCTGAATAGTGGCGATCAGGCCTATATGGGTCTGAAGGGCAACTTCGGTGATGTTCGCCTGGGTTCCTGGGATCCGCTGGTCGATGACTGGATCCAGGATCCGATCACCAATAACGAGTTCTTCGACGTTTCCGACTCCAATAGCCGTATCGTTGGTACCGAGAATACTCGCGAAGGTGACAAGCTGAGCTATATGTCTCCGTCGCTGAATGGCTTCCAGTTCGCCGTTGGCACCCAGTACGAGGGTGATGCTGAGGGTGCTGGTACTGCAACCATTGATCCCTCTACCGGAGGCACTGCAACAGTCACTCAAGATGGTGACAGTAATGCCTCGTTCTTCGGTGGCGTAAAGTATACTGCCGGCGCCTTCTCTATCGCGGCTGTCTATGACAATCTGGACAACAACGACGGTACCTTCACTGGTACGGATGCTGACGGCAACACAATCGGCGGTGACTTCGATGCGGGTGAGCAGTATGGCATCACTGCTCAGTACACCGTTGACACCCTGCGTCTCGCTCTGAAGCTGGAGCGCTTCGAGTCCGATAACGATCTGCTGGCCGACACTAACTACTACGGCCTGGGTGCCCGCTACGGCTACGGCATGGGCGATATCTACGGTGCCTACCAGTACGTCGACGTGGGTGGCGACAACTTCCTCGATACCGCCGATGACGCCTTCACCAGCGGTGACTGGCCCAACGAGCGTGAAGATGAGAGCTATAACGAAGTTGTGATCGGTGCCACTTACAACGTTTCCGACGCCATGTACACCTTTATCGAGGGTGCTTGGTACGACCGTAAAGACGACGAAAAAGATGGCGTTGCCGTGGGTGCCGTCTACCTGTTCTAATCCACTCGGTCGCAGGGCCTGACCCTGCCCCGATGGGTTTCGACATCGAAAGCCGATCCTCCGGGGTCGGCTTTTTTTATTACCGGCATGACCAAGCGAGGTTCCATGAACAAGCCTATCGTGACCGCCGGCCTGCTAAGCCTGGGGCTCGCCCTGGCCGGCTCCCAGGCACTGGCCAGTGAGATGCAGGAGCGCTTCCGCGAATCCGGCAAGCAGCTCGACCTGACCGGCTTTCTGCAGGCAGATAATGACGCCCGCAGCCGCAGCTTCTTTTACGGCGGCGTGCAGGAGCACGACTTCACCGTCAAGGAAGTCGGCACCTATCGTTTCGAAAGCCGGGTGCCGGCCGGGGAGTCCGAGGAGTACCGCATCGAGGCGCTGCTGTTGGACAGGGAGGGGAACGTCCTGGCTCGCAGTGAGGCGCTTGGCCAGAATGGTGGCCTGAGCTTCGAGCAGCGCCTGGAGCCCGGGGACTATGTCCTGCAGGTGCAGGGCAACAAGTTCGGCACGGTGCGCCGCGGCGGCAACAGCTTCTCGGTGAGTGTCGCGGGCGTGGACGTCGACGAAGGCGTTTCGGCCGGCGACGGGATCGCCTTCACCGGCACCAGTCGTGAGGGAGGGCGCAACGCCTTCGTGCGGCGCTCCGACGTGGTGGCCCCGATTGCCGCGCCTGTGGCCAGCGAGTCTGCCGAGGCGTCGCAGCCTGCCCGCGCGCAGGCTCAGCCTTCGACAGCTGAGTCTTCTGCACCTACCACGCCGGCGGCCGCATCGGCCGACAGCCAGGCAGAGACTGGCGCCACCGCGGCGGCCGAGCCGGCCAAGGGCTTCGAGCGGGTCGTCACCGACGTTAAGATCCGCGCCCGCGGCGAGGTGCTGAGCTTCGAGGTGCTGGAAGCGGGCACCGTGGCCATCGCCACCTCCACCTTCCCCGGCAACGAGGGTACCTACCGCATCGAGGCCGAGGTGGTGGATGAGCAAGGGCGCGTGGTGGCAAGCGACGCCGGCGAGGGCTTCGATGGCGACATCGATCTGCGCACCGAACTGCAGCCGGGTCGCTACACCATTCGCGTTAAAGGGCAGAAGTTCGGCTCGGCGATGAGCGGCGTTAACAACTATGAGCTTGAGGTGCGACAGCTGGATCGCCGCTGAGACCGGCATAAGCTGCCGCTCATCTTTGTTTCCCGAGTGAGTGCACGCAACATCCCCGGCTAGACTGGCCGGGGATGTTGCTGTCTAACCTAACCTATGCTCCCCCACCTGTAGCTCGTTATATCGGCGATTTGAATTCCACCCTCAGGGCTCCGTCGTGACGCCTGTTTAACATGTGCCGCCAGCGTACCGTTATCGGCGGGTCTAGAAACTGTACTTGACCATGCCCTGCAGGCGCAGCGCGTCGCCGTCGCGGCCGTCGACCACCTCGCGGGTATGGTAGGCCGCCTCGATGCCGTAGCTGACATGCTGGATCGGCGACCAGATATAGTTCAGATGCACCGCCGCGAACTGCTCGTTGGCGCCCTCCACCCCGGCGATGCCGGCGTCGCGGGCATCATCCAGGTCCGCCTGGGAGATACCGTATCCCAGGTTGATGGCACCCGGGCCGGCGGTCAGGCTCATGCCGATGTTGGCTCCCCAGGCCTCGATGGTCTCGATATTGCTCCCATTCCAGTAGCCCGGAGCCGAAGGGTTGTTCTGCATATATTCGCCGATGCCGTCGCCCCAGGTCAGCGCGCCGCGCAGGGTCAGGGTGTCGCTTGCCGGATAGCGGGCCGCCAGGTTGAGGCCATAGCCGGCGGCGGTGTCATCCATGCCTTCACCATCGACCTCAAGCTGACGGACCATGGCGGCGGCGGAGTAGTGCAGGCCGGCGGCCTGGTTCTGATAGCGCAGGGTTAGATCGGGCAGGCCGGTCTTGGCATCTTTATGTTCGATGTAGACCCCACGCTTGGGATTGAAGTTGGCTGCAACCCCGTCCCGGTAGTCTTCCGGATCCGGATTCTCCAGGGCGATATGCCAGTTGGCCCAGGAGTAGCGCAGCTGCGCCTTGCGACCCACCTTGCTCTGTCCCGGCTGGGGCGCCAGGTCGATGGTCGGGGTCTTGCCCAGCAGGCTGCCGAAGTTGGTCCAGGTCTTGCCTGCCGTGATGCCATTCCAGCTGCCGAAGGCGTGGCGCAGGCGCAGATCGCCACTCTCCGGGGCGTTATCGAACCAGTCCACCTCGACCATGGTGGTCAGCTTGCTGCCACCCATGGGAGTAGCGGTCTTGAAGCCCAGGCGGCTCTGGTAGGCGTGCATGGTGGTATGGCCGTCGCTGCCCTCCTGGCCGTCGATCAGGATGCGCGGCCGTGCGGCCAGATCGCCGAGCTCGTTGTCGACGTCGTAGATCATGTCCAGCTTGGCGTAGCCGTAGACGCTGGCGGTGGTGTCACCCACCTCGAAGTCGACAGCGTGGGAGGCCGAGGCGATGGCCAGCGCCAGGGTGCCGCCGGCGAGCAGCGTGGCGTGTTTGAGGCCGATAGGACCTGTCATTGACTTTTCCTTCTTGCGGGACGCCCGGTGGGCGGAAACGGCTCGGCGACGCGGGCGGGTTTCCTTGATGATTCCGCTTGCCGCCGATGGTTGTCATGCTAACCACCCCGGCGCGCCGGGCCCACTGGCAAGGAGCGGAAAAAGCTTGATATGAGTCAAGGGGAAGAAGGATCTGAGGATTCTGCCGGTATGAGCAGTTAATTCCGTTTAAACAGCGGGTTAAGAAAGAATTAATATCCTGCTCTGGATCATCCTTACGGCGGGAAGGGGCCGGATAAACCAAAAAGCCCCGGCCAGTGGCCGGGGCGAAAGGATCGAAGCGTTCTGCTTGTATTGTCGGGTGTTATTGCCAGCATGGCGGGGCCGGACCCGCCATCGGTCAGCTTGTTAGAAGCTGTACATCACCATGCCCTGGATACGAGTGGCGTCACCGTCATCGCCACCCTTGGTCTCACGGCTCGCCCAGGCGGCTTCGATGCCATATTGGATACGTTCGGCCGGCGACCAGATATAGTTCAGGTAAGCGGTTTCATGGGTGTCGGTGCCATCGATGCCCTCATCGTCGAGGTCGACGGTGGCGACGTTATAGGAGGCGTTGATGGCGCCCGGGCCTGCCTTGATGCTGGCGCCGATGGTACCCCCGGTGCTCTCCAGGGTTTCGAGGTCTCCGTTGTCAGCCAGGTAGGCCGGAGACGTCTGCGGGCTGACGTTCATATAGCCGCCGATGCCGTCGCCGTGGGTAACGCCGGCGCGCAGGGTGACGGCCTCGGATACATTCATGGCGGCTTCCAGGGCGATACCCCAGCCAAAGGCGGAGTCATCGCTTACTGTGGCACCAGCATCTTCTGCCGCATCATACTCGAGCTGGCGCAGTACCGCGGAGGCAGAGTACTTGAAGGGGCCGGAGGCATCGGTATAGCGGGCGATCACATCGGGCAGCTCGCTCTTGGCGGCATCATCTGAGGTCTGGACAACATTATTTTCGGTCTTTTCTGAACCACCTAAAGTATCCGGATCCTCGATGGAGGCCGAGAAGTTGCCGGCGGTATAACGCAGCTGCGGCTGACGCGCCTGGTTGCCGACTCCGGGGGGGCCGCGGAAGTCGATGGACGGCGTGCCGGCCACGAAGCCGTAGAAGTTGGTCCAGGTCTGGCCGGCCAGAATGCCGTCCCAGGAGCCGTAGGCGTGACGCAGGCGGAAGTTGTTGTTTTTGCCGTAGAAGTCGCCCTCGATACGGGTGACCAGGTCGCTGCCGGAGACCGGGGTGGTGGTCTGGAAGCCGATGCGGCTCTGGTAGGCGTGCATATTGAAATGCCCGTCCTGGCTCTCTTCGCCATCCAGCTTGATCTTGCTATGAGTGATGAGGTTGCCCATATCGGCATCCACATCATAGATGATATCCAGTTTGGCATAGCCGTAGACGCTGGCCTTGGTATCGCCGACTTCAAAATCCACTGCGTGGGAGGCGCTCGCTACGGCCAGTGCCAGGGCAGAGGCGGTAAAGATCGAGGCCTGCTTCACTTTATTGTGTTGGGTCACGTGCGTTGTTCCTTGAATCACTTGGCCGTGAAGGCCGGCTTTATAGTGTTGTTCCTGCGGTGCACGCCAATAGGGAAAATTGGCATGCAGCTGACGTAAACGTCAGGACGAAGTTAGCGAGACGCAGCGTTGATAACAACGCCATAGGGGTTTAAGGCGACTAAAGTTGTAGGAACTTTGCCGGCGGCTATCCCGACATCGACCACAGCGGCCCGACGGGTCTCTTGATCGAGTGGAGCAGTTCGAGGAGGTCAGTCGTGCCCTGCGGGGCATTCTGATAGGCAGCTAATAAATAGTCGGGAGTGACCAGAACAGTCAGATGCTACAGGTAGCAGGCAGGAAGTGGCGCCCCCATCAGGATTCGAACCTGAGACCTTCCCCTTAGGAGGGGGACGCTCTATCCAGCTGAGCTATGGGGGCAACACGCGGCGCATTATAGAGAAATGCGCCGCCGAGGGGAACCGGCAGCAAGGTGTCATCGTCGATAGATGCCGTCTCGGATTGCAGCGATTCGAGGTGTTATGGATATGAGCCGGAGGCGGCTTGCGGGTAGAATGCCGGCATCTTCGTACAAGGTCGCTCCATGACAGTCCCTTCGTCTCCGCCTCCATCGTCTCCGCTCTCCATCCATGGTGATCGACACTTCGACGGCCTGGCCGACAAGTTTGCCGCGAGCCTCTATGGCGGCGTGCGCGGTGAGCTGCGCCTGGCGCTGCTCGACCGTCTGCTGCCGGAGATGCTCGGCCTGCGCGGCCAGCCGCTCCTCGACGTTGGCGGCGGCCTGGGTCAGCTGAGCGGCTGGTTTGCCGAGCGGGGTCATCCGGTCACCCTGGCCGAGCCCTCCGCCGAGATGCTCGAACGGGCTCGTGAGACGCTCCTGGAAACATCAGCCGAGCGCGGGATCACCTTCGTTCCGGCGCCGCTGCAGGCGCTTCCCGAGCAGGCCCCCGGGCCCTGGTCGCTGATCGCCTGCCATGCGGTGCTCGAATGGCTGGGCGACCCGCGGGCGGCACTGGCCACCCTGGCCGGCCTGCTGGCCCCGGGCGGGCAGCTCTCGTTGATGGTCTTCAACCGCGATGCCCTGCGCTTCTCCAATGTGGTCAAGGGTAACCTGCAGAAGGCCCTGGATGACCGCCTGGAGGGCAAGGGGCTGCGTCGTCGACTGACGCCGATCTCGCCGCTGACACATGCTCAGATCATGACCTGGAGCGCTGAGCTGGGCCTGGAGGTGCACGAGGTGGCGGGCATTCGAGTCTTCCATGACTATCTGCGCAGCCCCCCGCAGACTGATGACGACCGCGAGCGGCTGCTCGAGCTCGAATGGCGCTACTGCCGGGTCGACCCCCACTGGCGGTTGGGCCGCTATCTGCTCTATACCCTGGTGCGGCCCGGCTCTTCCACTCCACCGGCCTCTTCAACAATTTCTTCACAAAACCAGGAGCCCCTGTGATGCATGCCGAGACACCACGCGCCGAGAATCCGGTCTGCCAGCTGCTGGAGCGCCAGGCCGCCGACTACCGCGGTTGGTGGTGGGTGGCGCCGCCACGGGACGCCTGGCTGGAGGCAGGGCAGGGCGTGGCGATCAGTGCGGATCTGAGCCTGCGCGAGGCGTGGCAGGCCGTCGGTGGGGTCGCTCATTCGCCCTTTGCGCCCGAGCTTGTTGATGACGAGCTTGGCCCGGCCGGGGTGGTGCTGTTCTGGCCCAAGAGTCATGCCCTGGGCGAGTGGTGGCTGCTGTGGTTGTGCGCGACTCTGCCCGAGGGCACGCCGCTACAGCTGGTGGGCGAGAACCAGGGCGGCATCAAACGGGTACTCAAGGTGTTGGCCGCCCTCGGGTTGGGCTGCCGCAAGCTCGACAGCGCGCGGCGCTGCTCGCTGTTCGAGAGCCGTCTCGGCCGCGTGGAGATCGATCCGGCGGCGGCCTGGACCACCTTCGATGCCGGTCTGGAGGGCGAGCCGTTGACCCTGGCCAGCCACCCGGGAGTATTCGGCCATGGCAAGCTCGACGATGGCACCCGGCTGCTGCTGGAGACCCTGCCCGGCACCCTGCCGTTCGAGGGCCGCGAGCTTCTGGATATGGGCTGCGGTGACGGTATCCTCGCCACCTGGCTGGCACGCCGGGGAGCGCGGGCCAGTGCCGTGGATGTCAACGCCTTCTCGGTGGAGGCGACCCGGCGCAGCCTGGCGACCAATGAGCTGGCCGGCGAGGTGCTGGAGAGTGACGTCTACTCGGCGCTGGCGGAGCGTCAGTTCGATGCCATCATCAGCAACCCGCCGTTTCATCAGGAGCGCGCCGTCGATTATGGCCCCGCGGCGCGGCTGATCGGCGAGGCGCCGGCGCACCTGCGCCCCGGCGGTGCCTTGATCATCGTGGCCAACGCCTTCCTGCCCTATCCGGATCGGCTCGAGCGAGCCTTCGGCAGCTTCGAGATCCTCGCCGACGATCGTCGCTATCGGGTCTATCGCGCCATCAAGCGCTGATCAGGCCTGTGGGTCGCGATAGTCGATCTCGGTGATGATATAGGTGGTCTCGCCACCGGGGGCAGCCACCGTGACCTCCTCGTCCAGGGGCTTGCCGAGCAGCGCCTTGGCCAGCGGCGAGTCGACGCTGATCCAGTGCTTGTCGGGGGCGATCTCGTCGTGGCCGACGATGCGGATGCGTATTTCCTCGCCCTCTTCATCCTCCAGGGTGACGAAGGCGCCGAAGTAGACCTTGCCGGTATCCGCCGGCAGCCGGTCCACCACCGTCAGCTCGTCGAGCCGCTTGGTCAGATAGCGAATGCGCGCGATGACTCGGTTCAGCTCCTTCTTGTTGTACGTATAGTCGGCGTTCTCCGAGCGGTCGCCCAGGGCCGCCGCCTCGCCCACCTTGGTGGAGAGGGCGGGGCGCTTGACCCGCGAGAGATGGTCGAGGATGCCGCGCAGCCGCTCGGCGCCCTCGGCGGTGATCAGGTGGCTCTTGGGTTCCTGACGTGGATCCTTGGCCGGGTCGCGCCAACGGGTCATGTTGCGGCCTTTCATAAGGTACCTCGTGATTCATTGCCTGTCGGTATCTGGCGGGAACATACGCCAAGCGAATGGCGAAGGCCAAGATGGAAGCGACTGGCGAATGATTCAAACGTTCGTTACATTCGGGAGTGGGATCACAATACCAACACCCGAAGGAGAGCCGAGATGATACGACGTCGACTGCTGACAAGCGCCATGGGGCTGGGCGTCAGCCTGAGCCTGGTGGTGCTTCCCATGACGGCCGCCCAGGCCTGGGAGGCGCGGGTGGAAGGCATGAAGAACCACTGGGAGCGGGTGGTGACCGAACAGCCCGAGGGCGAGCGCGCCGATGGCCTCAAGGCCCTGGCCGGCCAGGCCGAGCGGCTGGTGGAGGAGCACCCGGATGCGGCGGTGCCGTTGGTGTGGCAGGGCATCATCGAGGCCTCCTGGGCGCGGGAGCGTAGCGGCCTTGGGGCGCTCTCCAGTGCCAAGAGCGCCCGCGCCGCCCTGGAGCGGGCGGTCGAGCTCGACCCTCAGGGACACAATGGCTCCGCCTACGTCACCCTGGGCGCGCTCTACGATCGCGTGCCGGGTGGCCTGATTGGCTTCGGCGACAGCGAGACCGCCGAGCGCATGTTCCAGCAGGCCCTGGCGATTCGTCCCGATGGTATCGACGTCAACTTCTACTATGCCGCCTTCCTCAAGGAGGAAGGGCGCCTGGACGAGGCCCGCGAGCATGCCCGGCGCGCCGTGGAAGGGCAGGCTCGGCCGTCTCGCACGGCCTCCGACGAGGCGCTGCGCGACGAGGCCCGCGAGCTGCTGACCAGTCTCTGAGGGCTCAGGGCTATCGCGATTGGCTGTGGCAGTCGTTGACCAGGCATGACGTTCAAGGTTGGCATCCCCGGTGTCGATCACGATAATGGGGCCTTTCCTGTGACCGGAGAGCGCCATGCGTGACCCGCGCGAGATACCGGATCTGGCTTCCGCACACTTCACCCGTGCCGATGTGGAACTTGTCGAGCGGCGTTGCCTCCATCAGGGCTTCTTCCGTCTGGAAGCCCTGCATCTGCGCCACCGCCTGTTCCAGGGTGGCTGGAGCGAGCCCATGGTGCGCGAGGTGCACCAGCGCCACGACGCCGTGGGAGTACTGCTCTACGACCCCGAGCGCGATGCGGTGGTGCTGGTGGAGCAGTTCCGCGCCGGAGCCATCGATGATCCCGAGTCTCCCTGGAAGCTCGAGGTCGTCGCGGGCCTGGTGGAGCGGGGCGAGAGCGTTGCCGATGTCGCGCGCCGTGAATGCCTGGAGGAGGCGGGGTGCGAGGTGGGCGAGCTGATCGAGCTGCACACCTACTATCCCAGCCCCGGCGCCTGCAACGAGCGGGTCACCCTGCTCTGTGGCCTGGTCGACAGCCGCGGCCTCGGCGGGGTGCACGGCCTGGACGAGGAGCACGAGGACATTCGCGTGCACGTGCTGTCGTTTGCGCGGGCCTGGGAACTCCTGCAGGCTGGACGACTCGACAATGCCATGTGCCTGATCGCCTTCCACTGGCTGGCCGGCGAACGGGCCTCATTGCGAGCGAGGAGGTAGCGTGCCGACGAGAAGCGCCTATGTGACCGATCTGAAGAGCCTGCAGGGCGAGTGCAGCGCCAACTATCTGCGGCTGCTGCGCCTGATGGGTGAGCTTGCGCCCGGTGAGAGCCGTGAGGTGGAGCTGGTGAGCCATGGCCACCGTGTCGGCCAGCTGTGCCTCAAGCTGCAGGAGCGCGCGCCCTATACCAGCATCGTGCGGGTCACTCAGCGCGGCATCCTCGACGACTACCTCGAGACGCCTCGCATGCGTGTACATCTCTATCATGATGCACGCATGGCCGAGGTCACCGACTTCCAGCGCCAGCGCCACTTCCACGGCCGCTATCGCTACCCCAATGCCCAGATGCACCAGCCGGACGAGAAACTGCAGCTCAACCGCTTCCTCGGCGAGTGGCTCGAGCACGGCCTGGCCCACGGCCACTCCCTCGACGTGCCAGAGCTGCGCTAAGCGGCTGACATCCCCCGGAGCCTGCCATGCCCCGCCTGGTTCAGATCAGCGACTTTCATCTATGCGCCGACCCAAAGGCCCGCGGCCGGCGCGGGGTGCCGCTGCGCCAGCTGGAGGCGGTGGTGGCGGCCGTCAACCAGGAACGCCCGGACCTGGTGCTGGTCACCGGTGACATCAGCAACGATGATAGCGCCGCCTCCTATGCGCTGGCACGGCGCACGCTGGACACCCTCGATGCGCCCTGGGAGTGGCTGCCCGGCAATCACGATGTGCTCGCCCCCATGGCCGAGACTCGGCCGCTGAACGACGAGCTGACCCTCGGCCACTGGCGACTCCTGCTGCTCGATACCCATCTGCCCGGCCAGCCCCACGGTGAACTCGATGCGGCGGCCCTGCAGGCGCTGGAGCGTCGCCTCGTCGCGGAGAGGTCGCGGCCGGTACTGATCGCCATGCATCATCCGCCCCTGTTGGTAGGGTCCGCCTGGCTGGATGCCATCGGCCTGCGGCGCAGGGAGACGTTCTGGCAGGCCCTGGCTCCCCATTCGCACGTCCAGGCGATTCTGTGTGGTCATATTCACCAGGCCTTCGTCGGGCGCCATGCGCTGGAGGAGGGCGAGGTCACGGTCTACGGCTGCCCCTCCACCATCGACCCCTTTCTACCGGGCAGCGAGCACTTTGCCGTCGACCCGGTCGCGCGCCCCGGGTATCGCGTCATCGACCTGGAGGGGGAGGCGTTGACGACGCGGGTCGAACGGGTCGATATCTCGGTATAAGTTATAAAAAGATAGTTATTGATTCTTTTGGGTTATTATTGGCCCGGCGTTACCCTGCTAGACATCGACAATCGACAGCGTCCCTGTCTTCTTTGCCATGTCATGCGAGGTAACCGGCCATGACCCTGCTTCATGCCCCCAAGCGCACGGAGGCGCCCGCGGCGACTGCCGCGCCCGATCCACGGCGGCTCACCCACCTCAAGCAGCTCGAGGCGGAGTCGATCCATATCATCCGCGAGGTGGTGGCCGAGTTCGCCAACCCGGTGATGCTCTACTCCATCGGCAAGGATTCGGCGGTGATGCTGCATCTGGCCCGCAAGGCCTTCTATCCCGGGCCGCCGCCCTTTCCGCTGCTGCATGTCGACACCACCTGGAAGTTCCGCGAAATGATCGCCTTCCGCGATCGCATGGCCGAGCAGGCGGGCATGGAGCTGCTGGTGCACACCAATGAGGAGGGGCGTGCCGCCGGCATCAACCCCTTCGATCACGGCTCCAGCGGGTATACCGATGTGATGAAGACCCAGGCCCTCAAGCAGGCCCTGGATCACTACGGCTTCGATGCCGCCTTCGGTGGCGCACGCCGGGACGAGGAGGCGAGCCGCGCCAAGGAGCGGGTGTTCTCCTTCCGCGACCGCTTCCACCGCTGGGACCCCAAGAATCAGCGCCCCGAGCTGTGGAACCTCTACAACGCCCGGGTCAACAAGGGCGAGTCGATCCGCGCCTTCCCGCTCTCGAACTGGACCGAGCTGGATATCTGGCAATACATCTACCTGGAGAGCATCCCCATCGTGCCGCTCTACTTCGCCGCGCCACGCCCGGTCGTGGAGCGTGACGGCATGCAGATCATGGTCGATGACGAGCGCTTGCCGCTGGCCCAGGGCGAGGTCCCCGAGGAGAAGTGGGTGCGCTTTCGCACCCTTGGCTGCTATCCGCTTACCGGGGCGGTGGAGTCGAAGGCGGCAACACTGCCCGAGATCATCCAGGAGATGCTGCTGACCCGCACCAGCGAACGCAGCGGCCGTGCCATCGACCACGACCAGGCCGGCTCCATGGAGAGGAAGAAGCGCGAAGGGTATTTCTAGCCGCTGGCGAAACCTCGCTGCGCTCGGCCATACGGCGTTGAACATCGGCTCAAGATGCTCATTTACTACCGTAAACTCCGCTCTTTCGCCGCTGTTCGCCTTGTCTGGCCATCGCTCGCTGACGTTTCGCTCAGCGCCTTTATACATTTTTCCGGGGTATCGACATGGCCCATCAATCTTCACTCATAGCAGATAATATCGAGCAGTATCTGAATGAGCATGAGAACAAGGACCTGCTGCGCTTCATCACCTGCGGCAGCGTCGACGACGGCAAGTCGACCCTGATCGGTCGGCTGCTGCACGACTCCAAGATGATCTTCGACGACCAGCTGGCGGCGATTACCCAGGCCTCAAGGAAGAGCGGTACCACCGGCGAGGAGGTGGATCTGGCGCTGCTGGTCGATGGCCTGCAGTCGGAGCGCGAGCAGGGCATCACCATCGATGTGGCCTACCGCTTCTTCTCAACCGATCGTCGCAAGTTCATCATCGCCGACACCCCGGGCCACGAGCAGTACACGCGAAACATGGCCACCGGGGCCTCCAACGCGAGCCTGGCGATCATCCTGATCGATGCGCGTCACGGGGTGCAGACCCAGACCCGGCGGCACAGTTTCATCGCCGACCTGCTGGGCATCCAGCACCTGGTGGTGGCGGTCAACAAGCTCGACCTGGTGGATTACTCCCGCGAGCGCTTCGAGGAGATCGTCGCCGAGTATCAGACGATCGCCGAGAAGCTCAATGCCCCGGATATCCGCTTCGTGCCGATTTCGGCACTCAAGGGCGATAACGTGGTCAATCCCAGCGCCGCCATGCCCTGGTACAGGGTGGAGGGGGAGCCGGGGCCGACGCTGCTGGAGCTGCTCGAGACGGTAGAGGTCAGCCGCGATCGCAATCTCTCCGACCTGCGCCTGCCGGTGCAGATCGTCAACCGCCCCAATCTCGATTTTCGCGGCTATGCCGGCACCCTGGAGGCCGGTCTGCTGCGCCCCGGTCAGGCGATCAAGGTGCTGTCCTCGGGGGTGAGCTCAACGGTCGAGCGCATCGTGACCTGGGACGGCGATCTGGAGGAGGCCTTCCCCGGCCAGGCGATCACCGTGACCCTCGCCGATGAGCTGGATATCTCCCGGGGTGACTGGATCGTCGCCGAGGATGCCGAGGTGGCGCTCACGAATGTCTTCGAGGCGGATATCGTATGGATGCACGAGCAGCCCCTCGAGCCTGGCCGCCAGGTCGATATTCGCCTGGCCGGCCGCTCGGTGGCGGGGCAGGTGAGTGCCATCGATCATCAGGTGGACGTCAATACCCTGGAGCGCCACCCGGCCGAGCGCCTCGAGCTCAACGCCATCGCCCGCTGCCGGGTGACATTGACGGGAGAGGTGCCGGTGGATGACTATGCTCACAGTCCCGGTACCGGCAGCTTTATCGTCATCGACCGGCTGACCAATGTCACCGTGGGGGCCGGGATGATTCGCCATATCCATTCAAGCGAGGATGCCACTCCCGCCGATGGCCATATCGACTGGGCCGGTTTCGAGCTTGAACTCAACGCCCTGGTACGCCGCTACTTCCCCCACTGGGAGGCCAGGGACCTGCGCGAGCTGCTCCGCCGAGAGCCATAATCCGAGGGAGCGGAGGGTAGTATGCGGCGCAGCCCGTCGGGATGGCACAAGGAGAGGCTGCGCATCATGAAATCCCCTATCGCGACCGTTCGCCACGTGCTGGACTTCATCAAGCGGCTGGTGCGTACCGTCGCCAGCCCCATGAAGCGCGATCATGGCCGTGGCGGCATGATGGTCCAGCCATATCGAGGGTACGGCTCCCGCACGCAGGTCTTTCTGATGGGCCGGGTGTTCCGTCAGGCACGCCTCGGGCGGATGATCCCGCGCCGCGGCATGCTGCGCGACACCGCCGATGTCGTGCGGCGGATCGCTCGCCGCGGGTACGCCGATGCCCGTGTGGAGATACGACTCGGCGACAATAGCGTCACCGTCACCACGGACAGGGATGGCTATTTCGATGCCCAGCTGCCCATCGCCCATCCGCCCCCCGAGGAGGTCGCCTGGCACCGGGCGGATCTCGTGGTCAGGGCAGACAGTGAGCCTCCCGTCCAGGCGAGTGTCGATGTCTTCGTGGCGCTGCCCGAAACGGATCTGATGGTAATCAGCGATATCGATGACACGGTCATGTACACGGGCGTTGCCGACAAGCTGCGCATGCTGTATCGGCTGTTCGTCGAAAAGCCCCACCGGCGCACCGCCTTTCCCGGTGCCGCCTCGCTCTACCAGGCGCTGCATCGTGGCGCAGAGGGAGATGCCCAGCGCCCGATCATCTATGTATCCCGCGGCCCCTGGGCGATCTACGAGGTGCTGGAGACCTTCTTTCAGCTCAACCATATTCCCGTGGGGCCGATCCTGTTCATGCGCGAGTGGGGCATCTCCCTGCGCCACCCCTGGCCGAGGCGTGCCGAGGATCACAAGCGCGACCTGATCGCGCGCATGCTGGCCCTGTTCGATGAGATGCCCTGCATCCTGGTCGGTGACAGTGGCCAGCATGACCCCGAGATCTATACCCAGGTCGTCGAGGCGTACCCCGACCGCATCAAGGCGATCTACATTCGCCGGGTAGACAACAAGCCGGGCCGTGAACGCGCCATCCAGCGGCTTCGCGACCAGATTCGCCATACTCCCTGCAAGCTGGTGCTGGCCCCCGACAGCAATCTGATGGCGGAGCATGCGTATGCCAATGGCTATATCTCCTCCCATGGCGTGGAGGCCGTGCGACGGGATATCGCCGATTGTAAAGACGATCCGGCGTGATCAGCCTCCTGGCGAGTCGCGTCTCCTGATACCCTGAAGGTCTCTATCGCCAGTTTGCTCGGGTGCCCGTGATGATCGTCTTGGTGATCGTTCTGCTGTTGGCTCTCTTCCTGCTGCCCAATGTCTGGGCCCAGTGGGTGCTCAAGCGTCATGCACGGGGGCGCGATGACTATCCCGGCAGCGGGGCGGAGCTGGCCGAGCATCTGCTGCGCCGCCTCGGCATCGAGGGCGTTCGAGTGGAGGCGACCGAGCGGGGCGATCACTACGACCCCGAGGCGCGCTGCGTGCGGCTCTCCCCCGAGGTGTACCGGGGGCGCTCCCTCACCGCCGTCACCGTGGCGGCCCACGAGGTGGGGCATGCCATCCAGCACCACCAGGGCTATGCGCCGCTGCTGGCGCGCTCGCGCCTGGTCGCGGTGGCCCAGAGGGCCGAGAAGCTCGGCGCGCTGCTGATGATGGCCGCGCCCTTCCTGTTCGTGCTGACCCGCCTGCCCGGTGGGCTTGCCATCGTGGTGGCCGCGGCGGTGATCAGCTTCGGCACCGCCGCACTGGTACACCTGGTGACCCTGCCGGTGGAGTTCGATGCCAGCTTCCAGCGTGCCCTGCCACTGCTCAAGCAGTATATCCCGCCCGGCGACATGGCCGGTGCCCGCCATGTGCTGACCGCCTGCGCCTTTACCTATGTGGCGGCGTCGCTGTCGAGCATTCTCAACCTGGGGCGCTGGTTGGTAATCCTCAGGCGCTGAAGGCCGGGCCCGGGATGAACGGCAGGCGGGCGAGGCCACCCAGCAACACAAGAGCCGCTCCGATGAGCGGCTCTCGTGTTGTCTGCCGGCCGGGCCGGTCGCTGCATCACTTGCTGATCATGCGGTAGGCGCCGAGCAGTACCAGGGCACCCAGGATAGCGGTGACAAAGCTCCCCAGGCTGAAGTCGCCCATGGAACCCATGCCGACCATCGAGCCCAGCCAGCCGCCCACGAAGGCGCCGCCGATGCCGATCAGGATGGTGACGATGATGCCACCGGGGTCCTTGCCGGGCATGATCCACTTGGCCAGCACACCAGCGATCAGGCCGAACAGTATCCATGCTAGAACACCCATCTTGCTCTCCTTGCTTGCTGGTAGGGGGATTTTCAGTCTGGCATACCTCCCTATCCGGCTCCAAGGTCCCGGTGGCTTCCCCCCTCCTCGTCACTCGGCACGATAATCTCGTTCCCTGAACAGGCCACGACTCGGTTTCATGTGATGGGGTGGAAACCCTTTGCGGGGCTGCTGCAACCAACGGGTAGATGCGCCGCTGGCGCGCATCATCAACCCGCTGGAGGGAGGCGTCACCATGAATACCTTCAAGACACTGACAATCGGGCTGGGAGTAGCCGGGCTGCTGGGCGGTCTCTGCTCACAGGCAGTGGCCCATGATGAAGAAGCGCTGCGTCAGGCGCCGCCTGCATCACCCTATGTAAAGGTGAGTGATGCGCTGCCGCTGCCGGAGTTTATCCCCGGGCTCGGTACGCTCTTCGTCGACCCCGACACCCTGCCGGCCGGTCCCTTCCTGGCCTATGATCGCGAGGGGCAGCTGTCGGCCACCGTCTACATGACGCCGCTGGCCGCGCTGGAGGAGGGGGCGGCCTTCAATGATATGGCGGTGGGCCTGCATCCTGTCGAGTCGGTGGATATCTACTATAACGCCGGCCATCCCGGCGTGGATGAGCCCCATGCCCATGTCGTGCTGTTCCACGACAGCGAGGCGAAGGCGAGGCTGACCCCATGAGCCTGACTCGGCGCCGCTTCCTGGCCATGAGCGGCGGCATCGCCGCTCTGGCCGCGCTGCCCCTGGCCATCGCCCAGCCGGCACATGAGGTCGAGATCGCCATGCTCGGCACGGCGCGCGGCGAGCGGGTGTGGTTTGCGCCACTGGGAATCGCGGTGGCGCCATCGACGCGCGTGCGCTTCGTCAATCGAGACCCCGGCAACAGCCATACGGCCACGAGCTATCACCCGGCGAACTTCGAGCGAACGCAGCGCATTCCCGATGCGGCCGTCCCGTTTCACAGCGGGTTTCTGCTGCCGGGTGACACCTTCGAGGTGGTGCTGGATGCCCCGGGGGTCTATGACTACTACTGCCTGCCCCATGAGCGGGCGGGCATGGTGGGGCGCATCGTGGTGGGCACCCCGGAGACTCCGGGATGGCAGGGGGCGGTCGTCGAGACGGATCACGCCGCCGCGGCGCTGCCGTCGGTGGAGCGGATTCTTGTACACGGCCAGGTGATGCCGGAGGAGGCTGCATGACACATCGTCTGCGCGGTCTTGAGTCGCCCGAGTGGTTGGTGCCGGCGCTAGTCGGTGAGGCAGAGAGCGAACTGGTTGCCCGGGCGCGGCGCGGCGACGAGGCGGCGGTGCGGGAGCTGGTGCGACGCTTCAATCCGCGGCTGTTTCGTGTCGCGCGTGGCCTGCTGGACAGCGATGCCGCCGCGGAGGAGGCGGTGCAGGAGGCCTATGTGGCGGCCTTCACGCGGCTCGATACCTTTCGTGGCACGGCGCGATTCTCCACCTGGCTGACCCGCATCGTGATCAACCAGGCCAGGATGCAGTGGCGTCGCCGGCGTCCGCTGGAGGAGTACGACACCGTGGATGAAGGCGATACCGATGACACCGTGGTGGTCTTTCCCGGTATCGGTCCCGACGCCCTCGAGGCGGGGCTCGGTCGCCGGGAGTTTCGAGCCCTGCTGGAGGAAGCCCTCGACGAGCTGGCGCCGGAGTTCCGGCTGCCTTTCTTGATGCACGAGGTCGAGGGCATGGGGGTCTTCGCCATCGCTCGGGACCTGGGCATCAACCCCGCGACCATCAAGACGCGGCTGTTTCGGGCGCGTCGCAAGCTGCGTGCCCGCCTGGAGGTGAAGATGAAGGGAGGCTTTGGCGAGGTCTTTCCCTTCGATGGCGCGCGCTGTGCCGGCATGGCGGAGCGTGTCGTCGAGCGGCTTGTGGCGGCGGGGCAGATCACCCCGCCCGATTGGCGATGATCACCGCGCGGCGCGGTGCCGGGTAGCCCTCTCGAGTGCGGCTCGGATCGTCGGGATCGAGAAAGTCCGTCAGCGACTGGAAGGTCATCCAGTCGGTGGCGCGCTGCTCGTCGGTGGTGGTCACCGCCTCGTCCACCACGCGCATGTTCTCGAAGCCGCAGCGCTCGAGCCAGTGGCAGAGGGCGGCGGAGGAGGGCAGGAAATAGACATTGGGCATGGCGGCGTAGCGCTCCCCGGGCAGCAGCACCGTGGTGGCATCCCCCTCGACCACCAGCGTCTCCAGCACCAGCTCGCCACCGGGCCGGAGCGCCTCCTTGAGCTGCTGCAGATGCTCCAGCGGGGAGGGGCGGTGGTAGAGCACGCCCATGGAGAACACCGTATCGAAGAAGCCGAGATTCTTGGGCACCTCCTCGATGCCCACCGGCAGGAAGTGGGTGCGCAGGCCATCGGCATCGCCGACGAAGTGGCGTACCGCCCGGAACTGCCAGAAGAAACGCGGCGAGGGGTCGATCACCAGCACGAAGGCGGCCCCCGCGCCGGCCATTCGCCAGCCGTGGTAGCCGCTGCCGCCGCCTACATCGAGGATGCGCCGGCCGGCCAGCGGCGCCAGATGAGGAGCGACGCGCTGCCACTTCCAGTCGGAGCGCCACTCGCTGTCGATATGAATCCCGCCCAGTGAGAATGGGCCCTTGCGCCAGGGGGCGAGCTTCCTGAGCAGGTTCTCGCACTGGCGGCGCTGGCTGGTGGGGAGTTCCATATTGACCGCGACGGTATCGCTATCCAGCCGTACCTCGCGCGCATCGGGAAGCGTCGGCAGCTTGGTCACCGCCTTTTCCCAGGCGGGCAGGTCGCCGTGGCGCTTGCGGTCGAGGCCGCGGGCGAGCTGTTCGGGTAGTCGGGCCAGCCAGGTGTCGAGCCCCTGATCGAGGAGGGCCTGGTAGAGCTCGCGGTGCTCGGCGGCAATCGGCATGGTTCAGGCCTCGTGTGGCGTCTGCGTGGCGTCTGCGTGGCGGTCTGCGGCAGGGCGACTGCCGGGGCACCGCGGCGTAGTGTACCGGATGGGATCCGGGGATGACGACCGTCGTTGGTTATATGACTCCATACTCTCGAAGTCTGAAGCCTCCCGAAATCCCGGGACGGTTCGCATCCTGATGCCGGCCATTTTGCCCCAGAGGACAACCCGGCCGGCTTCGCGAATGCCATTGCCGCCTTCCTTGAAGACGAGGGCTACACCTGATGACCAGGAGACAATGTGAAGGTAGGAGAGGAGGACAGACGCTATCGACCCCAAGGGTAGAGCCGTGGGATCCACCACGTCAGAAACGCACCAATCGCAACAGAAAGGACCGTACCAACTGTGAACAGCGTCCAGCTGTTCGGACGGATCGCACCGAGGGCCACGATCAAGATGAGAATGGGCAGATCGAGGTAGTGCGTGAACGTCGGCACGACCTTGCCCCGCTCCCGTTCTAGCTCTGGCGTCATCCGTCCCTGCTTCAGGGCCTCCCTGGTCATGCGGCGAAGGCGCATGAAGTACAGGCGCGTGACGGTGTTCCCCTCGATAAACTCCAGAGAGAAAAGCAACACCATTCCGCCGAGCCACGGTAAGGTGAGGAGTGCGGCGCCACCGTAGTAGCGGATGATCATCCAGGCCCCGGAACCGAGCAGCAGCAGTGCGCCCGGGACCACAAGCCCGTCATAGAAGACGGCAATGTTGCGTACCGCCTCAGCGAACGGACCCAGCTCGCGCAACTGACGTGACCGGATATCGGCAAACCAGACACCGATCAGCCCCGCCCCCATCAGAATGGCACCGAGGAGGTGGGCGAACTTCAGTAGCTGGTAGGTCATGGCGCGTTTCTCAGCGGGGGGGCTGCGCGATCGGTTGGCCAGCCATCAGGCGAAGGCCGTCACGAAAGTTGAGGCCCAGAAGGGTGAGCTGGATCAGTCCGACCAGTAGTTCTACGACCTGAACGGCGTAGAAGAGCTGGTCGAATTCGCCAGAGGCAGCCTTGCTGTCGAGGTAGAAGGCGGCGGGAACCAGGATCAGCAGACCGTTCGCCGCGAGCAGACGCATCCGCTTCTTCTTGGTGTCGAGGATGCGTCCCTGACGGCCCCTGGCCAGGAAAAAGCCGCTGCCACCGGTCATGGCCAGGGCCGGTATCAACACGAGCATGCCATAGAGGATTGCGCGTTTGACCGAGGCGATCGCTTCGTACGAGAGAAAGAGCTCGGAGACAGCGGTCGACATCCAGAACGTCAGAATCGTCAGTGTCGCGATGGCACCAGCGCCGGCATGCAATGCAGGTTTCATGGGGACGTCCTCAATCAAGGGGGGGAGTCAAGGCGATCCGCGAGCGTGTGCAGGACACGCACAGCGGCTTCCAGGTCCTGTGCAGGGAGGTCGGCCGCAAGCTGGTTGGCCCAACGCGCCTGGACTTCGTCGACTTCCGCCAGCGTCTGCTGGCCTCGATCGGTCGGCTGATAGAACGGAGAGCGCTTGTGCCCCGGGTTCGGTTGCGCTTCGAGGAGCCCTTCCTCCAGCAGCAGGTTGACCTGTTTCTGCACGCCCTGTCGGCTGATACCCATGCGCTGGGCGATTTGCGGGGCGGTCAAGGGCGTGGCAGCCAGCTCAATCGCCCCCAGGACCTGCCAGCGGGCGCTGGTGAGGCCGAGCGGTGCGACGAGCGCATCGCCGGCCGCCAATAAGCGACCATTGGTCCGAAAAACTGCCAGGATCAATCGGGTCAACCGCTCGCCCTCGTCTGTACGCATCGACTCTCTTCCTCGAGCATGATGACAACTGGTTTCCAATGTGGCAGCTATTCACCAATATAGCAACTCGTTGTCATGTTGCTGCGGTCAACTGTTTGGGCAAAGGGGGAAGCTAGAACGTCGACCAGCCGGTCGCCTCCATCAGCCGGTAGCGCCAGTAGCGCCAGGGCGTGGCATCGTCGCATGCGTCGAAGGGGCGGCTATGGAGCTCGCCGCGCCGATTAAGCCAGTAGCGGGCGAAACTGTCCTGCGCCGCGCGAATCACCGGGTGGTCGCCGGCGGCCTCCAGCTGGATGTTGGCCTCGAAATTATGGTCGTCGAGGCTGCGTCGGCTGAGGTTGGCCGAGCCGATCAACAGGGTGGCGGGGCGCCCGCCGCCGTGGCGCAGCAGCCACTTGCCGTGGGCATGAGCCCGGGCGTTGCCGCTCCAGCGGATGGCCAGCCCGGCACGGGCCAGCTCGTGGGCCGCCTGGCGGTTGGGGATGCCGGGGCTCGGACGGCCGAAATGGCTGTCGTTGGGATCGAGAAGCAGGCGCAGGGTCACGCCGCGACGGCGGGCGGCGACCAGGGCGCGGATCACCTGGCGGTGGGCCAGGTAGTAGGCGCAGAGGTCGAGCGTCTCGTCGGATCGGGCCTCGCGGATGAGGGCCAGCAGGGTATTGCGGATGGCGCCTTCGGTGAGCAGCCGCAGGCGGGGCAGGGCGGGCAGGGGCCCGGCAGCCGGCGGTGCCGGGCAGCGGGGCGCAGCGCGGAGGCCGGAGCGGCGAGCCAGCGCCAGCTCGCTATGCAGCAGGTCCAGGGCTGCGGGGCCGGCCAGGCGCAGGGCGGCATTGCGGTAGTCGCGGCTGTCGCTGTCGGCGTTGGCCGAGCTCACCACCGCCCGCCAGCCGTCGCCGTGGTCCACCACCAGGGTCTTGCGGTGGTTGGCGTTGAAATTGAGCAGGGCCAGGTAGCTACGCAGGGTCACGCGCCCGGCGCCCAACGGGTTGGGCAGCCAGCCGCCCCGCGAGGAGTTGCCCAGGGGGCGGAACAGGCCGCGCCACAGCGCCGTCCAGGCGGGGTTGGGGTCGCGCCCCGGGGCCAGGTCGCAAATCACCGCTCGGATCCCGGCCCGGCGCAGCGCCTCGAGCTGGGGGGCGGGGCGACCGCCGTAGCAGTGGTTGATGGGGTCGACCAGCACCACCGCCTCGAGCCCCGGGACCCGGGCCTTGCGCCGGATCAGGGCCTGGCAGAGCGCGCGGCCCAGCGGGCCGTCGTCGAGCATGAAGAGGTCGACCACCACCAGGCGTCGGGCCTGGTCGATCAACCGCTGCCACTCGGCGAAGATCGTCTGGCGGCGCTGCAGCCGTCCCCGGGGATCGAGGAAGGCCTCGTCCAGCAACAGGGCGAGCGCCTCGGCGCGGCGCCAGGGGCCGATCACGTGCAGGCCCGGAGGAAGCGGCTTGCGACTGTGCCACCAGGCGGTGGCCACCCAGGCGAGGGCGGCCACCAGCAGCAGGCCGCTGAGCACTGCAGTCATGGGTCCTCCCGGCCTTGCCGGTACCGGTCACTCCTTGAAGGCGATCAGCGACGCAAAGTTGAGATACTGGAACCACACCAGCGAGCGGGTGAAGCCGGCTCGAGCCAGGCGCGCGTGATGCCCCTCCAGGGTGTCCGGTACCAGCACGTTCTCCAGCGCCGTGCGCTTCTGGCTGATCTCCAGATCACTGTAGCCGTTGGCGCGCTTGAAGTCGTGATAGCGCTCTACCAGCCAGGCGTTCTCCTGTTCGTCCTCGGCACGAATCTTTTCCGAGAGCACCAGCACACCGCCGGGCTCCAGGGCGGCAAACAGGCGCGCCACCACGGCCTCGCGGTCCTGCGGAGGCAGGAACTGCAATGTGAAGTTGAGCACGATCATGCCCGCCGGCTGATACTCCAGCTGACGGATATCGCCCTCGAGCACCTCCATGGCGTGGTCGGGACACTCGGCGGCCAGCGTCTCCCGGGCGCGGGAGACCATGGCCGGCGAGAGGTCGACGCCGGTGTAGCGGAAGGCACCCGGGGCGAGCTGGCCGGCCAGGGCCAGGCCCCCGGCACCCAGCGAGCAGCCCAGGTCATAGACCCGGGCGCCGTGGCGCAGGTGGCGCTGGGCGATCAGCCCCAGCATGCCGAGTATCTGTCCGTAGCCCGGCACCGAGCGGCGAATCATGTCGGGAAAGCAGGCGACGACTCGCTCGTCAAAGGAGAAGCGGGCCACCCGGTCGAGGGGTGTCGAAAAGATCGCGTCACGGTAAGATGCGTCACTCATGATCGGGCCAGATAGACGGAAACGAGCGCCATTCTACGCGTGCCGCCTCGCCCTCGCACCCGTCGCTTTCAAGGAGGAGAAGGATGATCAACGAGAGCGCCGCCTGGCGTGAGCTCGAGGCGCATGCCGCTGAAGTGAGCCAACGCCACCTGCGTGAGCTGTTTGCCGCGGAGCCGGATCGTCAGGCCTGCTTTACCCGCCATGCCGCGGGCCTCACCCTGGACCTCTCCAAGCAGCGCTGGTCCGCCGAGACTCTGACGCACCTGCTGGCCCTGGCCGAGCAGGCCGGGGTGCCTGGCGCGATCGAGCGCCTGCTCGCCGGCGAGCGAGTCAACGTCAGCGAGGATCGCCCGGCCCTGCATACGGCGCTGCGGCTGCCCGTCGGGGCTTCGCTGGTGGTGGAGGGGGAGGACCTGGTACCCGCGGTCCACCGCACCCTGGAGCGCATGACAGAGATGGTGGCGCTGTTTCATGCCGGTCAGTGGCGAGGCGCCACCGGCAAGCCGATCCGGGATGTGGTCAATCTGGGGGTCGGTGGCTCGGACCTCGGCCCGCTGATGGTGACCCATGCCCTGACCGACTATCGCCCCGATGACGTGCACACCATCGAGGTGCACTTCGCCTCGACCATGGATGGCTCCCAGCTGGCCGACTACCTGCTGCGCCTGAACCCCGAGACCACCCTGTTCGTGCTGTCATCGAAGTCCTTCACCACCATCGACACCCTCTCCAATGCCAATACCGCGCGTGACTGGCTGATGGCTCGCCTGATGGAGAGCGATGGCGTGGATGCCGCACTGATCATGCGTCAGCACTTTATCGGCGTGTCGGCCAGCACCGAGAAGATGAACGAGTGGGGCATCGCCCCGGCACATCAGCTGGAGTTCTGGGAGTGGGTAGGGGGGCGCTATTCGCTCTGGGGCGCCATCGGCCTGCCCATCGCCCTGGTGACTGGCATGCCGAACTTCCGGGCGCTACTGGCCGGCGCCCACGCCATGGACCGCCACTTCCGCGAGACCCCGATGGCGGACAACCTGCCGGTGCTGCTGGCCCTGGCAGGGATCTGGAACGTCAACTTCCTGGATATCCGCGCCCACTCCATCCTGCCCTACGATGGCCGCCTGGAGTACTTCGCCGCCTATCTCGAGCAGCTGGAGATGGAGTCCAACGGCAAGTCGGTGACCCATGAGGGGCGCGAGGTCGGCTATGCCACCTGCCCGGTGCTGTGGGGCCAGCTCGGCCCCAATGCCCAGCACGCCTTCTATCAGCTGCTTCACCAGGGCACCCAGGCGGTGGAGTGCGACTTCATCGCGCCGCTGCGGCGCTACGACGGGGTCGAGGATGCCGCGACCCGGGCCCACCTCAAGGGGCAGCACCGCCTGACCCTGGCCAACTGCTTCGCCCAGTCCCGGGTGCTGATGCTGGGGGATGACGCCATCGACGATGACGGCCCGCGCCCCGGCCACAAGCGCTACCGCGGCAACCAGCCCTCCAGCACCCTGCTGCTCGATGAGCTGACGCCATCCACCCTGGGGGCACTGATCGCCCTGTATGAGCACAAGGTATTCGTTCAGGCCACGATCTGGGGGATCAACCCCTTCGACCAGTGGGGGGTCGAACTGGGCAAGAAGATCGCCGGCGAGACCCAGCGCATCCTCGAGAGCCATGAGGGGCTCGCGACCATGGATGCCTCCACGCGAGCCCTGATCGAGGCGGCCTGGGCGGCAGAGGAGTCCTTATGAAGCTGGCTACCTATACAGGTGTTGCGGTATGCTGAGCGGCTCGAGGCAGCCAGCGCCAGCGACCGGGGTGCTCTATCTTCACGGCTTCAACAGCGGGGCCGCCTCGCCCAAGGGCGTGTTGATGCGACGCGCCTGCGAGGCCGTGGGAGTGCCCTGCATCACGCCCCAGCTGCCACACCAGCCGAGTGAGGCCCTGGCGTTGGCGGAGTCGCACCTGTCCGAACTGGGCGAGCGCCCGCTGGTGGCGGGAAGCTCCATGGGTGGCTTTCTGGCGACCTGCCTGGCCGAGCGTTTCGCGCTTGCCGGGGTGCTGATCAACCCGGCGGTGCGCCCGGCGGATCTGGTGGCGGAATGGGTGGGCGAGCAGTTCGTCAACGACCATACCGGCGAGCGGTTCACGATCGGCGAGCGGCACCTGGCCGAGCTGGCGGCGCTGACGCCCGAGGCGGTGAGCCCCGAGCGCTATCTCCTGCTGCTGGGAACCGCCGACGAGGTGCTCGACCCGGCCCATGCCTGCGCGCTCTATCGTGGCGCAAGCATGCTGCTGCACCCCGGGGCCGACCACGCCTTCACGGCACTCGCTCGACACCTGCCGGCGGTGCTGGCGCATGGCGGTCACGCCCTGCCGCCCAAGTGGCAGGCCAGCCAATATTAAGGAACCGGACGACTCATGACGCAATACAGTGCCAGCTCGATCGAGGTGCTTTCCGGCCTGGAGCCGGTGCGCAAGCGCCCGGGCATGTACACCGATACCAGCCGCCCCAATCACCTGATCCAGGAGGTGGTCGACAACAGCGTCGATGAGGCGCTGGCCGGCCACGCCAGCCGCGTCGCCGTGCGCCTGTTCGAGGATGGTGGCATCGAGGTCTTCGACGACGGCCGCGGCATGCCCATCGATATTCACCCCGAACACGGCGTCTCCGGGGTGGAGCTGATCCTGACCCGGCTGCATGCCGGGGGCAAGTTCTCCAACGCCAGCTACCAGTTCTCCGGCGGCCTGCATGGGGTCGGGGTATCGGTGGTCAACGCCCTCTCCCGGCGCCTGGAGGTGGAGGTGTTGCGCGATGGCAGCCGTCACGCCATCGCCTTCGAACACGGCGAGCCGGTCTCCGGGCTTGCGGTGATCGGCAGCGTGGGCAAGCGCAATACCGGCACGGTGCTGCGTTTCTGGCCCGAGGCCAGCTACTTCGATAGCCCACGCCTGGCCATCGGGCGGCTCAAGCACCTGCTGCGTGCCAAGGCGGTGCTCTGCCCGGGGCTCAAGGTGACCCTGGTGGAGCCCGATGGCACCGAGAGCGAGTGGCAATATGCCGATGGCCTGCGTGACTACCTGGCCCAGGCCACCGACGGCTTCGAGGTGCTGCCCGATTCGCCCTTTATCGGCCACTTTGCCGATGACGAGCAGGGCGTGGACTGGGCGATCCAGTGGCTTCCCGAAGGGGGGGAGCCGCTGCTGGAGAGCTACGTCAACCTGATCCCCACGCCCCAGGGCGGCACTCACGTCAACGGCCTGCGCGCCGGCCTGCTCGAGGCGCTGCGCGAGTTCTGCGAGTACCGAAGCCTGCTGCCGCGGGGGGTGAAGCTCAGCGCCGAGGATCTCTGGGAGCGGGTCAGCTATGTGCTCTCGGTGAAGATGCTCGACCCGCAGTTCGCCGGTCAGACCAAGGAGAGGCTCTCCTCGCGCACCGTGGCGGGCTTCGTTCCCGGCGTGGTCAAGGATGCCTTCTCGCTGTGGCTCAACCAGCATGTCGACCAGGCCGAGGCCCTGGCGGAGCTGGTGATCAGCGCCGCCCAGCGCCGCCAGAAGAGCTCGAAGAAGGTGGCGCGCAAGAAAGTCACCTCGGGACCGGCGCTGCCTGGCAAGCTGGCCGACTGCTCCGGTCAGGACCCGGCCGCCAGCGAGCTGTTCCTGGTGGAGGGGGACTCCGCCGGCGGCAGCGCCAAGCAGGCCCGCGACCGCGAGACCCAGGCGATCCTGCCGCTGCGCGGCAAGATACTGAACACCTGGGAGGTGGAGTCCCACGAGATCTACGGCTCCCAGGAGGTCCACGATATCGCCGTGGCCGTGGGCATGGACCCCGGCAGCGACAACCTCTCCAAGCTGCGCTACAACAAGATCTGCATTCTTGCCGACGCCGACTCCGACGGCCTGCATATCGCCACCCTGCTGTGCGCGCTGTTCGTGCGTCACTTCCCGGCACTGGTCGACGCCGGCCACGTGTTCGTGGCCATGCCGCCGCTCTACCGTATTGACCTGGGCAAGGAAGTCTTCTACGCCCTGGACGAGAGCGAGAAGGCGGCGATCCTGCGCAAGCTGGAGGGCAAGCGCGGCACCGTGAACGTCCAGCGCTTCAAGGGCCTGGGCGAGATGAGCCCGCTGCAGCTGCGTGAGACCACCATGGCCACCGAGACACGCCGCCTGGTCCAGCTCACCCGCGAGGCCGACGACGGCACCATGGAGATGATGGACATGCTGCTGGCCAAGAAGCGGGCCGCCGACCGCAAGAGCTGGCTCGAGGACTACGGCAACCTCGCTGACATAGAGGTGTAGCCACGAGCACTATGAATGTCGCCAATCGCGCGATAAATCGCGCTCCTACGACGATTATGGCAGCTGTCTACGCCTTGTAGGAGCCGGATTTATCCGGCGATGGGAGCGAGTAAATCGCGCGATGAATCGCGCTCCTACGATGATAATGGCAACCGCCTACGCCTTGTAGGAGCCGGATTTATCCGGCGATGGGAGCGGGTAAATTGCGCGATGAATCGCGCTCCTACGAGATAGATAGCATGACTGCATGAGGTACTACTCAGACAGTCTCTGGACACCCTGACCAAGGGCATACCGTATGACCATGGATATCCAGGTGGCGGAGGGCGACGTCGAGCGCCTTTCGCTGCGCGAATATACCGAGAAGGCGTACCTCGACTACTCGATGTACGTCATTCTCGACCGGGCGCTGCCGCATATCGGCGACGGCATGAAGCCGGTGCAGCGCCGTATCATCTACGCCATGCGCGAGCTGGCCCTCAACGCCAGCGCCAAGTACAAGAAGTCGGCGCGTACCGTCGGCGATGTGCTGGGCAAGTTCCACCCTCACGGCGATAGCGCCTGCTACGAGGCCATGGTGCTGATGGCCCAGCCGTTCAGCTATCGCTACCCGCTGGTGGATGGCCAGGGCAACTGGGGCAGCCCCGATGACCCCAAGTCGTTCGCGGCCATGCGCTATACCGAGGCGCGGCTGTCGAAGTTCGCCGAGGTGCTGCTCGCCGAGCTGGGCCAGGGCACCGTGGACTGGACCCCCAACTTCGACGGCACCATGAACGAACCCGTGGTGCTGCCGGCCCGGCTGCCTCATGTGCTGCTCAATGGCGGCACCGGCATCGCCGTCGGCATGGCGACGGATATTCCCCCGCACAATGTGAACGAGGTGGTCGAGGCCACCTGTTACCTGCTGCGTCATCCCGAGGCGACCACCACGGATCTGGTCCAGCACCTGCCGGCGCCGGACTTTCCCACCGCGGCGGAGATCATCACTTCGCGTGCCGACCTGCGCAAGGTCTACGAGAACGGCCGCGGCTCGGTGAAGCTGCGCGCCCGCTATGTGCGGGAGGAGGGGAGCGTGGTGATCACCGCGCTGCCCTATCAGGTCAGTGGCGCCAAGGTGCTCGAGCAGATCGCCGCCCAGATGCAGGCCAAGAAACTGCCCATGGTGGCCGACCTGCGTGACGAGTCGACCCACGAGGAGCCGACCCGGCTGGTGATCGAGCCGCGCTCCAATCGTGTCGATATCGAGTCGCTGATGGCGCACCTGTTCGCCACCACCGACCTCGAGAAGAACATCCGCATCAACATGAACGTGATCGGCCTGGACGGCCGGCCACGGGTGATGCCGCTGCCCGACATGCTCGGCGAATGGCTGCGCTTCCGGCGCTCCACGGTGCGCCGACGCCTGGAGCACCGCCTGGGCAAGGTCGAGGACCGCCTGCACCTGCTCGAAGGCCTGCTGATCGCCTACCTCAATATCGACGAGGTGATCCGCATCATCCGCGAGGAGGATGAGCCAAAACCCGCCCTGATGGAGGCCTTCGGCCTCAGCGACCGTCAGGCCGAGGCGATCCTGGAGCTGCGCCTGCGCCACCTGGCCAAGCTCGAGGAGATGAAGATCCGCGGCGAGCAGTCGGAGCTCGAGGCCGAGCGTGCCCATCTGCAGGAGCTGCTGGGCAACGAGGCCAAGCTGACCGACCTGATCGAAGAGGAACTGCGCGCCGCCGCCGAGGTCCACGGTGACGAGCGTCGCTCGCCCATCGTCGAGCGCGAGGAGGCCCGTGCGCTCTCCGAGGTCGAGCTGGTGGGGGCCGATCCGGTGACCGTAGTGCTCTCCGAGAAGGGCTGGATTCGCAGCGCCAAGGGTCACGAGATCGACCCTTCGGGGCTCTCCTTCAAGGCCGGCGACCGCTTCCATCTCGCCGCCCGTGGCAAGACCAACCAGCCGCTGGTGCTGCTCGACGATACCGGGCGCGCCTACACCCTGCAGGCACACAACCTGCCCAGCGCACGAGGCCAGGGCGAACCGGTGACCAGTCGGGTCAATGTGGTGGCCGGCGCCCATATCGCCGGGGTGATGCTGGCGCCATCGGCGACCCGCTATCTGCTTGCCTCCGACGGGGGCTACGGCTTCGTCGCCCGTCTCGAGGAGCTGGTGGGCAAGAACAAGTCAGGCAAGTCGGTGCTCACCGTACCCAAGGGCTGCAATGTGCTGCCCCCGGTGGCGGTGCCCGAGGGGGAGGGGACGCTGGTCGCGGCGGTCTCCAACGAGGGGCGCCTGCTGCTCTTTCCCCTGAGCGAGCTTCCCGAAATGGCCAGGGGCAAGGGCAACAAGATGATCGATATCCCCGGACCCCGGGCGGCGCGGCGCGAGGAGTTCGTCCGCGACCTGGTGGTATTGCCGGCCGATGCCAGCCTGGTGGTGCATGCCGGCAAGCGTCATCTGACGCTCAAGGCCAACGATCTGGCCTATTATCTTGGCGAGCGCGGCCGGCGCGGCAGCAAGCTGCCTCGTGGGTTGCAGAAGGTCGATCGCTTGGAAGTCGCCGAATGATAGGGCGGTAGGAGCCGAATTTATTCGGCGATTGGCCGTGGCTCGCCCGATAAATCGGGCTCCTACGGCTTAAGACTGGGGTTAACATGACAAGACGAATCTTGATTCGCGCCACCGGCGTGGCACGGCCGGGCCAGCTGGCCGGACTGGGCAAGGCGTTAGCGGCAAGTGGCGCGCGGCTGCTGGATATCAACCAGAGCGTGACCTTCGGCATGCTGTCGTTGGAGGCCCTGGTGGGCCTAGACCGCGACAGCGACCTCGAGGCCGCGCTGTCGGCGGCGGGTGACGAGCTGGGCCTCGACGTCCAGGCGATCCAGGTCAGCGCCGAGGATTACCAGCGCTGGAGCAGTCAGGCCAGCCGGCCACGGCTGATCCTCACCCTGCTGGCGCCGCATCTGCCCGCAGGCATCCTGGCCGAGGTGGGCGCGCTGACCGCCGAGCATGGCCTGACGGTGGAGCTGATCCATCGCCTCTCCGGCCGAGAGCCGCTGGATGGCGGCGTGCCCCAGGAACACGACAGCATTCAGGGCGCCTGCGTGGAGTGCTGGCTGCGCGGCGATGAGGTCGACCTCGATGCGCTGCGCGAGAAGGCACTGGCGCTGGGCGCCATGCATGGTGTGGATATCGCCATCCAGGAGGACTCCATCTGGCGTCGCCATCGTCGGCTGGTGTGCTTCGACATGGACTCTACCCTGATCCAGGCCGAGGTGATCGACGAGCTGGCGCGCCGTCACGGGGTCTATGACGAGGTCGCCGAGGTCACCGAGCGTGCCATGCGCGGCGAGCTCGACTTCCAGCAGAGTTTTCGCGAGCGCATGGCCAAGCTCAAGGGGCTCGACGAGGCGGTGCTGGCCGAGATCGCCGAGGAGCTGCCACTGATGGATGGCGTCGAGCGCCTGATGACCCAGCTCAAGCGCCTGGGCTATCGCACGGCCATTCTCTCTGGCGGCTTCACCTACTTTGCCCGTCATCTGCAGCAGCGGCTCGGCTTCGATGAGGTCCATGCCAATGAGTTGGTGATCGAGAATGGCAAGGTAACCGGCGAGGTGCGTGAGCCGATCCTCGACGCCGATCGCAAGGCGGAGCTGCTGCGCGATATCGCCGCCCGTGAGGGGCTGGCCATGGAGCAGACCATCGCCGTGGGCGATGGCGCCAACGATCTCAAGATGCTGGCCGCCGCGGGGCTCGGCATCGCCTTTCGCGCCAAGCCGCTGGTGCGTGCCCAGGCACGGCACTCGCTCTCGACCCTGGGCCTCGATGCCGTGCTCTATCTGATCGGTTACCGCCAGGGCGATCTGGAGGAGAAGGGCGCGTGAGTGCGAGCTTTGACACCTGGCGCGACCACTTCGAACGACTGCGTGCCAACAAGCTGTTCGAGGCCGCGGTCATCGCCATCATCATCCTCTCGGCGCTGCTGATCGGCGCCAAGACCTACGAGGAGACCAGCCGCTTCGAACAGTGGCTGCTGCGGCTGGATGTGGCGGTCACCGTGTTCTTCCTGGTGGAGATCCTGATTCGCATGGCCGCGGAGAAGCGCCTGCGCGACTTCTTCCGCCAGGGGTGGAATGTCTTCGACTTTTTGATCGTCACCGCCAGCCTGATCCCGCTGGATGACTCGGAGATGGTGCTGCTGGCTCGCCTGCTGCGCATCTTCCGGGTGCTACGCCTGGTGTCGATGATCCCCGAGCTGCGCATGCTGATGGCGGCGCTGGTCAAGTCGATTCCGCGCATGGGCTATGTGGCGCTGCTGATGTTCATCATCTTCTACATCTATGCGGCCATCGGGAGCTTCCTGTTCGCCGATGTGGACGACTTCCTGTGGCGCAATATCGCCACCGCCATGCTCACGCTGTTCCGTATCGCCACCTTCGAGGACTGGACCGACGTGATGTATGCCACCCAGGAGGTGTATGCCTGGAGCTGGCTCTACTACCTGACGTTTATCTTCCTGACCGCCTTCATCTTTCTCAATATGATGATCGGCATCGTGCTCGACGTGATGCAGAAGGAGAGCGTGCAGATGGAGATCGAGAGCGGGGAGGGGGAGGCCGCCGAGCTCCATGGCCTGCGGGACGATGTGCGCGAATTGCGCGAGCAGCTCTCGCGCATGGAGGGACTGCTTGAGCGGCGGAGTTGACAACGCGCCTCAGGACTGATTCTCTAGAGGCATGAACCAGACCATGTACGACCTCGACCTACGACTACTAGCGCTAGCCTGAGCGCTGGCGATGCCGCCTGCATCGCCGAGTCACTGCTCCCCCGCTGGAGCCCCGGTCGTCAAGAGGTCGTACCATGTCAATCACCCCCGTCACCACATGCTGTTATACCCCCTGTTTCCCGGTCGTCCCGGTATCTTCCCGCTGGGTTGATGCCCGTCGTCCCGTGATCCTTCATGCAGCGCCCCGATCGCCTTGTGGCCATCGGGGCGTTGTCGTTTCCGAACGCCAGCACGCCTGACGCCCCCATATCCAGAGGAGAACGCCGCCATGATGCTCGATAACCCTGCCGCCAAGTACCGCCCCTTCGTAGCCGTGGATCTGCCCGATCGCCAGTGGCCCAACCGCCGCATCGAGCAGCCGCCGATCTGGACCAGTGTCGATCTGCGTGATGGCAACCAGTCGTTGATCGATCCCATGGACCAGGAGCGCAAGCAGCGCCTCTTCGACCTGCTGGTGAAGGTCGGCTTCAAGGAGATCGAGGTGGGCTTCCCATCGGCCTCCCAGACCGACTACGACTTCGTGCGTTCGCTGATCGAGGAGAATCGCATCCCCGATGATGTCACCATCCAGGTGCTCACCCAGGCCCGCGACCATCTGATCGATCGCACCTTCGAGGCGCTCGAGGGGGTGAAGAGCGCCATCGTGCACGTCTACAACGCCACCGACCCGATGTTCCGGCGCGTGGTGTTCGGGGTCGACAAGCCCCAGTGCATCCAGATCGCCGTGGACGCCACCACGCGCATCAAGCAGCGCATGGAGGAGGCGCCCGAGACCAACTGGACCTTCCAGTACTCCCCGGAGCTGTTCACCACCACCGAGATGGACTTCGCCAAGGAGATCGTCGAGGCGGTGATGGATACCTACGGTGCCTCTGCCGAGAAGCCGATGATCGTCAACCTGCCGGCCACGGTGGAGGTGGGCACCCCCAACAACTACGCCGACCAGATCGAGTGGTTCTGCCGCAATATCAAGAACCGTGAGGCGCTGATCGTCAGCGTGCACCCGCATAACGACCGTGGCACCGGGGTGGCCGCCGCCGAGATGACCCTGATGGCCGGCGCCGATCGCGTGGAGGGCACCCTGTTCGGCAATGGCGAGCGTACCGGCAACGTCGACCTCGTGACCCTGGCGATGAACATGTACACCCAGGGGGTGCATCCGGGCCTCGACTTCTCCAATATCACCCCGATCATGCGGGAGGTGGAGTACTGCAACCAGCTGCCGGTCCATCCGCGTCACCCCTATGTGGGCGACCTGGTATTCACCGCCTTCTCCGGCTCCCACCAGGATGCCATCAAGAAGGGCATGGCCGAGCGTCGCGCCAATCCGGATGCCACCTGGGACGTTCCCTACCTGCCCATCGACCCGCTGGATGTGGGCCGCAGCTACGAGGCGGTGATCCGCGTCAACAGCCAGTCCGGCAAGGGCGGGGTCTCCTATCTGCTGGAGCAGGAGCACGGCATCGAGCTGCCGCGTCGTCTCTCCATCGAGTTCAGCCAGGTGGTGCAGGAGGTGGCCGATCGCACCGGCAAGGAGATCACCTCCCAGATGATCTACCAGGCCTTCTGCGATGAGTACCTCGAGCAGACCTCACCCTTCGGCCTGGTCAGCCACCGTCTCTCCTCGGAGCCCGATAGCCCGACGGTCACCCTGGAGGCGACCATCGAGGAGCACGGCGAGCGCCGCACCATCCAGGGGCAGGGCAACGGGCCGTTGGCCGCCTTTATCCGGGCCATGGCGGCCGCCGGTCACGATGTGGAGATCATCGACTATCACGAACACTCCCGTGGCCAGGGCTCCGATGCCGAGGCGATCGCGTATGTGGAGGTGCGCATCGACGGGGAATCGGTCTTCGGCGTGGGCACCGACGAGAGCATCACCAGCGCCTCGATCAAGGGGGTGATGAGTGCCATCAACCGCAAGCTCTCCACCCAGGCGCCCGCGGCGAACGTCACCGCGGCCACCCTTGCGTGAAGGGCATCCTGTAGGAGCCCGACTCGTCGGGCGATTGGCGCCGCAGGCGCCCGGCGGTGATAGCGGCTGCCGAGGACGCCCAATGAATTGGGCTCCTACAAGGGTGTCTTGCTCCCTTCGCCGGGAATTTCCCTGACCAGCCCCGGCATCAGAAAGCCCGGCAGCACGTCCCTGAGGCCCGCGACCAGTTCGCGGGCCTCGTCGTCTGGTACGTCGAAGTGCGCGGCGCCGGCCACCGGGTCGAGCACATGCAGGTAGTAGGGCAGCACGCCGGCCTCGAAGAGACGCTCGGAGAGGGCAGCCAGTGCCTCGACCGAGTCATTCACCCCGCGCAGCAGCACGCTCTGGTTGAGCAGGGTCACGCCGGCATCGCTCAGGCGGCGACAGGCGGCGATCACGGCCTCGTCGATCTCGTTGGCATGGTTGATATGCAGCACCACCACCCTCTGCAGGCGTGTGGCGCCGAGCCAGCCGAGCAGCTCGGCGTCGATGCGCTCGGGAATGACCACCGGCAGGCGGGTATGGATGCGCAGGCGCTTGAGGTGGGGAATGGCCTCCAGGCGCTCGATAAACCAGGCGAGACGACGGTCGCTGGTCGCCAGGGGGTCACCGCCGGAGAGGATCGCCTCGGTGATCGAGGAGTCATCACGCAGGGTGTCGAGGCTGGCCTCCCACTGTGCCATGGAGGGGGAATTCTCGGCATAGGGGAAGTGGCGCCTGAAACAGTAGCGGCAGTTGACCGCGCAGGCGGGGCTGGTGATCAGCAGCACGCGGCCGTGATACTTGTGAATCAGCCCCTTGGCCGGGGTGTGGGCGGCCTCTTCCAGCGGGTCGGCGACATAGCCGGGGGTGGGGCGCGCCTCTTCGCCCAGCGGCAGCACCTGGCGCAGCAGGGGGTCGTCGGGGTCACCGGGGCGCATGCGTGCCAGGAAGGCCTCGGGCACGCGCACCTCGAAGAGCGCATGACCCGCCTCGGCACCGGGTAGCCAGCGCTCATCCAGCCCCAGGCGCCGGCAGAGCTCGCGCGGGTCACGGATGGCGCCAGACAGCTGCGCCTGCCAGGCGGGTGGAAGCGAAAGTGGCGACGCTTCTTCGCTCGAGGCTGGTCCGGCGACAGGCCCCGGCGCCTCTCGCTGTGAACGGTTCTGACTGCTCTCTTCGCTTTCGTCGTGGCGCTGCAAAGGGGCGGGGCTTCGGGTTATCATGTGTTACACCAGTCAATGCGAACGAGGCGCTGACCGTTCTGGCCTGCCTCGTCGAAAATCGTTTCCCAGCGCGCCGCGGGGTCTCCGTGGGCGCGCTCGACCATGAGTGAGTGAAGATGGCTAACTATTCTACCAACGAATTCAAGGGCGGTCTGAAGGTGATGCTGGACGGCGATCCCTGCTCGATCGTCGAGAACGAGTTCGTCAAGCCCGGCAAGGGGCAGGCATTCAACCGCGTCAAGCTGCGCAACCTGATGACCGGCCGCGTCTGGGAGCGTACCTTCAAGTCCGGCGAGAGCCTGGAAGGCGCCGATGTCCTTGATCTGGACATGGAGTACCTCTATAACGATGGCGAGATGTGGTACTTCATGAAGACCGATGGCTCCTTCGAACAGTATCCGGTGGAGAAGAAGGCCCTGGGCGATACCGAGAAGTGGCTCAAGGAGCAGGTGGTCTACACCATCACGCTGTGGAACGACAACGCGATCAGCGTGACCCCGCCCAACTTCATCGAGCTCGAGGTCACCGAGACCGACCCCGGCCTCAAGGGCGACACCGCCCAGGGCGGTTCCAAGCCGGCCACGCTCTCCTCCGGCGCCGTGGTGCGTGTGCCGCTGTTTATCAACGAGGGTGAGGTGCTGAAGGTGGATACGCGTAGCGGTGAGTACGTCAGCCGGGCTTGATCTCTCGACAACACGTCTGTTGACGACCTCCCGTAGGAGCGCGATTCATCGCGCGATTGGCGCCGAAGGCGACCAGCTGCGGCCTCCGACAATCGCCCGACAAGTCGGGCTCCTACAACGGATGGGGTAACGACTTATCCGCAGGAGCCCGCCGTATCAGGCGAATCCCCCCTCCCTGGGTGTACTCACCATGTCAGTTATCGATTGGCAGCCTACTGCCACTATGGCGACCCTGCGCGAGCGGGCTCGTCTGCTGGCCGAGGTGCGCGGCTTCTTCGCCGCGCGCGGTGTGCTCGAGGTGGAAACGCCGGTGCTGGGCCACGGCGGCAGCACCGACCTGCACCTGGCCTCGCTCTCGGCCGCGGCCACCACGCCCGCTGGCCGCGAGCGCCTGTGGCTGCAGACCTCGCCGGAATTTCCCATGAAGCGGCTGCTGGCGGCGGGGGCGGGGCCGATCTTCCAGCTGGCACGCTGTTTTCGTGATGGCGAGGTCGGGCGGCGCCATAACCTCGAGTTCACCATGCTGGAGTGGTATCGCCCCGGCATGTCCCTCGAAGGGCTGATCGAGGAGACCGCGGAGCTGGTGAGGTGCGTGCTGGGACGAGGATCTGGGGATAACCCGGGCCCGCTGCGTCGACGCCGCTACCGCGAGCTGTTTCGTGAGTACCTCGCCATCGACCCCTTTCGTGTGGCGCTGGCCGAGCTGCGCCGCCTGGCCGAGGATAGGGGCGGGCTCGAGATGACTGATGCCAGCCGCGATGACTGCCTGGACCTGTTGATCAGCCTCGAGATCGAGCCGCATCTTGGGCGGGGCGCCATCGATGTGGTGGTGGACTATCCGGCCAGCCAGGCGGCCCTGGCGCGGCGTCACCGCGACCCGGAGGATGGCGAGTGGGTGGCCTCGCGCTTCGAGCTCTATCTCGAGGGGCTGGAGCTGGCCAACGGCTACGATGAGCTGACCGATGGTGAGGAGCAGGCGGCGCGCTTTGCCGAGGACAACGCCGCCCGGCGGGCGGCGGGGTTGCCCGAGGTCACGGTCGATCGGCGGCTGTTGGCGGCGCTGAAGCACGGCATGCCCGAGGGAAGCGGTGTTGCGCTCGGCATCGACCGGCTGATTCAGCTGGCGCTGGGCAAGGAGAGCGTGGCGGAGGTCATGGCCTTCGCCACGCCGCGCTGTTAGAAGTGCGAGGACAGGGCGCCGGGGGTAAGTCGAAGCGGAGGTCCTATGCCATGGGTGAGAAGCACAGCTTCGAACGGGCTGGCCATGGATGGCCAGCACCGGTCCTGCAAGCGGAGCAGGATGCGAGAGCGAAGCAGGGCATCGGTAGCGCCCAGGGAGGGATTCACAGCGCCTCCGCGAAGACTTAACGCCGGGAAAGCCCTGATACTAGTGATTCAGCTCACCCAGCGAGTCTCCCATCTGCACCTTGGCGCCAGGGTCGAGCCTGTCGGCGAAGGCCACCGGTTCGGCGAAGGTCATCACCACCGTGGAGCCAAGCTTGAAACGGCCCATCTCCTGCCCCTTCTCCAGACGCACTGGGGTATCGAAGCGAATGCGCTGTACTGCGCCATGAGGCAGGGGCGTGATCTGGCCGGCCCATACGGTTTCGATGGCGGCGACGATCATCGCGCCCACCAGCACCATGGCCATGGGGCCGTGTTCGGTATCGAAGTGGCACACCAGGCGTTCGTTGCGGGCGAAAAGGCCCGGCACATGCTCGGTGGTGGCAGCGTTGACCGAGAATAGCCGGCCCGGCACGTAGACCATCTCGGTCAGGGTGCCGGAAAGTGGCATATGCACCCGGTGATAGTCGCTGGGTGACAGGTAAATGGTGGCGAAGCTGCCGCCGAGATAGCGGGTCGCGGCCTCGGTGTCGCCGCCCAGCAGCGCCTCGGCCGAGAAGCGATGCCCCTTGGCCTGCAGCAGCTGGCCCGCCTCGATGGCCCCGAACTGCGATAGCCGGCCGTCGGCTGGGCTGGCCACGCCCTCGCCGATGGGCCGTGCGTCGTCCTTCAGCGCCCGGGTGAAGAAGTCGTTGAAGGTGGCATAGGCGGTCGGGTCGGGCTCGGCGGCCTCGGCCATGTCCACCCCGAAGCGGCGGATAAAGGCACGCACCAGGGTGTTCCTGAGCGTGGGCTGGCGACATTCGGCCAGCCGGCCCACCAGCCGCGAGAGCAGGTGGTGGGGCACGGGGTACTGGATCAGGGCAAATAGCTTGGCTAGGGACACTATGTGAGGATTCTCGTGGTTGGGAGATATACGTTTGGAGCTGGAAGAGCGCCGTTTCGCTGCTCCCTCGGGGTCTGATCCCGAGGGAGGCTACCGTTACCCCAGGGGGCCGGCCTACTTCTCGATGGGGCTATCGTCGCGATTGCCCCACTCCTTCCAGGAGCCGGCATAGGCGCGGATTCGGTCGAAGCCCAGTGCCCTGCCCACCAGCCAGGTGAAGCCGCTGCGGTGGTGGCTCTGGCAGTGGGTGGCCACCTCCATGTCCGGGGTCAGGCCCAGGGCCTCGAGCTCGGTGATCAGCTCGGCATAGTCGCGCAGTCGCAGGCCGCGTTCGGGGTCCATGGCCTGGGTCCACTCCAGGTTGACCGCTCTGGGGATATGGCCGAGATGCTTGTTGTCACCCTTCTCGCCGCGGTACTCCGCGGGTGAGCGGGCATCCCATACCGCGAATCCCTTCTCGCCGAGGCGCTCGGCGATCTCGTCGCGCTCGATCAGCACCTCGGGGGTGAGGAGCACAGCCTCATAATCGCTGGGCGTGGGGGCGCTGGCCTCGGTGGCGAGCGGCTGGCCCGCGGCACGCCAGGCATGAATGCCGCCGTTGAGGTAGGAGTAGCGAGTATGGCCGATCAGTTCCAGGGTCCACAGCAGCCGGCCCGCCCAGCCGCCGCCTTCGTCATCATAGGCCACCACATGGGTATCACGCGTCAGGCCGAGGTCACTGAACAGTGCCGAGAGCTGCTCGACACTGGGCTCGCGGTTCGGGACCTCGCCGTCGCCGCGCATCAGCCGAGCCTTGTCGAGGAACACGGCACCGGGGACATGACCCTCGGTATAGCTGTCGCCACGCATGGGCACGTCGATGATCAGCAGCGACGGGTCATCCAGGTGCTCGGCGAGTTGCTCCGGTTCGACGATCAGCGGTAGCAGGTTGGCTTCTGAACTCATGGGACTCTCCTTCTATGACAGGTCCACTCAGCTCACTTCCAGGGAATCGAGGATGCGCCGGTAGCTGGCGAATCGCTCGGGATGGATCTCTTCACGCTCCACCGCGGCGAGCAGGGCACAGCCCGGCTCCTGGCGGTGGCGGCAGTCGCGAAAGCGACACTGGCCGAGATAGGGGCGAAACTCGATGAAACCCTCGGTGACCTGCCGTTCGGTCAGGTGGCCGAGGCCGAACTCGCGAATCCCCGGGGAGTCGATCAGCTCGGCCCCCTCGGCGCGGGGCAGCCGGTAGAGCCGCGCGGTGGTGGTGGTATGGGTGCCCTTGCGAGAATCCTTCGACAGGTCACCGATACGCAGCCCCTCGTCGGGGAGCAGGCGGTCGATCAGTGACGACTTGCCCACACCGCTCTGCCCCACGAACACCGAGGTGCGGCCGGCCAGCCGCGACAGCAGGCTCGCCAGGCCATCCTCGCGGGCGGTGGTGGTGGCCACCACCGGATAGCCGAGTGCCGCGTAGCGCTGCAGCAGTGCCATCAGCTCGCCGCCGCCGTCGGGTAGCAGGTCAACCTTGTTGAGCACCAGCACGGGGGGGATGCCGGTGGCCTCGGCGGCCACCAGGTAGCGGTCGATCAGATTGGGGTGGGGCTCGGGCTCCACCGCGAAGACGACCAGGATCTGGTCGATATTGGCCGCCACCGGCTTGAGCTGGCCCCGGGCGTCGGGGCGCTCCAGCACGTTGTCGCGCTCGCCGCGGGCGACCACCACCCCCTCCACGATGCGCCCCTCGGTATCCGTTCTGCCGCGCCAGATCACCCGGTCGCCGGTGACCAGGCCATCGAGGTTGGCGCGCAGATGGCAGCGTATCGATGCGTCGTCGGCGTCCGGCCGCACGTCCAGGGTGCGGCCGAAGTGGGCCATCACCCGTCCCGGCTGCTCGGCGCCGTAGTCGCCGGCGGTGAGCAGCGCCTCTTCCTGGACATCGTGGCGGGTGGCGCGCGCGGCGCGCTCGGCCTGTATCTTCTCGATACGCCAGCGTTGCTGGCGACTCAGCTTGCGTTTGCTCATGGGGCCCTGATGCTCGGTACAATGATGGCATTGTACTCATCCATGACGCCGGCTGTCGCGAGGTTGCGAGTCGGCCCCCGCAGGAGAAGATGTTTCCATGAGCACGAACGCGTCAGTGCAAGACGACAAGCAGAACTCCCGTAGCCAGCGTCTGGTCTGGATCGACCTGGAGATGACCGGCCTCGACCCGAACAGGGAGCGGATCATCGAGGTGGCCACCCTGGTCACCGATGCCGAGCTAAACGTTGTCGCCGAAGGGCCGGTGATCGCGGTCAAGCAGCCGGATAGCCTGCTCGAGGGGATGGATGCGTGGTGTACCCGAACCCACGGCGAGTCGGGGCTGACCGCGCGCGTGCAGGCGAGCGAGGTGGATACCGCCGAGGCCGAGCGGCGCACCCTGGCGTTCCTGCAGGAGCATGTCGAGCCCGGCAGCTCGCCGATGTGTGGCAACAGCATCCACCAGGACCGTCGCTTCCTTGAGCGTGAGATGCCCGAGCTGCTGGCCTTCTTCCACTACCGCAACCTCGACGTCTCCACCCTCAAGGAGCTGGCCAAGCGCTGGAACCCCGGCGCCCTGGCGGGCTTCAGCAAGCGCAACGTGCACCTGGCCATGGATGACATCAAGGAGTCCATCGCCGAGCTTGCCCACTATCGCAATACTTTTCTGCGCCTGCCGGGGAAGCAGGGCGACGAGGAGGAGTAGGCCGGGCACCGCCCGGAGCTTACGGCTTTTAGCTGGCGGCAATCAGTTCCCGGCGTTTTTCCCCCTGGCGGGCGAGGGCCCAGCGCACATGCTCGCGGACGAGGTCGGAGGGGTAGGGCAGGCGTGCTCTCAGCGCCGCCTCGATGGCCTCGCTCCAGGGGGCGTTACCCAGCCCCACGGCGAGGTTACGCAGCCAGCGCTCGTAGCCGATGCGGCGGATCGGGCTGCCGGCGGTCTTCTCCAGAAATTCCTCTTCGCCCCAGGTAAATAGCGAGAGCAGGCTGGCGCGGTCGAGGTCGTGGCGCGGCGAGAAGTCCCTCTCGGCGGTGGGCGTGGTAAAGCGCGTGAAGGGACAGACCAGCTGGCAGTCGTCACAGCCGAACACCCGGTTGCCCATCGCCTCGCGATAGTGCTCGGGAATCGCACCGAACAGCTCGATGGTCAGGTAGGAGATGCAGGCCCGGGCGTCGACCACCCGATCCTCGACGATGGCGCCGGTGGGGCAGGCGGTGCGGCAGGCGCTGCAGCTGCCGCAGTGCTCGCCGGCAAAGGGCTCATCCGCCGGCAGCGGCAGGTCGGTATACAGCTCACCCAGAAAGAACAGCGAGCCGGCCTGTGGATTGATCATCATGGCATTCTTGCCCACCCAGCCGAGACCCGCCTTGCGCGCCAGTGCCCGCTCCATGACCGGCGCCGAGTCGACGAAGGCACGGTAGCCGAAGGGGCCCACCTCGGCCTCGATCCACTTGGCCAGGGTCGCTAGGCGCTTGCGCATCAGCTTGTGATAGTCACGGCCGGTGGCGTAGCGCGACACATAGGCCGTCTGCGGACTCGCCAGGGTGGTCAGGGTCTCGACCTCGGCGGGCAGATAGTCCAGCCGCACACTGATCACTCGCACGGTGCCGGGCACCAGCTCGTCGGGGCGCGTGCGCTTGGTGCCATGCTTGGCCATGAAGCCCATCTCGCCATGCCGGCCAGCCGCCAGCCAGCGCTCCAGACGCGCCTCATCCTCGCTGAGGTCGATATCGGTAATGCCAAGCTGCTGGAAGCCGAGCTCGCTCCCCCAGGCCTTGATACGCTGGGCCAGGGCGTGCGGGTCGGGGGCGTCGTCGTGGAGAGACGAGGAGGACATGATCGCGAAAACACCGTGCAGGGGGCCTGCGCCACTTGGCGCGGGCCGCGAAGGCTTTACACTGTTCGATAAGGTCGTCTATCGAACCACTGCCATGATAAAGCATTGCCACCGGGGAGACACCGCATGATCGATGCCAGCCAGGGGGGCGGGTCAGGATTGCACCCGCTCTACCTCGCCGACCAGGTGCGTGAACTGGACCGGCGCACCATTGCCGGTGGCATCGCGGGCTTCGCCCTGATGCAGCGCGCCAGTGCCGCGGCCTGGCAGGTGCTCAGGCAGCGCTGGCCCGAGGCCCGTTCGCTTACGGTGCTGTGTGGAGGGGGCAACAATGGCGGCGATGGTCATGTGCTGGCCGCCCTGGCCGCCGCCGAGGGGCTCGCGGTGCAGCGCGTTCTGCTCAGGCCCGTTGAGGAGTTGAGTGGCGATGCCCGCCTGGCCGCCGAGATGGCCACGGCGGTCGGCGTGGGCGCCGAACCCTGGACGCCCGGCATAAGGCTCGCCGGGGAGTTGATGGTCGATGCCCTGCTGGGGACCGGGCTTGCCGGCGAGGTGCGCGGTGCCTTTCGTGAGGCGATCGCGGCGGTCAATGCCAGCGGCAGGCCGGTGCTGGCCATCGATATTCCCTCGGGGCTGCACGCCGATACCGGTGCGGTGCTCGGCGACGCGGTGCTGGCGGCTACCACCGTGACCTTTATCGGCGACAAGCTGGGCCTGCATATCGGTGCGGCGGCGGAGCATGTCGGTGAGCTCTGCTTTCGGGATCTGGGGGTGGAGGCCCTGGCCGAGACGGACCTGGTGCCGGCAGCGCACCTGCTCGACACGGGGCTGGCGGCTGCCTGGCTGCCGGCGCGGCGCCGTACCGCCCACAAGGGCGACTGCGGCCATGCGCTGGTGCTGGGTGGCGCACCCGGTTTCGGTGGCGCGGCGCTGCTGGCCGCCGAGGCCTGCGCACGGCTGGGGGCCGGCAAGATCAGCCTGGCCACCGCCCCGGCGCACGTTGCCGCCAGCCTGGTGCGTCGTCCCGAGGTGATGGCCCATGGCATTCGTGGCGCCACCGATCTCGGACAGCTTCCCGCCCAGGCCGATGTGCTGGTGGTGGGGCCCGGCCTGGGGCAGGGCAGCTGGGGCCAGGGGGTGCTGCAGGCGGCGCTCGAGACCGATAAGCCGCTGGTGGTGGATGCCGATGGACTCAATCTGCTGGCCGCCTACTTCGCCGGAGCCGAGGAGGGCATGGCACCTCGCGACAACTGGATCCTGACCCCCCACCCCGGGGAGGCGGCCCGGCTGCTGGGCTGGCGTGTGGCCGAGATCGAGGCGGAGCGCCGTGCGGCCGTGGTGGCCCTGCGCGAGCGCTTCGGCGGAGTGGTGGTTCTCAAGGGGGCGGGCAGCCTGGTCGCGGGCCCCGAGGGGGTCGCGGTCTGCCCCTTCGGCAACCCCGGCATGGCCAGCGGTGGCATGGGGGATGTGCTCTCCGGGATGCTCGGAGCCCTGCTGGCCCAGGGGGTGCCGCTGGAAATGGCCGCCCGAGTGGGGGTGCTGGTCCACGCCAGGGCCGCGGATCTGGCCGCGGCAGACGCCGGAGAGCGTGGTCTGCTGGCCGGTGATCTGGCATCCTATGCGCGGATTCTGGTCAACCCGGCCGGGTATGATGGCGACGAGTGATGGCAAGGGCGAGGACGATGCGGCTGCGACTCGATGATGAAGCGTGCCAGGTGGGCCTGGGGGAGTGCCTGGGGCGTGCCCTGGAGGGGCGTGGGCGGGTCTATCTCGTCGGCGAGCTGGGGGCTGGCAAGACGACCCTGGCCCGCGGCGTGTTACGTGCCTATGGTCATCGCGGGGCGGTGAAGAGCCCGACCTATACCCTGGTGGAGCCCTATGAACTCGATGGCAAGCGGGTCTATCACTTCGATCTCTATCGTCTGGGGGACCCCGAGGAGCTCGAGTTCATCGGCGGCCGAGACCTGCTGGGGGATGATGCCTTGAGTCTGATCGAGTGGCCGGTTCGTGGCGAGGGCTGGTTGCCCGGTCCCGACCTGCGCATCGAGCTTGGCGTGGTGGGAGAGGGCCGCGAGGCGGTGCTGGAGGCGCATAGTGCCCCTGGCGAAGCGGCCCTGGCTCGCCTGGCCGCCATGCCCGCCGTCACCGAGTGGTGTCGCGCGGCCAAGCCCGGAGAGGGGGCCACCTGATGCGACCAGCCATCCTGCATCGCCTGCTGGCGCTGAGCCTGTCGATGATGGCCCCTCTTGCCGCGGTTCAGGCCGGCGAGGTGGAGAACCTGCGGCTGTGGGCGGCGCCGGATCATGCGCGCCTGGTCTTCGACCTGGCCTCACCGACCCAGGCCAAGGTGTTCTCCCTCGACAATCCGCGGCGGCTGGTGATCGATCTGGACGACAGCCGCATGCAGGCCGACCTCGACGGACTCGACCTGACCGGCAGTGCCATCAGCCGTATCCGCTCCGGCGTTCGCGAAGGAAACGATCTGCGCGTGGTGCTGGACCTGGAGCGCGAGGTGGCGCCGCGCCACTTCGTCCTGGCGCCCAACAATCAGTATGGACATCGACTGGTGGTGGATCTGGAGTACCCCGGCGAGAGCGCCGTGGAGGACCCCATCGATCCCATCGAGGCGATGATCCGCGAGCAGGAGATCGCCGCCAAGCGTGCCCAGGCCCAGGTCGACCTCGGCGGCAGCTCGGTAGTGCCCGAGCCCGAGGCGGTGGTCCAGCCGGCTCAGCCGCATCCCAAGCGCGATATCATCATCGCCATCGACGCCGGCCATGGCGGCGAGGACCCCGGCGCCATCGGCCCCTCGGGTACCCTCGAGAAGGACGTGGTGCTGCAGATCGCCAAGCGCCTCCAGCAGCGAGTCAATGCGGCCGAGGGATTCCGTGCGGTGATGATCCGCGACAGCGACTACTACGTGGGGCTGCGCCAGCGCACCCATATCGCGCGTGAGCAGAAGGCGGACTTCTTCGTCTCCATTCATGCCGATGCCTTTCACAGTCCGCGCCCCAACGGCAGTTCGGTCTTTGCGCTCTCCCAGCGTGGGGCCACCTCCGAGACCGCCCAGTGGCTGGCCGAGAGCGAGAACAAGGCCGACCTGATCGGCGGTGTGGATGGCAATCTCTCGCTCAAGGACAAGGACGAGGTGCTGCGCGGCGTGCTGCTCGACTTGACCATGACCGCGACCCTCAACGACTCCCTCTCCATCGGGGGACAGGTGCTGGATCGCATGGGGCGCGTCAACCGGCTGCACAAGCCTCGGGTGGAGCAGGCCGGTTTCGTGGTGCTCAAGTCGCCGGATATCCCGTCGCTGCTGGTCGAGACCGGCTTTATCTCCAACCCCCAGGAGGAGCGTCGCCTACTCGACCCCGCCCACCAGGAGAAGATGGCCCGAGCCATCTTCTCGGGCGTCGAGGAGCATTTCCGCACCAACCCGCCCCCGGCCAGCCTGCTGGCCTGGCAGCGTGACAACGGGCGAAGCACCGCCGGCGACGAGTATCGCATCCAGCCGGGTGATACCCTCTCCGAGATCGCCTCCCGCCATGATGTACCGGTGCGCCGCCTCAAGCAGGCCAATGAGCTCAATGGCGATGTGATCCGGGTCGGCCAGGTGCTGCGCATCCCCCGCTCATAAGCTCGGCTTGCGGTTTTCGTTTCGTGGAGTGATATGTCAGAACAGCGTCGCATTCGAACCCTTGACCCACGCCTGGCCAACCAGATCGCCGCCGGCGAGGTGGTCGAGCGCCCCGCCTCGGTGGTCAAGGAGCTGGTCGAGAATGCCATCGATGCCGGCAGCTCGCGCATCGAGGTGGAGCTGGAGGCGGGTGGTGCCCGATTGATCCGGATCCGCGACGATGGCAGCGGCATCGGTGAGGATGACCTGCCGTTGGCGCTGTCGCGCCACGCCACCAGCAAGATCGCCTCCCTGGAGGAGCTCGAGGGCGTGGCGAGCCTGGGCTTTCGCGGCGAGGCGCTGGCCTCGATCAGCTCGGTATCGCGCCTGGAGCTGGTCTCCAACCCCGATGACGACCCCACCGCCGGATGGCGGGTGGTGGCCGAGGGACGCAACATGGAGCCGCGGGTCTCGCCGGCGCCGCACCCGCGCGGCACCTCGGTGACGGTGCGTGACCTGTTCTTCAACACCCCGGCCAGGCGCAAGTTCCTGCGCAAGGAGAAGACCGAGTTCGGTCATGTCGAGGAGGCCTTCCGCCGCCAGGCGCTATCGCGCTATGACATCGGCTGGACCCTGCGTCACAACCACAAGACCGTTCATCAGCTGCGTGCGGGTGAGGACCTGGCCAGTCGCGAGCGGCGCATCGCCGCGCTTCTCGGCAAGGCGTTTCTCGAGCATGCCCTGCATCTCAATATCGAGGCCTCCGGGCTGCGGCTGTGGGGCTGGGTGGGCCTGCCCACTCACTCTCGTGCCCAGGCCGATCAGCAGTACTTCTTCGTCAACGGCCGGGTGGTGCGCGACCGCCTGGTGGCCCATGCGGTACGCCAGGCCTACCGCGACGTGCTCTTCAACGGCCGCCACCCGGTGTTTGTGCTCTATCTCGAGGTCGACCCGACGGTGGTCGATGTCAATGTTCACCCCACCAAGCATGAGGTGCGCTTCCGCGACGGTCGCCTGGTCCACGACTTCCTGTTCTCCAGTCTGCACCGGGCGCTTGGCGAGGCGCGTGCCGGCGGGCAGGCGGAGGGGGAACCTGGCGAAGCGCCCGACGCTGAGGCGAGCGAGCGCAACGAAGCGGACGCCGCGCCTCGCCAGGTGGCCGAGCCCGCCGGGCGCTGGCAGCAGCAGCCGATGTCGCTGCCCGAGCGCGACGAGGGCGAGCGGGTCACGCCGGATCGCGTCAGGGCCTTTATGGAGGGTTATCGTCGCCTGCACCCGGATCACGAGGAGGCGCTGCTGACTCCGCAGCCGGCCGCGCCCGGTGCCGGCGGTGGTGCGGCGGGTCTGGCCCTGGCGGAGCGCCAGCAGGCACAGGCCCCGCGTCCCGAGCCGCTGCCCGAGCAGGATGATACCCGGGCCCCGCCGCTGGGCTTCGCCGTGGCCCAGCTGCACGGTGTCTATATTCTCTCCCAGAGCGAGCGTGGCCTGATCCTGGTGGATATGCATGCCGCCCATGAACGCATCGTCTACGAGCGCATGAAGACCCAGGTCCACGGGGGGCGACTCGAGGCCCAGCCACTGCTGGTGCCGGTGTCGCTTGCGGCGAGCCCCGCCGAGGTGGCCACCGCGGAGGGTGAGCAGGAGGCCTTTGCCCGCCTGGGGGTCGAGCTCGATGTCGCCGGGCCCGAGACCCTGCTGGTACGGCAGGTGCCGGTGCTGCTGGCCGATGCCGACGTGGAGCCGCTGATTCGTCAGATGCTCGCCGACCTGGAGCGCTACGGACGCTCCGACCACCTCGAGGCGCATATCAACGAGCTGCTCTCCACCATGGCCTGCCACGGCAGCGTGCGAGCCAACCGCCGCCTGACCCTGGCGGAGATGAATGCCCTGCTGCGCGATATGGAGCGCACCGAGCGAAGTGGTCAGTGTAATCATGGGCGCCCCACCTGGACCGAAATGAGCATGAAGCAGCTCGACCGCCTCTTCATGCGGGGGCAATGAGCACGCAATATTTCCACTAGCGCGACGAGATGCGCCGGGGGCAGGCCGAAGAGGAGGTCCTACGACAGGGATGGCGTCGGTAGCGCCCAGGGATGGGTTCACAGCGCCTCCTCGCAGGCCTGCCGCCGGGTAAGCGACTCGGCGCTCCCCCTGAGAGAGTCCGAGAATTTCATGACCGACGATCGTCCGCCCGCCATTCTGCTGATGGGCCCCACCGCCGCCGGCAAGACCGACCTTGCCATCGAGCTCCATGAGCGCCTCGGCGTGGAGCTGATCAGTGTCGACTCCACCATGGTCTACCGTGGCCTGGATATCGGCAGTGCCAAGCCCTCGGCGCAGGAGCTGGCCCGGGCGCCGCACCGCCTGGTCGATATTCGCGACCCGGCCGAGCCCTACTCGGCGGCGGAGTTTCGCGAGGACGCCTTGCGCGAGATGCGTGAGATCACGGCCCGTGGCCGTGTGCCGCTGCTGGTGGGCGGCACCATGATGTACCTTCGCCAGCTGCTGCATGGCGTGGCCAATCTGCCGAGCTCCGACCCGGGGATGCGTGGCGAGCTTCAGGCCGAGCTCGAGGAGCGCGGCCTGGCCGCGCTGCACAAGGAGCTGGAGCGCGTCGATCCGGGCGCCGCGGCGCGGATTCACCCCAACGATCCCCAGCGGCTGTTGCGCGCCCTGGAGGTGTTTCGTCTCAGTGGTCGCACGCTCAGCGAGCTGTGGGCCGAACAGCGTCCTGAAACCTTTCCATGGCGCACGCTGTCGATAGGGCTCGCCCCCGGTCAGCGGCAGGTGCTTCATGAGCGTATCGCCACGCGCTTTGCCGCCATGCTCGAGGGCGGGCTGATCGATGAGGTCGCCGGCCTGCGTTCACGTGGAGACCTGACGCCGTCGCTGCCCTCGATGAAGAGCGTCGGCTACCGTCAGGTCTGGGAGTATCTCGACGGTGAGGTCGATCGCGCGGGTCTCGAGCGGCGCGGTATCGTGGCGACTCGGCAGCTGGCCAAACGGCAGCTGACCTGGATGCGCAGCTGGGAGGCACTGCACTGGGTGGATACCCTGGAGGGCGACCCCCAGGCAGAGGTGCTGAAACTCGTGCGCCATTTCGGCACTTAGCGTAAGATACCGATTTACGTTGGCCGCTGGCCGGGCCGCTTGAAAAGGCCTCATAACACCCCAACAACCCAACTCCAGAGACACATCCAGGGAGAGTAAAATGTCAAAAGGGCAGTCGCTTCAAGATCCGTACCTGAACATCCTTCGCAAGGAGCGTATCCCGGTATCGATCTTCCTGGTTAACGGCATCAAGCTGCAGGGCCAGATCGAGTCCTTCGACCAGTTCGTGATCCTGCTGCGTAACACCGTCAGCCAGATGGTCTACAAGCATGCCATTTCCACCGTGGTGCCGTCGCGTAACGTGCGTCTGCCGGCCCAGGACCCTGCCGCTGCGCAGGATGATGAGTGAGGTAGTGATTGTTTTTTGAACGCCCCGACGCCGGTGAGACGGCGGTACTCGTCCATGTCGACTTTCAGGATGAGCAAGAGCGCGAGGATCCGGGGGAGTTCCTGGAACTCGTGCGCTCTGCCGGCGCCGAGCCGGCAACCCTGCTGACCGGCAGTCGCAAGCGTCCCGATTCGCGCACCTTCGTCGGCTCGGGCAAGCTCGAGGAGCTGCGCGAAGCACTCGCCGTTCACTCGGCCGAACTGGTGATCTTCAACCACGGCCTGAGCCCCTCCCAGGAGCGCAACCTCGAGCGTGAGCTCAAGTGTCGCGTGCTCGACCGTACCGGCCTGATTCTCGATATCTTCGCCCAGCGGGCGCGGACTCACGAGGGCAAGCTGCAGGTCGAGCTGGCTCAGCTGGAGTACATGTCGACCCGCCTGGTGCGGGGCTGGACCCACCTGGAGCGCCAGAAGGGCGGTATCGGCCTGCGCGGCCCGGGTGAGACCCAGCTGGAGACCGACCGGCGGCTGCTGCGTGGTCGCATCAAGTCGATCCACAAGCGCCTCGACAAGGTGCGCGGCCAGCGGGACCAGAACCGTCGCTCGCGGGCCCGTGCCGAGATCCCCAGCGTCTCATTGGTGGGGTACACCAACGCCGGCAAGTCGACGCTGTTCAATTCGATTACCGAGTCGCAGGTCTATGCGGCCGGCCAGCTCTTCGCTACCCTCGACCCGACGCTGCGGCGACTGGAGATCGAGGATGTGGGGCCGGTGGTGATGGCCGATACCGTCGGTTTCATCCGCCATCTGCCGCACAAGCTGGTGGAGGCCTTCCAGGCGACCCTCCAGGAAGCCGCCGAGGCCAGCCTGCTGGTGCACGTCATCGATGCCGCCGATCCCGACCGTGAGCTCAACGTCGAGCAGGTCGAGACGGTGCTCGACGAGATTGGTGCCCTGGAGGTGCCGACACTCAGGGTGATGAACAAGATCGACCTGCTCGACAGCGCGCCGCGCATCGAGCGCGATGGCGAGGGGCGCCCCGAGGTGGTCTGGCTGTCGGCCAGGGAGGGCAGAGGCATCGAGCTGCTGGAGCAGGCGCTCTCGGAGTGTCTGGCCGAGGATGTCATCGACTTCACGCTGACCCTCGAGCCCGAGCAGGGGCGGCTGCGTGCCGGCCTGCACGAGCTGGGTGCGGTTCGTGAGGAGAGCTTCTGCGAAGAGGGCCAGACGCGCCTGCAGGTACGGCTGCCGCGCCGCGACTTCCTGCAGCTGATGGCGCGGCTCGGTGAGCGGGCCGATGACTACCTGCCGGCGTCACTGAGCGAGCGTGAGGCGTGGGAAGAATCCCCGTAGGCGGGACAAGCACAAGACAGGATCGCAACCGAGGCCCCCGCCGGCACTTCCGGTCGGGGCAGCAACGCATAGTGGAGAAGACCTATGGCCTGGAATGAGCCTGGTGGTGGTGGCAACCAGCACGACCCCTGGAGTGGGGGCGGTCGCCGTGGCGGTGGAAACGGCGGCGGTGGCAAGGGCGGTGGCAACCAGCCACCGGACCTGGATGAGGCCCTGAAGAAGTTTCAGGACAAGCTTAACGGCATGCTGGGTGGCCGCGGTGGCAAGAAGGGCGGTTCCGGGGGCAAGGGCGGCGGTGGCAAGCCGCGCAATGCCTTCACCCTGCCGGGCCTGCTGCTGCTGGTGGCCCTGGCCATCTGGGCGGCGTCGGGCTTCTATCTGGTCGACCAGTCCGAGCGGGGCGTGGTGCTGCGCTTCGGCAAGTTCCAGGAAGTGGTCACGCCTGGCCTGCAGTGGAACCCGCCGCTGATCGACGACGTGCGCATGGTCAATGTGACCCGCGTGCGCTCGCTGACCCAGACCCAGTCGATGCTGACCCGCGACGAGAACATCGTCGAGGTCGAGATCTCGGCTCAGTACCAGGTCGCCGACCCGCGTGACTTCGTGCTCAACGTGCGTAACCCGCAGCTCTCCATCGAGAATGCTCTCGACAGCGCCCTGCGCCACGTGGTCGGTGGTACCGACATGATCGATATCCTGACCTCCGGTCGTGAGATCCTCGGCAGCTCGGTGGCCAGTCGCCTGCAGTCCTACCAGGACAGCTATGGTACCGGTATCCGCCTGCAGACCATCAACATCGAGTCCACCTCGGCACCCGATCAGGTCATCGATGCCTTCGATGATGTCATCCGGGCTCGCGAGGACCGTCAGCGCACCATCAACCAGGGCATGGCCTACGCCAACGCCATCATCCCCGAGGCCCAGGGTCAGGCGCAGCGTATCGTCGAGCAGGGCCAGGGCTATCGCGAGTCGGTGGTCGCCGAGGCGCGGGGTCAGGCGAGCCGCTTCAACGCCCTGCTGGGCCAGTATGAGGAAGCGCCCTCGATCATGCGTGAGCGCCTCTACCTGGATGCCATCAGCGAGGTCTTCGGCGGCACGCCGAAGGTGATGGTCGATGTCGCCGACGACTCGCCGCTGATGTATCTGCCCCTGGACCAGATGGGCAAGAGCGGCACCCGCAGCGCAGAGCCGCAGGGTGAACAGGGTGAGCTCGATCCGCGAGTGTTGGAGCGCCTGCGGAACTCGCAGGGCGCCTCGTCATCTTCCAGCAACACCAGCAACAGCAGCAATACCGGTGGTATCCGCAGGGAGGGCCGCTAAATGATCAATAATCGTTCCCTGCTCATTGTCGGCGGCCTGGCGGCCATCGCCTGGCTGGCCAGCAACAGCCTGTATGTGGTCGACGAGACCGAGCGTGCGGTCAAGCTGCGCTTCGGCGAGATCATCGAGGAGGACATCCAGCCCGGGCTGCACTTCAAGGTGCCGATCACCCAGACGGTGCGTACCTTCGATACCCGGCTGCTGACCCTGGACACCGATCCCAGCCGTTACCTGACCCTGGAGCAGAAGGCGGTCATCGTCGACTCCTACGTCAAGTGGCAGGTGGTCAATCCGACCCAGTACTACGAAGCCACGGCCGGCGACGAGCTGATGGCCAGTCGCCTGATCCAGCCGCGGGTCGACGAGAGCCTGCGTAACGCCTTCGGCCGTCTCGACCTGCAGGAGATCATCGCCGAGCGTCGCGATGATCTGATGACGGGGCCGACCGAGGAGCTCGATGCACTGCTGCGCGACGAGCTGGGGGTGGCGATCCGGGATATCCGGGTCAAGCGCATCGACCTTCCCGAGGATGTCTCCTCGGCGGTCTACGAGCGCATGCGCTCCGAGCGTGAACGTGAGGCTCGCGAGTGGCGTGCCCAGGGTCAGGAGGAGGCCGAGCGCATTCGTGCCAATGCCGATCGCCGGCGCCAGGTGCTGCTGGCCCAGGCCAACGAGCGCTCCGAGACCCTGAGGGGTGAGGGCGATGCCGAGGCGGCAGCCATCTTCGCCGAGGCCTATGGCAAGGATGAGGAGTTCTTCACCTTCTGGCGCAGCCTGAATGCCTATCGCGACAGCTTCGCCAGTGATGGCAACATGCTGGTCCTTGACCCGTCCAGCGACTTCTTCCAGTACCTGAAGAGCCCCACGCCTTCCGGCGAGGAGTAGAACGACCGACCGGGCCAGCGGGTCCAGGATCTCCGTCGTTATCAGCACTAGGGGCGCTGGGGGTAAGCCGCAGAGGAGATACCGTCTCTCCCGACCAGCCGCAACCCTCACTGAGTTGGTTGTGGCTGATATTCGGTCTGTGACTTCAGGATGCCGAAAGCGATATGTACTAATTTTCGCATGGCAGCCCCCAAGGCTGTC
>NZ_JADNRL010000019.1:420976-421434 GCF_015595025.1 Halomonas sp. KAO
TCGACTTATCGCGTTAACTGCGCCACAAAGGTCACAAGGACCCCAACGGCTAGTCGACATCGTTTACGGCATGGACTACCAGGGTATCTAATCCTGTTTGCTACCCATGCTTTCGCACCTCAGCGTCAGTGTCAGTCCAGAAGGCCGCCTTCGCCACTGGTATTCCTCCCGATCTCTACGCATTTCACCGCTACACCGGGAATTCTACCTTCCTCTCCTGCACTCTAGCGTGACAGTTCCGGATGCCGTTCCCAGGTTGAGCCCGGGGCTTTCACAACCGGCTGATCACGCCGCCTACGCGCGCTTTACGCCCAGTAATTCCGATTAACGCTTGCACCCTCCGTATTACCGCGGCTGCTGGCACGGAGTTAGCCGGTGCTTCTTCTGTGGGTGATGTCCTCCCTCAGGGGTATTGGCCCTGAGGATTTCTTCCCCACTGAAAGTGCTTTACAACCCGA
>NZ_JADNRL010000019.1:421611-421905 GCF_015595025.1 Halomonas sp. KAO
TCGGGCAGATTCCTATGCATTACTCACCCGTCCGCCGCTCGACGCCTGGAAGCAAGCTTCCATCGTTTCCGCTCGACTTGCATGTGTTAGGCCTGCCGCCAGCGTTCAATCTGAGCCATGATCAAACTCTTCAGTTTAAGATCATAAGTGCTTGAAGTAGCACTAAACTTGGCTCAAGGTTCAAACGTCTCAAATAGATCTTGCGATCTATGACGAGTCGCTTGCCTTGATGGTTCTGTGACATGATCACCGAGCCATCGACAAGCGCCCACATGAATTACCTGATCGATTGTT
>NZ_JADNRL010000019.1:421915-422046 GCF_015595025.1 Halomonas sp. KAO
AGGCCTTCTTCACACACGCGGCATGGCTGGATCAGGCTTTCGCCCATTGTCCAATATTCCCCACTGCTGCCTCCCGTAGGAGTTCGGGCCGTGTCTCAGTCCCGATGTGGCTGATCATCCTCTCAGACCAG
>NZ_JADNRL010000019.1:422056-422187 GCF_015595025.1 Halomonas sp. KAO
GGGCCTTCTTCACACACGCGGCATGGCTGGATCAGGCTTTCGCCCATTGTCCAATATTCCCCACTGCTGCCTCCCGTAGGAGTTCGGGCCGTGTCTCAGTCCCGATGTGGCTGATCATCCTCTCAGACCAG
>NZ_JADNRL010000019.1:422581-422683 GCF_015595025.1 Halomonas sp. KAO
GCAGATTCCTATGCATTACTCACCCGTCCGCCGCTCGACGCCTGGAAGCAAGCTTCCATCGTTTCCGCTCGACTTGCATGTGTTAGGCCTGCCGCCAGCGTT
>NZ_JADNRL010000019.1:422694-422865 GCF_015595025.1 Halomonas sp. KAO
CCTCGTTGAGAGACGGAGCGTCTCGCTTGCTGTCGTGCCGATCGCTTTCGTTAATTACCGAAGAAGCGGCGGTCTCGCCAGCGCCCTGCGAGGAAGGCGTATTCTACGTGACTGGCTGTCGTTGTCAACCCGGCGAAGCATTCCGAGGAACCTTGCGAGTGACCGACACCT
>NZ_JADNRL010000019.1:422875-424541 GCF_015595025.1 Halomonas sp. KAO
CGGCCTTGGTGAGCCGTTACCTCACCAACTAGCTAATCCGACATAGGCTCATCCGATAGCGCAAGGTCCGAAGATCCCCTGCTTTCTCCCGTAGGACGTATGCGGTATTAGCCTGAGTTTCCCCAGGTTATCCCCCACTACCGGACAGATTCCTATGCATTACTCACCCGTCCGCCGCTCGACGCCTGGAAGCAAGCTTCCATCGTTTCCGCTCGACTTGCATGTGTTAGGCCTGCCGCCAGCGTTCAATCTGAGCCATGATCAAACTCTTCAGTTTAAGATCATAAGTGCTTGAAGTAGCACCAAACTTGGCTCAAGGTTCAAACGTCTCAAATAGATCTTGCGATCTATGACGAGTCGCTTGCCTTGATGGTTCTGTGACATGATCACCGAGCCATCGACAAGCGCCCACATGAATTACCTGATCGATTGTTAAAGAGCGGCTCACGTCTCGTTGAGAGCGGAGCGTCTCGCTTGCTGTCGTGCCGATCGCTTTATCACCTGGTACCGAACTGCATACCGAAGAAGCGGCGGTCTCGCCAGCGCCCTGCGAGGAAGGCGTATTCTACGTGACTGGCTGTCGTTGTCAACCCGGCGAAGCATTCCGAGGAACCTTGCGAGTGACCGACACCTTTCGACACTCAACCCTTGAAGGGTCGTATCGAGAGGATCGCCGCGGAGGCCTTGAGGCCGCCGTCACGAGTGGCGCATATTCTATGCGAATCTGCCGCGACTGTCAACCGGTATTATTCGAAATCCTCCGAAAAAACCATTGCAGAACAGTCACTTCTGCCACCTCCACCGCCTGCAACGTTTGCCCGTTGCCGGCAGCGGATGCGTACTTTACGGCTTTCCCCGCGGGCTTGCAAGCTCTTTCGGTAAAAAGTTTGTTTCATCAAAATTCGGCGTGGAACGTAAGCGCCTTATCCAGAGCCGGATCCGTCAGGCCAAGCCTCAGGATCAGCTACCCTCTGGATCGTATTGGACCGGCAGCCGTTGCGAGGCACTGATCTAGTTGCCGATGCTGGCACAGGGCAGGAAAAAACACATTACGTCCATCTCCTGAACTATACCACCACACTCTACACCGGGTAGCAGGCGGTGAACAAAGACTGCAGCGAAGGACTCGACGGCCAACAAGTCATCGAGTTGATCGGCCAGCTCTACCAGGTGGAGCACGAAGCGCAGTCGTTGGCAAAGGAGGAGCATCAGCGGTTATGCGGCACCCGGGAGAGGCCCATCCTTACCACGCATTACATCGCTGGGTGTCGGCTCATCGGGATGAAGGCACCGAACGGTTTGGCGACAGCAAAGGCGCTGGATTAAGCCTGAGGCGTTGGGCGACGCTGACGCGCAACCTGGATAACTGCCGATTACGAGCAATTGAATACCTGAGGTTTTCGGTATAAGTGCCTGACGATGGTCGCGCCGAGCTCCGGCGGCCGGCGCTCTGGTGGCCGGCATTCGGGACGCTGCAGGGGCAGCGTCCTGCCATGAAAAAACCCCGAGCAACTGAATGCCCGGGGTTTTCTCGGTATAAGTGCCTGACGATGACTTGGCCGGCACTCCGGGACTCTCCATGGGGGGGCCCTAAAACGACGAAACCCCGACCATGGGCCGGGGTTTCTGAATAAGTGCCTGACGATGACCTACTCTCGCATGGGGA
>NZ_JADNRL010000019.1:424551-462940 GCF_015595025.1 Halomonas sp. KAO
CATTCTAGCGAATCTGCCGCGACTGTCAACCGGTATTATTCGAAATCTTCCGAAAAAACCATTGCAGAACAGTCACTTTTGCCACACTCACCGCCTGCAACGTTTGCCCGTCGCCGGCAGCGGATGCGTACTTTACGGCTTTCCCCGCGGGTCCGCAAGGCCTTCCTGTAAAAAAGTTTAGCTCATCAAAACCCGGTGCGAGAGGGCTTAACTTTCCCCCCGGTAATATCCCGCAATTCCAGAGGGTTGGGGCCATGCCTGGCACGCGAGCCCATGGCCCCTCCCCCACCGTCAGATCACCAGAAGATCCATGAAGCGATGAACCGGTGTCGCCTCCAGCCCCTGCTGGTCCTGACAGAGCGTGACTATCCTCTCGCTGCGTGCCCGCGGGAAGCGTGTCTCGAGATTGCGCCGGAACTTCTCCTCCAGCACCGGAATCCCCTCCTGGCGACGCCGGCGATGACCGATGGGATACTCCACCGCGACCTGCTCGGTAGAGGTGCCGTCGGTAAAGAAGACCTGAATGGCATTGGCGATGGAGCGCTTGTCGGGGTCCAGATAGTCGCGGGTATAACGCGACTCCTCCACGACCTCCATCTTGCCACGCAGCGTGTCGATCTCGGGATGTGCAACATGGAAGTCATCCTCGTAGTGCTCCGCGTTCAGCTCTCCAAGCATCAGCGGCACGGCCACCATGTACTGCAGACAGTGGTCTCGATCCGCCGGGTTGGCCAGGTCGCCCTCCTTGGAGATGATGCGAATCGCCGACTCGTGGGTGGTGATCACGATTCGCTCGATCTCGTCGAGCCGCCCCTTGACCAGTGGATGCAGGGTCACCGCCGCCTCGCAGGCGGTCTGGGCATGGAACTCGGCCGGGAAGGAGAGCTTGAAGAGGATATTCTCCATCACGTAGCTGCCGAACTCGCGCTGAAAGCGGAAACGCCTCTCCCCCTCGGGCTTGGTGGCCAGATCACGATTGGTGTGACTGAACAGCACATCATAGAACCCCCACTGGGAGGCGGTGAGTGCCCCAGGGACTCCCATCTCGCCCCGCAGGGCGATATCCGCCAGGCGTACCGCCCGGGAAGTGGCATCCCCCGCCGCCCAGCTCTTGCGTGAACCGGCGTTGGGTGCGTGACGGTAGGTACGCAGGCTCTGGCCATCCACCCAGGCATGGGACAACGCCGCGAGCAGCTGCTCACGGTCGGCCCCGAGCAGTCGGGCCGCTACCGCCGTTGAGGCCACCTTGACCAGCACCACATGATCGAGCCCCACCCGGTTGAAGGAGTTCTCCAGCGCCAGCACGCCCTGAATCTCATGGGCCATGATCATCGCTTCGAGAACGTCTCGCATCACCAGCGGCGCCTCGCCTTGGGCCACGCGTTTCTGGGAGAGGTGATCGGCCACGGCAAGGATGGCCCCCAGGTTGTCGGAAGGGTGGCCCCACTCTGCCGCCAGCCAGGTGTCGTTGTAATCGAGCCAGCGCACGATCGCCCCGATGTCCCAGGCCGCCTTGACGGGATCGAGCCGAAAGGAAGTGCCCGGCACCCTGGCCCCGTGAGGCACCACGGTCCCCTCCACCAGGGGCCCCAGGTGCTTGGTGCACTCGGGGAAGCGCAGCGCCAGCAACCCGCAGCCCAGGGTATCCATCAGGCAGAGCCTGGCCGTATCCCAGGCCTCGTCGCTTGCGATGCGATAGTTCAGGACATAGTCGGCGATCTTCTGCAGCTCAGCGTCATAGTCAGGCCGCACATTGGCTTCCACGGTACTCATGATCATCTCCTGCCGTCGCTTGAACCCCTACCCTACCATGACCATAGAAAACGCCCCGGATCCTGTCCTGGGATCCGGGGCGATTGGGTGATGCCTCTTCGCGAGGTGCCACCCCACCTACTATGTCAGGCGATAGCCTGACGACGGGATGGCACCTCGATCGTGGCTATCTAGAGACTGTCGCCGGGCACGCGTACCCAGCCCTCCATCAGCACCCGGGCGCTGCGGCTCATCACCGCCTCGTCGATCACCCAGCGTCCCTCCACCAGGCTCGCCTCGGCCCCCACCCGCAGGGTGCCTGAGGGGTGCCCGAAGGTGACGGCGCTGCGCTTGCCGCCGCCTGCGGCCAGATTGACCAGGGTGCCTTCGATGGCGGCAGCCGAGGCGATCGCCACCGCCGCGGTTCCCATCATGGCGTGGTGCAGCTTGCCCATGGAGAGGGCACGCACCACCAGGTCGATCTCGCCGGCCTCGACCCGCTTGCCGCTGGAGGCGACATAGTCGCTCGGCGACGCCACGAAGGCCACCTTGGGGGTGTGCTGACGGGTCGCCGCCTCGCCGACGTCGGTGATCAGCCCCATCTTCACCGCCCCATGAGCGCGAATGGTCTCGAACATTGCCAGCGCATCGGCATCGCCGTTGATCGCCTCCTGGAGCTCGGTACCGGTGTAGCCGAGTTCGGCGGCATCGACGAAGACGGTCGGAATGCCGGCGTTGATCAGCGTTGCCTTGAGGGTACCCCCCTCCACCACGTCGGCCGGCACCTCGAGGTCATCGACCAGGTTACCGGTGGGGAAGATGGCTCCCTCGCCGTCGGCCGGGTCCTTGAAGGCCACCGGAACCTCGGCGGCCGGAAAGGTCACGCCATCCAACTCGAAGTCACCGGTCTCCTGAACCTGGCCATCGCGGATCGGCACCCGAGAGACGATCGTCTTGCCGATATTGGCCTGCCAGATGCGCACCTCGACCTCCCCGTTGTCCGGGATGCGCGCCGGGTCAACCAGGCCATTGCCGATCGCGAAGGGCCCCACCGCCGCGGAGAGATTGCCGCAGTTGCCGCTCCAGTCGACGAAGGCCTTGTCGATGGAGACCTGGCCGAAGAGGTAGTCAACGTCGTGGTCGGGGCGCTCGCTGCGACTCACGATCACCGTCTTGCTGGTACTGGAGGTGGCGCCCCCCATGCCGTCGATCTGCTTCTGGTAGGGGTCCGGGCTGCCGATCACCCGCATCAACAGGCGATCGCGCGCTTCACCCGCCACCTGCGCGGCCTCCGGCAGGTCACTCAACCTGAAGAAGACCCCCTTGCTGGTGCCGCCACGCATATAGGTGGCGGGGATCCTGATCTGGGGTAACTGACTCATGCGCTCGCCACCTCCTCACTCCCTACACCCTCCAGGAAGTCCTTGGCGAAGCGCTGCAGCACGCCACCGGCGGAGTAGACGGTGACCTCTTCCGCGGTATCCAGACGGCAGATCACCGGAACCCGGTCGACCTCGCCGGTCTTGCGATGGATCACCAGCTCGAGGGTCGCCCCCGGCGCCGGCGTCCCTTCCACATCATAGGTCTCGGTGCCATCCAGCTGCAGGGTATGGCGGGTGGTTCCCTCCTGGAACTGCAGCGGCATCACGCCCATGCCGATCAGGTTGGTACGGTGGATGCGCTCGAAGCCCTCGGCGACAATCGCTTCGACCCCGGCCAGGGCCACGCCCTTGGCCGCCCAGTCACGCGAGGAGCCCTGGCCATAGTCGGCACCGGCGATGATGATCAGCGGCTGCTTGCGCTTCATGTGGGTCTCGATGGCCTCCCACATGCGCATCACTTCACCTTCCGGCTCGACCCGCGCCAGCGAGCCCTGCACCACCTCGCCGTTCTCGTCCCGCACCATCTCGTTGAACAGCTTGGGATTGGCCAGGGTGGCCCGCTGGGCCGTGAGATGGTCGCCACGGTGGGTCGCGTAGGAGTTGAAGTCCTCCTCGGGCAGGCCCATCTTGTGCAGATACTCCCCGGCGGCGCTATCCATCATGATGGCATTGGACGGCGACAGATGGTCGGTCGTGATGTTATCCGGCAGGATCGCCAGCGGCCGCATGCCCTTGAGCTCACGCTCCGCCGCCATAGTGCCTTCCCAGTAAGGGGGACGACGAATATAGGTGCTCTGTGGACGCCAGTCGTAAAGCGGGCTCTCGGCCTTCTCGGCGGCGTCCAGGTCGAACATCGGGATATAGACCTGCTTGAACTGCTCCGGCTTGACGTGCTCGGCGACAATGGCATCGATCTCCTCATCGGAGGGCCACAGGTCCTTGAGCGTCACCGGGTTGCCGTCCGCGTCGGTACCGAGCACATCCTTCTCGATATCGAAGCGCACGGTACCGGCGATGGCGTAGGCAACCACCAGCGGCGGCGAGGCCAGGAAGGCCTGCTTAGCGTAGGGGTGAATGCGGCCATCGAAGTTGCGGTTACCGGAGAGGACCGCGGTGGAGTAGAGATCACGATCGATGATCTCCTGCTGGATCTCGGGATCCAGGGCGCCGGACATGCCGTTACAGGTGGTGCAGGCGTAGGCGACGATGCCGAAACCGAGCTTCTCCAGCTCCGGCAGCAGGCCGGCCTCCTCCAGATAGAGGCGCGCCACCTTTGATCCCGGGGCGAATGAGGACTTCACCCAGGGCTTGCGGATCAGGCCGAGCTCATTGGCCTTCTTGGCCACCAGCCCCGCGGCGACCACGTTGCGTGGATTGGAGGTGTTGGTACAGCTGGTGATGGCGGCGATGATCACCGCACCATCCGGCAGCTTGCCCTCTCTCTCCTCCGCCTGGGCCTTTTCATAGTCGACCGCAATGCCACGCTCGACGAGATCGCTGGTGGCCAGGCGACGATGGGGGTTGGAGGGGCCCGCCAGGTTGCGCTCGACGGTGGAGAGGTCGAAGGTCAGCACGCGCTCGTACTTGGCACTCTCCAGGCTGTCGGCCCACAGGCCAACCTGCTTGGCATAGGTCTCGACCAGCGCGACCTGCTCCGGCTCGCGGCCGGTGATGGTCAGGTAGTCGAGCGTCTGCTCATCGATATAGAACATCCCCGCGGAGGCGCCATACTCCGGCGTCATGTTGGAGATGGTGGCACGGTCGCCGATGGTCAGGCTCCTGGCCCCCTCGCCGAAGAACTCCAGGTAGGCCCCCACCACCCGCTCCTTGCGCAGGAACTCGGTGATCGCCAGCACGATATCGGTGGCGGTGATCCCCGGCTGTCGCTTGCCGGTCAGCTCCACACCGACGATATCGGGCAGACGCATCATGGAGGGGCGCCCGAGCATCACGGTCTCGGCCTCGAGCCCGCCGACCCCGATGGCGATGACCCCCAGACAGTCGATATGCGGCGTGTGGCTATCGGTGCCCACACAGGTGTCGGGGAAGGCAACGCCATCCCGCGCCTGCACCACCGGCGACATCTTCTCCAGATTGATCTGGTGCATGATGCCGTTGCCGGCGGGAATCACGTCGACGTTCTCGAAGGCGGTCTTGGTCCACTCGATAAAGTGGAAACGGTCCTCGTTGCGACGATCCTCGATGGCGCGGTTCTTGTCGAAGGCATCCGCCTCGAAACCGGCGTGCTCGACGGCCAGGGAGTGGTCGACGATCAGCTGGGTGGGCACCACCGGATTGACCTTGGAGGGATCGCCCCCCTGCTCCGAGATCGCATCCCGCAGGCCGGCCAGGTCGACGAGGGCCGTCTGGCCGAGGATGTCGTGACACACCACTCGCGCCGGGTACCAGGGAAAGTCCAGGTCACGGCGACGCTCGATCAGCTGCTTCAGGGCGTCGGTCAACAGCGCCGGCTCGCAGCGGCGCACCAGCTGCTCGGCCAGCACCCGTGAAGTGTAGGGAAGGGTCTCATAGGCACCGGGCTGAATCTCCTCGACGGCGGCACGCACATCGAAGTAGTCCAGCTCGGTACCGGGGAGCGGTTTACGATAATCAGTATTCATGGCTTCGAGATCTCTTGCAGACGGCTGGCCGCGAGGCGGGGAAAGGCGACAGGACGGCTCGAGGAGCCGCCCTGCAATGCCCCTGGTCGATCAGTCACGCTGCTCGATGGGCACCCACTCGCTGTGTTCCGGGCCCACATAGTCGGCGCTGGGACGAATGATGCGGTTGTTGGCACGCTGCTCGAAGACATGCGCGGCCCAGCCGGTCACCCGCGACATCACGAAGATCGGGGTAAACAGCTTGGTGGGGATATCCATGAAGTGATAGGCGCTGGCATGGAAGAAGTCGGCGTTGCAGAACAGCTTCTTCTCGCGCCACATCACCGCCTCGACACGCTCGGAGACCGGGTAGAGCACGCTGTCACCGACGTCCTCGGAGAGCTTCTTCGACCACTCCTTGATGATGGCATTGCGCGGATCGGACTCGCGATAGATCGCGTGACCGAAGCCCATGATCTTGTCCTTGCGCTCGAGCATGCCGAGGATTTCGCGTTCGGCCTCATCCGGCGACTGCCAGTTCTCGATCATCGCCATGGCGGCCTCGTTGGCACCGCCATGCAGCGGACCCCGCAGGGAGCCGATGGCACCGGTCACGCAGGAGTGCATGTCGGAGAGCGTGGAGGCGCAGACGCGGGCGGTAAAGGTCGAGGCATTGAACTCGTGCTCGGCATAGAGAATCAGCGAGACGTTCATGACCCGGGCATGCAGCTCGGAGGCCGGCTCGCCCCGCAGCATATGCAGGAAGTGTCCGCCGATGGAGGCATCATCGGTCTCGGTCTCGATGCGCACCCCGTCGTGGCTGAAGCGGTACCAGTAGCAGATGATCGAGGGCAGGACGGCGAGCAGGCGGTCGGCGACATCCTGCTGCTCGTCGAAGCTCTGCTCGGTCTCGAGGTTGCCCAGCATGGAGGCGCCGGTGCGCATCACGTCCATGGGATGGGCATCTTTGGGAATCTGCTCGAGCACGCTCTTGAGTTCGGCCGGCAGGCCGCGAAGCCCCTTGAGCTTGGTGATATAGGCGTCGAGCTCGGCCTGGTTGGGCAGCTTGCCCTTGAGCAGCAGGTAGGCCACCTCCTCGAACTTCGCCTTCTCGGCCAGCTCCTTGACGTCGTAGCCACGGTAGGTCAAGCCGGAGCCGGTCTTGCCCACGGTGCACAGGGCGGTGGTGCCGGCACTCTGGCCGCGCAGGCCTGCGCCGCTAACGGGTTTATCAGCCATGTTATCTCTCCTCTTGATGTTGTATCCGTGGTGCTGTTTCAAGCGCGGCACGCGCCTCAGGCGTCGCTGCCCTTCTCTTCAAACTGACTCTGTGCGAACAGGGCGTCGAGCTTCCGCTCGAAGCTGTGGTAGTTGAGGAAGTCGTAGAGCTCATCGCGGGTCTGCATCGTGTCGACCACATCACGCTGATGGCCATTGTCATGGATGCTCTGATAGACCTTGAGCGCCGCCGCGTTCATGGCACGGAAGGCGGACAGCGGATAGAGCACCATGCGGCAGCCCACCTCGGCGAGCTCCTGCTGGGAGAACAGCGGCGTGGCACCGAACTCGGTGATATTGGCCAGGATCGGCGCATCGACGCGCTCACAGAAGGTCTTGTAGTCGTCGAGGGTATGAACCGCCTCGGCGAAGATGGCATCGGCACCCGCCTCGATGCACGCCTGGGAGCGCTCGATGGCGGCATCCAGCCCATCCTTCTGGAAGGCATCGGTACGGGCAATCAGATAGAAGTCCGGATCGATACGCGCGTCGGCGGCGGCCTTGACGCGGTCCACCATCTCCTGCTGGGAGACGATCGCCTTGTTGGGGCGGTGACCGCAGCGCTTCTGGGCCACCTGATCCTCCAGGTGGACCGCCGCCACGCCGGCGCGCTGCATCTCCTTGACGGTGCGCGCGATATTGAAGGCGCCGCCCCAGCCGGTATCGATATCCACCAGCAGCGGCAGGTCGGTGGCACCACAGATGCGGTGGGCATCCTCGACCACGTCGTTCATGGTCGTCATGCCCAGGTCCGGCAGGCCGAAGGAGGCGTTGGCCACGCCGCCGCCGGAAAGGTAGATGGCCTGGTGGCCCACGCGCTCGGCCATCATGGCGGTATAGGCGTTGATGGTACCCACGATGGAGAGCGGGCGATTGGCCTCGAGGGCAGCGCGGAAGCGGGCGCCGGGGGTCTGCTGGGTCATGGTGTTTCTCCTGGTGATATCGGGAAGATGGGTCAGGCCGGGGAGTCTTCCGACTCCCTCAGGGACGCGGCGTAGCGATCGACGACATTGGCTCGGGAAGCGCTGACGTGGCGGCGCATCAGCAGCTCGGAGAGCTCCGCATCGCCGGCCTCGATGGCATCGACGATGCGGTGGTGCTCGACGAAGGCGCGCTGGGGACGCGACCCACTGGCGCTGAACTGGGTGCGATAGAGCCGCACCAGGTAGTAGAGGTCATCGCAGAGCATGGTCACCAGCATGCGATTGTGGCTGCCCTGAACGATGCGATAGTGGAAGTCCAGGTCACCCTCGCGCTGGAAGTAGGCCTCGCCCTTCTTGAGGTCGGCCTGGCGTTCATGCAGCGCCAGCACCTCACGCAGGCCGGCAATCTCCTCGGCGGTCATGTGCTCCGCCGCCAGGCGGGCGGCCATGCTCTCGAGGGCCTCGCGGACATCGAACAGTTCCAGCAGCTCCTGTATGGAGAGCTTCACCACCCGGGCACCGACATGCGGGACACGCTCGATCAGCCGATGAGCCTCCAGCCGGCGCATCGCCTCGCGCAGCGGCCCGCGAGAGATGCCATAGGTCCTGGACAGGCCCGGCTCGGTGATCTTGCTGCCCGGTACGAGCTCGCCACGCACGATGGCATCCTGCAGCTGCTGGAAGACCCGCTCGGCGAGAGTGCGGACTTCGGGACTGGATGATTCGGCTTCGACTGGCTTCATGATGATTGTCGACAATTATTGGGTAAAGAAAGAGTAGCCATTGCCGGACTTCGGGTCAACACGGCGTAATGGGCGAGTGGTACGTCTTTGGTTGTAGACATTTTCCCCTTCTCGCTTCGAGATGTCGACAATGTTGTCGGCCACATAGAGCCCAATGGTGCATATCGACGAGGACAACGACGCCTTCGACGCCTAGAATGGGCGCCCCGATTGCATAGGCCCAGCGATGACCGCCCAGCTCCAGATCACGCCGCACCCCTACCGGCCCACCCCGCTTTCCGCCTTCGCCCGCCTGCGCCGAAGGCCGGGGGCCGTGCTGCTGGACAGTGGCCGCCCCGAGGCCCCGGGCGGCCGCTACGACATACTGTCGAGCGACCCGCTGGCGGTGCTGACGGTGGATGAGTCGGGCCGGGTGGAGGGCGTACCGGAGCTTCGCAACCTGGCACCCTTTGACGCCCAGCAGGCCCTGCTCGCGGGCCTGACCGAGAGCATGACGGTACCGGAGAGCGAGCTGCCCTTCCTGGGCGGGCTGATCGGCTACTGGAGCTACGACCTCGGCTACCAGCTGGAGCGAGTGGGGAAGCGTGCCCGCCGTATCGTGACGCTGCCTGACAGCCGGGTCGGCCTCTACGACTGGGCATTGATCCAGGATCATGAGCGCAGAGAGGCCTGGCTGGTGGCCACCCCGGAGCGTCGCCAGCAGGCACTCGAGTGGCTGAACGCCGCCCCCGCACCGGAAGCCGCCTACCAGCTGACGGCCGCCTTCGCCGCCGAACTCGACCGCGACGCCTATCTGACACGCTTCGATGCCGTGCAGCGCTATATCCGTGCCGGCGACTGCTATCAGGTCAACCTGGCCCAGCGCTTCAGCGCTCCCTACCGGGGCGACCTGTGGAGCGCCTACCGGCGCCTGCGCAAGGCGACACCGACCCCCTTCGCGGGCTTCATGGCCTGGCCCTCCCCCAATGGCGAGCAGGCGATCCTCTCGCTCTCGCCGGAGCGCTTCCTGGAGTGCCGCAACGGCCATGTGGAGACCCGTCCCATCAAGGGCACACGCCCGCGCGGTGACACCCCGACAAGCGATGCCTGCCTGGCCGCCGAGCTTACGCAGAGCCTCAAGGATCGCGCCGAGAATGTGATGATCGTCGATCTGCTGCGCAACGACCTGGGCCGCCGCTGCCGTCCCGGGACGGTGCGGGTACCCCAGCTATGCGGCCTGGAGAGCTATGTCAATGTCCACCATCTGGTCAGCGTGGTCACCGGCACGCTGGCCGACGGGCGCACGCCGCTGGAGCTGCTGGCCGCCGCCTTCCCCGGCGGCTCCATCACCGGCGCTCCCAAGGTGCGTGCCATGCAGATCATCGACGAACTCGAACCCAGCCGGCGCAGCGTCTACTGCGGCAGCCTCGGCTACGTGGATACTAGGGGTCGGATGGACACCTCCATCGCCATTCGCACCGCCGTGGCGGACGGCGACCGCGTGCACCTGTGGGGCGGTGGCGGCCTGGTGGCCGACTCGGAGGATGAGGCCGAATATCAGGAGACCTGGGACAAGATCCGTCACCTGATGGCGGCGCTCGCCACAGAAGGAAACAAGGAATAAGAAAACAAACTCTTATTCTTAAATAATAATAACAACGCAAGAAATCGGTATTGGGCGCACGCCTTGCCGTTCCGCTAGGGTGGTCGACATACGCACCAGGAGACCCCCCATGATCGAGACCCTCGACATCATCAACCGCGACCTCGGCCAGGACCCGGAAGCGCTTATCCGCTGGGCCCTCGACCAGGGCAGCCAGCCGATCTGCACCACCAACTTCCGCCCCTTCGAGGCGGTGATCCTGCATATGGTGGCCAGTCAGCGCCCCGACATCCCGGTGGTCTGGATGGACCATGGCTACAATACCGAGGCCACCTACCGCTTCGCCGACGCCCTGGTGCGCCGCCTCGACCTCAACCTGATCAGCTTTCTGCCAACCCGCACCCGCGCTCACCGCGAAGCGCTGGAGGGCCCCTTCCCCGGCATCGATGACCCGCGCCATGCAGCCTTTACCCAGGAGGTGAAGATCGAGCCCTTCGAGCGTGCCCTCGAGCAGATGGCACCGGATGTCTGGTTCACCGCCCTGCGTGCCGAGGACACTCCGCAACGTTCCCGCATAGCCCCGGTCAGCCGCAACGCCGATGGCCTGCTGAAGGTAGCCCCCTTGCTGCACTGGACGGCGAAGGATCTCCACGCCTACCTCCAGCGTCACGACCTGCCCAACGAGTTCGACTATTTCGATCCGACCAAGGTCGAGGCCAAGCGCGAGTGCGGCCTGCACCTGCAGCACTGAGCCCACCGCATGCGCGGCGGGCGCCTAGCGCAGCGGTAGCTCGATACCCTCGAAGAGGCCGCGCTCATGACGCGGCCCGGCGGCCAGGGCAGCATCCACGGTATCGCGATCCAGGTGAGGCGCGAAGCCCTGCAGGAAGTCATACATGTAGCCGCGCATAAAGGTACCGCGGCGAATGCCGATCTTGGTGGTGGAGCTCGCGAACAGGTGGCTGGCGTCCAGCGCCACCAGGTCGGTATCCTGCTCGGGGTCCACCGCCATGCCGGCAACGATCCCTACCCCCATCCCCAGCCGGACATAGGTCTTGATCACGTCGGCATCGGCGGCGGTCAGCACCACATTGGGAGTAAGCCCCTGCTCACGGAAGGCGTCATCGAGCTGGGAGCGACCGGTAAAGCCAAACACGTAGGTGACCAGCGGATGGCGCGCGATGGCCTCCAGGGTCAGCTCCTTCTCCTCCGTCAGCGGATGGCCCTGGGGCACCAGGATGCAGCGGTTCCAGCGATAGCAGGGCAGCAGTACCAGATCGTTGAACAGCCCCAGGGATTCGGTCGCGATGGCGAAGTCGGCCTGACCATCGCTGACCATCTGGGCGATCTGCTTGGGGGTGCCCTGCTGCATATGCAGGGCCACATCGGGGTACTGACGGGTAAACTCCCGGATCACCGGCGGCAAGGCGTAGCGCGCCTGGGTATGGGTGGTGGCCACCGACAGACTGCCGCGACGCTCGTCGCTGAATTCCTGGGCCACCTCCTTGATGTTCTCGGTAAGGCGCAACACCTCACCGGCAAGCTCCACGATCGCCTGTCCCGCCGGAGTCACTCGCGTCAGATGCTTGCCACTGCGGGCAAAGATCTCGACCCCCAGCTCGTCCTCGAGCAGGCGAACCTGCTTGGAGATGCCAGGCTGCGAGGTAAACAGGCTCTGAGCGGTGGCGGAGACATTGAGATTATGGCGGGTCACTTCCCAGATATAGCGCAACTGCTGCAGCTTCATGACGACTCTCCCGTACCGCCCCATCCGTTGGAGGCGTCAAGGTAGCAAAAAGGAATATAAAACTAGATGTTAATTCATAACTAGCATATAATGCCAGACTTCGCACGAGTCGCCGATGCGCATTCTCGATTTGCCAGCACTCCAGTCGGCCGCTAACATCGTCCGACCGGCTGGGTGACCCACGCATGTCACCTGCCACCCCTGTCCGCTCGATGCAGCGCAACGAAACTGGAGAACCCCATGGCCAATAACGTCGATGTCACCAACGCCAACTTCGAGCAGGAAGTCCTCAAGGCCGACACCCCGGTGCTGCTCAAGTTCTGGGCTCCCTGGTGCGGTCCCTGCAAGGTGATGGCACCGGTAGTCGACGAGGTCGCCGAGGAGCGCAGCGGCAACCTCAAGGTCGTCAGCATCAATGTCGACGACGCCCCCGAAATCGCCGCCGAGCAGGGCGTGCGCGGCGTCCCCACCGTGATGCTGTTCAAGTCCGGTACCAAGATCGCCTCGCTGGTCGGCGCGCAGTCCAAGTCCCAGCTCAGCCAGTTCATCGAACAGAACGCCTGAGCAGCAGCGCCCCGCCCGATACATCGCCCCGGCCCAGGCCGAGGCGATGTCGTTTCAGCCCTCTCGCTTCCGCCCTCTCACTCCTCGTCATGCCTGGCAGGCGGGAGACCTTCCCTTACCCGTGAGGCCTCATTGCCAGGCCCCAGCAGGTGCGCAATCCAGCGCGTCTCGGGGTGGCTGTCCAAGGCAATCTTCAGGGTCATGGTCAGCACCACCGACAGCAACATCCCCACCGCCCCGAAGATCCAGCCCCAGACCACCAGCGACAGGAAGGCGATAAAGGTCGACAGGCCCAGCGCCTTGCCCATCATGCGCGGCTCGACGATATTGCCGAGCAGGAAGTTGATGCCGAGATAGGCCGCGGCGAGCAGCAGCGCATCGAGCATGCCCCCATCGGGAGAGACCAGCAGCAGCAGCACCGGTGGCACCGCCGCAATGGCCGAGCCGATATTGGGAATGTAGTTGAGCACGAAGGCCAGCACCGCCCACAACAGAGGGAAGTCCACCCCCACCAGCAGACAGGCGATCCAGACCAGCCCCCCGGTTACCAGGCTGACTACCGTCTTCACCGCCAGGTAACGCTTGAGCCTCAGGCTGAACTCGCGGAAACGCTCAAGGCTCGCCGCCGGGTTTTCCAGTGCCTGGGAGACCTTGTCGCGGAAGCTGAGGGTCTCGAAGAGCAGGAATACCGCCAGCAGCCCGACCACCACACTCTGCATCAGCAGGTTGCCAACCTCGCCGATCAGCGACGGGATCCACCCCCCCAGCTGCTCGGCATCCAGCAGCTCCGCCAGGCGGTCGGTATCGATGGCCAGTCCCAGCCGCGACAGTCCATCCAGCAGCCTCAGGTAGTAGTCGTAGAGCTTCTGCTCGATGTCGGGCAGGGTGTCGACGAAGGTGCCGAAGCTGTTGACCAGCAACCCTCCCAGTAACAAGAACACGACACCGATCACCACCAGGGTCAGCCACACCGACAGGCGCAGCCCCAGACCGTGACGGTTGAGCCACAGCACCGGCGCCGTGCAGATCACCGCGACAAAGGCCGCCAGCAGCATGGGCACCAGCAGGCTGGCCCCGGCCCGCATCCCGGCCACGATGACCACCAGTGCCGCCAGGGCCAATACCAGATTCAGCGGTATGATGCCTGATGGTTCGTCGTTAGCGTCTCGCATCCTCATCTCCCAAGCCGTTGATGGCTTCTATCATGCCCCCTGGGCGACGCCTCAACAATCGGCAACCCCCGCGATATAACGACAAACCCCCGCTGGCAGCGGGGGTTCGAGGGGCGTGGGTACCGGCCAGCCTATCGATTGATGCTCTCCTGGCCGCCCATATAGGGGCGCAGCACCTCGGGCACGGTCACCGAACCATCGGCCTGCTGGTAATTCTCCAGCACCGCCACCAGGCAGCGGCCCACCGCCAGGCCGGAGCCGTTGAGGGTATGCAGCAGCTGCGGCTTCTTCTGCTCGGGGTGACGGAAGCGCGCCTGCATGCGTCGTGCCTGGAAATCCTCGCAGTTGGAGACCGAGGAGATCTCGCGGTAGGTCTCCTGGCTGGGGATCCACACCTCGAGGTCATAGGTCTTGGCGGCGCCAAAGCCCATGTCGCCGGTGCACAGCGTCACCACGCGGTAGGGCAGCTCGAGGGCCTGCAGGATCGCCTCGGCATGGCCTCGCATCTCCTCCAGCGCCGCATAGCTCTGCTCGGGCATCACCAGCTGCACCATCTCCACCTTGTCGAACTGGTGCTGGCGAATCATCCCGCGCGTATCGCGCCCGTGGGAGCCCGCCTCACTGCGAAAGCAGGGCGAGTGCGCGGCCAGTTTCAGCGGCAGACTCCTGGCATCGAGAATCTCGTCCCGGGCGAAGTTGGTCAGCGGCACCTCGGCGGTGGGGATCAGGTGGTAGCCGCGCTCGTCGTCCAGCTTGAACAGATCCTCGCCGAACTTGGGAAGCTGACCGGTCCCGCGCAACGACGCCTCGTTGACCATATAGGGCACATAGCACTCCTCGTAGCCATGCTCCTGGGTCTGCTTGTCGAGCATGAACTGCGTCAGCGCCCGATGCAGCCGAGCGATGGGCCCACGCATCACCGCAAACCGCGCCCCGGTGAGCTTGGCCGCCAGGTCGAAGTCGAGCCCCCCCTTCAGCTCGCCCAGGTCGACATGGTCGCGTACCTCGAAATCGAACTCCCGAGGCTGGCCCCAGCGATGCAGCTCGACATTGTCGCTCTCGTCGCCGCCTTCCGGAACGCTCTCGTGGGGGAGATTGGGAATGCCACTCACCGCGTCATCCCACTCGGCCTGAACTTCGGCCAGGCGTACCTTGGCGCCATCCAGGCGCTCGCCCAGGTCACTGACCTCGTCGAGCAGCGGCTGAATATCCTCCCCCGATGCCTTGGCCTTGCCGATGGCCTTGGAGCGAGTGTTGCGCTTGTTCTGCAGCGACTCGGTCTCGGCCTGCAGCTCCCGACGGCGGGACTCCAGCGTCCCAAGGCGGTCGATATCCAGGGCAAAGCCCCGCTTGGCGAGTCGTTGGGCGACCGTCTCGAGGTCGCTGCGCAGCAGTTTGGGATCGAGCATGGCATCCGGTCCGTAGCAGTCGGTGATTGGGGTGTCGGCCGCGGGAAGCGGCGGCAGGAAACAGGCCGCCCATTGTAGGCAAAAGGCGATAGTGGCGCCACGCGAACCGGGCAGGGCTATCGCAGATAGCTTGACTGCTCGATAGCTCGGGGCTGATCTGGCGATAAGCCCCGGAGCGCCGGACCGACGAGGGGGCGCTGTGCCCCCCTCCATGGGCGCTACCGACGCCTTCCCTGGCGTAGGACCCCCTCTTCGACTTATCCCCAGCGCCCCTTGGCTCCGATAACTGCGATAGCATTGGCGAACCGGGCAGCCAGGATGCGTCCTCAGGCCCCGCGCGGTAGAGTAGAGGCACCCTCGCCTGCCCTTGAAGATACCCATGATCGCACGACTGGATACCACCGACGCCGCCACCGCCCCTGGAGTCGCCACGCCCTACCTCCGTTTCCTCGAGGCCCTGAAGGTGGCCGGTTTCGAGGGCGAGGTCGCCCCCGACTACGCCGATCGCACGGTGCTCGCCACCGACAACTCCATCTACCAGCGCCTGCCCCAGGCGGTGCTCTATCCCCGCCACGGCGAGGACCTGCAGCGCATCGCCCATCTGGCCGGCCAGGTGGAGCACCGTCAGGTGGTCCTCACCCCGCGCGGTGGCGGCACCGGTACCAACGGCCAGTCGCTGACCGACGGCCTGGTGGTGGACGTCTCCCGGCATATGAACCGGATCCTCGATATCGACATCGAGAACCGCCGGGTGCGGGTCCAGGCCGGGGTGGTCAAGGACCAGCTCAATGCGGCGCTCAAGCCTTACGGGCTCTTCTTCGCCCCGGAGCTCTCCACCTCCAACCGCGCCACCATCGGCGGCATGATCGCCACCGATGCCAGCGGCCAGGGCAGCTGCGAGTACGGCAAGACCCGCGACCACGTGCTCGAGCTCGAGGTGCTGCTGCTGGGGGGCGAACGGCTGGTGAGCCATCCGGTCGAGGAGCACGACCTCGAGGTGCTATGTGGCGGCGATACCGTCAGCGCCCGCACCTACCGCACCGCCCGTGAGATCATCGACACCCAGGGCGAGCTGATCGCCGAGAAGTTTCCGCCTCTCAACCGCTGCCTGACCGGCTATGATCTGGCGCACCTGAGAGACGCCCGGGGGCGCCTCGACATGAACAGCCTGCTCTGCGGCTCCGAGGGCTCGCTGGGCCTCCTCGACGAGGTGGTGCTCAATGTGCTGCCGATTCCCGGACACTCGACCCTGGTCAATGTGCGCTACGCCACCTTCATGGACGCCCTGCGCGATGCCCAGACGCTCAAGAGCAGCCCCTCCGGCCCGACCTCCATCGAGACGGTGGATGACAGGGTACTGGTGCTGGCCATGGAGGATTTCGTCTGGGATAGCGTCGCGGCGTTCTTTCCGGCCGGCGATCCGGCGACCGGCGACCCAGCGGCCGGCGACCCGGCGGCCGGCGCCCCGGTGCGCGGCATCAACCTAGTGGAGTTCAACGACGATGACCCCGAACGCCTGAGCCAGCGCGTCGACGCCTTCTGCCGCCACCTGGAGGCGGACGGGGGCGTCGAGCGCCTGGGCTTCACCCTCGCCCGGGGGCGAGCGGAGATTCAGAAGGTCTACGCCATGCGCAAGCGGGCCGTGGGCCTGCTGGGCAATGCCAGGGTCGATGCCAGGGGCGAGAAGCGCCCCATCCCCTTCGTCGAGGACACCGCGGTGCCGCCCGAGCACCTCGCCGACTTTATCGCCGAATTCCGTGCCGCCCTGGATGCCCGGGGCCTCGAGTACGGCATGTTCGGCCATGTGGATGCCGGTGTGCTCCATGTGCGTCCCGCCATCGACATGAAGGACCCCGAGCAGGAGAAACTGATCCGCGTGGTCTCCGACGAGGTGGCAGAGCTGACGAAGAAGTACGGCGGCCTGCTGTGGGGCGAGCACGGCAAGGGGGTGCGCTCGGAGTATGCGCCGACCTTCTTCGGCGAGCTCTATCCCAGCCTGCAGCGGATCAAGGCCGCCTTCGACCCCCATAATCAGCTGAACCCCGGCAAGATCGCCACTCCGCTCTCTATTCCGCCCGAAAACGCGGATAGAGCTCCCTTGGCCGAAAATGACGCCCAGGCCAATCAGTCCAGCCCCGAAGGGGGCGAAGACGAGCAGACCGTCAAGTGGGTCGACCCTGGCCTGCTGACCATCGACGGTGTGACCACCCGCGGTCAGCTCGACCGCACCATCGACGAGCAGGCATGGCAGGCCCATGCCGCCACCGTCTACTGCAATGGCAATGGCGCCTGCTACAACTACGATCCCGACGACGCCATGTGCCCGTCGTGGAAGGCTACCCGCGACCGCATCCACTCCCCCAAGGGGCGTGCCAGCCTGATCCGCGAATGGCTTCGTCTGCAGGGCGAGGCCGGCGTCGATCTCGTCGAGGAGTCTCGCCGGAAGAGGGCCGAAGGCAGCTGGAGCTTTATCAAGGGCCTCCCCCGGCGGCTCAGAAACACCCTGGCCAGGCGGCGCGGCGAGGCGGACTTCTCCCACGAGGTGTATGACGCCATGGCGGGCTGTCTGGCCTGCAAGTCCTGCGCCGGCCAGTGCCCGATCAAGGTCAATGTGCCCGACTCCCGCGCCCAGTTCCTGGAGGCCTATCACGGCCGCTACCTGCGTCCGCCGCGTGACTATCTGATCGGCGGCCTGGAGTTTATGGTTCCGACCCTGGCCCGCCTCGCCCCGCTCTACAATGCCGCCCTGGGCAATCGCCTGGTCGACCGCCTGCTGGCCGGCCCCATCGGCATGGTGGACAGCCCCCGGCTCTCCCGCGCCAGCCTGCAGAAGCAGCTGAGGGCCTGGGGCGTCGCCGAGGCGACCCCCACCTCGCTCGGCCTGCTGACCGAGGCCCAGAAGGCGCGCAGCGTGGTGATCGTCCAGGACGCCTTCACCAGCTACTTCGAGGCCAGGCTGGTCATGGATATCGTCGAGCTGCTGAATCGGCTGGAGTTCCGGGTCTTCGTGGCCCCCTTCTCCCCCAACGGCAAGCCGCTCAACGTCCAGGGCTTTCTGGGCGCCTTCGAGCGCACCGCCGCCAGGCAGGCCGAACGGCTCAGGATGCTGGCCGAGGCCGGGGTAGCCCTGGTGGGCATCGACCCGGCCATGACCCTCACCTATCGCCAGGAGTACGTGAAGGCCCTGGGTCCGGAGGCGGTGCCCGAGGTGCTGATGCTCCAGGAGTGGTTGGTGACCCAGGCCACCACTCTGGCCCGACGACTCGATCGTCCCGAGGGCGAACCGAATGCCCCCGGATACCGGCTGCTTAGCCACTGCACCGAGAAGACCAACGCCCCGGGAAGCCCGAAAGCCTGGCAGCAGGTCTTCGCCGCCTTCGGCCTGGAGCTGGAGCTTCTCGCCAGCGGCTGCTGCGGCATGTCCGGTACCTACGGCCACGAGGCACGCAATCTGGAGACCTCCAGAACCATCTATGCCCAGTCATGGCAGCCGGTGGTGGAGGATGAGGCCAATACCGGGCGGCTGCTGGCCACCGGCTACTCCTGCCGCAGCCAGGTAACGCGGTTCTCCGAGACCGCCCTGCCCCACCCGCTACAGGCACTGCTGGCCGAGCTCAAGCGCCAGGGCTGACGCCAAGGGAGCGATCCGAGCGCCATGGAATGGCGCGGTGTCCGGCGCTCCTGGCGAGTGCTCCAGGCAGCCGGCCTTCTGAGGCGAAGCCACCAGGCTTCGCCGGGACAGCTTCGTTACCACACAGCGATACCCCCTCAGGACGCGAATCGCCTCTTTCCGGAAGTAGCGTGTAAAGCCCGATGCTCTTTCTCGCCGGCGAGAATAGCCGGGATCACTACACTGTGCTCAGGCATCCCGTCGGCGGAAGACGCGAGCCAAGACCATGACAATCCGCACGGAAGAGGAAAGGCGCCATGAAAAAGGAGGTTCCACTGCTGGTGTTGCTTGGAGGGATCGCCGCCGTTTCGGCCCATGCCCAGGAAAACAGCGCACCGGCAAGCGGTGACGAGGCGAATCGGCAACTACCCACCATCACCATCCGCGCACCGCGGCTGACGCGCAGCCTCTATGACACCCCCTCTGCCGTCTCGACCCTGACCCGAGAGGAGATCCAGCGGGGACATCAAGGGGTGCGACTGGACGAGGCCCTTGACAGGGTGCCCGGGGTCTTCTTGCAGAACCGCGATAACTTCGCCCAGGGGCAGCGGATCTCCAGTCGTGGTTTCGGCGCACGCGGGACCTTCGGCATCCGCGGCCTGCACATCCGCGTCGATGGCATTCCCTACACCCTGCCCGATGGCCAGGCTCAGATCGATGCGGTGGACCTCGACAGCGCAGAGCGTATCGAGGTGATTCGGGGCCCCTCCTCGGTGCTCTATGGCAACGCCGCCGGTGGGGTGATCGACATCACCACCGGTGACGGCAGCGAGTTGCGCCGCTCGCCGGTGTTGCGTCTGCAGGGCGGCAGCGATGAATTCCGCAAGCTTTCGCTGCGCAACGGCGGCGAAACCGAAAATTGGGTCCATAGCGTCAGCATTTCGGCGCTGGACTTCGATGGCTATCGGGAACAAAGCAAGGTGGAGAAACGATTGCTCAATGCCAGGGTCGGCTACCGCCTGGATGATGACCGGAGCCTCTCTGCGCTGGTCAACCTCCTCGACATGCCCACCGCCGAGGACCCCAGCGCCCTGACGCTGGAGGAGGTCGCCGAGGACCCACGCCAGGCACGCGATATTGCCATCGATCTCGATTCGGGACAGAGCGTGGAGCAGCAGCTGGTTGGGCTGCACTACGAGGACCGCGACGCCCTAGGGGGAGAAGTCAATGTCCGCGGCTTCGTCAGCCGCCGTGACTTCGAGCAGCAACTTCCCTTCCCTGGCAGCAGCCTGATCGACTATCAACGGAACTACTATGGCGGCGGCGCCGATTACACCGGAGCGGCCACCCTGGGTGACATGCCGCTGCGCTATGTCACCGGGATCGACCTGGCCCGCCAGGAGGACGACCGTGGGCGTCGCTCGGTGGACTCCCGGGGCGACACTACCGGTATCACCGCCGATGAGCAGCAGGACGCCACCTCCGCGGGTGTCTTCCTGCAGACGGAGCTGGGGCTGACCGACACACTCGACCTGAGTGCCGGCGTCCGCCACGACCAGGTTCGCATGACGATCGACGACCGTTTCCTCGATGACGGTCGCGACGACAGTGGGGAGCGCATCTTCCGCGAGTGGACAGGCAGCCTGGGACTGAGCTATCGCTACCACCCCGATCATCAGGTCTATGCCACGGTCGGCAATGCCTTCGAGACGCCGACCTTCACGGAGTTCGCGCGTGACGATGGGCGCGGTGGCTTCAATCCCGCAGTCCAGCCCCAGAAGGCGCTGAACCGCGAAGTTGGCGTGCGAGGCATCTTCGGCAACGGCCTGCGCTACGAGATGGTCGCCTTCTCGGTCGACGTCGACGACGAACTGATCGGTTACGAGGCCACCGATGGCAGGACCTACTACGAGAATGCCGGCAAGACCTCTCGCGACGGCATCGAACTGGGCATGGACTGGAGCTTCTCACTGGCCTGGCGGCTCACCAGTGCCCTGACCCTGGCCGACTACCGCTTCGACCGTTTCAACGACGGCGCAAGCGACTTCACCAATAACCACCTGCCGGGGCAACCGAGGCAAGTCTGGCACAACGGCCTGACCTGGTACGGCAACGGTAACCGTTTCACCACCATCGAGGCCCAGTACACCGGCGACTATTACGCCGACAACGCCAACGAGGTGAAGATCGATGACCATTGGCTGTTCAACCTCAAGGCCGGAGACAGCTGGCGACTTGGCAACGGGGAGACCCAACTGAGCGCCAACCTGGGTGTCCACAACCTGCTGGATGAGGAGTACTACGAGAACGTGCGCATCAATGCCTTCGGAGGACGCTACTACGAACCCGCCGCGGGGCGCACCATCTACGCCGGCCTTGAGTTGAGCTTCTAGGCGACCCGCTCACCACCAGCTGCACCAGAATTGCCATCAGGGCGATAAGGCGCCGCTGACGGCCCATCCGGGTCGCCAGCGAGGGATTTCCACCGGTGGAGCCGGCCTCCCGCTGCAGGAACCGGCTCACTATTCTTGAGCAGCCTCGCCCACGGGAGGGCCGAAATCAATGCTTAGAAGAACATTCCGCGCAGGGCTTCACCCGGGTCGGGCTGGCGCATGAAGGCCTCGCCGACGAGGAAGGCGTTGACATCATGCTCGCGCATGCGCAGCACGTCGCCGGGGGTGTGGATGCCGGACTCGGTGACCACGGTGACGCCTTCGGGGATGCGCGGCAGCAGCTCGAGGGTGGTATCGAGGGTGGTATCGAAGGTGTGCAGGTCGCGGTTATTGATGCCCACCAGACTGAGATCCAGCTTGAGGGCTCGCTCCAGCTCCAGAGCGTCGTGGACCTCCACCAGCACATCCATGCCCAGCTCCACCGCCTGCCGGTGAAGGTCGGCCATCTGCCTGTCCTCCAGGGCGGCAACGATCAGCAGAATACAGTCGGCCCCGATGGCACGCGCCTCGCTCACCTGATAGCCGTGAGTGATGAAGTCCTTGCGAATCACCGGCAGCGAGCAGGCGTCGCGAGCCTCGATCAGGCAGTCCTCATGGCCCTGGAAGAAGTCGGCGTCGGTGAGCACCGAGAGGCAGGCGGCACCGCCCGCGGCGTAGCTGGCGGCAATCTCGCCGGGATGGAAGTCCTCGCGGATCACCCCCTTGGAGGGCGAGGCCTTCTTGATCTCGGCGATGATCGCCGGGTCACCCTCGGCGATACGCCGCTCCAGCGCCGCCACGAAGCCCCGCGGAGAACCCTGCTCGGCGGCCAGGCGCAGCAGCTCCGCCTCCGACACGGCGCGGGCACGCTCACGGACCTCCTCGTCCTTGCGCTGGAGAATTCGGGTCAGGATGGTAGGGGTCGCCCCCGGGGATACACTCATGTTTTGACTCCTGGTGGGGGTACGCTTACTGCAGGAAGACGCGGGTAAAGTTGGCCAGCTCCTTGAGCTTCTCGAGGGGCAGCTTCGAGGCCTGGGCATCCTGTGCCAGGGCCACCCCCTCCTTCAGGCTGTCGGCCACATCGGCGGCATAGAGGGCCGCACCGGCATTCAGCGACACGATATCGGCCGCCGGCCCCTCGCCTATCAGCGCCTGCTCCACCAGGCGCAGGCTGTCCTCGGCGGTCGCGACCCGCAGTGAGTCGAGGGACTGCCGCTGGATCCCGAGCTCTTCGGGGGTGATCACGTATTCGTGAATCTCCCCCTCCTTGAGCTCGGCCACCCGGGTCGGTCGGGCCAGGGAGATCTCGTCCAGGCCATCCTCGGCATGCACCACCAGCACATGGTGACTCCCCAGGCGGCGCAACACCTCGGCCATCAGCGGCACCAGCTCCGGGGCATAGACCCCCAGCACCTGATTGGGAGCGCCAGCGGGGTTGGTCAGCGGCCCCAGGATATTGAACAGGGTGCGCACCCCCATCTCGCGGCGCGGCACCACCGCATGGCGCATCGCCGGGTGGTGGTTGGGGGCGAACATGAAGCCCACGCCCACCTGCTCGATGCAGCGCGCCACCTGCTCGGCATCCAGGTCCAGGTGGATCCCCGCCACGGCGAACAGGTCGGCGCTGCCCGAGGAGGAGGAGACACCGCGGTTACCATGCTTGGCCACGTGGCCGCCGGCAGCGGCCACCACGAAACTGGAAGCGGTGGAGACGTTGAACAGGTTGGCGCCGTCGCCACCGGTGCCAACGATATCGACAACATGGTCCGCCTCGAGGTGGACCGGGCGCATCAGTTCCCGCATCACCTGGGCGGCGGCACTGATCTCCTCGGCGGTCTCGCCCTTCATCGCCATGCCCATCAGGAAGGCGGCGATCTGGGGATCACTGACCTCACCGGTCATGATCTGGCGCATGATCTGGTGGGTCTGGTCGAAGTTGAGGTCCTCGCGGCGCATCAGGGCACCGAGGGCATCTCGCATCTGCATCATGGATCTCCTCGAATCAGGCACGGCCCAGCGGCACCTGGGGGTGGCGCTTGAGAAAGTTGGCCAGCAGCTCATGGCCCTGGCGGGTCAGGATCGACTCGGGGTGGAACTGCACGCCTTCCACATCCAGCGCACGGTGACGCAGGCCCATGATCAACCCGGGGGTAACATCGTCGTCGGCGGTCCAGGCGGTGACCTCCAGGCAGTCGGGCAGTCCCTCACGCTCCACGGTCAGCGAGTGGTAGCGGGTGACGTCCAGCGGGTCGTCGAGACCGGCGAATACCCCCTGACCGGCATGACGGATGGCCGAGGTCTTGCCGTGCATCACCTCCGGGGCACGCACCACCCGGCCACCATAGACCTGGCCGATGGCCTGATGGCCCAGGCAGACGCCGAGTATCGGCAGCCTGCCGGCGAAGTGGCGGATGGCCTCCATGGAGATGCCCGCCTGGTCGGGCGTGCAGGGACCAGGGGAGATCACCAGATGGGTCGGGGCCATGGCCTCGATCTCGGCCAGGGTGATCGCATCGTTGCGGTGGGTCTCGACCTCGGCGCCCAGCTCGGCGAGATACTGCACCACGTTGAAGGTGAAGCTGTCGTAATTGTCGATCATGCAGACTTTCATGAGTCTCTCCGCCACCGGGCTATTCGAGGTTGTCCAGGCCGTGCTCGGCCATGGCCACGGCGCGAAACAGGGCGCGCCCCTTGTTGAGGGTCTCCTGCCACTCCATCTCGGGCACCGAGTCGGCGACGATGCCGGCTCCGGCCTGGACATGCAGCTGGCCATCCTTGATCACCGCGGTGCGGATGGCGATGGCGGTGTCCAGGTTGCCGTGCCAGGAGAGATAGCCGACCGCCCCCGAGTAGATGCCCCGCTTGACCGGTTCCAGCTCGTCGATGATCTCCAGGGCGCGAATCTTGGGGGCACCGGAGACGGTGCCTGCCGGAAAGGTGGCGCGCAGGGCATCCATGGCGGTCAGCCCCGGCTTGAGCCGCCCGGTGACGTTGGAGACGATATGCATCACGTGGGAGTAGCGCTCCACCACCATCTCCTCGGTGACCCTGACCGAACCGGTCTCGCTGATCCGGCCGACGTCGTTGCGCCCCAGATCGATCAGCATCAGGTGCTCGGCGCGCTCCTTGGGGTCGGCCAGCAGCTCCTCCTCCAGGGCGCGATCCTCCTCTTCGGTGCGCCCACGCTTGCGGGTGCCGGCAATGGGTCTCACCGTCACCTCGCCCTCCTCCAGGCGGGTCAGAATCTCCGGCGAGGAGCCGGCTACCTGGTGGTCGCCCAGGTCGAGGAAGAACATGTAGGGCGACGGGTTCAGGCTGCGAAGCGCCCGATAGAGATCCAGCGGCGCGGCCCGGTAGGGGATCGACATCCGTTGGGAGGGGACGCACTGCATGACATCACCGGCCAGCACATACTCCTTGATGGTCTCCACCGCCGCCTTGAAGCCCGTCTCGGTAAAGCCGGAGCTGAAATCGCCCTCCTCCACCGCCGCACTGCCGGTACCGGGGCTGACGGTATTGAGGGTGGCGCTGCGCAGGCGAATCTCCAGCGCCTCGAGGCGCTCGACCGCGCGGACATAGGCCTCAGGTTCTGCCGGGTCGGCATGGGTCCAGAGGGCCAGGCGACCGGAGAGGTTGTCGAACACCACCAGCTCATCGCACACCATCAGCAGGATATCCGGCACCCCCAGCGGGTCGGGCTTGGCCGCGGCGGCCTCGCTGCACAGCCGCGGCTCGATATAACGGATGGTGTCGTAGCCGAAGTAGCCCACCAGACCACCATCGAAGCGAGGCTGATCATCCAGCCGCGGCACCTTGAAGCGCGCTTGGAACTGCTCGATCCATTCGAGGGGATCCTTGACCTCGGCGGCGCCATGCAACTCGCCGTCGACGATATGGCTGATGCTGTGATCTCGCACCTCGATGCGCTCGCGGCAGGGCAGCCCGATGATCGAGTAGCGTCCCCACTTCTCGCCGCCCTGCACGGACTCCAGCAGGAAGGTCCAGGGGGCATTGGCGAGTTTCATGTAGGTAGAGAGCGGCGTGTCGAGATCGGCCAGCACCTCGCGGGTGACCGGAATACGGTTGTAGCCGGCATCGGCCAGCTGCTGAAAGCGTTCGGGGGACATCATGCCCGGACTCCTCGGTAAAACGGTTGACGGTGGTAAACGCAGGGCGCCGGGGCGGGTCAGGGGCCGCGGCTCAGAACGATATGAGCGTCACCATCGCCAGCCACAGGGAGCAGGCAGGCGGGCAGCGGCGCGGGCAGCGCTGATGTGAAGGGGTGTATCCGGCAACGTGCGGGTGGTCATCGGGTGGTGTCCGCGTCTTATAGTAATAACATATTGAAAAAGCTATTTCTTATAGCAATAGCCGAATTCACGTTAAACGAGTTCCGCCAGCGATTCAACCACGCTGTCCGGGTCGCTGTCGCGCACCGGCTCACCGTGGTTGTAGCCATAGGGGACCGCCAGGGTGCGAAAGCCCGCCGCCTTGCCGGCGGCGATATCGTGGCGTGAGTCTCCCACCATCAGGCAGGCCGACGGAGACACCGCAAAATGGGCCGCAACATGCAACAGCGGTGCCGGGTGAGGCTTCTTCTCGGCCAGGCTGTCACCCCCCAGGCACAGCGAGAAATAGTCGGCCAGGCCCAGGTCATCCAGCAGGGGCGCAATAAAGGCCTCGGGCTTGTTGGTTACCAGCGCCAGGGGCAGGTCGCGGTCGCGCAGCCCGTCCAGGCACTCTCGCACCCCCGGGTAGAGCCGGGTGTGGGCACCGGGGGCGCGGGCATAGTGCGCGAGGAAGGCGGCGTGGGCGCGCTCCAGCATACTATCTGGCAAAGGGCCAGCCGGCGAGGCGCCGGGGACTGATAGTAGAGGGGGTCCTATGCCAGGGATGGCATCGGTAGCGCCCAGGGAGGGGTTCACAGCGCCCCCTCGAATATCAGTCGCCGGACCAGCCTCGCCGACTCCTTCGTTCACTTGAACAGTAAATCGCAACGCCCGCTCCATCAATACCAGCGAGCCATTGCCCACCCAGTCACGCACCCGTGCCCTGCCGACGGCGGGCAGGCCCAGCTCGGTCAGGGCGGCGTCCACGGCGATGGCCATGTCGGGCACCGAGTCGATCAGGGTACCGTCCAGGTCGAAGGCCACCAGTTCGATGCCTTCCAGAATGGGGTGCATGTGCTGACTCCAGGAGAGTGAAAGTCATATTGTGCCGCACGGGTCATGGGCAGGGAATGCCAGCCGGCCTATGCTGGTGCTTTTACGTGCCAAGGAGTGCCCTTATGAGCATACCGAGAATCGTGGTAGTGGGCGGCGGCGCCGGCGGCCTGGAGCTGGTAACTCGCCTGGGCCGGCGACTGGGACGACGCGGTCGGGCCGAGATCGTGCTGGTCGACCGTAGCCCGACCCACATCTGGAAGCCGCTGCTGCACGAGGTCGCCACCGGCGCCCTCGACTCGGGCCTCGACGAGATCGCCTATCCCAGCCATGCCCGCGCCAATGGCTATCGATTTCAACGTGGCACCCTGTGCGGTCTCGACCGACAGCGGCAGCGGCTGCAGCTGGCCGCCGTGCTTGACGATGAAGGCCAGGAGATTCTGCCGGCTCGCGAGCTGGCCTACGACCGACTGATACTGGCGCTGGGCAGCGTCAGCAATGACTTCGGCACGGCGGGAGTGGCCGAAAACTGCCACTTTATCGACTGCCCCGAGCAAGCCGAGGCCTTCCGGCGCGATATGCTCAATACCTTCCTGCGCTTCAGCGCCAGCACGCAGGACCAATCCCCGCGACTGAGGGTAGGCATCGTGGGGGGTGGCGCCACCGGAGTGGAGCTCGCCGCCCAGCTCTACGACGCCCTGCTGATGCTGTACAGCTACGGGGTCACCAGGCTGGAGCACCATCAGCTCGAGATATCTCTTATCGAGGCCGCCGATGACGTGCTGCCGGCCCTGCCCACACGCATCCGCCAGGCGGTGCGTGACGAACTCCAGGGCCTCGGCGTCAAGGTGCACACCGAAACTCGGGTGACGCAGGTCGATGCCGACGCCATCCATACCGCCGACGGCCAGTGTATCGCCACCGATCTCGCAGTCTGGGCGGCGGGCATCAAGGCGCCCGACATCCTCGCCGAGCTGGACCTGACCCTGGCCAAGGGCCAACGCCTCGTCGTTCACGACACCCTGCAGAGCGTCGACGATCCCAATATCTTCGCCCTCGGCGACTGCGCCAGTTGCCCGCAGGAGGACGGCGGCACGGTGCCGCCACGTGCCCAGGCCGCTCACCAGCAGGCCCAGCACCTCTACCGCAACCTGCGCGCCCTGATCGACGGCAAGCCGCTCAAGCCGTTCGTCTATCGCGACCGCGGCTCGCTGATCTCGCTGGCCCACTTCGAGGCGATCGGCACGCTGATGCGCGGCACCTCGGCCCGTCGCCTGTTCGTCGAGGGCCACCTGGCCAAGTTCTTCTATATCTCGCTCTACCGTCTGCACCAGCGAGCGGTTCACGGCAACCTGAAGACAGGGATCATCATGCTGGTAGATGGACTGAACCGGTTTATACGCCCGCGCCTCAAGCTACACTGAGCCATCTTCGATCCGCTGACGCAGCCAGGCTCGCTTGCGGGCGGCCGTGAGGCGCTTGATCTCGGCCTCACGGCGCAGCGCCGTGCCATGGTCACCGACTGGCTCGTGATGGCGCAGCGTCAGGGGCCCCTTGCCGCGCAGCGCCTTGGCCCCCCGCCCCACCCGATGTTCGGCCAGGCGGCGGTCGACATCGGTGGTAATGCCGGTGTAGAGGGCCCCCGCGGCCGTCTCGATCACGTAGAGATACCAGCGGGGCGCCTTGGCTTGGGAAGTCTCGGCCTGGGGTATCTCGGCCTGGCGTGCCTCGGTGCCGAGCGAGTCGGCGCTCACCTCAGCGCACGCTGGCCAGCTGTTCGCGGAAGTCGCGAATCACACCATCGTAGCGATGCGGATCGGCCTCGTTGCGAGCCTTGAACACCGCCGAGCCGGCCACGAAGGTATCGGCCCCGGCACGCGCGATCTCGGCGATATTGTCCACCTTGACCCCGCCATCCACCTCGAGGCGAATGTCACGGCCGGAGGCATCGATGCGCTGGCGTGCCTCGCGCAGCTTGTCGAGGGTGGCGGGAATGAATGACTGACCACCGAAGCCCGGGTTGACGCTCATCAGCAACACCATATCGACCTTGTCCATCACATAGTCGAGATAGGAGAGCGGCGTGGCCGGATTGAAGACCAGGCCGGCCCGGCAGCCGCCGTCACGAATCAGCTGCAGGGAGCGGTCGATATGGTCGGAGGCCTCGGGGTGGAAGGTGATGATGCTGGCGCCGGCGTCGATGAAGTCGCCGATCAGCTGATCGACCGGGCGCACCATCAGGTGAACATCGATGGGGGCGGTTACGCCGTGCTTTCTGAGCGCCTCACAGACCATCGGCCCGATGGTCAGGTTAGGCACATAATGATTGTCCATCACATCGAAGTGGACGATATCGGCGCCGGAGGTCAGCACGTCGTCCACCTCCTCGCCCAGTCGTGCGAAGTCGGCGGAGAGAATCGAGGGCGCAATCTGGAAGTCGCGGATCGGGTCAGTCATGGAGGGGGTCCCGGGTCGATGACGAGAGGCGGGATTCTATCAGACTGCCCCGCCCCGGGCAGGTGCGAGGATGCCTCGGGCGCAGAGACATATTCTAAAACAGAATAATAAACACTATTGTAATTACCTTTAACGGGTCATAACCTGCTTCCACTGCGACACACCTATGACCCGGAGCCTCATCATGACCCTCGATCTGCGTTTTTCGCGCTCACTGCTCGCCCTTGCCCTGGGCGCCGGCCTGGCAGCGCCGGCGGCGGCCGCCGACCGGGAGCTGCTGAACTCCTCCTACGATATTGCCCGGGAGCTCTTCGCGGCGATCAACCCCGAGTTCATCGCCCACTGGCAGGAGAGCGAGGGCGAGGAGATCGCCATCCAGCAGTCCCATGGCGGCTCCTCCGCCCAGGCTCGCGCCATCCTTCAGGGATTGCGAGCCGACGTGGTGACCTACAACCAGGTCACCGATGTCCAGGTACTGGCCGACGACGGTCTGGTAGCCGAGGACTGGCAGCAGCAGCTGCCCAACAACGCCTCGCCCTACTACTCCACCACCGCCTTCCTGGTGCGCAAGGGCAACCCCAAGGGCATCGAGAGCTGGGACGACCTGAACGATGAAGGGGTGGAGATCGTCTTTCCCAATCCCAAGACCTCGGGTAACGGCCGTTATACCTACCTGGCCGCCTGGGGCTTCGCGGATCACCAGTTCGACGGAGACGAGGCCAGGATCCAGGACTTCATGGATGACTTCCTGGACAACGTGGTGGTGTTCGACACCGGCGGTCGCGGCGCCACCACCAGCTTTATCGAGCGTGGCATCGGCGATGTGCTGATCAGCTTCGAGTCCGAGGTCAACAACATTCGTGGCGAATACGGCAGCGATGACTACGAGGTGATCGTGCCGCCGGTCAGCATTCTGGCGGAGTTCCCGGTCGCGGTGGTCGAGCCCAATACCGAGCGCAATGGCACCGAAGAGCTGGCCCGCGCCTATGTGGAGTACCTCTACAGCGAGGAGGCGCAGCGCCAGCTGGCCGGCTTCAACTACCGTGTGCATGACGAGTCGGTAGCCAAGGAATTTGCCGATCAGTTCCCGGAAACTGAGCTGCTGCGTGTCGAAGAGGTCTTCGGCGGCTGGGATGAGGCCATGGAGACACACTTCAGCAGCGGCGGCCAGCTCGACCAGCTGCAGCGCCGCTGAGCCTGGAGGAACGATCGATGAGCTCCCTGGCCCTCCGCCTGCCCCGGCGCCGCGTACTGCCCGGCTTCGGTCTGTCGCTGGGCATCAGCCTGACATTCGTCTCGCTGGTGCTGCTGCTGCCGATGACCGGCCTGGTGGGCCAGCTCAAGGGGCTCAGCCTCGCCGAATACTGGGCGATCATCAGCGATGCCCGGGTGGTGGCCAGCTACACGGTCACCATCGGCGCCGCCGCGGTGGCGGCACTGGCCAATGCCGTGTTCGGACTGCTGCTGGCCTGGGTGCTGGTGCGCTACGACTTTCCGGGCAAGCGTCTGCTCGATGCCCTGATGGACCTGCCCTTCGCGCTGCCCACGGCGGTGGCGGGCATCACCCTGGCCACCCTCTACGCCGGCAACGGCTGGGTCGGCGGTCTGATCGAGCCGCTGGGCCTCAAGGTGGCCTACACCTGGGTCGGGATCGCCCTGGCCATGGCCTTTACCAGCATCCCCTTCGTGGTGCGCACGGTACAGCCGGTGCTGGAGGACCTGCCCCACGAGGTGGATGAAGCCGCCATGAGCCTGGGCGCCTCGGACGCCACCGGCTTTCGCCGCGTGATCCTGCCCTACCTGTGGCCGGCGCTGGTCACCGGCACCGGACTCGCCTTCGTGCGCTCGCTGGGCGAATTCGGCGCGATCATCTTTATCGCGGGCAATGCCCCGTTCGAGACCGAGATCACCGCGCTGATGATCTTCGTCAAGCTTCAGGAGTACGACTATGCCGGCGCCTCGGCGATCGCCTCGGTGGTACTGGCCGTCTCCCTCGCCCTGCTGCTGGCGATCAACATCTGGCAGGGGCACTTCATCAAGCGGCTCCATGGAGGACGTGGCTGATGCAACGTATCGGTGATGCCCCCGCGGCGCGCCGCGCCCTGATCACCGCCGCCGTGCTTCTGGCGGCGCTGTTCCTGCTGCTGCCGCTGGCGGCCATCTTCGCCCAGGCCTTCTCCCAGGGTGTCGGGGTGTTCTGGCACAATATCAGCGACCGCTACACCCTGGCGGCGATCGGCCTGACCCTGTTTATCGCCGTCCTGACCATCCCCATCTGCCTGGTGTTCGGGGTGGCCCTGGCCTGGCTGGTGACCCGCTTCGACTTCCCCGGTCGGCGCCTGCTGCAGACGCTGATCGATATTCCCTTTGCGGTATCGCCGGTGGTGGCCGGGCTCATCTACCTGCTGCTCTACGGCCGTAACGGCTGGATCGGTGGCTGGTTCGACGCCCACGATATCCAGCTGATGTTCGCCTGGCCGGGCATCCTGATGGTGACGGTATTCGTCACCAGTCCCTTCGTGGCCCGGGAGCTGATCCCGCTGATGCAGGCCCAGGGCTCCCGCGAGGAGGAGGCCGCCGTGACCCTGGGGGCACCGGGCTGGACCATCTTCCGCCGTGTCACCCTGCCCAATATCCGCTGGGCACTGCTCTACGGCGTGGTGCTGACCAACGCCCGGGCAGTGGGTGAGTTCGGTGCCGTCTCGGTGGTCTCCGGGGCCATCCGTGGCCAGACCATGACCCTGCCCCTGCATCTGGAGCAGCTCTATCAGGACTACAACGCCGTGGGCGCCTTCGCCAGCGCCGCCCTGCTGGCCCTGATCGCCCTGTTCACCCTGGCCGCCAAGGCCGGCCTGGAATGGCGTACCGCGCGCCAGGAGGTTACCCAATGAGCATCCGATTGACCGATATCGCCAAGCACTATGGTCACAAAGGGAAGGGTAGCCCCGGCCAGGCCGGGGGACGCGCCCTGGAGCCGGTGAATCTGGAGGTCGCCAAAGGCGAGCTGGTCGGCCTGCTCGGCCCCTCGGGCTCGGGCAAGACCACCCTGCTGCGCATCATCGCCGGCCTCGAGTCGCCGGACCGCGACCCGGCCGGGCGCATCCTGTTCGGTGACCGCGACGTCACCGACGTGCATGTGCGCGACCGCCGCATCGGCTTCGTCTTCCAGCATTACGCGCTGTTCCGCCATATGACGGTGTTCGACAACGTCGCCTTCGGCCTGACCGTGCTGCCGCGGCGAGAGAGGCCCTCCAGCGGCGAGATCCGCGCCCGGGTCCATCGTCTGCTGGAGATGGTGCAGCTCGAACACTTCGCCGGGCGCTATCCGGCCCAGCTCTCCGGCGGCCAGCAGCAGCGGGTCTCCCTGGCCCGGGCCCTGGCCCTGCGCCCCGATGTCCTGCTGCTGGATGAGCCCTTCGGCGCCCTGGATGCCAAGGTCCGCCAGGAGCTGCGCCGCTGGCTCCGCCAGCTGCACGATGAACTCGGCTTCACCAGCCTGTTCGTGACCCACGATCAGGAAGAGGCGCTGGAGCTCTCCGACCGAGTGGCGGTGATGAGCCATGGCCGCATCGAACAGATCGACACCCCGGACGCCCTCTACCGCTCACCGGCCAACCGCTTCGTGTTCGAGTTTCTGGGCGACGTCAATCATCTGGAGGGCGAGGTGCGTGGCGGCACCCTGACCTGCGGCGAGGCGACGCTTGTGGTGGACCTTCCCGACGGCCACCAGGAACTGCTGCTGCGGCCCCATGAGGTGCGCCTGGCAGAGGCGCCCACGCCGGAGGCCCAGCTGCCCGTCACCGTCACCGCCATCTCCCCGGTGGGGGCCGAGGTGCGCATCGAGGTCGCCGCGGACTGGCTGGTCGAGCCCTGGCTGGCCACCGTACGCCACGCCGACTACGAGCGCCTGGCGCTCACCCGTGGCCAGCGACTGTATGCCGTTCCACGCCACTGGCACCGTTTCAGTGCCGAAGGCACCCGACAGCGCCAGGCCATCACGGCCTGATGACGCCCTCTGTCCGCCGGGCGCCCACGGCGGACAGCCCCCTCCTCCCATGGAGGTCGCCGACCGTTCTCGCATGAACTTTTCACGCCGCCGCCTCTCTGATGTCAGGAGTCCGCGCGATGCGGCGTAACGGACAGTCCCCGACGCCCAGCCCGACGCCCATCGATGCAAGTGGCTCTCGTCCTCTCCCCAGTCCCCCCGAGCCGAGGCCCACGATGCTGATCAAGATCGCCAAACCGCACGACCTGAGCGAGTCCGATGTGACGCCCGAGTCCGTCTATCTCTCCCGTCGCCGCTTCATGGGCGGCATGGCGGGGCTGGGGGCCGGACTTGCGCTTGGCGGCCCGGCCCATGCCGAGGCCGACTATGCGGATGTACCCGACGGTGACGGGCCGGCGTGGCTGAAGGAGAAGATCGACGCCACACGCTGGCAAGCGGTCACCCCTCGCGATCCCGAGAAGGACAAGCTGGCCCCCTTCGACGATGCCAGCGGCTACAACAACTTCTACGAGTTTGGCTCCGGCAAGTCAGACCCCGCGCGCCGTGCCGGCAGCCTGGAGACCCAGCCGTGGAGCGTGGTGGTCGACGGCGAGGTCAACAACGGTGGCCGCTTCGCCCTGGAGGATCTCGCCAGCCCCTCGCGTTTCGAGGAGCGGATCTACCGCCTGCGTTGCGTGGAGGCATGGTCGATGGTAATTCCCTGGCTGGGCATCCCCCTCGCCGAGGTGATCAGGCGCGCGGAACCCACCAGCAGGGCCAGGTACGTGCGCTTCGAAACCCTGGTCGACCCGGAGCAGATGCCGGGGCAGCGTTCCGCGTTCTCGCTGATCGACTGGCCCTATGTCGAGGGACTGCGCCTAGACGAAGCCATGCACCCCCTCACTCTGCTCGCCCTCGGCATGTATGGCCGCGAGCTGCCCAACCAGAACGGCGCCCCCCTGCGACTGGTGGTGCCCTGGAAGTACGGCTTCAAGAGCATCAAGTCGATCGTGCGCATCTCGCTGGTGGAGGAGCAGCCGCTCAACTCCTGGCAACAGATTGCACCGGATGAGTACGGCTTCTACGCCAACGTCAATCCCCGGGTCGACCATCCCCGCTGGAGCCAGGCCACCGAGCGCCGGCTGCCCAACAGCCTGTTCAGCCCCAACACCATCGATACCCTGATGTTCAACGGCTACGCCGACGAGGTCGCCGACCTGTACGCGGGACTGGATCTACGGACGCACTATTAATGGCCAACCTGAACCGCCTGATGACCCTCCCGAACCGCTGGCAGCTATGGCGCCTGGGCGTATTCCTGGCGGCCCTGGCCCCACTAGTGATCTGGGGCTGGCAGGTGGCCAGCAACGCCGCCGGCCCCGAGCCGGGTCGCTACCTGTTGCTGAATATCGGCCTCGGCGCGCTGTGGATGCTGCTGCTCACCCTGAGCCTGACGCCGCTCTCCCGGCTCACTCGCTGGAAAGGCTTCGCGCTGATCCGCCGTCAGCTGGGGCTGTGGACGCTGGCCTACGCCAGCCTGCACATGCTCAGCTACGCCCTCTTCATCCTGGGGCTCGACTGGGGCATGCTGGGCAGCGAGCTGGTGAAGCGCCCCTATATCATCGTCGGCATGCTGGCCCTGAGCGGTCTTGTCGCGCTGGGCGTGACCTCAAACCGCTGGTCGATGCGTCGACTGGGCAAGCGCTGGAAATCATTGCACCGCCTGGTCTACGGCATTCTCGGTCTGGCCCTGCTGCACTTCTTCTGGGTCGTGCGCGCCGACCTCGGCGAGTGGCTGCTGTATGCCGCGATCTCGGCACTGATCATGGCGACCCGTCTACCGCCGGTCGCCCGAACACTGCCCAGGCTGCGCTACCGGTTCGGCCGTGCGTCCTAGGCCGCCTCCTATTACTCCTCCTTCTATTGGCCCTTCTTCTATTGCCCCCTGACGCTTCCGGATAGGCCGCGCCGAACGGATATCGGCCATGCCGAACGGTCAGTGGTCCCGCCCGGCAGATCGCAGATACCCAGGGCCTACCGATCCCAGACCATCAGGGTCTCGTTCTCCCCGGTCAGTGGCTCGAGGCGCTCCTCCACCGCATGAAACCCCAGGCGGTGGTAGAAGGAGACGGCACGCACATTACGCGAATAGACACTCAGGGTGAGGCGCTTATGACCGGCCATGGCATGGGCCATCAGCCGTGAGCCATGGCCATAGCGCTGCACCCTGGGATCGATGAACAGCGCCTGCAGATGGTCGCCGTCGAGGGCGGTGAAGCCGATCACCCTGCCCTCCACCTCGAGCACCGTGACCTCCTCGGCCTGAGGCAGCCGCTCCTGCACCATCAGCTCGGCGCGGGATATCCAGAAGGTCTCGGGGATAAAGTCGTGGGCGCGCATCGAGGCACGCAGCCAGATATCGGCAAGCAGAGGGATATCCTCGGCGGTGGCGGGGCGAATCATCACACGGCTCCTGCTGGGCGTACCGACAGTGTAATCGAGGAGGCAAGGACGTACCCTGTGTGATCTCGAGGGCGCTATACTGCGCTTCGACATTCACCCTGGACGGGAGCTCCCCATGCTACGTCGACGCTTTCTTCGCCTCTCCCTGGCCCTGGTCACGGCTGGCTGGCTGGCCGGCTGCGCCGCCCCCCAGACCCTGCAGCTCGACCCCAAGCGCAGCGCCGCGGTACCGGTCGCCGGCAATGGGCAGGCCGTCACGGTGATCGCCGCGGATGGACGTGACGGCGAGGTGATCGGCACCCGTACCGGCAGCGCCATGTCCACGGCCACGATCACCGTCCATGCCCACGAGCTGATGCCGAAACTGCAGCGCGAGGCCGAGCGAGCCGTGCGGGAAATGGGCTTTACACCCACCACCCAGCGTGCCGAAGGCCGCCCCCACCTGACCCTGACACTCGATCACCTGGGCTACGAGCGCGGCAAGAGTCGGCCCGTGATCGGCGAGTCACGCCTGGAGGCCGTGTTTGTGGCCGAGGCGACCAATGGCGGCACCACCTACACCGGCACCTACACCTCACGACGCACCCAGAGCTACGCCGTTCGGCCGGACCAGCAGAGCAATACCCGAATGGTCAACGACCTGCTCGTCGACGGCCTGAACCGCGCCTTTCGTGACCCGGAACTGGCCCGCCTGCTGGCCCGCTGAGGGGTCACTCGACGGGACCTCGACGCACCATGGCCCAGACATGCTCCCGGAAGCCGCTGCCCGGCTCCGGGGCGCCTCTCTCCAGCAGCGTGATCCGGAAGTTGGGCTCGAACAGCTCCCGCACCTCCTCTTCCGGCACATGAAAGGGCGGCCCGGCCTGCTCCTCACCGGCCGCACGTTCAAGGCCGATAAGCAGCCCGATGGCCCCCGGAGGTATCAGCTGCGCCAGATGGAAGGCGTAGCGCTGGCGGGTGGCGGGTGGCAGGGCGATCAGCGCGGCACGGTCATAGAAGGCACCGATCTCGGCCGCCTGCTCGATATGGAAGTGAAAGAAGTCACCGCACCAGAGCTCGACGTTGGCCTGGCGGCTTATCTCGAACCCCGCCTGGTGGTAGCGGGAAACGGGCTCGCACCCCTCGGCGAGAAACTGCTCGACCGCCTGGGGCGCCAGCTCGATACCCAGCACCGGGTGGTCGCGATGGCCCAGCCAGCGCATGTCGTGGCTCTTGCCGCATAGCGGCACCAGCACCTTGACACCGGGGCTCACCCCCAGCAGCGGCCAGTGGTGGCACAGGACGGGGTGCGGTGCGTCGCGATGGAAACCGATGCGCCCTTCACGCCAGCGGGTCAGCCATTCATTCACCATGACGGCTCAGAACCAGCGATCGCGCTTGCGACGGCGGCGCGGCAGATGGGGAACGATCAGGCCAACCAGCAGGCCGGCACCGGCCACGCCGCCGCCATACATGAAGTAGCGCATCAGCAGGTCCTCCTCCTGGGTGTTGAGGCGAGCCTCCAGTTCACGCGCGGTCTGGCGGGAGTGCTCGGCTTCGCCATCCAGCTGGTGGTTGCGTGACTCCAGCTCGGCAACTCGCGCCTCGCGAACCTCGAGGGTCTCACGCAACGCGGCGGTGCGCTGCTCCCACGCCTCATCGATGCCGTCGAGTTCGGCCTCGAGCTCGGCCACCCGCTGCTCAAGCTCGGGCAGGCGCACCTGAGCACTGGGGACCTCCTGGATCTCGCGGCTGAGCACCCAGACGGCGTCGCCGCCAGGACCTCGAACGCGGGTATAGTCGCCGCTGGTCTCCAGCCGCTCGACAGGCTCGCCGGCGGTAAGGGTGCCGACGATGCGATAGCCGTCGGTGGGACCGCTGCGTACATAGGTGGTCAGGGAGTCGGAGACCCAGACGGTGTCGCTCTGCTCCTGAGCCGCCAGCGGCAGCGCCAGCAGGCCGAGCAGGGTGCCCAGACATACGCCCAGACCGGTTCGTGTGCTGTGGTGTTTCGTCATGCCATGATCCTGACTGTAGAGTCCTTGCCTGAAGCGTCCTGGCTGAAAGGTGTTTCCTGGAAACATCCTGAAGGTGGCGCCCTGGCGGGGAAGCGCTGCGGCGCCCAAGGCCCTGGAGGCGATAACTGACGCCACACCCACACACAGGTGACTGCCCACCAGCTGTCCGCAATGGTTATGCACAGCTTCTGTGGACAACCCCCGGGACAACCGTGGGAAAGTCGTCCGCTGCCCCCGCCACACCTTGGCTCGACGACTGCTGGTCAGTGCATGACCAGTGTCATCCGACTCATCGAACACTCTTCAGGGCCCAGGCCCGGCGCTATCCAGCCAGCCGGGGCTCGCTAGGTTAGCACACTCGTGCCACCTGGCAGGGCTACCGACCCAAGGGGCGCTGGGGACAAGCTGAAGAGGAGATACCGTCTCTCCCGACCAGCCGCAACCCTCACTGAGTTGGTTGTGGCTGATATTCGGTCTGTGACTTCAGGATGCCGAAAGCGATATGTACTAATTTTCGCATGGCAGCCCCCAAGGCTGTCATTGTCGGCTTACCCGCACTGCGTAATCTCGCGTACTGCGCTTCAATATCTGGGTTGTGCCGTAGTGCCACCACAGCTCCCATGTAGAGCTGCTGCCGCAGTTTGGCACTGCCCATTTTTGTCAGGCGTGGCTTCTTTTCGATCGAGTGGCCTGACGTATGATGCATGGGTACTAGGCCCATGAAGGCTGCTGCCTGTCGAGCACTCTTGAACGCTCTGCTGCGCAGGGCAGCCACCAGCCGAGTGGACAGCAATGGACCGATCCCCGGGATGCTGGCCAATAATCGACGATCACGCTTCAGATGGTCGTGTTGGTCGAAGTGTTCCTCTATCGCCTGCTGGAGGCGCCTCTCCTCCTGCTCCAAGGCCGCCAGGACATGGCGAATCGACGTTATCGCCTGACTATCCCGGCTGAACTGAGCTTTCTCAAGCCGGTTCCTCTCGCGCTGAATGTCCTGTTGGACGGCATCTCGCCTCGCCACCAGGCGCTTCAGCTCGCGGACCTCCTCGACCTCTGGCTCCCAACGCTGCTGAGGCTGGGTGGCACCAAACAAAGCCAAAGCTTGGCTGTCTGCCTTGTCTGTTTTGT
>NZ_JADNRL010000019.1:462950-463081 GCF_015595025.1 Halomonas sp. KAO
AGCCCATGAAGGCTGCTGCCTGTCGAGCACTCTTGAACGCTCTGCTGCGCAGGGCAGCCACCAGCCGAGTGGACAGCAATGGACCGATCCCCGGGATGCTGGCCAATAATCGACGATCACGCTTCAGATGG
>NZ_JADNRL010000019.1:463091-463717 GCF_015595025.1 Halomonas sp. KAO
CTGGACGGCATCTCGCCTCGCCACCAGGCGCTTCAGCTCGCGGACCTCCTCGACCTCTGGCTCCCAACGCTGCTGAGGCTGGGTGGCACCAAACAAAGCCAAAGCTTGGCTGTCTGCCTTGTCTGTTTTGTTCTTGACCCCGATACCCTTGGCGAAATCACGCACCCGCGCCGGGTTCAAGATATAAACCGTCACACCGGCCTGGTGCAGCCAGTAGGCCAATGGCTCATGATAGATACCTGTCGCTTCCAGGTAGACGTGTAGGGCTTCCGGCGATTCCTGGGTATGCCGGATCAACCAATCCAGTAGGGCCGGATAATGGGTATGCTGGTTGGGGAACACCTTGGTCTTGACCTTGCGTGCTTGCACATCACGCAGCCATAAGTAGTCGAGCTTGTTCTTGCTGACATCGATTCCGATATGGGTCATCTCTCACACCTCTCCTTGTTCGTTCAGCCTCACCCTCGCGGGGGGCGTTGGATACCGTTCAGGATTACGAGATGAAAGCCTGGGTGACCTATCTCCTCTACAGGCTCGTGGCCATTCGGTCCAAGTCGGGATACACCCAGGCTGTGAGCGGTGGTAGCTAATCACCCCTCACTGGAGAGACACAAGGTCCTACGCCA
>NZ_JADNRL010000019.1:463727-463909 GCF_015595025.1 Halomonas sp. KAO
CAGTCGAGCTTGTTCTTGCTGACATCGATTCCGATATGGGTCATCTCTCACGCCTCTCCTTGTTCGTTCAGCCTCACCCTCGCGGGGGGCGTTGGATACCGTTCAGGATTACGAGATGAAAGCCTGGGTGACCTATCTCCTCTACAGGCTCGTGGCCATTCGGTCCAAGTCGGGATACACCC
>NZ_JADNRL010000019.1:464164-496766 GCF_015595025.1 Halomonas sp. KAO
AGGAGGGGTTCACAGCGCCTCCTCGTCGGTCCGGCGCTCCGGGGCTTGTCGCCAGGTCAGCTCCGATGAGAACCCTCAGCGTGCTTCTGAACAGCGGCTCTGGAGTCACGTAGACTAACGCCTTCGGGACGCTGGATGGAAAGGGAGACACCATGAAGTTGATTCACACCGCCGACTGGCACCTGGGCCAGAGCTTTCATGGCCAGGAACGCCACACCGAACACCGCGCCTTCCTGAGCTGGCTGCTCGACACCCTGGAGGAGCGTCAAGCCGACGCCCTGCTGGTGGCCGGCGATATCTTCGATGTGGTCAACCCCTCGCTGCGCGCCCAGGAGCTGTTGTTCAACTTTATCGTCTCCGCCCATGAACGGCTGCCGGCCCTGGATATCGTGCTGATTGCCGGCAATCACGACAGCGGCAACCGCATCGAGCTACCCGCCCCGCTGATGCGCCGTCTGCGCACCTACGCCCTGGGCCGGGTCAGCTGGCTGGACGACGGCACCCTCGACGCCGAACGCCTGCTGGTGCCGCTCACCGATGCCTCGGGCGAAACGCGTGCCTGGTGCCTCGCCCTGCCCTTCCTGCGCCCCGCCGAGGTGACCGGCGCGGCGCTGGCGAACGACGACGGCCCCGACGATCCCCCCAACGACTATGTGGCCGGCATCACGCGGGTGCACCGACAGCTGATCGAGGCCGCCGGAGAGTGCCGCGAGCCGGGCCAGGCGCTGGTCGCCATGAGCCACGCCCACCTGCACGGCGCCGCGGTGTCCGAGGCCAGTGAGCGCCCCATCGTGATCGGCGGCGAGGAGTCGATCTCCGCCGCCCTGTTCCCGGACTCTATCGCCTACGTTGCCCTGGGCCACCTGCACCGCGCCCAGCAGGTCGGCGAGGCACGCATCCGCTACAGCGGCAGCCCCCTGCCGCTGGACTTCAGCGAGGTGGCCTATCCCCACCAGGTGGTGGAGGCGACCCTGGCGGGCGAGGCCCTGGATGAGATCCAGACGATTCCCGTGCCCCGCCCAGTGGCCATGCACCGCGTCGGACCCGCGCCGCTGGAGCAGGTGCTGGCCGAGCTCGAGGCCCTGGAGGATGACCATGCACAACCCGGCGCTCGGGGGCGGGAACGGCCGAGAGACCTGTGGCCCTGGCTGGAGGTGCGCGTGGAGCTCGACTCACCGACCCCCGACCTGCGCGCCCGCGTCGAGGCCGCCCTCGAGGGCAAGGCGCTGCGCCTGCTGCGCCTCGAGCGCCGCCTGCCCCGGGTCGAAGACGACGACCAGAGGGCCCGAGTCGACCTGGAGACCCTGGGCCCGCGCCGGCTCTTCGAGCGCACCTGGGAGAAACGATGGGGCCAACCGCCTGAGGAGGACGTGCTCACCGACTTCGACCGTCTGCGCCAGGACGTGCTCGACGCCGATGCCACCTCGGACGACAACACCTTGGCTGAACGGTCACCAACCGAGGGGGCGCGCCCATGAGAATCCTCGCCCTGCGCCTGGAGAACCTGGCCTCCCTGCCCGGCCCCCTCGAGCTCGACTTCACCACGCCACCCCTCGGCGAGGCCGGCCTGTTCGCCATCACCGGCCCCACCGGAGCCGGCAAGAGCACCCTGCTCGACGCCCTGTGCCTGGCGCTCTACGGCGGTACACCGCGGCTGCGCCAGGCACCGGCCCGGGACAGCCAGGTCGACGACACCCCCGATTCCACGCTGACCACCAGTGACCCACGCACCCTGCTGCGCCGGGGCACCGCCTCGGGCTTCGCCGAGGTCGACTTCCTGGGCCGCGACGGGCGCCGCTACCGCGCCCGCTGGGCGGTGCGTCGCGCCAGGGAGAGGGTCACCGGCAAGTTGCAGAAGGCCGAGCAGTCGCTGCGCGACCTCGAGGATGACCGCCTGCTCACGACCCAGAAGCGTGAATTCGATCGTCTGCTGCCGGAGCGCCTGGGACTTACCTTCGACCAGTTCACCCGCGCCGTGTTGCTCGCCCAGAGCGAGTTCGCCGCCTTCCTGCAGGCCGACGACAACGCCCGCAGCGACCTGCTGGAGCGCCTGACCGGCACGCATGAATACTCCGAGATCTCGATGGCCGCCTACCACCGCGCCAGCCAGGCAAGAAAGGGAGTGGAGGCGTTGGAAACGCGGCTCGCCGAGGACCTGCCCGCCACGCCGGAGATCCGCGCCGAGCTGGAGCACGCCGCCCAGGTCAGCCGCCAGGCACTGAACGATCTGCAGAAGCAGGCGGAGTCACTCAAGAGCGAGCAACGCTGGCTCCATGAGGACGCCCGGCTGCACGAAGGCTATCGGGACGGCCATGCCGAGCAGCAGGCCACCGAGCATGCGTGGCAGGCCCTCGCCGAGCAGCGTGCCGACCGTGACTGGCGTCGGCTGATCGCCCCACGGCGCCACGCCCTCGTCCGTCATGCCGAGCTGCCCGGCGAGATCGCCGAGCTGCAGTCGACCCACACTAGGACCGTCACGGCTCGCGAGACCGCCGACGCCGAGCAGCAGACTGCAGGCACGGCGCTCGAACGGGCCGAGCAGGCCATGAACGAGGCGCGTGAGAGCTACCGCCGCGCCGAGCCCGAGCTGCGCCAGGCCCGCGAACAGGCCCAGAGCCTGGCGACTCTGGATCAGCGCCTCGAGGAGCTGCAAGCGGCACGCGACAAGCAGCAACGACTCGCCGACGACATCACGGAGCAGCACCGTCACGCCCAGGCCAGCCAGCATGAGCGTCAGCGCCAGCGCGACGAGTGGCAGGCAAGGCTGCACGAGCTGATGGGCACTCACACCGACCTCGACGCCGCCCGCCAGGCCTGCCAGCAGGCCCATGACCGGGCGGCCCAGCGTCATCTCGCCCTGGAGGAGCTAGGCAGCCGCTGGCAGGAGCTCACTCGGGCCCGGCAGGCCCACCAGAGGCTCGCCACCCAGCTGGAGCAGGAGCGCGAGCGCCGCGACAAGTTGCTGGCAGAGGGTCAGGCCGCCCGTGAGCGCCTCGACCGTACCCAGGCACACTTCACCACCGTCTCCGCACTGGTCGAACGCCACCGCGCGGTGCGCAGCGAGAGCGTGGTACGCCTGCGCGAGGCCCTCGAGGAGGACACTCCCTGCCCGGTTTGCGGCGGCCTCGACCACCCCTGGCGGCACCACCCGCCGTCAACGCCGGAGGCGGCCCAGCTCGCCGCCCAGCAGCAGGAGGAGAGCCGCCAGCTGGAGGAGGCGCGCAGTGCCCTGGATACCGCCCAGCAGCAGCGCGATGAGCTGGTCGGCGACTATCGCGCCCTGGAACGCTCCCTCAAGCAGCTGGAGCACGACCTCAAGGCCGCCGAACAGTGGCGCGACGACACCCTCCAGGCGCTTACCCAGCATTCGCTATACGGGGAACTTGAGGCCATCGACGAACCCGACCGCGACGCCTGGCTACAGGCCCAGCGCCGGCAGAGCGAAGAGCAGCGCCACCGGCAGCGCCAGTCGCTGGAGGCCCTGAACCGGGCCGGCGCCGAACTGGCCCCGCTGGAGAAGGCCCTCCACGAGGGGCAGCTCGCGCTGACCCGCCTGGAGACCGAAACAACCAGCGCCACCAAGCGGCTGGCCGAGCTCGACGCCCAGCTGCCTCCGCTGCGCCAGCAACGCGACACGCTCGCGCGGACCCTTGCCGAGCGACTCGGCGATCACCCCTCGCCCGACGCCTGGCAGCAGCGGCTCGACGCGCACCAGGAGAGCGCCCGCCGGGCCTATGACGGCGCCCTGGCACGGCTGCATCAGGCCCAGCGTGAGCAGCAGCGGCTTGTTCAGCAAGCAGAGCACGAAGCCAGACAGCTGGAGCAGCAAAAGCGGGAACAACAGCGTCTGACTCAGGAGCTCGATGCCTGGCGCCAGGCTAACCCCGGGCTGGGTGACGCCACCCTGGCACGGCTGCTGGCCCAGGCCGACGACGCGGCTCGCGAGGAGGAGCGGAGGATCGAGGCGGTCGATGCCCAGCGCCAGCGCGCCACCGCCACGCTGGCGGAGCGCCGCACCGCTCTGCTGAATCATCGTCGCGGCCAGGAGCTGGTCGAGGACGAGAACCTTGAAGGCAACGACCAGGCGCTGCTGGAAGAGGCCGTGACCGCCGAGCTGCAGCGGCGCCAGGAAGCACTGGAAAAGGCCCAGGACGAGCTCGCGCCCAGGCTGGAGGCGGCCGAGAAGGCGCGGGACGAGGCCGCCTTCGCACTCAACGATGACGATCGCCGGCGCGAGCGCCAGCAGGCCGGGCAGAGCAAACTGGAGGCCGCCCGCGCCGAGTACCGTCGCTGGGGGCGTATCAGCGAGCTGATCGGCTCCGCCGACGGCAAGGTATTCCGTCGCATCGCCCAGGCCTACAACCTGGAGCAGCTGCTCGAGCACGCCAACGCCCATCTGGCGGGCCTGAGCCGCCGCTATCGACTGATACGCGGCGGCAGCGAGCTGGGGCTGCTGGTGGTGGATCTGGACATGGCCGATGAGCGCCGCTCGGTGCACTCGCTCTCCGGCGGCGAGACCTTCCTGGTCTCGCTGGCCCTCGCCCTGGGGCTGGCCTCCATGGCCTCGGGCGAGCTCACCATCGAGTCGCTATTTATCGACGAGGGCTTCGGCAGTCTCGACCCTCAGTCGCTGGCGCTGGCCATGGAGGCCCTGGATGGCCTGCAGGCGCTGGGCCGCCGCGTGGGGGTGATCTCCCACGTGCAGGAGATGCACGAACGCATCCCGGTGCAGATCAAGGTGGAACCTCAGGGAAACGGCACCAGCCGGGCGAAGCTGGTCAACCAGTAAAGGTAGAGAAACGGCTCGCTAAGGTGGATAAACTCATCGTCAGCGAGCCGGTTTTACCTGCATCGAGTAGGTAACTTTCGGCCAAAAGCGGCCATTGAGACTTTCCTGATATTTAACGCCCGGCTCACGCGCCGGTTTGTAGCCGCGAAGCAGCGGAGAATCGGTCGCTGTGCAGCCGATTGTTATGCAAATTGCGAGACAAAACCTGCCCTGCATCTTCAACTAACTTCGAAAAATCCGATAAGCTCGTAGTTTCAATTTTCATTGCTTCATCATAATGGATGGGGTCATAAATGAAGCCAGTTTTCGCTTGATCGAGATAGAAACCAACTATTCCTTGGCCGCGTGCAGAGGTGCTTGATATGTGATATTCGTAATGATACATGCCACCCTTATTATTTTTCTGTCTCTCTTCGTTATCATCGATACCAAGAAGAACTGTATCCCATGAAAATGCTCCTGCATGAGTGTTGTAACAGTGTCCATATGGCGAGCATAAACAATCGACAACAGCTCCGCCAATGCCTTCGCACCTGTTCTCTCGCATATAGGTAATGAACGAATTCCTGAATACAACTTCGTCTGCAGACATATATTCTGGGAGGCCTTCAAATTCGGCAGCCAGCACCGGAACTTTGGATAGTTCAGCAGCAGCTTGGGCGCTGCCAATCCAATACGCTTTGGCGCCCTCCATGAGAGTCCCATTCGATATCTTTATGATCCTTGCCTTAACTTCATGAGAGCAAACTATAAAATCTAAATCGTCAGGATATCTTGCTGAAACTTCCAATAGATACTCCACGGCCGATTTTGTTGTGACCATGTTTGCATTAGATATTTTTCGAATAGCATCGATTGCTTGCGTAGACAACCCTGCATACGAAACCGTTAACCACTCATTAATAACGATACTCTTTAGCCTGCCAGGAATGATGTTATCGCGAACCTGATCCCGATCAGAAATCATTGTGTCAGACATCACACAAATTCTTTCATCAAATTTCATAGCTACAACGATAGTCATCTACTTCCCCACCTGCATAACAGCTGTATTATATAGCATGCTTGATATTCCACTTGAACGAGCACGCGCGTTCAAGAATGTTATTCTACGCGCTAGTAGATCACCTAAGCCATTGAAATAACAGAATATTAAGTTCTGCTCGGCTACATAACACCAACCGCCGCGCATGCAGCATAACACCGGTGAACATGCTGGCTGCCTTTTCGGGCATGGCCGCTTTGGGTCGATAGCTGTCATATTATCTCCCCCCTACTCCTGACGAAAGACCAGAAACTGGTGGGTGCATTTCCGACAAATTCCGGTGTACTCAGGGCCATCCTTGGACACGCGTACGCTCTTCCAGCCGCAGGCGGGGCAAGACTGCTTCATCGAGGTGTTGGTGCTGCAGTGGCCGCATTTCACGTAGTAACCGTACTGACCATACATGCCGGTGAGGCCACTGGCCTCGCCACACTGCTTGCAGGTCATCAAGCCTTGGACCTGGGCAGGGGGCTCGGTCGGTGAAGAGCTGGTATCTGGCGTCGGCGTAACAGAGTAATTCGGCACGGGCTCGGCAACGGGAGCGGCCGGTTCTGGCGTGGCAGGGGCGCTATCACCGCCTCCCGTGGCAGTACCCACCTGGGTGGTATGCTCAAGCAGGAAATTGGCGATATTGTCGAGTTCTCCCGCGAAGAACCCGGCCCGCCCCTTGAGAAACCCTATTTTCAAACTCCCCACGAGCTCCTTCACCTTGCTGGCCACGAACTCGGTTTTCACGACTCTGCTCGCTACATCCTTTGGCATCTTGTCGCGATGAAGGATGGCGGTGCTGGAAATGGCGCAGAGCGTACGCCATTCCCGATGGGCAACTTGAGTCTGGACACCCAACAGCTTGCCAAGAAAATGCTCGACGTTATCGCTCAGTAACGCCTTGAGAAGATCCAGCTGTAACTCCGCTTGGCGAATTGGCGACGGAATCCCCATCCAGTTGCCCTGATAGCTGCGTGACCACTCGCCGGCGGCATTGACTGTTACCTCGCCGGCGATGCTCTTGGACTCGACGATGATGAAACCGTAAGGATGAAGAATCAGATGGTCGATCTGCGCACGCTCGCCACGGTGTTCAATACGCAGGTCGTTGATGACGTGGATCTGCTTGTGCTCGCCAAACTCGCGACGCAGCTGGAAGGCGACGTCCTGTTCCTGCTTGTGACCGTAAAAGGCGCGCTCGTCGCCGCCACGGCCGTTTCCGTTTGGCGTAGCATCCTTTTCCTTAAGGATCATAGACTTATTCCTTAAAACCGGCCCGACTACCGGGCTTTCACTGTCGCTTGGCAACATTATGTAAACCGATAGCCTGACAACAAAGTGGCCTGAGGACCAGCTATGCAATGGTCGCAAAGTGAACTAAGAGCGCCTGGCCCGCGCCGAGGCGGATGCTTCAAACTCGAGGATGAAGATTCGGGGCCCTTAGGTTCACCTCGACAGCAGCTCCTCCATCGAGGCCGTCGTGGCGACGGGCAAGGCCCTGGGCCGCCGGGTCGGCGTGATCTCCCACGTACAGGAGATGCACGAGCGCATCCCGATGCAGATCCAGGTGGCGCCTTGGGACAATGGCACCAGCCATGCAAGGCTGGTGAGCCAGTAGAAGTAAAAAAAGGCTCGCCGATGTGAATAAGCACATCGCGGCGAGCCACTTTGCACACTATCAAGTGTTGAGCACGACGCCCCCGTTAAGGTGGAGAGTTTGCCCGGTCATATAGGATGACTCTTCGCTGGCTAGGTAGACATAGGCCGGGCCTATCTCGCTGGGCTGTCCGGCACGATCCATAGGCACCTGGCCGCCGAAGCCCGCAACTTTTTCGGCATCGAAACTGGCAGGTATCAGCGGTGTCCAGACCGGCCCGGGCGCTACCGCATTGACGCGGATGCCCTGATCGACCAGCGAGACCGCCAAAGAGCGCACCAGCCCTTGTATCGCGCCCTTGGTGGCGGAATAGTCGATCAGGGTATCGTTGCCCTTGAAGGCGTTGATGGAAGAGGTGGCGATGATACTGTCACCTTCCTGCATATGGGGCAGAGCAGCCTTGGTCAGGTAAAAGTGGCTGAAGATGTTGGTCTTAAAAGTGCGCAGAAGCTGATCGTCTGGTATCTGGGTGATATCGTCCCAGTCATACTGCTCAGCGGCATTGTTGATCAGGATATTGACCTTGCCGAACGTCGCGAGAGACTGGTCTATCGCTTCCCGGCAGAACGTCGACTCACCCACGTCCCCCTGGAGCAGCAGGCAGCGCCGCCCCTCGGCCTCGACCAGCTTTTGGGTCGTTTCGGCATCGCGGGTTTCGTCCAGGTAGATAAGCACGCAGTCAGCGCCTTCGCGGGCGAAATGCAGCGCAACCGCACGACCGATACCGCTATCGCCACCGGTAATCACGGCCACTTTATCGTTGAGCTTGGCGCTTCCCCGGTAACTCGCGCGAATGTACTCGGGCTCCGGATGCATTTTGTGCTCCGCGCCAGGCTGATGTGATTGCTGCTGCGGGGGTTGTTTACGCTCTGACATGAATAAGCCCTCCGTCTTTACATCTTTAACAATCGCTCCTCTCGCCGGAAGAAGGCGGCGGTTAAAGGTCCGCGCTGTCGACTACGCCGCCCTATTTGCAGCTACGAACGATTGCTGGCATATACGGGCTTGAGGGGCTCCCAGTCCTTGCGCGCAGCAAGAAATTCCGGGCGCGGCTTGTTGCCGCAATAAGGGTCGTGAAGAGTATTTTCCACGCTGTTGTAGACGAAGAAGAGGTTACTCCTCGGCCAACAGGACATGTTGATATTGGAGCCATGGAGCGTATTACACTCAAACATCACAAGCGAACCTGAGTCGCCCTTGGGCGCTTCGATGCCGTTCTCCACCATCATCGACTTCAGGCTCGCGGCATCCGGCACGCCGATTTCCTGACTCTTGAGCGATTCCTTGTAGTTGTTCTCGGGGGTGCGTCCAACACAGGGAATAAAGTACTTGTGAGAGCCGGGGATCAGCATCAGCGGACCGTTAAATTCACCGTTGTCGGTCAGAATGATCGAGCAGCTCAGGGAGCGCATGCGCGGCATGCCATCTTCGCTGTGCCAGGTCTCGAAGTCAGAGTGCCAGTTAAAGCCCTTGCCTTTAAAGCCCGGCTTATAGTTGATGCGCGACTGGTGGATATATACATCACTGCCGAGAATTTGCTGGACCATGGCCAAAAGCCGCGGGTCCCGTGTCAGGCGGCTAAAGCGCTCGGAGATCGTGTGAATGCCGAAGATGGAGCGAATTTCCTGTTTGCCCGGCTCCAGAACGGCACCCTCCGAGAGCTTCAGGTCCTCGTCCTCCTCATATTCACGCAGCTCCTGGATAAAGGCCTGCATCTCTTCCCTATCGAAGAAATTCTCGAACGAGAGGAAGCCATTTACTTCGAACTCATCCAGTTCCTCTTGGCTCAATGGTCCACTCACGCGCTGTCCGTCATCGCTGTGAACGACGGGATCAATGCGCTCGAACATGCCCAGCTTGCGTTCCAAACGGGTCGGAAAAAGATCCTGCATATCGCGCATAGCTCCTCCTCCTAAGTTATCCGAGGTATAAAGCTAGTCCACAAACTAAGGCCTCATCAACCTTTTGCTGCCATCCTGTTGGATATTGCATACTTTACTTCAGGAGTGGCAACACACCTTGAACAGCAGAGGAGAAAGCAACATGCCGGCAAAATCAAAGGCTCAGCAAATGGCGGCTGGTGCGGCGCTGGCGGCCCGGCGCGGCGAGCAGAAAGTCAGCGATCTCGACGGAGCAGCAAGATCGATGTACGACTCCATGAGCGAGGAGGAGCTGGAAAAGATGGCTGCCACTCAGCGCCGAGGCAAGCCGCAGCACAACAAACAGTCGGAGTGACCCGACCCTACAGGCGGCTCGGCGCTGGTGAAGGCGTCTATTCCGTCTATTCGGAGCTCTCCGCTTGTTTTCTTGGAGATGGCTTCCTTGTTCTCTGTGGAGTAACGCACGTTGATCACCTCTCAATCCGTTTAGGCGACACCTACGGTGACAGGTAGGCCCCTGCTCCAGCGCCCCGCCATGTTGATACGGCAGTATGGCAGACCCTACAACGCAGTCTCAGCGCGTGCGGCACTCGCGATTATGCCGCCGGGGCAGGCGATGGTATCGTCTGCGCACATCTCCACACAGGACACCATCGATGTCACAGAAGATCTACTGCATCGCCAGCTTCAAGCCCAAGCCCGGACGGGAAGACGCCGTGTTTCGCGCCCTCCAGGCGCTGGAGCCCAACGCCCACCGCGAAGATGCCTGCCTGCACTACACCGTGACCCGCCAGATCGACAACCCCTTCGCCCAGGGCACGAGCTACCCCATCGTCTTCCATGAGGTGTGGGCCAACCGGGCGGCCTTCGAGGCTCACTGCCAGCGCCGCGAGATCCGCGAGTTCTTCGCCACCCACCTGGAGGCTGAGGACGGCGATATCGAAGATGCCAACGTCTGCGTCTATACGGATGAGCCGGCCGACTTCGATGCTCCGGACCTGAGCGCGGCCGGGCTCAAGGAGGCGTGACATGGACCGGCCTCTCGGACTGATCACGCTCGCCGGTCGCTAGGGAGAACCGCATGGCCCTTGCACAAGAGACCCCACCACGCAGCATCCTGATTACCGGCTGCTCGAGCGGTATTGGCCATGCCGCGGCCCATGCCCTGATGGCCCGGGGCTGGCGGGTGTTCGCCACGGCCCGCGCCGAGGCGGATGTGGCCAGGCTCGCGGAGGAGGGCCTCGAGGCCCTGAGGCTCGATCTAGACAGCAGCAGCTCCATCGAGGCCGCGGTGGCAACGGTCAAGGAGCGCACCGGAGGCCGACTGACGGCACTGTTCAACAACGGTGCCTTTGGTCAGCCCGGTGCGGTGGAGGATCTGTCGCGGGAGGTGCTGCGGGCTCAGCTGGAAACCAATCTGCTCGGTACCCACGAGCTCACCACACGGGTACTGCCGATGATGCGCGCCCAGGGTCACGGGCGCATCGTGCACAACAGCTCGGTACTGGGCTTCGCCGCCCTGCCCTATCGCGGCGCCTATGTATGCTCCAAGTTCGCTCTCGAAGGCCTGACCGACACCCTGCGTCAGGAGCTTGTCGGCAGCGGCATCCATGTCAGCCTGATCCAGCCGGGGCCGATCACCAGCCGCTTTCGCGACAACGCCTATCGCGCCTTCAAGGCCAACATCGACCCCATCCATAGCGCCCACGCCGTCACCTATCGGCAGGTGGAGGCGCGCCTCGCCAGCCAGGATGGCAAGGCCCCCTTCACCCTGGGCCCCGAGGCGGTGGTCGAGAAGCTGATCCACGCCCTGGAGAGCAAGCGACCGCGGCCGCGCTATGCGGTCACGCTGCCGACCCATCTGTTCGCGGTACTCAGGCGGGTGTTGAGCACCGGGGGCATGGACCGGGTGCTGCTGCGCTCGACCCGGGACGAACGCGAGTAGAGAGCTCTTCACCAGGGAGCCACCGGTCATCGCGACTTGATCGTGGCCGGAAGCCGCGGCGTCACGATCGGTGGCGGCTGTGGGGGCCTCGGCAGTGCTGATCAACTGCTCGGTGCCCGAGGCGGTCACCACCTCCATGGACGAGCTTGTCGACCTTGGCGTGCCGTTCGGCGGCTACGCCAATGCCATTGCCTCGGCCGCGGTCCTGACCCCAGGCGGTGTGGATGGCCTCGAGGCTCGCCTGGACCTCGACCCCGCGGGCTATGCCGCCCACGCCTGTGGCTGGGTCGAGCGGCGAGCAACACGCTCAGGCGGCCGGCGCGACTACCCCTTGAACCTAAGCAACAAGCGCCAGTCGACTCCGCCGTGGTTACCAGGGCAGAGTCTCGCCATTGCTGTGCCAGAAGCCGCCGCTGTTCTCCAGCGTCAGCGCCTCGATACGCTGGGCGATGCCCGTGGCGGCTTCCTCGGCGCTGATCATGCCGCCGAAGTTGACCATGCGCGTCTGCACATAGCCCGGGTGAATCTGGGCTACGGCGATACCCCGCGGCTTGAGGTCCACGGCCAGCGACTTGCCGAAGGCGTTGAGCGCCGCCTTGGAGGCACGGTAGCCATAGCGCCCGCCGGAATCGTTATCGGCGATGGAGCCCATGCGGCTGGTGATATTGGCGACCTTCGCGCCCTCCCCCAGATTGTCCAGCAGCGTCTCGGTCACGCGCAGCGGTGCATAGGCATTGATCTCCATCTGCGTGCGGATGGAGTCGAAGTCGAGCTCGCCGAGCACCTCATCCTGCAACAGGCCGGCGTTATTGATCAGCAGGTCGAGGCGGCGGCCCGCCAGCTCCTGCTTCAGCCGTGTCACGTCCTCCTTACGGGTCACGTCGATGCCCTCGATCAGGGTCTCGGCGATGTCACGCAACTCGGCCGCTTCCTCGCCGCCACTGCGGCACACGCCGATCACCGCCCAGCCGGCGGCATGGTAATGGCGAGCCAGGGCGAGTCCGACGCCACGGTTGGCACCGGTGATCAGTACGCTAGATGACATATCAACTCCAGAGCAGGAAGTGTGGGTACATGACGTGTGAGTACATGACGGTAGGTGGGGGCTCTGCCCTGCTCTTCAAGCCTGGCCGCTCAAGCAGGGCCTACCTGTCTAGCCATCGTCCCCATCCAGGTTCGACCGACCTGCAGTGGAAGGCGAAGCACCAAGCCATTCCCCCCCTGCCGGACGTGGCGCTGATCACCTGAGCTGGCTATCCTTGCTGCCCCGCCGGTTGATGGCAGCAACATCCACCCCCTTGGCCTCCAGGCTCGACTGGCATGCGACACAGAGCTGCACACCCGGGAGCGCCTTGCGTCTTCCCTCCGGGATGGGTGCATCACACTCCACGCAGAACTCGGCGCTCTCACCGCTGCTCAGGCTGGTCCGCGCCCTTTCGACCGCCTCCTCAACGGTGGCGTCAATCTGATCCTGTACGGCTCCATCTCGAGTCCAACCACCGGCCATGATGCATTACCCCCATATCGATACATAAGCCATTGAGTGCTCAGCACGGGAAGGCGGGACTGGGTTGTCCTCAACGACACTACCCAGTAATCCCAAGATATGAGAAAGGCCGACCACGGGCAACCGTGGCCGGCCTGGCACTCTAAATGAAGTGGCATTCTGGGCGCAGTAGCCCAATCGGAAAACGGCATCCTGCCGCTGGCGGTACCACAGCCCCAGCGCCCCTGCGGACACCGGGCAGAGATATCAGCGGCTGGAGAGGTATCAGCGGCTGGCGGAGCTCGCCAACTGCGCCTTGCTGCGCAGGCGTGTGTTGTTCCAGCGAACGCCCAGGGCAACGATCAGGATCAGCCCCACCACGCCCAGCATGGGATAGACGGTACCGATCAGGGTGCTGAATCCGAACTGGCTGAGCACCAGCCCGACAAGGGTGAAGATGACGCTGAACAGCTTGAAGCGGCCCGACTCGGGCGCGGCGAAGCGGGCGCTGAAGGCGAAGAACATGCCCACGGCGGTGCTGTAGATCATGCAGATCAGCGCCACCGACATCACCATTGCCACCACCGGAGAGACCGCCGTGGCAAGCATCAGCGAGGGCATATCCACGCCGGCCAGACGCTCGAGATTGGCGAACAGGCCGATATTGAGCAAGAAGATCAGCACACCGAGCCCCACGCCGCCGAGAATGCCTCCCAGGGATGCCTCACGCGTATTGCGGGTCAGACCACCGATCACCGAGAGCATGGGAAAGCCCACGGCAATATTGAAGGAGGCATAGAGCACAGCGCCGATAAACCAGTGCGAAATCGACCAGCCATCACTGATGGTGGGCACCTCGGCAGCCGCGGCCTCCAGTGTCTCCAGAGAGGCGCTGCTGGTGAAGAAGGAGTAGACGGTGATCGTCAGCACCAGCAACAGCAGTACCGGCATGATAAGGCTGATCAGGTTGATGATGCCGCGAACACGCAGGCACAGGGTCAGGATGACCAGCACGCTGAGCAACACGCCGCCAAACAGCGGTGGCAGGCCGTACTGCTGGGCGAAGATGGAACCGCTGCCGGCCAGCATCACCACCCCGACACCGAACAGGAAGAAGGAGAGCACCAGGTCGATGACCAGCCCCGCTCGCTTGCCGAAGAGCGCCTCCAGCACCTCCTTGTGGGAGCTCGCCTGCATGGTGGAGCTCATCCGCGCGATCTGCATGCCGAGAAACGCGAACAGCAGGCCGCTTACCAGGGTGCCGGCAATGCCGATCGCCCCATAGCCAGTAAAGAACTGCAGCACCTCCTGACCCGAGGCGAAGCCGCCACCGATGATGATCGACATGAAGGTCATGGCGATCAGGAAAGGCTGTTTGCTCATGGAAAGACACCTCAATACAAATGGCTTCTATGGCCCGTCCCAACCGCGGGCCGGCTCATCGGAAATCAATACAAGCACTCTGTCGGGTCCATCGCAGACGGACCCGATTCGGGAGCACTGGCGTTGCTGTAATGATCAGATGCGCGGGAGTATACGATAGGAAACTTAGTTTATTATCGGGAATATAGGCGCCAATCAGAAAGAAATACCCCGCAATACGCCTTTGGTCTCATTTTACTGATTTTAATATGGTATTCAGAGACCAGAGAGGCCATCCACGCCATGACGTATGGTGGCTTACCCCCTTCACGCTACGAATGGAGACCCCATGCACCTTGGTATTCTCACCCTGACCATCTCCCTGCCCGGTTGTCGTTCTCTGAAGGAGAAACGCCAACGCATGGGTGGCCTGCACGAGCGTTTCGGGCGCAACCCGGCCATCGCCGTCTGCGAAAGCGGCGAGCTCGATCGCCTGGACGCCAGCGAATGGACCTTTGTTGCCGTCGCCCCCGCCAAGCCCCAGGTAGAGGCCCTGCTCAGCGAGATCGAAGACAAGATACAGCGCACCGTGGATGGGCGAGTGATGGGGGCGACCCGGGAGATGCTGTAATGGCGCCATGCAGCCGAACCGCCAGGCAGCCAGCGAAACACCATACCAGCAGACCACCGACGGCAGAACAGGTCACGCCAGTGGCCCTGACCGGCGTCTCACCTCCTCGGGCGACGCCCTGAACATATCGACGATCTCCTCTCCATCGCGCCACAGGCCCGGCACGCTGGCCGGGCCTGTGGCTTTCAGGGCTTGGCGACGGCTCAGCCGAGGCGGTCGAAACCGTTATCGAGGAAGGGGTAGTCGGTGTAGCCCTTCTCGTCGCCGCCATAGAAGGTACTGTGGTCGGGCTCGTTGAGCTCCGCTTGGGTGCGGAAGCGCTCGGGCAGGTCGGGATTGGCGATGAAGGGACGGCCGAAGGCAATGGCATCGGCGCTGCTTTCGTCGAGCCGCCTCTGGGCACGTTCGGCGTTGTAGTTGCCGCAGTAGATCAGCCCGCCCTTGAAGCGTTCGCGCATCTGCTCACGGAAACCATCCGGGTAGCTGACGTCGGCACCCGCGAAGTCGGGCTCATTGAAGTGGAGATAGGCCAGGCCACGACGGTTGAGCTCGTCGGCCAGGTAGAAAGCCATCGCCTCGGGCTCATCGTCGGTGAGGCCGAACAGCTCGAGAAAGGGCGTCAGGCGGATACCGACGCGCTCGGGCCCGAACACCTCGGCCACCGCATCGACCACCTCCAGCGGGAAGCGTGCACGGTTCTCCAGCGAGCCGCCATACTGGTCGGTGCGCTGGTTGGTGCCGGTGGCCAGGAACTGGTTGAGCAGGTAGGCGTTGGCGGCGTGGATCTCGACCATGTCGAAGCCGGCCCGCCTGGCACGCACGGCGGCCTGGCGGTAGTCCTCGACGATGCCGGGGATCTCGTCGGTCTCAAGGGCCCGCGGCGTGCTGGTGGGGTGCGGCCCCGCCGTGCCATCCTCGAATTCGACGAAGCACTCCGCGCCCTCCCCCTTCAGCGCGCTGGGTGCCACGGGGGACTGGCCGTCGGGCTGCACCATCGCGTGGGAGACACGGCCAACGTGCCACAACTGCAGGGCGATGCGTCCCCCCTTGGCATGTACCGCCTCAACGACACCCTTCCAGCCGGCCTCCTGGGCATCGGTCCAGATCCCCGGCGTATAGACGTAGCCGAGGGCGGTAGGCGAGATATTGGTGGCCTCGCTTATGATCAGGCCGGCACTGGCGCGCTGACCATAGTAGGCCTGCTGCAGCTTGCCGGGCACGCTGTCCGGCGTGCGCGAGCGAGTCAGCGGCGCCATGATCACCCGGTTGGGTAAGGTGAGTCGGCCGATCTGCAGCGGCGTGAACAGGCTGAGGCTGGTGTCGGTCATGGATCGTCTCCTGTGGCGAAGGGTCTGTCATTGAGTGCAAAGATGCGAGACACCATAAGCCTGTTAACGGTCAGCGCCAAACCAGTTTGTGGATCGATCTGATAGCCTGGCACTATCGGGAAAGCATCCTGTCCCGTCTTCGGCCCACCCCGCGGGCGTGGTAGTCTGCTGCAACTCAATTCCTCACCCTTGCCTGTCATCCTTATCTCTCATCCTCAGTTCAGGAGTACGCCATGACCGCCGCCGAGATGCTCGACCGCCTGGTGGGCTTCCCCACCGTGTCGCGGGATTCCAACCTGGAGCTGATCGCCTTCGTCGAGTCGCTGCTCGACGAGCATGATGTGCCCCACTGGCGGGTGGAGAGCGACGATGGCAGCAAGGCCAACCTGCTGGCGCGCATCGGCCCCAACGTGGCCGGCGGCGTGGTGCTTTCCGGCCATACCGATGTGGTCCCGGTGGACGGTCAGCCCTGGTCGACCGACCCCTTTTCGCTGACCGACAAGGGCGACGGCCGCCTCTACGCCCGTGGCACCTGCGACATGAAGGGATTTATCGCCTGTGCGCTCAGCGAGGTACCGCGCTGGGCGCGCCTCGAACTGGAGAAGCCGATCTGGCTGGCGCTCTCCTATGACGAGGAGGTGGGCTGCATCGGCGCGCCACGCATGATCGAGAAGCTGATGGCCGAGCACCCGCGGCCCGCGGCGGTGATCGTCGGCGAGCCGACGCTGATGCACCCGGTGGTGGCCCACAAGGGTGCCACCAACCTGCGCACCACGGTGACCGGCCGCGCCAGCCACTCCAGCCAGGTCAACCAGGGCGTGTCGGCGATCCATGTGGCGGCGCGCCTGGTGACCCATATCGAGGACGTGATGGCCGACCTCAAGGCCGAGGGGCGCATCGATGAAGCCTTCAACGTGGTTCACTCGAGCCTGCATGTGGGCAGGATCAGTGGCGGCACCGCGATCAATATCATGGCCCGTGAGTGCACCTTCGAATGGGAGATTCGCCACCTGCCATCGGACCGTTTCGAGGAACTGATCGCGCGGGTCAACGCCTATGCCGCCGAACTCGAAAGCGAGATGCAGCGGCGCGCCCCGGAGACATCCATCGTGACCGAAGCGCTCAACGAGACGGTGCCGGCCCTGGCCGATGATAACAACGCCGAGGTACTGGCCCTGTGCCATGCGCTGCTCGGCGAACGCCCTGCCGGCGCGGTGGCCTACGCCACCGAGGCGGGCCAGTTCCAGCGCCGCGGACTGCCCACGGTGATATGTGGCCCCGGCAGCATCGCCCAGGCCCACCAGCCCGATGAGTATATCGAGCGTGAGCAGCTCGAGGCAGGTGTGCATTTCATGGAGGCACTGGGCGAGCGCCTGCAACGAAAGTAGAATACGAGGTTGGAGTACGTCATGTTCAACCCTTACATCAGGAACCCCCATGCCCCGCCTGCTGATCGTCAAGACCGGTGACGCCTTCCCCGAGGTGATCGAACACCATGGTGATTTCGAGGCGCTGTTCCAGCAGACCCTGGCCCGCGCCGGCTTCGAGGCCGAGGTGTTCGATGCGCGCCATGAACCACTTCCGGAGCTGGCCGACATCGATGGACTCTACATCACCGGCTCCCACGCCATGGTCAGCGACGCCGAGCCCTGGAGCGAAGCGCTCAAGCCGTGGCTGCTGGCCGCCCGGGAGCGCAACGTGGCCATGTTCGGTGTCTGCTATGGGCATCAGTTGATGGCCGCCGCCTTCGGCGGGGTGAGCGACTATCACCCCGCGGGGCGCGAATCGGGTACCCATGAGGTGACGCTGACCGAATCGGGGCACGAGGACCCGCTGCTGGGCACGCTGCCGGCACACTTCCCCGTGCAGCTGACCCATGCCCAGTCGGTGCTCGAGGCACCCAGCGGTGCGGTGGTGCTGGCCCGCAACGCCCACGACGCCAATCAGGCGCTGCGTTATGGCCCGCGCCAGTGGAGCGTGCAGTTCCACCCGGAGTTCACCCCAGAGGTGATGCGCGCCTACCTCGCCCGCCAGGTCGACAAGCTGCGCGACCAGGGTGAGGATGCCAATGCCCTGATGCGTGGCGTCACCACCACGCCGGAGGCCAACTCATTGCTGATTAGCTTCGCCAGGACGGTGGCCGAACGCGAAGGTGCCGTAGCGGAAACCAACTGATCTCCGAGAGCTCGGCCCCGATACAGCTCTGAGCTCGACACAGCCTTGAGCCCAATACAGCCTTGAGCCCGACACAGCCCTGAGCCCAACTTAGCCCTGATTCCGAGTCGCGCCTTCCCACAAGGTGACCACAGGCACTACAGGCATAGGTGCGAAGAGCGCCCTTCCTTTCAGCTCCCAGCCGCGAAGCGGCGCTCTTCCAGCTTCAAACTCCCGAGGCCGCCGCCTCAGTGGCGCTCACCCACCGGCGGTGCGAGATCTCCGCGCTCGAGGCTCTCTTCCGCGGCCTCGTCTCGCAGGCGCCGGGTGTCCGGAGCCCCCTCGGCAGCCTTGCGGCGCTGACGCAGGAGGTCACGCAGCGAGCTGATCAGCATGGCGGCGACGATCATGCCCCCACCCACGAAGGCGAGCGGCGCCGGCACCTCACCGACCCACCACCACACCAGCAGGGTACCGACCAGGGTCTCGAGCAGCATCACCAGGCTGACCTCGGCACCGGGCAGGTAGCGCGCCCCGGTCTGGATCAGGAAGTAGGCCAGCGGCAGCAGCATCCCCATCAGCAACAGGCGCTGCATATTGTCGCCATCGGGTATCTGGGCGCCGCCCATCAGCGCCCCGGGGACCAGCATCACCAGGCATCCCAGGGGCAGCACCACCGTGGTGTCCAGGCCACGCTTTCCGGCACCGGGTCGGGAGCTCGCGACGCTGGTGTTGATCGCAATGGAGACCGGCACGATCATCGCCACCGCCAGGCCCAGCAGACTCCCCTGCCCCACCTCACCGGCGGCCATCAGGCTGGCGCCGGTAATACAGATTGCGATCACCACCCAGGTCTGGCGGCGCAACCGCTGCCGGAAGAACAGCAGACCGATCAGCCCGGCCACCAGAGGCGCCAGGTTGAGCATGACCAGCACATTGCCCGCCGAGGTCAGGCGAGTGGCCACCACGAAGGCCCAGGCGCTGGCGGCAAAGGCGAGCGGGCACCACAATGCCGCGGGTCCGCAGGCCAGTATCGCCTTCCCCAGGCGCTCGCGATAGCGTGCCGCGGCGATCAGCAGCAGCACCACACCCAGCATCAATCCACGCCAGAACATGAAGGTGGCGACATCTACCGAGGTGTCCTTGACCAGCAGCGCATCCGGCGAGAGCAGCAGCACACCACTCATCGTGATCAGATAGCCGCGCAGGCGAAACGGCAAACGCTTCCACATGATGCATCCTCCCGATGCTCGAAGTTATCGAGTTCACTAACGACGACAGGCCGGAGCTGGGCTCCGACCTGTCGTGAGGTGGAATGCCGCCCTGGGGGCGGCAGCCGAGGCGTTACGCGCGTGACTGGCGACGAATCGGCGCCTGGCCATCATCGTTGCGACGGCGCGGGGCACGCTCGGAAGTGCCACGATCCTCGCTGATCTCCAGCGGGCGGCCGGCGACACGGGCGCGCGCCATCTTGGCCAGAATGCTGGACGGCAGCGAGCTGGGCAGCTCGACCACGGAGAAGGCGTTGCGGATGTCGATGCGCCCGATACGCGCGCCTTCGATACCGCCCTCGTTGGCCAGGGCACCGACCAGCTGGCCGGGCTTGACGCCGTCCTTGTGGCCCACGGCCACACGGTAGCGGGTCATCCCCTCGCTGGGCACACGGTCACGCGGTCCACGACCCGGCTTGGCATCACGCGGGGCGCGCTCCTTGCGGGGCGCCTGCAGGCGACCGATGGGCGCCTCGTCGGCACGTGCCAGGCGGGCGAAGGCACAGGCCAGCTCGACGGGGTCGTAACCCTCACCGATCAGACGCTCGACCAGGGCCTGCTGCTCCTCGGCACCGGCGGTCAGGGCGGCAATCACCTTCTGGTGGAACGCCTCGTCGCGGTGCGCGCGAATGGCCGACTCGTCAGGCACCGCCATCTCGCTCATCTTCTGGCCGGTGGCCTGCTCGATCCAGCCTACCTTGCGGCCCTCACGGAAGCCGACGAAGGTGATCGAGGTACCGGTGCGCCCGGCACGGCCGGTACGGCCGATGCGGTGGGTGTAGGCCTCGGAATCCTGGGGCAGATCGTAGTTGAAGACATGGGTGATACGCGGCACATCGAGGCCACGGGCGGCGACATCGGTGGCGATCAGCACGTCGACCTTGCCGCGCTTGAGACGCTGAATGGTGCGCTCGCGCAGGCTCTGGTCCAGATCACCCGAGAGGCTCGCCACGTTGAGGCCGCGAGCGGAAAGCTGCTCGGTCAGGGTGGTACAGGCGGCACGGGTACGCACGAAAACGATCGCCCCGTCGACCGGCTCCACCTCGAGGATGCGCGAAAGCGCCTCCAGCTTGGCGCCGCCGTCGACCCGCACCAGGCGCTGCTCGATGTTCTCACCGGTGGTGGTGCGCGACTCGATGGAGACCTTGACCGGATCCACCAGGTAGCGGTTGACGATTCGCTCGATCTCGGCGGGCAGGGTCGCGGAGAAGAACACCCGCTGTGCCTCCTTGGGGGTGTCGGCCACCACGCGCTTGACGTCATCGATGAAGCCCATGCGCAGCATCTCGTCGGCCTCGTCCAGCACCAGGGCACTGAGACCGTCGAGCTTGAGGCTGCCGCGATCCAGGTGATCGATGATCCGCCCCGGGGTGCCCACGACGACCTGGGCGCCACGTCGCAACGCACCCAGCTGCTCGCGATACTCCTGGCCGCCACACAGGGTAGCCACTTCCAGGCCCTGGAGGTTCTGTCCATAGCGGCTGAAGGAGACGGCCACCTGCTGCGCCAGCTCGCGGGTCGGCGCCATGACCAGCACCTGCGGCTCACGGCGAGTCAGTTCGAGACGCGAGAGCAGCGGCAGGGCGAAGGCCGCGGTCTTGCCGGTACCGGTCTGGGCCTGGCCCAGCATGTCGCGCCCTTCCAGCAGCGCCGGAATGGTCTCCATCTGGATCGGCGAGGGGGTCTGGTAGCCCAGGGTCTCGACGGCAGAGAGAACAGCAGGCAGCAGGGCAAGATCACCGAAGTTCGGCGAGGCGACGGAAGAAGAGGTCATTGATCACACCTTGGTAAGCCGGGATCACCGGCGTAAATTCATTGGCGTCCCTGACGCGAGCGAAAAGCGATCAGGCGCGCTGCGCGCCAGTGATGGCAGTCAGCACGGGACATCGGAGTCGGGGACGCCGGTCGCACCTGGCATCGGGTCAGCGCCATCGGTGATGACAGTGAACCCCTGTGGCGACCGTTTGCGCCGATCACGCCAGAACGGCGGAATCTCGGTTGGCGCTCCATCTACACAATTCGAACGCTTGCGGCGGCCGGCAATGGCGGCTGGGCCCGGCGTTGCGGCGCCCATCTTCTGTTCGGTCGATGACCGTCAGCGATGGCGTCGTACATGATGGTGGGGTCAGCACATGCGAGGAGGGCGCATGCTACCATCGTCGACCTAGCCTGGCCAGCCTTTTTGGTCTTTCTCTTACTGCGTTGTTCCATCGAGGAGATATCATGCCCAGCCTATGGATCGATGCCGATGCCTGCCCCAGGGTGGCCCGCGAGATCATCGTGCGCGCCGCCGAGCGAACCGCCACGCCCACCTGGTTCGTGGCCAACCATACGGTGCCCCTACCCCGCTCACCGGTCGTCAAGGCGCTGGCCGTCAGTCACGGCTTCGATGCCGCCGATGACGAGATCATCGAGCGTCTGGCGGCCGATGACCTGGTGATCACCTCGGACCTGCCGCTGGCCATGGCCGCCATCGAGCGCGGTGCGAAGGTAATGACCACCCGTGGCGAGACACTCGACGCCGATAACATCCGTGCGCGAGTGCAAATGAGGGATTTCATGGAGACCCTACGCGCCAGCGGCGAGCATACCGGCGGCCCCAAGGGGTACTCCGATACCGACCGCCGTGAGTTTGCCAATGCGCTGGACCGCTGGCTGGCCAAGGCGCACCGTTAACCCCTTTCGATATCCAGGCGCCAGTCGCGAGGCGGAGCCTACCTCCTACTCCCCCTGATTGCGCTGGAAGCGCTGGATCTCGCGACGCTGCTTCTTGTCCGGGCGCTTGAGAGGGTGCTGCATGACCTGATTGGTCAGTCGTCGCGCCTCGGCCTCCTGCTCGCGGCGGCGGGCACTCTCCTCGGTCTCGCGGTAGAGTTCGCGCGCCTCGGGGGCGCCACGCCGCTGGTCGGAGAGTGCCATCACCTCCACCTCCCAGATATCCCAGCCCTGGGGCACGCGTATGATGGCACCGACCTCGACGTTCTTGCTGGTCTTGGCCCGGCCGCCGTTGTAGTGCACCTTGCCACCCTCGATGGCCTTCTTGGCCAGGCCCCGGGTCTTGAAGAAGCGTGCCGCCCACAGCCACTTGTCGAGCCTGACACTATCCATGGGAATCCTCCTAGCTGTCGGCCACGAGCCCACCCACCACTCAAGGGATCAGGGGCGGCTCGTTGCCAGGCAGAATGGTCGCGAAGGTGTCCAGGGTGATGAACTCCTCCAGCTCGCGTTCGGGCCGCTGACTGTTGGGCTGCTTGATGCCCAACAGATGACGAATGCCGAACTGTCGGGCACTCTCCAGTACCCGTGGGTTGTCGTCGATAAACAGGGTGCGGGCCGGCACGAAGGGCTCGATCTCCTGCAGGCGCGTCCAGAACACCTGCTCCTCCTTGGGCGCACCGAAGTCGGCCGAGGAGACGATGGCATCCAGGTAGGGCTCAAGACCGGTCAGCGGCAGCTTGAGTGCCAGGCTGGCGCGGTCGGCATTGGTGGCCAGCACGACCCGGGGATGAGCCAGCTTGAGCCACCTGAGGAAATCCATGGCATCGCTGCGCAGGCCAATCAGGTGTTGAATCTCGCGCTTGAGGGCGACCACATCGACGTCGAGCTCGCGGCTCCAGTAGTCGAGGCTGTACCAGTCGAGCGTCCCCTGCTCGCCGATGACCTTCGCGCGCACCCTCTCCTGGGTGGCTTCATCGAGTTGATGCAGCTCCACATAGCGACGCGGCAGATGCTCGAGCCAGAAGTGGCTGTCGAAGTGCAGGTCCAACAGGGTGCCGTCCATGTCCAGCAGAACGGTATCGATGGCGCGCCAGTCAATCATGTGAGAGTTCCGGGTCGTGGCTTGCGGGAGGTGATATGGTAGCAGGCAAGTTCCTACCCAGAAACGGAGCCACCGATGACTTCGCCCGACTGGCCGCAGAAGCCCGCCATCCTCGACCGCCGCTCGGAGGCCAGAAGCCGCCTCTTTCATGTCGAATCGCTCGATCTGCGCTTCTCCAATGGCGAGGAGCGCACCTTCGAGCGCCTGACCGGTAGCGACAGCGGCGCCGTGATGATCGTGGCCATGCCCGACCCCGAGCACGTGCTGCTGATCCGCGAGTATGCCGCCGGCTTCGAGGAGTATGTGCTGACCCTGCCCAAGGGGCTGGTCGACCCGGGTGAGGATATCATCAGCGCCGGCAACCGCGAGCTGATGGAAGAGTGCGGCTTCGGCGCACGACGCATCGAACCGCTGGTGGAGCTGTCACTGGCCCCCAACTACATGCGCCATCGCATGCAGGTGCTGCTGGCCACGGACCTTTATCCCAAGCGCCTGCCCGGTGATGAACCCGAACCGTTGATCGTGGAGACCCACGCCCTCGAGGAGCTGCCCGCCCTGCTGGCCCGGGAGGACTTCCATGAGGCTCGAGCCATCGCGGCACTCTATATCGCCCGGGAGCGGCTGCGTAGCGAGGCGGAGGGCGGCGAGCTCTGGTAGCCTGCCGATGATGCGACTCAGCGGCGATGCAGGCGCTGACGCAGCTGGCTGTTGCCCTCCTTGAGCCGCAGCCAGCGCGCCTGACGATAGCTGTCCAGCCCCACCTCCAGCAGTTCCATGACCTGCAAGGCGCTATCCAGCGAAACGGGCGGTGGCGCACCATGCAACAGCATCTCCACCACCCCGGCGTAGAAGGCCGGGTAGTCTCCCGGCAGGTTGAGGTGCTGCTGTACCTCCGGTACATCCTCTTCGTCGGCCACCAGGCTCAACTGCCCCGGCTCGGGATCCACGCCCATGCCAGGCATGACCGCCAGTGACTCCTGCAGGTGGGCCTCCTGGGGATCCTGACCAAACTTCACGTAGCTGCCATGGGTGCCATGCACACGAAAGCGCGGAGTAGGATCGGCCACCAGCGAACTCGCCTGCAGGCTGACCCTCAGCCCGTCGTACTCCAGCAGGCAGTGGAAGTCATCATCCACTTCGGCGCCGTCACGCAGCGTGGCCAGCTCCACCAGGATCGCCCGCGGCATGCCGAACAGCTGCACGACCTGGTCGAGCAGATGTGGTCCGAGGTCGTACCAGATCCCCGCGCCCGGTCGATGATTATCACGCCAACGGTCGCTCACCGTGGGCCGGAATCGATCGAAGCGAGACTCCAGCGATACCACTCGCCCCAGGCTGCCTGCATCAATCAGCTCCTTGAGCGTCAGGAAATCGCTGTCCCAGCGGCGGTTGTGAAAGACGCTCAGGCTACGGTCGGCGTTATCCGCCTGGGCGCGCAACATTCGCGCCTCGGAGAGCGTCACCGCAAAGGGCTTGTCCACCACCACATGCTTGCCCGCCGCCAGGGCGGCCTTGACCAGAGAGTAATGAGTATCGTTGGGGGTGGCGATCACCACCAGGTCGATGTCCTGCCGCTCGAACAGCGCCGCCGCCTTGGGCAACACCTCCACCCCCGGCAGGTCGGCATGAACCCTGTCGGCATCCGAGCTAACCACGGCGGCCAGCTGCATGCCCTCGGTGGCATTGATCAAGGGGGCATGGAACACCTGGCCCGCCAGGCCATACCCGACCAGCCCGACGCCGAGCGTTAAGGTCTTCATCGCAGCTCTCCTCGCTGGAAACGCGACGCCCCGGCCGGGGCCGGGGCGTCGTGGGGTGGTTCAGTCGAGCTTGCTCAGGTCGCGTACCGCGCCCTTGTCGGCAGAGGTGGCGAGCAGTGCATAGGCCTTGAGCGCCGCGGTGACCTTGCGGTCGCGCTGGATAACCGGCTTCCAGGCATCTGTGCCTTTCGCCTCCATGGCCGCACGGCGACTGGCCAGCTCCTCATCGCTGAGCTTGACGTTGATCCCACGGTTGGGAATATCGATCTGGATGATATCTCCCTGCTCGATTAGGCCGATGGCGCCGCCGGCGGCAGCTTCCGGTGAGACGTGGCCGATGGAGAGCCCCGAGGTACCCCCGGAGAAACGGCCATCGGTAAGCAGCGCACACGCCTTGCCCAGGCCCTTGGATTTCAGGTAGCTGGTCGGGTAGAGCATCTCCTGCATGCCGGGACCGCCCTTGGGACCCTCGTAGCGGATCACCACCACGTCGCCCTCGCTGACCCGGTCGGCAAGGATGTCTGCCACCGCCTGGTCCTGGGACTCCACCACATGGGCCGGCCCCTCGAAGACCAAAATCGACTCGTCAACGCCGGCGGTCTTCACCACGCAGCCGTCGACGGCGATGTTGCCCTTGAGCACGGCCAGGCCGCCCTCCCGGGAGAAGGCATGGTCGAGATCGCGGATACAGCCGGTGGCACGGTCGCCGTCGAGGCTCGGCCAGCGAGCACTCTGGGAGAAGGCCACCTGGGTCGGCACCCCGCCGGGGCCGGCCTTGAAGAACTCCACCACCTCGGGGCTCGGCGAGCGCATGATGTCCCACTCCTCGAGCGCCTCGGCCAGGCTATCGCCGTAGACGGTGGGCACGCGGGTATCCAGCACCCCGGCACGGTCGAGCTCGCCGAGGATGGCCATGATGCCGCCGGCCCGGTGCACATCTTCGATGTGATACTTCTGGGTGTTCGGCGCCACCTTGCACAACTGCGGTACCTCCCGCGACAGACGGTCTATATCGGTCATGTCGAAATCGATCTCGGCCTCCTGGGCGGCGGCCAGCAGGTGCAGGATGGTGTTGGTGGAGCCGCCCATGGCGATATCCAGGGTCATGGCGTTCCTGAACGCCGCCTTGGCACCGATGGCACGGGGCAGCAGGTGCGCCTCCTCATTCTCGTAATAGCGTTTGGCCAGCTCGACGATGCGGTGACCGGCATTCTCGAACAGGCGACGACGGTCGGCATGGGTGGCCACCACGGTCCCGTTGCCCGGCAGCGCCAGGCCCAGCGCCTCCATCAGACAGTTCATGGAGTTGGCGGTGAACATGCCGGAGCAGGAGCCGCAGGTAGGGCAGGCGCTGCGCTCGATCTCGGCGAGTGTCTCGTCATCGACGCTGTCGTCGGCGGCCATCACCATGGCGTCGACCAGGTCCAGGCCATGGTCGAGCAGCTTGGTCTTGCCAGCCTCCATGGGGCCGCCGGAGACGAAGATCACCGGCACGTTGAGGCGCATGGCGGCCATCAGCATCCCCGGGGTGATCTTGTCGCAGTTGGAGATGCACACCAGGGCATCGGCGCAGTGGGCGTTGACCATGTACTCGACGCTGTCGGCGATCAGGTCGCGACTCGGCAGCGAATAGAGCATGCCGTCGTGGCCCATCGCGATGCCGTCGTCCACGGCGATGGTGTTGAACTCCTTGGCCACCCCGCCGGCCTTCTCGATCTCCCGGGCCACCAGCTGCCCCATGTCCTTCAGGTGCACATGCCCCGGCACGAACTGGGTGAAGGAGTTGGCCACGGCGATGATCGGCTTGTGGAAGTCCTCGTCCTTCATGCCGGTGGCGCGCCACAGGGCGCGGGCGCCGGCCATGTTGCGGCCGGCGGTGGTGGTGCGGGAACGATACTCGGGCATGCTGTCCTCTTCTCTTCTTCTCTCGGCGGCCGCCTGTGCCGGCGGCTCGGTGTCCAGGTCAGCCGATGATTCTGGCACGCGGCCGGGCGTCAGGCCAGACTGAAGAGGCCAGAACCCCGTGGCTTACTGAACCAGCCGTGTGGCGACCCAGCCCAACATCGGTTCGCCATTCTTCTCGAAGTAAATCTGGCTCCAGCCCTCGCCTTCTCCCAACACGTAGACCACGGTTCCCCGTGTCAGCTGCGTTATCCGCGCGTTATCCGTTCCGGCACCAGATCGAATATTCACACGAGAGCCCACAACCTCTTTTTTCTGGAGGTTAGGCAGGCTAGCTTGAATATTCTCCTTGGCCACTTCATTACCATTGCGCGCTGCGTTGGCAAACCAGAACACCGCCCAGGCGTGATTGGCCTCCACGCCACGCCCCCGGGCATAGAGGGCACCCAGGTTACTCTGCGCCATGGCGTCGCCCTGTCGGGCCGCCTGATTGAAGTAATCGAAGGCGCGAGTAAAATCCTGCTCAACGCCGCGACCGTTCTCGTAGAGGCTGCCGATATTGTTCTGCGCAGGGGCATGCCCCTGATCAGCCGCCTGCTCAAACCAGCGTGCTGCCACGGTGGCGTCCTCTCCAACGCCAAACCCTTCCAGATACATCAGCCCCAACTGAAACTGGGCCCCGGCGTGGCCGGACTGTGCCGCACGCTCCAGCCACTCCACGGCATCCGCCGGTCCGCGACCGTCGATGCTTTCGCTCAAGAACAGCTCGGCCATCCTGACCTGGGCCTCGAGCACGTCATTGTCAGCCGCCAGCCGATACCACTTGTAGGCTTCGTCCAGACTTTCTCGAACGCCGGTACCGTTCTCGAACATCTGGCCCAGCGCAAACTGTGACTGGCCTTCGCCCTGCTCTGCGGCTTCTCTCCACTCATGCACCGCCGAGGCGAAATTTCTCTGCCGAAACTCGGCCAGCCCAGCATTGTAGTCGGCATATATCAGTGTGCTGCCGCTCAGCAGCACAATTCCCAGCCAAATCTTTGCTTTCATGAATCAATAACCATTGATTAGCGACACCAAGGAAAACCCGGCATGCCAGACATGCCGGGTAGGTCAAAGATAATGCGGAATGCAAAAGCTCAGATCCCACGAGCCATCATCGCTACGCGGTCATGCCTGTGGCGCCACACTCTTGACCACATCACCCAGTATACGGGCATAGGTATTACGCGCCGTCTGCATGATGGCCAGCTGGTCCTGCAACCGGCGTATCTCCTGGTCGGTAACCCGGAGATTCTGCAGCTGTTCACGCCCCTGATCCCCCAGGCTTTCCAGGGTGTACGCTACCCCATCGATGGTCACCGAGGGTGTATCCGCTTGCTCCTTCGCCTCCATATTCACGCTCTCGGACTCGGTTTCGCCCTGAGACTCGATGTCCTGAGCGCTATCCTTTTGGCGGCTGTGTCGTTTAGTCATTACACTACCTTGCCTATCTGATTATGCGTTGACTCACTGTCGGCGACAGCAGAGGTCAGCCTTCTGCCAGCTCGCGAGTGGTGATTTCCACACGGCGGTTGGGCCGCAGACATTCGGTGACGCTCGGCGTCGCCCTGGCCCCGGGGCACTCCACCACCGGGTCGGCCTCGCCACGTCCCGCGGTGCGAATATCGCCACGCGAAATCCCCTGAGTGGAGAGATAGTCGGCCACGCTATCGGACCGCGACTGCGAAAGCTCCTGATTATACGCTGCGCTGCCGAAGCGGTCGGTATAGCCCACGATCATCATCCCGGGGGATGTGAACTTGTCCTTGGCAGACTGGGCCACGCGCTCCAGGGCACGGCGCCCTTCAAGGGTCAACTGGGCGCTGTCAAAATCGAACAGCACATCACCCGAGAGTACCAGCGTCTCGTCTTCCGCCACCTTCGTTGGCACCAACAGTTCAGGACACTGCATATCTCGCCAGCTGGAGTCCTCCAGCGCCATATCATCATCGAAATCGACCTGATACTGGCAGGTGAGGTACTCCCCGCCCTCTTCACCCGTATACAGATTGAAGACGTAGTTCCACGCGCGAACGCCGAAGAAACCTTCGCTGAACTGGGGGCTGCCGATCAGTTGACGCACCTGGTCCTTGGTCTGCCCCTCGCGAATGCGCAGGATGTTCCGCGGTTCGACGAAGCGACCGCCATCATGCCAGTTATCATTCAGCGCCGGAAAGCCATCTCCCGCTTCACGGATGTCTGTGCGGTCGTTGTTCGGCGGGCTGGCACAGCCCGCGACCATTGCCAGGCTGGCAATACCGGCGGCCCCAAGGGCCGCCTTGAGCAGTGCAGATGAGCTCATTACTTTCACGTTTGTCTCCTTACCAGTGCCAGCCAGCGCCGATGCCCGCACCAAAGTTACTCTGAGAGTCACCCGTCACCTTGCCCTGGATGACCCAACGGCCATTGTCCGAGAGACGCGATACGCCTACCGATACAGCAGACTCGCCCTCGTAGGTACCGGCACCCACGCCCACCATGCTCTTGCCGGGCATCCAGGCCTGGGGAACGGTAGCCGCGGCAAGGGCACTCGCCGTACCAGCGTTCGCGCTATCTTCCACATCACTGATGCGCCCGTGGACCTTGTTGATCTCTTGAGCGAAGCGCTGGTTGAGCTCCTGCATCTGACCAACATTCACCGCATCGTTGGCATCGACACCAGGTGCCACATTGGTGATCCGCATGCCACCACCATCAATGCCTTTGGTAGTCATGCTCGGGCCACCCTCGATCTTCACGCCGTCGTTACTCACCGTGGTGTTACCGGTGGTCACGCTATCGACATTCAGCTCCTGACTCAGCGATACCTGCACCCCTTTATCGGTGGTTTGTGTAGAGATGTTCTCTCCATCACCGTCGATGCGCACGGTATCACCCAGCTTGCGGTTTACGGCCTCGCCGTCGTCGGCGGCGAAGTCCATGCCGCCATCCAGCGAGGTGTTGATGTCGCCAATCTCCTCCTTGACGCCGTGCAGCTGGCTGCCGTTGACCGCATCGGTGCTGCCTTCACTGATGTCACCCTTGCCGACACCGGCAATGATGGTGTTGCCCTCGTCATCGACGTTGTCCTTGTCGATGGTGACGGAGCCCACGTCCACCTTGTCGAACTCTACCTCGTCCGACGTGGCTACCTCGTAGACGCTTTCACCATTTGCACCAGTCGTTTCGGTGACCTTGATGTTCTTGCCTTGCGTGACTTCGGTCTTGGCCGCTGCCACTTCGTCACCGATATCACCAGCCACCTGCTTAAGATCGCCCACATTCACGGCGTTCATCAGGTCACTACCGCTGATCTGATCCAACGACTGGCCACCCAGGCCACTACCCACGTTAGTGATCTGCATGCCGCCAGCATCAATACCCCCAATGGTGACGCTCGGGCCGCCAGCAATGGTCATGCCATCAGCACCATAATCGGTACTGTTGGTACCATCGTCGACGGTAAGGCCGTCACCATCCATGGTGGTTCCACCGGTGGTAATGCTGCCGTCAGTACCGTCTACGGTGATGGCATTCTCGTTTTCGCCCAGGGTGATGGTGTCGTTCAGCGCGACTTCGATCACCCCCGCATCATTCTCACCGCTCTGTGCCACGCTGATATTGCTGTCGCCCTGGAAGTCCACCGCGCCGTTCGGCCCGATGTTCACCTGGTCGACACCGGAACCGGTCAGGTTCCAGCCGGCATTGGCGACCTGCTGCACCTCATACAGCTGGCCACCATTGATGGCATCGGTGCTGGTGCTGCTTACATCGCCGTCGGCCACACCGGTGATCTTGCGATCGCCCGCGTCAATGCCACCAGCCGTGACGCTCGGCCCACCGGCAATCTCAAGCCCGGCATCACTCAGAGTCACATTATCGCCAACGCTGACACCGCCTCCATTCACGATGGTATCTCCGACGCCAATCTCGCCCTTCTCGCCATCCACGTTGATCGCGGTATCGCCATCACCCAGGGTGATACTATCGGCCAGGTTGAACGCCAGATTGGTGCCATCGCGGTTGATAATGACGTTGCCGTCCTCGCTGGTGAAGTCCACCACCCCATTGGGACCGACGTTGTTGCTACCGTCTGCCAGGGCACCCTCACCATCCACCGACAAGTTCCAGCCGGCGTTGGCCACTGTGTATACCTGACCCAGTTGGTCCTCCGTCGCGGCCTGGCCGCTGGTGAAGCTGTCCGGGTCGAAGGACGTGTTGGTCAACCCCCCGATAGTGCCGCTATTGGCATCAACTACGATCTCGTTGGCCGGGCCCGTGGTCGGGTTCGCCGCCAGCGTGATCGTACCCGCTGCTACCGTGGTGGTGGCCGTCGGGTTCGCGGCGCTGTCGTTGACCACCAGACCATCGGTGTCGAGCACGCTATTGCCCGCGGTCACGCTATCTACATTCAGGTCAGGGTTCAGGGTAATGTCGATCTGACCGTTATCCTCCTGGCCGTTCTGCGCCACGCTGATGTTGCTGTCGCCCTGGAAGTCCACCGCGCCGTTCGGCCCGATGTTCACCTGATCGGCGCCGGAGCCGCTCAGGTTCCAGCCGGCGTTGGCAGTCTGATTGACCAGGCTCAGCTGCTCCTCGGTGGCCGCACGTCCCGCTTGGGCGAAGTCACCGCCATCGAGGTCGGTGTTGGTCAGGCCCGTGATGTCACCGGCACTGCCATCGAGAGTGATGCTGTTGCCAGCACCGGCCACGCTGATGCTCCCCGCGCCCACCTCGGTGGTGCTGCCGGCGCCGTCGTCGACGGTCACCCCGTCGTCGTTCATCACGGTGTCGCCGGTGGTCACGCTGCCGGTATCACCCAGATCGATGTTCTTGGCCAGCTGGATCGATAGGGTGTCGCTACCGTCGGCGACCACGCCGATATTGCCATTGACCAGAGCGGTCGTGTCAGTCTCGCCGCCAACCAGGTTCACCGTTTCCCCGAGCTTGCGCTCGACGTTGCTGCCGGCATCACCGGCAAAGGTCAGCGGGGTATCCGCAAGACTGGTCAGCTGGCTGACATTGACCGCATCGGTGTCGGCCACGCCGTCGGCCACGTTGGCAATCACCTGATCACCGGCATCGATGCCACTGGTGGTGACACTCGGGCCACCCGCAATGGTCATGCCGTCGACGCCGTAGGCGGTGCTGTTGGTGCCATCGGTGACACTGGTGCCGGTTGCAGTCACTTCGGTGACATTGCCGGCGCCGTCATCGGCGGTCACGCTGGCAACATCAATGTTATCGGCCAGATCAAAGGTGACGTTGTTGTCGGCGGCAGTCTTGCTGACCTCGATATTGCCGTCACTGTTTTTCAGATCAACGCTGTCGTTCGGCCCCACATTGGTCGGGTTGCTGCCCTGAGCGCTGATGTCCCAGCCCGCAGTGGCCGCGCTGTTGGCCGAGCGGATGGCGTCATCGATGGTGCTCTCGCCAGTACCGCCCACGTCACTCATGGTGAAGTCGTTGCCGGTGTAATCGGCATCGCCACCCAGCACGTTGCTGGCCAGGCTGTCGCCCGCTGCCTGCAGCTGGCTGCCGTTGATGGCATCGCTGCTGCTGCTGT
>NZ_JADNRL010000019.1:496776-497529 GCF_015595025.1 Halomonas sp. KAO
GTTGGTGTTGAGTGTGCTGTTGCCAGTGGTCACGCTATCGGCTTTCACGCTATCGACGGTAATGTCGTCGTTCAACGCCACCTGAACATTGGCATCATCGTCGACGCCGGACTCGGTCACGGTCACGTTGCTATCACCCTCGAACGTCACCTTGCCGTTCGGGCCGATGTTGTGACTATTGCCGTTGGTGTCGGCCACGTTCCAGCCGGTATTGGCAGTGGTATTAGCCGAGCGGATGGCGTCATCGATGGTGCTCTCGCCAGTACCGCCCACGTCACTCATGGTGAAGTCGTTGCCGGTGTAATCGGCATCGCCACCCAGCACGTTGCTGGCCAAGCTGTCGCCCGCTGCCTGCAGCTGGCTGCCGTTGATGGCATCGCTGCTGCTGCTGTTGATGGCGCCATCGGCCACGCCGGTGACCGTGTTACCGGCCGCATCGATGCCACTGGTGGTGATACTCGGGCCACCGGCGATGATCATGCCGTCGGCGCCATACTCGGTGCTGTTGGTGCCGTCGGTGACGCTGGTGCCGGTTGCAGTCACTTCGGTGACATTGCTGCCGTCGGTGACTGTCAGGCCATTGGTGTTGAGTGTGCTGTTGCCAGTGGTCACGCTATCGGCTTTCACGCTATCGACGGTAATGTCGTCGTTCAACGCCACCTGAACCTTGGCATCATCGTCGACGCCGGACTCGGTCACGGTCACGTTGCTATCACCCTCGAACGTCACCTTGCCGTTCGGGCCGATGTTGTG
>NZ_JADNRL010000019.1:497539-499375 GCF_015595025.1 Halomonas sp. KAO
CCGTGTTGCTAGCCGCATCGATACCACTGGTGGTGACACTCGGGCCACCGGCGATGGTCATGCCGTCGGCGCCATACTCGGTGCTGTTGGTGCCGTCGGTGACGCTGGTGCCGGTTGCAGTCACTTCGGTGACATTGCCGCCCTCGGCGACTGTCAGGCCATTGGTGTCGAGCCTGCTGTTACCGGTGGTCAAGCTGTCGGCCGTGAGGTTGGCGGCCAGGTCGAAGGTGACGTTGTTGTCGGCGGCGGTCTTGCTGACCACGATATTGCCGTCACTGTTGTTCAGATCGACGCTGTCGTTCGGCCCCACATTGGTCGGGTTGCTGCCCTGGGCGCTGATGTCCCAGCCCGCAGTGGCCACCGCATTGACGTCCTCCAGCTGACCTTCGGTCGCCGCACGGTCATCGACCACGTTAGTGGGATCGAAAGTGGTGTTGCCCAGCCCGTCGATGGTGTCGCCACCACCGGTATTGACGGTCACGTTGCCGAATTGCGGCTGATCGCTCATCACGATCGAGAGCTGGCCGTTGGCGTTATCGGCGACGGTCGTGATGTTGGTGTTGCCACTGGCATCCGCGCCACCAATGATGTCGAGGGTCTGACCCAGGTCACGGTGCACGTCGGTGCCGCTGTCGCCGGCGAAGTTCATGCCGTCGGCAGTCAGGCTATCGCCGAGGCCGCCCAGCTGTGCTTCGCTCGCCGCCTGGTCACTCGTGCTGTAGTCCGCCGTGGGATCATAGGTGGTGTTCGACAGCCCACTAACCACATCTTGGCTGCCATCCACCACAACGTTGCCGCTGGTGACGTTGTTCGCCCCAATCGTGGTGGTCGTGGTGCCATCGGTCACACTGGTGCCGGTCGCGGTCACCTTGGTGACATTACCGGCGCCGTCATCGGCGGTCACGCTGGCAACATCAATGTTATCGGCCAGATCAAAGGTGACGTTGTTGTCGGCGGCGGTCTTGCTGACCTCGATATTGCCGTCACTGTTGTTCAGATCGACGCTGTCGTTCGGCCCCACATTGGTCGGGTTGCTGCCCTGAGCGCTGATGTCCCAGCCCGCAGTGGCCGCGCTGTTGGCCGAGCGGATGGCGTCATCGATGGTGCTCTCGCCGGTACCGCCCACGTCACTCATGGTGAAGTCGTTGCCGGTGTAATCGGCATTGCCACCCAGCACGTTGCTGGCCAGGCTGTCGCCCGCTGCCTGCAGCTGGCTGCCGTTGATGGCATCGCTGCTGCTGCTGTTGATGGCGCCATCGGCCACGCCGGTGACCGTGTTACCGGCCGCATCGATGCCACTGGTGGTGACACTCGGGCCACCGGCGATGATCATGCCGTCGGCGCCATACTCGGTGCTGTTGGTGCCGTCGGTGACGCTGGTGCCGGTTGCAGTCACTTCGGTGACATTGCTGCCGTCGGTGACTGTCAGGCCATTGGTGTTGAGTGTGCTGTTGCCAGTGGTCACGCTATCGACGGTAATGTCGTCGTTCAACGCCACCTGAACCTTGGCATCATCGTCGACGCCGGACTCGGTCACGGTCACGTTGCTATCACCCTCGAACGTCACCTTGCCGTTCGGGCCGATGTTGTGACTATTGCCGTTGGTGTCGGCCACGTTCCAGCCGGCATTGGCAGTGGTATTAGCCGAGCGGATGGCGTCATCGATGGTGCTCTCGCCAGTACCGCCCACGTCACTCATGGTGAAATCGTTGCCGGTGTAATCGGCATTGCCACCCAGCACGTTGCTGGCCAGGCTGTCGCCCGCTGCCTGCAGCTGGCTGCCGTTGATGGCATCGCTGCTGCTGCTGTTGATGGCGCCATCGGCCACGCCGGTGA
>NZ_JADNRL010000019.1:499385-576036 GCF_015595025.1 Halomonas sp. KAO
TGGATGGCGTCGGTAGCGCCCAGGGAGGGGTTTACAGCGCCTCCTCGTAGGCCTGTCGCCAGACCAGCCCCGAGCTTCCGAGCTGCCAAGCTTTCTGCGATACCCCCCGGGTGCAGGGCAAGGGGGTTTCGGCTAGAATCCCCTCCACCTTCAACCCCTTCCATCCCAACAGTAGCGACGACCAGGAGCAGAACAGCCCCATGGCCCATAACGCCTTCTACGCCCAGTCCGGCGGCGTCACCGCCGTGATCAACGCCAGCGCCTGTGGCGTGATCGAGGCCTGCCGCCGTCATCCCGACCAGATCGGCAAGGTCTATGCCGGCCACAACGGCATCATCGGCGCCCTCACCGAGGAGCTGATCGACGTCAGTCGAGAGTCAGACGAGGCGATCGCCGCACTGCGCCACACGCCGGGCGGCGCGTTCGGCTCCTGCCGCTACAAGCTCAAGGACATCGAGACCCACCGCGCCCAGTACGAGCGGCTGATCGAGGTGTTCCGCGCCCACGATATCCGCTACTTCTTCTACAACGGTGGCGGCGACAGTGCCGACACCTGCCTCAAGGTCTCTCAGCTCTCCGAGAAGCTCGGCTACCCGCTCACCGCCATTCACGTGCCCAAGACCGTGGACAACGACCTGCCGATCACCGACAACTCGCCGGGCTTCGGCAGCGTGGCCAAGTATATTGCCACCTCGACCCTCGAGGCCTCGCTGGACATCGCCTCCATGTGCGCGACCTCCACCAAGGTCTTCGTGCTCGAGGTGATGGGCCGTCATGCCGGCTGGATCGCCGCCGCCGGCGCCCTGGCCGGCCAGGGCGAGGGTGAGCCGCCCCACCTGGTGATCTTCCCCGAGATCGCCTTCGACCGCGAGGCGGTGATGGCTCGCGTCGACCATGCGGTCAAGACGTACGGCTACTGCGTGATCGTGGTTTCCGAGGGGGCGCGCTACGAGGATGGCACCTTCCTCGCCGATGCCGGTAACACCGACGCCTTCGGCCATCGCCAGCTGGGCGGCGTGGCGCCGACCCTGGCCGGCATGGTCAAGCAGGACCTGGGCTACAAGTATCACTGGGCGGTGGCCGATTATCTGCAGCGCGCCGCCCGCCACCTGGCCTCCGCGACCGACGTGGAGCAGGCCTACGCCGTCGGCGAAGCGGCGGTGGAGCTGGCCATCGAGGGCAAGAATGCGATGATGCCGGCCATCAAGCGGGTCTCCGAGGCTCCCTACCAGTGGCGCATCGAGCCGGCCCCTCTCGCCGAGATCGCCAACCGCGAGAAGTTCATGCCCCGCGACTACATCAGCGAGAATGGCTTCGGCATCACCCAAGCCTGCCGTGATTACCTGCTGCCATTGATCCAGGGCGAGGACTTCCCCCCGTTCGATAACGGCCTGCCCCGGGTGGCAAAGCTTGCCAAGCACCGCGTCGAGCGCAAGCTGCCCGACTTCGAGCTGTAAAAACCCTATCGCACGATAAATCGCGCTCCTACCAATTAACCCCACCAGGCCACTTCCTGGTGGGGTTTCTCGTTCTCAGCCTCACCACATTAAGCAGCCAGGCTCGAAGCGGCCAAGCACCAAACAGCCAGAGGGGAGGCCTTCGGCCTCCACTCGCCCGGCATAGCCGGCCTGCTACTGACGCCCGGGGGAACGTGATTAATCGCGCGATCGTCAACTTGTGACTGATAGCACCTGGGGCAGCTTGGCGCTCGACGCTTTATCGCAGCAACCAGGAAAGCACCAGCAGCAGCAGCAGTATCGCAGCCACCCCCTGCCAGAATTGACCGGCATCCCGGAATCTCCCCGGGGCGCTACGCGTTTCCGGCTCGCGATGCAGGGTTGCCAACGGCTGGCGCAGCTCGCGCAGGAACTCCGACATCCGTCGATAGCGCAGCGCTCGCTGGGGATCCAGTGCCCGACGCAGCGCCTCGTCGAGGGCCTGGGGGACCTCGGGGTTGCGCTGCCGCGCGCTGCGATAGACCAGCTGCTCGAGGTCGGTATGCCGCAGCAGGCGGTTGGGGGGCACCTCGTAGGGCAACTCCCCGGTCAGCAGCCAGTAGACCGTGGAGGCATAGGAGTACTGGTCACTGCGCCGACCGATCCCGTCACCCAGCGCATACTCGGGAGCGCTGTGTTCGGTGAGCCCCACCTGACGCAGCAGTTCGTGGGCATCCTTGAGCCCCGCCCCGTCACGCCTTCGGCAGGCGCTGAAATCGGTCAACACCACCTTTCCATGAGGATCGATCAGCACATTGCCGGGATGGATCAGCTGATGCAGCAGCTCCCGGTGATGCAGGGCCTGCACCGCCTTGCCCAGCTGGTTGGCGATATCCAGGCGCTGGGCGAGGCTCGCCTGGGGGTGGCGTCGCGCCCAGTCGGCCAGCGTCTCACCCTCCACATAGGCCATCAGATAGTAGAGGTAGCGTCGTGGCCGCGACGGCTCCATGATACGCGCCACGAAGGGCGACTTGACGCGCTCCACCACCCACTGCTGCAGCAGGAAGTGCTCCAGATAGATATTGCGCAGGGAGAGCTCGGGGCTCGGCGCCTTCATCACCATCACACGCCCGCTCTGGAGGTCGCGCACTCGGTAGACGCGTGACTGGGCGGTACGCGACAGCACGGCCTGAACCTCCAGCCCCTCGAGGCGGTCCCCGGGCGAGAGCTCCGGCGGGATCGGCAGTTCGCCATACACCTTCGCCGGGTTGTCCGACTGCTCCTCGGGGAGCTCATCGATACGCAGCAGCTGAAAGCAGAACTGATCGGCCCCGTAGCCGCGGGACTGGGCACGCTCCACCGCCGCCTCGGCCAGCCGGTCGCAGGCGGCATGCAGATCACTGGCGTCCTGGCGGATCAGCTGCACATACTCGGATGGCATCAGGGTGCCCAGCACCGCCTGGGTGGTGAACAGGAAGAGGTCCCCCTGCTTGACCGGAAAGCGGACGTAATCGATATCGATGCTGTTATCCATGCCCAGTGCACGCGAGGGGTAGCGATAGCCCCCCAAGTCGGTGACATGGTCTCGCGTCAGCTGCTCGAACTCCGCCCCGCGCAGCCGGAACACCAGGGTGTCTCCCATATGGAAGAGGTGGCCCTCGGTGCCGCGCAGCACCAGGGCCGACAGCGAGGTGACGTAACTGCCGTCCGCCACCTGACGACTCTGACTATAGGTCCAGGCATTGAGCGCAAGCAGCACGCGAGTTGCCGAGGTCTTGATGTCCCAGTGGTCGGGGGTGGAGTAGTAGTCGCTCAGGAAGCTGCGCACACTGAGATCGCCGGCCTGCTTGGCCATGCTGTTGCGCTGGGTCGCATCGCTGATCAGCGCGCAGGCGCCCTTGGCGTTGAGCTGGGGGGGCTCGGGTAGGCATACCGACATGGAGCTGCGGTGCCGCCGGCGATCCGGCGCCACGAAGGCCTGACCAAAACTCAATGACAGCTGCGCGGGTGACACTCGCCTCTCCTTACCCGTTGAATCATGCGCGGCCATCATACACGCCGCGACCCGGCACGGGTGCAACAGCTTGACCCTAGTGGCACCTTGTGAGCACCGAAACGCGCGCCGGCACCTATGTCGAATTGGTATTCGGCCGGGCTGGCCCGTATAATTTTGCGGATTTTTTCTTCCAGACGACGCGCCAAGATCTTCTGCCAACCCCTTCTTTTACCAACCAAGGAAGCGACGATGAACTTCGATAATATCCCCGCCGGCAAGGAGCTACCGAACGACCTTTATGTGGCGATCGAGATCCCGGCCAACCACGCGCCGGTCAAGTACGAGATCGACAAGGACATGAGCGCCCTGCTGGTCGACCGCTTCATGGCCACCCCGATGTTCTACCCGGCCAACTACGGCTTCATCCCGCACACCCTGGCCGACGACGGTGACGCCCTGGACGCCCTGGTGGTTACCCCTTGCCCGGTCCAGCCCGGCAGCATCATCCGCGCCCGTCCGGTAGGCATCCTCAACATGACCGACGAAGCGGGCGAGGACGCCAAGCTGGTGTGCGTGCCGCATCAAAAGCTGTCCAGTCTCTATGACGACGTCCAGGAAGTGACCGACCTGCCCGAGCTGCTGCGCCAGCAGATCGCCCACTTCTTCGAGAACTACAAGGACCTCGAGAAGGGCAAGTGGGTCAAGGTGGAGTCCTGGGAGGGCGCCGAGGCGGCCCGCAAGGCCATCGAGAAGGCAGTCGACGCCTATCACAAGGCCTGATTCGAAGACCACTCCAGACCCGGCACTCTGCGCTCCCCGTCATGAGTGTCGAGCATAAACGCAGCGGGCCGCCCTTGAGGCGGCCCGCTGCGGTTTATGGGCATAGGAAACCCGGCCTAGGAAGCCAGCTCACTGCTCGGCAGCCTGGTCCTCTTGCGCTTCCGGCTCCACCTGGTCGTCCAGACTGGGCGCCTGAGCTGACTCGGCCTTCTGCTCGGTTTTCTGCTCAGTCTTCTGCTCGGCCTCCTGATAGTCGGTAGCTTCCTGCTCGGGCTCGGCGCGCTCCATATCGAGCACTTCAGGTTCGCTGGCGGGTGCTTGCTGGACTTCCTCTCCGGCCACTTTCTGCTCGGCACTCTCGGCAAGGCGAGTGATGATCGACTCGACCAGGTCGCGGGCCCGGCTGATGTGATGTGCCATCACCAGCGTATGATTGGCGAAGGGGCCGAAACCCTGGCCGCTCATCACCACCGGGCTCCACAGGCGACGCTGGGTCATGGCAAGCTCCGCCCGAAGCCGCTCCCACTGCTCGACAACCTCGGCCGCCCCCAGCACATCGGCCTGGTCACGCTGCACCCCCTCCAGCATCTGCACCAGCGCCCAGCCGGTGCCGCGCGCCTCGAAAAAGACGTTGTCGACCCGATACCAGGGGGTACCCTCGGGGAGCGCCTCGCCATCGATGGCGAGCTCCTGCAGCAGCTGATGCCCCTCGGCACCCGAGGCCAGACGCAACGACAGGTCGTCGAGATCTACGCGAACATCGGCCAGCCAGCGGCGCAGCCCCGCCCCGGGCACGAAGCCTTCGGCCTCCATGCCGCTCAATGCCATCAGCTGGCGGTCCAGGGCGGTCACCGCCGACATCAGGCGATCCTCGGTGGCGGGTCGATACCAGTCGAGGCCGTCGCCGGCCAGGCCACGAACCGCCTTCTCGAGATGCTCGACCTCGCCCGGATTCATCGAGGGCAGCGCCCGCGCCAGGTTCTTGGCCTGGATCAGCACACCTCGCTCCCAGCTCGGCATATTGTCCAGCCACAGGCCGGGCGGCAGCCGGTCATTACGCAGATAGCCGCCGGGCTTGTCGTAGAGTGTCTCGATGATGGAGGCCAGGGTCGCGACCGTTACCGCCCCTCTGGCGGCGGGTTCGCTGCCGGCATCACCGCGACGCTCCATGGGCACCCGCTCGACGCTGTGCGGCGCCGGTGTGCGACTCCACCAGGTCCCGAGCGCCAGCGTCACCACCAGATAGATCACCAGCAGTGCCAGCAACGGCTTCCAGATCCAGCCGTAGTCGGGCCGCTCCAGCGCTTCGATCTTCTTGCGACGCCTGGCGTCGCTGTTGCCCATCCAAGCCATGTGCAGGTTCCTTTCCTATACGAGACTTTTCTATATGAGATATGGAGCGTGCGACAACGTGGCACACCAGATGCCACCCTTCTCGATGAAGACACGCCCTCCCCTTGCGTTATCCTAGCACCCGACCCGTACAAGCGGTCAGCTCGACCTTGCCTGGAAAACAGGCCCTGATGCGAAACCTCTGCTGGATACATCGTCACGTCAGGGAACGCACCGGAACCCCGCGCGGCAAGCGAGGTCTGATCGCCAGTCACACTACCAACCAAGGACAGGACTTTCGTGATCCGCATTCAACGCCTAGCTCTGACCGCCCTGTTGCTCCTGCTGTTGCCGATCGCCGCCCTGGGACAGTGGTTTTCCAACGATGATTCGGAATTTCTGCCGGTACTGGAAGCCTTCCAGCCCAGCGCCTGGCATGATGGCGAGACCCTCTATATCGGCATGGAGGCGGAAGAGGAGCACTATCTCTATCGCCATCAGTTCGCGGTAAAGAGCGATACGGTAGCACTGGGTGAGCCCGATATCCCCGAAGGCACCTTCACCAGCGACGAGTTCCTCGGTGACGTCTACACATTCCGCGACAGCGTGGTCTTCGAGGTTCCCCTCGAGGAGGAGGCCAGCGGCGTGATCCCCGTCACGCTAACCTTTCAGGGCTGCGCCGATGCCGGCCTCTGCTACCCCCCGGAACATGTTGACCTGGACGCCGCCGAGCAGGAGGCACCCGCCGCCTTTGCCGGCTGGCAGGCATCGAATGCCGACTCTGGTTCCAGCTCCGACTCTGTCGAGAATGGGGGTGGCGACGCCTCCACCACAGCTCCCACCGCTCCCCAGAGCGAGGATGGCCGCTTTCAGACCCTGATGGCCGAAGCCAGCCTGCCGCTGACGCTGGGGCTGTTCTTCATCGCCGGCCTGGGGCTGACCTTTACGCCCTGCGTACTGCCCATGGTGCCGATCCTCTCCTCCATCATCGTCGGGCAGAACCCGAGCCGGCCGCGCGCCTTCGCGCTCTCCGCCAGCTATGTAGGGGGCATGGCACTCACCTACGCCCTCGTCGGGGTGCTGATGGGGCTGTTCGGAGCCGGACTGAATCTCCAGGCGCAACTGCAGTCCGCCCCGGTACTGATCACCTTTGCGGTACTCTTCACGATTTTCGCCCTGGCCATGTTCGGCGCCTTCGACCTGCGCCTCTCACCCCGGCTGGCCGGCCGCATCGACGCCTGGCAGGCCCGCGCCCAGCAGAGCGGCCCCGCCGGCCTGGCACTGACCGGGGCGCTGTCGGTTCTCGTGGTATCCCCCTGTGTCACAGCTCCGCTGGCCGGCGCCCTGGTCTTCATCTCCACCACCGGTGATGCGCTGCTGGGCGGGGCCGCCCTGCTCGCCCTGGGGCTGGGCATGGGCGTTCCCCTGCTGCTGGTGGGCACCTTCGGCACCACCCTGCTGCCCCGTAGCGGTGCCTGGATGAACGGCGTCAAGATCGCCTTCGGCATCCTGCTGCTGGGGGTGGCGATCTGGCTGGTCGAACGCCTGCTGCCGGCCACGCTGGTGTTGCTGCTGTGGGCCGGCCTGGCCGTCGGCACCGCGGTGGCGCTTGGCGCCATGTCCACCAACCTTCCCCAGGGATGGGCACGAGCACGCCAGGCCCTGGGACTGCTGCTGCTCGCCTGGGGGGTGGTGCTGGTTCTCGGTGCCGCCAGCGGCGCCAGCGACCCGCTGCGTCCCCTGGCGCCACTGACCGGTGGCGCGGGCTCATCGCCCGCTGCCGGCACCTCCGCGCCACAGGAGATCATCACGGTGGAGCGTCTCGACCAGCTGCATCAGGCTCTCGCCTCGGTGCCGGATGACCAGGCCGCCTTCGTTCATTTCACTGCCGACTGGTGCATCTCCTGCAAGCAGCTCGAGCGCCGGGTCTACCCGGACCCACGGGTGGCAGAGCCGCTCTCGGAGTTCGCTCGCATCAACGTCGACGTCACCGACAGCGACGCCAACAGCCGCGAACTCCTGGAGCGCTTCGAACTCTTCGGGCCTCCCAGCCTGCTATTCTTCCGTGCAGGCGAGGAGATCCGCGAGGCACGCATCCTGGGCGCACCGAATGCCGGAGAGCTTGCCAGCCACCTGACTGGTGTGCGCGACTGGCTCGACAGCGGAAGCGACGCCTGAGCCGCTCTCTTGACCAGGGAAGCAGCGAGGGAAAGCACCTTGAAACGCCCGTTCGAACAGCGTTTTCAACGGTACTGGACATCGCACGGGTTTTTCGGCAAACTCCGCCGCTATCCTCTTTTCATGGTCCGTAGAGGCGGAAGAGTCGCCATCTTGCCGCGATCTAATGAAACTTGGCCCGGGTTGACAGCGCCGGGCCAACGGCCATTCACCGCACCCAACCGATCGGGACGAACGTCATGGATATCCGCAAGGTCAAGAAGCTGATCGAGCTGCTGGAAGAATCGAACATCAGCGAAATCGAGATCCAGGAGGGCGAGGAGTCGGTCCGTATCAGCCGTCATCCCAATGGCGTGAGCTGGCAGCCCAGCATGCCTCAGGCCTATGCGCCTGCGGCACAGCCCGCCCCCGCCGCCGCACCGGCAGCCGCCGAGAGTGCCGAGCCGGCCGCCGCCGAGGGCCCCAGCTTCCAGGGTCAGGCCATCACCTCGCCCATGGTGGGCACCTTCTACCGCTCACCGGCTCCGGGCGCCAAGGCTTTCGTCGACGTCGGCTCCCAGGTCAAGAAGGGCGAAACGGTGTGTATCGTCGAGGCCATGAAGATGATGAACCAGATCGAGGCCGAGCGTGACGGCGTGGTCGAGGCCATCCTGGTCGAGGACGGCGAGCCGGTGGAATACGACCAGCCTCTGGTCGTGATCGCCTGAGCCCCGCTCCCCCTCAAATACCCGATACTGGTCATTCACTCGATACTGGCGGACCCATCATGCTGGACAAGGTTCTTATTGCCAACCGCGGCGAGATCGCCCTGCGCATCCTGCGTGCCTGCAAGGAGCTGGGTATCAGAACGGTGGCGGTCCACTCCAAGGCCGACCGTGAGCTGATGCACGTGCGCCTGGCCGACGAGGTCGTGTGCATCGGGCCGGCCTCCTCGGCCCAGTCCTACCTCAACATTCCGGCACTGATCAGTGCCGCCGAGGTCACCGACAGCAGCGCCATCCACCCCGGCTACGGCTTTCTCGCCGAGAATGCCAACTTCGCCGAACAGGTGGAGCGCTCCGGGTTTACCTTCATCGGTCCCACGGCCGAGACCATCCGCCTGATGGGCGACAAGGTCAGCGCCATCGAGTCGATGAAGAAGGCTGGCGTCCCCACCGTGCCTGGCTCCGATGGTCCCCTGCCCGAGGATGACGATGGCCAGATTCTGGCCACCGCACGCCGCATCGGCTACCCGGTGATCATCAAGGCCGCTGCCGGCGGCGGTGGTCGCGGCATGCGTGTGGTACACACCGAGGCTCACCTGCTCTCGGCGGTCACCGTGACCCGCACCGAGGCCCACTCGGCCTTCGGTGACGGCACCGTCTACATGGAGAAGTTCCTCCAGAACCCGCGCCACGTGGAAGTGCAGGTGCTGGCCGACGGCCAGGGCAACGCCATCCACCTCTATGACCGCGACTGCTCGCTGCAGCGCCGTCATCAGAAGGTGATCGAAGAGGCGCCGGCCCCCATGCTCGACCCCAAGGCCCGCGCGGAGGTGCTCGAGGCATGTCGCCAGGCATGCATCACCATCGGCTATCGCGGCGCCGGTACCTTCGAGTTTCTCTACGAGGATGGCCAGTTCTTCTTTATCGAGATGAATACCCGCGTACAGGTGGAGCATCCCATCACCGAGATGGTCACCGGCGTGGATATCATCAGGGAGCAGCTGCGCATCGCCTCCGGTCTGCCGCTCTCCATCCGCCAGGAGGACGTCACTCTCAACGGCCACGCTTTCGAGTGCCGCATCTGCGCCGAGGATCCGCGCACCTTCATCCCCTCCCCCGGCAAGGTGACCCTCTTTCACCCTCCGGGCGGTATCGGCGTGCGCATGGACTCTCATCTCTATACCGGCTACTCGGTGCCACCCCACTACGACTCCCTGATCGGCAAGCTGATCACCTGGGGCAGCGACCGTGAAACCGCCCTGACTCGCATGCGGGTTGCCCTGGACGAGCTGCTGGTGGAAGGCATCAAGACCAACACCGATCTGCACAAGGATCTGGTGCGTGATGGCGACTTCCGACAGGGCGGCGTCAATATCCACTATCTGGAGAAGAAGCTGGGCCTCTGACCTTCCCGGCTTCGGTATTCAGCGGGGCGGCCTCGGCCGCCCCGCTTGCGCTTCCCCTGCTTATCGGAGATCCCATGCCCTGGCTGCAACTCAAGGCCCACGTCGCCCCGGAACAGGCCGAGACCCTCGAGGAGCTGCTGCTCGCCGAGGGTGCCACCGCCATTACCCTGCAGGACGCCCACGACGACCCGGTCTTCGAGCCCGAGCGCGGCAGCACTCCGCTCTGGCACGAGACGGTGCTCACCGGACTGTACGACGACCTCGAGGGCGTCGACGCCATGCTTGAACGGGTCCAGCAGGCCTGGGCCGCCGAGCAGGCCGAGGACCCCTGCCCCGAGATCTCCGTGGAGCTGCTCGCCGATCGCGACTGGGAGCGCGAATGGATGGAGGACTTCGTGCCGCTGCAGATGGGTGAGCGACTATGGATCGTGCCCAGCTGGCACACGCCGCCCGAGCCCGGTGCGGTCAACCTGCATCTCGACCCGGGGCTCGCCTTCGGCACCGGCACGCACCCCACTACCGCCCTCTGCCTGGCGTGGCTCGACGCCCTCGCCATCTGCGAGGCCCTGGAGGGTCAGACGGTGCTCGATATCGGTACCGGTTCGGGCATCCTGGCCATCGCCGCCCTCAAGCTGGGGGCCAGGCAGGCGGTGGCGACCGACATCGACCCCCAGGCCCTGACGGCAAGCCGCGACAACGCCGAGCGTAACGGCGTGCAGGAGCAGGCCCTGCACCTCTGCTACCCCGAACAGCTCGACGACGCAGAGACATTCCCCGTGGTGGTGGCCAATATCCTCGCCGGGCCACTGGTCGAGATGGCGCCGATGATCGCAGGCCATGTCGCCCCCGGGGGGCGCCTGGCGCTCTCCGGCATCCTCGAGGGCCAGGCCGAACAGGTGCTGCAGGCCTATCGCGAGCAGGGCCTGCGGATGGATGAACCGGTCACCCGCGAAGGGTGGGTTCGCCTGACCGGCCGTCGCCCGGCCTAGGCTCGCCCTCACCACCACTTCACCCTACCCGGCGGGGGGCGTATGATATGCCCCCCTCTAGCCTCCACTGCCCCGAGCCATGTTCGACGCCAGTCAGTCACTTCCCCGCATCGCCCACCATACGCTGCCGAATCGGACGATCCTGGCACCGATGGCCGGCGTCACCGACCGCCCGTTCCGGCAGCTGTGTCGGCAGCTGGGCGCCGGCATGGTGGTGGGCGAGATGGTCACCTCGGACCCCAGCCTGTGGCATACCCGCAAGTCACAGCTGCGCATGGACCACCGGGGCGAGCCGGGACCACGCAACGTGCAGATCGCCGGGGGCGATGCCGCCATGCTTGCCGAGGCCGCCCGCTTCAATGCCGACCAGGGTGCCGAGATCATCGATATCAACATGGGCTGCCCGGCCAAGAAGGTCTGCAACAAGGCCGCCGGCTCCGCCCTGCTGCGCGACGAGGCGCTGGTGGCCGAGATCCTGACGGCGGTGGTGGCGGCGGTGGATATCCCGGTCACGCTGAAGATCCGTACCGGCTGGTGTGCCGAGAGCAACAACGGGCTGCGCGTGGCACGCCTGGCCGAAGAGGCCGGCATCCAGGCCCTGGCGGTACACGGTCGCCATCGCCAGCAGCGTTATTCCGGTTACGCCGAATACGACACCATCTCGGCCATCAAGGCGGCGGTGAAGATTCCGGTATTCGCCAATGGCGATATCGACTCTCCCGAGAAGGCCGCCGCCGTCCTCGACTATACTGGCGCTGATGCGGTGATGATCGGCCGGGGCGCCCAGGGCAACCCCTGGATCTTCCGCGAGATCGACCACTACCTGCGCCATGGCGTCTGCCTGCCCCCGCCCGGCGATGACGAACGCGCGAGGGTGCTGCGCCACCACCTGAACGCGCTACATGACTTCTATGGCGACTTCATGGGGGTGCGCATCGCGCGCAAGCACGTCGGCTGGTACCTGGCCGGCGATATCCGCCTCAACGAGGGGCAGCGACGTGAACTGAAGGGACGCTTCAACCGTCTCGAAAGCCGTGCCGACCAGCATCGTTTTATCGACGACCTCTTTGGTCATGCCCCCTCGCCCGCCATAGCACCGGACGAGCAGGGCGCGACCGCGAAAGGAATACGAGCCGCATGACCAGTCAAGCCCTTCCCTCCGACCCACAGATGTCAACCGGCCACCCGTCGCAGGATGCCAGCACCGAGCTGTCCGCGCCGGCAGGTGGCCAGCAGCCGCTGCGTGAAGCGGTGGAGCTCTCCATGCGCCGCTATTTCGCCCATTTGGATGGCGGCGAGGTGACCGGCCTCCATGCCATGGTGATGGCCGAGGTCGAGGCCCCGCTGCTCGCCTCGGTGCTCGAACACACCCAGGGCAACCAGACCCGCGCCGCCGAGATGCTCGGCCTCAATCGCGGCACGCTGCGCAAGAAGCTCAAGCAGTATGACCTGATATGACGCAGGGAGCCTCTGGCTCCCTGCGGTGCGTCTCACGACCCGCCACCACCCCCTTTCGCATCCACCACCCACCGCCCCAGACGTCAAGAGAGTGTCCCCATGGCCCAAGCCTCCTCCCTCCCGGTACGCCGTGCCCTGATCAGCGTTTCCGACAAGACCGGCATCGTCGACTTCGCTCGTGGACTCAGCGAGCATGGCGTCGAACTGCTCTCCACCGGCGGCACCTTCCGCCTGCTCCAGGAGAACGGTATTGCGGTCATCGAGGTGTCCGAACACACCGGCTTCCCCGAGATCATGGACGGCCGCGTCAAGACCCTGCACCCGAAGATCCACGGTGGCATCCTCGGCCGTCGTGGCCAGGACGATGCGGTGATGGCCGAGCATGACATCACGCCTATCGACATGGTGGTGGTCAATCTCTACCCCTTCGCCCAGACGGTCGCCAAGCCTGACTGCACCCTCACGGACGCCATCGAGAACATCGATATCGGTGGCCCCACCATGGTGCGTGCCTGCGCCAAGAACCACGCTCACACCAGCATCGTGGTCGATGCCGCCGACTACGCCCGGGTGCTGGGCGAGATCGCCTCCCAGGATGGCAAGGTATCGGAGGCGACCCGCTTCGACCTGGCCGTCAAGGCCTTCGAGCACACCGCGGGCTACGACGCCGCCATCGCCGACTATCTCGGCCAGCGGGTACAGGGTGGCGAGGATGGCTTCCCGCGCACCTACAACCTGCAGTTCGAGAAGAAGCAGTCCATGCGCTACGGCGAGAACCCGCACCAGAAGGCGGCCTTCTATGTCGAGAGCGATGCCAGCGAGCCCAGCGTGGCCACCGCCGTGCAGCTCAATGGCAAGGCGCTCTCGTTCAACAACGTCGCCGATACCGACGCCGCCTTCGAGTGCGTGAAGGCCTTCACCGATACCGCCTGCGTGATCGTGAAGCATGCCAACCCCTGCGGCGTGGCGGTCGGCGCCAGCGCCCTGGAAGCCTATGACAAGGCGTTCGCCACCGATCCCACCAGCGCCTTCGGCGGCATCATCGCCTTCAACGTGCCACTGGACGCCGACACCGCGCGCGCCATCATCGACCGCCAGTTCGTCGAGGTAATCATCGCCCCGGGGGTCGACGACGAGGCCGCCGGCATCGTCGCCGAGAAGCAGAACGTGCGTCTGCTCGACGTGGGCGCCAGCTGGCCAGGCGAGCGCGGCCATGCCCACGATTTCAAGCGCGTCACCGGTGGCCTGCTGGTCCAGGACCGCGACCTGGGTATGGTCGGGCGCGACGAGCTCACCGTGGTCAGCGAGCGGGTGCCGACCGAGCAGGAGCTGCGCGACCTGGCCTTCGCCTGGAAGGTGGCCAAGTACGTCAAGTCCAACGCCATCGTCTATGCCAAGGATGGCCAAACCATCGGCGTGGGAGCCGGCCAGATGAGCCGCGTCTACTCGGCCAGGATCGCCGGCATCAAGGCCGCCGACGAGGGCCTCTCGGTTCCCGGCTCGGTGATGGCCAGCGACGCCTTCTTCCCGTTTCGTGATGGCATCGATGCCGCCGCCGCCGCCGGCATCGCCGCGGTGATCCAGCCCGGCGGTTCCATGCGCGACCAGGAAGTGATCGACGCCGCCAACGAGGCCGGCATCGCCATGGTGTTTACCGGCATGCGCCACTTCAGGCACTAAGCGCCTGCGGCGAGCGGCAAGCTATAAGCTGTAAGCTGTAAGCTGTAAGCTGTAAGCTGTAAGCACAGCGTAAACAGCCGCCATAATCAGAAAACCCCGTCGGCCATGGCCGACGGGGTTTTCGTTTCTTACAGCTTAAGGCGTAAAGCTTACGGCTCCGGGCCAAGCCCGGTCAGCCGAGATCAATACAGAGGTACTTGGTCTCCAGGAACTCCTCCAGTCCCTGGTGGCCACCCTCGCGACCGAGTCCGGACTCCTTGACACCACCGAAGGGCGCGGCGGCGTTGGAGATCAACCCGGTGTTGATTCCCACCATGCCGTACTCCAGGGCGTCGGCGACACGCCATACGCGCCCCAGGTCCCGAGAGTAGAAGTAGGCGGCGAGGCCATACTCGGTATCATTGGCCATCTCCACGGCACTCTCCTCGTCATCGAAGGGGAACACCGCCGCCAGCGGACCGAAGGTCTCTTCTCGAGCCACCTGCATCTGCTCGGTGGCGAAGCTGATCAGGGTCGGCGTGAAGAAGTTGCCGCCCAGCGGGTGGGGGTGGCCCCCCAGCAGCAGCTCGGCCCCCTTGTCCACGGCGTCATGGACATGTTCACTGACCTTGTCAACCGCCTTGTGGTCGATCAAGGGGCCGATATTGATATCGGGCTGGGTGCCATCGCCGACCCTGAGCTCGCTGTTCATGGCCACGGCAAGCTTTTCGCAGAAGGCATTGACCACACTGGACTGCACCAGGAAGCGGTTGGTGCAGACGCAGGTCTGGCCGGCATTGCGGAACTTGGCCGCCATGGCGCCCTCCACCGCGGCGTCCAGGTCGGCATCCTCGAAGACGATAAAGGGCGCATTGCCGCCCAGTTCGAGGGATATCTTCTGGATGTGCTGGGAGGCGCTGGCCATCAGCTCGCGACCCACCTCGGTGGAGCCGGTGAAGGTGATCTTACGCACCAGCGGCGACTCGGTCATGGCCGCGGCGATCTCGCTGGCACGCCCCGGCACCACGTTGAACACCCCGCGCGGGACACCGGCGCGCTCGGCCAGCAGGGCCAGGGCGGTAGCAGAGAACGGCGTCTGGCTGGCCGGCTTGCAGACGATGGTGCAGCCCGCGGCCAACGCCGCCCCCGCCTTGCGGGTAATCATGGCCGCCGGGAAGTTCCAGGGGGTGATGGCCCCCACCACTCCGACGGGCTGCTTGGTGACCACGATACGCTGATTGCCCTTGGCGGGCGGGATGGTTTCACCGTAGACACGCCGGGCCTCCTCGGCGAACCAGCGCAGGAAGCTGGCCGCATAGGCGATCTCACCGGCGGCCTCCTTGAGCGGCTTGCCCTGCTCATGGGTCATGATCATTGCCAGGTCATTCTGATGCTCCAGCATCAGGTCATGCCACTTCATCAGGATGTCGGCGCGCTCCAGGGCACTCAGCGCCCGCCAGGCCGGCAGCGCGGCATAAGCGGCATCGATGGCCCGCTCGGTCTCGGCACGCCCCAGGCGCGGCACATCGCCCACGGCCTCACCGGTGGCCGGGTTGATCACCTGAATCTGCTCACCGCTGTCGGCGGCCACCCAGCTGCCGTCGATATAGGCGAAGGGGCAGTAGAGTTGCGTTTCCTTGAGGGCTTCCATGACGTTCTCCTGCCGCGTTGCGGCACTGACCAGTTTGACCTCATGCTAAGCGCAAAGTCCCCGACACTCCAAGTGACGGGGCCACATTATTCCCACGGCGAGATCAACGCGGCTTGCGACTCTCGGACAGGGTGATGGAAACCGAGTCGGCGAAGCGCAGGGCATGGGGCTTGTCGATCTCGACCTGGGCCGTCAACACCTGTTCGTGGGACATGATCAGGTCGAGCACCTCGCGGGTCATACGCTCGAGCAGCAGGAAACGGTTCTCCTCGACGTGGGCGATCACCTGCTTGGTAATGGTGCGGTAGTTCAGCGCCTGCTCGATATGGTTGAACGCCACCGCCTTGTCGGCGCGATAGCGTATTACCGCGTTGATCACCACATCCTGGCGATTGGCAATCTCCTCCTCCTTGATGCCGATATGGGTGCGCAGGCGGAGGTTCTTGATGCGAATGGTCGCCAGACCATGGTCGAAGTGCTGGTCATCGATGGCGTGCAGCGGCATGGCCGACTCTCCTCAATAAGTGCGCCAGGGAAATGCATCCGAGCGTGCCCCGGGACGAATCAGCGCCCGTTGATCAGGGTCAGAAACTCCTGGCGGGTCGCTGGATTCTCGCGGAAGCCACCGAGCATCACCGAGGAGGTCATGCTGGAGTTCTGCTTCTCGACGCCGCGCATCATCATGCACAGGTGACGGGCCTCGACCACCACCGCCACGCCGCGAGCGTCGGTCACCTCCTGCACGGCCTCGGCGATCTGGCGGGTGAGGCTCTCCTGGATCTGCATGCGTCGAGCGAACATGTCGACGATACGCGCAAACTTGGAGAGGCCCAGCACCTTGCCATCGGGCAGATAGGCGATATGGCACTTGCCGATAAAGGGCAGCAGGTGATGTTCGCACATGGAGTAGAGCTCGATGTCCTTGACCAGCACCATCTCGTCGGTCTCCGACTCGAAGACGGCGCCATTGACGATCTCCTCCAGCGACTGAAGATAGCCGTGGTTGAGAAACTGCATGGCCTTGGCGGCCCGCTTTGGCGTATCACGCAGCCCTTCCCGTTCGGGGTCCTCGCCCAGTGCAAGGATAATCTGCCGATAGTGGTTGGCGAGCTCTTCTGTCATGGGGGGCTCCGTCAAGTCGTCGCTGGTTGCCGCATTTCATGTGCAATATATATACAGAATCTCTGAAGCGTACAAGATTCTAACATCCCGAGCCTATAGTCTATCAGCCCACCCTCCTGGTTCGGCACTTCGCCGCCACTTTCTCGCTTTACCCATCCCTGCTCGGCTCGCGACATGCTGCCGCACCTCGACAAGGTCGATGAGTCGATGCATCAGGCTGTGATAGTATGCAGGTTTTCATGCTGTGCAGACCTTTCCGCGAGAGCCCGACATGACCAAGACATCCCTGCTGCTGGGCCTGCTGCTGGCCCCCTCCCTGGCCTTCGCCGCCACCCTGGAACTGCCTGCCGATGCTCGCCTGGAAGTGCAGGTTGTCGAGTCATTGAGCCTCGACCCCGACACACCCCGCCATGACGACGTCCTGCTGCGGCCGGTGGCCAACGGCAGCGGGAGCCACCAGGTGCCCGATTACTGCGTGATGGTCGGCGACGCACAGCTCGATGGTGAGCGCATCCGCATCACCACCTCCAGCGTCACCTGTATCGACACCGAAGGCAGCGACAGCCATATCTACAGCGGCGAGATCTCCGCGGCGGCCTACGGCAGCGACGGCAAGTTCGGCATCGACGCGTGTCAGGATGGCCGCTGCGAGCTCTCTCCGGAGCACGGTTTCGAACTCCAGCTGGCCAGCGACCTGGCCATCGAGGAGCAGGAGAACCCCTCCGAGCAGATCAATATCGAACGGCGTCAGGCCGAAGGCAGCGGTGTCGCCAACCCGATCCCCGCCGACCAGCCCGATCCCGACGACTCGTAACCCTGATCTGCACTACTTTTTGCAAGGGTCTGGTTTTGCAAGGGCCTGGCCTTGTCGTCCAGCGACAGGACCAGGCCCCTGCCCTTATGCCAGCCAGCGCGGCGCGCTATCCAGCGCCAGGCGCTGCTGCTCCAGCGTTCTGATATGCGACTCCCAGTAGCCATTATCGGCCACCCAGGGGAAGGCGGCCGGAAAGGCCGGATCCTCCCAGCGTGATACCAGCCAGGCACTGTAGCGCAGCAGCCGCAGGGTCCGCAGCGGCTCGGTCAGGGCCAGTTCACGGCGATCGAACTCACGCTGCTGCTCATAGCCTTCGATCACCTCCGAGAGCTGCATATGCCGCTCTTCGGGCGCCTGTGCGGTGATCAGCATCCACAGGTCCTGCACCGCCGGGGCCATCAGGCAGTCGTCGAAGTCCACCAGCGCGAAGCGGTCGTCGCGGCCCAGGATATTCCCGATATGGCAGTCACCGTGGACCCTAATCTGCCGCTCCGGGCTCCAGCGATACTCCGCCAGCGCCTCGTGCAGTGCCGCCGTGACCCGCTCGTAGGCCTGGCGCTGTCGTTGGTCCAGCCAGGGGCCGGCGAGCACCCGCTCGCGGGCATCGATCACCATCGCGTCCAGATCCAACACACCTCGCTGCCCGAAGGAGGCACGCTCCCCCACCGCATGCACGCTGCCGATCAGCTCGCCCAGGGCAAACAGATGGTCGGGATTCTCCAGCTCCGGGGCCTGGCCGGGGAGCTGGGGAAAGAGCGCGAAGCGAAACCCCTCGGCATGCAGCAGGCTGCGCCCATCGCCATCACGCCACGGCGCGGCCACCGCCACGCCTGCTGACGCGAGTTCGGCGAGGAAGTCGTGCTCTTCCTGGATACAGGCATCGCTCCAGCGCTCCGGTCGATAGAACTTCGCCACCCAGCGACGACGCTCGTCATCATGAACCAGGTAGACTCGGTTCTCGTAGCTGTTCAGCGCAAAGGGCTCACCGGGCAGCCAGAACCCCAGCGACTCGATGGCCGCCACGACCCGAGCCGGCGACAGCGTGGAGAAGGGGTGATGATCGGCGTCCATGGTCCATCCTCCAGAAAACCCCTACTCTACCAGGCCTGACTCATGTTTCCCCCAGCGGCGTGCGGGCTATCGCCCAGGCCTCGACCTCCTCGGCCCCGGCGGCCAGACAGGCCAGGGCCAGCGCCTCCAGGGTCGCCCCGGTGGTCATCACATCGTCGAGCAGCACCACTCGAGATGGCAGGGGCCCCACCACGCGAAATCCGCGCCTCAGGTTGCTCCGGCGCTGTTGGCGATCGAGCCCACGCTGACTGGGCGTGTCACGCAGACGAGTGCCATGACGCAACGGCACCCTCAGTCGCGAGGCCAGGCGCTTCGCCAGCCATTCGGCCTGATCGAAACCCCGGCCACGGGCACGGCTGGCATGCAGCGGCACCGGTACCAGTGCCTGGGGCCAGGCTCGTGCCTCCTCGGTGAGCGACGCCTCCAGCAACGCCAGCAGCACCATCCCCGCCCTCGGCGAGGCCCGAAACTTGAAGCGACGCACCAGCCAGGCCACCTCCTCGCTATAGCGCAGTGGTACCCGAGCACGCACGAAGGCCGGAGCGCGTCGCAGGCAAGTACCACAACGGCGCCCCTGGCTGGCCCCGGGCTGCGGCTCGGCACAGACAGGACAGGCGGGCAGGTTCCAGGGCAGTGTCTCGAAGCAGTCGCGACACCAGGGGCGATCATCGAGCGCCGGTGCCAGGCAGAAGGCACAGCGGCCCGGCAGGGCTCGGCGCAGGGCGCTGTCAACTATAAACTTTACACGGGTTGACATCTCGAGCCCGACCCGTAAGCTGTTCGTCAACTTCCCACTTAGAAACAAGTTGACCATAGGCGACTCCCCCATGTCTCAAGCGTCGCAAGCCTGTACAGCCGATTCCCAGACCCTAGCCGCACCGGCCGAGATACGCCACGACTGGCGTCTCGATGAGATCGAGGCGCTGTTCGCACTACCCTTCAATGACCTGCTCTATCGCGCCCAGCAGGTGCATCGCGCCCACTTCGACCCCAACGCCGTTCAGGTCTCCACCCTGCTTTCGATCAAGACCGGCGCCTGCCCCGAGGACTGCAAGTACTGTCCCCAGTCCGGCCATTACAACACCGGCCTGGGCAAGGAGAAGTTATTGGAGATCGAGAGGGTCGTGGAGGAGGCCCAGGCGGCAAAGGCCGCCGGTGCCAGCCGCTTCTGCATGGGAGCGGCCTGGAAGAGCCCCCGCGAGAAGGATCTCGAGGTGGTGCTGGAGATGGTCCGCCGGGTCAAGGCACTGGGGCTCGAGACCTGCATGACCCTGGGAATGATCGATGGCGACCAGGCCGCGCGGCTCGCCCGGGCGGGGCTCGACTACTACAACCATAACCTCGACACCTCTCCCGACTACTACGGGGAGATCATCACCACGCGAACCTACGCCGAGCGTCTGGATACGCTCGCCCAGGTCCGTGAGGCAGGCATGAAGGTCTGCTCGGGGGGGATTCTGGGCATGGGTGAGGCTCCCCGCGACCGGGCCGCCCTGCTCCAGCAGCTGGTACGCCTCGAGCCGCACCCGGAGTCGGTGCCGATCAACATGTTGATCAAGGTCCCCGGCACCCCACTGGAAGATGTCGAGGATCTCGACCCCATCGAGTTCATTCGTGCCATTGCCGTGGCGCGCATCCTGATGCCGCAAAGCCATGTGCGCCTCTCCGCGGGACGCGAGCAGATGGATGACTCGACCCAGGCCCTGGCCTTCCTGGCCGGCGCCAACTCCATCTTCTATGGTGATCGACTGCTGACCACCGCCAATCCCCAGGCGGAGCGCGACAGGGCCCTGTTCTCCCGGCTCGGCCTGCATCCGGAGCGCAGGGAAACCTGTGCCGACGACGACTGGATTCAGGCAAGCGTGGAGGCCGACCTTGCCCAGCAGATGGCACACCGGGCCGCCGCTCGGGTCGGCGAGCTGGCCTACGATGCGACAAGCGTTGAGCCATGACCCAGCACGACTGGCCAAGCCGTCTCTCCGATCGCGCCCGGGCGTGCCGCGATAGCGGTCTGTGGCGACACCGCGCGACACGTCGGCCGACGAGTCGGCTGCGTGACTTTGCCGGCAATGACTACCTGGGTCTCTCCCGGGACCCGCGCCTGGCCGAGGCCATGGCCGAGGGAGCACGGCATTACGGAGGCGGGGCCCGAGCCTCGCACATGGTCAACGGACACCTGGCGGTTCACGAGACCCTGGAGAGTCGTCTCGCCGAGCTCACCGGTCGCCCCCGAGCGCTGCTCTTCTCCACCGGCTACATGGCCAACCTGGGTGTGCTCCAGTCGCTCTGTGACCCGCATACCCGAGTCTTTCAGGACCGCCTCAACCACGCCTCACTGCTGGATGGCGCCAGGCTGGCCGGCGCCTGTTCGCGTCGTTTCCACCATGCCGACCTATCCGACCTCGAGCGACTGCTGGCGCGCAGCCCGGCCGACCACCCCAGGCTGGTGGTGAGCGACGGTGTCTTCAGCATGGATGGCGACGTGGCCAATATCTCGGGGCTCGTAGCCACCGCTCGTCGCCACGCTGCCTGGCTGATGATCGACGATGCCCACGGCATGGGCGTGCTGGGCGAGCGAGGCGACGGCTGCGTGGGCCGCGCCTACAGCATCGACGACGTGCCAGTGCTGGTCGGTACCCTGGGCAAGGGGCTTGGCACCGCCGGGGCCTTCGTCGCGGGGAGCGAGGCACTGATCGAGCACCTGATACAGTTCGCGCGCCCCTATATCTACACGACGGCCCAACCACCCGGGGTGGCGGCCGCCACCCTAGCAGCGCTGGATATCCTGGCTGAAGAGCCGGAACGGCGTGAACGTTTACACGCCCTGATCGCCCGCTTCCGCGCGGCAGCAAGCGAGCTCGGGCTCCCGCTGGCGGCCAGCGCCACGCCGATCCAGCCAGTCGTGCTCGGCGACAACACAACGACCATGGCCTGGGCCACACGACTCGCCGAGCGTGGTATCAATGTCGGCGCCATTCGCGAGCCGACCGTGCCACGCGGGAAGGCTCGGTTGCGTATTACCCTCTCCGCCGCCCATGCCGACGATGATATAGATGCCCTGATCGATGCCCTGGCCGAATGCCAGGAGAGGAGCGTCATGACCGATGGAGCCCCCCTGGCATGACCCGTCTGGTGCTGCTTTCCGGCTGGGGGGTCGATGCGCGAATCTGGCAGCCCCTGGCGCCCCTGTGGCCGGCCGGGGTCACCGTCGAGACGCCAGACTGGCCGGGCTATGGGGCCCAGCCGGCCCTTGAGCCTCCTTCCGACCTGGAAGCCCTTGCCTGGGCATTTGCCGACGAGCTTCCCCGGGACGCCGTCTGGGTTGGCTGGTCCCTGGGCGGGCTGCTGGCGACCACCCTGCTCGGCCTTGCGTCGACCGCGCTTCCCCCTCCCCGGGGGCTGATCCAGATCGGCATGGGCCCACGCTTCTGCCACCCCGAGGGGGTGACACAGCAGGAGCTTGGCCGCTTCCGCCGTGCCTTCGCTCGAGACCCGGACGCGACCCTGGCACATTTTCGACGCTGGATGCTGCGCGGAGAGGCGTCTCCCCGGGACGCTTACCGTCACCTTCTCGACCTGCTCGGGGAGGGTCCTCCCCCCGATTTGGCCACCCTTGCCGCCGGGCTGCAGTGGCTTGCCGAGCTTGACAACAGTCGCCTCCTGGCCGAGCCACCCTGCCCGATGCGCCTCCTGTCTGGAACCGACGACCCACTGCTGTCCGCGACACGAGGGCAAGATGCCGATCGCACCATCGATGGGGCCGGCCACTGCCCCATGCTGTCACGCCCGGATACTCTGGTGACGACTCTGATTGGACTCTCCCGAGAGTGCCTTGGGAGTAGGAGCGCGGCCAATCTCGAGGTGCAGACATGAATTCAACCGCCTTGATGCCCACGGGGGCGCCCGCCGGTTTTCAGCAGCGCGTCTCCCATGCCTTTTCACGCGCCGCCGGTGATTACGAGCGCCTGGCGGCGGCACAGCAGGACATGGGCGAAACCCTCTGGGCCAGGCTACCCCGGGGAGCGATGCATATCCTCGATCTCGGGTGCGGCCCGGGTAGCTGGAGCCAGCGACTGGCCGATGATTATGCACCCGACGCCCGCGTCATCGGCCTCGATATCGCCCCGGGAATGCTGGAAGTCGCCCAACGAGAGCGAGGCGACAAGGTGCGCTGGATCTGCGCTGATGCAGGCGCCCTGCCGCTGCCCGATGCCAGCCTGGAGCTGGTGTTCTCCAACCTGGCCGTTCAATGGTGCCCCGACCTCGACGCCGTGATGGCCGAGCTGTATCGCACGCTGCGTCCCGGCGGTCGCGCCCTGATCAACACCCTGGGCCCCGAGACCCTGAGCGAAGTGGGTTACGCCTGGAAGCGGCCCGGTCGTCACGCCGCCCTGCTCGACTTTCGCAGCCCCGAGCACTATCGCAAGGCCGCCTGCCTGGCGGGTTTCCGACGCGTCGCGGTCGAGGTAAGTCGGCCAAGATTCCATTATCCCGACATGACCGCAGTAATGGCCTCGATCAAGGGCATCGGTGCCCAGGCCTCACGCCCCAGGGGCCATCTGACCCGGGCCGACCTTGTTCGCGCCTCACAACGGTTCGAAGCCCTGCGCGAACCCGAGGGGCTGCCCGTCACCTATCACCTTCTGACGCTGGAGCTCGAACGCTAATATGGCCGCCTACCTTGTCACCGGCACGGATACCGACGCCGGCAAGACCCTGGTCACGTCCGGCTTGCTGGCCCTGGCACGCCGCAAGGGCCTGTCGACCCTGGGCCTCAAGCCCGTCGCCTCGGGCAGTGAGCCCACCGATGCGGGCCTGCGCAATACCGACGCCCTGGCGTTACAGGCCTGCAGCCACCCCGCAGTGCCCTATGCCACGGTCAATCCCCACGCCTTCTCGCCGGCGATAGCGCCTCACCTCGCCGCTCGAGATGCGGGGGTCACGCTCACGCTCGACGCCTTGAGCGAGAGCATGCGCGAAGGGCTCGCCCTGGGTCGGGACCTCACCCTGCTGGAGGGCGCCGGCGGCTGGCGGGTGCCGCTGAATGCCCGGGAGGACCTCTCCGGCCTGGCAACCCAGCTGGCGCTACCGGTGATTCTGGTGGTTGGCCTCCGGCTCGGCTGCATCAGTCACGCACGATTGACGGCCGAGGCAATACGCGCCGACGGTCTGCGGCTGGCCGGCTGGGCCGGCAGCCTCGTCGATCCCGCATTCGGCAACGACGAAGGTCTTTATCGCGACAACCTGGCAACGCTGGCGCGAACGCTGGACGCCCCCTGCCTGGGTGTCGTTCCGCACCTACCGGCCTGCGATCCGCCGGCCCTGGCCGCGGCGGCTGCCGACCACCTGGAGTTGCCCGATGATCATTGACTTGTCCGTGTGCGTCCGTAAAATACCACGCCAGCCTATCCGTGCGGATGTGGTGGAATTGGTAGACACGCCAGATTTAGGTTCTGGTGCCTCAGGGCGTGGGAGTTCAAGTCTCCCCATCCGCACCATCTTCTCCCCCAGTAGCCTCCCCAGCATCCAACGCCAACACCCCCGTCATCTCCAACGAGATGTGCGGTGCTTTCGCGTGTCTGTCGTTTCCCTTCACAACCTTCCCGACCACAACGGCCCTGGATCCTGCTGATGTCTAGCTCTCTCGACTCATCCCCCGTCTGGCACCCCTATGCCCACCTCAAGACCCAGCAACCGGCACCCAAGGTAGTCGGCGGCGAAGGCCCGAGCTTCCGGCTGGAGAGCGGCGAGACCCTGCTCGACGCCACCTGCTCCTGGTGGTGCATGATTCATGGCTATCGCCACCCGCGGCTGGTCAAGGCCATCCAGCAGCAAGCCGATACGCTCTGTCATGTGATGCTGGGAGGCCTGACCCACGATCCCGCCGACCGCCTGGCACGCGAGCTGGTACGCATCACCCCCAGGGGGCTCAACCATGTGTTCTTCTCCGACAGCGGCTCGGTAGGCATGGAGGTGGCCATGAAGATGGCCATCCAGTTCCATCAGCTGCACGGCAGCAGCGGTAAGCACCGAATGCTCTCACTGATGAAGGCCTACCACGGCGACACCGCAGGCTGCATGGCGGTGTGCGATCCCGAAGAGGGCATGCACTCCCTGTTCGCCGGCTACCTACCCCGCCACCACTTCGCCCCGGCACCAGAGTCCCCCTTCGATGCCGACCCCGAGACGGTAGCGGCGGACCTGGCCGCCCTGCGCAATGTGCTGGAACGTTATCACCAGGAGGTCGCCGCCCTCCTGATGGAACCGCTGCTGCAGGCCGCCGGCGGGCTGAACATGACCTCGCCCCATTACCTTCGTGGGGCGCGAGAGCTATGCGACGAGTTCGACGTGCTGCTGATATTCGATGAAGTGGCCACGGGCTTCGGTCGCACCGGCCGAATGTTCGCCGCCGATCACGCCGATGTCACCCCGGACATGATGGTGCTGTCAAAGGGGCTCACGGGAGGCTATCTCGGCCATGCGGCGACACTGGCCACCACCCGGGTGCATGACGCCTTCGTGGGCGACTCGCCCGAGCACGCCTTCATGCATGGCCCCACCTTCATGGGCAACCCGCTGGCCTGCGCGGTGGCCCTGGAGAGCCTGGCGGTGTTCGAAGAGGAGGACTACCTGGGGCGTATCGCTCTCCTCAGCGATGTGCTGCGCCAGGAACTGCTCGAGGACACGCGCCTGACCGAGCACCCGGCGGTAGCGGATGTACGCGTGCTCGGTGCCACCGCGGTGATCGAGACTCACGACGCAACCGTCCTGGACGGCGTAGCGGACTGGGCGCGCGAACAGGGCATCTGGCTGCGCCCCATCGGCCGCTGGCTCTACACCATGCCCGCCTATGTCACCTCGGAGGCACAAATCCGCCAGATTACCGAGGTCATGAAGGGCTGGTTCAGATAGACTCTGCGTAAGACGGAACCGACGCGAGACCAACAAGATGAAGAAGGCGCTGATCGCTCTGGCCGCCAGTCTCAGCCTGGCCGCCCACGCGGATGCCCCGATGTCCGATGATGACAGCGACCTCCCGGAGTGGGCCGAGAAACGTATCGGCCCCTTCCATGCCACCATGACCGACTGGGTAGACGGCACCTCGCGTAACATCGACGGGTTCTTCGGTACCACCGATGCCCTGACGGTGGACTCCGACTCCTACCTGCGGATCAGCCAGGAGAACGCCTGGAAGGAGGGCGAAGCGTTCGACCATGACCTCAGCGCTCGCTTTCGCCTCGACCTGCCCACCACCGAGGAGCGCCTGCGCCTGATCATCGAGAGCGAGCCGGATGAGACGCGCGGCACTCTCGGCGATCAGGAGTCGGCACTGACCGATGACCGATCCAACAGCATCGAGGATGTGCTGGTGGGGCTACGTCATCTGGGGAAGGGCGACAGGACCCGGGAGTGGGATACCGAGCTCGGCGCCGGCATCAAGGTCCGCCTGCCGCTCGACCCCTATGCTCGTATTACCACCCAGCGGCTCTGGACCCTGGATGACGGTCCCTGGAAGCTGCATAGCGACAACCGTTTCTCCTGGTTCAACAAAGACGGCTACTCGGCGCGTACTCGCTGGGATCTCGGCCGTCCTATAGATGAGAAGCGCCATCTGCGCTTTATCAGCAACGCCCAGTGGCGCGAAGAGGTCGACACCCTGGAGTTCAGCCAGGCCGCCGAGCTCAACCAACGCATCAACCGCCGCAGCGTACTGCGCTACTCCGCCGTGGTGCTGGGCGAGAGCCTCTCCCATACCACCATCGAGGACAGCTATCTGCAGCTGCGCTTCCGCCGCGATATCCACAAGGGCTTCACCTTCCTGGATATCGCGCCCTCCCTGCACTTCCCCCGCGACGTGGACTACGAGCACCGCTGGGCGCTCACCCTGCGCCTGGAGATGTACTTCCGCCGCTTTATCGACCGGGTCACGCTGTAGCGCGCTCACGAGACGCCTGGCGTTAACACCGCAACAACCGCTGAATAGCGGACATATCAAGATACGCTTCCAGGGCATCGGCCAGGCGATCGAGCTCCTCCTGGCGATGACGCCCATAGTCGACCGCCCCCGCCTTGCCGACCAGTCCGCAACGCGCCAGCAGCGCCGCGCAGGCCTCGGGTCGGTCGAACAGGCCGTGCAGATAGGTGCCCAGCACCCGGCCATCGTCGCTCACCGCCCCGTCCGGGCGCCCCGCCAGCTCGCACAGGGGGCGCTCGAGCGCCGGCCCCGTGGTAACGCCGTTGTGAATCTCGTAGCCGGCGATCGGCACGCTCTCGGGCAGCAGGCGCCCGCTCACATTGCGCAGCTGCTTGCCGGCCACCAGGCGTGTCTCCATTTCGAGCAGGCCCAGTCCAACAGAGGAACCGGTCGGCCCCTCCAGGCCCTCGGGGTCATGGATGGCACGCCCCAGCATCTGGAAACCCCCGCAGATGCCCAGCACCCGTCCGCCATAGCGAAGGTGACGCTGAATAGCAGACTCCCAGCCCTGGCTGCGCAGCCAGGCGAGGTCGGCTCGAGTGCTCTTGCTGCCCGGCAGGATGATCAGGTCGGCCGACGGAATGGGCCGATCCGGCCCCACGAAGGTGAACGCCACCCGCGGGTGCAGCCGCAGCGGGTCGAAGTCGTTGTGATTGCTGATACGCGGCAGGGCCGGCACTACAACGCGCAGGGCCGGAACGCCCTCTTCTCGCCCAGCGCAACCGATACTGTCTTCGGCATCGAGCAGCAGGCCATGCAGATAGGGCAGCGTGCCGAGCACTGGCTTGCCGGTATGCGCGGCGAGCCATTCGAGGCCCGGCTCCAGCAGGGCAGAGTCGCCACGAAAGCGGTTGATGATGAAGCCCTGGACACGCGCCCGCTCGCTGCCACTGAGCAGCTCCAGGGTACCCACCAACTGGGCGAAGACCCCACCCCGGTCGATATCGCCCACCAGCAAGACCGGGCAGTCGACCATCTCGGCGAAGCCCATGTTAGCGATATCGTTCTCGCGCAGATTGATCTCCGCCGGGCTCCCCGCTCCCTCGGCGATGATCACATCGTAGCGCTTCGACAACGCTTGCCAGGCGGCCAGAACGCTATGGCGCGCCTCTCGCTTGTAGGCGTGGTAATCCAGCGCATCCATATGGCCATGCACCTGGCCACGCAGGATCACCTGGGCGCCGCGGTCGCTCTCCGGCTTCAGCAGCACCGGATTCATATCGCTATGGGGCTCGACGCCGGCCGCCAACGCCTGCAGCGCCGTGGAGCGGCCGATCTCGCCGCCATCCACCGTCACCGCGCTGTTGAGCGCCATGTTCTGCGGCTTGAACGGGGCGACCGATACCCCTCGCCGATGAAGCGCCCGGCACAACGCCGCCACCACCGTACTCTTGCCCGCATCCGAGGTGGTGCCCTGGATCATCAGCGTGGGCATGAATCCCCCAAGGCCTGGCGAAGTTCGTCATCGCTGACCCCTTCCCCCCAACCGTTGGCATGCACCAGCTCGGCCAGCGGCAGCCGTTGCCGCCAGCCCTTGCGGGCCAGTTCCGGTTCATCCAGAAACTCACTGACATAGCCGATACATAGATAGGCGAGTGGGTAGACATGCTCCGGCAGGCCCAGCACCGTGGCCAGCTCCTCCTGGTCGAGGATACTGACCCAACCCACGCCGATACCCTCGGCACGCGCGGCCAGCCAGAGGTTCTGGACCGCCAGGCAGGTGCTGAACAGGTCCATCTCGACAACACTGGTACGGCCCAGTACCGGGCCACCCCCGCGACTACGATCGCAGGTAATACAGAGATTGAGGGGGCTCTCGAGGATCCCTTCAAGCTTCAGGCTGCGGTAGTGCTGCTGGCGCTCTCCGGAAAACTGTCGCGCCCCCTTTTCGTTCTCTCGGGTGAAGATGCCATGTACCTGCCGGCGCACCTCGATGCTGTCGATCACCAGGAAATCCCAGGGCTGCATGAAGCCCACCGAGGGGGCGTGATGGGCCGCTTCCAGCAGTCGACCCAGGACCCGCGGCGGCACCGGGTCCGGCAGAAACTGCGAACGCACGTCCCGGCGCTCATGGATGGCCCGATAGAGACCCGCCTTCTCCGCCTCGGAGAAGGGCATATTGGGGTTGTGCATGCTTCACTCCTCTTCGCCTATCCCGCACAGACGATATTGAGCACATTGATCAGGGTCGAGTAATGACTGTTATCGACGACAGATGATGGGGGATCAGACGCCACGCGCCTCGCCGCGCCCCTGGAGGTCGGTCATGTTCCGCTCACCGGTACGAAGACAGGGGCTCCATCGATCTCCGCACTCGCCAGGCGCTGACCATAGAGGCGCTCCAGCGCCTCGGGAACCAGCATCTCCTGCGCCGGCCCCCAGCACGCTCGCCCATCCGGGTAGAGCAGCAACAGATGGTCGCACCAGCGTGCGGCCAGGTTGAGATCATGCAGGCACATCATCACCGAACGCCCTTCGTCGGCCAGCTCGTTGAGCAGGGCCATTACCGCCGTCTGATGATGCAGGTCGAGGTGATTGGTGGGCTCATCGGCGAGCCAGATCGCCGGTGCCTGGGTCAGCACCGTGGCGATGGCCAATCGCTGACGCTCGCCCCCCGAGAGGGTGCTCACCAGGCGCTCGGCCAGATGGGCCACATCGAGCCGTTCGAGTGCCGCCGCGGCCAGGCGGAGATCCTCGCCATCCTCCATCTGCCAGGGCGAAAGCCAGGGGTGGCGGCCGATCAGCGCCGTCTCAAGCACCGTGGATGGAAAGCCGTCGTGGCGCTCCTGAAACACCAGCCCCAGCCGCCTGGCCACCTCACGACGACGCAGCGAGGCAAGCGGCGTATCCCCCAGAAGCACCTCACCGACGCGAGGCGGGCGCAGCCCCGCCAGGGTATGCAGCAAAGTGGTCTTGCCGGCGCCATTGGGCCCCAGCACGCCCCAGACCTGTCCCGGCTCGACCTCGAGATCAAGAGCGTCACCGTCGACTCGCCCCGGCACATCGATCACCAGATGGCGGACCACCAGCGGCGGTGTCACTGGATCAACCATCAGGAGCCTCGATAGAGCAGGTAGAGGAAGGTGGGAACGCCGAGCAGCGCGGTGATCACCCCCACCGGCAGCTGCTCCGGTGCGATCACGGTGCGGGCAAGGGTATCGGCGACCAGCAACAGGGTGCCCCCCGCCAGCGCACAGGCAGGCAGGATCAGGCGCTGATCATTACCCAGCGCCAGGCGCAGCATATGCGGCACTACAAGGCCGACGAAGCCGATGCTGCCGGCACCGGTCACCGCCGCCGCCGTCAACAGGCTCGCCGTCAGGTAGAGCCCCCACTCAAGGCGTCGCACCGCCACCCCCAGGGCGGCGGCCTGCAAGGGGCCCCGCGCCAGGACATTGAGGTGGCGCCCCAGGGGCACCACCAGCAGGCAGGCGCCCAGCAGCAGCGCCAGCAGCGGCCAGGGCGTGCCGGCATGAGCGAGATCACCCATCAGCCAGTAGAGCATGCCAGGCAGGCGTTCGACGGGGCTGACCGAGAGCATCAGTGTGATCACCGCCCCCCAGCCGGCCGCCACCACCACGCCGGTCAGCAGTAGCCTTGAAGGTGTCCAGCCGCCACGACCATGGGCCAGGCCGAAAACCAGCAGAGTCGAGATCAGGGCTCCCACGAAGGCGGAACCCGAGATCAACAGTCCCCCCACGCCCGCCAGCATGGCCATCAGCGCCCCCACCGCGGCCCCTCCGGAGAGCCCCAGCACATAAGGATCGGCGAGAGGGTTGCGTAGCAGCACCTGCATCAGCGCCCCGGCCACGGCGAGCAGCCCGCCGACCGCAAAGGCGGCGAGCGAGCGGGGCAGGCGCAACTCGAGGATCAGGGTACGCGCAAGCCCTTCGCCACGCCCGCTCAGGGCCGCCAGGATCTCGCCGGGTGGCAGCGTTACGCTACCCAGCGCCACGGAGAGCACCAGCGCGGCCAGGGCGGCGAGGGTCAGCAACCCCAGGGGGCGAAGCAGGGCGATCACTGCTGATGCCCTCCGCGCCGCGCCCTGGCCTGGTCGAGCCGTTCACAGACCATGCTGGTGCCTTCCAGGAGACGGGGCGTCGGACGCTGGATCAGCGAGGGCGGCACGAAGAAGAGATTGTCCTGGGCAACCGCCGTGAGTGATGGATAGCCTCGCCAGTGTGCCAGCCAGTCTCGGTTATCCTCCCCCCTGCCACCGGCGAGAATCACCTCGGGGTTCGCCGCCAGTAGTGCCTCCTCATCGAGTCGGGGCGCCAGGCGCTCGAGCTCGCCGAAGACATTGATACCACCACACAGCTGCAGCACCTGACCGATCCAGTGCCTGTCGTTGATGGTCATCAGTGGCTGGTCCCAGACCTGGTAGAAGACCGAGACCGGCTCGGCCTGAGCATGGCGCTCGGCCAGCGAGGCTATCTCCCGGCGGAAACGCTCGGCCTCTGCCTCGCCCGCTTCCCGGGTATCGGCGAAGCGGGCCAACTGCTCGATCGTGGCACTTATTTCGTCGAAGTTGCGTGGTTCGATATAGAACACCGCCATGCCCAACGCCTCCAGGCGCTCGAGCTGCTCGGCGGGGTTGCCGGTGACCCAGCCGATCACCAGGTCAGGAGTGAGCGCCAGCAGGCGCTCCAGATCGAGGCGGTTATGACTGCCGACTCGAGGAATCTTGAGGGCCTCGGGCGGATAGTCACTGTACTCGACCGCCGCCACCACCCGCTCACCCGCGCCGGCGGCGAAGGCGAGCTCGGTGGCACCCGGTGACAGCGCGGCGATGCGCGAGGCGGGCCGCTCCAGGCACACCTCGCGATCCAGGGCATCGACCGCGCATATTTCGGCCCGGGCCTGCGCCGCCACCAGGGGCAGCAGCGCGAGGCTGGCCAACACAAGACCGGCCAGCAATAGCCGAGAGAGCCGTCTGGTTATCACGGTCCGAAGTGCACGCTCAGGAAGGCCGCACGACCGGCATTGATATAGTCATCTCCGTCGAAGAACTTGGCCGTGGTGTACTCCTTGTCCAGGGCGTTCTCGAGCGTCACGCGAGCCGACCACATCGGGGCAAACGCCCAACCAGCACGTAGATTGACGATGCCGTAGCCAGGCAGACGAACATCGTTGCCGGCGTCGTTATAACGGTGGTTCTGCGCGATCCAGGAGCCCCCGAGTGTCCAGTCGCCCAACTCGCGATCGACATCGAAACGTAGGCTCTGGCTGGCACGCCGCTGTAATCGATTGCCTGCATTGTCGCCACTGCGATTTTCAGGGTCGGTATAGGTCAGCGCCGCTGCCAGGGTCCAATCGTCAATCTCGGCTCCAGCAGCCAGTTCGATACCTCGAATACGCGCTTTGGCAACGTTCTGTGGCGTGTCGACCCAACCATCTCCCGTTGTGTCAACGTTGATGATCAAGTCATCGATATCGGTCTGATAGGCCACCAGATCCCAGAAGAGGGTTCGGTACTGACCACGGATACCCAGCTCGAGCGCCTCTGAAGTCTCCGCATTCAAGTGCGGGTTGCTGAAGCTGGGGAAATAGAGTTCATTGAAGCTTGGCGCCTTGAAGGCCGTGCCGTAACTGGCACGCAGCGTATGGTGGCGGTCGAGATCGTAACCCAGCGCCAGGCTGCCCGTGACCTCCTCACCGAAGGCCTGGTTATCGTCGTAGCGCAGGCTTGCCTGGACGGCGACAGGAGAGAAATCGAGCAGGCCTTGGGCGAAGACGGCGGCATTATCACGACTTGTCTCGTCGTAGACGTTCGTGCTGCTGATACTGTCTTCGCTATATTCGGCTCCGGCCACCAGCTCATGAACACCGACGCCAAAGGTATTTTCCCACCGTGCCGTCCGGGTCTGGGTATCGAAGACGGAAAAGCCGAAGGCGTCGAGCGTATCGCTCTCATCCCGTGACTCACTCAAGGTCAGGCGGCTGCGCCACGTTTCGCTGACAGGAATCTCGCCGTAGACCCCGGCCACCTGCTGGACGAAGTCGGTCTCGCCGCCGTCGAACTCGGTATTGCCCCTTGCCCGCAGCGCCAGCACCCCCACCTCGGCGTCGCTTTCGAAGGTATGCGAGAGCCGAGCCAGGCCGGTGGTATTGTCGAAGCCCTTGTCGTCGCCGTCGCGGCGAACCGGCGCACCCTCGGTGTCGAAGCGGCTGGCGGCGAAATGGTATCGCGTGCCACCCTCGGCACCGGAGAGGCTGGCGCTGTAGCGCTGGGTATCGAAGGAGCCGCCGCCGAAGGAGATGCGCGGTGTCGCCCCGCCCTCTTCACCCTCGGGCGTAAACAGCTGAATCACCCCACCCATGGCATCGGCGCCATACAGGCTACCGCGGGGGCCGCGCACAATCTCGGCTCGCTCGAACATGCGCGGATCGAGAAATTCCCAGGCCGGAGCACCTGTTGTCGCCGAACGCAGGCGAATACCATCGATCATCAGCAGGCTTTGATTGCTGGACGTGCCACGAATGTAGATGCTGCTGCTCTTGCCGAAGCTGCCACTGGTATTAACGTCCACTCCCGGCTGGCCGCGGAAGAGATCGGTCAGGCTGGCGGGGTCCTGGCGACGCAGGGTAGCCTCATCCAGAAGCGTCACCGAGGCGAGGCTCTCGTCGGCGGTGCGCGGCGCCAGGGCCGCTGTGACCACCATGGGGTTGAGTACCTGAGTCTCGCCGGTGTCGGCGGTCTGGGCGTCAGCGGCCTGCACAGCCAAGGGGAGTGCGGCCAGTGCGAAGGTCGCCAGGCCACGGGTTGCGTGTGTCGTGTTCATTTCTGTCCCTTGCTCACCGTACTCACCCGCACGGTGTCATACTGCTTTTTTAGGGCCGGTGCAGAGGGACGGAAGGTAGGGAGACGGCGAGGAAGCGTGCGGTCGATGCCCTGCCTGTTGACCACCCTCCGCGGTCCGGCATGCGCTCTCGGGCCGGTCTCCGGACTGACGAGCGAGGGGCTGGCGTGATGCCAACGACCCTGCAGAACCGTCGCCTTCCCATGCCGATTGGCACAGTGGCATACCCTTGAGGGTAGTGACGGTTCTTGACTCGATCACCGTTGCGGGGGCAGCGTCGGAATGGACCGACTTCCCGTTTACCTGGCGGCATTCACTCCGCCAGCACCTGAGAGTGCGCGTAAGCTACCAATCCCCATGGGAAGCGTCAACGCGGCGTCGACGCCTTGCAGGGCTATCGCAGTTACCGAGCCAAGGGGCGCTGGGGACAAGCCGAAGAGGGGGTCCTACGCCAGGGAAGGCGTCGGTAGCGCCCATGGAGGGGTTCATAGCGCCCCCTCGTAGGTTTGTCGCCAGATCAGCCCCGAGCTATCGAGCAGCCAAGCTATCTGCGATAGCCCTGCTACACATTGGGCAGCTACTGAGCAAGATCCAGTCGTCTGGCCAGCCCATGGCGCACATACCACACCGCCGAGCAGCGTGACGCGACCTCCTGGACCAGCCAGCCATTGAGATCCCGCAGCCGGCGAGCTTCGGGCGCCATCGGCACGATGCCGCGCCCCATCTCGTCGAGAATCAGTACAACCTCCAGCCCCCGGGTCTCCTGCGCCGCCAGTGCCTCCAGCATGGCACGCCAGCTTGCCCGTACGCCGTCGTCATCAACCTCGGCCTGGGCGGCGGTAAGCCAGCCGGCCCAGCCTGTGACCACCAGGGTCGCACCTTCAGGCAGGTCGCCGAGCCAGTCCGCCACACCCTCCCCCGGGTTCAGCCGCTCCCAGTGCGCCGCCGGAAAGCGCTTGCTGACTAGTTCGCGTCGCCCTGAACAGGCACCGCCGATGAAGCACTGCATCTCCAGCCTCCCTCCTGGTGGGTAAACGTGAAATGACGCCCCTGGGCCTGGCCCACCACGCCCTCCCAGAAGTCGACGGCCTCCAGACGACGGCGCAGCTCGCGAATCACGCCACCGTGGCTTACCGCCAACACGCACTGTCGTTCACCTGACTGTGCAAGCACACCCTCCAGCCAGGCAGAGAGCCTGCCCCAGAGTGCATCGGCCGACTCACCGCCGGGGGGTGCCTGCATGCCGGCGCTATCGATCCAGGCCCGATAGTGCGGATCGTCCTTGAGCTCGTCCCAGGTGCGGCCTTCGTACTCGCCGAAGTCGAGTTCGCGCAGGCGCGGGTCAAACAGCGCCGAGGCGTCGCGGCCCGGCTGAACATGGGCCAGCGTCTGTCGGCAGCGGGCCAGGTCACTGCAGTGGATGGCATCGAACTCGATGCCCGCCAGATGCTCGCGCAACCACTCCATGCCTGGCACGGCATCGGGCAGCAGCAGCGGAATGTCGCGCTGCCCCTGGTAGCGTCGTTCGAGATTCCAGCGCGTCACGCCATGCCGAACCACCACCAGCTCCAGGCGGCGAGCAGCAGCCATAGTTCTCCTCCCTCGATGGCGGCACCCACGATATCGCCGTTGATGCCGGAAAAGGCCCTGACCATGAACAGGCCATAGAGGCATAGAAAGAGCAGCAGAGCCCCCAGCAGCCAGGCGCCGCCGGGCACGAAGCCGAAGATGGCCAGCAACGGCAGCAGCGACAGCGCCAGGTCGCGATGCCCCAGGTGTTGCCGCCAGGTCCAGGCCAACCCTTCCCGCCGTGCCAGGGGCGCCAGGCGCAACAGCACCAGGGCGCCGAAGCGCGCCAGGGCCGGCAGTGCCACCCATAGCCAGGGGCTGACCCCGGCGTCGAGCAGCGCCCACAGCAGTACCCCCTTCCAGGCCAGCAGGAAGACGAGGGCGAGAATGGCGAAGCTGCCCACCTGACTATCCTTCATGATCGCCCAGCGCCGCTCCAGGGGCGCATTGCTGCCCAGTGCATCGGCCAGATCCATGACCCCATCGAGGTGTAGCCCCCCGCTGAGGGCCACCCACAGGCTGAGCAGGGTCAGCGTCAGCAGCGGGGTGGGAAGCCCCATCCCGAGAGCGGCCACGACCGCCAGGGCGGCGCCGATCAGCAGACCCACCAGGGGATAGCAGCGCAACGCCCAGCGACAGGTGCCGGCATGCCACGGGCAGGCAACAGGCAGAGGAATTCGAGTCAGAAACTGCAGGGCCAGCACCAGCCCATGGAGGGCCTCCTTCATCGTCTCGCCCCCGCGCGGCAATCCCCTGCAGCCTGGCCGTCGGTGGCCTTCCACTCGAGCGCCATGCCGGCCACCACCTCGATCACCCGGTCCGCCTCTCGCGCCAGCCGGCGATGCAGTCGCTGGAGAAAGGCCAGGTAGCGCCAGGTCTCGGCATCGGCTGGCGGCAGCGCTTCGTTGAGGTCGTTGGAGACCACCACCAGGGCGATATCGCGCATGCGGGCCCTCTCGACCACCCGGGCCAGCATCGCCTCCCCGTCGGTCTCCGGGCCGCCACCGGCATAGAGCCACTGGCTGGCCCAGAGGGTCAGGCAATCCAGCAGCACGCTATCTCCCGCGGCCACCTCGGCAAGGGCCGTGTCCAGCGCCAGGGGCGCCTCCAGGGTGCGCCAACCGGTGCCACGCTCGTGACGATGGCGCGCGATTCGCGCGGCCATCTCGGCATCCGTGGCCTGGGCCGTGGCAAGATAGACGAGCTCGCCACCGCGGGATTGATGCAAGGCGCCGGCCAGCGCCTCGGCATGGCGACTCTTGCCGGAGCGCGCCCCACCACCGACGAAGGCGATCACGGCGCGCCCTCCTCGGCTTCCCGCAACACCTCGGCCAGGGCCGCCAGCAGGCGCTGATTGGCCGTGGCATCGCCCAGGGCCAGACGCAACCAGCCGCCGTCGAGGCCCGGGAAGGATTCGGTATGACGCACCAGCACACCGCGGCGCAGCAGCGCCGGTAGCAGTTGGCGCGTCGCCTCGCGCCCCCCGGGGTGACGCACCAGGAAGAAGTTGGCCCGGCTGGGGATCACCTCCAGGCCCAGGGCAGCGAGACCCGCCTGCAGCCGTGGCCGCTCGGTGGCGAGCCACGCCTCGGTGCGACCGGCGAAGTCGCGGTCGGCGAGCAGCGGTGCCACCAGTGCCGCCGCCAGGCCATTGACGCTCCAGGCGGGCTGACAGCCGGCGGCAAGTCGCACCGTCTCGCGGTCGGCCAGCAGATAGCCCAGGCGCAATCCGGGCAGGGTAAAGTGCTTGGTCAACGAGCGCAGCAGGATCAGGTGTTCGAAGCGGGTCAGCAGAGGCGTCAAGGCCTCCTCTCCCGTCGACCTTCCCTCCGCGTTGCCCACGAAATCGATAAAGGCCTCGTCCACCACCACGCGACAGCCACGCTCCGCGGTGAGTTCGAGCAGCCGCTGCATCCACGCTCGCGGCACCAGGGTGCCGGTGGGGTTGTTGGGTCGGCACAGGAAGAGCAGCCGCGCCTCGCCCAGGGCGGCGACCACCGCCTCCGGGTCGAGGCGAAAGTCCGGTGGCTCGAGAGTCAGGCGAGTGACTGGCAGGCCATGGGCCGCGCAGGCTCGTGCATACTCGGCGAAGGTGGGCTCGACGATGGCCACGGGAGTGCCAGGGAACTCCCGGGCATGGAGGGCAACGGCCAGAAAGACCGCCTCGGCCCCACCGTTGGTCAGCAGTATCTGCTCGGGTGCCACTCTATCGTGGACGGCGATCGACTCACGCGCCTCGCGATAGTCGGGATCGGGATAGCGGGCCAGTGCCTCACCCTCCCCCTGCAGACGAGCCGACACCCAGTCGGGGAGCCAGGCCGGCGGCCCCAGGGGATTGAGATTGGCGCTGGCATCCAGCACCGGCGTGTCGTCGGCCAGCCCGAAGCGAGCCAGCAAGGGCGCCGCCTGACCGCCGTGGAGCGGCCACTCCTTCGAACTCATGTCAGCACCTCCTTCAGCAGGATGACAAGGGCCAGCAACGCCAGAAAGACGACCCAACCGCCATGCATCAAGCGAACCGCCGCCGGGATATGCCGGGCACCGAGAGCCTCATGGGGGAAGCCGAGCCGAACCCGCTCGGAGAGTTCACCGAGGTAGTGGTTGTTGCCACCGAGCTGCACGCCCAGCAGATGGGCCACCATGGCCTCGGGCCAGCCGCTGTTGGGGCTAAGGTGGAGCGGCGCTTCCCGGCGGGTGGCGACCAGCGCTCCCCGGGTCCGCCACCCAGCGCTCAGCCGCGCGCCGAGCCATAGCGTCAGGGCGGTCAGGCGTGCCGGCAACCAGTTGGCCAGATCGTCGAGCCGGGCCGAGGCCCAGCCAAAGTCGAGATAGCGCGCGCTGCGATGGCCCACCATGGAGTCGAGGGTGTTGATCGCCTTGTAGGCCAGCGCCAGAGGCGCACCGCCCAGCAGGGCAAAGAACAGCGGAGAAGTAATGCCATCCACGCTGTTCTCGGCCACGGTTTCCACCGTGCCACGGGCGATGTCGGCCTCATCCAGTTCGGCGGTATCGCGCCCGACGATCATGGAGAGTGCCCGACGAGCGCCGGGCAGATCGCCACCCGTCAGGGGCGCCGCGACGGCGAGGGCGGCGTCGCGCAGGCCCTTGATCGCCAGACAGCTGGCCAGCAGCCACCCCTCGGCGAGCCAGCCCAGCCAGGGGTGAACGCGTGCCAGTAGCGTAATGGCCGACCAGGCCAGTCCCCCGCTGCCCAGTACCACCAGCGCCGTCATCAAGGCCCCCTTGCGCCGGCGGCTCAACGGGCTGCCATGGTTCCAGGCGCCTTCCAGGCGAGCGATCACCTGCCCCATGCCCACCACCGGATGCGGCAGGCGACGCGGGTCACCGATCAGCAGGTCGATTCCCACGGCGGCCAGCACCAGGCCGAGCAGCGCAAGCGATAGCGGCTCAGCCATGGGACACCGCCCGTTCCTCGGCGTCTCGCCGCCACTCCCGGGAGGCGAGCAGCGACTCTCGAGTGGCCCGATATATCGCCTTGCCCAGCTCGCGTCCCAGACGCGTACCGGACCCGGCATAGGGAGTCACCGCGCCCTGCCGGGTCGCGGCGATCGCCAGGCAGTCGGTGGAGGTACCACTGGCCGGCGTGCCGCTGTGGGGATCACGCACCTCCAGCGATTGAAGGGCGCGTACCTTGGCTTCGCTGGCAGACAGGCAGGCGTTGACCATGGCACTGTCACTGAGGCACCCATCGATAAGCACCAGGGTGTTGATGGTGCCCACCGGTCGAGGGTCGCCAGCCAGGGGGGCGGTGATATCCACGGCATTGCCTGCCCCCGCGGTCACCGCCACCACTACTCCCTCCCCTTCCATCACCGCCAGATATTCGAGTCGCACCGCGGTCATCATGGCCAGGCTCCCCTCCAGCGGGATACCGCGTGCCGTCAGCCACCTCGCCAGATCCCCGGCCGGGTCGTGGCCAGCGTAGTCCTTGTTCACATGAAAGTTGCAGAAATGGTGACGCCAGCCGAAGCCGCCACCCACCAGGGCGCTGCTCAGCGTCCAGAGTGGCTGCGGGCTGGCAAGGTGCACGCACCCCTTATCGACGGCCAGGGTCAGCCCCGGCCCAAAGGCGAGCTGGGAAGTCTCCGGCGTCATGACCCAGCGCCGATCCCGGCATCATCGAAGGTGGCCATCTCCGACAGCAGGCGACACGCCGAGTCCAGCAGCGGAAAGGCCAGGGCGGCGCCGGTGCCTTCGCCGAGGCGCAGCCCGAAGTCGAGCAACGGTCGGGCATCGAGGGCCTTCAGCGCCTGTTCATGTCCCGGCTCCTGGGAGCGGTGACCGAAGATCAGATACTCTCGCAGGCCGGGGCAGAGCCGACGGGCCACCAGCGCCGCCACGGTGGCGATAAAGCCATCCACCAGCAGCGGCAGGCGCTGTTCGGCACCGCCCAGAAAGGCCCCTGCCATGGCGGCAATCTCCAGCCCCCCCACCGCGGCCAGAGCCCCCAGCGGGTCGTTTCGATCCGGCCGACGTGCCGCCAGGGCGCGCTCGATCACCGAGCGCTTATGGGCCACACCGCTGGCATCGAGACCGGTACCGTTTCCAACCAGCCCCGCCACAGGACCGCCGGTCAGCACGGCCAGCAAGGCACTGCTCGCCGTGGTATTGGCGATGCCCATCTCGCCGATGACCAGGCACCGACAGCCAGCCGCGGCGGCACGCTTGGCGGCGCGCGCCCCTGCCGCCATGGCCTGCAGGGCTTCGCCCCGCGTCATGGCGTCATTTTCCAGCATGTTAGCGGTGCCGAGACGAACCTTCTCGTTCACCAGTCGCGGATGACGGGCTACCTCCTCGGGCAAGGGAGTGACCACCCCCACATCGATGACCTCAAGGTGCGCCGCGTGCTGCTTGGCGAAAACATTGATGGCGGCCCCACCGGCGGTGAAGTTGGCCACCATCTGCGCGGTCACCTCCTGGGGAAAGGCCGATACCCCCTCGGCGGCCACCCCGTGGTCGGCGGCAAACACCAGCATGGCGGGCGGCGTAACCTGGGGGAGCGGCTGCCCCTGAATGGCCGCCAACTCCACGGCCAGACGCTCCAGGCGCCCCAGGCTCCCCGGCGGCTTGGTGAGTCGGTCGAGACGTCGCACGGCACGCTCCGCGGCGATGCTGTCGAGCTGAGGAAGACGGTCGGGGATCATGTTGAGCGAGCCACTCCTGGCAGAGGCATCCGATCTGGGCCGGCCATCTTACCAGAACGCCAGCCATGGGCGACGCTCTGGGGGGAGTGCAAATCGCGGCGAGGCTTCCTATGCTGGAGGCCCTTTCACCACTGGAGACCTGACATGATCGATGCCACCGATATGGTTCATCTGGAGCGCTGCGTGGCGCTGGCGGAGAAAGGACTGGAAGCGGGTGACGAGCCCTTCGGCTCGGTGCTGGTGAATGCAGAAGGCGAGGTGCTGGCCGAGGACCACAACCATGTGGCCGGCGGCGACGCCACCCAGCACCCCGAGTTCTTCCTGGCCCGCTGGGCGGCGGAGCACCTCACACCCGAGCAGCGCGCCGGGGCGACCGTCTATACCTCCGGCGAGCACTGCCCCATGTGCGCGGCGGCCCATGGCTGGGTCGGCCTCGGGCGCATCGTCTACGCCAGCTCTTCCGAGCAGCTGATCGGCTGGCTCAGGGAGATGGGCGTTGCGCCGGCGCCGGTGGCGCCACTGCCCATCGAGCAGGTGGTGCCGGACGCCGTGGTCGAGGGGCCGGTACCGGCCTTCGCCGAGCGGATCCGCTCTCTGCATCGCCGGTTGCACGGTGCCTGAGGGAAGTCAGGCGCCACCGGCCAGTACCCGCTCGATAAAGGCCTCGCAGCGCCGTTGGGCCGGTCGCTCGCGCAAGCCATCCCAGTAGGCCTCGAACTCGGGGCGGCGAGGGAGTGTACCGAAGTGCATGCCCCAGCCGATGTGCGAGCCCACATAGACATCCGCCGCGCTGAAGGCGTCGCCGGCGATAAAGGGCTTGCCCGCCACGGCTCCAGCCAGGGTATCCACCAGCGTGTAATAGTCGCCGCAGCCCAGGCGCATCGCCTGCTCCGGGCTGGGTGTGACGCCCAGGTCGTTGAGGGCGATGGCGCTCTCCAGGGGGCCGGCGGCAAGAAACAGCCAGCGGTAGTAGTCGCCGCGCGCGGCGGGCGGCGGGGCCAGCCCCGCCTCGGGGAAGGCATCGGCCAGATAGGCGCAGATCGCCGCGGCCTCGGTCACCACGGTGTCGCCGTGACAGATGGCGGGCACCTTGCCCAGCGGATTGATGGCGAGGTACTCCGGGGACTTCATGGCGCTGCCGTACTCCAGCGTGACCGTGCGGTAGTTGATGTCGAGCTCCTCCAGCATCCAGTGCACGATGCCGCCACGCGACAGCGGGTTGGTATAGAAGACCAGTGCGTCGGCCGGCGCCTGGGGTGAGGCCCCTTCACCCTGCCCGACCACCTGGGGTTCCTGCAGGGCCGGTGGTGGCAGCACCACCTCAGAGGGCAATAGATAGCCCTGGCCGGGTTCGTTGACCACTTCGACCCCCACCGCGCGCAGCACGGCAACCTCCTGGTAGAGGGTACGCAGCGAGATACCCAGGGCCTCGGCAAGGGCGGGGCCAGGCATCGGCTCCTGGCGATGGCGCAGAAGGCGAATGAGCGTCTGCAATCGAGTGGAACGGGTCATGCTGGCCTCCCGGCACCTTGGCGCGCGTCGATACGACGTGTATGTCACGCATGATGCCTGCCCAGCCTCGCCGGCACCAGCAGTCCCAACAGGAAAGGTTCATCACAAGAAAGGCGGCGAGGTTGCCCTCGCCGCCCATCGATCGTTTTGCCAGGGAAATCTGGCGTCAGATCTCGAAGCCGAGCCCGAAATCTTCGGCGCTGATGGCCATCAGCGGCTCGGCCCCAGCCTCGAGCGCGCCCTTGTGGGCGCGGGTGCGCGGCAGCAGGCGCTGATAGAAGAAGCGCGCGGTATCCAGCTTGGCCCGGTAGAAGGCGGCCTCGTCGGTGCCCTCGGCAAGTGCGGCGCGAGCCTGCCGGGCGGCACGAGCGAACAGGTAGGCCAGGGTCACGTAGCCCGAATACATCAGATAGTCGACGCTGGCCGCCCCCACCTCCTCGCGATCGGTCATTGCCTTCATGCCGATCGCCATGGTCATCTCGCCCCACTCCCGGTTGAGCTTGGCCAGCGGGCGGACGAACTCGGCGAGCTCGCTGTTGCCCTCCTCGGCCTGGCAGAACTTGTGGATCTCCCTGGTAAAGGCCTTGAGATTCTCGCCCTGGCTCATCAGCACCTTGCGACCCAGCAGGTCGAGGGCCTGGATACCGGTCGTGCCCTCATAGAGGCGAGTGATGCGCGCATCGCGCACCAGCTGCTCCATGCCCCACTCCTGAATGAAACCGTGCCCACCGAAGACCTGCACGCCTTCGTTGGTCGCCTCGAAGCCCACCTCGGTAAGGAACGCCTTGACGATGGGCGTCAGCAGGCCCAGCAGGGTCTCGGCCCGCGCCTTCTCGTCGGCATCGGTGCCCTGCTCGACGATATCGATCATCTGGGCGGTATACAGCACCAGCATCCGGCCACCCTCGGCGAAGGCCTTCTGGGTCAGCAGCATGCGCCGCACATCCGGATGAACGATGACCGGGTCGGCGACCTTGTCGGGCGCCTTGGCACCGGAGAGTGCACGCATCTGCAGGCGATCGCGCGCATAGGCCAGCGAGTTCTGGAAGCTGGCCTCGGTGAGGCCCAGCCCCTGGATGCCGACCCCGATGCGGGCAGCGTTCATCATGGTGAACATGCAGGCCAGGCCCTTGTTGGGTGCCCCGACCAGAAAGCCCTTCGCCGAGTCGAAGTTCATCACGCAGGTCGCGTTGCCGTGGATACCCATCTTGTGTTCCAGGGAGCCACAAGTGACGCCGTTGCGCTCACCGGGGTTGCCGTCGCTATCGGGCAGGTGCTCATTCGGTAAATACTTCGGCACCACAAACAGCGAGATGCCCCTGGAGCCCTCCGGCGCGTCGGGCAGCTTGGCCAGCACCAGATGGACGATATTCTCGGCCAGGTCATGCTCACCGGCGGAGATAAAGATCTTGGTGCCCGTCACCGCGTAGCTGCCATCGTCATTGGGCATCGCACGGGTCTTGATCAGGCCCAGATCGGTGCCACAGTGAGGCTCGGTCAGGCACATGGTACCGGTCCAGGTGCCCTCCACCAGCTTGGTGAGATAGGTGGCCTGCTGCTCCTCGGTTCCGTGATGACGCAGCGCGTCGGCGGCGCCATGGGAGAGCCCCGGGTACATGCCCCAGGCCAGGTTGGTGGAGCAGACCATCTCGTTGAGCACCATGGCCAGCGAGTGAGGCAGCCCCTGACCACCATGGGCGGGGTCGGCGGCCAGGCTCGGCCAGCCACCCTCGACATACTGGGCGTAGGCCTCCTTGAACCCCCTGGGGGCCTTCACCTCGCCACCCTCCAGCAGGCAGCCCTCGCGGTCGCCACTCTGGTTCAGCGGCAGCAACACCTCGCGTGAGAAGCGCGCCCCCTCCTCCAGGATGGCGGCGACCACGTCGGGCGTCGCCTCTTCCCCACCGGGCAGTCGAGCATAGTGGCCCGGGTAGTCCAGCATCTCATCCATCACGAAACGAAGGTCACGCAGGGGGGCCTGATAGTCGGGCATCTCGAACTCTCCAATTCTTCGGTTGACCGCCACTCGGTAAACCACAAGAGTGGCGCCAGCTGTCGATTGCAGGAAGGCAACGGCAACCATTTTCAAACATGTGTTTGAAAGTAGCCGCCACACGACCGAGAGTCAAGCGTTCGTTTGAAAGCTCGAGCGGTACGGGCTCTGCTGCCCTCCACTGAACACACCCCAAAAGAGAGAACGCCCCAAAAAAAGAACACACCCCGAAGGTTGGATCGAGTGTCCAGCCTTCGGGGTGCTGTTCAACGACACCGCGGGCATTTTCTTAAAGCTGACAGCTTACGGCTTACAGCTCCCGGCGACACCGGGTCACTGCATGCGAATCCCGCCGTCGAGGCGAATCACCTCGCCATTGAGCATGGTATTGGTGATGATCTGCTCGGCCATGCGGGCAAACTCCTCGGGCCGGCCGAGGCGCTTGGGGAAGGGCACGGCGGCCGCCAGGGCCTGGGCGGCCTCATCGGGGATCTCGCTCATCATGGGAGTCTCGAAGACACCCGGGGCGATGGCCATGACCCTGACACCGTGGCGCGAGAGTTCGCGCGCTGCCGGAAGACTCATGCCTACCACCCCGGCCTTGGAGGCGCTGTAGGCGCACTGCCCCACCTGACCGTCGAAGGCGGCGATGGAGGCGGTATTGATGATTACCCCACGCTCGCCATCCTCGCCCGGTGCATTCTTCGACATGGCGGCGGCGGCCAGGCGCATCACGTTGAAGGTTCCCACCAGGTTGATCTGGATCGCACGGTTATAGGCTTCCAGGTCGGCAGGGTTGCCCTCACGGTCGACCAGCTTGCCCACACTGACGACACCGGCACAGTGCACAACTCCCGCAAGACCGCCCTCACTACCGAGTTCGACGGCGGCATCCACCGCGGCCTGGATCTCCTCTCCCGAGGTGACATCGCCACGCACCGCCCGGGCCGCTTTTCCCAGGCGCTCGGCATGGTCATTCACGGCATCGCTCAGGTCACAGAGCACCACGCGGCCACCGGCGGCCACCAGGCGCTCGGCGGTGGCCGCACCCAGCCCGGAGGCGGCCCCGGTAATCAGGAAGGTACTGTCTTTGATCTGCATAGGAACTCCTCGAATTACTCGCCTGCGGCCTTGTCGACGGCATCGGCACGCAGCTTGAAGCGTTGGATCTTGCCACTCGGCGTCTTGGGCAGCTCATCCACGAACTCGACCACCCGCGGGAAGGCGTGGGTCGAGAGGCGCTCGCGGACCTGCTGACGGATCTCGTCGGCCAGGGCGTCGCTCGGTTCAAAATTATCGCGAAGCACCACATAGGACTTGATGACCTCGCCGCGGATCTCGTCAGGCTGGCCCACGGCGGCCGATTCGGCCACCGCCGGGTGCGTCATGACACTATTCTCGACATCGGTCGGCCCAACCCGATAGCCGGCGGTGGTGATGATATCGTCATCGCGGCCGGCGAACTGGAAGGTGCCATCCTCGTTGCGGACCACCACGTCACCGGTCAGGTAGTACCCCTCGGCGAAGGGGTGCTTCTCCTGCCAGGTGTAACCGGGGAAGAAGAAGGCCGGAGAGTTCTCGATATCCACCGCCAGCACCCCGGGTTCGCCCGGTGGCAGCTCGTTGTACTCGGCATCGAGGATCGCCAGGCGATAGCCGGGCATGGGTACCCCCATGCCCCCGGCATGCTTGGGATGCTCGAGGGCCTGATGGTTGTTGCAGGTCATGCCGGTTTCGGTCTGACCGTAGTGGTCGGTCACCGGGCACCCCAGGGAGCGCTCCACCCAGTTCACCACTTCGGTATTGAGCGGCTCGCCGGCAGAGCTGGCCGCGCGTAGCTTGAGAGTCTGATGGGCATCGTCGAACAGGCCGGAGGCCTTCATCAGGCGATAGGCGGTGGGGGCAGCGGCAAAGTTGGTGAGGCGGTGACGACGCATGAAGGCCAGTGCGCCCTCGGCCGTAAAGCCTGCCTCACAGAAATGCGTGGTCACACCCAGCAGCAGCGGCCCGGTGATGGCGTAGTAGAGGCCGTAGGCCCATCCCGGATCGGCCATGTTCCAGAAGCGGTCGCTGTCGCGCAGGCCGACGGCCAGCTCCATATAGAGCGCGAAGGCCGGCATCGCGGCGAGCGGGACGGCCACGCCCTTGGGCTTGCCCACGGTGCCGGAGGTAAACATCTGCAGGAAGGGAGCCTCGCGGTCCAGACGCGGCGGCTGGGTCGCGACCGGTGCATGAGCCAGCGCCTGATGCCAGTCGAGATCGTCGGCATGCTCGCCGCTGGGGCCTCCCACCGCCAGCACCGGCGGGCACTGGCTCAAGCCATCGAACTTATAGCGATTGGGGTGATCGGTGATCACCAGCTTGGTATCGGCGCGCCCCAGCCGGTAGTCGACGGAGTCGGGGCCGAAGGCGGTGAAGAGTGGCTGATAGACGGCACCGATCCGCCAGGTGGCCAGTATGGCCACCAGCAGCTGGGGCGAGCGTGGCAGCATGCAGGCGATGCGGTCCCCCACGCCGAGGCCACGCTCGGCGAACCAGCCGGCGAGCCTGGCGCTTTCGGCCTCGAGCTCGGCGTAGGTCATCCGGTTGACGTTGCCCTGAGTGTCCTCATGGACCAGGGCCAGCACATCGCCCCGCCCGGCTCGCAGGTGGCGACCACAGCAGGACTCGAAGGCGTTGAACTTGCCATCCCGGTGGTCGTCCAGGCGGGCGATGACGTCATCGATGGAGAATCGCTCCAGGTAGTCACGGTAGTTGGGCAGGCGGGCTTGCGTGCTCATGGGCTGTCCTCATGGTTTGTTTTGTGATTGTTATGGTTAGCAGTTAACGTAAGCGTAAACCTAACAAGCGCTAGGTCTAACCTAGCGAGTCGGACCGCACAGAACAAGGGCAGGAGCAGAGAGAAGCGCCTAGACGATGGTCGAGGCGGCGCCGAATAGGCGCCGGATTCAAGGAGTTGAGGCTGAGCGCGTGATCATGGCCACCAGCTCATCGGCCAGTTCGTCGGGGGTACGCGTGCCTTCCGGGTCATACCAGCGTACCGTCCAGTTGAGCGCCCCCATCACGAAACGGGAGACCAGGAAGCGATCACCGTGGACCAGGCCTTCGGCCAGCGCCTCGTCGATCACCTCTTCCCACAACGCCTCGTAGGCGTCGCGCAGGTGGCTCAGATGGGCACGCGCCTCGGTGTCGAGTCGGCGCCACTCGTAGAGCGCAACCACATGGGCATTGCGATCGGTGAGCAGGGTCTCGAGGTGGGCACGCGCCATGGCATGCAAGCGTGCCGAGGCACTGCTGTCACAGCGGGCAAGGGCGTCTCGAGCGATGATCAGGGCATTCTCGGTACCCTCTTCGATCACCGCAGCCAGGATCTCCTGCTTGTCGCGGAAATGGTGGAAGAGGCTACCGGACTTGATGCCCATCTCCTGGGCCAGCATACGCACCGTGGTACGATCGAAGCCCTCCTGGACGAACAACTGGGCGGCCAGGCGGGTCAACTCCTTGCGGCGTGGGGACGCATTCATTACATTCATCGGCATTCACACTAGCGCTTGCTTGGTTGAATGTGAGAGAACCACAGCCCCGCCAGTCGGTCAACGTGACACAGGGCAACTACAACCATAACGACCATCACAGCCATAACGACCATTACAACGCGGCCCCATCGGGTACCGCTCTCCACATCGGGAGAACCATCATGAGCCACTCCAACGATATCGTCTTCCTCTCCGCCGCTCGCACCCCCATGGGCGGCATGCTCGGCAGCCTCTCCAGCCTCACCGCCCCCGAGCTCGGCGCCGTGGCCATCCGCGCCGCCATCGAACGTGCCGGCATCGACGCCGAGAGCATCGATGAGGGCATCATGGGGTGCGTGCTGCCGGCCGGCGTCAAGCAGGGGCCCGCACGCCAGGCCATGCGCCAGGCGGGCATTCCAGATGCCATCGGAGCCACCACCATCAACAAGCTGTGTGGCTCGGGCATGAAGGCCACCATGCTGGCCCATGACCTGATTCGTGCGGGTAGCGCCGAGGTCGCCCTGGCCGGCGGCATGGAGTCCATGTCCAACGCCCCCCATGTACTGCCCAAGGCCCGCGCCGGGTATCGCCTGGGGCATGGCGAGCTGAAGGATCACATGTTCCTCGACGGCCTCGAGGATGCCGAGACCGGCAAGCTGATGGGCGTGTTCGCCCAGGATATCGCCACTCAGCGCGACTACAGCCGCGAGCGCCTCGACGACTTCGCCATCGCCTCGCTGGAACGTGCCATGGAGGCGACCAACGCCGGCCACCTGGATGCCGAGATGGCACCGGTCACCGTCACCAGCCGCAAGGGCGAGAGCGTGGTCAACCACGATGAGCAACCCTTCCAGGCCAAGCTCGACAAGATCCGTTCGCTGCGCCCCGCCTTCGCCAAGGAGGGCACCATCACCGCGGCCAACGCCAGTTCCATCTCCGATGGCGCATCGGCCTTGATCCTGGCAAGCGGTGCCGCCGCCGAGCGGCTCGGCGCCAAGCCTCTGGCACGCATGCTGGGCCACAGCACCCACTCCCAGCACCCCAGCGAGTTCACCATCGCCCCGGTGGGCGCCATCGACAAGCTATTGAAGAAGCTCGACTGGAGCGTGGACGACGTCGACCTGTTCGAGATCAACGAGGCCTTCGCCGTGGTCACCCTGCTGGCCATGGACGGACTCGATATCCCCCATGACAAGGTCAACGTCTTCGGCGGTGCCTGCGCCCAGGGCCACCCCATCGGCTCCACCGGCTCGCGTATCATCGCGACCCTGATCCACGCCCTGCGCACCAAGGGTGGCAAGCGCGGCATCGCCAGCCTTTGCATCGGCGGCGGTGAAGCCACGGCGGTGGCCGTCGAGCTGATCGATTAAGAGCAAGCGGGGGCCAGCTATCCCCTGGGGCGAGACAGGCGATCCAGGCGCAGTCGCTGGCGGTCATCGAACAGCCGTCGACTTCCCGCTGCCACCGCGGCCAGGGTGCCGAAGCCGGTACCCAGGGTGATGGTGAACATGATAAGAATCTGATACTTAACCGCCAGCCCCGGCGACGTGCCGGCCAGTATCTGGCCGGTCATCATCCCCGGCAGGCTGACCACCCCGGCGGCGGCCATGGCGTTGATCATCGGCATCAGGCCGCTGCGCATCGCCTCGCGGCGAATATCGCCGACCGCCTGCTGCCAAGGCTCACCGAGCATCAGGCGGTTCTCGATCGCGGCTCGCTGGCGCCAGGCGGTGTCGGTGAGCCGGTCCATCGCCAGGGCCACGCCGGTCATGGTGTTGCCGAGCATCATGCCCAGCAGCGGGATGGCATACTGGGGGCGATACCAGGGCTCCGGGCCGATGATCAGGGTCAGCGTCAGCACGGTGACGCTGAACGACGACAGGAACATCGCCACGGTGCCGATACCGAAGGCCCAGCCGCCGAGCAGACGACGCCGCTGGCGCGCCATCACCTCGCGTCCGGCGATCAGCAGCATGGCGAGCGCCATCAGTGCCACCCAGTACAGGCGTGCCGAGGCGAACAGCGCCTCGAGCACCAGACCAATCAGCGCCAGCTGGATCACCGTGCGCGACGCGGCGATGAGCAGGCTGCGTCCCATCCCCAGCCTGGCAACAGCGGTGCAGCCGGCCAGCGCCACCACCATCAAGGCCGCCAGGGCCAGCTGCCACCAGGCAAGCGCAATCACATCCATGCCGCCACCTCTATCAGCTCGCTGCCCGCGATGCGCCAGTGGCGTTGTGCCACCCGGGCGATCTGGTCAGGGTTGTGGGCGACCCAGATCACCGGCCAGCCCCGCTCCCGGATGCGCTGGGACAACCAGGTCTCGATCCGTCGGGTGGTGGCGTCGTCCAGATTGGCGGTGGGCTCATCGAGCAGCAGGGCTGCCGGCTCACGGCTGATCGCCCGCAACAGTGCCAGGCGCTGCTTCTCTCCGGAGGAGAGCCGCGCCACCTGCCAGTCCAGCACTTCTGGGGTAAACCCCAACGCCTCCAGGTCCGTGTCACTGGGTCGGGGCATATGCTCGCCCACCCGCTCCGCCCACCACTGACTCTCCGCGGGTACCAGCATGACCTTCGCTCGCCACGCATGCGCCGGCAGTGATGACTGGGCAATATCGCCCAACCATACCTGGCCACCATGTGGCTCAAGATCAGCCACGGCACGCAGCAGGCGGCTCTTGCCCGAACCGCTGGGGCCGGAAAGGCAGTGAACCTCGCCAGCATGGATGGTCAGGCTTGCATCGGCGAGCTCACCCACCGCGAGCCGCTCCAGGCTCAGGGCATCGATAGTCGACAAGACAGTCTCCAGGCAACAACACGGCAACCTTATTGAGAATATATGGAAAAATCATATATTGTCGGCACGGACATCTTCGAACTCATCGACCCGCCTTATCGGAAACAGCGTGATCAGCTCGCCGAGTAACGACCTGCCCGGTCTCGAACGCTACTCCGAACGCAAGGAGTCGGCCGAGCAGCCAGCCAACCGTGTCAACCAGCGCGCCATCTGACAGGAGTCACGCCATGGCTACACATCAGTCAGCACGGCCCCCTGATACCTCGGAGGGCATGGGGCTCTTCGAGCGTTTTCTCTCGGTATGGGTGGCGCTGGTGCGCATCGCCAATACCACCCGATCCCGCTTCCCGGCCGCCACACCGGCCGGCGACGCCACGAGGAGCTGACCCATGGCCATCGAGTTCAGTGCGCGCGCCCGGACCTGGCTGCAAGACCGCGGCAGCATCGTCACGGTGCGCCTCGCGCCACGCCACGGCTGCTGCGGCAGCCTGGCCAGTCTCGCCGTGGCGGACGCCGCTGCCCCCGCGACGCCACAGCGCTATCGTTGCCTCGACCACGAGGGGATCACACTCTATATTGCCCCGGAGCTGGCCGACGAGGGGCTGCGTGTCGACCTCGAGGGGTGGGGCCCCTTCCGTCATCTCTACGTGGACGGCGCGCCCCTGGCCAGGTAACCCCCTTGCATCGCGGCGCCCTCCGGTGAGGATCAGACAATGACGGCGACCCTCCTGCGGCGCTTCCCGCTGCTTATCATCGTGCTGGCCCAGCTGTTCGGTACCTCGCTATGGTTCTCCGTCAACGGCGTGGGACACTCCCTGTCGCGCGATCTGGGCCTCTCCGAGACGGGCCTGGGTCACCTGACCCTAGCCGTGCAGACAGGCTTTATCGCCGGAACGCTGTTAATCGCCACCACCGGCCTGGCCGACCGCTTCCGCGCCAGCCGACTCTTCGCCGTCTCCAGCCTTGCCGGCGCCCTGGCCAATGCCGGCTTCGTGCTGGTAGCCGACCATCTGCCCCTGGCGCTTACCTTGCGCCTGCTGACCGGGCTGTGCCTCGCCGGCATTTACCCGCTGGGCATGAAGCTGGTGATCGGCTGGACCCCGAAGCACACCGGGGCGGCCCTGGCCTGGCTGGTGGGCATGCTGACCCTGGGCACCGCCCTGCCCCACCTGCTGCGCGGCATCACCATCGGCCTGCCCTGGGAGTGGCCGCTGCTGGGGGCCTCACTGCTGGCACTAATCGGCGGCGGCCTGATCCGGCGCCTTGGCGACGGTCCTCATCTGCCCCCTTCGAGCGGCAGTGCAAGACTGACCGAGGGGCTGGCGGCCCTTGGCGAGGGGCGGTTTCGCGCCGTGGCCGGAGGCTACTTCGGACACTGCTGGGAGCTCTATGCACTGTGGACGCTGGTGCCCTTCCTGGTCGCCAGGGAGGTGGCACGTCTCGACGCCTCCCTCGCCTGGGTTCCCTGGCTGTCGTTTGGCATCATCGCCTTGGGGCTTTGCGGCTGTGTGGGCGGCGGAGAGCTGAGCCGAAGGCTCGGCAGCCTGTGGGTGGCACGCTGGGCGCTGATTGTCTCGGGGCTGATCTGCCTGGCCTACCCGCTGATGACCTGGCTACCGCCCTGGCTGCTGCTGGGGCTACTGGCCCTGTGGGGCCTCAGCGTGATCGCCGATTCGCCGCAGTTCTCGGCCCTGGCCGCGGCCAGTGCCCCTCGCGAACGGGTCGGCTCGACCCTGGCAGTCATGAACACCGTGGGTTTCGCGCTCACCATTCCCGCCATCTCACTGACCACCTCGCTATGGTCTCTTCAAGGAGCCTGGGTGGTGTGGTGGCTGCTGCCGGGGCCGCTGCTGGGCCTCTGGGCCATGCGACGCCTGACCGAACAGCAGGCGTCTCCCGTCATCGATGCCGAGAGACGCCAAGACTGATCAGCACAGTGCCGCTCGCCGCTCCGGGCGATTGCCCATGTGCGCCAGGCGCTCCTGCAGGGTGACAAGGGCGCCTGCGTGCCCCTCGGCCGCGGCCTCCAGCGCGGCCGCCGCCCAGCCGGGCAGTGCCGGTGCCAGGCCGTAGTAGACCCACTGGCCCTCGCGGCGATCGTTGAGCAGTCCGCAGTGGCGCAGCTGGGCGAGATGACGGGAGACCTTGGGTTGCGAGGCCTCCAGGGCATGGGTCATCTCGCAGACACACAGCTCCCCCTCGCGCAGGACCAGCAGGGTGAGCATCAGGCGCGTCTCGTCACTCAGGCACTTGAACAGGCGCAGCGGGTCCAGCGTCATCGAGAATTCCTTGTCGAGGCTCTCGGCCATTCTACGCCACGGCCCGGGCCAGGTTCAGGCCCGGGCCTCCCTGGGCAGGGCCAGGGCCATCAGGGCGCTGGCCACCACCAGGGCCGCCGAGATCCACAGGCAGGCGGCCAGGCCATGGGTTTGGTAGACCCAGCCGGAGAGCAGGGTGCCGGCGAGGCGCCCCATGGCATTGGCCATGTAGTAGAAGCCCACGTCCATGGAGACGCCATCGGCGCGCGCATAGTGGACGATCAGGTAGCTGTGCCAGCTGGAGTTCACGGCGAACAGTACGCCGAAGGCCAGCAGGCCCGTCACCAGCGCGCCCACCTCGGCCAGTGGCAACAGCGCCAGCAGGGCCGGAAGCCCGGCTAGGGCTAGAGCCCAGAAGACCGTAACGCCTCGCGCCCCGCCCTTGACCAGGCCGGTCAGCCGTGGCGCCTGGGTCTGAACCCCGCCATAGCCGATGACCCATATCGCCAGCAGACCGCCCACCGTCCAGTGACTCCAGCCGTGCTGCTCGAAGAGAAACACCGGCAGGGCCACCACGAACCAGACATCCCGGGAGGCAAACAGGCAGAGCCGGGCCGCCGAGAGCACATTGACGGCCCTTGAGGAGGAGAACACCTCGCGGAACTTCGGCTTGCGCGTCTGGCGGCCCAGATCGGCGGTAAGCCGCCAGAGTGACAGCACCAGCACCCCGCAGAGCATCAGCGCCATCACCAGCACCGCGGCTCGAAAACCGATCAGCGCCAGCAGTGCACCGCCCAGGAAGAAGCCGGCACCCTTCAGCGCATTCTTGGAGCCGGTAAGGATCGCCACCCAGCGGTAGAGGGCACTACCGGCGCCGACGCTATCCCCGGGCACCAGCACCCTGACCGCGCTCTTGGCGCTCATCTTGTTGAGATCCTTGGCGACTCCCGAGAGCGCCTGGGCCGTCATCACCCAGGGCACGCTTAGCGCCGTGGCCGGCACCAGCAGCATGGCCAGGGCCAGGATCTGCAGGCCGAGTCCCAGGTTCATGGTGCGATTGAGCCCCAGCCGGGCGCCCAGCCAGCCCCCCACCAGGTTGGTGACCACGCCGAAGGCCTCGTAGAAGAGGAACAGCATGGCCACTTCCAGCGGCGAGTAGCCCAACTGGTGGAAATGGAGCACCACCAGCATGCGCAGCGCGCCATCGGTCAGGGTGAAGGCCCAGTAGTTACCGGTGATCAACAGGTACTGACGCACCTCGAAGGGCAGTGCCCTGACGCGAGAGGCGAGGGAATCAGCCACGTCCCATCCGCTGGGCGCCTACCCTGAGGACCAGCTCTGCGGTGCGATTGACGTAGCCCCACTCGTTGTCGTACCAGGCGTAGAGCTTGAGCTGGGTGCCGTTGATGACCAGGGTCGAGAGTGCATCGATGATCGAGCTGCGGGGGTCGGTGCGGTAGTCGATGGAGACCAGCGGGCGCCTTTCAAAGCCCAGAATGCCGGCAAGTTCCCCCTCGGCGGCGGCCTCCAGCGCCGCATTGACCTCCTCCGCGCTGACCTCTCGCTCGAGCTCAAACACCATGTCGGTGAGCGAGGCATTGGCCAGCGGCACACGCACCGCATGGCCGTTCAGCTTGCCCTCGAGTTCGGGGAAGATGGCGGTGATCGCCTTGGCCGAACCGGTGGTGGTGGGAATCAGGCTCATGCCGCAGGCTCGCGAGCGGCGCAGGTCGGGGCTGCTCGGCGAGCTGGGGGTATCGAGGATGACCTGAGTATTGGTGATATCGTGCACCGTGGTCATCGAGCCGTGACGAATGCCGAAGGTCTCGTGGACCACCTTGACCACCGGTGCCAGACAGTTGGTGGTACAGCTCGCCGCGGTGACGATGCGATGGGCATCGGGATCGTACTGGTGATCATTGACGCCCACCACCACATTGAGCACCCCCTCCGCCTTGACCGGCGCGCTGACCACCACCCGCTCGACGCCCTGGTCGAGATAGGCCTGCAGGGCCTTCTCGGTCCTGAGCCTGCCGGAACACTCGATGACCACCCGACAGCTCGACCAGTCGCCCTCTTCCGGCGCCTTGCTGGCACCGAAGGTCATCCGTCGGCCGTCGATCACCAGCGCCTCGGATTCCGCCTGGATCCCCTGCCCCGGCGACCACTGACCATGGACCGAATCGAACTCCAGCAGATGGGCGAAGGTCGCGGCGTCACCGCCCGGGTCGTTGAGGTGGACAAGCTCCACCTCACCGGCCTCCACGCGGGGCCAGAGACTGCGCAGCACCAGGCGACCGATGCGCCCGAAGCCGTTGATGCCGATTCGTAGGGTCATGATGCTCTCTCGCCGGAGGAAATCGATATCTGGAATTCCATATATATACCGCCGCGATGTCAATCCCATGACACGCACAGGCGACGACGGGGAGGCCAAAGCCTCCCCGTGGTGCTCTCAATCTCCGATATCCAGCCTCTGACGTCCCTCAGCCGTAGCGGCCGGTGATGTAGTCCTCGGCCTTCCTGGTGGCGGGGTTGGCAAACATCGTCCGGGTATCGTTGTACTCGATGATCTCACCGAGGTGGAAGAAGGCCGTGTAGTCCGCCACGCGTGCCGCCTGCTGCATGTTATGGGTCACCGTGATGATGGTGAACTGCTTCTTGAGGCGGTCCATCAGGTCCTCGATGGTGGCGGTGGAGATCGGGTCCAGCGCCGAGGTGGGCTCATCCATCAGGATCACGTCGGGCTGCACGGCGATGGCTCGAGCGATGCACAGGCGCTGCTGCTGGCCGCCGGAGAGCGAGGTGCCGGGCTGATGCAACTTGTCCTTGACCTCCTCCCACAGGCCGGCATCGCGCAGCGCCTTCTCCACCAGTTCATCCTGCTCGGGCTTGCGGCTGACCAGGTCGTGCATGCGCGGGGCATAGGCGATGTTCTCGTAGATCGACTTGGGGAAGGGGTTGGGCTTCTGGAATACCATGCCCACCCGGCGGCGTAGCGCCACCTCGTCCATCTTCACCTGGTTGACGTCACGCCCATCCATCTCCACCAGACCCTCGATGCGCACACCGGGGATCAGGTCGTTCATGCGGTTGAGACAGCGCAGGAAGGTCGACTTGCCACAGCCGGAGGGGCCGATCAATGCGGTGATGTTCTTCTGGAACAGGTCGATATCGAGGCCCTTGAGCGCCTGACTCTCACCGTACCAGAGATTGAGGTCACGCACGCGGATGCTGAGATCATGGCAGGCGTCCTCGTTGCGGGTATGGGGCTGCCCCACCCGGGGTGTGGAACCGGCAAGGTGACGGGGGTTGGCTTGGAAAGTCATATCGGTGGTCTCCATGGCGCGCCGGCTTACCAGCGACGCTCGAATTTCTTGCGCAGGATGACGGCGGTGGCATTCAGGAAGATCAGGATGGCCAGCAGGACCAGGATGCCCCCGGCGGTCTTCTCGACGAAGGCCTTCTCGGGCTCCCCGGCCCAGGTGAACACCTGGGCAGGCAGCACCGTGGCGGCCTCTGTCAAGGAGGCCGAGACATCGGGGATAAAGGCCACCATGCCGACGATGATCAACGGCGCGGTCTCTCCCATGGCCTGGGCCAGACCGATGATGGAGCCGGTCATGATGCCGGGCATGGCCAGCGGCAGCACATGGTCGCGGACCACCTGCCAACGCGAGCAGCCCACGCCGAAGGCCGCGTGACGGATGGCGTCCGGCACGCTGCGCAGCGCCGTGCGGGTGGCAATGATGATTACCGGCAGGGTCATCAGCGCCAGGGTCATGCCGCCCACCAGCGGCGAGGAGCGCGGCACTCCGAAGACGTTGATGAAGATCGCCAGCCCCAGCAGCCCGAACAGGATCGAGGGGATCGCCGCCAGGTTATTGATATTGATCTCGATCAACTGGGTGAAACGGTTGTCCGGGGCGAACTCCTCCAGGTAGACCGCCGTCATCACCCCGATCGGAAAGGCGATGGCCAGGGTCACCAGCAGGGTCATGATGGTGCCGACCGCGGCGGAGAGGATGCCCGAGGCCTCGGGCATCTTGGAGTCGCCGGTGGTGAAGAAGGTGGTATTGAAGCGCAGCTCGACCCGCCCCTCGGCCTTCAGCTCGTCGACCAGGACCCGCTGGGCGTCGTTGAGCTTGTGACGATGCCCCTTGAGGTACTGGTCGACCTCGCTGTCGGCCAGCACCCAGCGCGTCTCCTTGCTGCCCAGCAGCTCGGGATTCTCGCGCATCTGCACGGGGATCATGCGCTCGAAGGTGCGGCTCACCAGGCGTGACAGGTCGCGGTCGAGGGCGGCCCGCCCCATGCGGGCGGCATTCTCGTTGTAGTCGACCTCCACCTGGATCTGCGCCTGCTGAAAGGCCGGCAGCCCCTTGCTCAGCATGTCAGAGAAGAACCACAGGAGGAACAGGCCGGCCAGTCCCAGGGCGCCCATGGAGACCCACTTGAGCCGCGCCGAGCGGCGATGGCGGCGGCGCAGCTGGGCGCTGATCTCGTCGAAGGTTTGACTCATCTCGGCGATTCCTCGGCGTTACAGGTTATTGACGCGATACTTCTCGCGGAAGCGACGGATCATCAGCACCGAGACCAGATTCAGGCTCAGGGTGACTGCGAACAGCACCAGTCCCAGGGCGAAGGCCGAGAGGGTCTCGGCGCTCTCGAACTCCAGGTCACCGGTCAGCGCGGCGACGATGCGTACCGTCACCGTGGTCATGTCCTCGAAGGGGTTGGCGGTAAGGTTGGGGCGCATGCCCGCCGCCATCACCACGATCATGGTCTCGCCCAGCGCCCGGGAGACCGCCAGTAGCGAGGCGGAGATGATCCCGGGCAGCGCCGCGGGGAGGACCACGTCGCGAATGGTCTCGCCCTTGGTCATGCCCAGCGCCAGTGCCCCCTGGCGCATGCTGTCGGGTACCGAATTGATCACGTCGTCGGAGAGCGATGAGATAAAGGGAATGATCATGATGCCCATCACGATCCCCGGCGCCACGGCGTTGTTGAAGGCGGCGTCCAGGCCGAAGGCATTGGCGATGGAGACGATGATCGGCGCCACGGTGATGGCGGCGAAGAAGCCGTAGACCACGGTGGGGATGCCGGCCAGCACCTCCAGGGTCGGCTTGGCCAGGGTGCGCACCCCCCGGGGGGCGAACTCGGCCATGTAGATCGCCGCCAGCAGGCCGACGGGAATGGCGACCAGCATGGCGATGGCGGTGATCATGAAGGTGCCGGCGAATAACGGCAGCGAGCCGAACTGGGCGGCGCTGGCGCCCTCCTCGGCGCGTCCGGCGGCGGCCAGGAAGCTCGCCCCGGGATTCCAGACCGTGCCGGTGATGAACTCCCAGAAGCTGTGCATCTGGAAGAAGCGCAGGGCCTCGAAGACGATGGAGATCAGGATGCCGAAGGTGGTCAGGATGGAGATCAGCGCCGCGGTGAGCAGCGCACCACGAATCACCCGTTCGATCGCCTTGCGGGCATGGAAGTCGGGCCTTACCTGGCGCATCCCCAACCCCAGCCCGATGGCGGCCACCGCCAGGCTGCCGGCCAGCAGGCCGAGTTCGGGAATCTCGACCTCCAGCAACAGCAACAGGAAGGCCCCCACCGCGCTTACCGCGATGGCCGGACCGGCGGTGGCGAGTACCGCAAACCAGGCATACTGGTCAGGCTGTGCATGCATGGTCGTGCCACCGGCGCGCACCCGCGCGGCCTTGGCACGCCCCAGGAAGAAGGCGATCAGACCCAGCAGCAGCAACACGCCGCCGAACAGGGAAAGAAGTTGATCGGTCTGCATAGGGATCTCTCGATGGCTTTCATCGACAGTCGGGCTGTCGGAAGGTGCAGCGGCCGGCAGCCAGGGCTGCCGGCCGGGTCAGGCATCCTTGCCCGAGTACTGCTCCCTTACAGATCGGCGACCTGCAGTGCGGCGCGGTTGGCGACCTTCTCGCGGGTCTGCTCGCGCTCCCCCTCGGGTAGCGGGATCAGCCCCAGGTCACCCAGATACCCCCCCTCACCGATCATCATCTCGGAGACGAACATGTCGACGTACTCATACAGCGGGGGTACGGCGTCGGCGTGCTGGTTCTTGACGTAGAAGAACAGCGAGCGCGCGATGGGATAGTCGCCGGCGCTGATCGCCTCGGGCTCGGCCTCGACACCGTCAATATCCGCGGCGATCAGGGCGTTGGGGTTCTCGACCAGGAAGGAGTAGCCGAAGATGCCGAAGGCGCCGGTGTCCTCGGTGAGGCGCTGCACGATCAGGTTGTCGTTCTCGCCGGCATCGATATAGGCGCCATCGGCGCGGATATCGGTATAGCCCTCGCCGCCATAGCCATCGATCTCTTCGGAGACGGCCTCCATGACCAGCTCCTCGAAGGCATCACGGGTACCGGAGGTGCTCGGCGGACCGTAGATGGAGATCTCGCGCTCCGGCAGGGAGGCGTCGATATCGCTCCACTTCTGGTAGGGGTTGTCGACCAGCTCGCCCTGCTTGTCACCCTGTCCGGGCACCTTGGCGGCGACCGCCAGGAACAGCTGCTCCAGGGTCAGATCGACCCCCTCGTTGGTACTGGACTGGGCAAAGACGATGCCGTCCGAGCCGATCTTGACCTCGGTGACATCGGTCACGCCATTCTCGATGCAGCGCTCGAGCTCGGCGGCCTTGATGCGACGCGAGGCATTGGAGATATCCGGCGTCCCCTCGCCCACCCCATTGCAGAACAGACGAATGCCGCCGCCGGAGCCGGTGGACTCGATGACCGGTGTCGGAAACTCGGTCACCGCACCGAACTCCTCGGTCACGTAGCTGGCGAACGGATAGACGGTGCTGGAGCCGACGATGCGAATCTGGTCACGGGCGTGGGCCACGGTGGCCATGCCCATGACGGCGGCGGCAATCGCCGTGGTCTTGAGTGTGCGGCTGGTGAGGATGCGATTCATGGAGCGATCTCCTGATGGGTACGGTGTGCAACCTTCGCGACACACACCTTGCCCCACACAGATGACAGCTTTATGACATCGCTGGGCCCATCAGAGAATCCACGCACCCCATGGCTCTCGCTGGAAGACTCTCGCTACAGAAGCAGCCCCAGCGCCGCCAGGGTACAGAGCGCCAGCGAGGCGCCCTGCAGCAGGCGACGATCGACGCGGTGGGCGACACGGTTGGCCAACCAGGTGCCGAACAACACCGCCGGGATAAAGCTGAGGGCCATGCCCAGCTGCCAGGCCGAGACCTGCCCGACCAGCGCCAGGGTGGCCAGGGTCATCAACGAGGTCACCACGAAGAAGGCCGAGAGGGTCCCGCGCAGGCGATCGGGTGAAAACCCATGCAGCAGCAACACCATCGGTGGCCCACCGATGGCCGCCACCGTGCCGAAGAGGCCGGATAGCACGCCGGCGCCGAACAGGGTGCCGCGGTTGACCGGCAGGCGCAGGCGGAACAGGGTCACCACGACGGTAAACAGCACGCTGACGGCGATCAGCTTTTCCAATGCTGCCATCGGGGCGGCCAGCAGCAGCCAGGCGCCCAGCCCGTTGCCGGGCAATCGCCCCACCAGGGCCGCGCCGATCTCGCCAAGGCGTACCTCATGGTGGTAGTAGCGCAGGGTCAGCAGCGAGACGGTAAAGCCGAACAGCACCAGCACCACCGGCACCAGGCGTGGTTCCAGCAGCAACAGCAGAGGGGCCCCCACCACCGCCAGACCGAAGCCCGTGGCACGCTGCACGAAGGCCCCGAGCGCCAGCACCAGGGCACAGCCCAGCCAGGTGGCGCCGCTCATCTCGAAACTACCAAGCCACAGCTGCTCAGCCATGAGCCCGCTGCTCCTGCTCTGCCGTGCCTGCCAGCACACGAATACCCAGGTTCGCCAGCAGCGTCGCCCCGAGCATGGTGCCCACCATGGGCCAGGCACTGTCGATCTCGAAGGCTCCGACCAGGACCCCGGCCAGTGCACCGCAGGAGAACTGGATGCTGCCCTGCAGGGCCGCCGCCGTGGCACTCATATGCGGGAAGCGATCGAGCAGCGAGGTAATCGCATTGGGGGCCACCAGACCGATGGTGCCGGCAAACAGCATGATCAACGGCACCATGGTGACCAGCGACTCCAGCCCCGTGGCCACCACCAACGCCAGCCCAAGACCCGCCACCAGTTGAACCCCGAGGCCCAGGCGCAGGTTCTGCAGCGGCGTATACCACCTCAGCAGACGGATATTGAGGCGGTTGGCGGCCACCATGATCACCACATTGACGCCAAATACCAGCGGATAGAGCGAGGGCGTCAGCCCGAAGTGCTCCAGATAGAGAAACGGCGAGGCGGTGACGAAGGCAAACAGGCCGGCGAATGTCATCGACGCGGCGGCGATAAAGCCCATGGCACGGCGGTCGCGCAGCACCGACACGTAGTTGCCCAGCACCTGTCGTGGCGTGGTCGCGAAGCGCCCGGGGGCGCGCGTCTCGGGAAGGCGCGTACCCAGCAGCCACATCAGGAAGCCCGCGTAGACGGCCAGGAACACGAAGATCAACCACCAGTCGCCCAGATAGAGCAAGGCGCTGCCGACCACCGGCGCCGCCAGCGGCGCCATCAGCATGATGATGGCCATGGTCGACATCACCTTGGCCGCTTCGCGACCGTGGAAGCAGTCGCGCACGATGGCCGCCGAGTTGACCACGGTGGCGCCACCGCCCAGGGCCTGGACGAAGCGCCACGCCAGCAGCTCAGGCAGCGAGCCCACGCTGGTGATCACCAGGCTGGCGAGCAGGAACACCACCAGGCCACCGAGCAGCACCGGCTTGCGCCCCACCCGATCGGAGACGGGCCCGAAGATCAGCTGACCCAGGGCAAAGCCGGCCAGAAAGGCCGACAGTGACAGTTCGGTATGATGAATGCTGGCGCCGATATCCTCCGCCAGGGCGGCCATCGCCGGCAGGTAGGCATCGATGGCGAAGGGTGCGAGCGCGGTATTGGCCGCAACCAGCAGTGCCAGGCGGCGGGCGTTGAGCGTCAAGGCGACTCCTCGCGGAAAGCATGAAAGGGTTAAATAGCCTGCAAATAATAACCGATAACGCCGCGGCCTGCCGGATCTGTTCGCTCCCCGGCTAGCTTGCTAGAGTGGGAATCTACTTCAAGGAGGAGCATCCAATGGCCGACGATCTTCTATCACAACTCAAGGACATGACCACGGTAGTCGCCGACACCGGCGACATCGAGGCCATCCGTCGCTTCCAGCCCAGCGATGCCACCACCAACCCCTCGCTGATCCTGCAGGCGGCCCAGCAGGATGCGCGCCGCCAGCGTCTCGGCGAGATCGCTCGTTCGGCCATCGATCTCGATGACGCCCTGGACGCGGTGGCGGTGGAAATCGGCAGCGAGATCAGCGAACTGGTGCCTGGCTATGTGTCCACCGAGGTGAGCGCTCGCCTCTCCTTCGATACCGACGCCACCCTGGCGCGAGCCCACTCGCTGATCGAACGCTACGCGCGTCATGGCGTGGGTCCCGAGCGCATCCTGATCAAGGTCGCCGCCACCTGGGAGGGCATCCGCGCCGCACGCCAGCTGGAGCGAGAGGACATCCATACCAACCTCACGCTGCTGTTCAGCTTCACCCAGGCACAGGCCTGCGCCGACGCGGGCGTCACCCTGATCTCACCCTTCGTGGGGCGCATCCTGGACTGGCACAAGGCACAGCAGCCGGAGGCCGACTTCAGCGGCGACAACGACCCCGGTGTTCGCTCGGTGAAACGCATCTATGAGCACTACAAGGGTCACGGCTATCAGACCATCGTGATGGGCGCCAGCTTCCGCAACAGCGGCGAGATTCTCGCCCTGGCGGGCTGCGACCGCCTGACCATCTCCCCGGCCCTGCTCGCCGAGCTTGCCGAGTCCCGTGGCCATCTCAAGCGACGGCTGACGCCCCAGGGCGCCGAGACCCGCCCCCCGGAACCACTGGACGAGGCCGAGTTTCGCTGGGCATTCAACGAGGATGCCATGGCCACCGAGAAGCTGGCCGAGGGGATTCGCAAGTTCATGGACGACCAGCGCAAGCTCGAAAGCCTGCTGAGTGAGCTAAGAAGGGGCTAGCCTGCAGGCTTCTACTCGTTACGGTGCATGCGGGGCGCTGGGGACAAGCCGAAGAGGAGGTCCTATGCCATGGATGGCATCGGTAGCGCCCAGGGAGGGGTTTACAGCGCCTCCTCGTCGGTCCGGCGCTCCGGGTCTTGCCGCCAGATCAGCCCCGAGTAGAGCTATCTACCATTAGCACTGGTTTCTTCCCTCACTACTGACGGGAGGCGTCTTCCTGAGCCTCGAGCATCTCCACGAGAGGCTGGAACTCCTCGCGGTTGTGCTCGTTCATGCGCATCAGGATGCGATGCGCCTCGAGGATCCGCCGCCGGGTCTCCTCGACATCGGTGGGGATCTCGGGCAGATCGCAGAGCTCACAGACCTCGGTGATGGGCGATTCCACCATGGTGAAGAAACGCGAGAAACCCATCACATCCAGCATGCGCTGAACGTCGGGGTTGTCAACCACGATGGTGGGTCGCTCCGCCAGCCGCCCCTGGACGGCCATGGCCACCTTGGCCAGAAAGCCCAGCGCGGTGGAGTCCACGTTGCTGGCGTCACGCAGGTCGATGATCAGCGACTCGAGACCCGGGGTGCTCGCCAGCTGCTGGGCCTGACGGTCCAGGGTGGCACAGAGTGTCAGCCGTACGTCACCGCACAGCTTGAGGACGAATACGCCGGCATCGAATGCCGCCTTGATGCGCCCTTCATGAATCAGCATGGCCAAATCCGCTCAACATCATGATCGTCAGGTCGTCGGGCAATGTCTCATCGCCCGGCGCGAGGTCAAGGCCAATCTGGCCCTTGAGGTCCGCCAGCGTCGCGCTGGCCTGAACCTGCCGCTCGAGTTCCATCAGCCGCGAGTCGAGGGTATCGCCCGGCAGGCACTCCAGAACGCCATCCGAACAGAGCCACAGGTGAAAGCGTTCCGGCAGCGAACAGCCCAGGGTCGGGTAGTCGGCGCCCGGAAAGAGCCCGACCGGCATGCCCTCGCCCGCCAGGCTGGTCACCTTGCCATCCACCACCAGCAGAGGCATGGGCAGCTGCGCGCCCAGCGAATAGTGCAGATAGCGACGCTCAAGGTCAATGATACCCACAAACAGGGTGGCATGCTTGCCGATGCCGGTCTCCAGCAGTTCCTTGTTGAGGTCCGCCAGCCAGCGTGCCGGCAGCGCCTCGGGGTGCGCACCATCCCACTCGGTCTGCCAACGATTGGCCAGGTACTTGAGCAGCACCGTGACGAAGGCCGATGACGCCCCATGCCCCGAGACATCGGCGAAGTAGAACAGCAGATAGCGCTCGTCGAGAAGGTGGAAGTCGAGGAAATCTCCCGAGAGGTAGAGATAGGGAGCAAACCAGTAGTCACAGGTGACGCCACCCAGGGACTGGGGCCTGGGCGGCAGCAGCTTGCGCTGGATCTGGCCGCCGGCCTGCTGGTCGAGACGCAACATCGCCAGATGGGTCTCGAGGGTCTCGTTGAGCTCCTCCAGGCGCAGCTTGTCGCGGCGGCGTGCCTCCTCGAGGTCATGCAGCCGAATCGCCTTGCGGATCATGCGTCGCAGCAGCTGACCGTGGCGACGCGGCTCCACGATATAGTCCACCAGCCCCGCATCCACCGCCGAGAGCAGGTCCGGGGCATCGCGGCTGTCGCTGACCACCAGGGTCGGCAGGCTCTCGCATAGCGCTGGCCAGTCGGCGGCCGGCACGGCCCGCACATGGGCCACCGCCAGCGCCACCTCGGGCGGCAGTGCCTCACTGTCGGCGACGGCCACCACCGCCAGGCCATCCCGGGCGATGGTCTCGGCCAGCGCATCACGTGCCGGACCCGGCTCATCGATCACGCCGATCAGCTGCTTGGGACGTTCCATGCTCAGGCCTCAGTCGGCAAAGGCGTCGTCGAAATCGCCATCGTCGAAATTGAATTCGTCGCTGGCGAAGGGGTCGTCTCCCAACTCACCATCACTGACCTCGAAGCGACGCTGCTGCAGCCAGGCATCACGCACAAAGCTGTAGCGATCCCCCTGGATCAGCGACTCCTGATCGAGTAGGCCCGCCCGCGTGTCGACGAGACGCAGCGCCGTCAGCCCCAGGCGTGTTTCGTCATCCTCGATATAGGTCGTCGGGTAGGAGTACATGTCCACGGGTCGGCCACCGGCATCACGCACGGTGCTAGGACCGAACAGCGGCAGTACCAGGTAGCGCGACTCCTCCCACCCCCAGACGCCGAGGGTCTGGCCGAAGTCCTCCTCCCTGCCGGTGACCTCCAGGCGGCTGGCGACGTCCCACAGTCCCCCCACGCCCACCGTGGTGTTGATCAGGAAACGCGCCGTGGCAACACTGGCATTGCGAGGCTTGCCCTGCAGCAGGCTGTTGAGCGCGGTACGCGGCTCACCCAGGTTGGAGAAGACATTACCCACGCCGGTCTCCACCGGGTCCGGCGTGACGAAGCGGTAGGCCCGTGCCACCGGCTTGAGCGCATAACGGTCCAGCACATCATTGAAGGCGAACACCTTGCGGTTGAAGCCTTCCCAGGGGTCATCGGGATGACGCTCCTGCTGCGTGCCACCGCTCGCGCATCCGGCCAATAGCCCGGCAACAGCCAGCGCCAGCACTCCACGCCATACCCGTCTTTCGTGCCCCTTGGCATCGCTCATCATCATCTCCCTGAATTTCTGGTATCAGACGCGCCGAACCACCACGCTGCCGGCACTGTAGCCGGCACCGAACGAGCAGATCACGCCATTGTCGCCGGCGGCCAGATCACCCCGGTGCAGATGGAAGGCGATGATCGAGCCTGCCGAGCTCGTGTTGGCATAGCGGTCGAGGATCACCGGCGCCTCATGCTCATCGGGGTCACGCCCCAGCACGCGACGAGCGATCAGATCGTTCATGTGCCGGTTGGCCTGGTGCAGCCACAGGCGGGCCAGGTCATCGCCCCCCAGCCCCAGGCTCTGCAGATGATCACGGATCAGCGTCGCCACCATCGGGCACACCTCCTTGAAGACCCGCCGCCCCTCCTGCACGAAGAGCTTGTCCACGGCCAACGGATCGGCATCGGTCACGCGATTCAGGAAGCCGGCATTGTTGCGGATCGCATTGGAGAAGCGTGTCACCAGACGGGTGCCGAGGATCTCGAAGCGCTCCGTGGCAGTGGCCAGGTCGTCACGCTCCAGCACGATCGCCGTGCAGGCATCACCGAAGATGAAGTGACTGTCGCGATCCCGGAAGTTGAGGTGCGCCGAGCAGATCTCGGGATTGATCACCAGGGCACGACTGGCGCTGCCGGCGCGGATGGCGTTGGCCGCCGTCTCGATGGCGAAGGTGGCCGAGGAGCAGGCAACGTTCATGTCGAAGGCGTAGCCACCGGCCCCCAGCTCGGCCTGCAGCTCCACCGCCAGCGCCGGATAGGGACGCTCCAGGTTGGAGCAGCCGACGATGACCAGATCGATTGCGTCGGCCGAAAGGCCGGCGCGCTCCAGGGCCTCGCGGGCGGCCCTGGCGCCCATCTCGCACTGGATCGAGGGCTCGTCGTTGTCACGCTCACGAAGCCTGGGGCGCATGCGCTCGGGATCGAGGATGCCCGCGGCATCGAGCACATGGCGGCTGTGGATGCCCGACGCCTTGACGATAAACTCACTGCTCGAGTGCGCCAGGCGCTCCTCGTCGCCGGCCCGTTCACGGCGCGTGTTCTCGGCATCCACCCAGGCATTGAACGAGGCCACCAGGGCATCGTTGTCGATGCTGTGCTCCGGCGTATAGAGTCCCGTGCCGGTTATCACCACTTGATTCATGCATTCTCCTTGCGGCGGCCGCGACCGCCAGGGTCGCCGCGACGACCATTGTGACGGGGCGCTCACCCGCGCCCGGTAATCTCTGCCCAGCGCCTCTCGAGCCGCTTCGCGGATACGGGGAAGGCGGTGCCCAGCTGCTGGGCGAAGAGCGAGACGCGCAGCTCCTCGATCCACCAGCGAAATTCATCAAGCTCGGGCGGCACCATGCCGCCGCGGCGCTCGCTCTCGAGCCGCGCGGCCAACCGCGCCTCGAGCTCCTGAACCTGCTGCATATGCATCTGGTCACGATTGCGCTCCCGTGCGGCCTTCTCCAGACGAATCAGCGCCGCCTCCATATAGCGAGGATACGCTTCCAGCCACTCGCCTGCCTCACTGATAAAGCCGGGGTGCACGAGACGACTCATCTGGGCCTTGAGATCAGAGTAGACCAGGGCCAGGGCCAGATTCAGGTTGCCTTTCAGCGCCTTGGTCACGGCCAGATGGCCCTTCAGGGCATCCTCGACGATGGCCAGGCGCCGCCTGGCCTCGGGCAGCAGCGCCTCCCGATATTGTGCCAGGCGCGCCTCGAAGTCGGCGCTGGAGCGCGGCAGCGGCGCCACCGCCAGCGTGCCGGCGAACACCGCACGCACCAGATCATCGGCGAACTGACGACGGCTGCCCACCTTGGCAAACAGCAGCGCACAGGTCTCCACCCCCTTGAGCCGCTCGATCTCGCGCACGACCTGGGGCAGTTCGCGCATGGCCAACGTCACGATGCCATCGCGATGCGCCTGACGCGCCTTGTCGGGATGATCGAAGAGCTCCACCCGGAAGGCATCCCCCCCGGGCACCAGCGCCGGGAAGGCCTCGACACGAATGCCCGCCTGAGTGGTCACCCGAGACTCGGGAAGCCCCTCCGCGGGCAGGCCTTCCAGGTCATCGGCCACACTCGCCTGTCGCGCCAGGGCCCGGGCGCCCTCCCCCGCGGCCGCCTCGAAGCGCCGCTCCAGTTCACGAGCATCACGCCCCTGCCCCAGGGGCTCACCGGCGTGATCCACCACCCGCAGGTTCATCACCAGGTGAGGGTCGAGTTGATCCAGGCGCCAGTCATCGGGTTGCAGCCGCACGCCGGTTCTGCGGCGCAGGAACTCGCCCAGCGCCTCGGTCAGCGGCACATCATCGGGAACCATGGCCTCCAGGGCGGCATCGACCCAGTCGGGGATCGGCACCACCTGGCGTCGCACCGACTTGGGCAGCGACTTCATCAGGGCGATGCACTTCTCGCGCAGCAGGCCCGGCACCAGCCACTCCAGCCGTGCCAGCGGCAGCTGAGGCAGCATCGCCGCCGGCACGGTGAGGGTGACCCCGTCGTCCACCGCTCCCGGTTCGAAGTGGTAGTCGAGAGGGTAGCGCACCCCGTTGAGCGAGAGCGCATCCGGATAGTCGCTGGCGGTGACCTCGCTGGCCTCCCGGGCCAGCAGGGCATCCCGATCGAACTTGAGGATGCCGGGATCGTCGCGCTCGGCCTTGCTGCGCCAGGCCTCGAAGCCCTTGCCGTGATGGATCTCGGCGGGGATGCGCTCATCGTAGAAGGCAAACAGGCTCTCCTCGTCGACCAGGATATCGCGCTTGCGAGCACGATCCTCGAGATCCTCGACCTCCTCGATCAGCGCCCGGTTGTGGGTGAAGAACTCCCCACGGGTCCTGAACTCTCCCTCCACCAAGGCCCGGCGGATGAACAGCTCCCGCGCCTCGGCCGGTGCGATGGGCCCATAGTGCACCCGCCTGCCACTGACGATGGGCAGGCCGAAGAGGGTGACCTGCTCGCTGGCGACGACCTGGGCCCGCTTCATTTCCCAGTGCGGGTCGGCGTAGCTGCGCTTGACCAGATGGCCGGCCACTGGCTCGATCCAGCGTGGGTCGATCTTCGCCACGGTGCGGGCAAAGAGCCGCGTGGTCTCCACCAGTTCGAAGGCCATCAGCCACTTGGGCGACTTCTTGGCCAACCCCGACCCCGGGTGGATCACGAACTTGCGATTGCGCGCCCCCAGGTAGTCGCGATTCTCGGTGAGCAGTCCCAGGTGGGAGAGCAGCCCCGGCAGCAGCGCACGATGCAGCGCCACGCTGCTCTGACGCCGCGCCTCACGGGTGGCCTCCGTGGGCTCACCCTCACCGGCCACGGGAAGAGGCGCCGGTGGCGGCACCTCGATCTGCATGTCGCGCAGCAGCTGGCGCAGCTGTCGGAAGGTATCCTGCCACTCGCGCATACGCAGGTAGTTGATGTAGCGCTCCTTGCACCAGCGCCGGAGACGATTGCCGGAGAGCTCTTCCCGGGCGGCCTCGAAACCGTGCCAGAGGTTGAGCAGCGCCATGAAGTCGGACTCGGGATCCTGCCAGCGACGGTGAGCCTGGTCCGCGGCCTGGCGCTTGTCCGCCGGGCGGTCACGGGGGTCCTGCACCGCCAGGCCCGCCACCACGATCAGCACATCACGCAGCCCGCCCTGCTCGGCACCGGCCAGCACCATGCGCGCCAGGCGCGGGTCGATGGGCAGTCGGGCCAGCTTGCGTCCGATGGGGGTCAGGCGGCTTGCCTGGTCGACCGCGCCCAGCTCGAACAGCAGCTTGAAACCATCGGTGATGAAGCGCGCATCCGGCGGGTCGACGAAGGGAAACGCCTCGATGCTGCCAAGCTTGAGCGACAGCATCGAGAGGATCACCGAGGCCAGATTGGTACGCCGGATCTCGGGATCGGTGAAGGCGGGGCGGGCGAGGAAGTCCTCCTCGTCATAGAGGCGAATGCATACACCCTCGGCAATACGCCCGCAGCGCCCCTTGCGCTGATTGGCGCTGGCCTGACTGACCGGCTCTACCGGCAGACGCTGGATCTTGGAGCGGTAGCTGTAGCGACTGATGCGCACCAGGCCGGGATCGATCACATAACGGATGCCCGGCACGGTAAGCGAGGTCTCGGCGACGTTGGTGGAGAGCACGATACGCCGACCGGCATGGGGGGCGAAGACCCGATTCTGTTCGGCATTGGAGAGCCGCGCATAGAGCGGCAGGACCTCGGTGCCACGCAGATCGGCACGCCGCAGGGTGTCGGCGGTTTCGCGGATTTCGCGCTCACCGGGCAGAAACACCAGCACATCGCGGGGGCCATGACGCCACCCCTTCTCGCGCTCGATCCGCTCGATCTCCTCCACGGCGTGGAGGATCCCCTCCTGCAGGGTGCGGTCCTCTTCGTCATCGGCCTCGCGCACCAGCGGTCGGTAGCGCACCTCGACCGGGTAGGTGCGTCCCGAGACCTCCACCACCGGCGCGTGTGTCGCCTCCCCCTCGGCGCCTGGCAGGGCGAAGTGCGCGGCGAAGCGCTCCACATCGATGGTCGCCGAGGTGATGATCACCTTGAGGTCGGGACGCCGCGGCAGCAGCCGGCGCAGATAGCCGAGCAGGAAGTCGATATTGAGGCTGCGTTCGTGGGCCTCGTCGATGATGATCGCCTCGTAACGGCGCAGGTCCGGGTCGTGTCGTGTCTCGGCCAGCAGGATGCCGTCGGTCATCAGCTTGACCAGGGTGTCATCGCCGCTCTGATCGGTGAAGCGCACCTGGTAGCCCACCTGCTCGCCCAGCGGTGTCTCGAGTTCCTCGGCCAGTCGCGTGGCGACCGAACGGGCGGCCAGCCGGCGTGGCTGGGTATGGCCGATCAGCCCGCGCCGCCCCAGCCCAAGCTCCAGGCAGAGCTTGGGCAGCTGGGTGGTCTTGCCGGAGCCGGTCTCGCCGGCCACCACTACCACCTGATGGTCGCGAAGGGCCGCCAGGATATCCTCGCGACGCTCTACCACCGGCAGCTCAGGCGGGTAGTTGAGCGTTACCGGCCGGGCCGTACGGCGCTCCACCAGGCCGCGAGAACGCGCCATGGCTTTTTCCACCTCGGCCAGGCCGCGATCCACCGGCTTGCCCTCCTTGAGGCGACGCGACAGCCCCTTGAGGCGCTTTTCCAGGCTCGGGTGGTCGCGCAACAGCACGCTATCCAGCCCGAGACGCAACTGGCGCAGTCGCTCGGCATCGGACAGGCTTTGTGAGGTGATGGCAGGGGTCTCGTCGGGCACGGCGACTCCGGTAAGGACTGACAACTAGGGGCTGGTACTTAGGGATGACAACAAAGCCCGCGCCGGAGACTCCGACGCGGGCGCCCTATTGTAACGCCGCGGCCACAGCGGCGGCCAATCGAGGGCGGGGGCTCAGTCGCCCTTGCCGGCCTTCTCCCGCTCCTCATCCCTGAGTTGGCGACGCAGCACCTTGCCCACATTCGTCTTGGGCAGCTCGTCGCGCACCTCGACGACCCGCGGCACCTTGTAGCCGGTGAGCTGCTTCTTGCACCAGGCGCGCAACGCCTCGGGGTCGATCTCGGCGCTGCCGCGGGGCACCACGAACAACTTGATCGTCTCGCCGCTGGCAGCATCGGGCACCCCCACCGCCGCTGCCTCCAGCACGTCGGGATGCTGCGCCACCACGTCCTCGATCTCGTTGGGATAGACGTTGAAGCCCGAGACCAGAATCATGTCCTTCTTGCGGTCGACGATGCGGATATAGCCGTCTTCCTGCAGCACGGCGATATCTCCGGTGTGGAACCACCCCCCCGCATCGATCACCTGAGCGGTCTCGTCATCACGGTTCCAGTACCCCTTCATGACCTGGGGCCCCTGGACGCAGAGCTCGCCCGGCTCCCCGAACGCCAGGTCGTTGCCATCGGCATCCACGACCTTGACCCGGGTTCCCGCCACCGGCTTGCCGATGGTCCCCAGCTGTATCGCGTCGACGGGGTTGAAGCTGACCACCGGAGAGGTCTCGGTAAGCCCGTAGCCCTCGGCAATCTCGCAGCCGGTGACCTCCTTCCAGCGTTCGGCCACCGACCTGGTCAGCGCCATGCCCCCGGAGATGGTCAGGTGCAGGCGAGAGAAGTCCAGGGAACGGAAATCCTCGCGGTTGCACAGGGCATTGAACAGGGTGTTGAGACCGATAAAGGCGGTGAAGGGCACCTTGCGCAGCTCCTTCACGAACCCCGGCAGATCCCGCGGGTTGGTGATCAACAGTGAGTGGTTGCCGGTCTCCATCAGAAACAGGCAGTTCACCGTAAAGGTATAGATGTGGTAGACCGGCAGCGGCGCGATCACCACCTCCTTGCCGTGTTCGAGACCCGGGCCGATGGCCTGACCGGCCTGAACCATGTTGGCCACCAGGTTACGATGGGTCAGCATGGTGCCCTTGGCCAGGCCCGTGGTCCCTCCGGTGTACTGCAGTGCGGCCACATCATCGAGCTCCCGCTCCACTTCGCGATGCTGGCGAGCGCTTCCTGCCTTGAGGGCCTGGCGCATTGGCGTGTGGCCGGGAAGTCGATAGGCCGGCACCAGCTTCTTGAGGTGCTTGACCGCCAGGTTGATCAGCGGCCGCTTGGGAAAGCCATGCAGATCCGCAAGCTCGGTCACCACCACGTGCTGGATATCGGTACGATCGAGGATCTTCTCGAGCTTGCCTGCCATGTTGGCGAGTATCACGATCGCCTTGGCGCCCGAATCCTTGAACTGGTGGGCCATCTCACGCTCGGTGTAGAGCGGATTGGTATTGACCACTACCAGGCCGGCGCGCATGGCACCGAATACCGCCACCGGAAACTGCAGCAGATTGGGCAGCTGGATGGCGATGCGATCGCCTGGCTGCAGGGTGGTCTCATGCTGTAGCCAGGCTGCGAAGTCACCCGAGAGACGCTCCAGGTCGGCGAAGCTCAGTGTCTGCCCCATGCAACTGAAGGCAGGCTTGTCGGCATACTTGCCCACCGCCGTGTGAAAGATATCGGTAACCGATCGATACGCCTCCATGCCTTTAAGCTCGGGGCCTTCGAGAATGGGGGCGTGGGCATGTTCACTCATCACGTGTCTCCGCAGTATCGACGATATGACATCGACGCTTCTTGTTGTCTCGAGGCTACCTTACTACCGTGCCTGTCGCGCTGCAAAACGATTGATTAAAACTCTTGTTTAAATTCTTGACCTGGCGCGTTGCATGCCTCCTCGCGATGGCCAAGGCGAGCCTGGATCTGACCATCTCGCCATACCAGCAGCTCGCCGGGCGCCATCCGCTCCCAGGCCTCGTTATCGGTCAGCGGCTCGGTGGCGATCACCGAGACAATATCGCGGCTGGTGGTATGTTCGGCGAAATTTACCGTCAGCTCGGCATCCGACAAGCTCGCACTGCCAAAGGGGGCACGCCGGGTGATATGGGCCAGCTTGGTGGAGCAGTAGGTGTAGAGATAGTCACCATCGGCCAGCAGCAGATTGAATACCCCCAACCCCCGGAGCCGTTCGCATAGCTCATGGAGCAAGCGCCACAAGGCCTGGCGTTGCTCTGCGTTCTCGGGGCGCTTAGGGAAGCCGCGGCGCAGCTCGCCCAGCAACCAACAGAAGGCGTGCTCGCTGTCGGTCCCCCCTACCGGGCGATAGAAGGAGTGAGGCAGCGACTGCCACCCATCGAGCTGACCGTTATGGGCATAGCACCACGGCTGTCCCCACATCTCGCGAACAAACGGGTGGGTATTGGCGAGCCGCACCTGCCCCACATTGGCCTGGCGAATATGGCTGATCACGATATGGGACTTGATCGGATAGTCACAGATCAGGCGCGCGATGGGCGAGCGCACCGAGGGGTGCGGGTCGCGAAAGTCGCGGTAGCCGCCCTCCTCGTAGAAGGCGATTCCCCAGCCGTCGCGATGCGGCCCGGTACCCCCGCCCCGGTGCAGGAAACCGGTAAAGCTGAAGCAGATGTCGGTCGGCACATTGGCACTCATGCCCAACAATTCACACATGGGGATCCTCCCGATGGGCAGGACGCCGCCGCTGGCGACGACCGCGTAACACGAACAGCAGCATCACTATCAGAACAGTGCCGCCGACCAGCGCCCAGACCAGCGGCCTGGCGGCCAGCACCGCTAGCCGCGGCTGCCAGCTGGTGCGCCACTGATCAACCCCGGACGCGACCCCTTCATTGATAGCCACAATGAACCGTTCGACGACACCACCAGCCTCGTCTCTCCCATGACCGGCGGCCAGGTCCTGGTGGAAGCGCTCGGCCGAGAGCTCGCCACGCCCGCTGGCCAGGTCGAGGCCGGTGGCAGAGTCGGCAAACAGCATCAGTGGTGGCAGACGCAGCCGATGAGTCTGCTGCTCCAGGCGCACATCGGCGCCCAGCTTCAGGGGGCGACTGACGCTGTCATCCAGTTCGGGCAGGGCGATCACCCAACGCCGCTCGCCCTGGGGCTCGGCCTCGAGGCGCTCCCCGGCCAGCTCCGCCCAGGGGCGCGTGTTGTGATGAGCCAGCTCGGGATGGCGAGCGCTCAGCACCACGCGCCGCGACTCGGGCTGATGGATGGCCTCGAGAGGGGCCAGCAGGTTGATCGCCTGGCTGCGTTGGCGGACCATCCCCTCGGCCTCGGCCGTGATCACCAGGCGCGCGCTACCCGCCCGGACGGGCGCTGGCAGCTCGCCACGAAAGCGTTCGCCGTCGCGGGCGAGTCGTGTCGTGCCCCGCACCTCACCATCGGCGGCGGCGAGGTCGGCACGCAACGAGAGCCCCTCGAGCTCGTCTGTGTAGGGTACGCCATTCCGCTCGAGCCAGGCCTCTATCGGCAACGGGAAGCCCAGGAAGGCCGTGGCCGGCAGCACTCCGGTACGCAGGGCCAGCGCCGACGTGACGCCGATGCGACTCTGCTCGACAACCTCGCCCTCGACACGCCACTCGCCGGACATAGGATCGGGCACCCTCAGCAGATCGAAGCGCGGCTCCACCTTCCAGCGCCACCCTGCGGGCGGTGTGGTGGCGCGATACTCGCGGCCCTGCGGTCCCACCAGCACCAGCGGCTCGGCATCGGGGGCGTGGAAGAGCAGCGCCGAGAAGGCCTCGACACCCGGCTCTATATGAAAGCGCCCGTCCTCCAGAGGAATACGGTCGGTGGGAAAGATGCGCTCGACGATATCCAGAAAGGCGACGAGCAGACTCTCGGGAGACGCGACCGGGGCGGGCAGACCACCGGTGGTACGGGAAAGCGACTCTACCAGGGCCATATCGGCCTGATCGGAGAAGGCGATGGCGTGCACGACCACCCCGGAATCGGCAAGCTCCACCGCCAGTTCGTCGAGCAACTCCCGACGCGAGGCCACATCCACCTCGGGCTTGGAGCCTCGCGCTGGGGGCAGGTCGATCACCCCATCGGTCAGCAGGACCAGGTGGCGCCAGCCCTCGGCAGCAGGCGCCGCGGCGCGGCGCACCGCGGCTTCGATATCGGTATAGGGCTGCACGCCTGCCAGCGCGGGTCCCAGCGCCTGAGCCCGTCGCCGCCAGTCGGCATTCACCTCACCCGACGGCAGTGGGTTGGCCACCGTCTCGCCGAAGGTCCAGACACCGGCGGAGGTGCCCTCGGGCAGCAGCGATACCAGCAGCTCGAGGGCGCTGGCCCGGAGACGATCCGGATCGTTGGCGCGCATGCTGCCCGATACGTCGATGATCACTCGTACCTCGGGGCGGTCCCCGACCGGCTGTGCCAGCACGGCGGGAGCCAGTGCACACAGGAAGGTGAGCACCAGCCTGGTGCCCATGCGCCCTGCCCTGCCCCGGACTCTGCTGGCCATCCCGGCCTCCTTATTCGATCACCCCTGGTTCGACGATCACCCCTGGCCGATCACCGGCTCCCGCCGTACGGCACCACGCGGACCATCAGCCGCCTTATTCTCACTCTCATGCTCTTCCCGGGTAACCGGCTTGCTGGGGCGCCTGCCTCGCCACCACAGCAACAGTCCGAAGAGCATCCCCAGCCCGGCACCCAGGAGCGTCAGGATAAGGGCCGGCATCAGCGCCTCGCTGTTGCGTTCGAGAAAGGCCACCGTCGCCACGACCACCGCCGGGGCGAAACCAGTGTAGACATCTCCCTCCTCAAGCAGCGGGAGCTGAAAACGCGCTGGCATCCACATCACACCGGCCACCAGCCAGGTGATCGGCAGCCTCAGCAGTCTTGGCAGGAAAGCCAGCCCCAGGTAGCCGGTGAGCAGTATCACCAGCGACAAGACGCCGTAGCTCAGCCATAGTAGGCTCATCGATTCGGTAATAGGCATTGCCACCTCACTTTTCACTTATCCGAGTATGGTACATCCCGCGCCATGAAAGCACAGCCGCCAAAGCGCCTTGAGCACTCCACTACCTCACCGGCCTCCCGCTTCCGCCGACCAGAAGACCCCGAGTGGCACTGGCTGGAGCAGCGCGAGGACTCGGGAGTCACCGACTTCCTTGAGGCCGCCAATGCCGAGTGCGATGCCTGGTTCAGTCCCCTGGAGTCGCTGGTGGAACGGCTCTACCACGGCCACCTCGCGCGTCGCGAGCTTGCCGTGCATGGCCTGCGCACCCCACTGGACCACTACACCTACTGGAGCGAGACCGCGGCCGACGCCGACTACCCGGTGTGGTGGCGCCACCCCAACGGCGAGCCCTACCGCGCCGCGCCCTTCCTCGATCTGGAGGCGCGTGCCGCAGCCCACGACTTCCTCGAGCTCGGCGACATGGCCCTGTCCCCGGACGAGCGCTGGCTGGCGTGGACCGAAGACACCACCGGCGACGAGAGGTTCGACCTCTTCCTGGTCCGGCTGCCCGATGGAGCCCCCGTACGCCTGCTGGAGGATATCGGCGCCGAGCTGAGCTGGGCCGAGGACAACGTCACCCTGCTGTTCACCCGCCATGACGCGACCCAGCGTCCCGAGAGCATATGGCGCCTGGGGTTGGACGAGGGGGTGGCGGACGAGCCGGTTCTGGTACTGCGCGAGGAGGACCCCGAGTTCTGGCTGGGACTGGGCAAGACACGCTCCCGGGAGTGGCTGGTGCTGGAGAGCGCCTCCAAGGATACCAGCGAGTGCCACCTGATACCGGCCCGGGCGCCGGCCACACCGCCGCGCTGCTTCCGCCCCCGCGAGAGCGGCGTGGAACTCGCGCTGGACCACCGCCCCGGCCACTTCTACCTGCTGCACAACCGCGGCGCCCCCCATTTTCGGCTCGACAGAGTGCCCGAGACATCTCTCGAGGTGGCCGCCGATACCGGATGCTGGCAGCCTCTGATTCCCCATCGCGACCATCACACCCTGGAGGGAATCGATGCCTTTAGCTGGGGTATGGTGATCACCGAGCGCGACCATGACCAGGCCCAGGTACACCTGCGGGTCATGGAGCTCGACTCCGAACATCTCGCTACCCGAGACGAGCGCCTGCCGCTGCCGGAGACGCCCTGCAGCCTGGCACTCGGCGATGCTCCCCACTTCGATAGTCGTCGCCTGCGCCTGTGCGAGGAGTCCTTCATATTGCCGGCGAGCTGGGTGGAGCTCGACCTCGACAGCGGCGAGCGTCGCCTGCTCAAGCAGCAGCCCGTTCACGGCGACCTCAAGCCCGAGCAGCTCGCCTGTGAACGGCTGTGGGCCATCTCCCACGACGGGGAGCGCATCCCCGTCTCGGTGGTAATGCGAGCCGACCGGGTCGGCCACCCTCTTCCGACCCTGCTCTACGGTTACGGCGCCTACGGGGAGGTGCTCGACCCCTGGTTCTCGGTGGCTCGCC
>NZ_JADNRL010000019.1:576248-577091 GCF_015595025.1 Halomonas sp. KAO
GCTGCTCTCCCGCGGCGTGGCCTTCGCCGTGGCCCATGTCCGGGGCGGCGGTGACCGCGGCGAACCCTGGTACCTGGCCGGCAAGCTGGCACACAAGGCCAACAGCTTCCACGATTTTCTGGCGGCACGTGACGCCCTGGTGGAGCATGGCATCAGCGACGGCGAGCGTATCGCCGCCTATGGAGCCAGCGCCGGCGGCCTGCTGGTGGGCGCCAGCCTCAACCTGGCGCCGCAGGCATTCTGTGCGGCAGTGCTCGACGTCCCCTTCGTGGACGTGCTGCGCACCATGGAGAACCCCGACCTGCCACTGACCACCGCCGAATATACCGAGTGGGGCAACCCGGCGGACGTCGCTGCCCGCCGGCGCATCGCCGACTATTCACCACTGGACAACCTCGCCGCGGCCCCCTACCCCGCACTGTTCCTGCAGGGCAGCTGGCACGACACCCGGGTCCCCTACTGGGAGCCGGCCAAGCTCTATGCCCGACTCACCGAGCTGGGCAGCGCTCGGGGGCCGGTGCTGCTGCGTTCCGATATGGCCGCCGGCCACGGTGGGGCCTCCGGGCGCTTCAAGGCGTGGCACGATGGTGCCCGCCAGGACGCCTTTATTCTCTGGGCGCTGGGGCTGGCAGATCAGGAGGCATGATACCTTGAAGACAGCGCCCTGACGGCGAGGACCCGGCCGAGGCCGGGTCCCTGTGACACCTGTATAAGGTGAGTGGCGCGCAATCAACCACCACCCGAGCCGCCGCCGGAGCCACCACCCGAGCCGCCGCCGGAGCCACCACCCGAGCCGCCGCCGGAACCGCCACCCGAGCCGCCGCCGGAACCGCCACCCGAGCC
>NZ_JADNRL010000019.1:577101-656864 GCF_015595025.1 Halomonas sp. KAO
ACTGTCGAGCCGTCGCTTTATCACCTGGTACCGAACTGCATACCGAAGAAGCGGCGGTCTCGCCAGCGCCCTGCGAGGAAGGCGTATTCTACGTGACTGGCTGTCATTGTCAACCCGGCGAAGCATTCCGAGGAACCTTGCGAGCGACCGACACCTTTCGACACTCAACCCTTGAAGGGTCGTTTCGAGAGGATCGCCGCGGAGGCCTTGAGGCCGCCGTCACGAGTGGCGCACATTCTAGCGAATCTGCCGCGACTGTCAACCGGTGTTTCTCGACGCTTTGCGAAAAAACCATTGCAGAACAGTCACTTCTGTCACCTCCACCGCCTGCAACGTTTGCCCGTCGCCGGCAGCGGATGCGTACTTTACGGCTTTCCCCGCGGGTCCGCAAGGCCTTCCTGTAAAAAAGTTTCAGGGACCTGATAAATGGTCGAAGCCGGCGCCTCGGCTCGCACCCAGCCCATCCACAGCCCCTCATCGAAACACCTTGTGGATATCCTGGCTGAGCGAAGTCTTCGGTTAACGTCGTCGCCTGAAAGAGGGCTGAAAAAAGAAGGCCGAAAGAAGTGAAGAGATAAAAGCGAGAGATAACCGCCAGAAACAGCGGCGCCCGCACTCGGCGGGCGCAACGTCCTCGTCGACCGTGGCCGACCAGGCCCTCCTTCGTTACTTGAGCGTCACGCGGGCATAGCGCTTCTTGCCCGCCTGAATCACATAGCTCTTCCCGGTATCCAGCATATGATCACGTTCGACGGCCTCGCCATCGACCTTGACGCGCCCATTACCGAGCATGTCCTTGGCCTGGGCACTGTTCTTGGTCAGTCCGGAGCGATTGAGCACGGTGGCGATCGGGGCCTGGGCGCTACCCTCGAAGTCCACCTCGATCTCGGGAAGGTCCTCGGGAAGCTCTCCATCGGCGAGCTGGTTCCCCGCGGAACGGTGGGCGTTGGCGGCGGCCTCGTCACCGTGATAGCGGCCGATCAGCTCTCGCGCCAGCTCCATCTTGATATCACGCGGGTTGGCACCGGCCTCCACGTCTCGCTTGAGCGCCTCGATCTCCTCGTTGGGCTTGAGAGAGAGCAGTTCGAAGTAGCGCCACATCAGGCTGTCGGGCATGGAGACCAGCTTGTTGAACATCGACCCCGGCGTCTCGTCGACCCCGACGTAGTTGCCCAACGACTTCGACATCTTCTGCACGCCGTCGAGCCCCTCGAGCAGCGGCATGGTAATCACCACCTGCGGCTGCATGTCGAAGTGCTTCTGGATCTCGCGCCCCATCAGCAGGTTGAACTTCTGGTCGGTACCGCCCAGCTCGATATCCGCCTTCAGGGCCACGGAGTCGTAGCCCTGGACCAGGGGGTAGAGGAACTCATGGATGGAGATCGACTGGCCGTTCTTGTAGCGCTTCTCGAAATCGTCGCGTTCGAGCATGCGGGCCACCGTGCTCTGCCCGGCCAGCTCGATCATGTCGGCGGCACTCATGGCGGTGAACCACTCGGAGTTGAAGCGCACCTCGGTCTTCTCGGGGTCGAGGATCTTGAACACCTGCTCCTTGTAGGTCTGGGCGTTGGCCTTGACCTCCTCCTCGGTGAGAGGCTTGCGAGTGACGTTCTTGCCGGAGGGGTCGCCGATGCGGCCGGTAAAGTCACCGATCAGGAACACGACCTCATGGCCGAGGTCCTGAAACTGGCGCATCTTGGTCAACAGCACGCTGTGGCCCAGGTGCAGGTCGGGTGCCGTGGGGTCGAAGCCCGCCTTGATGCGCAGCTTGCGCCCGGACTCCAGCTTCTTGACCAGCTCCTCTTCCAGCAGGATCTCCTGGGTGCCCCGCTTCAGCAGCGCCAGTGCGCTCGCCACATCGCTCATCGTCTCCCACTCCACGTATCAGGTTGCTCGACCCCTCGGGGCCATATCGAATGGGGCAGAATGGTAGCATGTGTCGATGCGTCGCGCTGACACCATATTGCTCGAGGGACCGCCATGACTCTTTATATCGGCCTGATGTCCGGCACCAGCCTGGATGGCGTAGATGCCGCCCTGGTGGAGATCGACGACGAGCCAACGGCCGGCCGGCCCAGGCTGCTGGCCAGCCATGCCGAACCGATGCCGGCTCGACTGCGCACGCTGTTATGGCAGCTCTGCCACGCCGACCACGTCGCCTTCGCCGAGCTTGCGGCGGCGGAGGAAGCCTTCTGCAAGCTTCAGGCAGAGGCCGTGGCCGCACTTCTGACCGCCAGCCATGTACCGAACGAGAGAGTGGAAGCCATCGGCAGTCATGGCCAGACCATCGAGCATGCGCCGCATGGCCATGCCGGCGGTCCCGCCTACACCCTGCAGCTCGACAATCCCAGCCGGCTGGCCGAGCTTACCGGCATCGCGGTGGTGGCCGACTTCCGTCGCCGTGACCTGGCGGCCAGTGGCCAGGCCGCCCCCCTCGCGCCGGCCTTTCATCAGGCGCTGTTCCGGGCCCCTGACGAGTGGCGGCTGGTGCTTAACCTGGGGGGCTTCGCCAACCTGACGCTGCTGCCACCCGAGGCGGACAGCCGTGCGCCGCTGGGATTCGACTCGGGGCCGGCCAACGCCCTGCTGGACGCCTGGCACGCACGCCATCGCGGCGGCGCCTTCGACCCCGATGGCGCCTGGGCAGGCTCCGGTCGGGTTGACGACACACTGCTGGCAGCCCTGCTGGAAGAGCCCTTCTTTCACCTGCCGCCGCCACGCAGCACCGGCCGTGAACTGTTCCATCTCGACTGGCTGGCAGAACACCTGAATGGCAGGGAGCGCCCCGAGGATGTGCAGGCAACGCTGGCCGAGCTGACGGCAACGAGCGTCGCCCTGGCCGTGGAGATGGCCCGGGAGCGCCTCGCTGCCCCGCCTCCGACGCTGCTGATTCCCTGCGGCGGCGGTGCCCATAATCGCGACCTGCTGAGTCGGCTGGCACGTCGCCTTCCCGACACGCCCCTGGGCGACTGCGCCGAGTGGGGCTGGCCCGCCGACTGGCTGGAAGCCGGCGCCTTCGCCTGGCTGGCCTGGCGCCGCCTGGCGGGCCTGCCGGGTAACCTGCCCAGTGTGACCGGGGCCACAGGCCCTCGCGTACTGGGCGGCGTCTTCGCCCCCTAGGAGCGCCCCACGCGGAGGCGCCTCAGAAGTCGTCCTCGCTGCGCAGCGAGAGTGACGCGGCAGCCTCCTTGGCCTGATCGACTCCCTTGCTGCCCGCACCACCGCCAAACTTGATCATCATGCGCAGGTCATTGGGCGAATCGGCATGCACCATGGCCACTTCCTCGGAAACCCTACCCGCCGTGTAGAGGTCATAGAGCGCCTGATCGAAGGTCTGCATGCCAAGGTCCCGTGAACGGGCCATGACGTTCTTGATCTCGGAGACCTCCCCCTTGCGCACCAGGTCACCGATCAACGGCGAGTTGAGCATGATCTCGATGGCCGGGCAGCGCCCGCCATCCAGTGTGGGCAGCAGTTGCTGAGCGACGATGGCACGCAGATTGAGCGACAGGTCGAGCCATATCTGGGCGTGCCGTTCGATGGGAAAGAAGTTGATGATGCGATCGAGGGCCTGGTTCGCATTGTTGGCGTGCAGGGTGGCCAGACAGAGGTGACCAGTCTCGGCAAAGGTCAGGGCATGCTCCATCGTCTCGCGGCTACGCACCTCGCCGATCAGGATCACATCCGGCGCCTGGCGCAGGGTGTTCTTCAATGCCACCTCGAAGGACTCGGTGTCGATTCCCACCTCGCGCTGGTTGATGATCGCCTTCTTGTGCGGATGTATGTACTCGATGGGGTCCTCGACGCTGATGATATGGCCGCCCAGCGTCTCGTTGCGCTGCTGGATCATCGATGCCAGGGTGGTCGACTTGCCGGTGCCGGTCCCTCCCACCACGAACACCAGGCCCCGCTTGTTGTTGACCAGATCACCAAGAGTGGTGGGCAGCGACAGCTCTTCCAGATGAGGAATATCGAAACCGATGCGCCGGATCACCATCGCCTTCTGGTTGCGCTGTTGAAAGGCACTGACTCGAAAACGCCCCTTGCCCTTGCGGCTGAGTGCAAAATTGGCCTCCCGCTCGGCCGTGAAGCGGGCCTGCATCGACTCCGGAATGGTGACATTGACCAGCTCGTTGACCTGCTGAACGCTGAGTCTCTGCTCACCCAGGGGCGTGAGCCGCCCTGCCATCTTGAGAGTGGGAGGGGCCCCCACCGAGATCAGCAGGTCCGAAGCGTCCTTGTGCACCATGATATCCAGCAGCTGATTGAGCCACTCTTGAGCCGTCATATCCCCGCCCCCTCTACCTGTATCGTTATTCTCTTCTGCTCTGCGCAACTGTCTGTTCAGATGATGCCCTTGGCCTTGGTTTGGGCCTCGTCACGTGCCACCACGTTGTCCGCCACCAGCTTGGCCATGGCGGCATCGAGGGTCTGCATGCCCTGGTTGCCACCGGTCTGGATGGCCGAGTAGATCTGCGCCACCTTGTCCTCTCGAATCAGGTTGCGCACCGCCGAGGTGGCAATCAGGATCTCATGGGCTGCCACCCGACCACCGCTCATGCGCTTGAGCAGCGTCTGGGAGACCACCGCCTGCAGCGACTCCGAGAGCATCGAGCGCACCATCGACTTCTCGTCACCGGGAAAGACATCGATGATCCGGTCGATGGTCTTGGCCGCGGAGGTGGTATGCAGGGTGCCGAACACCAGGTGACCGGTCTCGGCCGCGGTCAGCGCCAGGCGAATGGTTTCCAGGTCACGCAGCTCGCCGACCAGGATGATGTCCGGGTCCTCGCGCAGGGCACTTCGCAGCGCCGGGGCAAAGCCGAGAGTATCGCGGTGTACCTCACGCTGGTTGACCAGGCAGCGCTTGCTGCGGTGGACGAACTCCACCGGGTCCTCGATGGTGAGGATATGCTCGTAGCGATGGTCGTTGATGTAATCGATCATCGCCGCCAGGGTGGTGCTCTTGCCCGAGCCGGTGGGGCCGGTGACCAGCACCAGGCCGCGTGGCAGCATGGAGAGCTGGCGGAATGTCTGGCCCATCCCCAGATCCTCGAACGTCAGTACCTCGGTGGGAATGGTGCGGAACACCGCCCCCGCGCCACGGGCCTGGTTGAAGACGTTGACACGGAAGCGCGAGATACCCGGCACCTCGAAGGAGAAGTCGGTCTCGAAGTACTCCTCGTAGTCGCGACGCTGGCGATCCGCCATGATGTCGTAGATCAGCTTGCGGACTTCACGATCTTCCATGGCCGGCACATTGAGCCGCCGGATATCGCCATCCACGCGAATCATCGGCGGCAACCCGGCCGACAGGTGGAGGTCCGAGGCGTTCTGCTTTGCCGAGAACGCCAGCAGTTCGGTAATATCCATGCGTTTTCCCTGCTCCCGATAGGATGCGTCTTGTTGTGAGGCCCAATATGTGTGAGGTCCAGTATGACAGAGCTTGAGACATGACCGAGCCGGCCGTCTCCGAATCCCTTGCCGCCGCACGGCAACGCCTGGCCGATGCCCTGAAGGCGGCCGGCCGCCCGGTCGCCGATGCACGCCTGCTGGCGGTGAGCAAGACCAAGCCCGCCGCGATGATTCGTGAGGCCTGGCACCTGGGCCAGCGCGACTTCGGCGAGAACTACGTCCAGGAGGCGCTGAGCAAACAGGACGAGCTCGCCGAGCTCGAGGGTATCGTGTGGCATTTCATCGGCCCACTGCAATCCAACAAGAGTCGAGAGGTAGCCGAGCGTTTTTCCTGGGTCCATAGCGTAGACCGTGAGAAGGTTGCCCGGCGCCTGAACGATCAACGTCCCGCGTCACTCGCCCCTCTGAGCATCTGCCTGCAGGTCAATATCAGCGCCGAATCCTCCAAGTCGGGAGTGAGTCTCGCCGAGTTGCCCACGCTGGCCGAGGCGGTGCTGACCATGCCGCGCCTCCGCCTGCGCGGACTGATGGCGATCCCCGCTCCGGCCAAGGGTATGGAGGCCCAGCGTGCACCCCTGGCCCGGCTACGCGAGGCCCTTGAAGAGCTCCGTGAGCGCTTCCCCGAGGCACCGCTGGACACCCTCTCCATGGGCATGAGCGACGACCTGGAGGCCGCCGTGATGGAGGGCGCCACCCTGGTACGCCTGGGTACCGCCGTCTTCGGAGCAAGACAACGACATGAGTGACCCAATGCCGCGGTCGCCGGCGGCGGCCACCTACCCCGAATAGCACACCATCCCGAATAGCACAGGACCTCCCCATGGCAAACCGAATCACCTTTATCGGCGCCGGCAACATGGCCGGCGCCATCATCGGCGGCATGATCGATAGCGGCTTCCGCGCCGGCGATATCACCGCCACCTCTCCCGATGACACCATGCTGGCCCCTCTTCGTGAGCGGCTCGGCATCAATACCGCCACCGACAACGCCGCGGCGGTGAGCGATGCCGATGTGGTGGTGCTGGCGGTCAAGCCACAGATCATGCGCCAGGTATGCGAGGGACTGGGCGAGGCCATTCAGGCGCGTCGGCCGCTGATCGTCTCGGTCGCCGCCGGCCTGCCCGCCGCGACCCTCGAGCGCTGGCTGGGCGATGACCTGCCGCTGGTACGCTGCATGCCCAACACTCCCTCGCTGGTCGGCGCCGGTGCCGCCGGGCTCTACGCCAATGCCAGGGTCGACGAGACGCAACGGCAGCTGGCCAGCGAGCTGATGGAGGCCGTGGGGCTGGTGGAGTGGGTAGACGATGAGGCACTGCTGGACGCCGTCACCGCCGTATCCGGCAGCGCGCCCGCCTACTTCTTCCTGATGTTCGAGGCCATGGAGGAGGCCGGCATCCGCCAGGGGCTTCCCGCCGAGACCGCTCGCCGACTGGCGATGCAGACCGCCTATGGTGCGGCGAAGATGGCCATGGCCAGCGACAAGACGCCGGCCGAGCTCAAGCGCAACGTGATGTCACCCGGTGGCACCACTGAGCGTGCCATCGAGCACCTGGAGCAGGCCGGCCTGCGCACCACCCTGGCCGAGGCCATGGACGCCTGTTCGGCTCGCGCCCGCGAGATGGCCGACGAACTCGACGAGAACTGAGCGGCGTGTCGACACGCTACCCAACTTCAAGCCAATTCTAAGGAGGGCCCATATGGGCAGCCAACTGGGCAGCGCCGGCCTGATGCTGGTCAACACCCTGATCAATATCTACATCTTCCTGTTGATGCTGCGCTTTCTGCTGCAGGCATCCCGGGCCGACTACTTCAACCCCATCAGCCAGTCGGTGGTCAAGGTCACCCAACCGACGGTGCGCCCCTTCCAGAGCTTTCTGGGACCGGTGATGGGCCGCTTCGACCTGGCCACCCTGGCCTGCGGCCTGGTGATCAAGGCGGTCGGCATCGTGCTTATCCTGCAGATCGCCGGGTTCGGCATGCCATCCATCGCGGGGGTGGCCATCGGCGCCGTGGCGGCGCTGGCCAACGCCATTCTCAAGATCTACTTCTTCGCCCTGATCGTGATGATCATCCTCAGCTGGGTGGCGCCCAACGCCAGCCATCCGGGCGCCCTGCTGGTGATGCAGCTGCTCGAGCCGATCATGGCACCGGTGCGAAAGGTGATACCGCCGCTGGGCATGATCGACCTGTCACCGATCTTCGTCTTCATCGCCATCAGCCTGATCGATGGTATCGTGGTGGCCTCGCTAACCCGAGCCGCCGGGATCGCCGGGGCCCTGGTAGGCCTCTGACGAGAGCGGCGAACCCTGCAACGACTGGACATGGAAGGACCAATGCCCGAGATCGCACGCGACTCGGTCGGCCTGGTGACGCCCCAGACGGCGCACTTCGACGACCCCCTGGACCTGGCCTGCGGCATGACACTGCCGGCCTACGACCTCGTCTACGAGACCTACGGCACCCTCAACGCCGAGCGCTCCAACGCCGTGCTGATCTGTCATGCGCTCTCCGGCCATCACCACGCCGCCGGCTACCACGACGCCGAGGAGCGCAAGCCGGGCTGGTGGGATGCGCATATCGGTCCTGGCAAGTCCATCGACACCGAGCGTTTCTTCGTGGTCTCGCTCAACAACCTGGGCGGCTGCCACGGCAGCACCGGCCCCAACAGCATCAATCCGGCGACGGGTCGCCTGTGGGGGCCGGAGTTCCCCATGGTGACCGTGAGCGACTGGGTCCACAGCCAGGCCCGCCTGGCCGACCGCCTGGGGATCACGCGCTTCGCCGCGGTCATCGGCGGTAGCCTGGGCGGGATGCAGGCACTGCAGTGGGCCCTGAGCTACCCCGAGCGCGTCGGCAGCGCCGCGGTCATCGCCGCCACGCCCAAGCTGTCGGCCCAGAACATCGCTTTCAACGAGGTGGCGCGCCAGGCCATCCGCTCCGATCCCGAGTTCCACGACGGCTGGTATGCCGAGCATTCGGCGATACCCCGACGCGGGCTCAAGCTGGCACGCATGGTGGGGCATATCACCTACCTCTCGGAAGATGCCATGGGCCACAAGTTCGGTCGCGACCTGCGTAACCATGACTTCAACTTCGGCTACGGCGTCGAGTTCCAGGTCGAGTCCTACCTGCGCTATCAGGGCGACACCTTCTCCACCTCCTTCGACGCCAACACCTACCTGCTGATGACCAAGGCGCTGGACTACTTCGACCCGGCGGCGGCACATGGCGGTGACCTGGCCCGCGCCCTCGCCCCGGCCCGCTGCCCCTTCCTGGTAACCAGCTTCACCACCGACTGGCGCTTTCCGCCCTCGCGCTCCAGGGAGCTGGTCGATGCCCTGATCCGCGCCGGCAAGCCGGTCAGCTACGCCAACATCGAATCGAGTCACGGCCACGACGCCTTCCTGATGCCCGAGCCCCGCTACCAGGCGGTGTTTGCCGCCTTCATGTCGCGGGTGGCTCGGGACCTGGGGCTGGAGGAACGCCCATGAATCGCCCGGACCTCAAGCTGATCCATGAGTGGGTGCCGACCGGCGCCCATATCCTCGACCTGGCCTGCGGAGATGGCACCCTGCTGGCGACCCTCGCTCGCAGCAAGGGGGTGACCGGCTACGGCCTGGAGATCGACCCCGAGGGCATCACCGCCTGCATCGCCAAGGGAGTCAATGTCATCGAGCAGAACCTCGACGACGGGCTGGCCAACTTCGATGATGGTGCCTGTGACCTGGTGGTAATGACCCAGGCCCTGCAGGCCCTGCGCCGTCCCGATCTCGCCCTCGACGAGATGCTGCGGGTGGCCGGCGAGGCGATCATCACCTTCCCCAATTTCGCCTACTGGCGCCACCGGGTCCATCTGGGCATCCGTGGCTACATGCCGGTCTCCAAGTCGCTGCCTCACGCCTGGTACGACACGCCCAACATTCATCTCTCGACCTTCAACGACTTTGAACAACTCTGCCGCGACAAGGGTCTGATCATCGTCGACCGAGCAGTGGGCATTGGCGACCACGAGGGCCACTGGACCTCGCGGCTATGGCCCAACCTGTTCGGCGAGATCGCCATCTTCCGGGTCGCCCGCGGCTGACCAGGAAGGGTCCAGTGAATGACGGCAAGAGGGGTAAGCGCATGAGGAGTCAGCGCATGACGCGAGGCATCCTGTCCGCCCTGCTCGCGGGCACTCTGGCACTGCTGGCCAGCACCGCCGCCGCCCAGCAGTTCGAGCAGATAGGCGACGTCCAGATTCACTACAGCGCGGTGAGCACCAGCTTCCTGCCCGAGGCAGTGGCGCGTGAACACCAGATCCAGCGCAGCCCGGCACTGGCGCTGCTCAACGTCAGCGTGCTCGAGGAGCGTGAAGACGGCACCACCCGCAACGTGCCCGCCAGGGTCGATGGTCGGGTCGGCGGCATCGGCGAGAGTGACGACGGCAGGCCGCTGAGCTTCCGCACCCTGCGCATCGGCGACACCCCCTCTCAGGTGGCGGTGTTTCGTATCGACGACGGGGCGCCGATGCGCTTCGACCTGGAGGTGTTCCACGACCGCAACGCCGAACCGGCCCAGTTGCAGTTTATCCAGCGCTTCTATATCGACCGTTAGCGACCGGGGTGCGGCGCCGGCCGCCGCACTCTCGACGCTTCCTCAGCCGCTATAGCGGCGCTCGAGTGCCACCGGCAGTTCGACATCCAGATGGATATCGACCGGCCTCCCGTCACGCCGCTGCACCCGGCAGCGCTGCGCCAGCACCTCCACGCCGTTCGCCGCTGCCTCGCGCAGGGTAGCCGCATAGGCGGGATCAAGGTGCTCGGCGGGAGCCACGTCGGGGATCCCCTCGTGGGCCACGCAGAACAGCAGCACCGCACGCTGCCCCGCCTGCGCCAGGCCCATCAGTGCCTCCAGGTGCTTTCTGCCCCGCTCGCTCACCGCATCCGGAAAGTAGCCGTGCCCATCGGGCTCCCTGAGCGTCACCTGCTTGACCTCCACGAAGGCCGTGCCACGCTCGGGATCGTCGAGCCGGAAGTCGATCCGCGAGGCCTTCTCTCCCTGAGTGGCAACCGCAACCTCGCGCCGCAATTCGGCATACCCGGCGAGCGCCGGGACCCGCCCGGCACGCAGCGCCCCCTCGACGATGCGGTTGGCCCGCCCGGTCTGCACCGAGGCCATCGCCAGGCTGCCATCGGGCTGCGGCAGCTCGATCAGCTCCCAGGTCCAGGCCAGCTTGCGTTTCGGGTTGTCGCTGGGCGATAGCCATACCCGGCAACCCGGAATGTTCACCGCTCGCATGGAGCCGGTATTGGGGCAGTGAGCCACCACCTCGCGGCCATCGTCGAGAAGCACATCGGCCAGGAAGCGTTTGTAGCGGCGCAACAGCACGCCTGGCACCAGCTCGGGATACGCCATGTTCGCCATCTACTGGCGCGCCACGAAGCGTTCGAGTCGGCTCACCGCCTCCTCCAGGCGCTCGATGCCGGTCGTGAAGGCAATACGTACATGCCGTTCGCCGCCCTGCACGGCGAAGTCGACTCCCGGCGTGATGGCGACATTCTCCTCCTCCAGCAGGCGCTGGCAGAAGGCCTGGCTATCGTGGCTGTAGCGGGAAATATCCAGCCACAGGTAGAAGGCCCCCTGGGGCGGCAGCGAGGGAGTGAGGTCGAGCCGCGAAAGTCCGGCCAGCAACGCATCCCGGCGGCGTCCCAGCTCGACTCGGCGCTCCTCGAGAATGGCGCGACAGTCGGGCGCGAAGGCGGCCAGGGCAGCATGCTGGGCCGGGGTGGGGGCGGCCAGGAAGACGTTCTGGGCCAGCCGCGTCAGCGGCTCGACTGCCTCCTCGGGCGCCAGCAGCCACCCCAGGCGCCAGCCGGTCATGCCGAAGTACTTGGAGAAGCTGTTGACCACGAAGGCATCGGGAGTGATCGAGGCCACCGAGAGGGGCTCGAGGTCATAGCAGAGGCCCTGGTAGATCTCGTCCACCAGCAGATGACCGCCGCGTCCGGCCACGGTCTCGGCCACCGCTGCCAGTTGGCCGGCATCCAGCATATGACCGGTAGGGTTGGAGGGCGTCGCCAGCATCGCCAACCGCGTTGTCGCCTGCCAGTGGGACTCGACCAGCCCGGCATCCAGCTGCCAGCCACTCTCCGGCCCGACCGGCACGACATCCACCTCGGCCCCGGCCAGGGCCATGAAGTGACGGTTGCAGGGATAGTTGGGATCGGCCATCAGCACCCGGTCACCGGGCCCGGCCAGCAGCTGGCTGGCCAGCAGCAGCGCGCCGGAAGCACCGGGGGTGACCAGGATGCGTCGCGGATCCACCTCGGCACCGAAATGGTCCGCGTAGTGGCCGGCGATCGCCTCGCGCAGGGCTGGTAACCCAGCCGCCGGCGTGTAGCGGGTGTGACCCGCCGCCAGGGCGGCCTGACCGGCGGCGACCACCGGCTCGGGGGTCGGGAAGTCCGGCTCGCCGACCTCCAGATGGATCACATCATGGCCGGCCGCCTCGCGGGCCTGGGCAGTTTCCAGCAGGCTCATCACCCGAAAGGGGGCGACCTGATCGACTCGGGGGCTCCAGGCCATGGCAGGACTCCTGTCGTTGGGCCAACATGCCAGGGAGTCAATCCTCCCACGGCACGGTCAAAGTGTGGTGTCACTGGGCCCTAGTGTAGCGACTTTGGTGGCAAGATCGCAGCCATATGCCCAGTCGAGCTTGCAAAGATAGGGTTTATCGGCTAAACAAGCATGCCTTTGGCGTGAGATATCTTGCCAGGCGGCGAGTATCGATCAGCAGTCACACCAGTAACGAGGCAGCACCATGCCAGGAGGCAGCACCATGCCAGTAGCCGACAAGAAAACGGAAGCTCCCGAGAAGTTCACCCCCTACGAACCGGCGGCGGGTGAGGAGTACATGAACGAGAAGCAGCTGGAGCATTTCCGACAGATCCTGCTGGGCTGGAAACAGGATCTCATGGAAGAGGTGGACCGCACCGTGCGCCATCTGCAGGAGGAGGCAAACAACTACGCCGATCCGGCCGATCGCGCCACCCAGGAGGAGGGCTTCAGTCTGGAGCTGCGCACCCGGGACCGCGAGCGCAAGCTGCTCAAGAAGATCAACGAGACGCTCGACATGATCGACGAGGACGACTACGGCTTCTGCGAGGCCTGCGGCGTCGAGATCGGCATTCGCCGGCTGGAAGCCCGTCCCACGGCCACCCTGTGCGTGGACTGCAAGACGCTGGCCGAGCTCAAGGAAAAGCAGCTGGGCGGCTGATCCGGCGATGCCGGTGCTGTGGCTGATCCTTCATGACGGGCACCCCAGGGTGCCCGTCTGCGCATCTGACGCCTGGAAATCTGCATGAGTCTCTACCGCGGACGCTTCGCCCCCACTCCTTCGGGAGCACTGCACTTCGGCTCGCTGATTGCGGCCCTGGCCAGCTTCCTGGATGCTCGGCAGGCCGGTGGCGAGTGGCTATTGCGCATCGAGGATATCGACCCGCCACGCTGCCCGGCCGGTGCCGCCGACGAGATCCAGCGCCAGCTGGAGGCCTTTGGACTGCAGTGGGACGGTCCCGTACTCTGGCAGCACGCCCGTGATGACGCCTATCAGGCCGCCCTCGAACGCTTGACCGATCAGGGTCTCGCCTATCCCTGCAGCTGCTCGCGCAAGCAGTGGCGTGACCACCCCGTCTACCCCGGCTGGTGCCGCCACGGCGTCCGTGACCCCGGCAAGCCGGTGGCCTGGCGACTGCGCAGCGACCGGGGGCTGCGCCCGGTGGTATGGCAGGACCGGCTGTTTGGCGAACAGCGCTTCGACCCGGCCCGACTCGGCGATGTGGCACTCAAGCGCAAGGATGGCCTGTGGGCCTACCAGCTCGCCGTGGTGGTGGATGATGCCGACCAAGAGATCAATAACGTCGTACGCGGTTTCGACCTGCTCGACAACACCCCCTGGCAGCGCCAGCTGCAGCACGCCCTGGGTGCCGCCACGCCCGGTTACCTGCATCTGCCGCTGATCATCGGTGAAGGTGGCCAGAAGCTTTCCAAGCAGAACCTCGCCCCGGCGCTGCCCACCCGGGACGCCGCGGTACGCCCGCTGCTGCATGCCGCCCTGAAGGCGCTCGACCAGGCGCCCCCGGAGACACTTGCCACCGCCCCCGTGACCGAGCAGCTCGCCTGGGCCGTGGAGGCTTGGTCGGTGGCGCGCATTCATCCCCGGGCCGAACGGCCCCTCGCCGACAATCGGGTCACGGCGTCGTGATGGAGAAGGAGGCGCCATGTACGTCTATCGACTGATGCTGTTCCTGGTGTTTATCGGCTACCTGCTCTCACCGCTGATGATGAGCGGCTGGGCCACTCCCGACGTGGCCTGGTACCGTCCCTTCATCATCTGGGGTGTACTGATCGCCCTGACCCTGTGGCTGGAGCAGAAGAGGAAGCTCGATGAGCGCTAGTCTGGCACCCCCGGGCATCACCTCTGCTGGCATCACCTGGGGCGTGCCGGACGCCGAGCCGCTGGAGCATGAGCAGAGGAGGAGGCTCGATGAACGCTAGCCTGGTCGGCATGCTCGGCGTGGGTGCCTGCTTCCTGCTGCTGCTCTGGCTCTGCGCACTGGCCGTGGAGCGTGGCTGGATTTCCACGCATGTCACCCGCCACCCGCTCGTCTACGTTCTGGCGCTGGGCGTCTATGCCAGTGCCTGGGCGATCTATGGCAGCCTGGAGCTGGCTGCCACCTCCGGTTACGGCTACCTGACCTACTACCTGGGCATGGCCGGCGCCTTCCTGCTGGCCCCGGTACTGCTGGTGCCGATCCAGCGCATGGTACGCACCCATCAGCTGGCCTCGCTGGCCGACCTCTTCGCCTTTCGCTATCGCTCGCGCTGGGTCGGCACCCTGATCACCCTGGTCAGCCTGCTGGCGGTACTACCGCTGCTGGCCCTGCAGGTGCAGACCATGGGCAACGCCATCTATCTGATGACCGGCGCCGCTTCTCCGGCCACGCTGGCGCTGGTCTTCTGTGTGCTGCTGGCGCTGTTCGACATGACCTTCGTGGGGCGACGCCAGCGTATCGACGGACAACACGACAGCCTGCTGGCCGTGATGGCGCTCTCCTCGCTGATCAAGCTGCTTGCCATGCTGGGCCTCGGTGGCTTCGCGCTGTTCGCAATCTTCGATGGGCCCGCCGATGTTCAGGCGTGGCTCGAGGGCCCCGGCCAGGCCTTCCAGTCCAGTGTGGTCCAGACCGACCCGGCACACTGGCGCTCACTGCTGCTGCTGTTCTTCGCCGGCCTGCTGATGCCGCATATCTTCCATCTGGTCTTTACCGAGACCCGCTCCCGCCACACCCTGCTGCAGGCCAGCTGGGCGCTGCCGCTGTTCCTGCTGTTGATGGCGCTACCGGTACCGCTGATCCTGTGGGCCGGCCAGCGCCTGGGGCTCGATGCCACCTTCGACACCGGCTACCTGGCGTTCGGACTCTCCGAGTCCCTGTCCCTGAAGGCCCTGGCCTTCCTCGCCGGGCTGGCCGCCACCAGCGCCACCACCCTGCTGATCGCCCTGGCGCTGTCGGGCATGCTGACCAACCATGTCTTTCTGGTGGCACACCCCCCTGAGGCCCACCATGACCTATACCGCTGGCTACGTTGGCTGCGCCGCGGCCTGGTTGCCGCGGTGGTGCTCGGCGGCTGGCTGTTCTATCGCATCGTCGGCGTGCACCACGACCTGACCAGCCTGGGGCTCGCGGCCTTCGTGGGCATGGCGCAGTGTCTCCCCGGACTTCTGGCCCTGCTCTACTGGCCGGGCGCCAACCGGCGCGGCATGGTAGCGGGGCTGATCGTCGGGGTGGGTGTATGGCTCTCCGGGCTATGGGTGCCCCTGCTGACCGGACTCCCCGCCCTGGCGATCATTCCCCCCGGGCTCGAGGCGCTGAGTGGCGAGCCGGCCTGGTACACGGTGACCCTGGTCTCCCTGGCAAGCAACGCCATGGTCCTTATCGTGGTCTCCCTGGCCACCCCGACATCCGAAGGGGAGCGTGCCGCCGCCGAGGCCTGTTCGGTGGATGCGGTGATCCGTCCCAAGCGCTTGCCGCTGGAGGCCGCCAGCGGCGAAGAGTTCAAGCCGCACCTGGCCCGTGCGCTGGGCGAGTCGGTGGCGCGGCGCGAGGTCGACCGCGCCCTGGATGATCTCGGCCTCTCACCGCTTGACGGCCGTCCCTACGCGCTGCGCCGGCTACGCGACCGCCTGCAGGCCAACCTCTCCGGGCTGATGGGTCCCTCGGTGGCCCAGGACATCGTCGACCGCTATCTGCCCTACCGCCAGGGAGGCCCCGGCGCCACCGAGGATATCCACTTCGTGGAGAGTCGCCTGGAGGCCTACCGCTCGCGGCTTACCGGCCTGGCACGGGAACTCGACGGCCTGCGCCGCTACCATCGACGCACTCTCACGCGACTCCCCGTGGGGCTATGCGCCTTCGGCGAGGATGGCGAGCTGCTGATGTGGAACGATGCGCTGGCCCGACTCTCGGGCATCGAGGGCAGCGGTGTCGTGGGCGCCAGGCGCGAGAGCCTGCCCGCTCCCTGGAACGAGCTGCTGGGGCGCATCATCGCCGAGCCCGAAAGCCAGCTCTACAAGCACCCCGTCACTCTCGACGGCACCACCCGCTATCTCAGCCTGCACAAGGCCGCACTGGAGGGCAGCCACAGCGAGCCCGGTGGCATGGTGATCCTGATCGAGGATCACAGCGAGATGAAATGGCTGGAGGATGAACTGGTCCACGCCGCTCGGCTGGCCTCCATCGGACAGCTGGCCGCCGGCGTGGCCCACGAGATCGGCAACCCCATCACCGGTATCTCGTCGTTGGCACAGAACCTGCGCTTCGAGGCCGATGATCCCGAGGTGGTGGAGACCACCGAGCAGATCCAGCAGCTCACCGATCGCGTCTCGCGCATCGTCTCCTCTCTGGTGGGCTTCGCCCATGGTGGCCGCCACCTCGCCGGCCGCGAGCTCGTCCCGGTGGCCATTGCCGAGGTGGTCGACGAAGCCATTCACTTGATCCACCTGGCCCGCTCGAGGGAGGATGTGCGCTTCGACAATCGCTGTTCGCGGGAGGCGTGCGTGGAGGGCGACGCCCAGCGTCTGCTGCAGGTGATGGTCAACCTGCTGGGCAACGCTCGCGATGCCAGCGGACCGGGAGACAGTGTGACCGTCGAGACCGTCCCGGAAGGCTCGGGGGTGAGGGTCAGTGTCACCGACGAGGGCGCCGGCATCGACCCCAGCGTCCGCGACCACCTCTTCGAGCCCTTCACGACCACCAAGCCCCCCGGCGAAGGCACCGGTCTCGGCCTGCCGCTGGTCTACAGCATCGTTGCCGAACATCACGGCACCCTGGACGTCGAGTCACCGCTGCCGGAAAGCGAGGGCGGTACTCGCATCAGCCTGTGGCTGCCGCGTCACCAGAAGGAGGGTGAGAGACCCCGATGAGCCGGATCCTGATCGTAGAAGACGAAGCCATCATCCGCAGTGCGCTGCGCCGCCTGCTCGAACGCCACGACTACCGAGTCGAGGAGGCCGGCTCGGTCGCCGAGGCCATGGCCCTGGATCCGCAACGCTTCGACCTGGTGATCAGCGACCTGCGCCTGCCAGGCGAGCCCGGCACCGAACTGATCACCCGCGCCGCTCCGGTAGCGGTGCTGATCATGACCAGCTACGCCAGCATGCGCTCCGCCGTGGACGCCCTCAAGCTGGGTGCCGTGGACTACGTGGCCAAGCCCTTCGACCACGATGAACTGCTCGAGACCGTGGCCCGTGTGCTGCACCAGCAGGGCAGCCTGCAAGCCACTCCCCCCGATATCGCCGACCCCGGCGGCCAGGCACGGCCGATGATCGGCAACTGCGAGGCGATGCAACGGGTCTACGCACGGATCAGCAAGACCGCTCCGGCCGATGTCACCGTGCTGGTCCAGGGCGAGTCCGGCACCGGCAAGGAGCTGGTGGCCCGCGCCCTGCACCAGCAGAGCAAGCGAGCCCAGGCACCGCTGATCTGTGTCAACTGCGCGGCGATTCCCGAGACGCTGATCGAGTCGGAGCTGTTCGGCCACGAGAAGGGAGCCTTCACCGGCGCCAGTGCGGCACGCACCGGCCTGGTAGAGGCCGCCGACGGTGGCACCCTGTTCCTCGACGAGATCGGGGAGCTGCCTCTGGATGCCCAGGCACGGCTGCTGCGAGTGCTTCAGGAGGGCGAAATCCGCAAGATCGGCTCGGTGGAGACTCGTCACGTCGATGTGCGCCTGATCGCCGCCACCCACCGCGACCTCCAGGCCCTGTCGAAGACCGGCGAGTTCCGCCTCGACCTCTACTACCGCCTCAATGTCATGCAGATCGACCTGCCGCCCCTCCGCGAGCGGGAGGACGATGTGCTGCTGATCGCCGACGCCCTGCTGGAAAAGGCCTGTCGGCGCCATGATCGCGGTGGGCTGCGCCTCTCCCGCGCCGCCCGCGACGAGATCCGCCACTACCCCTGGCCCGGCAACGTTCGCGAGCTGGAGAATGCCCTGGAACGTGGCGTGATCCTGGCCGAGGGCCACCTGATTCACCCCGACGACCTGGGCCTCACCGCGGCCTCCGGTGCCCCCCCGCTGTCGCGGCGCGCCGCCCCCACTCAGCAAGCCCCCGCCCCCGAAAAGGCGGATAGCGTCGATAGCGCCCCCGTGGATGACCTCTCCCTGGAGGACTATTTCCAGCACTTCGTGCTGGAGAACCAGGACCATATGAGCGAGACCGAACTGGCCCAGAAGCTCGGCATCAGCCGCAAGTCGCTATGGGAGCGCCGACAGCGCCTCGGCATCCCGCGCAAGAAGAGCTCCCGCCGCAAGACCGACTGACTCTCGCCAGGGCCAGTCGCCCCTGACCCCGAGCCCTCTTCGACCAAGGTGCAAGACCGGCCTCCGGCCCGAAATTGGCACACCGAGCCGCGCGTCCGCACTCCCCACGCACCATTTGTTACCGTCCCACACAGAACATGCCCGATTACTGCACCATCGGGGTAACACTCAGCCCCTCCGCAGAAGCCTCCACTTGATGACACCCATGTAACATCTTGGTTTTATGACGATAAAAAGATAATGGCATGCCATCTGCAATATACAGGGCAAGAAAAACAAGTTCCGGCGTCATCCGCTGCCCGCCACAACAAACGGCCACAACAACAACAGCGCAGCCCGGATGACACAGGCCCACCACAACAATGCCAAGAGGCGTGGGCCAGTGCCGCTACAGGCACGACATCAACAAGAACAACAGAGTGACGTGCCCGGCCCCTCGAGCCTAACAACAACAGCAAAATACGAGGCACCGGAAAAAAATCAGGACGCGACGCGCCAGCCCCGCCCACAACAAGAACAACGGGCCCGCGAGGCGCACCCCCGGAAACAACACCAACACGCCGGGGGAAGGCAGACTCACTGCCGTCGTGGTTGGATTATTGTTTTGAATACGAGGCGGTCTCCACCGGGAGCGCCAACAAGGACAACAACACTGCTTGCCTGAACTCCTTGGTGACTGTGGTGCGTATTCAAGGCGATGTGCCATCACGAAGAAGAAACAGCCGCATGGACGCTGCAACGCTGCTTGAGGGGGAGGCCATTGGCCTCCCCCTTCTACGTTCGGGTATCGGAGACGGAGAAGCCCCGATGCTATGCAAGCTCCTGGGGGTCCGCTACACTCAATGCCTTTGCACGTTTACCACGAGCTTTCTCCGCCCTGCGAGTCGATATCGCCGCATGTTCAAAGGATTTACCCGTTTTCTGCAGAGTCCCGGCGAGAGCCTGAAGTCACTGTTCGGTACCGAAGCCACCGCCGGCGTACCCGAGGTTCGCGTCATTCCGCGCGAGGAGCACCCGGTATCGCGTCAGCATCTCAGCGATGCGGCCCTCAAGGTTCTCTATCGGTTGCACAACGCCGGCTTCGAGGCCTATCTCGTCGGTGGCTGTATCCGTGACTCCCTGCTGGGGCGCATGCCGAAGGACTTCGATGTGGCTACCAACGCCACACCGGAAGAGGTCAAGGGGCTGTTCCGCAACTCACGGATCATTGGCCGCCGCTTCCGAATCGTCCATGTGCGCTTCGGCCGCGAAGTCATCGAAGTCACCACCTTCCGGGGCAAGCCCGGTGACGACCACGCCGACCATATTGCCCAGCAGTCCGACGATGGCCTGCTGCTGCGCGACAACGTCTGGGGCGATGTTCAGGAAGATGCCCTGCGCCGCGACTTCACCATCAACGCCCTCTATTACAGCATCGCCGATTTCTCGATCCACGACTTCGCCGATGGCGTTCGCGATATCCAGGCACGCACCCTGCGCCTGATCGGCGACCCGGCGACCCGTTATCGCGAGGACCCGGTGCGCATGCTGCGGGCCGTGCGCTTTGCCGCCAAGCTCGACTTCCAGCTGGCTCCGGCCACCGAGGCGCCGATCCACGAGCTCGCCCCCCTGCTACTGCAGATCCCCCCGGCACGCCTGTTCGACGAGGTACTCAAGCTGTTCATGGCCGGGCACGGCGTCGAGACCTTCCGTCTGCTGCGCCACTACGGCCTGTTCGAGATGCTACTACCCGAGGCCGCCGAGGCCATGGACGAGCTACCCTGGGCCGAGCGCCTGGTCGAGGAGGCCCTGGCCAGCACGGATCGCCGCATCCATGAGGAGCGTCCGGTGACGCCGGCCTTCCTGTTCGCCGCCATGCTATGGCCACCGGTGGTACTTCGCCAGGCCGAACAGGAGGCCAATGGGCTGCCGCCGATCCCCGCCCTGCAGGCCGCTGCCCAGCAGGTGATCTCGCGCCAGCTCCAGCATGTGTCGATCCCCAAGCGCTTCAGCATGCCCATGCGCGATATCTGGGACCTCCAGCAACGCCTGCCGCTGCGCCGCGGCCGCCGAGTGTTCCAGACCCGAGAGCATCCGCGTTTCCGCGCTGCCTACGATATGCTGCTGCTACGCGAAACCGCCGGTGAACTGGCCCCGGGCCTCGGCGACTGGTGGACCGACTTCCAGAATGCCGATGAGCACGAACAGGCTCGCCTGCTCGACCGGGTCGGCGCCAACCCCGCCGGCAGTGGCAAGCCCGGCCGCAAACGGCGTCGCCGCCGTCGCAAGCCCCGCGACAACAATGGCGGTGGCTCGGAGACATGAGCCTGCAGCGCGCCTGGGTCGGTCTGGGCAGCAATCTCGAGAGCCCCCGCCGACAGATCGAGTCGGCCATCGAGGCGCTCGATCGGCTGCCGCTGACCCGCCATGTGGCCGCCTCGCCCCTGTATGCCAGCCGTCCCGTCGGCCCCCAGGACCAGCCCGACTTCATCAATGCCGTGGCCTGCCTGGAAACACGCCTCTCGCCACTCGCACTGCTCGACCAGCTGCAGGCCCTGGAGCAACGCCACCGCCGCGTACGGGCTCGCCGCTGGGGTCCCCGCACCCTCGACCTGGATCTGCTACTGTTCGGTGACAGCACCCTGTGTCTGCCGCGCCTGACGGTGCCACACCCGGAGATGACTCGGCGCGCCTTCGTGCTGGTGCCACTGCTGGCCGTTGATGCACGACTGCGCCTCCCCGACGGGCGACGAGTGGCTGACCTGAAGGCCGCGCTGGCCGACAACCTCTCGAGTGAGGTGTTACCGCTCGAGGAGGAGTGACCGCCAGAAAGTGTTACCCATCGACACAGCATGCCCATTCGGGTAACAATCGTGGGTTACACGGGCCGGCACTCCACGCCGCGACCCGACGTCATAACCGAGAGAGCACGCCATGAAACCCATCACCCTGAGCACGCTGCAGGCCTACAAGCGCGCCGGTGACACCTTCAGCTGCCTGACCGCCTACGACGCCTCCTTCGCCAGGGCCGCCAGCGATGCCGGCATCGACGTACTGCTGGTGGGCGACTCCCTGGGCATGGTCCTGCAGGGCCATACCAGCACCCTGCCGGTCACGCTGGAGGAGATCTGCTATCACACTCGCTGCGTGGCTCGTGGCAAGGGCGCCAGCCTGCTGATGGTCGACCTGCCCTTCATGGGCAATGCCAGCCAGGAGCGGCTGCTGGAAAACGCCGGCGAACTGATGCGTGCCGGAGCCGAGCTGGTCAAGGTGGAGGGCGAGGCATGGATGGCCGACGGCATCCGTGAACTGACCCGCCGGGGCGTGCCGGTATGTGCCCATCTGGGACTGACGCCACAGACCGTCTATCAGCTGGGTGGCTACAAGGTGCAGGGCCGCGATGCCGACCGCGCCAGCCAGATCCTCGAGGACGCCCGCACCCTGGTCGAGGCCGGCGCCTCGGTCATCCTGCTGGAGTGCGTGCCGGCCGATCTGGGCCGCACCATCACCGAGGCCCTCGACGTGCCGGTGATCGGCATCGGCGCCGGCCCCGACACCGATGGCCAGATTCTGGTCATGCACGACCTGCTGAACGTCACCCCGGGCCGCAAGCCACGCTTCGTCAAGAACTTCATGGCCGAGGCCGAGGACATCCATGGCGCCTTTCGACGCTACCACGAGGACGTCAAGGCACGGCGGTTCCCCGCCGAGGAGCACTGTTTTTAACTTTGTTTGTCAACTTTAATATTTAACTTCGGTTTTCAGCCCCAGTTTTCAAGAAACGTAGCTTACTACCGCTTCTAGCCGGAACCTTGCCATGCGTACCCTGAGAGACATTCCCGCCCTGCGTGAAACGCTGGGCGACGCCCGCCGGCGCGGCGACCGCGTCGCCCTGGTGCCCACCATGGGCAATCTTCACGAAGGTCATCTGGCCCTGGTCGCCGCCGCCCGTCAGCGGGCCGAGGTGGTGGTCGCCACCATCTTCGTCAACCCGCTGCAGTTCGGTCCCGGCGAGGACCTCGACGCCTATCCGCGCACCCTCGCGGAGGATCAGGCACGGCTCGAGACGGCCGGTTGTGACCTGCTCTTCACCCCGGACACCGACACCCTCTATCCACGAGGCCTGGAAGCCCAGACCCGCATCGTGGTGCCCGAAATGACCGAGGGGCTGTGTGGGGCCTCGCGCCCCGGCCACTTCGATGGCGTCTCCACGGTAGTCGGCATGCTCTTCAACCTGGTGCAGCCCGACCTCGCCTGCTTCGGCGAGAAGGACTACCAGCAGCTGGCGGTGATCCGACGCCTGGTCGCCGACCTGCACCTTCCCATCGAGATTCTCGGCGTGCCCATCGTGCGTGCCGAGGACGGCCTGGCGCTCTCCTCGCGCAACGGCTACCTGAGTGCCGAGCAGCGCCGCATCGCCCCGCACCTCTACGCCATCCTCTGCAAGCTGCGCGATACGCTGGAGTCCGGTGGGGAGGCCTCCGCCAGCCTGGAGCAAGGATGGGCAGAGCTGAAGGAGGCCGGCTTCGACCCCGACTACCTGGAGCTGCGCGCCGCCGACCTCGGCCCGGTGACCGTCTCGACCCGTGAAGCGATACTGCTGGCCGCCGCCCGTCTCGGCCCTACCCGGCTGATCGACAATCTCGCCCTGAGCCTGCCGCAATGATGCGGCCCAACCGGAGGATGCTGTCTCGATGTATACCGTCATGCTGAAGGCCAAGCTGCACATGGCCCGCGTCACCCACGCCGTGCTCGACTACGAGGGCTCCTGTGCCATCGACGGCGAGCTGCTCGACATGTCCGGCATCCGCGAGAACGAGCAGGTCCAGATCTACAATGTCGCGAACGGTCAGCGTTTCACCACCTACGCGATTCGCGCCGAAGAGGGCTCCCGAGTGATCTCGGTAAATGGTGCCGCCGCCCATCTCGCCGGTGAAGGCGACCGCGTGATCATCTGCGCCTACGCCCACTACAGCGACAGCGAGCTGGACGCTCACCAGCCCGCCCTGGTCTACCTCCAGGAAGGCAACCGGGTCAGCCACACCAGCCACGCCATTCCCGTTCAGATGGCCTGAGCAACAAACGGCATCCCCGGCCTCGTCGCCGGGCTGCCTCCCTCTCGAACGCTTACCACCAAAGAGCCGCACGCAAACATTGCGGCAGCGCACAAGACTCCCCTATGCTGGAGGCCCCGGTCGTGTCCGGCTGTCGTGACAGGGCCGTAAGCTCGTCTTTCCAGCAAGGAGAGTGCTCCCATGCAAGAAGTGGTTATCGTTGCCGCCCGCCGCACCGCCGTCGGCTCATTTGGCGGTTCCCTGGCCGGCGTCCCTGCCAGCGACCTGGGTGCCCAGGTGATCAAGGATATCCTGGCGACTACCGGCGTCGCCGGCGACCAGGTGGACGAGGTGCTGCTTGGCCAGGTGCTGACCGCCGGCGTCGGTCAGAACCCGGCGCGCCAGGCCTCCATCAAGGCTGGACTGCCCGAGAGCGTGCCGGCCATGACCATCAACAAGGTATGCGGCTCCGGCCTCAAGGCGCTGCACCTGGCCACTCAGGCGATCCGCTGCGGCGATGCCGAGCTGATCATCGCCGGCGGCCAGGAGAACATGTCCGCCTCGCCCCACGTGCTGCCCAACTCGCGTAACGGCCAGCGCATGGGCGACTGGAAGGCCGTGGACAGCATGGTGCACGACGGCCTGTGGGACGCCTTCAACAACTACCACATGGGCATTACCGCCGAGAACCTGGCCGAAAAGTACGGCATCACCCGCGAGGAGATGGATGCATTCGCCGCCGACTCCCAGCAGAAGGCCGCCGCGGCCATCCGCGAGGGCAAGTTCAAGGGGCAGATCGTTCCAGTGGAGATTCCCCAGCGCAAGGGTGATCCGGTGGTCTTCGACACCGACGAGGGCCCGCGTGACGTGACCGCCGAGAAGCTTTCCGGCATGCGCCCGGCCTTCAAGAAGGATGGCACCGTTACCGCCGGCAACGCCTCCTCCATCAACGACGGTGCGGCCGTGGTGATGCTGTGCACCGCCGAGAAGGCCAAGGCCCTGGGCCTCGAGCCACTGGCCCGCATCAAGGCCTACAGCAATGCCGGTGTCGAGCCCTCCATCATGGGCATCGGCCCGGCCCCGGCGACCCGCCGCTGCCTGGAGAAGGCCGGCTGGAGCATCGACGACCTCGACCTGATCGAGGCCAACGAGGCCTTCGCCGCCCAGGCCCTCTCCGTCAACAAGGAGCTGGGCTGGGATGCCAGCAAGATCAACGTCAATGGTGGTGCCATCGCCATCGGTCACCCCATCGGCGCCTCCGGCTGCCGCATCCTGGTGACCCTGGTCCACGAGATGATCGCCCGTGACGCCAAGAAGGGCCTCGCCACCCTCTGCATCGGTGGTGGACAGGGCGTGGCGCTGGCCATCGAAAGATAAGCTCGAAGCTCGAAGACAAGCCTAAACAGAACCGCCCCCGCAGCCAGGCTGCGGGGGCGGTTTTACTTACGGCTTACAGCTTATCGCTTACAGCTCGCCGAAGGCGCTTACAGCTCGGGTTCAGCGACCGCCTCGGCCTCGAATGCCGCCTTCTCTTCCGGGGTAATCTCCTTGATGGTGAGCTTCACCCGGTTGCGGTTGTCGATATCGAGCACCTTGACGATGGGCTCGTCGCCCTCGTTGAGGAAGTCACGCACGTCATTGACCCGCTCCGGCACAATCTGGGAGATGTGCACCAGACCGTCGGTGCCGGGCATGATATTGACGAAGGCGCCGAAGTCGGCGATGCGCACCACCTTGCCACGGTAGAGCTTGCCGATCTCGGGCTCCGCGGTGATCGCCAGCACGGTGTCGATGGCCGCCTTGGCCGCCGACTTGTCCTCGGCATAGATGCGCACGGTGCCGTCATCATCGAGATCGATGGAGGCGCCGGTATCCTCGCAGATCTTGCGGATCGTGGCGCCACCCTTGCCGATGACGTCACGGATCTTCTCGGGATCTATCTTGATGGTCGCCATGGAGGGCGCGTTCTCGGAGACCTCGGCACGGCTCTGGTTGATCACCGCATTCATCTGCTCGAGGATGCTGAGGCGCGCTTCCAGGGCCTGCTGCAGCGCCTGCTCCATGATCTCCTCGTTGATGCCCTCGATCTTGATGTCCATCTGCAGGGCGGTCACGCCATCGGCGGAGCCGGCCACCTTGAAGTCCATGTCGCCGAGGTGGTCCTCGTCACCGAGGATGTCGGTCAGCACGGCAAAGCCGTCCTCGTCCTTGACCAGGCCCATGGCGATACCCGCCACCGGCGACTTGATCGGCACGCCGGCATCCATCAGGGCCAGCGAGGAGCCGCACACGGAGGCCATGGAGCTGGAGCCGTTGGATTCGGTAATCTCGGAGACCACCCGGATGGTGTAGGGGAACTCCGCCTCGTCGGGCAGCATGGCCTGCACGCCGCGACGCGCCAGGCGGCCATGGCCGATCTCGCGACGCTTGGGGCCGCCCATGAAGCCGGCCTCACCCACGCTGTAGGGAGGGAAGTTGTAGTGCAGCAGGAAGCGGTCCTTGCGCTCCCCCTCCAGCGACTCGATCAGCTGGGAGTCACGCAGGGTACCCAGGGTGGCGACCACGATGGCCTGGGTCTCGCCACGGGTAAATATCGCCGAGCCGTGGGCCTTGGGCAGGCTGCCCACTTCGATCTCCAGCGGACGCACGGTCTTGTGGTCGCGGCCATCGATACGCGGCTCGCCTTTCACCACACGGGCACGTACCACGCGCTTCTCGAGGCTTGAGAAGGCGCCTTTGACATCGTCGGCCGCAAACTTGCCTTCTTCCTCACCGGCCAGCTGCTCCACCGCCTCGGCCTTGAGGGCCGACAGGGCATCCTGACGCTGCATCTTGTCGGTGATGCGATAGGCCTCGCCCACGCGGGCCTCGAAGGCCTCGGCAATGGCGGACTTGAGCGCGGTGTTCTCCTCCGGCGGCTGCCAGTCCCACTTCGGCTTGCCCGCTTCGGCGACAAGCTCGTTGATGGCCTGGATCGCCGTCTGCATCTCCATATGGCCGTAGAGCACGGCGCCGAGCATCTCGTCCTCGAGCAGCTCATCGGCCTCGGACTCGACCATCAGCACCGCCTTCTCGGTACCGGCGACGACCATGTTCAGCTCGGAGGTGGTGAGCTCTTCCACGGTGGGGTTGAGGAAGTAGCCCTGCTCCTCGTTGAAGCCGACGCGGGCCGCGCCGATGGGGCCACTGAAGGGCACCCCGGAGATGGCCAGGGCCGCGGAGGTGCCAAGCAGCGCCGCGATATCCGGATCATGGTTACGATCGGTGGAGAGCACGGTGCAGACGACCTGCACCTCGTTCATGAAGCCCTTGGGGAAGAGCGGTCGGATCGGGCGATCGATCAGCCGCGAGGTGAGCGTCTCCTTCTCGGTGGGGCGCCCCTCGCGCTTGAAGAAGCCGCCGGGGATCTTGCCGACCGCATAGGTCTTCTCCTGATAGTGCACGGAGAGCGGGAAGAATGGCTGCGCGGGATTGGCATCCTTCCTGGCGACCACGGTGCACAGCACCACGGTATCGTCCATGGTGACCATTACGGCACCGGAGGCCTGGCGGGCGATGCGCCCGGTTTCCAGGGTGACGGTGCTGCGACCGTACTGAAATGTCTTCTTGACCGGATTCACGGCGACTTCCTTCAATATCTACTTTTCTGTGTTTGGGTCGTTTCGACTTCGCCGACCATTTTAGGGGTTGACGCGCCCCGCGGCCACCGGATAGCAAGATTTCCCCTTATCTCCTTCGTGAGGAGCGCCGGGGATAGGCTGAAGGGGAGGTCCGAGGACCAGGGATGGCCGAGGTAGCGCCCAGGGACGGGTTCACAGCGCCTCCCCGAAAACCTATCGCCGGATCAGCTCCGGGCCCAGGCCCGCTAGATGGCCCAACAAACAAAACGGGCAACCCGAAGGCTGCCCGTTTCGTTACCGCGTGGGGTGCGACGCTTAGCGACGCAGGCCCAGGCGCTGGATCAGAGCCTGATAGCGCTCGAAGTCCTTGCGCTTCAGGTAGTCCAGCAGCTTGCGGCGCTGGTTGACCATGCGGATCAGGCCACGACGGGAGTGGTGATCCTGCTTGTTGGTCTTGAAGTGATCCTGCAGGCCATCGATGTTGGCGCTCAGCAGGGCCACTTGAACTTCGGGGGAACCGGTGTCGTTCTCGCCACGACCAAATTCGCTGACGATTGCGGACTTCTGCTCGGCTGTCAGTGCCATCTGTCTCTCCAGTAAGCAATATGCCTGAATGATGAGTGTGTGAGACCACGCATATTTGCAGTCTCGGGCGTTTCTCCCTCAATCGGCTGCGGTGCTCAGCAGCCGTTTCGGCGCCACCTCCTGTGGCGTCGTCACCGCACCGAGACCCAGGAAGGCATCGTTGCAGTAGAGTCTTGCCGTCTCGCCGACGGCGATATCGCCGGCATCCACCGCGGCCGCCTGACCCTGGGTCAGGCGTCGGGCCGCCTCGGCGTCGACCTCGAGTCGCGGCAGGTGAGCGGCCAGCACGTCGACTGGCAGCAGCGTCGCTTCCCGGGACGACTGGTCGGGCAGAGCCTGCAGCGACTCGAGGGTCAGCATGCCGTCGGCGCCGAAGGGCCCGGTGGTCAGGCGACGCAGCGCACTGATATGTGCCCCGCTGCCCAGTTCGCGTCCGATATCCTCGGCCAGGGTACGCACATAGGTCCCCTTGCTGACCGACACTTCCAGTTCGAAGGCACTGCCCTCGAAGGAAACGAGCCGGGCATCATACACGGTCACGCGCCGCGCTGCACGCTCGACCGACTTGCCCTCGCGGGCCAGCTCGTAGAGCTTGCGCCCCTGGTGCTTGAGCGCCGAGTACATCGGTGGCACCTGCTCGATCTCGCCATGAAAGCGAGCCAACACGGCCTCCACTTCGGCAGCGGTCAGAGCCGGGATCGCCAGGCGTTCGACCACCTCACCCTCGGCATCACCGGTATCGGTCACCACGCCCAGTTCCACCCGGGTACGGTAGACCTTGTCGGAGGCCAGCAGATGGGCGGAGAACTTGGTCGCCTCGCCGAAGCACACCGGCAGCAGGCCGGTCGCCATCGGATCCAGGGTGCCGGTGTGGCCGGCCTTCTGGGCCTGGAACAGGCGTCGGGCCTGCTGCAGCGCGTGATTGCTGGTCAGGCCCGCGGGCTTGTCCAGCAGCAGCACGCCATTGACGGGGAGGCCGCGACGTCGACGTGCCATCAGTCCCGCTCACCCTCGTCATCGGAAGTCGGCTCCTCACCCAGGCGGGTGCGGTCGCTCTCCACCGCCTCGTCGATCAGCGAGGAGAGGCGCTGGCCGCGCACCACGCTCTCGTCGTAGTGAAAGCGCAGCTCCGGCACGTGGCGCAGCTTGATGCGCCGGGCGATCTGCCCGCGCAGGAAGCCGGCGGCCTGCTTGAGAACCTTGAGGTTCTCCTTGATCCGCTCCGGGGTATCCTCGCCCAGCAGGGTCACGTGAACGTCGGCATAGCCGAGGTCACGACTGACCTCGACGCCGCTGACGGTGACCATGCCCAGGCGCGGGTCCTTGACCTCGCGCTGGATGAGGACCGCCAGCTCCTTCTGGAGCTGGTCGGCCACCCGGTCGGTACGCTTGAACTCGCGCATGCTTGACTCCTGGCGCTTAGAGCGTCCGCTCGACCTTGATCTGGTCGAAGACCTCGATCTTGTCGCCGACTTGGACGTCGTTGTAGTTCTTCACGCCGATGCCGCACTCCATGCCGTTGCGCACTTCCTGGACATCGTCCTTGAAGCGACGCAGCGACTCGAGTTCACCCTCGTAGATCACCACGTTGTCGCGCAGCACGCGGATCTTCTTGTTACGGAAGACGGTACCCTCGACCACCATACAGCCGGCCACCGCACCGATCTTCGGTGCACGGAAGACGTCGCGAACCTCGGCCACGCCGACGATCTCTTCCTTCCACTCCGGTGCCAGCATGCCGCTCATCGCCTGCTTGACCTCATCGATCAGCTGGTAGATGACGCTGTAGTAGCGCAGGTCGAGGCCTTCGCGCTCGATGATCTCGCGGGCCGCGACATCGGCACGCACGTTGAAGCCGACCACGATGGCCTCCGAGGCCAGTGCCAGGTTGGCGTCGGTACCGGTGATGCCACCCACACCGGAGGAGACCACTGCCACTTCCACCTCGGCGGTGGAGAGCTCTTCCAGGGCGCTCTTGATCGCCTCCAGGGAGCCCTGGACGTCGGCCTTGAGCACGATGTTGAGCTTGGCGGCCACATCCTGGCCCATCTGGCTGAACATGTTCTCCAGCTTGGCCTTCTGCTGGCGTGCCAGGCGCACCTCGCGATACTTGCCCTGACGGAAGTTGGCAACCTCACGGGCCTTCTTCTCGTCGGCCACCACCATGAAGTCGTCACCCGCCTCGGGCGTCCCGTCGAGGCCCTGGATCTCCACCGGCATCGCCGGGCCGACCTCTTCGACCTGCTTGCCCAGCTCGTTGGTCAGGGCACGCACGCGGCCGTAGTGCAGGCCGGCCAGCACGATATCGCCACGCTTGAGGGTGCCGTTCTGGACCAGCACGGTGGCCACAGGACCACGCCCCTTGTCCAGGCGCGACTCGACCACCACACCCTTGCCGGGTGCCTCGGGGACGGCCTTGAGCTCGAGCACCTCGGAGACCAGCAGCACCGCCTCGAGCAGCGCATCGATGCCCTCACCGGTCTTGGCGGAGACATGCACGAACTGGGTGTCACCCCCCCACTCCTCGGAGATGACGCCGTGCTGCGAGAGCTCGTTCTTGACGCGATCCGGATCGGCGGCCGGCTTGTCGATCTTGTTGACGGCGACCACCATGGGAACCTCGGCGGCCTTGGAGTGCTCGATCGCCTCGATGGTCTGGGGCATGACGCCGTCATCGGCGGCCACCACCAGGATGACCACGTCGGTCGCCTTGGCACCGCGGGCACGCATGGCGGTAAAGGCCGCGTGGCCCGGGGTGTCCAGGAAGGTCACACCGTGGGAGTTGTTCACCTTATCGGCCGCGACATGATAGGCGCCGATATGCTGGGTGATACCGCCGGCCTCGCCGGTGGCCACCTTGGCCTGGCGAATATGGTCGAGCAGCGAGGTCTTGCCGTGGTCGACGTGACCCATCACGGTCACCACCGGGTCGCGGGTCAGCTCCTCACCCTCGTAGGAGATGCTGTCCAGCACTTCCTCCTCGAGCGCATCGTCCTTGACCAGCTTGGGCGTGTGACCCATCTCCTCGACCACGATGGCGGCGGTGTCCTGATCGATGGTCTGGTTGATGGTCACCGCGGCGCCCATGGTGAACATGGTCTTGATGACCTCGTTGGCCTTGATCGACATCTTGTCGGCCAGCTCGGCGACGCTGATCGACTCGGGGATCGAGACCTCACGAACGATGGGCTGGGTCGGCTTCTGGAAGCCGTGCTTGCCGTTGCCCTGGCTGCTGCTGCCACCACGACGGCCGCCGCGGCGCTCGGCACGCTTGGCCTTCTTGCCGCCACGGCGACGGTCCTCGCGCTCGCCACGGTCGTCATCGCGATCGTGACGCCCCTTCTTGGCGGCGGCCTTCTTGGGCGGCGCGGTGCGGCGATCGGTGCGGCCCTCCTTGGGCGGGGCCGGGGGCTCGTCGCCGGGTGCCGGGGTCTCGAGCTCGGGCACCGGGATATCGGGCACTTCGGCGGCCTTCTGGGCCTCCAGCTTGGCAGCGGCCTCGCGCGCGGCCTCCTCGGCGGCACGCGCCTTGGCCTCCTCGGCCTCGCGGGCTTCCTTGGCGGCCTGAGCCTGCTGGGAGTCGGCCATGTCGCCGACCAGCTGGCGCGGACCGGTGTCCTCCACCTGCTTCGGCTTGGTCTCTTCCTCGGCGCGCTTGACGTAGGTACGCTTCTTGCGCACCTGCACCTCGATGGTCTTGCCCCGCTCACCGGTGTTGATGCGGCTGCGCGTCTTGCGCGTCAGGGTGATGCGGTTCTTCGGCGCGGCCTTCTCGGCGCTGCCGCCGTGGCTCTTGGTCAGGAAGTCGAGCAGCTGACGCTTGTCTTCCTCGGACACGGCATCGCTCTCGGACTTGTGCTTGAGCCCGGCTTGTTTCATCTGTTCCAGCAGGCGGGGAACGTCGCGTCCCACCTTCGCTGCAAAATCCTTAACGGTCATGTCTGACATGTAGACCCTCCTGAGCCCGTGACCCCAATTCTGTTCGCTTCGAATACTGCCGGTCCGAGCGCTGGGCATCGGACCCTTGTCTGCACGTTATTCGCCTTCGAGCCGTTCCTGTGCGAACTACTCGTTTTCAAACCAGGGCGCACGGGCAGTCATGATCAGTGACGCGGCACGCTCCTCGTCCATGCCCTCGATATCCAGAAGATCATCGACGGACTGCTCGGCCAGATCCTCCATGCTGACGACTCCCCGGCTGGCCAGGATGAAGGCCAGGTGGCGCTCCATGCCGTCCATCTCCAGCAGGTCGTCGGCTGGCTGGGCACCATCCAGCGCCTCCTCGGAAGCGATGGCGAGGTTGAGCAGCTCATCCTTGGCACGCGAGCGCAGCTCCTCGATGGTCTCTTCATCGAATTCCTCGATCTCGAGCATCTCCTCAACCGGTACGTAGGCGATCTCCTCCAGGGTGGTAAAGCCCTCTTCCACCAGCAGGCGCGCCACATCGTCGTCGATATTGAGGTGCTGCACGAATTGCTCGACCAGGCTATCGACCTCCTGGTCACGCTTGTCCTCCGCCTCGGCCTCGGTCATCACATTGATCCGCCAGCCGGTCAGCTCGGAGGCCAGACGCACGTTCTGACCGCTGCGACCGATGGCCTGGGCCAGGTTGTCCTCGGCGACGGCCACGTCCATGGCGTGGGCATCTTCGTCAACCAGAATGGAGGCGACATCCGCCGGCGCCATGGCGTTGATCACCAGCTGGGCGGGGTTGTCGTCCCACAGCACGATATCGACGCGCTCGTTCTGGAGCTCCGTGGAGACGGCCTGGACCCGTGAGCCACGCATGCCCACACAGGCCCCCACCGGATCGATACGGCGGTCGTTGGTCTTCACCGCGATCTTGGCGCGGGACCCGGGGTCGCGAGCGGCCCCCTTGATCTCGATAAGCTGTTCGGCGATCTCCGGCACCTCGATGCTGAACAGTTCGATGATCAGCTCGGGACAGGTACGCGACAGGATCAGCTGCGCACCGCGCGCCTCCGGGTCGACCTTGACCAGCAGGGCACGAACCCGCTCGTTCATGCGGTAGCGCTCACCGGGAATCATCTCGCTGCGCGGCAGGAACGCCTCGGCGTTGTCGCCCAGGTCGATGATCAGGCCATCGCGGGTCGTCTTCTTGACGATGCCCGAGACCAGCTCACCCTCGCGATCGGCATAGAGCCGCACGACCTCGGCACGCTCGGCCTCGCGCACCTTCTGCACGATCACCTGCTTGGCGGTCTGGGCGGCGATGCGACCGAACTCGGCATTCTCGATGCGCTCCTCGACCACGTCACCCAGGCCCAGGGGCGGATCGCGACGCTCGGCAAAGGTCAGCTTGATCTGGTGGTCGGGGCCGTCGAAGTCATCGTCCTCGACCACTTCCCAGCGACGAAAGGTCTCGTATTCGCCGGTGCTGCGATCGATATGCACCCGCACGCTGGCCTCTTCATCCTCGAAGCGCTTGCGCGACGCGCTGGCCAGGGCCGCCTCGACGGCCTCGAAGATCACCGTGCGGGGAACCCCCTTCTCGTTGGAGATCGCATCCACGACCGCCAGAATCTCTTTACTCATGCCTTTGCCTCGCCAGAAAGCTGTTCTCGAGCTGATGCTCAACATGCCTCCCCCGGGGGAGGCCGAATCCTTGAACCGCGGGCTAATCCTCGAAACGGGGCACCACGCGCGCCTGATCGATGCCGTCGACGGGGAAGCAGTACTCCTCGCCATCGACCTGCACCAGCACCTCGTCACCCTCGACGCCGGCCAGCAGGCCCTGGAACTTGCGCCGCCCCTCGAAGGGCGCACGCAGCTTCAGTGCCACCTCGTGGCCGCGATAACGGGAAAAGTGATCGAGGGTGAACAGGGGGCGATCCATCCCCGGAGAGGAGACCTCGAGGCGATATTCGCCGTGAATCGGGTCCTCGACATCGAGTAGCGCACTGATCTGGCGGCTGATGTCCGCACAGTCGTCGACGGAGACGCCGTCTTCGTGATCGATATAGATCACCAGACGCGAGTGCTTACCCTGGGAGAGATAGTCGATGCCCCACAGCTCGAAACCCATGGCGGTAACCACCGGGTCGATCAAGGTGTGTAGCGCAGCATCCTTGGTAGCCACGGAATAGACTCCTACAGCCGTTGCATCAGGCACCTGGCCGGGAGTGAACTGGAAAGTCAGGTGGCTGATTGGCATTGCCCGGAACAGTGCCCCGACGCTTGGCGCCCTGAGCAAGCTGCTAACAAAAAGCCCCTTCACAGGAAGGGGCTTTCACAAGAAACCTGTAAACCACTCCGGCGGTCAATGGCTGCCCCTTCACTCGATCATGCTAGCTTGCATGTTCGACAGGCACCTGCCGGAAGATGGTAGCGGGGACCGGATTTGAACCGATGACCTTCGGGTTATGAGCCCGACGAGCTACCAGACTGCTCCACCCCGCATCAATCTAGGTCGGTGATATTACACGCAGCCGACGAATACGTCAAGAGCTGCACACCGCTTTGCCAATCCTGCTTCTGAAGGATCGTCGGCATCGTCATGTTAACCATCGAGTGTTAACCAGGGACGCCGCGATGAATCAGATGGTGCCGAAGGCGGGACTTGAACCCGCACGACCGTAAGGTCACTACCCCCTCAAGATAGCGTGTCTACCAATTCCACCACTTCGGCATCAGGGGAGGCTGGATGATGGCGAAACGACGCATTACTGCTCGTCGCCGCTCTCCAGCACTGGCGCAGCATTATCCATGCTCGAGCCCCCTTCGTCAAGGGTCGGCACGTTATTCTGCTGTTCGATCAGGCGCGCGTCCGGAATGCCTGCCTCGGGGGCATCGCTGGCCTGGCTGGCGAACCAGGCCAGGGTCAGGGAGGTGGCGAAGAAGGCAGCCGCCAGCACGGCGGTAAACTTCGACAGGAAGCCGCCGCTACCGCGGGAGCCGAACACGGTCTGGGAGGCACCGCCACCGAAGGCGGCACCGGCCTCGGCCCCCTTGCCCTGCTGCAGCAGGATCAGGACGACCAGGGCGATGGCGACCGCCACGTGGATCATAAGAATGGCAACTTGCATGGAATCAACCTGCTGACTGACAGATGGCTAGGAAATCGTCGACCTTGAGCGAGGCACCGCCCACCAGGCCGCCGTCGATATCGGGCTGGGCAAGCAGCTCGGCCGCATTGCCCGCGTTCATGCTACCGCCGTAGAGCAGCCGCAACCCATCCGCCAGGCCGCGATCGAACTCGGACAGGTAGGCGCGAATGCCGGCCATGACCTCCTGAGCCTGCTCGGGAGTGGCGGTACGGCCGGTACCAATGGCCCAGACGGGCTCATAGGCGATGATCACGCGCTCGCGCTGCGCCGGCCCCAGCCTCGACATCACGTACCCGACCTGGTGCAGCACCACGCTCAGGGTATTACCGGCATCGCGCTCGGCGAGGCTCTCGCCCACGCAGAGCACCGGCACGATATCGACCTCGAGCGCGGCCAGCAGGCGCTCATGCACCTGCTCGTCGCTCTCGCGATAGAGCTGACGACGCTCGGAGTGCCCCACCAGGGCATACTGGACCCCGAACTCGCGCAGCATGGGGCCACTCACCTCGCCGGTGTGCGCCCCCGCCGGGTGCGGATTGAGCGTCTGGGCACCGAGCGCCAGCGGCGTCTCGGCGAAGGCAGCTCGCGCCGCCCCCAGATAGGGATAGGGCGGAAAGATCGCCGCTTCCAGGGAGTTGGGTAGCGCGGCACTCGAGAAGGCCTGACCGAAGGCCTCGACCAGCTCGGTCGAGCCGTTCATCTTCCAGTTGCCGGCGATCAGCGGCGTGCGCATCGACTGTCCTCTTTCAAGATGGAGCGAAATGGTATAGGAGAGGCCCTGTCAAGACAACCGGCCACCCCCGAGCCCTCGACCAGCGAGTCCTCAGGCGCCGAGCAGCGCCTCGACCCGTTCGGCGAGACGCCGTGCCAGACCGTCCACGTCCAGGTGAGGACGACCCTCGACCATCACGCGGATCAGCGGCTCGGTGCCGGAGGGGCGCAGCAGCACCCGCCCCTCTTCACCGAGCTCCCTCTCGACCTCGCTCACCGACTCCTTGAGGGCCGGCATCGCCATCACCGCCCGGGCATCGCTGCCGGGGGTCAGCCGCACATTGACCAGCGCCTGAGGGGCCTTCTCCAGCCCCGCCAGCAGACTCTGCAGCGACTTGCCCTCGCGCATCATGATGGCCAGCACCTGCAGCGCCGAGACGATACCGTCGCCGGTCGTCTGTACATGGCCACAGACGATATGACCGGAGGACTCACCACCCAGCTGCCAGCCGTTGGCGGCGAGCCGCTCGATGACATAGCGGTCGCCGACCTTGGCGCGCTCGAAGGGCACCCCCATGGTCTCCAGCGCCGCGGCCAGGCCGAAGTTCGACATCAGGGTGCCGACCACGCCGCCACCCAGCTCGCCACGCGCATGGCGATCGCGGGTGATCAGATAGAGGATGTCGTCGCCATCGATCTCGCGGCCGTCGCTATCCACCAGCAGCACCCGGTCGCCGTCACCGTCGAAGGCCACTCCCAGGTCGGCCCCCTGCTGGATCACCGCCGCGCGCAGCGCCGCCGGATGGGTGGAGCCTACCTCACGATTGATATTGAGCCCGTCGGGGGCGGCACCGATCACGCTCACCTCGGCACCCAACTCGCGAAACACGCTGGGGGCGATGTGGTAGGTGGCACCGTGGGCACAGTCGAGCACCACCCTGAGCCCCTCGAGGCTGACCCGATCGGGGATGGTCGACTTGCAGAACTCGATATAGCGGCCGTCGGCATCATCGATGCGCTCGGCCTTGCCCAGGCGGTCCGCGGCCACGGTGGTCAGCGGCTCATCGAGCATCGCCTCGATCGCCTCCTCGACCTCATCGTTGAGCTTGGCGCCGTCGGTGGAGAAGAACTTGATGCCATTGTCGGCGAAGGGATTGTGGGATGCCGAGATCACGATGCCGGCATCGGCACGAAAGGTGCGTGTCAGGTAGGCGATACCCGGGGTCGGCATGGGGCCGAGCAGGGCCACATCGACCCCCGCCGCCGAGAGTCCCGCCTCCAGGGCCGACTCGAACATGTAGCCGGAGATGCGGGTGTCCTTGCCGATCAGCACCCGGCAGCGCCGCTTGCCATGGCGTGCGGCGAGCACATGCCCGGTGGCCCAGCCCAGCTTGAGCATGAAGTCGGCGGTGATCGGTGCCTCGCCGACGGTGCCGCGAATTCCATCCGTTCCAAAATAGCGTCGAGCCATCAGCAACTCTCCTTGAGTACTGCCCAGGTCATGTTCACCGCATCCACGCTGGGGGCGACATCGTGGACACGCAGGATGCGGGCGCCGCGCTCTACCGCCAGCGCCGTCAGCGCCAGGCCGCCGGGCAGGCGCTCCTCCACCGGGCGCTCGAGCACCTTGCCGATCATGCTCTTGCGCGACATGCCCACCAGCATCGGCAGTTCGAGCTCGGCAAGACGCTCCATGCGGTTGAGCAGGCGTAGATTGTGCTCCACCGTCTTGCCGAAGCCGAAGCCCGGGTCGAGCAGCATGCGATCACGATGCAGGCCAGCCTGCTCGCAGGCCGCCACGCGCGCCGCGAGATATTCGGCTACCGCCTCCTCGATGGGCACATCATAACGGGGCCCCTGCTGCATGTCGCGGGGCTCGCCCTGGCGATGCATCAGACACACCGGCAGGCCGCTGCCGATGGCGGCGACCATCGCCCCCTCACGCTCCAGGGCGCGCACATCGTTGATCATGCCGGCCCCCAGGGCGGCACTCTCGCGCATCACCTCGGGACTGCTGGTATCCACCGAGACCAGGGCATCCAGCTCACGGACCAGCGCCTCCACCACCGGCGCCACCCGCTCGAGCTCCTGCTGGGGCGAGATCCCATCGGCCCCGGGACGGGTCGACTCGCCGCCGACATCGATGATCGCCGCCCCCTCCGCCAGCATGCGCTCGGCATGGCGCAGGGCATCGTCCAGGGACACATGGTGCCCCCCGTCGGAGAAGGAGTCGGGGGTGACATTGAGGATCCCCATGACGCGGGGGTAGGAGAGGTCGAGCCGATGCCGACCGCACATCAGGGAGGGGGAGTTCGCGTTCATCTTCGCTCGGAGGGTAGGTGAATCGAAGGGTAACAAGTTGAAGGGTAGTGAACTGAAGAACAGAGAATTGAATGATAGTGAATTGAAGGATAGAGAAAACGGGCCGATCAGAAAGGCAAAGGCGCCCCCGCGGGGGGCGCCTGACAGGGATGGGCTGCGGGCTCAGGAGCCGGCCGGGCCACCCAGCGGGTCGGAGGGCCGACGACGCGGCTCCTCGTCGTCATCCTCGTCACCGTCGACCTGCTCCGGCTCATCCGGGGTCGCCGCGTCGCGAGCCCCCTCGGTCACCGGGGCGCCAGGTCCGGAGGAGTCTCCATCCTCCCAATCCTTGGGCGGTCGCGGCGTGCGCCCGGCCATGATGTCCTTAAGCTGGTCGGCATCGATGGTCTCGTACTTCATCAGCGCATCGGCCATGGCGTCGAGCTTGTCGCGATTCTCCTCGAGGATCACGCGGGCCTGCTCGTAGCACCCGTCGATGACCTTGCGTACCTCCCTGTCGAGCTTGGAGATGGTCTCGCCGGACTTGAGCTTGCCGCCCTGACCGGGGCCACCCAGGAACTGGTGCGACTCATCCTCGTCGTACATGACCGGGCCCATCTCCTCGGAGAGCCCCCACTTGGCGACCATGTTGTGAGCCAGCTCGGTGGCGCGCTTGATATCGTTGGAGGCACCGGTGGTTACCCCGTTCGGCCCCAGCGTCATCTCCTCGGCGATGCGGCCACCGAACAGCGAGCAGATCTGGCTGATGATCTGCTGCCGCGACAGGCTGTAGCGATCCTGCTCGGGCAGGAACATGGTCACGCCCAGGGCACGGCCACGCGGGATGATGGTCACCTTGTAGACCGGGTCATGCTCCGGCATCACCAGGCCAATGATGGCATGGCCCGACTCGTGATAGGCGGTGTTGAGCTTCTCCTTCTCGGTCATGACCATGGAGCGGCGCTCGGCCCCCATCATGATCTTGTCCTTGGCCAGCTCGAGCTCCTCCATGCCCACCAGGCGTTTGTTGCGACGCGCGGCGAACAGGGCGGCCTCGTTGACCAGGTTGGCCAGGTCGGCACCGGAGAAGCCGGGCGTGCCGCGAGCGATCAGCGACGGCTTGACGTCATCGGCCAGCGGCACCTTGCGCAGGTGCACGTTGAGGATATGCTCACGGCCGCGGATATCGGGCAGCGGCACCACCACCTGGCGGTCGAAGCGTCCCGGACGCATCAGGGCCGGGTCGAGCACGTCGGGGCGGTTGGTGGCGGCGATGACGATGATGCCCTCATTGGCCTCGAAGCCGTCCATCTCCACCAGCAGCTGGTTGAGGGTCTGCTCGCGCTCGTCGTTGCCACCGCCCATGCCGACCCCGCGGGAGCGGCCCACGGCGTCGATCTCGTCGATGAAGATGATGCAGGGCGCCTGCTTCTTGGCCTGCTCGAACATGTCACGCACACGGGAGGCGCCCACGCCGACGAACATCTCGACGAAGTCGGAGCCGGAGATCGAGAAGAACGGCACCTTGGCCTCGCCGGCAATCGACTTGGCGAGCAGCGTCTTGCCGGTGCCGGGCGGGCCCACCATCAGCACGCCGCGAGGGATGGTGCCACCCAGGCGCTGGAACTTGGTGGGGTCGCGCAGGAAGTCGACCAGCTCCTCGACCTCCTCCTTGGCCTCGTCACAGCCCGCGACGTCGGCGAAGGTGGTCTTGATCTGATCTTGGGAGAGCAGCTTGGCCTTGGACTTGCCGAAGCTCATGGGGCCACCCTTGCCGGCCCCGCCGCCTTGCATCTGGCGCATGAAGAACATGAAGATCGCCAGAATCAGCAGGATCGGGAAGCTGGCGATCAGCAATCGCATCCACAGGCTCTGCTGCTCGGGCTTCTTGCCCACCACGGTGACGTTGCTGGAGAGCAGGTCATCCATCAGCTTGGGGTCCTCCGCCGCGGGGCGGATGGTCTGGAACTGGGAGCCATCGGTACGCTCACCATTGATGGTATAGCCATCGATGGTGACGCTGCGCACCTGCTGGTTCTGCACCTGCTGGACGAACTGGGAGTAGTTCATCGTCTGGGGTGAGCTGTCGACACTGAAGTTGTTGAACACCGTCAGCAGCACCGCCGCGATGACCAACCACAGGATCAGGTTCTTCGCCATATCGTTCAAGGGACTACCCTCAATATCTGAAATCTATCGGCCGCAAGGACCTGGCACGTTGGACACTACAGGAGCCGGCCGCGTTCGGCCACCGCCACTATGCAACTACATACGCGGTCATTCGCAACAGGCACTGTGACACACATTATTCTGCCTTGTCCTTCAATCGCCCCGTTAGGCCAGGGCTATCACGGCGCCATGACCTCTCGAGTCAACCGCGAAAGCCCTGCGCCAGCAGATAGACCTCGCGGGAGCGCGCCCGCGAGGCGCCGGGCTTGCGGGTCACCACCCGCGTGAAGGCGCCACGCAGCGCCTTCAGGTATTCATCGAAGCCCTCGCCCTGGAACACCTTGGCAAGGAAGGTTCCACCAGGGCGCAGGGTCTGGCCGGCCAGGTCCAGCGCCAGCTCCACCAGATACATCGCCTGGGGCTGGTCGATGGCGGCCATACCACTCATGTTGGGTGCCATGTCGGACATCACCAGGTCGACCGGGCGCTCGCCCAGCGTCGCAAGGATCGCCTCGAGGATCTCCTCCTCGGTAAAGTCTCCCTGGATAAAGTCGACCCCGGCCAGGGCATCCATCTCGAGGATATCGGAGGCGATCACCACCCCCTCGGGCCCCACCTTCTCGGCGGCCACCTGACTCCAGCCACCGGGGGCCGCCCCCAGGTCGATCACGGTCATGCCCGGAACGAGGAGACGATCCTTCTCGTCGAGCTCGAGCAGCTTGTAGCTGGCCCGCGAGCGATACCCCTCCAGCTTGGAGCGCTGCACATACTGATCATCGAAGTGCTCCTTCAACCAGCCCTTGCTGGTCTTGCTTGCGGAGTGCTTGCCAGAGGCGGGGGATGAGGTGCGGGAACGGGCCACGGCATCACCTGGGACGTAACGGGAGAAGACTTGGCGCGGAGCAAAAAACGGTACCGGAGCGCCGAGGAGTGGCCGGCTGAAACGGCGCTTTCGCCGAAGACGTTTTCGGCGTGACGATTTGCGCGTACCATGGCTGGTTGCGCGCAACCGAGAAGATGCAAGATACCATGAGCTTGTCACAGGCACAAAAGAAAGCATTTCGCAGCATCGGCCACCACCTCAACCCGGTGGTGATGATCTCCGAGAACGGCATCTCCGAGGGAGTGCTGGCGGAGCTCGACCGAGCCCTCAACGACCACGAGCTGATCAAGGTGAAGTTCGCCCTGCCGGAGCGCGATGAGCGCGAGGCCATGCTCGAGGAGCTGGTCGCGGCCAGCCGCGCCGAGCTGGTCCACAAGATCGGCAAGATGGCGCTGCTCTATCGCGCCAACCCCAGGGCCAACCCGAAGCTCTCCAACGTCCAGCGCTACGCGGACCACCACGGGCGACGTTAAGGTACGCCTTGAGGTAGGGAGGCACCCCTCGAGGTAGGAGGGAGACCCTGTCTCGCGACGGAGGCCGAAGACCTCCCGAACAGGCCACCCCGAGCCGGCCGGCACCGCCGGGCGCCTGCGGCGCCAGTCGCGATGCGAAGCATCCCTCCCACCGGCGGCTCCATACGACAACACCCCCCAAGGCGACGCCTTGGGGGGTGTTGAGGTTTTGACTTACAGCTTACGGCTTAAAGCTTACAGCTGGAGTCACAGATGCTCGACGCCCGAGATCTCATACTCGACATCGCCACCCGGGGTCTTGACCACCACCACGTCACCCTCCTCCTTGCCGATCAGGGCACGGGCGATGGGCGAGGTCACGGAGATCCTGCCCTGCTTGATATCCGCCTCATCCTCGCCAACGATCCGGTAGGTCACTTCCTCGTCGTTGTTGAGGTTGAGCAGCTCCACGGTAACGCCGAAGATCACCTTGCCCGTCCTGGGCAGCTTGGTGACATCGATCACCTGGGCGTTGGAGAGCTTGCCTTCGATCTCCTGGATACGCCCCTCGATAAAGCCCTGCTGCTCGCGGGCCGCATGGTACTCGGCGTTCTCCTTGAGATCACCATGCTCTCGGGCCTCGGCGATGGCGGCGATCACCTTGGGACGCGCCTCGCCCTTGAGGTGCTCGAGCTCCTCGCGCAGACGCGACTCTCCGGCGACGGTCATCGGGACCTTGTTCATTGCGCAGCTCCTGCATGCAATTCCTGTAGCCGCCGCACCGTGATCTCGTTGCCGTACTCGAGCGCCAGACAAACGGCGTTCGCCCCCGCCAGCGTGGTGGCGTAGGGAACCTTGCGGGCAAGCGCGGTGCGACGGATCACCGAGGAGTCGTTGATCGCCTGGCGACCCTCGGTGGTATTGACGATATAGGCGATCTCGTCGTTCTTGAGCAGATCGACGATATGCGGGCGGCCTTCAAAGACCTTGTTCACGACCTCGACGTCGATACCCTCGGCCTTCAGGGCCGCCGCGGTACCGCCGGTCGCGCACAGTGTAAAGCCCAATGTTATCAGAGAACGGGCCACCCCGATAACACCCGCCTTGTCCGGCTCACGCACCGAGAGGAACGCCTTGCGCGGCCCGGAAAGCGGCGGAATCGCCTCGCCGGCCCCCAGCTGCGCCTTGTAGAAGGCCTCGGCGAAGGTGTCTCCGCTGCCCATCACCTCACCGGTGGACTTCATCTCCGGCGACAGGATCGGGTCGACCCCCGGGAACTTGTTGAACGGGAAGACCGCCTCCTTGACGCTGAAGAAGTGCGGCACGATTTCGCGGGTGAAGCCCTGCTCCTCGAGGGTGGTGCCGGCCATGCAGCGTGCGGCGACCTGGGCCAGCGAGGTGCCGATGCACTTGGAGACGAAGGGTACAGTACGCGAGGCGCGCGGGTTGACCTCGATGATGTAGATCTCGCCGTCCTGCCAGGCCAGCTGCACGTTCATCAGCCCCTTGACGCCCAGTTCCACCGCCATCTGGCGAACCTGCTCGCGCATCGCGTCCTGCACCTCGGCGGGCAGTGAGTAGGGCGGCAGTGAACAGGCGGAGTCACCGGAGTGCACGCCGGCCTGCTCGATATGCTGCATGATGCCGCCGATCACGACCTGCTTGCCGTCGCTGACCGCGTCGATATCGATCTCGACGGCGGCATTGAGGAAGTGGTCGAGCAGCACCGGCGAGTCATTGGAGACCTTGACCGCGTGGGTCATGTAGCTCTCGAGCTCGGAGGCGTCATAGACGATCTCCATGGCGCGCCCGCCCAGCACATAGCTGGGACGCACCACCAGCGGATAGCCGATGGTCTCGGCCTTGGCGAAGGCCTCCTCGAAGCTGCGCGCGGTGGCATTGGGCGGCTGCTTGAGACCCAGCTTGTCGATCATCTGCTGGAAGCGCTCACGGTCCTCGGCGCGGTCGATGGCATCCGGGGTGGTGCCGATGATCGGCACGCCGGCGGCCTCCAGTTCGCGGGCCAGCTTCAGCGGGGTCTGACCGCCGAACTGCACGATCACACCGACCGGCTGCTCCTTGTCGGCGATCTCCAGCACGTCCTCCAGGGTCACCGGCTCGAAATAGAGGCGGTCACTGGTGTCGTAGTCGGTGGAGACGGTCTCCGGGTTGCAGTTGACCATCACCGTCTCGTAGCCGTCATCGTGCATGGCGAAGGCGGCGTGGACGCAGCAGTAGTCGAATTCGATGCCCTGGCCGATCCGGTTGGGCCCACCGCCCAGCACCATGATCTTCTGACGGTCGGAGACCTCCGCCTCGCACTCCTCCTCATAGGTGGAGTACATGTAGGCGGTGTCCGAGGCAAACTCGGCGGCACAGGTGTCGACCCGCTTGTAGACCGGACGGATACCGGCCTTCTGACGCGTCTTGCGGAACTCCTTCTCGGAGACACCGAGCAGCGAGGCCAGGCGGGCGTCGGAGAAGCCCTTGCGCTTGAGGCGGAACAGCTCGCGGGCGTCGAGTTCGGAGAGCGAGCGCTTGGCGACCTCGCCCTCGGTGACGATCAGGTCCTCGAGCTGAACCAGGAACCAGGGGTCGATATTGGTCAGCGCGAAGATCTCGTCGCGCGTCATGCCGGCGCGCATGGCATCGGCGATAAAGAAGATGCGCTCGGCCCCGGCGGCCTGCAGCTCGCCCTTGATAAAGGCCATCCCGTCGGCATCGAAGCGGGTCACCTTGGGGTCCAGGCCATCGTTGCCGGTCTCCAGGCCGCGCAGCGCCTTCTGCAGCGACTCCTGGAAGGTGCGGCCGATCGCCATCACCTCGCCCACCGACTTCATCTGGGTGGTCAGACGGTCATTGGCCTGGGGGAACTTCTCGAAGGTGAAACGCGGAATCTTGGTGACCACGTAGTCGATGGAGGGCTCGAACGAGGCCGGGGTCTGGCCGCCGGTGATGTCGTTCTGCAGCTCGTCCAGGGTGTAGCCCACGGCCAGCTTGGCGGCGATTTTGGCGATCGGGAAGCCGGTGGCCTTGGAGGCCAGCGCCGAGGAGCGCGACACCCGCGGGTTCATCTCGATGACCACCATGCGCCCGGTCCTGGGGTCGACGCCGAACTGCACGTTGGAGCCGCCGGTCTCGACGCCGATCTCGCGCAGCACCGCCAGCGAGGCGTCGCGCATGATCTGGTATTCCTTGTCGGTCAGCGTCTGGGCCGGGGCCACGGTGATGGAGTCACCGGTGTGCACGCCCATGGGGTCGAAGTTCTCGATGGCGCAGACGATGATGCAGTTGTCGTTGCGATCACGCACGACCTCCATCTCGTACTCCTTCCACCCCAGCAGCGACTCGTCGATCAGCAGCTCGTGGTTGTTGGAGAGTTCGAAGCCGCGGGTACAGATCTCCTCGAACTCCTCCTTGTTGTAGGCCACGCCACCGCCGGAGCCGCCCATGGTGTAGGAGGGGCGGATGATCACCGGGAAGCCGAGCTCGCCCTGGATCTCCCAGGCCTCGTCCATGGTGTGAGCCACCTTGGCCTTGGGGCACTCCAGACCGATGCGCTTCATGGCCTGGTCGAAGAGGTCACGGTCCTCGGCCTTGTTGATGGCATCGGCATTGGCACCGATCATCTCCACGCCATGCTTGGTCAGCACGCCATGCTTGTCCAGCTCCAGGGCGCAGTTGAGCGCGGTCTGCCCGCCCATGGTGGGCAGAATGGCATCCGGCTTCTCGGCCTCGATGATCTTCTCCACCGCCTGCCAGGTGATCGGCTCGATATAGGTGGCATCGGCCATGGCCGGGTCGGTCATGATGGTGGCCGGGTTGGAGTTGACCAGGATGACCCGGTAGCCCTCCTCGCGCAGCGCCTTGCAGGCCTGGGCGCCGGAGTAGTCGAATTCACACGCCTGGCCGATGACGATAGGGCCGGCGCCAATGATCAGGATGCTCTGGATGTCGGTACGCTTGGGCATGGTGCTTCCCGCAGAAGTAGGTGACGAGTGGTGACGTATCTCTGGCTCTAACTGGCTCTAAGCGCTAACTCAGGCCCCGCGAGCTCGCATCATCTCGACGAATCGTTCGAACAGCGGCGCCACGTCGCACGGGCCCGGGCTCGCCTCGGGGTGCCCCTGGAAGCTGAAGGCCGGGCAGTCGGTGCGCTCGACCCCCTGCAGGGTGCCGTCGAACAGCGAACGGTGGGTGGCACGCAGGTTGGCCGGCAGCTGTGCCTCGTCGGCGGCGAAGCCGTGGTTCTGGCTGGTGATCATCACGCGGCCGCTATCGAGATCCTGCACCGGATGGTTGGCGCCGTGGTGGCCGTGGTTCATCTTCATGGTGCTGGCACCGCTGGCCAGCGCCAGCAGCTGATGCCCCAGGCAGATGCCGAACATCGGAATCCCGCTCTCGAGGAGCTCCTGGATCGCCGTGATGGCGTAGTCGCAGGGCTCGGGGTCACCGGGACCGTTGGAGAGGAAGATCCCATCCGGGTTCATCGCCAGCACTTCGGCAGCCGGAGTCTGGGCCGGTACCACGCTGAGACGACAGCCGCGGGAGGCCAGCATGCGCAGGATGTTGTACTTCACGCCGAAGTCGTAGGCCACCACATGGAAGGGACGCTCGCCCTGGCTGGCGTCGTTGTAGCCCTGACCCAGGGTCCACACGCCCTCGGTCCACTCGTAGGGCGCCTTGCAGGAGACCACCTTGGCCAGATCCATGCCCGCAAGGCCCGGGAAGTCACGGGCGGCGGCCAGTGCACGCTCGACGACATCCTCACCCTCGGCCTCGGTACCGGCCAGAATCGCGCCGTTCTGGGCACCCTTGTCACGCAGCAGGCGGGTCAGGCGACGGGTGTCGATCTCGGCGATGCCCAGCACATTCTGGCTCTTGAGATAGTCGGAGAGGGTCTGCTCGCAGCGGAAGTTGCTGGCCAGCAGCGGCAGGTCGCGAATCACCAGGCCGGCGGCGGCGATGCCACTGGACTCCACGTCCTCGGCATTGACGCCGGTATTGCCGATATGAGGGTAGGTCAGGGTGACGATCTGGCGAGCATAAGAGGGATCGGTAAGAATCTCCTGATAGCCGGTCATGGCCGTATTGAACACCACCTCACCGCTGGTCTGTCCATCGGCGCCAATCGCCGTGCCATGAAACACACTGCCGTCTTCCAGGGCCAGTATCGCGGGTCTGTTCAAGGTAACGTCCTCCTGCTCGTCAAGGGATTCTCAGCGCCGCCGTACGCCAGTCGCAAAAAAGCGGGATGAAACCTGATATGGACCGGTTTCATCCCGCTTGTTGTCATTCGCTCGGAACTGATGTGCTCAGAACTCTGGGGGCCGAAGCAACAAGCGCTGTGAAGGGGCTCTCACCCATGCGCCCGGCCAAAATTTTGGGGATATTACAGGAATCGCTGCCCGGCGACTACCCCCCGCCACCATGGTCAGGGCTATTACCCTACGGGGTCAGACCCCCGCCGAGGTAACGGCACAGTGCTGGAGCACCTTGCGAGCAGGGCCGTCATCGCTGGGGTCTGACCCCGAGGGGCCCCTCACTCCTGACCGAGTCACTCCAGACCGAGCACGTCCTGCATCGCATAGCGGCCGTTGCCCTGACCGGCGACCCAGCGTGCCGCGCGCACCGCGCCCTTGGCAAAGGTCATGCGACTGGAGGCCTTGTGAGTGATCTCGATGCGCTCACCCTCGGTGGCGAACATCACCGTATGCTCACCGACGATATCCCCGGCGCGCACGGTGGCGAAGCCGATCTCCTTGTCGCTGCGCGGACCACACTGACCTACACGCTCGTATACACCGTACTCCTTGAGCGGACGCTCCAGGGCATCGGCCATTACCTCGCCCATCTTGAGCGCCGTGCCGGAGGGCGCATCCACCTTGTGGCGATGGTGCGCCTCGATCACCTCGATATCATAGCCCTCGTCGCCCAGCGCCTTGGCCGCGGTTTCCAGGAGCTTGAGGGTCAGATTGACCCCGACGCTCATATTGGGCGCGAAGACGAAGGGCAGCCGCTCGCTGTAGCTCTCCAGCGTGGCCAGCTCCTCATCGGCAAGCCCGGTGGTCCCGATCACCATGCGCTTGCCATGCTCGGCACAGAACGCCAGGTTGGCCAGCGTGACCTGGGGGGCGGTGAAGTCGATCAGCACATCGAAGTCATCGACGATGGCCTCCAGCGACTCCACGGCGGCCACGCCCAGCCTGCCGACTCCCGCCAGCTCGCCGATATCGGCTCCCGCCAGCGTACTGCCCGGCTCGACGATGCCCCCCGCCAGGGTGGCGCCATCATCCTGCTGAACGGCGTTGACCAGGGTGCGGCCCATGCGGCCGGCGACACCGACGATGGCGATACGGGTCATAGGAACTCCTGCGTAAGCGGTAGGTTGGCGAATGACCGGAGTATATCAGAGCGAAGGCTACCCCAGCCGTGGCGAAGGCCGCTCATGCCGCATCAGCAGCACCATGGCCAGCAGTACCGTCAGGCTGCCGGGCAGCCACACCCAGCCGATCTGCTGCGGCGAGCGTATGAATAGCAGCATCATGGAGACGAAAGGCACCAGATAGCCGTAAGCGGTGACCACTCCTGGGGTCAGCGCCGCAGTGGCTCGCTGCATCAGCCAGAAGGTCAGGGCGCTGGAGCAGAGTCCCAGATAGACCAGTAGCGCCAGGTCCAGGGCGGTCATGTTCGCAAGATGCCTCAGTGGCTCGGTGGCGAGTCCCAGCGCGCCGACCAGCGCGCCCCCCAGCCCCAGGCTCCAGAAGGTACGTACCGCCGCCGACTCCGGCAGATACTCTTTGGCCAACCCCCAGCGGCTAAGCACCGGATAGAGCGCCGAGGAGAGACAGCCCGCGAAGAACACCGCCTCGCCGAGGCCGAAACTCAGCTCGCCGCCCTGTTGCCACCCCTCGGCAACAGCCAGCCCCAGAGCACCAACGGCCCCCAGGGCGAGGATCACCGGCAGCCGCCAGCCCGGGGCCTCCACTCGCAACCCTCGCCCCAACAGGAAGGCCAGCAGCGGTACCGTGACATACAGGGTCGCCATGGAGAGTGCCGTGGCGTGATGGGCGGCCCAGAACATCGCCGCGAAGAAGCCGGCCAGACATGTCCCCATCAGCGCATAGAGCAACAGGCTTTGCCTACACGGCACGAAGTTCGCCGAACGCCTGGCCAGCAGATAGAGGCCGGCACAGGCGATGGCGAAGCGCAGGGCGGTAAGCAGCAGCGGCGGCAGCTCGCTCATCAGCCCCACCACGGGAAAGGAGAGCCCTACCAGAATCGCCCACACCAGCATGCCGAGGTGGGCGCCACGGAGGGTGACGTTCTGGCTCACGCCTCCCAGACGATATCCAGCTCGACGCCCCGGAGCTCATCCAGGGCATTGTCCACCTGGCGCTCGAGTTCGTCGTGGCTCTCATCATCCAGAGCCTCCACCACCACCAGCAGCTTGTCTGGCTGGGCCTGCAGGTAGCAACTGCCCTCCTCGAAGGTCACCTGCACCGGATCGCTGGCACGATCTATCTCCTTGGCACCGGCCCATCGCTTGCAGAGCTGATCGATCAGGGCCGCCGCATCCTCGGCGTGCAACTCGGCGCGTGAAATAGGCATAACGCTTATCCTCTGCAGAAATGTCGAGGCTTCAGACTATGATGCCGCCTCGTGGAACGCCACCCCCTCCCCGCCTACGCAGCCCTCCATGCCACCGGCGCCAACGGGAGTCACATCGGGTGACTTCCTGGCACACTAGGGCTATCCAGGACACCAGTCATGACCGGGAGAGTTAGCCAATGCTCATCAACTGTGTGGTCTACGACAAGGGCCACCGCTTGCACGATATCCAGCCCGACCAGATCGGCGACTACCTGGGGCAACCCGACCGCTTTGTCTGGGTGGCCTTGCACGACCCCAGCGCACAGGAGATGGCACACTACCAGGAGGCGTTCGGCCTTCATGAGCTGGCCGTGGAGGACACCCTGAAGGGTGATCAGCGCCCCAAGCTCGAGGAGTATGACTCGGCGCTGTTCATGATCATGCACATGGTCTCCATGACCGAGGGCGAATTGCAGTCTGGGCAGGTGGCGGTATTCGCCGGCCCCGGCTACGTGCTCTCGGTGCGACTGCACCCGGGCCAGGGCTTCGCCGAGGTGCGCAGGCGCTGCGAGAGCGACCCCAAGCTGCTCAGCCAGGGGCCGGCCTTCGTGCTTTACGCGCTGCTGGATGCGGTGGTCGACCACTACTTCCCGATGGTGCAGGCACTGGAGGCGGAGCTGGAGAGCATCGAGGACCAGATCTTCGTTCAAGGGTCGGCTCGCACCAGCCTGGAGCGGCTCTACCAGCTCAAGCGCCAGACCATGCAGCTGAAGCACGCCGCCATGCCGCTGGGCGAGGCGGTCAGTCATCTGTTCGGCGGCCGGGTGCCGGCACTCTGCCGCGAAACCCGGGAGTACTTCCGCGACGTCTACGACCACCTGCACCGCATCGAGTCGGCGGTGGACACCATCCGCGAGATGATCATCACCGCCATCCAGGTGAACCTTTCGATGGTGGCCATCGACGAGGGCGAGGTGAACAAACGGCTCGCCGCCTGGGCGGCGATCTTCGGCGTGGCCACCATCTTCGCCGGCATCTGGGGAATGAACTTCACCCATATGCCCGAGCTCGACTGGCGGATTGGCTACCCTCTGGCCCTGCTGGCCATGGGTGGCGCCTGCGGCGGCCTCTATCGACGCTTCCGCCGAGCCGGGTGGCTGTAAGCGCGGTTTCCAGGTGTCATGAACCGGAAATGCGAGATCAAAAGGGAGGGAGCAATGCATAAGAGGCTAGAATGCCTGTCACGACTCAAGGTTGATCTTAGTACCGGGAAACCTGCCCCTCATCAGCCATGCCTTTTGCTGGCAATCATCTGCGAAATTCAAGCAGGTCATATCCCATCCCTTCGAGTCTCTCTCGATACCCGACTGATCGCTCGATATCACGATATTTTTGAGATTGTAACGGGGGAACGGCATCGCGCTCGGCCATGGATGCCCATATGGGCACTGAGGAACCGAGAAGGTCCCTCAGGCAAGCTCTGGTCACCCGATTACGCCGATAGCCTGGCCCCCGTGGCCGACCAGCTGGGTCAGCCAAGATCGATGAATCAGCTGCTCGAGCGCTTCAGCTCTGCCCGGCTCGATGACGAGCTGTTCGCCGCCCTGCAGAAGAGCGACCTCGCCCGCGAGGCCTGCTCCTTGCTGGCCCATCGCTACCTTGGCGATGACAAGGCTACGCTCGAGCGCCTGATGAGCTACCTCGACACCGAACTGGCCAGCGGCGACTACCAGCGGCATCCGGAACGACTCGCCGACGGGATCAAGGAGGCCGCCCCGGCCCCCGCCCGCTCAGCCGCCTTTCGCTCGCTGGTACTGGAAGCCTACGACTATCGCTGCGCGGCCAGCCGGCTGCGCTATATCACTCCCGACTATCGCTACCTGGTCGAGGCGGCCCACCTGATTCCCTTCAGCGTTACCCAGGACGACCGGCCGAGCAACGGCCTGGCGCTAACTCCCAACCTGCACTGGGCCATGGATAACCACCTGATCGCGCCGGGACCGGATCACCACTGGCATGTCAGCCCCGCGGTGGACCATCTGGTAGCGGACAACGACTGGCTGTGCCGCCTCGATCGCCAGCCGCTGGTGCTGCCCAGGAATGAGCGCTGGCGGCCCGCCTCCGAGGCCCTGGCCTGGCGCCTGGACCACCTGCGGCGCTGAAACATGCCTTGATGAGTCATGCCTTGAAATGCAGCAGGGCCCCGTCACCGAGAGGTGACGGGGCCCTGCCAGGCGCTTGCCAGGAAGAAAGCCGCTACGGCTTCATATCCTCGAAGAACTTCTTCACGCCGTCGAAGAAGCCGCTCTTCTTGGGCGAGTGGTGGGCACTGCTGGAACCACCCAGGCTGTCCTGGAACTGACGCAGCAGCTCCTTCTGTTCTTCCGTGAGCTTCACCGGCGTCTCGATCACCACCTTGCAGATCAGGTCGCCAGGCGCGCCACCGCGCACCGGCTTGACGCCCTTGCCCCGCAGGCGGAAAAGCTTGCCGGTCTGGGTCTCGGCCGGGATCTTCAGCTTGACCCGCCCCGCCAGGGTGGGCACCTCGAGCTCGCCACCCAGCGCCGCATCGACGAAGTTGATCGGCACCTCGCACTGCAGGTTGCGGCCGTCGCGCTGGAAGATCGGGTGGGGCTTGAGATTCACCTGCACATAGAGATCCCCGGGCGGGCCGCCGTTGATGCCGGCTTCCCCTTCGCCGTTGAGACGAATACGGTCGCCGGTATCCACGCCGGCGGGAATCTTCACCGACAGGGTGCGGGTCTCGCGTACACGCCCCTCGCCATTACACTTGTGGCAGGGCACCTTGATGTGCTGACCGGAGCCATGACAGGTCGGGCAGGTCTGCTGCACGGCGAAGAAGCCCTGCTGCATGCGCACCTGACCGTGGCCGGAACAGGTCGGGCAGGTCTCCTTGCTGGAGCCCGGCTCGGCACCGTCGCCGTCACAGCGCTCACACTCGATATGGCGCGGCACACGGATATCCACGCTGGTGCCGGATACGGCATCCTCGAGGTCGAGCTCGAGGTTGTAGCGCAGGTCGCTGCCACGGGCCGGAGCGTTGGGGTGACGCCGGCCACCGCCGCCGCCGAAGATATCGCCGAATACGTCACCGAAGATATCGCTGAAGCCACCGGCACCGGCGCCACCGAAGCCGCCTCCGCCGAAGCCACCACCCTGGCCATCAACGCCGGCATGACCGAACTGGTCATAGGCGGCACGCTTCTCGCTGTCGCTGAGTACCTCGTAGGCCTCGGAGACCTCGCGAAACTTCTCCGCCGCGCCGTCATCATCCGGATTGCGGTCGGGATGGAATTTCTGGGCGAGCCGGCGGTAGGCCTTCTTGATCTCTTTGGTATCGGCACCGCGCTCTACGCCCAGCACCTCGTAATAGTCGCGTTTGGACATGGGTCTGTCCGCCTCCGTCGCGGTCCCTCGGAAACACCAACGCGGGAGTCAGGCCCCCGCGCTGGTGTCATCCATGGCTTAGATGCGTCGTTCAGATGCGTAGTTTACTGCTTCTTCTGGTCGTCGTTGACTTCTTCGTACTCGGCGTCGACCACGTCATCTTCCGGCTTGGCATCGGCGTCGCCCGCCTCGGCACCTTCCTGCTGGCCGGCTTCGGCCTGGGCGGCGTACATCTTCTGCGCCAGGTTGCCGGAGGCCTCGGTCAGCTTGTCGAGCTTGGCCTGGATGTCGTCCTTGTCGTCACCCTTGATGGCCTCTTCCAGCTCCTTGGCGGCGCTTTCGATGGCTTCCTTCTCTTCGTCGGTGGCGTGCTCACCGGCTTCTTCCACGGTCTTGCGTGCAGCGTGGACCATGCCATCGGCCTGGTTGCGCAGCTGAACCAGCTCCTCGAACTTCTTGTCCTCGTCGGCGTGGGCCTCGGCGTCCTGGACCATCTGCTCGATCTCGTCGTCGGAGAGACCGCTGGAGGCCTTGATGACGATCGACTGCTCCTTGCCGGTGGCCTTGTCCTTGGCGGACACGTTGAGGATGCCGTTGGCGTCCAGGTCGAAGGCGACCTCGATCTGCGGCACGCCGCGCGGTGCCGGCGGAATGTCGGCCAGGTCGAAGCGACCCAGTGACTTGTTGCCGCCCGCCTGCTTGCGCTCACCCTGCAGCACGTGAATGGTCACGGCGGTCTGGTTGTCATCCGCGGTTGAGAAGGTCTGGGTCTTCTTGGTCGGGATGGTGGTGTTCTTCTCGATCAGCGGCGTCATCACGCCACCCAGGGTCTCGATGCCCAGGGTCAGCGGCGTGACGTCGAGCAGCAGCACGTCCTTGACGTCGCCACCCAGCACACCGCCCTGGATGGCAGCACCCACGGCCACGGCCTCGTCCGGGTTGACGTCCTTGCGGGCGTCCTTGCCGAAGAAGTCGGCAACCGACTGCTGGACCATGGGCATGCGGGTCTGACCACCGACCAGGATGACGTCATCGATCTCGGAGGCGGACAGGCCGGCATCCTTGAGCGCGGTCTTGCAGGGCTCGAGAGAGCGCTTGACCAGGTCCTCGACCAGCGACTCGAGCTTGGCACGGGTCACCTTGACGTTGAGGTGCTTGGGACCGGTGTTGTCGGCCGTGATGTACGGCAGGTTGACGTCGGTCTGCTGGGCGCTGGAGAGCTCGATCTTGGCCTTCTCGGCGGCTTCCTTGAGGCGCTGCATGGCCAGGTTGTCGCCGGACAGGTCGATGCCGCTGTCGCTCTTGAACTGGTCGACCAGGTAGTTGATCAGCGCCAGGTCGAAGTCCTCACCACCCAGGAAGGTGTCACCGTTGGTGGCCAGCACCTCGAACTGAGTCTCGCCGTCGACATCCGCCACCTCGATGATGGAGATATCGAAGGTGCCGCCGCCCAGGTCGTAGACAGCGATGGTCTTGTCGCCACGCGACTTGTCCATGCCGTAGGCCAGCGCCGCCGCGGTCGGCTCGTTGATGATGCGCTTGACCTCGAGGCCGGCGATGCGACCCGCGTCCTTGGTGGCCTGGCGCTGGCTGTCGTTGAAGTAGGCCGGCACGGTGATGACCGCCTCGGTGACTTCCTCACCCAGGTAGTCTTCCGCGGTCTTCTTCATCTTCTTCAGCACTTCGGCGCTGACCTGGGGCGGTGCCAGCTTCTTGCCCTTCACCTCGACCCAGGCGTCGCCATTGTCGGCCTCGGCGATCTTGTAGGGCACCATCTTGATGTCCTTCTGGACCACGTCGTCCTTGTAGCGACGACCGATCAGGCGCTTGATGGCATACAGGGTGTTCTCGGGGTTGGTGACCGCCTGGCGCTTGGCCGACTGCCCAACCAGCGTCTCGCCATCATCGGTGTAGGCGATGACGGAAGGTGTTGTGCGGGTACCCTCGGCGTTCTCGATCACCTTGGCGCTGTCACCGTCGAGCACGGCGAGACAGGAGTTAGTGGTACCCAGGTCAATTCCGATGATGCGTCCCATAGGAAATCCTCGAAAGTCGTGTGATGTATTCAGGAGTGGTATTCAGCGGCCTGCGCCGCGGAGTTGCTTTCTATCTGGGGGCCGCGGAGAACTTTTCAAGCCCTGCGACCCGGATTTGTTGCCGTTCAGCCGGCAGCCTGGCTGACCACCACCATGGCCGGACGCACCAGGCGACCGTTGAGCAGATAGCCCTTCTGGACCACCTCCATCACGCTGTTGGGGTCGAGCTCGGGGTTGGGCACCATGGCCATGGCCTCGTGGTACTGCGGGTCGAAGGGCTCACCGGCGGGGTCCACCACCTCGACGCCGAACTTGCCGAGCACATCGAGCTGCAGCTTGAGGGTCATGGAGACACCTTCGCGATGGCTCTCGCTCGCCCCGTCGGCCATGGCCTCCAGCGCCTTCTCGAGGCTGTCGACCACCGGCAGCAGCTCCTTGACGAACTTCTCCAGGGCGAACTTGCGCGCCTTCTCGGCGTCCTGCTCGGCGCGGCGGCGTACGTTCTGGGCCTCGGCGGCGGCGCGCAGCGCCTGGTCCTTGGCCTCCGTTACACTCTGCTCGAGCTCCTCGACACGGGCCGCCAGCACCTCGGCCTCGGGGTTGTCACTCTCCGCTGCTGCCTGGTCGGCCTGATCAGCGGCCTCGGCCGCGTCCTCCAGCTCACCTTCCACGAGCTCCGGCTCGGCCTGGGGCTCTGCCTCCTCCTCGTGGCGCTTGAGCTCCTCGTCCAGCGGGGTCTGGGGGTCTTTGGCCATGGGTCTCTCCTGAAGCGCTTGTCTAGGGTGCGAAAACGGCGTCGCGAGGGCGCCGATGCTGCATGTATGGCTACGTGAAACGGTTATGCCCGCTATATGGGGACGCCTCGTCGGAACTCAAGGCATCGAGTCTCAACTCGCGATTCAACTCGTTTTTCAAACCAGGTTTCATCGACCGACCGTGCATTGTCGGGAGCCCTGAACTACTGTATAAAAACTCAATTCTTGTATGCATGAACAGTAGCCAGCAGACAGGCCCGCCCGGGGAGACACCATGCTGACGGAACTTGCCATTCGCGACTTCGCCATCGTCGACCATCTCGAGCTGGAGCTCGCCGGCGGCATGACCGCCATCACCGGCGAGACCGGCGCCGGCAAATCGATCCTGCTCGGGGCCCTCGGCCTCTGCCTGGGCGAGCGCGCCGATGCCGCCAGCGTGCGCCACGGCCGGGAGCGCGCCGACCTCTCCGCCCGCTTCGATATCACCGACCTGCCCCAAGCCCGGGACTGGCTGGCCGCCCGGGAGCTGCCCGGCGACGACTGCCTGCTGCGGCGAGTGGTCAGTGCCAACGGCCGCTCCAAGGCATGGATCAACGGCCAGCCGGTGACGATCGCCGATCTGCGCGGCCTGGGTGAGCACTTGATCGAGGTGCATGGACAGCATGCCCATCAGCAGCTGTTGCGCGAGGAGACCCATCTGCGCCTGCTCGACGACTTCGCCGGACATCGCGACACCGTCGCCAGCATGGCCGAGCGCTTTCGCGCCTGGCAGGCCGCCCGGCGACGGCTCAAGCGCCTGGCCGAGGATGGCGACGAGCTGAGCGCCCGCCGCCAGCTGGTGCGCTACCAGGTCGAGGAGCTCGACCAGCTGGGCCTCGCCGAGGGCGAACTGAAGGCCCTGGAGGAGGAGCAGGAGGAGCTGGCCCACGCCGAGGAGCGCCTGCGCGAGGCGCAGTTCGCCAGCGAGTGCTGCGACAGCGACGAGGGTGGCGCCATCAGCTGCCTCACCCAGGCGATCACTCGGCTCGAAACGCTGCCTGGCTGCGACCGAGGCCGCCTGGCGGAGACGCTGGCCATGCTCGGGGAGGCGCGCATCCAGGTCGAGGAGGCGGCCCGCGAACTGACCCACCTCGCCGCGGATACCGAGCTCGACCCCGAGCGCCTGGCCTGGGTGGATGAGCGCCTGGGGGCCGTGCACCGCCTGGCACGCAAGCACCATGTGATGCCCGAGGAGCTGCTGGCGCTGCATCAGGACCTGCAGGCCGAGCTGGCGACCCTCGAGGAGGGTGACCAGGACCTGGACAGCCTCTCCGCCGAGGTCGAGGCCCTGCGCGAGGAGTGGAAGCGCCTGGCCCGGGAGGTAGGCGAGGCGCGCCGCCAGGCGGCCGCACGCTTCGGCGAGGCCGTGCAGGAGCAGCTCGCCTTCCTGGCCATGGGCAAGGCATGCTTCGAGGTCGAGGTGAGCGAGCGTGAGACGCCCGCCGCCGAAGGGCTGGACAGCGTGCGCTTCCTGATTGCCGCCAATCCCGGCCAGCCAGCACGGCCACTGGCCAAGGTCGCCTCGGGGGGCGAGCTGTCGCGCATCAGCCTGGCGATCCAGGTGGTGGCGGCACGCCACTCCACCATCCCCAGCCTGGTGTTCGACGAGGTGGATGTGGGTATCTCCGGCGCCACCGCCGAGATCGTCGGCCAGCTGCTGCGCCGGCTCGGCGAACAGGGGCAGGTGATGACGGTGACCCACCTGCCCCAGGTGGCGGCTCAGGCCCACCGCCATCTACATATCGAGAAGCAGGCCGAGGGCGACACCACCCTGACCCGCATGGCACTGCTCGATGAGGCCGGCCGGGTCGGCGAGCTGGCGCGCATGCTGGGCGGGGTCAACCTCTCCGACCGCACCCTGGCTCATGCCCGGGAGATGCTCGATGCCAGCCAGCACCCCCACCACTGATCGCTGCCTGACCGACGAACAGTGAGTACCGGCCGCGGATAATCGGCCCTAAAACACCACGGCCCCGATCACTGATCGGGGCCGTGGTGTTTTAGACTGGCACTGTTTCAGGCTGCCGCTGCCTCAGGCTGGCGTCGCCGGCATCTGAGCACGACTACTTGCGCGGCGGGCCATCCAGGCGGGTCGCATTGGAGCCACGCGGACGGACGTAGAGCACCAGGTCGTGATCGACAAGCTCATAGCCATGCTCCTCGGCGATCTCCTGCTGGCGGCGCTCGATCACCTCGTCGAAGAACTCGACGATCTCGCCGCTCTCGAGGCACACCATATGATCATGGTGCTCCTCCTGAGAGATCTCGAACACGGCGTGCCCCCATCGAAGTTGTGACGGACCACCAGGCCCGCCGCCTCGAATTGGGTCAGCACACGATAGACGGTGGCGAGGCCAACGTCTTCACCGGCATCCAACAGAGTCTTGTAGACATCCTCGGCGCTCAGGTGATGCTCGCCCTGGGCATTTTCCAGGATCTGCAGAATCTTGACGCGCGGCAGGGTCACCTTGAGACCGGCCTTGCGTAATTCATGGTTCTGGTCGGCCATGGTAGCTCTTCGCAGTAACGGGTAGGGTCGGGTATGATCGACCGAAACCACGATAGTGAAGAACAGGCGCAAATGCAAAAGTTGACCAAAATCGTCACCCTTACCGTCGCCCTGCTGCTGGCCAGCGGCTGCAGCTACTTCGGGGTCTACAAGCGCGACATTCCCCAGGGCAACCTGGTGACCGCCGAGATGGTGGGACAGCTGCGCACCGGCATGACGCGTGACGACGTCATCTATGTGATGGGCAGCCCTCTGCTGGAGGCGCCCTTCGATGCCAGCCAGTGGGACTACCTCTTCTACCTGGACAAGGCCTACGAGGGCACCGAGCGCCGTCGCGTCACCCTGACCTTCGATGGCAACCGCCTGGTGGATATCCAGCGTGAAGGGGATCTCGACGGCGCGATCGAGATGCGCCAGGACGAGGGTGGTCCATCACTGGACGCCGGCACCGGCACGCCACTGGCGACGCCCAACGCCGTTCCCGCCGACCAGCGCTGATAGCCGCCAGCCTGGCCAAGCGACGCCCCGCCGAGTATCCGCCCGGCGGGGCGTCAGCGTCTGGTGTTGGCGCGGGCCTGGCGGGCGGCCTTGGGGTCGATGATCAGTGCACGATAGGCCTCGACCCGGTCACCGGCGCGTAACCGATGGGATTCGGGCTCGCGAAGGCGCTTGCCGAACAGCCCCAGGTCGGGAGCACTGAAGGCCTCGGCGGGCAGTTCGGGAAAGTGTGACGGCAGGTCGGCCAGTGCCACGGCTTCGCTTGCCGTGGTGCCGAGCGGCACCCGCAGAGCGATGATGCGCTGCTTCTCCGGGAGGGCGAAGGCGACCTCGACATCGATCTCGGCCATGCTTCAGCGCCCGTAAAGGTCGTTGGCACGGCGCGTGAAGGAGTCGACCAGCTGCCCCGCCACCTGCTGGAAGAGCTTGCCGAAGGCCATGCCGAGCAGGCGATTGGCGAACTCGAACTCCATCTCCAGGCTCACCTTGCAGGTGTTCTCGCCCATGGGGGTGAACAGCCAGCGGCCGCGCAGGCGCTTGAAGGGGCCGCTGACCAGCGACATCTCGATGCGCTCGGGTTCGATCAGGTCGTTGCGGGTCATGATGCTCTGCTCGATGCCGGCCCGACCCAGCGTCATCTCGCCGATCAGGTGTGACTCGTCACGCTCCACCAGGCGGGCGCGGCGGCAGCCCGGCAGGAACTCCGGGTAGCGTTCAAAGTCATTGACCAGATCGAACATTTCCTGGGGGGTATGCCGCACCATGGCGGTTCGGTTAACCGTTGGCATTGCGCTCCTCGCTGACTTCACGGTGCCCAGGGCGTATCATGGGCCGTCATTTCAGGCCTTGAATGGTACCACGCTTCCCCACATCTCGGAGGAAGCCGCCACGGACAAGACACGATACGATACGAGGTTTCATGGCCAACAAGAAAGGCAAGGGCAAGGGCCCCGGCAGCAACGTCATCGCCTTGAACAAGAAGGCACGCTTCGAATACCACATCGAGGAGAGCTTCGAGGCCGGCCTGGTGCTGGCGGGCTGGGAGGTCAAGAGTCTGCGGGCGGGCAAGGCCCAGCTCACCGACACCTACATCCTGGTCAAGAACGGCGAGGCCTGGCTGCTGGGCAGCCATATTGTGCCGCTCAACACCGCGAGCACCCACGAGGTGGCCGACCCCACGCGCACCCGCAAGCTGCTGCTGCACAAGAAGGAGATCGCCAAGATCTTCTCGCGCACCCAGGACAAGGGGCACACCTGTGTGCCGCTCAAGCTCTACTGGAAGGGCAACCGGGTGAAGTGCGAGCTGGCGCTGGTGACCGGCAAGAAGCTGCATGACAAGCGTGCCACCGAGAAGGATCGCGACTGGCAGCGTCAGAAGGGACGCATCATGCGGGAACAAAACCGGGGCTGACCTGTCATATCAAGCAACATCCTGTTAGGATGGACGTTAAGGGGGCGACATGGTTTCGACGCCGGTGACAACCCCTGCGGTGCATGCCGAGAGCGTGATGTATCTCGTAAATCCAACATCACGATTAAATAGTCGCAAACGACGAAAACTACGCTCAGGGCGCGCTGGCAGCTTAATAGCCGCTAGCTTCTAGTCCGGCCCCGAAGTGATGTGCCCATTCATCACGGAGGGGATACGAGCCAAGAATGATGGGATCGCGATCGGTAGCGTCCTCTTGCCGGTCGTTAAACTTTAGAGGACTCGCGAGGCTGGATCCTGACCGTCGGAGCCAGTCGCGTTAAATTAAATGACGGAATCTAAGCATGTAGAGCCAATGGGCGAGTGCTGGCGGACGCGGGTTCAATTCCCGCCGCCTCCACCAATCAGCAAGCGAATCAAGCACCTACGGGTGCTTTTTTCGTTTATGGACCACCTCTTCGCCCTACCCCCCGACGATGGGCATTGATCATCACCCGACATTCGGCAGTACCTAGATGCAACCATCAGTAACCCCTGAGTCTGCTTCCATGAAGTCATTGATTGCCTTCGTGACCACCGCCAGGCTGGGCTCGATGACCGCGGCGGCCGATGCCGAACGCACCACCCAACCCACCATTTCCCAACGGATTCGAGTACTGGAGGAGCATCTCGGCCTGCCGCTGTTTGACCGTCGCGGGGGGCGACTGAGCCTGACCACCCAAGGGGAGCACCTCTACCGGGAGATCGCACCGAGCCTCGACACCCTGCGCGATGCTTGTGATCGCTTCAGACGCCATGGCCAGGGTCCCGCGCCGTCGGTCGTCATCGCCGCCGACGCAGGGTTCGCGCATCTCTGGCTGCTCCCGCGCCTACCGGCGCTGAAGCGGGCCTTCCCGGGTTTCAATGTCAGGCTGATGCCCATCGATCGTGCGGATGACCCCGAACGGTTGGCTGCAGACATCACGATTCGTTTTGGCCCACACGCCCCTCAGGAGGAGGAGCGGCTGGTGGCGCGCGAGGTGGTCTTTCCCGTTTGCAGTCACGAATATGCCCAACAGCACGATATCTCAGGCTCCCTGACCTCCTCGAAGCTGGCTGAGCTTTCGCTGCTGCATCAGGATATTCGCAATCCGCGTTGGCTCGACTGGACGCAGTGGTGCCAGCACGCGGGCCTGACGCTGGCGCCCGACGAGGGCATCTTTACCTATCACAACTATGCGCTGCTGCTGAATGCCGCGCTTGCCCATCGTGGGGTGGCGCTGGGTTGGTCGAACCTGGTCGAGGAGTACCTGGTCACCGGCCAGCTGGTGGCGCTGGGGCCGCAGATCACGCGCGAAAGCTATGGCTATTGGCTGAGTGTCAAGCATCATCGGAGTGCGGTGATCGAGCCGATCCGTGACTGGCTGCTGGATGCCGTGGATCGGGAGGAAGGACTGCCGACGGAGGGTGCGGGCCCCAGATATTGAACCTCGAGGCGTTGCGGATGCTCGTCTCGAGCATCCGCACAAGACCATGGCCTCATACTTCCAGCGGATACTCCTCGCCGATCACCGCCGGATCGAAGGGCTGGCGAGAGAACACACGCCGCAGCATGGGCTCGAAGTGTTCGAGCGGAGGCGTCGGATAGTCCGGATCGAACGCGGCCTGGTCGTAGCGCTCACAGAAGTCGACGCAGGTCTGGTACCAGGGGTGGTCCTTGTAACGGTCTCGCTCGTGGGGATCTTCGCCGAAGTGGTGCGCGTAATAGACTTTCTGGAAGAGGCCATGGTGATGAATGACCCAGGTGACCTCGGCACGCACATAGGGACGAATGATGGCGGCCGCCAGCTGAGAGTGATTGTAGGGGGCCAGCTCATCGCCCAAATCGTGCAGCAGGGCCGCCACGATCATGTCCTCATCGGCACCGTCAGCCTCGGCGCGTGCCGCCGATTGCAATGAATGCTCCAGCCGAGTGACCTGATAGCCGCTCAGGGTGTTCTCCAGCTGGCGCAGGGCGTTGAGCAGACGGTCGACCAACCCCTGGTTGAAGGTGTCTTCCAGCTGCTCCAGGAAGACATACTCCTCCCGGGTGCCGTCTTTCATCTGGCGAAATGTGACCTGTTCCATTCAGGCAACCTCCTCGATGGATGCGTGAGTCTTCAAGAGGCTGGCAAATCGTTCCCGCGGGCCATCGGCATCCAGATAGCAGCCCTGCAGGTGGCGATGCCCCTCGTTACTGTCATAGCTGGTGCGACCGTGCAGCACGCGGCTGTTGTCGAACAGCATCAACTCGCCGGCACCAAGGGCAAAGCGCACCTCATAGGCCGGGTCGGCCAGCAGTTCGCCAAGCCGCTGGCGGGCACGGTGGAACAGCCGGGTCTGGGCGTCGGACAACAGCGGCAGAGCATCCAGACGCGGGCTGTAATGGACACCGGTCGGATGGCCGTCATCGTCGGTCTGGATCATGGTGCGCTGGGTGACCAGCCGGGTGCCGGCGTCGACGAAGCGAAAGCGCACCGGTATCTGCTTGAGCAGTTCATAGCCGTCCGGCATTTCCTGGCGCAACTGCTCGAGGACCTTGAGACTGTCGGCCAGGGTGGAGAGGCCACCGGTGGTCTCGTTGACCAGGCAGTGTAGCAGCTGGATGCCGGGTACCGGATCGCGATAGGGATTGTCGGTATGGGGGCCCAGCGCCACGCTGCGATAGGCGAGGTCATTGCCGCTGGGGCGGGAGTAGACCTCGAAATAGCGGCCAAAATTGGTTTCCTTGACGTAGCCGAAGTGACTGCCGACCTGCAGGATGCGTTCAGGGTCGGTGGGCACGCCATACAGCACGATATACCCCCGCCGCAGATAGGCATCTAGGGAAGCCTGAAAATAGGCGGGGTCGTTGAGCACCCGGTTCCAGTCGAAACGCATCTGTTGCGGCGCCAGCGTGGCATCCCAGGGCTCGGCGACCGGTAAGAGATCGGTCTCGCCCAGCTCATCGGCCAGGGTGCTCACGTCGTAGGTCTCGCGATGGCCATCGCTGAAGGTGAGATCCACTTGTTGCTCGGCCACCCGTACAGCCCGGACAAGCGTCAGGTCGGCGTCGATGGCGTGAGAGTCGAACAGCCGCTGCTGGGTCATGGCCTCCAGATGATCGGGGGCCTGAGTGCGCTCACGTAGCCACAACGGACTGAGTTCATGGGGCTGCCCACCATCCTCGATGACAACGGCGGGCGGCTGTTCATGAATGAGAAAGGTGTAACAGCGGGAAATGGGCTGCATCGTCAGGCTCCGGTTGCGGTCAGTTAACCGGCATGCATGCTGCAGAACCCGACGACAGCCGAGTAGAGGCGAAGCCTTATTCACCGCCATGCATTTTTCTTATACCCCTCTGTTGGTTGTGAATAGGCGACCCCATCTCCCTTCGACCCAGGGCTTGTTGCAGGTCTCCCCCTGTCGAGCCGGCCGACCTCCATCCTGAACACCGTCTTCCATCCAGAACAAGAGAGGCGCGTTGACGCAGCACACTTGGCCCGGGGGAGGCCAGCCTCTAGGCTCGAAGCATCTCCCTCCTTGCCTGGTTCCAGCATGCACCCACAACGCGCCCGACTGCATAACGAGCTCCACGCTCGGCCCTCGATCTACTTCGAGGAGCCGGCGCACATTCACCACTACGCCTTCCTCGATGGCGACGGCATTGCCACTGACATCCTCGACCGGATCGCAGAGGCGGTCGGCAGAACCCCCGACTCCGAAGCGGCTCAGGAGATCCTGAACTTCGGTGACCAGACGCTGAAATGGGAGCGCCACACCGAGTTCTTTACCCTCACCCTACTGGTCCCCAAGTCCGGGCAAGGCGAGCCCTGGCCATCGCCCCCGCCGCTGCTGGCGGAGATCACCGCCGCACACAGCCGTAAGCTCATCAATGCCAGCCTGGTCCTGGTGGAGGCGGAGGCTGACTGGGGTGGCGACCCCAGGGCCTACGGCTTTCGCGACCCCGCCGGTTCCAGCGTGGGGGATGGAGACGCCACCGTATGGAGCGATTTCCGGCTCACGGCGGACGGAGTCAATCGGCTGATGCTGGTCAACCGCGGCCTCAACGCCTTTCGCCTGGGGCGCACGACCCGGCGCCTCCTGGAGATCGAGACATACCGCATGATGGCCTCGCTGGCGCTACCAATGGCCAAGAAGATGAGCCTCGAGCTACGCGACCACGAGCTCGAGCTCGGCAAGCTCTCGGAGCGTAACACCGAGGACGCCGAAGCAAGCTCCCGCCCCCTGCTGGCGGCCATCTCCAAGCTTTCGGCCAGGCTCGAGCGATCGGGTGCCCGATCGCGCCAGCGCTTCAGCGCCACCGAAGCCTATGCGCGGATCGTGTTCAACCGTATCGAAGAGCTACGCGAGGAGCGCTTGGGCGACCGCCCCCGACTGGGGACCTTCATCCTGCGGCGCTTCCGGCCAACGGTTCACTACTGTGCCGCTATCAATCGGCGCCAGGAGAGTCTCGCGGAGAGTGTTGCACGGCTCAATGACCTGCTCAGAACCCGTGCCCAGGTGGAGATAGAAGAGCAGAACTCCGAGATTCTGCAGAGCCTCAACGAACGTACCAACAGTCAGCTGAAGATACAGAAGGCTGTCGAGGGGCTGTCGATCATCGTCATCAGCTACTACCTCTTCAGCCTGTTCAAGCTGGGGCTGCAGAGCCTGGATGCCCTTGGCGTGGTCATAGCACCTGGCGTCGCCGCCGCCATCCTGGGGCCCCTGGGGCTGGGGATCATCGGCTTTCTGGCGTGGAGAATTCAGCGCGTCAAGAATCACTGATGGTGAACATCTGTAGGTGGCAGGCTGACCTCCTCACCATCTCGCGCCACGCGCACATTGGCCGGCAGGTGGAAGGCCCCGTCTGCCAGCTCACAGTCAAGCTCGTGGCCGATATGGGTCAGGTACGCCATCGGCACCGACAGCCGCTCGATGATCTGCAGGGCGAGGGCGAGGGTGTTGTGATTGCGTGGATCAATCACGTGGCTGGGGTAACCACAGTCCAGCACCACGACATCCGGCCGCCACTTGCGCAGGAATCGCTCGGTGGCACCGGGCAGGCCACAGGTATCGGTCAGGTAGGCGAGCCGACTCTCCCCCACCTCCAGGCAATACCCCAGCGTCGGCTTGCTGTGATTGAGCGGCACCGGGGTGACCGTCAGGGATGACAGATGCAGGGGGCGAAACGGTTTCAGCGGCACCTGAAAGTCGAGTATTCCGGGGTGCCGATGGAGATCGGCACACCCCTGGGAATCCTTGGGCCCATAGACCGGAATCGACGCACCGCATCCCCAACGCAGGTGCAAGAGTCCCTGAGCATGGTCGGCATGATAGTGGGTCAGCAGGATGGCACCGGGGCGTTGATGCTCACAGCGAGTGGCCAGATCCATCTGCCCGGCATCGATAAGATAGCGCTGGCCCTCGACCTCGATCTCGGCACTACAGGGCCCGCGTCTCGCGCTGGCGATCACCCGCGCCCTGGCACAGATGCGACAGTCGCAGCCGAAGCAGGGTACCTGGGCGCTGTCGCCGGTCCCCACGAAGCGAAACCTCACGCCACCACCTCCCCGTCGACCAGCCGCTCCAGGGCATTCAGAGTGGCATCCAGTGACCCGCCGTTATCCAGCCTCGACACCTCCGGCAAGGCATCGCGAAGCTCGCGATGCCGGGCGAGGCGGGCCTCTATCTGTGCCTCATCCTCACGCCCGCGACGCCTGAGCCGCGCGCCGAGCACCTCATCAGAGGCTGTCATGACCACCGGGGCCAATTGCGCACCGAAGCGCTCACTTGCCAGGGGGAGTGCACGACGACTGCCATTGACCAGCACCACGCGATCTCGCGCCAGCCAGGCCTCGAGTTCGATCCCCAGGCCATAGTGCAGTCCATGGGCCTCCCAGCTCATGGCGAACAGGCCGGCCCGCTGGCGGGCCATGAACTCCTCGGGGCTCAGGGCGATGCTGTTCTCGGAGTCCCCGCTCTGTCGCGTCACATAGCGGTGGGCCACCAGCCACTCCGGATAACGCTGCCGGGCGGCCGCCAACAGCGTGTCCTTGCCCACCCCGCTGGCCCCGACCAGATAGATCAGACGAGCCATCAGTGCACCTGCCTGCCGGCACACCACACCCGCTGCACCAGCGGATGGTCATCCACCACTCGCACGCGCAGCAGGTCGGCACGCAGGCCCGCTGCCAGGCGTCCGCGATCCTCGAGCCCTACCGCCTGGGCCGGATTGCGGGTGGCCGTCGCCACGGCCCGGGGCAGGGAGTAACCCGACTCCATCGAGGCGATGCGGAACACGGCATCCAGCAGGGCCGCCGGGTAGTAGTCCGATGACAGCACATCGAGCACGCCCAGCGACACCAGCTCCGCGGCGGCGATATTGCCCGAGTGCGAGCCACCTCGCACCACATTGGGTGCCCCCATCATCACCGCCAGCCCGTGGCGATGAGAGGCCTCGGCGGCCTCCCTCGTGGTGGGGAATTCGGCCACGCGGGTACCGTACTCGACACTCTCGGCCACATGCTCGATGGTGGCATCATCGTGACTGGCCAGGGCCAGGCCCCGCCGATGGCAAGCCGCGGCGATGGCCTGCCGGTTGGGGCTGCTGTAGCGCGCGCTGTTGGCCAGCTGCTTGTCGATAAACGCCTCCAGCGCTTCATCACTGAGCCCATGCTTACCCTGATAGTAGGTACGATAGGCCTCCAGGCTGACGAACTGACGCTGGCCAGGAGCGTGATCCATCAGTGATACCAGGCCCAGCAGCGGAGAATCGGCCAGCTCCTCGAAACGTGCCAGGGTCTCGGGCTGACAGACTTCGCAGCGCAGGTGAAGACGATGATCGATGCGTGCCATGCCATCGTCCACGACCCCCTGCAGCGACCCCACCATCTGCCTGAGCGCGCTCTCACGCATGCTCTGCTCGTCGATATCCCCGATCGAAATCGCATCGAACACCGTGGTCACGCCACTCGCCGCCATCTGGGCGTCATGGGCCAGCGCCGCCGGGCGCCCCGGCCAGGCCACCCTGGGGCGGGGCTGAAAATACTTCTCCATGTTGTCGGTATGCAGCTCGATCATGCCCGGCATCAGGTAGTCGCCTGCGCAGTCCACCGCGGAGGACACGCCACTGGATCCGCTGTCCACCGAGGCGATGCGCCCATCGCGCACCACCAGCGACCCCAGGCGCACCTCATCGTCGAGAATCAACCGCGCATTGGTCAGTACCTGCTCGGTGTGACTCATGAGACACCCTCCTTCCCTGCCGATGGCGCTGCCTCCAGGGCCGCCCCCATGTGTGGCGTCAACGGCAGCAGGCGATCCGCCACCCGATCACGCACCTCTTCGTCGTGGAAGATCCCCAGCAACGCGGCGCCGCGGGCCTTGGCCTCGTGGATCAGCTCGATCACCACTTCGCGGTTGGCGGCATCCAGTGAGGCCGTGGGCTCGTCCAGCAGCAGCAGGGGGTGTTCGGCAATAAAGCCGCGCGCGATATTGACCCGCTGCTGTTCGCCCCCGGAGAAGGTGCCCGGCGGCAGCCGCCACAGGCGCTCGGGGAGATTGAGTCGCGCCAGCAGGGTCTCGGCCCGCACCCGGGCGTCGGCCGTGTCGACGCCACGCGCCAGCAGCGGCTCCATCACCACCTCCACCGCCGGTACCCGGGGGATCACGCGCAGAAACTGGCTGACGTAGCCGATCACGTCACGACGCAGGGTATGCCAGGCATGGGCGGGCAGGTCGCCGAGCGACAGCTCGCCATCCTCGAAGTGCAGGCGCAACGTGCCACCGGTCACGCGATAGCTGCCGTGGAGCATCTTGAGCAGCGTGCTCTTGCCGATGCCGCTGGGACCGGACAACACCAGGCACTCGCCGGGGGAAAGGGTCAGATGCAGGTCTCGCATCACCTCCAGGGTCATGCCGTCCTGACCGTGCAGGACGAAGGCCTTGTGCAGGGCGTCGACGCTGAGAAAGGGTTGCGTCAAGGATGTCATGGTCGGCCTCCTCATGGGGTCAGGACCGACGACACCAGCAGCTGCGTATAGGCATGCTGTGGATCGTCGAGGATCTGGTCGGTCAGGCCGGCTTCCACCACCTGACCACGGCGCATCACCATCAGGCGATGGGAGAGCAGGCGAGCCACCGCCAGGTCATGGGTGACCAGGATCACCGAGAGACCCAGCTCGCGCACCAGGGTGCGCAGCATATCGAGCAGCCGAGCCTGCACCGAGACGTCCAGCCCACCGGTGGGCTCATCCATGAACACCAGGTTGGGCCGAGTGACCAGGGTGCGGGCAATCTGCAGGCGCTGCTGCATGCCCCCCGAAAAGGTCTGCGGAGCATCGTCGATGCGTCGAGAATCGAGTTCCACGCGACTCATCCAGTCCTGGCCGACGGCGCGGATCTGGCTGTAGTGGCGCTCTCCCAGGGCCATCAGACGCTCACCGATATTGGCACCGGCCGAGACGCCGAGGCGCAGACCGTCGCGAGGATTCTGATGCACCAGCCCCCACTCCATGCGCAACAGCGCCCGGCGACGCGCTTCACCGATGGCGTAGAGGTCGAGCTCCCCTTCCCGCCCCACTGTGTCACGGCCCTGGGCGACGGCCGGACGATAGATCACCTGACCCGCATCGGGTCGTTCCATCCCCGAAAGCAGGCGCAGCAGCGTCGACTTGCCCGAGCCGGACTCCCCCACGATGCCCAGCACCTCACCGCGATGCAGGCGAACATCGATGGACTCGCACCCCTTGCCGGGACCGTAGAGTCGAGAGACGCCCCGCGCTTCCAGCAAGGTGGCACGATTCAGATCGGGACGCTTCATGCCACCTCCTCGACGCGTGACTGGCAGTAATCGGTATCCGAGCAGACGAACATTCGGCCGCCTCGGTCATCGGTGATCACTTCATCCAGGAAGGTGTCACGAGCCCCACAGATTTCGCAGGGCGCCTCCCACTGCTGGACCTCGAACGGGTGGTCCTCGAAGTCCAGACTTTCCACCCTGGTATAGGGCGGAATGGCATAAAGGCGCTTCTCGCGACCGGCGCCGAACAGCATCAGCCCCTCGGCCATATGCAGCTTGGGATTATCGAACTTGGGAATCGGCGACGGGTCGGTGACATAGCGCCCATCGACCTTGACCGGATAGGCATAGGTAGTGGCGATATGACCGTGGCGGGCGATATCCTCGTAGAGCTTCACGTGCATGACCCCATACTCCTCCAGGGCGTGCATCAGTCGGGTCTCCTCTTCACTGGGCTCGATGAAGCGCAGCGGTTCGGGAATCGGCACCTGAAAGACCAGCAGCTGGCCCCGCCGCAGGGGCTGCTCGGGAATACGGTGACGGGTCTGAATCACATCCGCCTCGGCGGTGGCCGTGGTCGTGGCAACGCCGGCCACGCGTTCGAAGAAGGCACGGATGGAAACCGCATTGGTCGTGTCGTCGGCCCCCTGATCGATCACCTTGAGGACATCATCCTGTCCCAGGACGCTGGCGGTGAGCTGCATCCCGCCGGTTCCCCAGCCATAGGGCATCGGCATCTCGCGTCCACCGAAGGGCACCTGGTAGCCGGGTATCGCCACGGCCTTGAGCAGGCCGCGCCGGATCATGCGCTTGGTCTGTTCGTCCAGATAGGCGAAGTTGTAGCCGCTGGCGGTAGCTGCCGATCTGCTCATGCTTGCTGCTCCTGGGCCTGATCAACGGAAGTGGTGGCGTCGATATCCGTATCGACACCGGCGCCTGAATCACTGGACGCGGCGCAACGGGTGGCATGCTCTCGGCGCAGGCGCCGCAGTAACTCCAGCTCGGACTGGAAGTCGACGTAGTGCGGCAGCTTGAGGTGGGAGACGAAACCCGCCGCCTCGACGCTATCGGCGTGGGCCAGCACGAACTCGGCCTGCTGGGCAGGACCCGCGGCGGTCTCGCCAAGCTCCTCGGCACGCAGGGCACGGTCGACCAGCGCCATGGCCATGGTCTTGCGTTCGTTGTGGCCGAAGGCCAGGCCGTAACCCCGGGTAAACTGAGGCGCGGCATCTCGCGAACCGCCGAACTGGTTGATCATCTGGCACTCGCTGATCTCGATCTCGCCGATGCACAGCGGTGCTTCACTCTCCTCTACCGCAATCTCGACCTCCACCATGCCCAGGCGTATTTCGCCGGCGAAGGGGTGGTTACGCCCGTATCCACGTTGGGTGGAGTAGCCGAGCGCCAGCAGATATCCCTCGTCACCTCGCGCCAGCATCTGCAAGCGAGTGGCACGATCCACCGGGAAGTCGGGCGGGTCGCGGGTGATGTCATAGGGCTCGGCGCCATCATCCTCCTCGCGCTCGATCAGGCCCTCCGCGTCGAGCAACTCCAGCACCTGAGGACAGGACTCGAGGACAGCATCGGCGGTCGCGGGAGCCTCTACCTCGCCATTGGCCAGCTGCAGAAAGTCGAGCAGGCGGTGGGTGTAGTCATAGGTAGGACCCAATACCTGACCGCCCGGAATATCCTTGTAGGTAGCGCTGATGCGACGCTCGATGCGCATCGCGGCCGTATCCAGCGGTAGCGTCTCGGCCAGCCGCGGTAGCGTGGTGCGATAGGCTCGCAGCAGAAAGACCGCCTCGACCATGTCACCACTGGCTTGCTTGATGGCAAGCGCGGCGAGTTCGGGGTCATAGAGCGAGCCCTCCGCCATGACGCGGGATACCGCAAGACGCAACTGCCCATCCACCTGGGCGACCTCGAGCTCCGGTGTCTGGCGTGGGCCACGGCGACGATCGGCGAGCCAGCGGTGAGCATTGGCGATGGCCTGCTCCCCTCCCTTCACGGCGACATACATGCGTCGACCTCCTCCGAAGCGGAACGAGTGATGCGAGTGCTGCGGGGTACGGCGGACAGCCGGGTGCCACAGGTAAGAATGGCGTCCAGGCCGCAGGGGAAACGTGCGCGGTTGGTGGCGAGCCGCTTCATCAGCGCCTCGCCCCGCCCTACGTCCAGGCGTCGCACGCCAGGAATACCGGGGCCGCTTAGATGCCAGGGGCCGGCGGTATCCAGGCGGTCGAGCACCACCAGCAGGGTGGTGCTGCGGTCCGGGTAGGTTTCGCTGCCTTCCTGAAAGGCCGGTGCCGCCTCCTCAAGAGTGGCGGGCGTGACCACGGCAAAGTCAGCCTCTTCGGGGGTGCCGACCTGAGGCGCCCCGGTGTGGAAGGTCAGCGCCTCGCCCAGGCCAGCGGTATTCAGCTCGGGGGCCAGCCACACACCTGTGTCGAGATCACACAGGGTCAGTAGCGTGGCCCAGCAGGCGGCGCCGATCGCCGCCCCGGAGGGTGGCTGGGGCGTTCCCCCCACCTCGACAAAGGTGCCCGGCTCGGCCATCACCGACAGTAGCTGCCGATAGACCCGCTGGCTGTCATGAACGGGTACATCAAGGGCATTCCAGCGCATGCTCACTCCCCTCGAACCATGGTGAAGAAATCGACGCGGGTCGCCGCGGCGTGGCGCCCCCTTTCGTCATGTTCGTCGTTCAATGCCGCCTCCAGCGGCGCCACCAGCCCCTCCTCGATGACGGCCTCCCAGTGCCTCTGCTTGGCACAGGCGTCGACCAGGGCGATCAGCTCCGCATGACGGGGATCGCGGCCCTTTACCCAGCCATGCCCCAGCGCGCCCTCGGCGCTGGCATCATCGGTCAGCGCCACGCTGGCGCGGGTCAGGGTCATCTCGCCCAGATTGAAGGCACTACCGGTGCCACCCATGCGGCCACGCACCATGGCCATGCCAATCTCGGGGCCACGCACGCAACGGTAGGCCGGCGTGATGCCCAGCCGAGTCCAGTGCTCGGTCAGGCGCTCACGGGGGGTCAGCGCCAGAATGCGCTGACGTCTTGCAGAGCTCATGAAGACACCTCGTGGGTCAGTGAGTCAGGGGAGTTCGAGTCAGGAAAATCAATGTGGTAAGCCAGGATGTTGGCCAGGGCCTGGTAGCGGGGTTCACAAGGCGCTTGTCTAGACATGTTGGCTCCTGAAAAGAGGCGCCTCAGATGAAGCGCTTGCGAACCTGTTGCGAGAGCATGTCGAGCAGTGTCACGGCGACGATAATCACCAGCAGAATGGTGGCCGTCTCGGTGTACTGGAAACCGCGCATGGTTTCCCAGAGCGCAACGCCGATGCCGCCGCCACCGACCATGCCGAGCACGGTGGCCGAGCGGATATTGGATTCGAAGCGATAGAGGCTCACCGAGATCCACAGCGGCAGCACCTGGGGAATCAGGCCGAAGCGAATCTCTTCGAGACGCCCCGCACCGGTTACCCGAACCCCCTCCATGGGACCCGAATCACTCGCCTCCACCGCCTCGGAGAACAGCTTGGCCAGCACTCCGGTGGTGTGGATGAACAGGGCGAGTGTGCCGGCGAAGGGTCCCAGCCCCACGGCCACCACGAAGAGCATGGCGAATACCAGCTCGTTGATCGCGCGGCACGCATCCATCAGGCGGCGCATGGGTTGGTGGATCCACCAGGGGGCGAGATTCTCGGACGACAGCAGGCTGCAGGGCACCGCACAGATCACCGCGAGCAGGGTGCCCCAGATCGCGATCTGGATGGTGACCAGCATCTGGTCGATGTAGTGACCGAGATTGCCGGTACTCGGCGGCATGAAGTCGCTGGCCAGTTCGGCCATGTTGCCGGCGTTGGCGACCAGCTGGCTCGGCTGCATCTCGGCGCCCTGCCAGGCCCAGCCGAGCACCGTGAGGGTGAGGCCCCAACCGATCAGCGTGGTCCAGGACCGCCGCAGCCGATGAGCATCCGTTATGGCATGTTGCATGTTCATGAAGACTCCCGATTGAGGGGCCGTCATGGCCCCTCGTGATGGCGCAAGGCGGCTGACGTTACTGGCCGATCATGGCCGTGGTCGGGGCCTGGTCGGCATCTGCCTGCAGCGTCTCCATGCGCCGATTGAGGACGTCGAGCCGGGCATCCAGATCCGTCAGTTGCGTCTCGCGCTCATCCGCGGAGAGGCTGTCGTCGTTGGCAACCCGGGCACGCGCCTTGAAGAGTTCGAGCTGACGAATCGGCAGCAGCTGGTCGTCACTGGAGGGGGCGAAGCCCGACCACTGCAGCGGTTCGAGGATCTCGTGCTGGGCATCGGTCTCGCCGTAGGTGGTAAAGAACTCGCGAAGATCGGCCTTCAGATCCTCGGGCAGGTTCTTGCGCCACACCAGCGGGTCGGAGGGGATCAGTGGCGACTTCCAGATCACCTTGAGCTGCTCGGCCTTCTCGGGATGGATGACCTCGAGGCGCTCCATGCCCTCGGTATTGAAGGTCGCGACATCGACCTGGCCATTGGCCACGGTCAGCGCGTTGGTCTCATGGTTGGCATTGAGGGTGCGCTTGAAGGCGGTGGAGGCATCGACGCCGTTCTTGGCAAAGACGTAGTAACCCGGCACCAGATATCCCGAGGTGGAGTTGGGGTCGCCATTGCCGAACACCAGGTCGTCGGCTCGCGCCAGCATCTCCTCGATGCTCTCGAGGTCACTATCGCGATGGGTGATGATCAGACTCCAGTAACCCGACGCCCCGTTGTGGGCCACGGTCTGGGCGAAGATCTCGCCACCGGCACGATCGACGGCTTCCATCGCCGACTTGTTGCCATACCAGGCCAGGTCGACCTTATCGAAGCGCATGGCCTGTATGACGGCGGCATAGTCGGTGGCAAAGAAGGGCTTCACGTCACGACCCAGCTCCCGGGACATGTCGTCGAGGAAGGGCTGCCACTGCTCGGCCTGATTCTGGCTGGACTCGGTGGAGATGATGCCGAAGTTCAGCGCCTCGGCGGCCAGGGTGAGCTGGCTGACAAACAGACTGGCACCGGCAACCAGCGGCAGGGCGATACGACGCAGGGGGAAACGGGACATGAGCAGGCCTCTCCAGGCAGTTCGATGGGTGGTGCAATAAGTCCTATGAGCGGAAGACGTCACTAAGGGCTGTCTCAGCCCAGCGCCCCGAGCGCGGCGCCCATCTCATTGGCCGCTGGCCTGGCATGCAGCTCGTCCAGGCCCGCATTGGCATAAAGGGCTTCGAGGCGACGGTCGGTGAGGTCGCTGGTGGGGCCATCGAAGTAGAGCCGGCCCTCCTTGAGGGCGATGGTGCGGGGGCAGAAGCGTCGCGCCACCTCGACCTGATGCAGGGTAACCAGCACCGTGCGGCCATCCTCGGCGTTGATGCGGGCCAGGATCTCCATCACTTCGCGGGCACTTCGCGGGTCCAGTGAGGCGATGGGCTCATCGGCGAGGATGATGTCGGCGTCCTGCATCAGGACACGGGCGATGGCCACGCGCTGCATCTGTCCCCCCGAGAGGGTGTTGGCGCGCTGATGGGCCAGGGCGTCGATGCCGACCCTGGCCAGGGCACGCATCGCCCGATCGACCTCCTCGGGGCTGAAGCGACCGAGCAGGGAGCGTCCTCGCGGCATGCTGCCCAGGCGGCCAATCAAGACGTTGGTGAGCACGCTCAGCCGGCCGACAAGATTGAACTGCTGGAAGATATAGCCGATCCGGCAACGCTCGGTACGCGTGCGCCGGACGAGGCGGCCGTCACTCTGGATATCCCGGCCGAGTACCTGAATCCGGCTGTGTCGTTCGCGGTTGGCATGGGTCAGGCCGGCCAGATGGCGCATCAGGGTGGACTTGCCGGAGCCGGAGGGACCCACCAGGGCAAGCATCTCGCCGGGCGATACGGAAAAGCCGACCTCGCGAAGAACGGGGTGCCGACCGAAGGTCTTGCTGACCCGGTCGACCAGGATGCTGTGAATCGACATGACGCCTCTCCTCTTGGAATGGCCTCAGTGTCGCGGCATCGGGTTACCGGCAGTTGTCCAGACAATGATGATTGCGTGACACGCGGGGCGTGTCATGGGGGCCATGCATCACCAACTTGAGAAGGAGGTAGATAATAATCAAACGGTTATGTGGCAATGCATGTTGACTGTCATCTGAATGACCGCCAAGCGTCATGATCGGGCGACTGAGTCTCGCGTCTCCTACAGCTGCTTGCGCCAGCGACTCTCGACGGTTTCCAGCTCGGCGGGCCCGTAGATCGCCCTGTCGTGCTGACCGTAATGGGCCCAGAGCTGGTCGCCGGCATCGAAGTGCCACCACTCGCTGGGCAGGTTGGTGAAACCGGCCTTGCGCATCATCGTGTAGAGCAGCCGGCGATTGGCGCGCACCCGACGCTGCCGCTCCGTCGGTTTTTCCAGGGTCTCGTAGTAGGCGGTATGCGAGGCCGGTACGGCCTCATCGAAGAGCGTGCCCATATCCAGGGGCAGCCCATCGCCATCGTTCAGGGTGACATCCACCGCCCCACCGGTCAGATGCGGGCTGGGCGCTGCAGGGTCATCGCTGGGCACCGAGACGAACTCCCGGGTGCGGGTGAGCAGCTCCTCTTCTGCGAGCTCGGGATGATGCCCACGAATCGCTTCCTGCAGGGTATCGAAGAGGTACTGCTGAACCCGCCATGGCCGCCACCCATCCAGGATGATCAGCCCCATCCCCTCCGGCAGGGCACGCGCCACCTCGAGCAGGCGCCGATACACCCCTTCCCGTACGTAGCACTCATCGATCGCGCCCGGCAGGCCCTGCTTGGCATACACCGGGAAGACCTTGATCGGTGCCGGTGCCAGGCTGAGTGGGATCAACGGCTCGTCGCTCCCCTCGATGGGAATCCGGCTCAGCACCGGCCAGTCGGGGTCGGGCGCCTCGGGGATCGGTACCGCGGTCAGCCGTGAGAGGGAGTCGGTCATGGCACTATCCAAGCAGCGAGGGAAGCCAGAGCGTGAGCCCGGGGAAGACGATCAGCAACAGCAGCACCAGCACCGCCGTGATCACGAACGGCCAGATGGTGCGAAACAGCGACACGATCTCCAGCCGGCTGACCGCGGCCGCGACGAACACGCAGGCCCCCATGGGCGGGGTGATCAGGGCGATGGTGATATTGAGGGTGATGATGATGCCCAGATGCACGGGGTCGATCCCAGCCATCATCGCCACGGGGGAGAAGATCGGCGTCAGCAGCATCAGCGCCGACACCTCCTCCATGAACATGCCGGTCACGAAGGTGATCGCGCTGAGCATCAGCAGGATCACCATCGGTCGCTCGATATAGGGGTCGAGCAGCGCGACGAACTGATTGGGCACCTGGGCATAGGAGAGCAACCAGCTGATGGTGGCCGAGGCGGCCATGATCATGAAGATGGCCGAGGTCAGGCGGGTGGTATCGACGATGGCCTTCCACAGATCGGCCAGGCGGAGCTTCCCCAGCAGCGCGCCACATAGCGCGACATAGAGGACGGTCAACGCCGCGGACTCCGTGGGGGTGACGAAGCCCAGGACGATACCCGCCACGATGATAAAGGGGGCGACCAGGGCCGGAAGGGCCCCCACCGCCGTTACCATCAGCTCACCTGCGCCGGGCAGGCCCCCGCGCTTCTGCAGGCCCACGCGCCAGGCATACAGGGCATTCATGCCCATGAACGCGGCCCCCAGCAGCAGACCGGGAATCACGCCGGCGAGGAACAGATCACCCACCGAGGTGTTGGTCAGCGAGGCGTAGAGGATCATGAAGATGCTCGGTGGGATGATCGGCCCGATCAATGAGCTGCCTGCCGTCAACCCGGCCGCGAAGGCCGTGGAGTAGCCCTCCTTGCGCATGGGAGGCACCAGCAGCGACCCCAGCGCCGAGGTGTCGGCCACGGCCGACCCGTTGACCCCGGCAAAGAACACGCTCGACACCACGTTGACGTGCCCCATGCCCCCTCTCAGATGGCCGACCAGCAGCTTGGCGAAGGCCATCAGGCGGTCGGTGAGGCGGGTCACGTTCATCAGGTTGCCGGCCAGGATAAACAGCGGAATCGCCATCAGCGAGAAGGCGTTGATGCCGCCGAAGAACTGCTGGGGGAGCATGCGCGGAATCATGCTCGTATCGACGAACAGGAACCCGACCAGCGAGGTGGCCAGCAGCGACACGAAAAGCGGAAGACCCAGCAGCACATGCACCAGGAAGACGGCCAGCATGGTGAGGGTCATGTCGCCTCCTCCGTGGGCTCCCTGAGTGGCGCCGGCCCATACCAGAGCGCCTGCCAGGCCAGCAGGGCGAAGCCCACCGGAAGCGCCATCATCGGCACCGTTCGGCTGACCCCGAGCCCCTGACTGGTGAACATCGAGACCGACAGCGCATAGCGGTAGCTGAACAGGGCCGCGGCAATCGCGATGCCCAGCGTCAGCAGCCACTGGTAGAGGTTCAGCAGACGACGGAGCGGCACCGGCAGCAGACGCTCGATCAGGGCGACCCGCATATGGCCCCCCTCGATCCAGACGGCACCTGCCGCGAGCAGGACGCTGCCGATGATCAGGTAGCGAGCCAGCTCATCCGTCCAGATGGGGGCGCCACCGGCCAGGTAGCGCATGAAAACGCCGAACAGGATGATGGCCAGGTCCAGCAACAACAGCGAGCCGGCCACCGTTAGCGACACACGGCGGCTGAACCCCAGCACGCGAGCACTCAAGGATGGCATGAAAGGTTCCGCGATGATCAATGGGGCCGTGCGCAGGGCGGGCAGTAACGCCTGCCCTGCGCCATGCGGCCGGTTACTCGGTCAGTTGGGTCATGCCGGCATCTTCCAGGGCCATGTCGATGAAGCGGGAGTCGATATCACGCTCCTTGAGCCACTCCATGTAGGCCGGCTGACCCAGCTCGCGAAACTCGCCGAGCTCCTCCTCGGACGGCCGAATGACCTCCATGCCCTGCTCCTCGAGATAGGCGATGCGCTCGTCCACCCTGGCCTCGTTGTCGTCACGCGCCAGCTGATTGGCCTCGGCGACCGCCTCCAGGAAGGCCTCTCGCATCTCCTCGTCCCAGCCATCGATCATCGCGCCGTTGCCGACCAGAAACTGGTCCGAGTACTGAATATTGGCCAGGGTCAGGTAGTCCTGCACCTCGTAGAGGCTGCCGAGGATGATGTACATCGGCGGGTTCATCTGGCCATCGGCGACCCCCGTGCGCAGCGCCATGTAGACCTCGGTCCAGGGGATCGGGGTACCCGAGGCGCCGAAGGCTTCATAGAGTGCCACCTGGCTGGGGTCCATGGCGCGGAAGCGCAGCCCCTCGAAATCGCCGGGCGACGAGATGGGCCGCTCATCGTTGGTGAAGGCCAGAAAGCCTCCCTCCTCGACCACGGCCAGCAACTCCAGACCGGTGCGTTCACGCAGCGCCTCTTCCACCGCCTGCCAGTACTCCCCCTCGTCGAAGAAGGTGCGTGCCGCCTCGAAGTCATCGAACAGGAACGGGATGGCACTGACGAAGACCTCGGGAACCACGGGCGACATGCCGGCGAAGGAGGCGATATTGAGGCTGGGGGTGTTCATCACCTGCTCCATGCGCTCCTCCTCCTCGCCCAGCATGCTGTTGGGGTAGAGCTTCAGCTCGAGCTCGCCAGCGGTCTTCTCCTCGACCAGCTCCTTGAGGTTGGTAGCGAAGACATGGACGGCGTTCTTGTCGGGGTCCGGGGCGCCGTTGTAGCCGATGTTCACGGTGGTGGCGGCCTGCACGCTGCCGGCGAAGGCAATGCCAAGGCCCGTGGCCAACAGCGACGCCGCCGTCAGGGAGCGAGGGGCGAAGGGGTAACGAAGGAACGGGCTCATGCTGATCTCCAATGACTTGTTGTTGATAAAGAGTGCGGATGAAGACGGCTGGTGAAGCCCCGGCGGCGCCGGCATATCAGCAGATTAGGGTTGAGCCGTTAACTTATCAAATCCATACGTCGCCCACCTCTCTGCACGAAGGGGCGCTGTCAGCTCCCGCTCCGTCAACATCAAGCCTTGGCTCCTGGGCCTCGATGTCACTTGGAATGTTGAAAACCAGCCATAGCCCACCAGCAGCGAGTCTAAGCTGGAGACTGCACTCCCGATCCGCCGTACGCGAGGAAACGAACATGAGACGGATCACTCCGACACTGGCGGCGATGATGACCACCGCCGGCCTTGCCTCTGCGGCTCCGGCCAGTGCCACAGAGGATGTCGTGATTGTCCATGACGCCTCGGGCTCCATGTGGAGACAGGTCGATGGCACCAGCAAGATCGAGGTCGCCCGTGACGTGATGGCTGAACCGGTGAGCCAATGGGATGCCGATACCAGGCTTGGTCTGGTTGCCTACGGCCATCGCCGTCAGGGCGACTGCCGTGATAGCGAAACGCTGGTTGAGCCGGGGCCAATCGACAAGGCCCACTTCATCGACATGTATGGAAAGCCTTTAGAGGGCTCTCCATGCATGTCGATATCAGCAGTCTGCCGCTCACCCCAGATTACTGCTTCATCGCCTTCAGCTTGACACCAAAACCACTTGATACCAGCCTCGGAGGGCGCCATTATCGGCGTCCTCTCGTCACCCCCTGCCGGGGAGCCGGGCGAGGCTGAGACACTTCCTCTCTACCCGATCTGGATGCGAACCCATGAGCAAAGTCCTGATTATCGGCGCCGGCGGCGTCGGCGGCGTCGTGACCCACAAGTGCGCGCAGCACCCCGAAGTCTTCAGCGAGATCATGCTGGCCAGCCGCAACGAGGCGAAGTGCCAGGCCATCGCCGAGCAGCTGGATCGCCCGATTCAGACCGCCCAGGTGGATGCGGACGATGTCGAGGCACTGGTCGCGCTGATCGAGTCATTCAAGCCCGATGTGCTGATCCACGTGGCCCTGCCCTACCAGGACCTGACCATCATGGAGGCCTGCCTGCGCACCGGCGTGCCCTATCTGGATACCGCCAACTACGAGCATCCCGACGAGGCGAAGTTCGAGTACAAGGAGCAGTGGGCCTTCCAGGAGCGCTACGCCGAGGCCGGTAACATGGCTACCCTGGGCTGCGGCTTCGACCCGGGCATGACCAATATCTACTGCGCCTACGCTCAGAAGAACCTGTTCGACGAGATCCATCGCATCGATATCCTCGATGCCAACGGCGGCGACCATGGCTATCCCTTCGCCACCAACTTCAATCCAGAGATCAATATTCGCGAGATCACCGCGAAGGGTCGCTACTGGGAAAAGGGTGAGTGGAAGGAGACCGCGCCGCTGGCCGAGAAGCGCACCTTCGACTTCGACGGCATCGGCGAGAAGGATATCTACCTCCTCTATCACGAGGAGATGGAATCCCTGTGTCAGAACATCAAGGGGCTGGAGCGCATCCGCTTCTGGATGACCTTCTCCGACAAGTACATCACCCACCTCAAGGTGCTCGAGAACGTCGGCATGACCAGCATCGAGCCGATCGAGGTGAACGGCACCGAGATCGCACCCCTGGAGTTCCTCAAGGCGGTGCTGCCCGACCCGGCATCGCTGGGCCCGCGCACCAAGGGCAAGACCAACATCGGCATC
>NZ_JADNRL010000019.1:657119-661291 GCF_015595025.1 Halomonas sp. KAO
TGCCGACGGCATCAAGGACGGCAAGCGCCGCAAGGTGCATATCTACAACATCTGCGACCACGAGCAGTGCTACGCGGAGGTCAAGTCCCAGGCCATCTCCTACACCACCGGCGTGCCGGCGGTGACCGGCGCCATGCTGATGCTTGCGGGCATCTGGAAGGGTGACGGGGTGTTCAACGTCGAGCAGCTCGATCCTGACCCCTTCATGGCGCGCATCGGCGAGATGGGACTGCCCTGGCAGGTGGTCGAGCTCGACCCCGACCACGACCCGCTGGCCTGAGCCATGGCGAACGCACGCGAGCAGGGCCTGGATTTCGACGTTATGGCCTGCCCCTCCCCGGCCTATGTGGTGGACGACGCCCTGCTGCGCCGCAACCTGGAGCGCCTCGGCGAGGTCCAGGCGGCGAGCGGTGCGAGGATCCTGCTGGCCCTGAAGGGCTTCGCCATGTGGGACACCTTCCCGCTGGTGCGCCAGTACCTGGTGGGCACCACCTCCAGCGGCCAGGACGAGGCGCGCCTGGGCGCCGAGACCTTCGGAGGCGAGGTGCACTGCTACTCGCCGGCCTTTACCGAGGAGGAGTTGCGGGTGGTGCTGCGCTATGCCGACCACCTCAGCTTCAACTCCCCGGGCCAGTGGCGGCGCTTCCGCGAGACGATCGCGGCGGCGCCACGCCGGGTCTCCTGCGGGATGCGGGTCAACCCCGAGCACTCCACGGGCGACGTGCCGCTCTACGACCCCTGCGCGCCGGGCTCACGGCTCGGTACCCGCTCGGGGGACCTGACGCCGGCGGATCTCGAGGGCCTCGAGGGGCTGCACTTTCATACCCTGTGTGAACAGAACAGCGACGACCTGGAGACGACCCTGGCGGCCTTCGAGACACGATTCGGCCACTATCTCGGTAGCCTCAAGTGGGTCAACTTCGGTGGCGGCCATCATATTACCCGCGACGACTACGACATCGAGCGGCTGGTGCGGGTGGTTCGCGGCTTCCGTGAGCGCCACCCGCATCTGACGGTCTATCTGGAGCCGGGCGAGGCCATCGCGCTGAACACCGGCTACCTGGTCTGCACGGTGCTGGATATCGTCGAGAACGACGGCACCATCGCCATCCTCGACACCTCCGCCACCGCGCATATGCCCGATGTGCTGGAGATGCCCTACCGCCCCGAGATCATCGGTGGCGGCGAGCCGGGCGAGAAGCCCCACACCTACCGCCTGGGTGGCCAGACCTGCCTGGCCGGCGATATCGTCGGCGAGTACAGCTTCGATGCGCCACTCGCCATCGGCGACCGCCTGGTGTTCACCGACATGGCGCACTACACCATGGTCAAGACCACCACCTTCAACGGCATTCGCCTGCCCTCGATCTGCCGGATCGATGAAACCAGTCGCGAGGTACGCACGGTGCGCACCTTCGGCTACGTGGACTACATGCAGCGACTCAGCTGACCATCCACCGAGCCCGACCCCAGCGAGTGGCGCCTTCCTTCGAGAGGCGGCCATCTTCGAGAGACGCCCCCTTCAGGGGGCGTCTTGCGTTTCCTGCGCCTGCCAGGTGCCGACTCACGCCGTTCAAGCGGCGGCGTGCATCGCCAGGGCGGTATCCAGCATGCGGTTGGAGAAGCCCCACTCGTTGTCATACCAGGCCATCACCTTGACCAGGCGACCATTCACCCGGGTGTGATTGGCGTCGAAGGTCGAGGAGTGGGCGTCGTGGTTGAAGTCGATGGAGACCAGCGGCTGGGCATTGACCGCCAGCACCGGTGAGGCCTCGGCCGCACTGGCCACGATCTCGTTGATCTCTTCCCTGGTAGTCTCGCGCCCGGCGGTAAAGGTCAGGTCCACCAGCGAGACGTTGATCACCGGTACGCGCACGGCCAGGCCATCGAACTTGCCGGCGAGCTCCGGCAGTACCAGGCCGACCGCGGCGGCGGCGCCCGTCTTGGTGGGAATCATGGAGTGGGTCGCGCTGCGCGCCCGGTAGGGGTCGCTGTGGTAGACGTCGGAGAGGTTCTGGTCGTTGGTGTAGGCGTGCACCGTGGTCATCAGGCCGTTCTCGATACCCACCGCATCGTTGAGCGCCTTGGCCACCGGGGCCAGGCAGTTGGTGGTGCAGGAAGCATTGGAGACCACGCGATGCTCGGCGCTGAGCACCGCCTCATTGACCCCATAGACCACGGTGGCATCGGCATCGGGACTCGGCGCAGAGATCAGCACCCGCTCGGCGCCGGCCTCGAGATGCCTGGCGGCGTCGGCCCGCTTGGTAAACAGGCCGGTGCACTCCATCACCAGGTCCACCTCCAGGCTCTTCCAGGGCAAGCGTGCAGGATCACGTTCCGAGAGGATCGCGATCCGGTCGCCGTCGACGCTCATGCTCTGCTCGTCATGCTCGACCCTGAAGGGGAAGTGGCCATGCACGGTGTCATGGCGCAACAGATGGGCATTGAGGGAGGGGTCGCCCAGGTCGTTGATGGCCACCACCTGAATGTGGTCGCGATAGCCGTTCTCGTAGAGGGCACGCAGCACATTGCGGCCGATACGGCCGAACCCGTTGATGGCAATCTTGAGCATCATTTCCTCTCTCCTCCAGTGGCATCTTGCGGGGGGATATGGTCGAACCTGCTAGCGTGGGTCCCGTGTCGTAAGCAAACGAGGCCATGCCCTGCGGCTCGTGTCATGTCTCTCAATGTGACGCAAACTGATCAGAGACTCAATAGAAATTAAGTAAGTTTACAACATTTACCCAGTTTAAGGTCGCTCACCCCTTATTCAATAAAGCCAAAAATAACTCCAACTTACTGAAAATAAAATTTAAAAATCCCATAATGTGGGCGATCCCGGGCCTCCCCCAAGGTGTAGTAAAGATACTGATAAACGGCTAACCTTGTAGTCTGACTACCCGCCATGCCACTGGAGGCCCGTCCAATGTCGACACAGCCCATCCACCACCCCATTCGCCGCACCAAGATCGTCGCCACCCTGGGTCCCGCCAGCGACCGCGAGGGCGTGCTCGAGGCCATGATCGCGGCCGGTGTCGACGTGGTGCGCCTCAACTTCTCCCATGGCACTGCCGACGATCACCGCCGCCGTCTGGCGCGGGTACGCGACATCGCCGCTCGCCTGGGCAGAAGCGTCGCCGCCCTGGGCGATCTGCAGGGGCCGAAGATCCGCATCGCCCGCTTCCGTGACGGCGCGGTGGAGCTCGCCGAAGGGGCGTCTTTCGTGCTCGACATGGCCCTGGACGGCGATGCGGGGAGTGAGGAGCGCGTGGGCTGCGACTACAAGCAGCTGATCGAGGATGTGGTGGCGGGCGACCGCCTGCTGCTCGATGATGGCCGGCTGGTGCTGGATGTCACCGCCGTGGCGGGCCGGGAGATCCATACTACGGTGACCGTGGGCGGCAGGCTCTCCAACAACAAGGGCATCAACAAGCTGGGCGGCGGTCTCTCGGCGCCGGCGCTGACCGACAAGGACAGGGCGGACCTCGCCACCGCCGTCGACATCGGCGTGGACTATCTGGCGGTCTCGTTTCCGCGGCATGCCGCCGACATGGCCGAGGCCCGCGAACTGCTGGGCGAGGCCGGCAAGGAGATCGGCCTGGTGGCCAAGCTCGAGCGTGCCGAGGCGGTGACCGACGAGGCGACGCTGGACGGCATCATCCAGGCCTGCGAGGCGGTGATGGTGGCGCGTGGCGATCTCGGCGTGGAGATCGGTGACGAGAAGCTGATCGGCACCCAGAAGCGCATCATCAAGCGGGCGCGCAGCCTGAACCGGGCGGTGATCACCGCCACCCAGATGATGGAGTCGATGATCGAGTCGCCCCTGCCCACCCGCGCCGAGGTGTTCGACGTCGCCAATGCCGTGCTCGACGGCACCGATGCGGTGATGCTCTCCGCCGAGACCGCCGCCGGCGACTTCCCGGTGGAGACCATCGAGGCCATGGACCGGGTCTGCCTGGGCGCCGAGCGCGAGCGGATCGCCCAGGAGTCGGGCCACCGCATCCACGAGGGCTTCTCCCGGGTCGACGAGACCATCGCCCTCTCCGCCATGTACGCCGCCAACCACCTCTCCGGGGTGGCCGCCATCGCCTGCATGACCTCGACCGGCTATACGCCGCTGATCGCCTCGCGCATCCGTTCCGGGCTGCCGATCATCGGCCTGGCCCACAGCG
>NZ_JADNRL010000019.1:661640-661771 GCF_015595025.1 Halomonas sp. KAO
CGATGACGGCCGAGGAGCTCAACGACCGCGCCCTGGCGCTGCTGGTGGAGAAGGGCATCGCCGAGCCGGGGGATCATGTGATGCTCACGCGGGGCGACGAGATGAACGCCCATGGCGGCACCAATACGCTG
>NZ_JADNRL010000019.1:661781-662260 GCF_015595025.1 Halomonas sp. KAO
AGCCCGCAGCCTGAACCGGGCGGTGATCACCGCCACCCAGATGATGGAGTCGATGATCGAGTCGCCCCTGCCCACCCGCGCCGAGGTGTTCGACGTTGCCAACGCCGTGCTCGACGGCACCGATGCGGTGATGCTCTCCGCCGAGACCGCCGCCGGCGACTTCCCGGTGGAGACCATCGAGGCGATGGACCGGGTCTGCCTGGGCGCCGAGCGCGAGCGGATCGCCCAGGAGTCGGGCCACCGCATCCACGAGGGCTTCTCCCGGGTCGACGAGACCATCGCCCTATCCGCCATGTACGCCGCCAACCACCTCTCCGGGGTGGCCGCCATCGCCTGCATGACCTCGACCGGCTATACGCCGCTGATCGCCTCGCGCATCCGTTCCGGGCTGCCGATCATCGGCCTGGCCCACAGCGCCATCGCCCAGCGACGCATGGCGCTCTATCGCGGCGTGGTCTCGCTGCCCTTCGACACCAGCG
>NZ_JADNRL010000019.1:662576-679510 GCF_015595025.1 Halomonas sp. KAO
CGACGTCAACGCCAGCCATCTACACAAGGGGTAATGGCGAGGGGGTAACAAGGGCGCAACGCGGAAGGGTTTTGTATACAGAACCGCTGGCGGGTGTGGTGATCAGGCTCGAAAAGTGAGAAGGTTCTGCCAGGATCATTACCAGCGAGACGCCCATGAGCCAGTCCTGGAGGGAAGAGGTCGAAGCCGCCGTGCGCGGGGGGGAGCGTGTCGGCGATCGCCATATCGTCGAGCAGGTGCGCCAGGCGGTGCTGAGCCAGCGCCTGGCGCCCGGCACGCGTCTGCCGGAGGTGGCACTGGGCGAAGTGTTCGGTGTCAGCCGCTCCATCGTGCGTCGGGCGCTGACGCGCCTGGCCGCCGACCACGTCATCGACCAGCGCCCCAATCAGGTCGCCCGGGTGCGAGCCCCCAGCGTGGAGGAGACCCGCGAGACCTTCTCCGCCCGCCGCCTGGTGGAGGGCGAGGTGGCCGCACTGCTGGCGGCACGGGGCCTCGACCCCGAGCTGCTGGCTGCCCTCGAGAGCGAGGCACGGGCAGAGGTCGAGGCCCATGGGCGTGGCGACGAGCCGGCTCGCATCGCCCACTCCCTGGCCATTCATCATCGACTGGCCGCACGCTCGCCCAATCGTGTGCTGGGTGCCATGCTCACCGACCTGGTGTTGCGGACCTCCATCGTCATCGCCCTCTACAAGCGACCCTCGCTCGGTTCCTGCTACCTGGAGGGAGATCACTTCCGGCTGCTGGAGGCGCTTGACCGGGGGGATGCCGGCGGGGCGAGAGACGCCATCGAGGCGCATCTGACGAGCCTCGAGGCCCTGCTCGACCTCGGCCCCCGCGAGGAGCAGGCCGATCTGCATAGCATTTTCGCCGGCGTCGCCAAGAGCTGAACAGCACCGGGAGTCGCTTGCGCCTGAATCCGGCGACAGGCCTTTTCGGGGGCGCTTTGAATACTTCCCTGTACGCTACCTCCGCCGTCCATGGTCTCCGGACCCCCTGCAGACCTGTCCCCGGCGGCGCTCGCGATGGCAACGCCCCGGCGGGTTGAGGGCACCGGTGGGGTGTCGGACAATACCTCCATTCATCTCTTGCGGAGTCACGCCATGCGGTCCCTTACCCGAGCGGGGTGTCGCGCCCTGCTGCTGGGATTGACGCTGCTGTTCTCCACGGTGGCACTGGCCCGGCCGCCCATCGTGGCGGCTGCCTCCTCCCTGCAGGCGGTCTTCCCCCATCTTGCCGAGGCCTTCCGGGCCGAGACGGGAGAATCCTTGCGGATCAACTTCGGCTCGTCGGGTAATTTCCGTCGCCAGATCGAGCAGGGCGCGCCCTTCGAGCTCTTCCTCTCCGCCGATGAGGCCTATGTGCTGGCGCTGCACGAGGCCGGCCACCTCGAGGATGCGGGGGAAGTCTATGCGGTAGGACGACTGGTATGGCTGCAGAGAAAGGAGGAGCAGGGCCGGCTGCCCAGTGAGGAGGCTCCGCTGACGGCGGTTCGGGAGGCGGTGGCAGCGCATGCCGCCGGGGAGGGGCGATCGCGTATCGCCCTGGCGAACCCCGAGCATGCCCCCTATGGGGTCGCGGCACGCCAGGCCCTGGTGCAAGCCGGGTTATGGGAGCCCAGTGCGCCGCTGCGGGTGCTGGGGGAGAGCGTCGCCCAGGCGACCCGCTTCGCGCTCTCCGCGGATGCCCGTGGCGGGCTGGTGGCCTGGTCCCAGGCGCTGGCGCCACCGGTGGCCGCCCAGAGCGAGTTCGTGATGGTGCCGGCCGACTGGCACCAGCCCCTGGTGCAGCGCATGGCGCTGGTGAAGGGAGCCGGTGATACCGCGCGGGCCTTCTACGCCTGGCTGCAGCGGGAGGAGGCGCGTGCCATCCTCGCCGACTATGGTTTTCGCGCTCCCGGCGATGGTTTCCGCCTTGCCGAGGATGAGCCCCGCTGATGGACTGGACGGCGCTCTCGGTCTCGTTGCATCTGGCTGCCCTCACGGCACTGTTGCTGTTGCCGGCAGGGTTGTGGCTGGGCCGCGCCCTGGCCGGCAGTCGTTCGCGCGCCAAGCCCCTGGGTGAGGCCCTGATCGCCCTGCCACTGGTGATGCCGCCCACGGTGCTGGGGTTCTACCTGATGCAGGCCTTCGGGCTGGAGGCTCCCTTCGGCGGGCTCTGGGTGCGGCTGTTCGGTGAGGGGCTCAACTTCACCTTCGAGGGCATCCTGCTCGCCTCCCTGGTGGCCAACCTGCCCTTCGCGGTGCAGCCCGTGCAGCGTGCCTTCGAGGCGGTACCGGCCAACCTGCGCGAGGCGGCCTGGTGCAGCGGCCTGTCGCCGCTGCATACCCTGTGGCGCATCGAGCTGCCCCTGGTGTGGCCGGGCATCGTCTCGGCCATGGCGCTGACCTTCGCCCATACCCTGGGGGAGTTCGGGGTCATCCTGATGGTGGGCGGGGCCATCGATGGCGAGACGCGCACCCTGGCCATCGCCATCTACGATCGCGTGCAGGCCTTCGACGAGAGCGGGGCGGCCACCATGTCGGCGATGCTGCTGCTGGTCTCCTTCGTCACCATCGGTGTGGTCTATGGCCTCGCGGGGCGGCGGAGGTGGCGCCGTGTCTGATGTCGCTGCCAGCCCCGCCCCCCTCGAGGTGAGCCTGCATCAGTCGGGCCCCATCCCCCTGGCGGCGGACTTTCGCTGCGCGGCCGGTGAGCTGCTGGCCCTGGTGGGTCCCTCGGGCAGCGGCAAGACCACCCTGCTGCGCAGCATCGCCGGCCTCTACCGCCCACAAGGGGGGCGTATCGCCTGTGGCGAGGAGGTCTGGTTCGATGCCGACAGGCGACTCGCGCTCCCTCCCCAGCGCCGACGCCTGGGGCTGGTGTTCCAGGACTATGCGCTGTTCCCGCACCTCACGGCGCTGGGCAACGTCATGGTGGCACTGCACCATCTGCCGGCCGCCGAGCGCCGCCGCCGGGCCGAGGAGTGGTTGATCCGGGTACGCCTGGAGGGGTTGGCCGGGCGCCACCCCGCCGAGCTCTCCGGCGGCCAGCGGCAGCGAGTGGCGCTGGCCAGGGCACTGGCCCGCGAGCCGCGGGTGCTGCTGCTCGACGAGCCCTTCTCGGCGGTGGATCAGGTGACGCGACGGCGCCTGCAGCGTGAACTGGCGATGCTGCGCGAGGAGATCGCCATCCCCATCGTGCTGGTCACCCACGACCTCGACGAGGCGGCGGCATTGGCCGACCGCCTCTGCGTGCTGCATGCCGGGCACACCCTCCAGACAGGTCCTCCTCAGTCGCTTTTCCGCCGGCCCTCATCCCCACAGGTGGCGCGGCTGCTCGATCGCCACAACGTCTTCAGCGGTGAGGTGGTGATGGAGGGCGACGAGCGTCGCCTGGCCTGGGGGCCCTGGCGTCTGGAGGTGGCCGAGGGGCTTGCGTCGCTGGCGCCGGGTACCCGCATGGCCTGGTATCTGCCGGCCTCGGATGTGGTGCTGCATCGCCGAGGGCGCCCCTCGCTGGGGGAGCGCGAGAACCCGGTGAGCGCTCGCGTCGAGGAGCTGGTCGTGCTGGGCGGCATGACCTCGGTCACCCTGGCCTTCGATCACACCCCCGGGCGCCTCGGCTTCGAGATCGCCACCCATGCCGCCCGTCGTAACGGTCTGGCCCGCGGGGAGGCGGTACAGGTCTCGCTGCTCGCCGCGGGCATCCACCTGATGCCGGAGGCTTGCGCCTCCGGCGATGACGCCATGAGTCTGCCATGAAACGCTTCCTGATCGCCGCCATCCTCGCCGTCGCTCCCTTTACGCTCCTCTCGGCAAGCGCCGCCGAGGTGCCCGCAAAGCGCTGGCCACTCACCATTGCCACCGGCTCGGGGGAGCATGAGTTCCATGCCGAGGTGGCGCAGACATCGGCCGAACGCAGCCGTGGCCTGATGGGACGCGAGCGACTCGCCGAGGAGGGCGGCATGCTCTTCCTCTATGCCGGCGAGCAGCCGGGCCGCAGTGGTTTCTGGATGTACAACACCCTGATTCCGCTGGATATCGCCTTTATCGACGGGATGGGACGTATCGTCTCGACCCACACCATGGTGCCCTGTGGTTCGGATGCGCCGGCCGACTGTCCGGTGACGCGGCCGGGAGTGCCCTATCGAGCCGCGCTGGAGGTCAGGGCGGGTACCTTCCAGGCGCTGGGGATCGGCGTGGGGGACTGTGTCGCCTGGCCGGGTCACGACTCCCGTTGCAAACCGGAGTGACGGAGCTGATATTCAACGCTGGGAGCCTTAGAATATTTCGCGAGGTGGCACCGGGCCCTGGAGGGGCTCGTCCACCGCCGCCGGCTCACCGCGCCGGCACATCGTGCCACTCATAACCATAACCGCGCCTCGCAGATGACGAGGCGTCGCTGCAAGGACACGCCATGACAACGTATCGACCGCTTGCCAAGCTGGCCGCCGCCCTGGCCGGTGCCGCCGTGCTCTCCGCCTCGCTCTCCGTTCAGGCGCGCGAGATTGCCGTCTCCACCGTGCTTTCCGATGCCTTTCCCTGGGGCCAGGCCGCCGAGAAGTGGGCCGAGCTGGTGGAGGAGCGCACCGAGGGGCGCATCACCATGCGCGTCTACCCCAACTCCCAGCTGGTCAACGGTGACCAGACTCGCGAATTCTCCGCCATGCGCTCCGGGCTGATCGACGCCGCCGTGGGCTCCACCATCAACTGGTCCCCCCAGGTGCCGGAGCTCAATCTCTTCTCGCTGCCCTTCTTCCTGCCCGACGAGGCGGCGGTGGACGCCGTGACCGGTGGCGAGGCGGGCGAGAAGATCTTTGCGGCCATCGAGTCCCGGGATGTTATCCCGCTGGGCTGGGGCGAGAACGGTTTCCGCCAGCTCTCCAACTCCCAGGGCGCGATCGATGAGCCTCAGGATCTGGAGGGCCTGAAGATCCGCGTGGTGGGCTCGCCGTTGTTCCAGGACACCTTCACCGCCCTGGGGGCCGACCCCACCCAGATGAGCTGGGCCGATGCCAAGCCGGCCCTGACCACCGGCGCGGTGGATGGCCAGGAGAATCCGCTCTCGGTGTTCGACGTGGCGCGTATCGACCAGGTGGGACAGGAGCACCTGACCCTGTGGAACTACATGAACGATCCGCTGATCTTCGCCGTGAATCGCCGGGTGTGGGAGTCGCTGGACGAGAGCGACCAGGCGATCCTGCGTGAGGCCGCGGTGGAGGCGGGCGAGTGGGAGACGTCCATGACCCGCGAGGAGGAGGGCGAGCGCCTGGCCGCCATCCAGGAGCGTGGCGTTACCGTAACGGAGCTCTCGGACGCCCAGTACCAGGCCTTCGTCGAGGCCACCGCCAGCGTTCACGATGAGTGGGTACCGAAGATCGGCGAGGAGATCGTCGAGGCCGCCCGTGCCGACATCGAGTCACGCTGATTCCCGCTCTTCCTTCCCCTTGACCGGCCGGCCCTCGAGGCCGGCCGCTGCCTTGTGAGGTAACCCATGACGCCTTCCCCGGATGCCAGGCTGGAGCGCTGGCTGGCCAGCCTGGCCCTGGTGATCATCGCGCTGATCAGTCTCGGCAACGTGGTGACTCGTTATATCACCGGTGGCTCGCTGGCCTTTACCGAAGAGCTCTCGGTATTCCTGCTGGTGGTGCTGACCTTCGCCGGCGCCGCCGTGGCGCTGCGGCGTAACGGTCATATCCGTATCGGCATGCTGGAGCGTGCCCTGCCGGCGGGTGCACGCCGGTTCCTAGTGCTCTTCCAGGGGCTTTGCGGGGTGGCGGTGCTGGGACTGATCGCCTGGTTCGGCGCCAGGCTGGCCTGGCAGGAGTACCGCTGGGAGACCCTCTCGCCCGGGCTTGGTCTGCCCCAGTGGTGGTATATCGTCTGGCTGCCGCTGCTGGCGGCGGTGATGCTGGTGCGTCAGCTGCAGCAGACCCGGGACCGGCTGCGCGGAGGGCTCGACGATGAGTCCTGATCTCTGGATGCTGCTGGCCTTCGCCGGGCTGCTGATCGCCGGTGTCCCGGTGGCCTTCTCCCTGGGGCTGGCGGGTGCCGCGGGGATCCTGACGGGGTTGTCGCCGGCGATGCTCGCCACCCTTGGCACCAATACCTACAACAGCATCGCCAAGTATCCGCTGATTGCCATTCCGCTGTTTATCCTCACCGGGCTGATCTTCGAGCGCTCCGGGGTGGCGCTGCGCCTGGTGCGCTTTGCCCAGGCGCTGATCGGCCCGCGTCACGGCGGGCTGGCGCTGGTGGCGGTGCTGGTGTGCATGATCATGGGTGGCATGAGCGGGTCGGGGCCGGCGGATGCCGCCGCGGTGGCCATGGTGATGCTGCCGAGCATGACCCGGGCGGGCTACCCGAAGCCGTTCTCGGCCACCCTGATCGCCGCCTCGGCCTCCACGGCGATCCTGATCCCCCCTTCGGTAGCGCTGATCCTCTACTCCATCGTGGTGCCGGGAGTCGATCTGCGGGCACTGTTCGCCGCCGGGCTCTTCCCCGGTGTACTCGCCGGCCTGGCGCTGCTGGTCCCGGCTCTGCTGGTCTCACGTCGCCATGGTTGGGAGGGCGGTGCACCGGTAGCGGGCGCCGAACAACTGCGGGTGGGGGAGACCTTCAGGCAGGCGTTGCCGGCACTGTTCGCGCCGGTGCTGATCCTCGGCGGGCTGCGCTCGGGGCTCTTCACCCCCACCGAGGCGGCGGTGGTGGCTGTGGCCTATGGGGTGCTGGTGGGGCTCTTCGTGACCCGCGAGCTCAGCCTGCGTGATCTCTGGTCGCTGTTCGGCGAGGCGGCGGTGATCTCGGGGGTGGTGATGCTGATCATCGCGCTTGCCGGCATCTTCGCCTGGGCCGGCACCATGCTCGGTACCTTCCGCCATCTGGCGGAGTGGATCATCTCGCTCTCCGACAATGGTGTCGTGCTGCTGGTGCTGATCATGCTGGCGGTGCTGGCCGCCGGCATGCTGCTCGACGCCATCTCCATCTACCTGATCATGATGCCGATCCTGATCCCGGTGATGCAGCACTTCGGCTGGAACCCGGTGTGGTTCGGCATCCTGCTGGCGATGAATATCGCCATCGGCCAGTTCACCCCGCCGGTGGCGGTCAATCTGATGGTGACCACCGAGGTGGCCAGGATTCGCCTCGAACAGACCGTGGGCTGGGCCCTGCTGTTCGTGGTGGCGATGGCCGCCGCCCTGGCGCTTGTTGCCGTGTTCCCGGAGATCGCGCTGTGGTTGCCGAGGACCCTGGGCTACAACGTCGGCTGATTGCCCTGAAGCGTATCGAGCAGACGCTGGAAGCAGGTGGTACTCTCGGCATCGAAGAGCACGAAGCGCACCCGCTCGATATGCGGGCAGTCGGGCAGGGTGGCGATCACCGTCTCGAGCGCTACCCGAGCCGCCTCTTCCAGCGGATAGCCGAAGGCGCCGGCGGAGAGTGCCGGGAAGGCGATGGAGCCCAGGTCCTCGCGTTCGGCCAGCGCCAGGGCGTTTCGGTAGCAGTCGGCGAGCAGCGCCTCGGCGGGCTCGTCGACGCCGTAGACCGGCCCCAGGCAGTGAATGACATGGCGATTGGGCAGGGCGAAGGCCTCGGTGATCACCGCCTCCCCCGGGCGGATCGGCGCCAGCGGCCGGCAGGCGCGGTCGAGCTCGGGACCGGCGGCGCGATGCAGGGCCCCGGCCACGCCGCCGCCGGGGCGCAGCTGGGCGTTGGCGGCATTGGCCACCGCCTCGATATCGGGTTGATGGGCGATATCCCCCTGGATGCACTCGATCATGGTGTCTCCTGAGATATGCGGCCCTCGGGCGCGCCCGAGGGCCGGGTGGCGTAGAATGCACGCCATTCCTACCCTGTCAGGCTATCAGGAGTTTCGATGTTGTTCCCGCCACGCTTCGCGCCGTACGTGTTTGCCGTGCTGATGTCGCTCTATATGGTGACCCTGATGACCTTCGTGATCACCTGGGCCAACACCGGCCTGGGAGAAGGTTTCCTCGGTCGCTGGTGGCAGGCGCTCTATATTGCCTGGCCGATCGCCCTCGTACTGACCCTGGTGGGAGCGCCGCGGCTACAGCGCGTCGTCGCCAGGCTCGTCCGCAAGCCTTCGCATCGGTAACCGACCGCCCCATGCGGCCGCTAATGCTGTGTTGCAGCATAAGATTAACGCTTCATAAACGCTCGGCAAGACTAGACTGATGGATGAATGCCCCGCCGGCCATGATCCGGCGGCCTTGCCTCCGGTCATTATCCCCGGAATGATTTTTTCGCTAAAGTAGAGGAGGGTGGTAGATTCGGGGCCACTGCGGTCACGACGCTCCGCTCTCTTGCCGACAACGTCAAAGAGGTGTGTTCATGAAACGCCATGCATTCTCTGCTGCTGCCTTCTCCGGCGCGATCCTGGGGGCCGCGATGTTCGCCTCGCCGGCCATGGCCCAGGACGAAGAGAAGTTCATCACCATCGGTACCGGTGGCCAGACCGGCGTCTACTATGTGGTCGGCCAGTCCGTCTGCCGCCTGGTGAACCGTCTGGACGACGCCAACATCAAGTGCAACGCGCCCTCCACCGGTGGCTCGGTGGCCAACGTCAACGGCATCAAGTCCGGTCAGCTCGATATGGGTGTGGTGCAGTCCGATGTCCAGTACCAGGCCTACAACGGTACCGGCAACTTCGAAGGCGAGGCCTTTGAAGACCTGCGCGCGGTATTCCGTGCCCACGGCGAGCCCCTGACCATTCTGGCGCGGGCCGACTCCGGCATCGAGACCCTCGATGACCTGGAGGGCAAGCGTGTCAATATCGGCAACCCGGGCTCCGGCCAGCGCAACACCATGGAAGTGGTGATGGAGGCCAAGGGCTGGACCGAGGACACCTTCTCGCTGGCCTCTCAGCTCGACGCCGCCGAGATGGCCTCGGCCCTGGCCGACAACAACATCGACGCCATGGCCTATGTGGTGGGCCACCCCAACGGCTCCATCCAGGAAGCGACCACCACCGTCGACTCCCGACTGATCCCGCTCAACGATGAAGCGATCCAGGGGATCGTCGACGAGTACCCCTACTACTCCATGTCGACCATCCCCGGCGGCCTCTACAAGGGCAACGACGAGGAGGTCGAGACCTTCGGTGTCGCGGCGACCTTCGTGACCACCGCCGAAACCGACGAGGAGATCGTCTATCAGACCGTCAAGGCGATCTTCGACAACTTCGATCGCTTCAAGAAGCTGCATCCGGCCTTTGCGAATCTCAAGCCGGAAGAGATGGTCTCTTCGGGCCTCTCCGCACCGCTGCATGATGGGGCTGCACGCTACTATCGTGAGCAGGGCTGGATCGAGTGATACAACGGCCTGAGGTGTTTTCACCTCGGTGAAGAATGCGCGGTCACCCGAGGGGGCCGCGCATTCTGTTTGAGATGCCGTGGGAGGCCATCCCGGGCGCTCCCAGGGAAACGTTACAGAGCAGGGCACGCTTATGACTGAGGACAACAAGAGGGCCGCGGGGCAAGAGGTCGATCTCGAGGATATGGTCGCCTCGAGCGATTCCGGGGCCCGCAAGCCGTCCGGAACGCCTGGCAAGCTGCTGGTCAGCATTGCCGCCGCCTGGTCGCTCTTCCAGCTGTGGATCGCGTCTCCGCTGCCGTTCATGCTGGGCTTCGGGGTCTTCAATGCCACCGAGTCCCGCTCCATTCACCTGGCCTTCGCGCTCTTCCTGGCCTATATGGCCTACCCGGCGCTCAAGCGTTCGCCCCGTGATCGTATCCCCGTTCAGGACTGGGTCCTGGCGGCGGCGGCGGCCTTCTGTGGTGCCTACATGTTCATGTTCTACGAACAGCTGGCCCAGCGTCCTGGTGCGCCGATACTGCAGGATGTGATCATCGGTGTGGCGGGTATCCTGCTGCTGCTCGAGGCCACGCGACGGGCGCTCGGTCCGCCGCTGATGATCATCGCCTCGATCTTTATCATCTACTCGCTGGCCGGGCCCTACATGCCGGGCATTCTGTCCCACCGCGGGGTCAGTCTCTACGGTCTGGTCAACCATCAGTGGTTGACGACCCAGGGGGTCTTCGGCATTGCGCTGGGGGTCTCGACCAGCTTCGTGTTCCTGTTTGTGTTGTTTGGTGCGCTGCTCGACAAGGCCGGCGCCGGCAACTATTTCATCAAGGTCGCCTTCTCGCTGCTGGGCCACTACAAGGGCGGCCCGGCCAAGGCCGCCGTGGTGGCCTCGGGCATGACCGGCCTGATCTCCGGCTCCTCCATCGCCAACGTGGTGACCACCGGCACCTTCACGGTACCGATGATGAAGCGTGTCGGCTTCTCGGCGGAGAAGGCCGGTGCGGTGGAGGTCTCCTCCTCGGTCAATGGTCAGATCATGCCGCCGGTCATGGGGGCCGCGGCCTTCCTGATGGTCGAGTATGTGGGCATCTCCTACGTGGAGGTGATCAAGCACGCCTTCCTGCCGGCACTGATCTCCTATATCGCGTTGATCTATATCGTTCATCTCGAGGCACTCAAGGCCGGCCTTCAGGGCCTGGAGAGCAGCAACCCGCCCAAGCCTCTGGTGCGCAAGGCGATCGGCTTCCTCGGTGGCCTGCTCCTGATGATGATCACGGCTCTCGTGGTCTACTACGGCCTGGGCTGGTTGAAGCCGGTGCTGGGTGGTGCGACTCCCTGGGTGGTGGCCGCCGGCCTGGCGGTGATCTATGTGGGGCTGCTCAAGGTTGCCTCCCACTACCCCGAGCTGGAGCTCGATGATCCCGATGCGCCCATCTACAAGCTGCCCCAGACCCGCCCCACGGTGATGGTCGGCCTGCAGTTCATCCTGCCGGTGATCGTGCTGATCTGGTGTCTGATGGTGGAGCGCCTCTCGCCGGGGCTGTCGGCCTTCTGGGCCACGGTGTTCATGGTCTTCATCATCCTCACCCAGCGTCCCATCACATCGATCTTCCGTGGTCGCAGTGACATGGCGGCGGACCTGCGTGAGGGGGTTATGGATCTGTGGGGCGGCCTGGTCTCCGGTGCCCGCAACATGATCGGCATCGGCATCGCCACCGCCACCGCCGGTATCATCGTCGGTGCGGTGTCCCAGACCGGCGTCGGCCTGGTGCTTGCCGATGTGGTGGAGATCCTCTCCATGGGCAACCTGATGCTGATCCTGATCTTCACCGCGGTGCTCAGCCTGATTCTCGGCATGGGGCTGCCCACCACGGCCAACTACATCGTGGTGTCGGCGCTACTGGCGCCGGTAATCGTTCAGCTGGGTGAGCAGAACGGCCTGCTGGTGCCGTTGATCGCCGTTCACCTGTTCGTGTTCTACTTCGGCATCATGGCGGATGTGACGCCGCCGGTGGGACTCGCCTCCTTTGCCGCGGCGGCGGTCTCTGGCGGTGACCCGATACGTACCGGCTTCCAGGCCTTCTACTACAGCCTGCGCACCGCCGCGCTGCCGTTCCTGTTCATCTTCAATACCGATCTGCTGCTGATCGATGTCACCGCCCTGCAGGGGGTGCTGATCTTCGTGGTATCGACGATCGCCATGCTGATCTTCGCCGCGGCCACCCAGGGGTTCATGATTGCCCGTAACCGCTGGTACGAGTCCATCGTGCTGCTGCTGGTGGCCTTTACCCTGTTTCGGCCGGGCTTCTGGATGGATCAGCTCCATGACCCCTATCAGGAGATTCCGCCCGCACAGTTCGTCGAGGCGCTGGGTAACGTCGGCGAGCAGAGCACATTGCGGCTGCAGGTCCTTGGCGAGGATGACTTCGGTGATCCGTTGACCACCTATATGCAGCTGCCGGTGCCGAGTGGCGAGACCGGCGAGGAGCGGCTGGAGAACCTGGGCCTGGAGCTGATCATCGAAGAGGACAGGGCCGTGGTCGACATGGTGGCCTTCGGCAGCCAGGCGTCGGACCTGGGCTTCGACTTCGATCAGGAGATCATCCAGGTGCTCGCGCCGGTGGATCGCTGGACCAAGGAGCTGATGTGGATTCCGGCCTTCCTGGTCTTCGGTCTGATCGTAATGATGCAGCGTCGGCGGCGTGGTCGTGACGCCGCCGCGGCGTCTGCCTGAGGGGGAGTGTCATGTATCAGAAGATCATGTTGACGGTGGACCTCAACGAGGAGGCCTCCTGGGCCAAGGCGCTACCGACGGCGGTGGCGCTGTGCCGCAGCTTTGGAGCGTCGCTGCATGTGGTGACGGTGCTGCCGGACTACCGCATGCCGCTGGTCGGCTCCTATTTTCCCAAGGATTTCGCCAAGAAGGCCCATGCGGCAATCACCGAGGCGCAGCACGAGTTTATTCGCGAGCACGTGCCTGACGATATCACGGTCCAGAGCGTCATCGTCGATGGCTCGCCCTGGGAGGCGATCGTCAAGGCGGCGAAGAAGCTCGAGGTGGACCTGATCGTGATGGCCTCCCACAACAAGCGCAAGTTCGCCGATTACGTGCTGGGACCCAATGCCGAGCATGTGGTGCACCACTCGAAGGTGTCGGTAATGATCGTGCGTTAAGCACGGCAGGCTCCTGCCGCATCACTCGGCCTCGCAGAGGGCCTCGACACCGTGTCGAGGCCCTCTGCGTTTGGGCTGTGACCTGAGCGTGGAATGGGGCCGGCGGGATTATCCAGCAGAGTTGATCCCGATCAACTAGATTAAGTCATAGTTAACGAGGGGCCCCTCGTTAATGCGTTTCGGTGGCCCGGTCGTGTTCCGAGGCCATCCACGCAGCGCCCGAGCCGGTCGGGCACACGTCGGCGAAGAGAGGTGACTCATGAATGCGGAAACTGCGAAATCACGGGACACGTCGGCAGGACTCGGCGTGAAGATCACCATCCAGCCGGTCGGCATGGGGCGCCCCAAGGCCTGGCTCGCCGCCGGCATCGAGGATTTTCGGCAGGCTGCCGCCGTCAGTCTCGCCTATGGCATGTTCTGGGTGGGGCTGAGTATCGCCGTGACCGTCGGCGCCATCTATCTGGGCCTGTGGCACTGGCTGCTACCGCTGGTGGCGGGCTTCATGTTCATCGGCCCCCTGGTGGCGGTAGGCTCCTATGGCATCAGTCGTGCCCTGGAGGCCAATCGCGCCCCGCATCTTGGAGATGCCTTCGGCGCCTGGCGTCCCCATGCCGGCCAGCTGGCGATGATGGGCGTGATGCTGGTGCTGGTGCTGCTGGCCTGGTTCAATATTGCCATCCTGCTGTTCGCGATCTTCTTCGGCCACGCGGTGCCAAGCCCGACGGACCTCTATGCCGCGCTGCTGACCACTCCCCAGGGGCTCGGCATGATCGCCGTCGGTACCGTGCTGGGGGGATTTCTGGCCTTCGGCGCCTTCTCCATCAGCGTGGTGGCGATACCCACCTTGATGGATCGCGACCTCACCTTCATGGAGGGGATCGAGGCCAGCGTGCGTACCGTGTCGTGCAACTTCCGTCCGATGCTGCTCTGGGCGGCGATCCTCACCGGCTGTGTGCTGGTCGGGGTGTTGACCTTCTATATTGGACTGGCGCTTATCCTGCCGGTGCTGGGCTTCGCCAGCTGGCATGCCTACGAGGAGCTGGTGGTCATCAAGCCCCGGGAGGAGAAGCACGACCTCCACGGCTGATCGACGCTGCTCTCCTACGATCAGGCATCCTGCCGGGGGCGCCCATGCCTCCGGCTTTCGTCGAGCTGACCATGCCGGCGTGATCGCGTAGTCTGGCGCCCCAAACTCGCCTTAAGGGGATGGCCGTCATGCGCCAGACGATCTCTATTTGCCTGATCTTCCTGCTGGCCAGCCTGCCCGCATCCGCTATCGGCGATGGGCTGCCTGCGCCGGAAGGCGAGGTGTTGCTGGCCGTCACCGGAAATATCGCCGACACCAATGCCGGCAGCCAGGCGCATTTCGACCGCGAGCTGTTGAAGAGTCTCTCGCCACTGACGGACTGTACCCGAACCCCCTGGCATCGTGAGACCAGCTGCTTTCGGGGCCCTCTGATGCGCGAGGTGCTCGCGGCGGTGGGCGCGCAGGGCGATAGTATCGTCGTGCAGGCCCTGAACAAGTTTCGGGCAGAGATTTCCGTTCAGGAGCTGCATGACTATGACGTGATTCTGGCCATGAGCCGTGATGGTGAGCCGATGCCGATACGCGAGCTCGGCCCGCTCTTCGTGCTCTATCCCTTCGGTGATCATCCGGAGTTGCATACCGAAGCGGTGCGCTTTCGGTCAGTATGGCATGTGGCCAGCATACATGTGCGCTGATTTCATATGCGGTGATTGGGCGCATTCGACAGGGGGTGGCGGGTGCTGAAGCTGCCCCTGCGGCTGAGGCTAGGGGCGATCAGCGCCCTGGTGCTGTTTGCCGCCGCCCTGATCGTGGTAAGCCTGGTCGCCTGGCGCCAGGATAGTCTGTTGGGCAGAGTCGCCGAGGGGGCTGGTTGGCACGCCTATCAGCTCGATCGTGAAACCGTCCAGATGCGCAGCTATCTGGTACAGCCCGATGCCACCCTCGCGGGCTTTCGGCTGCGCTTCGAGCTGTTCTACAGCCGCATGCATATGCTGGGTCAGGGGGGCGTCGCCGAGCTGTTGGCGAAGGCGCCCGCGGTAGTCGAACTGCTCGAGGATATCGCGCGCCGGATCGAGGAGCTGGACGGCATGATCGGCGAGCTCGAGGTGCTCACTACCGAAAGCCGGCAGAGTCTCGAGGAGCGTCTGGAGACACTGGGTAACCGCACCGAGCGTCTGGTGATTGCCGTCAATGGCTACCTGGCCGAGCATGCGACCCTTCAGCGTCGTCAACAGCAGCGACTCCATGGCCTGCTGTTGCTGTTGATCCTGGCCATGAGCTTTTCCGCGCTGCTGGTTGCGGTCATGTTGTTCCGCGAGGCCCGCGACAATGCCACTGCCCGCCGTGATCTGGAAATACTCAGCCACCAGCTCCAGGCGGCCGTGCGGCGTGCCGAGTCGGCGAGCCAGGCCAAGTCGGAGTTCCTGGCCATGGTGAGTCATGAGATCCGCACGCCCCTCAACGGTGTCATCGGCATGAGCGACCTGCTGCTGGAAGAGCCTCTTGCGGAGCGGCCCCGTCAGTATGCGGCCACCCTTCATGACAGCGCCAACCTGCTGCTGGGGCTGATCAATGAACTGCTGGACTTCTCCAAGATCGAGTCCGGACATCTCGATCTGGAGTGCCAGCCATTATCGCTTGCCACGCTGGTGGAGGGGGCGGTGACGGTGTTCATGGCGCGCGCCGAGTCTCGCGGGGTCGGGCTCGAGGCGCGAATCTCCGAAAAACTGCCGGCCTGGGTGATGGGGGATCCGGCGCGACTGCGCCAGGTGTTGCTCAATCTGGTGTCCAACGCCGTGAAGTTCACCGCTGAGGGAGAGGTCATTGTCGAGGCGACGCCAGAGGGTGCCGATACCCTGCGCCTCGAGGTGCGTGATTCGGGGTGCGGCATCCCAGTCGAGCAACATGAGCACCTCTTCGAGCCATTCCGGCAGGGCGATGCTTCCATCGCGCGACGCTTCGGTGGCACCGGCCTGGGCCTGGCGATCTCGCGCCGTCTGATCGAGGCCATGGGGGGGCGCCTCGACATGCAGAGCGAGCCCGGGATCGGTAGCCGCTTCTGGTGCCTGCTGCCGCTGGTGCCCGCCACCGAGCCGGTGCGGGACGCCGCTGCGCGGCACAGCGCGAGCAGGCAGCCATCGAGAAAGCACCTGCCGGGGGCCGAGTTACTGGTAGTGGAGGATAACCCCGTCAACCAGCGGGTCGCCCGTGCGATGCTCGAGCGGCTGGGCTGCCGGGTAAGCCTGGCCGACTCGGGAGGCGAGGCGTTGACCCTGACCCGGCAACGGCAGTTTGACCTGATCTTCATGGACGTGCAGATGCCGGATATTGATGGGCTGGAGGTGACCCGCCGCCTTCGCCGGCGCCAGGGCTGGCTGACCGAGGTGCCCATCGTGGCGATGACCGCCGGCGGCCCGGGAGGCGAGCCATCGAGCTGTCTGGCCGCGGGGATGAGTGGCTATCTTGCCAAGCCTCTGCTCCCGGAGCCCCTGCTGGAGGTATTGAAGCGCCACCTGGGGAGCGGCGAGGGAGAGCTGGGGGAGCCGCTGGCCATGAACCAGCAGGCGGTGCTGGATCCTCGGGTCCTGAACTCGCTGCTCGGCTCTCTCGGAAAATCGGGGCTTACGCGGCTGGTGGCGCTTTACCGCGACCAGAGCGGGGCGCATCTCGCTCAGGTTAGCTCGGCGCTCGCGTCGAGTGATGCCGACCGATTGCGCCATGCCGCGCACCAGCTGAAGGGGGAGTCCTCGAGCCTGGGGGCGGTAACGGTAGCGGAGTTTGCGGCGCGGATCGAACGCCTGGCTGCCGAAGGAGAGCCGGCGTCGATCCCCCCGGTTCTCGAAGCGCTGCAAGCCTGTCTCACCACCACACTGGTCTCCCTGGATCACTGGGCCGAAACGTCTCAGGCCTGAGGCTCAGTGGAAGAGTCAGCCCAGGGGAATGGCTGTCAAGGAGAGTGGCTTCGACCAACGGAGTATGTCGTCGGATGCTGTCACGACCAAGAATGGCAGGGCAGTGTCCGTACAACGACAATACTCAGGAGCATGCCATGATCTATGCCAACCCGGGCCAGTCCGGTGCGGTCGTCGCCTTCGAGTCGCGCTACGGCAACTATATCGGGGGCGAGTTCGTTTCGCCGGTCAAGGGGCAGTACTTCGACAACGTCAGCCCGGTCAACGGCGAGGTGTTCTGCGAGATTCCCCGCTCCGGCGCCGAGGATATCGACAAGGCGCTGGATGCGGCGCATGCCGCGGCCCCTGCCTGGGGCAAGACCTCGGCCGCGGAGCGTTCCAATGTACTGCTCAGGATCGCCGATCGCATCGAGCAGAATATCGAGATGCTGGCGGTCGCCGAGACCTGGGACAACGGCAAGGCGGTCCGCGAGACCCTCAACGCCGACCTGCCGCTGGCCGTCGATCACTTCCGCT
>NZ_JADNRL010000019.1:679520-868794 GCF_015595025.1 Halomonas sp. KAO
GGGGGTATAGGCCAATGAACCATCCGCGCCCCAATCGCAACGTCACGCGCACCCTGCCGGCACGCAAGCGCATCGCCCTGATCGCCCACGACGGCAAGAAGGCCGAGCTGCTGGAGTGGGCCGAGCGCTGGCGCGAGACACTGGCTGATCATGAACTGATCGGTACCGGCACCACGGCCAGCCGGGTATCGAAGGCGCTCGAGCTACCGATTCGGGGGCTGATGAGTGGCCCGCTCGGCGGTGACCAGCAGATCGGTGCACTGATCACCGAGCAGAAGCTCGACCTGCTGGTCTTCTTCTGGGACCCCTTCTCGCCCCAGCCCCACGACCCCGACGTCAAGGCACTGCTGCGCCTGGCGGCGCTGTGGAACGTCCCGGTGGCCTGCAACGCCGCCAGCGCCGACTTTATGATCAGCTCGCCATGGCTCGATCGGGACTACACGATGAACATTCCCGACGCCGGCGCCTGGGTCTCGGGCCGGATATCCCCGCAGGACGACCAGTGAAGCCGCCACACTGAAGGGCTGTCGAGCCCCGCTACTCCAGCAGCGTGGCCAGCCGGCCTCCACCAAGATGGCCGATCCAGGCAGCCCCCAGCCACCCCACGAGACTCAGCACTATATAAGTCAGAGCCATCATCAGATGGCCCTGGCTCAACATGGTCAGGGTCTCCAGGCCGAACAGCGAGAAGGTGGTAAAGCCACCGCAGAAGCCGGCGACCAGGAAGGGCTGCCGGCGTGCCACACCTCCATGAGGGCGAGCCGCGGCGTAGGCGGCAAGCAGGGCGATCAGCCCGGAGCCCACCAGGTTCACGAGCAGTGTCGCCCTGGGAAAGCCGGGGGCTGCCAGCCATACACCGAACTGAAAGCGCGCCAGGCTACCCAGCCCACTGCCCAGGCCGACGGCCGCATAGGCACGCCAGGCGCTCATGCCAGAGCTCCCGCGAGCCAGGCACCCAGCGCCAGGGCGGCAAGCCCCGCGGCCAGGGTCGCCGCCATGTAGCCCATGGCCGCGGGGCCGCGCTCCTGCTGCCATAACGACAGCGTCTGCAGGCTGAGGGATGACACCGTGGTATAGCCGCCCAGCAGCCCCGTACCCAGCAGGAGCCATGCCCCGGAGGGCGACCCCTCGGCAGGGAAGCCCAACCAGCCGGCCAGCAGCCCCATGGCCAGGGCACCACTGACATTCACCACCAGAGTACCCCAGGGAAAGCCCAGGCCCAGCCATCTCCCCGCGGCATCGCCGATGGCGAGCCGCAGCATGCCGCCCAGGGCCCCACCGACCAGCACCGACAGCGCTTCCAGCATGCCTGGCTATCTCCCGTGAACGAAAAGTGCCACCCGAAGGTGGCGAACGAGTATCGCACGCTTGCCGTACCGACAGCAGTTCCGCCGTCTCGACAAATGTGACACATCCCAGCTCACACGTACAATGGCTGTACATGAAAACCGTGCACGGCGCCGGACTCGTGACCCTGCGCGAAAGTCCGTATCATGGCTATCCTGAGACAATTTACCGCCCACACGCCAAGAGATGGAGGTCACAGCGTGAACCCCAAGCGAGCCCTACCCCTGATGCTCGGCTGGCTGTTACTGGCACTGCTGATGCTGGCAGCTCCTGCCCAGGCACAGCAGGCGAGCGGTAGCAGTGAGCCACCCGCCTACTCGACCCTGGCCGACCTGCTCGAGAACCAGGAGACCCGACAGGAGTTGATCGACCAGTTGCGCGGCATGGCCGGCGACGTGGCCGAATCGACCCCCGGCGAAGCCGCCAGCGCCGCCCCCTCGCTGCCACGCCAGCTGGCAGAGCTGACCAGCCGTGTCGCCAGCGATATCGGCAGCCAGCTCGAGGCCATCGCCTCGGCCATTGGCGGCATGTTCGCGAGCGATCTGGAGAGCACCTTCGACATGGGGGCCTTCACCAGCGCCGCCATCAACCTGGGTCTGGTGATCCTGGCGACCTTTTTGCTGTTTATCGCCGTTAGACGCCTGGCCAGGCCGCTATTCACCAGCATCAGTCAGTGGTCGCTGAACGGCCGCGGCCTGACCCCGATCCTGCGCCTGATCATCTGCGTGGCACTGGCCGCCGTGGTCGATGTGCTGATCGTGTCTCTCGCCTACCTGGGCGGTAATCTGATCGCCACCTTCGCCATCGGCCAGACCGGCGAGCTCTCCACCCAGGCCTCGCTGTTCCTCAACGCCTTCCTGGTGATCGAGCTGCTCAAGGCCGGGGTGCGCATGCTGTTTGCCTCACGCTACGACGGCCTGCGGCTGCTGCCCATCTCCTCGGAAGAGGCCTCCTACTGGAATCGCTGGATCGCCCGGCTGATCGGCCTGGTCGGCTACGGCCTGATGGTCGTGGTGCCGCTGGTCACCGTCTATCTGTCACCGGCGGTAGGCAAGGGCCTGGGCACCCTGATCATGGTCGCTGCCTTTCTATATGCCGTGGTGGTGGTGCTCAAGAATCGCAAGCGTCTGCGTGACGCTTTCGATGCTAAGGCCCACCAGACCACCATGGCCGCCAGTCGCGTCTCGCTGCAGCTGTTCGCACGCACCTGGCACCTCTTCGCCCTGGCCTACTTCACCATGGTGCTGGTACTGACTCTAGCACGCCCCGAAGATGCCCTGCCCTTTGTGCTCTTCGCCACCCTGAAGAGCATCGGCGCCGTGGTGGTGGGCCTGCTACTCTCCAGTTTCCTGACCCAGACCATCGGTCGCCGCATCCGCCTCTCCGATGACCTGCGCCGCAAGCTGCCGCTGCTCGAGCCACGCCTCAACAGCTATGTACCCAATGCCCTGCGGGTGATCCGCACCCTCATCGTGGTGCTAATCATCATGGTGGTGCTCAACGCCTGGGGCGCCTTCGACCTTGCCGCCTGGTATGCCTCGGAGGTGGGTCGCAATCTGGTCGGCAAGCTGGTCAGTGTGGCGACGATCCTGGCCATCGCACTCATGGTATGGCTGGCCCTGGCAAGCCTGATCGAACACAAGCTCAACCCCGACACCGGTGGCGGCATGCCCTCGGCGCGTGCCCAGACGCTGCTTTCGCTGTTCCGCAACGCCCTGGCCATCGCCCTGGTGACCATGACGGCGATGATCGTGCTGGCCGAGATCGGCATCAATATCGGCCCGTTGATCGCCGGTGCCGGGGTACTGGGCCTGGCCATCGGCTTCGGCGCCCAGAAGCTGGTGCAGGACATCATCACCGGCATCTTCATCCAGGTGGAAAACGCCATGAACACCGGCGATGTGGTCACGGTGGGCGGCATCACCGGCACCGCCGAGAAGCTCAATATCCGCTCGGTGGGCATTCGCGACCTCTCGGGCACCTACCACCTGGTGCCCTTCTCGAGCGTGGATACCGTCTCCAACTATATGCGCGGCTTCGGCAACCATGTCGGCGAATACGGCATCGCCTATCGTGAGAATATCGACACCGCCATCGAACAGCTGCAGCTCGCCTACCAGGACCTCAAGGCCAGCGACGAGCACGGCCACAAGCTGCTGGCTCCCCTCGATGTCGCAGGTGTCACCGCCCTGGCCGACAGCTCGGTGAATATCCGGGTGATCATCAAGACCACCCCCGGAGATCAATGGGCCGTGGGGCGCGCCTACAACCGCCTGGTCAAGCTGCGCTTCGACGAGGCCGGTATCGAGATTCCCTTCCCGCACACCACGCTCTACTTCGGACAGGACAAGTCCGGTACCGCACCGCCCGCCAACCTGCGCGTCATGCAGCAGGACTTCACCATCGACGGCAGCCCGGCCGGGCAGCCCAGAGGCGATGACACGGCCACCGACGACCGCTTCATCCCTGTCCGGAAAGGCGCTACCACCTCGGCGAGCGAGCGCATCAATCCACGTCATGAGCAGGTGGACCCCGAGAACAAGAAGCCCAGCGGCAGCGATGTCGACGAGCCCTGATCTCGGCGCGATAGTCCACATGTAGCACGGCAGCGGGGCCGCCTTCGGGCGGCCCCGCTATTTGTTTCATCGCCATTTGACCTGAAGTTGGTGGGTGCCTCGCGTAGATCCGATAAGCCAGAGACGCATCGGGCATGACGCTGGCGCCCGCTCTATGTCCGCTGCGCTGGCACTTACCGAGCCTATGAATTTGGATGGCTCATTAGTGCCATGCGGCCGATCATCACGCCGACCTAGGAAGACCCCGATATTTCTGGGTGGCTCCCGAGCCGGGGCGAAGCGGTAGGGTAGGAGAAGGAGAGGCGGTCCGATGCATCGGCTCCACATCACGGCGGGAGCCGGCACCCATCACCAGATACACGAAGGGGGCGCCAAAGCGCCCCCTTCCGTCATGAAGAAGACCAGCCGTCAGGAGGCCTTCTTCGCCCGCTTCTCGTCGAGCACATCCCTGTCCTCGCTGGGCTGGGGCAGCGAGGGAAGCGACTTGTCGAGCAGCTCGACGCTCTGGCGATAGTAGAGCTGGCTCTTCTGGTGCTCGCCCAGGTTGGCGAAGAGCCTTGCCAGTTCGGCACACACCACGCCGCTCGGCCGCTGGCGCTGGCTCGCCTCGAAATACTCCTGGGCCTTACCCCAGTAGGCGTTGCGCAGCGCCAGACGCCCCAGGGTCAGCAGCAGGTCGGGGTCGTTGGGTCGCTCCTTCAACCACTGCTCGGCGGTGACCAGCTGACGGGACGCATCCACATCGAGCAGGCCATAGCGCAGCACCAGGCGACTGTCCCAGTTCTCCTTGAGGGAGTGACGCAACAACCGCTCGGCGATGGGCTCCTGGCCCCCGTGCACCAGCGCCTCGGTATAGAGCACGATCAGTTCGACGTCACCACGCAGATGGTCGGGCATATCGGCCCACAGGCTGCGCACCGTCTCGATGTCGCTACCCTCGCGAGCCTCACGCACGATCAGCTCGCGATAGGCACGCCGCTCGAGCTGGGCGCGCTCCTCGGGAGAGATCAGCTGCTGGGCGCCCAGGCGCGGCATCAGGCGACGCAGTCCATCCCAGTCGCTGACGCTGAGATAGGCCTGCTTGAGCTGCTTGAGCACCTGAGGGTGGTTGGGCAGCTGACGATCGAGCCGGGTAAGGATGGCCAGCGCCTCCTCATACTGCTGACGATCGAGCAGCAGCTGGGCCTGCACCAGCCCCACGGCGGAGTCGGCACCCTCGGTGCTGAGATGAGCGCGCTTGAGCAGGGTATCGGCCTGCTCGAAGCGACCCTGATAGTGGGCCGCCAGCGCCGCGGAGAGATAGTTGACCAGCGGCGTGCTGGAGTCGTCCGCCGACTTGACCAGCGACTTCTCGGCCTTCTTCCAGCGGCCCTCGGCCAGCGCCACCAGGCCGCGCACGGTGCGCTTCATGGCGGAACGATGGCGGGAACGGCTGTTCCAGACCTTGAAGCGGGAGACCGGACGGGTGAGGCGCATCAGCAGGCGCAGCGCGAAGTGCAGCACCAGGAAAGCGGCCAGCAGGAGCACCAGCCCGAACCAGAAGGAGGTCTGGAAGGAGGTATCCCCCACCCGGACCAGCCAGTAGCCGGGCACCGACATCATCAACTGTCCGAACAGTGCACCAATGGCCAGGCCTATGACGATGATCAGTATCAGCTTTCTCATGCCTCATCTCCCTGGCGCGACTCGAAGCGGCGCTCGATGAAGGTGGCCAGGGCCTGCTGGGAACCGCTGATATCGGGCAGCTCGGGACGAACCGCCTTGCCCTTCAGCTCACGCAGACGCGCGAGCACCGACTGCACTCCGCTGTCGTCGGTATCGTAGTAGCCTTCGATCAGGGTGATGGCCTTGTCCAGGCTGGCCTCGAAAAGCGTCTCGTCCTCCTTGAGCAGGGCCAGCTGGGCCTGCTCGATCACCAGGCGTACGCTCTGACGCAGGTAGGTCTCCTGCTCCGGCGAGATCAGCGCCTCCAGGGCCTCATCATGCTTGCGCACGGTGACCAGGCTCTTAAGCTCCTGACCGAAGCTCGACAGCTGCTGCTGCCAGGAGCCCGTCGGCGCCTCCTCCATGCCGGAGCTGGCGGTGATCTCGTCGATGTCCTGGGAGAGCGGATGCCCGGCGATCTGCTCCTGCTGGGCATTGAGGGTCAGCCACAGCCCGGTGCGGTCCACCTGGGGCACCGCCTCCAGGCCGGAGAGCTCATTGGCGATCTCGCGGCGCACCGGCACCAGCGCCGGGTTGTCGGCCTCCTTGAGGCGCGCGTCGGCGGTGCGCAGCAGCGCGGCGGCACCCTGAACATCGCGCTCCAGCTGCAGGCGCTGATTGGCCAGGCGCAGCAGATAGGCCGCCTCGGCATGCAGCCAGTCCCGCTCGTCGGTCTGCTGCTCGCTGGAGAGCTCGGCCAGCACACGATCGAGGGTCTCGTTGACCTCGCCGCGGTAGTCGGAGAACTTGCCCTCGAGCGACGAGACGGACTCCTCGAGGCTGGCCTGGCGCTCGCTCTCGGCCTCTTCGAAGCGTGACTGCAGCTGGTTCAGGTCGCCGGTGGTAGCGGCCTGGCTGGTCCGGGACTCCAGCTCGGCGAGGCGCGCCTGCTGGGCATCCAGCTTCTGCCAGGCCTGCCAGCCAAACAGGGCAGCGGCGATGGCCAGCAGGAGGACCAGCACGATCGCTACCACGCCGGCCTTGCCACCCTTGCCGCCACCACTGCCAGTCGCGGTGGGCGTACCGGTCTTGGCGCCGCCTCCACCGGACTCAGGCTTGCCGGTCCTGGTGGAGGGTGTCTCGTTCTTGCCGGCGGCAGGCTTCTTGTCGGCTGGCTTGCCGGCCTCAGGCTTGCTTCCCGCTGTCTTACTCGAGGCAGGCTGCTCGGCAGGCGCCTGGCTCGCGGCCGGCTTGGCGGCCTCGCTCCTGGTACCGCCAGCCTGGTTCGACTTGTCATGCCGGCGGGAGCGGCGCTTGCCGGAGCCATTGCCCCTGCTGGCCTCGTCACCCGAGGTCGCCGACTGTGCGCCGTCAGACGCCTTCTGTTCTTCCTGCTCGTGTGGTTGCTTGCTCATCTTGTCGCTAGCCCTTTTCGAGATCGTCTTGATCGACATCGGCTTCCTGCGAGTCACAGGCGTTGGACACGGCCGCCGCCAGTGCCGTCGGGGTGGCGCCACGCGCCACGACGGGGTCACGAAACCCCAGCTTGCCAGCCAGTGTAGCCAACCGGGCGCTGGAAACGATTAGCGGTTGGTTCAAGGCGGCGCCTGCACACCATCTTGCCAGATAATCGAGGATTTCTCCGCTGCTGACCACCAGTGCGCGGAAGTGGCCCGTGGCAAGACACTCTGCCATGGCCGGCTCGGGGGGCTGGAGGGTGCGCCGATAGACAGCCAGACGCGTTACCCGGGCCCCGCGTGCGGCGAGCGTTTCTGCAAACAGGGTGCGCCCGCCTTCCCCGGCCACCAGCAGCACCTTCTCGTGATCGAGCGCACGCAGGGAACCCAGGGTGAGCAGCGCCTCGCTGGTATCCTCGCCGGCGATCGCCGGGGGCACATGGACCCGCACGCCGAGTCGCTCATGCAGCACGGCGGCGGTCGCCGCCCCCACGGCATAGTAGTCGATGCCCACCGGCAGCTGGGGCCAGAAGCGGTCCAGCGCCTCGGCGAGGCACTCGGCGGCGAAGGGGCTAACCACCATCACGCGCCGAAACTGATCGAAATCGAGCCAAGCCGCACGCTGCTCGGGGGTCTCGGGCAACGCCTCGACGCTCATCGCCTCGAAACGCGCGACCGGCAGGCCATAGTCGGCAATCGCGGCGGCCAACACGGCACCGCGTTCTCCGGGACGCGTGATCACCACCCGCGGCTGAGTCTCCATCAACCGGCGCCGTAGACCTCGGCGAGGATCTCTCCGGCGCCCATCTCCAGCAGCTCCTCGGCAACCCGGATGCCCAGCGCCTCGGGCTCGTGAATCGAGCCACGCCCCTCGGTACGCAGCACGCGCGCCCCATCGGGGGTGCCGACCAGGGCGCGTAACCACAGGGTCTGGCCATCGTTCTCGAACACCGCATGACCACCGATCGGCACCTGACACCCTCCTTCGAGGCGAGTGTTCATGGCCCGCTCGGCGCGTACGCGAGTGGCGGTATCGGGATCATCCAGCGGCGCCAGCAGGCCGATCAGCTCGGGATCGTGAAGGCGACACTCGATGCCCAGCGCGCCCTGGCCACAGGCCGGCAGGCAGACCTCGGGGGGCAGCTCCTGTGCGATTCGCTCGCCCAGATTCAGGCGACGCAGCCCGGAGGTGGCCAGGATGATGGCATCGAAATCCCCGGCATCGAGCTTGCCCAGGCGAGTCTGGACGTTGCCCCGCAGGCTGAGGATCTCGAGGTCGGGACGCGCCTCCCTGACCTGCAGGCCGCGGCGCAGGCTGGAGGTGCCCACGCGCGCGCCTTCCGGCAGCTCGTCGAAGCTGGCGTAGTGGTTGGAGACGAAGGCGTCGGTCGCCTCCGCACCGGCCAGGATCACCGAAAGGCCCAGCCCCTCGGGGAAGCTCATGGGCACATCCTTCATGGAGTGCACCGCGATATCAGCACGTCCGTCGAGCATCGCCTCCTCGAGCTCCTTCACGAAGAGCCCCTTGCCCCCCACCTTGGCCAGCGGGGTGTCGAGGATCTTGTCGCCGCGAGTGGACATGGCGACCAGCTCCACCTCGAGACCGGGATGAAGGGCCACTAGCCGATCGCGGACATATTCGGCCTGCCACATGGCCAGTTGACTCTTGCGCGTGGCGATGCGCAGCTTGGTGATGGATTGCACGAAGTTCTCCCTGTGCCGGCGCCCCGGCTGGCAGCGAGCCAGCGCAGGTTTCCGGCGAAGTTGACATGCATGACGCACGATAACCCTCATCATAACAAGCCCCCAGCCCGAGAGGAAAAATCCACGGCCCGTGCGGCTCCGCTGCCCTGTCGGCGGAGGACGCCCCTCGCCTGCCTCGGCGACTCTGGTACACTCCTTGCCATGTCGCGCCTGCCGCCGCGAGACCGGCGGCCGCGGGGGGCCCAGCCCCCAGCCAACCGCAACCCGTCATGCAGGATCCCGAACCGATGACCTCGAACTCTTCCAACTCCGGCACCAACCAGTCCTGGGGAGGCCGCTTCAGCGAGCCCACCGACGCCTTCGTCGCCCGCTTCACCGCCTCGGAGGCGTTCGACCGCCGCCTGGCCTTCCACGACATCCAGGGTTCCATCGCCCACGCCACCATGCTGGCCCGGGTCGGCGTACTCAGCGAAGACGAGCGCGATGCCATCATCAGCGGCCTGGACGAGGTGCGCGGTGAGATCGAGCGCGGCGAGTTCCCGTGGTCCGTCGAGCTGGAAGATGTGCACATGAACATCGAGGCGCGGCTGACCGCGAAGATCGGCATCACCGGCAAGAAGCTGCATACCGGCCGCTCGCGCAACGATCAGGTCGCCACCGATATTCGCCTCTTCCTGCGTGACGAGATCGATCAGATCGCCAGGGAGCTTGCCCGCCTGCGGACGGGGCTGATCGAGCTGGCCGACCGCGAGGCCGATACCATCATGCCCGGGTTTACCCATCTGCAGACCGCCCAGCCGGTGACCTTCGGCCACCATCTGCTGGCCTGGCAGGAGATGCTGGCCCGCGACCATGAGCGGCTGCTCGACTGCCGCAAGCGGGTCAACGTGCTGCCCCTGGGGGCCGCGGCGCTGGCCGGCACCACCTATCCCATCGACCGCCATGTCAGCGCCGAGCTGCTGGGTTTCGAGCGCCCCGCCGAGAACAGCCTCGATGCGGTCAGCGATCGCGACTTCGCCATCGAGTTCACCGGCTTCGCCAGCCTGCTGCTGATGCACCTGTCGCGCATGAGCGAGGAGCTGGTGCTGTGGACCAGCGCCCAGTTCGACTTCATCGACCTGCCCGACCGCTTCTGTACCGGCTCCTCGATCATGCCCCAGAAGAAGAACCCCGACGTCCCGGAGCTGGTGCGCGGCAAGACCGGCCGCGTCTACGGCCATCTGATGGGCCTGCTGACCCTGATGAAGTCCCAGCCACTGGCCTACAACAAGGACAACCAGGAGGACAAGGAGCCGCTGTTCGACGCCGTGGACACCGTCAGGGACTGCCTCAAGGCATTCGCCGACATGGTGCCCGCCATCGAGCCGAAGAAGGCCAGCATGGCCGAGGCGGCCCGGCGCGGCTTCTCCACCGCCACCGACCTGGCCGACTACCTGGTACGCAAGGGGGTCGCCTTCCGCGACGCCCACGAGATCGTCGGCCAGTCGGTGGCCTTCGGCCTGGCCGAGGGCAAGGACCTCTCGGAGATGACCCTCGACGAACTCAGGCAGTTCTCCGACACCATCGAGCAGGATGTCTTCGAGGTGTTGACCCTGGAGGGCTCGGTGGCGGCTCGCAACCATATCGGCGGCACCGCTCCCGATCAGGTGCGTGCCGCCGCCCAGCGGGCCCGTGATGCACTCTCGGCCCTTGCAGGAGGCGCCTGATGGGCCGCCTGGCTTTCTCTGCCCTGGTCTTGTTCCTGGCCCTGGGTCTGGCCGGCTGTGGCCAGAAGGGGCCGCTCTATCTGCCCGGTGACGAGCAGGCCGCCGAGCAGTACGGCCCCCGCGAGACCCAGCAGGCCAGCGATGCCCAGCAAGAGAGTACCGAGCGCGATCAGGACGCGCCCCAGGACACGGAGGAATAGCCATGGACCACTTCAACTATCGCGACGGTGTGCTCTACGGCGAAGAGGTGCCGCTGAGCACCATCGCCGAGACATTCGGCACGCCCTGCTATGTCTACTCCAGGGCCACCCTGACCCGCCACTTTCGCGCCTATACCGAGGCGCTGGGCAGCCATCCTCACCTGATCTGCTATGCGGTCAAGGCCAACTCCAACCTGGCGGTACTGGGGCTGCTCGCCCGCCTGGGCGCCGGCTTCGACATCGTCTCGGTGGGCGAACTCGAGCGGGTGCTGGGCGCGGGCGGCGATCCGGCCAAGGTGGTCTTCTCCGGCGTGGCCAAGCAGGAGGGCGAGATGGCCCGAGCGCTGGAGGTCGGCATCAAGTGCTTCAACGTCGAGTCACGCCCCGAGCTCGAGCGCCTCGACGCCGTCGCCGGCCGGCTCGGCAAGGTGGCCCCGGTATCGCTGCGCGTCAATCCGGACGTGGATGCCGGCACCCACCCCTATATCTCCACCGGGCTCAAGGACAACAAGTTCGGCATCCCGGTCGACGAGGCGCTGGAGGTCTACGAGCTGGCCGCCAGGCTCCCCAACGTGCGCGTCACCGGCCTGGACTGCCATATAGGCTCCCAGCTCACCGAGCTCGCCCCCTTCCTCGATGCCCTGGACCGCCTGCTGCTGCTGCTCGAGACCCTGCGCCACCGCGGCATCGAGGTGGAGCACCTGGACCTCGGCGGCGGCCTCGGTGTGCCCTACCGCGACGAACAGCCGCCGGCGCCCTTCGACTACGCCACGGCCCTGCTCGAGCGCCTTTCCGGCTGGGAGGGCAGCGAGGGGCTGACCCTGCTGTTCGAGCCGGGACGCTCCATCGCGGCCAATGCCGGGGTGCTGCTGACCCGGGTGGAGTTTCTCAAGCCCGGCGAGACCAAGAACTTCGCCATCGTCGATGCCGCCATGAACGACCTGATCCGCCCCGCGCTCTATCAGGCGTGGCAGGCCATTCTGCCGGTGGACACGCGCCATCCGCGGCCCAGCGACACCTACGATGTGGTCGGCCCGGTGTGCGAGACCGGCGACTTCCTGGGCAAGGAGCGCACGCTTGCCATCGCCCCTGGCGACCTGCTGGCGGTGCGCTCGGCCGGCGCCTACGGCTTCGTGATGGCCTCGAACTACAACAGCCGCCCGCGCCCCGCCGAGGTGATGGTGGACGGCGACCGGAGCCACCTGGTGCGCCGCCGCGAGCGACTCGATGAGCTGTGGACGGGTGAGGCCCTGTTACCGGACGACGCCGGGTCGGAGGGTGGGCACTGATGCTGCTGCACTTCACCAAGATGCATGGCCTCGGCAACGACTTCATGATGGTCGACCTGGTGACCCAGCGTGCCCGCTTCACCGACGACCAGGTCCGCCGCCTGGCCGACCGCCGCTTCGGTGTCGGCTTCGACCAGCTGCTGGTGGTCGAGCCACCCCGGGATCCCGACATGGATTTCCGCTACCGCATCTACAACGCCGACGGCAGCGAGGTGGAGAACTGTGGCAACGGAGCGCGCTGCTTCGCCCGCTTCGTGCGCGACCAGCGCCTCACCCACAAGCGCGAGATCCATGTGGAGACCGCCGGCGGCCCCCTGGTGCTGAAGGTGGAGGAGGATGGCCGCATTCGCGTCGACATGGGGGAGCCCCGCTTCGCCCCGGCATCGCTGCCCTTTACGCCTGAGCCCTTCGAGGGCGACACGGACCGGGTGCTGCACCGCCTCGAGGTGAACGGTGAGTCCGTCGAGCTGGGGGTGGTCTCCATGGGCAATCCCCATGCGGTCATGCGAGTCGATGCTGTCGACGAGGCGCCCGTCGAGCGCATCGGCCCAGCCATCGAGGCCCATCCGCGCTTTCCCAGGCGAGTCAATGTCGGCTTCATGCAGGTGGTGTCCCCCCACGAGATCCGCCTGCGGGTCTACGAGCGGGGTAGCGGCGAGACACTGGCCTGCGGCACCGGTGCCTGCGCCGCGGTGGCCAGCGGCATCCGCCAGGGCCTGCTGGAGAGCCCGGTGAGCGTGCACCTGCCGGGGGGCGAGCTGACCATCGAGTGGCACGGCCCCGGCACGCCGCTAGCGATGACCGGTCCCGCCGAGCGCGTCTTCGATGGCCGCCTGCTGCTGTATTGACCGCGGACCATCCCGATCCCGCGCCAACCGAAGGAGATGGCATGTCACAAGCCGCACCAGAACCGCGCAAGACGCTCGACCCGGATCGGGTCGCCGAATGGTTGGCCACCCACCCCGACTTCTTCGTCGGGCGTGAGGGCCTGCTCCAGCAGCTCAAGGTTCCCCATCCCGAAGCGGGCGGTGCCACCTCGCTGCTGGAGCGTCTGGTTCACGACCTGCGGGGCCGCGCCGAGAAGGCCGAAGAGCGCCTGGAACAGCTGCTGGAGTCGGCGCGCCACAACGAGGCCCAGTATCGGCGCACCCGGGAGCTGGTCCTGGCACTGGTGGCCGCCCAGGATCGTGACGCCCTGGGGCAGGCGCTCTCCACCCAGTTCAGCGAGCACTTCGCCACCCCCGCGGTGGCGCTGTGGTGCCCGGCCAGCCTCTCCGATGCCGAGCCACGGCCCCCCCAGGCGCCACGCCAGGTGATCGACGAACATGCCGGCTCACGCCTGGCGGGTCTCCTCGATGGCCGTACCAGCCGCTGCGTTCGCCTGACACCCACCGACTGGAAGCGCCTGCTGCCCCACACCGGCGCGCCGCGCCGCTCGGGCTCCTGTGCCATCACTCGGCTGAGCCTGGGTGAGCCCCTCGGCTACCTGATACTGGCCAGCCGTGATCCGGACCACTTCCGCGCCAGCATGGATACCCTGTTCACCGAGTATGTGGGTGATGTGGTGGCACGATTGCTGATACGCCTCGGCCCCGACCATGCCTGAGCACGGGCCGCTTGCCGACGAGGTCGAGGTCTTTCTCGAGGGGCTGTCGCGCACCGCCAGCCCCGCGACCCTGGACGCCTATCGGCGCGACCTGGCCAGCCTGCTCGCCTTCATGGACGAGCAGGCGATCACGGCATGGCAGCAGCTGGACGCCGGACTGATGCGCCGCTTCCTGGGCGGTGAGCGCGCTCGTGGCCTGGGGCCACGCAGCCTGGCTCGTCGCCGTTCGGCCTGCTCGAAGCTCGCGGAGCATCTGCTTGCGGCGGGGCACCTCGACCACAACCCAGTGGCGCTGGTGCGCAGTCCGCGTCAGCCGCGACACCTGCCACGCCCGGTGGATGTGGACCGCCTGACGAGCTTTCTGGACACTCCCCACGACGGTTCTCCCCTGGCGGTACGCGACCAGGCGATGCTCGAGCTCTTCTACTCCAGCGGCCTGCGCCTGGCCGAGCTGGCCGGGCTGGATCTGGATGACCTGCACGGCGAGCGGGTGCGAGTGCTGGGCAAGGGCAGCAAGCCACGCCAGGCCCCGGTGGGGTCGCGCGCCCGCCAGGCCCTGGAAGCGTGGCTGAAGATACGCATGAACATGGCGACGCCTGGCGAGAGCGCGCTGTTCGTCAGCCAGCGTGGCGGGCGGCTGGGCCACCGCGCCATCCAGCAGCGCCTGGCGCTGGTGGCCCGGCGCCGCGGGCTCGACGAACATCTGCACCCCCATCGCCTGCGCCACTCCTTCGCCAGCCACCTGCTGGAGTCGAGCCAGGACCTGCGGGCCGTTCAGGAGCTGCTCGGCCACGCCAATCTCTCCACCACCCAGGTCTACACCCATCTCGACTGGCAGCATCTGGCGGCCAGCTACGACGCCGCTCACCCGCGAGCACGACGTCGTCCCAGCGACGAGACTCCGACATGAACCTCGAGGCGATCACCTTCGATCTGGATGACACCCTGTGGGACAACGGCGGCGTAATGCGCCGAACCGAGCAGGGCCATTACGGCTGGCTCGATGCGGCACTCGCCGAGTGGCAAGCCGTTGAGCCCGCCGGCCGCTTCGCCACCCGCTTCCCGCTGGAGACCTTCGTGGCACGCCGCCAGTCCCTGGCGACCGCCCACCCGCCACGACGCGGCGACTTCACCTGGCTTCGCCAGCGCGCACTGAGCGAGCTGCTCGGGGAGTACGGTCTGGCGCAGGAACACGCTGAGCATTGGGCCCGAAGTGCCATGGAGCGTTTCATGGAGCTTCGCCATGAGGTGGAGCCGCACCCGGAAGTGGAGCATCTGCTCGAGCACCTGGCCAGGCACTACCGCCTGGCCAGCATCACCAACGGCAATGTCGAGGTGACTCGCCTCCCGCTGGGGCGCCACTTCCCGGTGGCCGTGGCCGCCGGCGAGCTGCTCGCCCCCAAGCCCGACCCGCGCCCCTTCCTGCTGGCCCTGTCACACCTCGGCACGCATCCCGAGCGAGCGCTTCATGTGGGGGACTCCTGGGAGGAGGATGCCCTGCCCGCCCGCCGCCTGGGCATGCAGGCGGCCTGGATCGGCCCCGACGATCGCCCGATGCCCCACGGCATCCACCGCCTGGATCATGTTCGCGAGCTGCCGGCGCTGATCCAGTGGATGGAAAAGACCCGTAAGCACACAGGATAAGCTGGCGGGGAGGCTCCGTCCTTGTGGTTACTCTTCCACGGCGCCCAGCAGCCAGCCATCGAGGCGCGCCTCGAGCTCCTCGATGCCCTGAAGCTTGAGCGACGAGAACAGCTGGATGGTCACCAGGTCCTCCCACTCGCGCAGCCGTGAGCGCACCTGCTGCAGGGCATTTGCCGCCGCACCACGCTTGAGCTTGTCGGCCTTGGTCAGCAGGATATGCACCGGCATCTCCTGCTCATCGGCCCAGCCCAGCATGGTCTGGTCGAACTCGGAGAGCGGGTGACGCACATCCATCACCAGCACCAGCCCGCGCAGGGCGTCGCGGTGCCGCAGATACTCGGAAAGATGACGCTGCCACTCCAGCTTGACCGCCTCCGGCACCTTGGCATAACCGTAGCCGGGCAGGTCCACCAGGCGCCGGTCACTGTCGTCCCCCAGCGAGAAGAAGTTGATCAGCTGGGTACGTCCGGGCGTCTTGGAGATGCGGGCCAGCCCGCTCTGCCGCGTCAGCGTATTGATTGCGCTGGATTTTCCCGCATTCGAACGGCCCGCGAATGCCACCTCGGCGCCACCGCCATCGGGGCAGTGGGCCAGGGTGGGGGCGCTGATGAGAAAGCGGGCGGTCTGGTAGTTGAGACAAGGGTTGAGTCGCGCCATGGGCAAGAATTCCTGACATTGATCAAGGGCCCGTCGGCTTGCATTCCCGCCGACGGGGTGATTCGGTATAATACAGTGTCTTTTGTCTGCGACCCGGGGCACGCTAGTGTACCACCGCGCCCACGACGTCCGCGATTGGCCCGCTCGAGCCCACAGAGGCTGGCCGACGTCGCGATCCGGGCGAGACCCAGGGTACGTACCGGTCAACAACGTAACGGCATAGTGGATTAGCGATGAGAAAGTTACTGGCAAGCCTGGCAATCACCATAGGCGCCGTCGGCGCCGCCCACGCGGACCTCGAGGCCGATGCCGATGCGGCAGCGGGCAAGGAGAAGGCAGTGGCCTGCGCCGCCTGTCATGGTCAGGAGGGCATCAGCCCCTCGGGCGCCTTCCCCAACCTGGCGGGTCAGCAGACGTCCTACCTGGCCAAGCAGATCATGGATATCCGCGACGGCAACCGCGTGGTGCCGCAGATGGCCGGCCAGGTCGACAACTTCTCCGACCAGGATGCCTGGGACGTGGCCAAGTTCTTCTCCGACAAGAGCCCCGCTCTGGGCCAGGCCGATGCCGACGAGCTGCTGGTAGAGCGCGGCCGCGAGCTCTATCGCGCCGGCGACATGGCCAAGGGCATCCCGGCCTGTGCCGCCTGCCACACCCCGACCGGCCAGGGCATCGGCACCGCCGTTTATCCGGCACTCTCCGGCCAGCATGCCGATTACACCGTGTCTACCCTGCAGGACTTCGCCGCCGGCAACCGCGCCAATGACCCGGCCAATATCATGCGCGATATCGCTTCCAAGATGAGCGACCGCGACATGGAGGCCGTGGCCAATTATGTGCTGGGCCTGCACTGAGCCCGCCTCGCTCGGCGACTCTGTACACGATCGGGGCGGCCTTCGGGCCGCCCCTGTCATATCCGCCTTGGCATCCCGGGAACCCAGGCCCGAGGATGCGCTCAAAGGCAGCAACATCCGGACACGCCCGGACGCGATTCCTCACCAAGGAGAGAGATGCCCATGTTGAAACCCCTGATGCTGGTACTCGCCAGTCTCGCCCTGCCCGGCCTCGCCAATGCCCAAAACCTGGTGGAGGGTGAACACTACGAGGTGCTGCCCGAGGCTGTTGAGACCCACGTGGATGAGGGGCAGATCGAGGTCACCGAGGCCTTCTGGTACGGCTGCCCCCACTGCTACAACCTCGAGGAGCCACTCAACGCCTGGCTGGCGGAGACTCCCGATGACATCAGTTTCCAGCGCATGCCGGCCACCATGGGCGGTGACTGGAACAAGCACGCCCGGGCCTTCTACGCCGCCGAGGCGCTGGGCATTCTCGACGCCATCCATGACGACTTCTTCCATGCCATTCATGAAGAGGGGCAGAGACTGACCGACAGCGGCGACATCGCCGACTTCTTCAGCGACTACGGTGTCAGCGAGGAAGAGGCGCTGCAGGCCCTCGACTCCTTCGCGGTAAAGAGCCGGGTCAACCAGGCCAACACCCGCATGCGCACCATGCGCCTGATGGGAGTACCCGCCCTGATGGTCGACGGCCGCTACCTGGTGACGCCGAGCAGCGCCGGCAGCCTGGCCAACATGCCGCAGATCGCCGAGGCTCTGGTCGACAAGGTTCGCGAGGAGCGTGAGGAGTAGATGTCTCACCTCGCGGAGGCAAGAGTGCCGCCCCTGAAGGGCGGCCACCTCAAGCTGCTGACCTTCAACCTGCAGGTCGGCATCCAGACCTCGGCCTACCACCACTACCTGACCCGCAGCTGGCAGCACCTGCTGCCTCATCCCCGGCGGCTACGCCGACTGGCCATGGTCAGCGAGGTGCTGGGCCGCTTCGATATCGTCGGCCTTCAGGAAGCCGACGGTGGCAGCTTCCGCTCCAGCCAGGTCAACCAGGTGGAGTACCTGGCCACCCGTGGCGGCTTTCCTCACCACTATCAGCAGCTCAACCGCAACCTGGGCCGTATCGCCCAGCACAGCAACGGCCTGCTGTCGCGACTTGCCCCGGCCCATATCGAGGAGCACCAGCTCCCCGGCACGCTGCCCGGGCGAGGTGCCATTCATGCCCGCTTCGGGGATGGCCCCGACGCCCTGCACCTGTTTGTTGCTCACCTGGCCCTCAGCCACCGCGGCCGTGTCCGCCAGCTCGACTATCTCTCCGAGATCATCCAGCCGCTGCGCCATGTGGTGGTGATGGGCGATCTCAACTGTACCCCCGAGCAGCTCCATGGCCACCAGCGCTTCTCCGCCTCGTTGCCGCTTCACCCGGTACGCCCTCCCTTGAGCTACCCCTCGTGGCAGCCGCGTCGCGCCCTGGACCACATCCTGCTCTCCAACTCCCTGGAGGCCGACGAGGTCCGCGTGCTCGACCATCTGTTTTCGGACCACCTGCCGATCGCGGTGGACGTTCGTCTGCCACCGGCCTGTCTCCAGGCGCTTGTCACCCACCCACAGGGCGACGCCAACTAGGCCACGGGGTCGGCAACGGGTGACGTTTGACGGCGAATCGGCGAAGATGCGCCTCCTGACCAACCTGCAGGAGGAGACATGCCTGACACTCGCCCACCGGCCCTGCTCAGGGGGCTTGACGCCGTGACCGACCTGGTCGGCCGTACCACCGCCTGGCTGGTGCTGGTGATGATGGCGGTACAGTTCGCCATCGTGGTGATGCGCTACGTCTTCGGCATCCACAGCATCGCCCTGCAGGAGTCGGTGATGTACATGCACGCCATGGTATTCATGCTCGGGGCCGCCTGGACCCTGCAGCATGACGGCCATGTGCGAGTCGATATCTTCTATCGCAAGCGCTCGCCACGCAGCCGGGCGAGCGTCGACCTGTTCGGCACCCTCTTCCTGCTGTTGCCGGTGACGCTCTATATCCTGCTCGGCAGCCTGGGCTATGTGAGCAGCAGCTGGGCGATCCTCGAGCGCTCCCCCGACGGAGGCATACCCGGCGTCTTCCTGCTCAAGAGCCTGATCCTGGCAATGGCGGCACTGCTGCTGGTGCAGGGTATCGCCCAGCTGATTCGTCAGACGCTGATCCGTAGCGGCCGACTCTCTTCCGACACCCCGCGCCACGAGGAACAGCCGTAATGCTGACGACGCTGCTTGAACTGATTCCCCTGCTGCTGTTTGTCACCATCTGCGGCGTGCTGATGCTCGGCTATCCGGTCGCCCTGTCGCTGGCGGGCACCGCCCTGTTCTTCGCCGGGCTCGGCTTCGCGCTGACCCACCTGGGAGTCCCCGTCCCCTTCGAGCCGGGCTACCTCAGCGCCATGCCCAACCGCCTCTTCGGCATCATGACCAACCAGACACTGCTGGCGGTGCCCCTGTTCGTGCTGATGGGAGTGCTGCTGGAGAAGTCACGGGTCGCCGAGACGCTGCTCGACGCCATGGCCCTGGCCTTCGGCGCCCTGCGCGGCGGGCTGGGCATCGCCGTGGTGCTGGTCGGCATGCTGCTGGCCGCCTCCACCGGCATCGTCGGCGCCACCGTGGTGACCATGGGCCTGCTGTCGCTGCCCACCATGCTCAAGCGCGGCTATTCGCCCTCGCTCGCCACCGGCACCATCTGCGCCACCGGCACCCTGGGCCAGATCATCCCCCCCTCCATCGCCCTGGTACTGCTCGGCGACGTGCTCTCCAACGCCTACCAGCAGGCCCAGCTGGCGATGGGCGTCTGGAGCCCCAAGACCCTCTCGGTGGGCGATCTCTTTATCGGCGCCCTCATCCCGGGGCTGCTGCTGGTCGTGGTCTATATCCTCTACGTGACCCTGACCGCCTGGCTGAGGCCCAGCCTCGCCCCCCCGGTGGACCGCCAGGCACTGATGGAGGAGCTCGATCACAACGGCAGCCTCTGGCCACTGCTGCTCAAGGGGCTGCTGCCACCGGTGCTGCTGATCGTGGCGGTCCTGGGCTCGATCCTCGGCGGCTTCGCCACCCCCACCGAGGCCTCGGCGGTGGGCGCCTTCGGCGCCTTCCTGCTGGCGCTGACCAATCGCCGCCTGAACCTCACCATGCTGCGCGATGTGGTCCACTCCACCGCTCAGGTCACCAGCATGGTGTTCCTGATCCTGATCGGTGCCGCACTGTTCTCGCTGGTCTTCCGCGCCTTCGGCGGCGAGGAGCTGGTCGTCGAGCTGTTCGAATCGCTGCCCGGCGGCGTGGTGGGAGCCACCCTGGTGGTCATGCTGGTGATCTTCCTGCTCGGCTTCATCCTCGACTTCATCGAGATCACCTTCGTGGTGGTGCCCATCGTCGGGCCGGTGCTGCTGGCCATGGGGCTCGACCCCATCTGGCTGGGCATCATGATCGCCATCAACCTGCAGACCTCATTCCTGACGCCACCCTTCGGCTTCGCGCTCTTCTACCTGCGCGGCGTCACCCCCGAGTCGGTGCCCACCTCGGCGATCTATCGTGGCGTGATCCCCTTTATCCTGATCCAGCTCGGCATGCTGGTGGCGCTGGCGCTCTTCCCGAGCCTGGCTACCTGGCTACCGAGCCGGATATGACCCGTTCTACGGCACCCCGCCCAGCTGAGCTGCCATATCGATCATCGGCGCCGGATAGAGCCCCAGCACGATGACGGCGAGCGCCACGCCCAGTACCACCAGCCCCCCGGCACGTGCGCCCCAGTCGTGGGGCGCATCGCGTCGCTGCATGCCCGGCGCCAGCAGGTAGAGTGTCACCATGACCCGCAGGTAGTAGTAGAGGCCGATGGCGCTGCCCAGGATGATGCCGCCCACCAGCCACCAGCGGCTTGCCTCGACGCCCAGGGCGATGATATAGAACTTGCCGATAAAGCCTACCGTGGCGGGAATGCCCGCCAGGGAGAGCATGGCGATGGTCAGCACCGCCGTGAGGTAGGGACGGCGCCAGAAGAGGCCACGGTAGTAGTGCAGCGCCGCCACATCCTCGCCACCGGCGGCACCGGAGATCAGGGTGACCACTCCGAAGGCGGCCAGGGTGGTCAGTACGTAGGTAATCAGATAGACGCCGCCGGTCTCCGCCGCCAGTCCGTCCCCCACGACCAGTGTCACCAGCAGGTAGCCGAAATGGGCGATGGAAGAGTAGCCGAGGAGGCGCTTGAGATTGGACTGGGTCAGCGCCAGCAGGTTGCCCACCAGCATGCTGGCCAGCGCCAGTATCGCCAGCAGGGTCTGCAGCCACCGCCCCTGAAGGCCGGGCACGTCAAGCACCAGGCGCAGCAGCAGGAAGAACACCGCCACCTTGCTGGCGGTGGCCAGGAAGGTGGCCGCCGGCGCTGGCCCGCCCTCGTAGACATCCGGGGTCCAGAGATGAAAGGGGACCACGGAGAGCTTGAAGCCCAGGCCGACCACCATCATGCCGACACCGGCCAGTCCCCAGAGGCCGGTTTCCCCGCTCAGCTCGACCAGCAGAACATCGAACCGCAGCTCGCCGGTCTGGGCGTAGAGCAGCGCCATGCCGAACAGCAGGAAGGCGCTCGCCGCGGCGGAGAGAATCAGGTACTTGACGCCGGCTTCCAGGGAGCGGCGCTCTCGATAGGCGTAGGCCAGCATGCCGTAGAGCGGCATGGAGAGCAGTTCCAGGCCGACGAACAGGCTGGCAAGATGACGGCTCGCCGCCAGCGTCAGGCCACCCGCCGCGGCACACAGCAGCAGCAGGTAGAACTCCTCCCGGGCGCCCCGATACTGCTCGAGATAGGCGTGCGACAGGATGGCGCAGATCAGGGTCGACCCCAGGATCAGCACGCCGCCCAGCATCGCCAGGCCATCGAAGGCCAGCAGCGGCGTTTGCACCGGCCCCGCCTGCCAGGCGATCACCTGAGCGACGAGCGCAAGCGAAAGCCCCAGCGCGGTGACGGCCACCGTGGCCGCATGTTGCCGGCGCCAGGCGATGCCCAGCATCACCGTGACGGCCGAGGCCGCCACCAGCATCAGCGGCAGCAGGGCGACGAAGCGAGCACTCGTCAACATCAGCGAACCTCCGTCAGGGCGTCCGCTCCGGCGGGAACGCGGTCGAAGATCTCGGACAGCTGCTGCACCCCATCCATGGCGGCGCCGGTGGTATCCAGCAGCGGCTGAGGATAGAGCCCGAGCCACAGCACCAGGGCCAGGATCGTCAGCATCATGAGGAATTCCCGGGTATCGAGCCCCGCCAGGGGCTCATCGCTGCGGGGCGGGCCATAGTGCACCCGCTGCATCAATATCAGCGAGTAGACGGCCGCCAGCACCAGGCCCACGCTGGCGGCGACCACGACCCAGGGAGCCGTGGAGAAGGTGCCGAACAGCACCATGAACTCTCCGACGAAGTTGGCGGTGGTCGGCATGCCCAGCGACGCCGCGACGAAGAACAGCCAGAACCCCGGCAGGCTGCCCAGCCGCCCCCAGAGCCCCCCCATCAGGGTCATGTCGCGGGTATGCAGGCGCTCATAGAGCTGCCCGCTGAGGATGAACAGCCCCGCCGCGGAGAAGGCGTGAGCCAGCATCAGCACCACCACGCCCTGCAGGGCCAGCGACGAGCCGGAGTAGATGCCGATCAGCACGAAGCCCATGTGAGCGATGCTGGTATAGGCGATGAAGCGCTTGATGTCCTGCTGGCCGCAGGCGAGTATCGCGCCGTAAAAGATCCCCAGCAGCCCCAGCCCCATCGCCACCGGCGCAAAGGCCTGGGAGGCCTCTGGAAACAGTGGCAGCGCGAAGCGCAGCATGCCGTAGGCGCCGGTCTTGAGCAGGATGCCCGCCAGATCCACGCTACCCGCGGTGGGGGCCTGGGCATGGGCGTTGGGCAACCAGCCGTGGAAGGGCACCACCGGCAGCTTGACCGCGAAGGCGATGAAGAAGCCCAGCATCAGCCAGAAGGCCAAGGTCGGGGACAAGGACGTGCCCAGCAACACCTCGTAGCTGAAGGAGTAGTCGCCGGTATTGGCATGGTGAGCGAACACCAGCCCCAGTATCGCCGCCAGCATCAGCAGCCCGCTGGCCTGGGTATAGATGAAGAACTTGGTGGCGGCCCCGATGCGAGTTCGCCCCCGGGAGCCGCTATGCCCCCATAGCGCGATCAGGAAGTACATCGGCACCAGCATCATTTCCCAGAAGAAGAAGAACAGGAAGAGATCCATGGCCAGGAAGACGCCGATCACCCCGCCGAGAATCCACAGCAGGTTGAGGTGAAAGAAGCCGATGCGCCCGACGATCTCCTTCCAGGAGCAGACCACCGCCAGCACGCCGAGAAAGCCGGTCAGGGCAATCAGGGCCAGGGAGAGCCCGTCCAGGGCCAGGTGAATGTCGATACCGAAGCGCGGAATCCAGGGTGCCCGGAACTCCAGGGCCCATCGCGGATCCTCGCCATCCAGCGCCGGCAGGCCAAAGTCGAGCTGGCCCCATAGCCACAGCGGAATCGCCAGCTCGATCAGCATGGTGATAAGCGCGATCCAGCGGGTCGGCCTGTCGCCCAGGCGCTCCGCCTGCCAGCACAAGATCCCGCCGACGAAGGGAATCACAATCAGCCACACGAGAATCATAGATATCGCATCCCGTCAGGAGAACACTGGGCACTAGCGCCCACCAGCGCTACATGAACAGGGCCAGACTCAGCAGGATCAGCGCCGCCCCTACCGTCATGGTGGTGGCATAGCCGCGCAGCCTGCCGGTCTGGGCTCGAGAAAGCCCGAAATGCACGAGGCGCAGCGCCCTAGCCACCAGGCGAAAGACGCCGTCGAACAGGTCGCCTTTCAGCAGCCAGACCAGGCCTCTATAGGGCCGCACCAGCGTCCAGTCGAAAAGCGTGTCGAAGCCCCAGGCGCGGTTCCAGAGGCGCCAGAGCCCGGCTCCCGGCCCCTCGCGGGTAACGCGAGACAGCCAGTCGCACTTGGTCAGGAACAGCCAGCCGCCCAGGACGATGCCGATCAGCGCCGTGGCGGAGGCGACCCACACGAGCGCAGTATGCCCGGCCTCCACACCCGTCCCGGGACTCGCGACCAGCACATCGTCCACCGGCGGCGTGATCCAGCCCCCCAGGAAGGTCGAGAGCACCACCAGCACCACCAGCGGCACCCCATGGGCCAGGCCCCGCCCCGCTTCGGCATGCCGGGCGCCGTCGCTCTTCGCCTCGCCGTGGAAGATGCCGATGATCAGGCGCAGGGTGTAAACCGATGTCAGCAAGGCACCGATCAGGCCGGCCAGCAGCAGGCCGGCGTGCCCGGATGCCAGTGCCTGCCACAGGATCTCGTCCTTGCTGTAGAAGCCGGCGGTGACCAGCGGCAGCGCCGCCAGGGCCGCGCCGCCGACGAGAAAGCCCACGTAGGCCAGGGGCAACCTGCGCCACAGCCCGCCCAGACGACGCATGTCCTGCTCGTGATGGCAGCTGACGATGACCGCGCCGGCGGCGAGGAACAGCAGCGCCTTGAAGAAGGCGTGGGTCATCAGATGGAAGAGCGCCGCGTCATAGGCGCCGACGCCCAGGGCCAGGAACATGTAGCCGATCTGGCTCATGGTGGAGTAGGCCAGCACGCGCTTGATGTCGGTCTGGGCCAGGGCAGCGAAGCCCGCCAGCAGCAGGGTCAGGGCGCCGATGACGCCGGTGGCATGAAGGGCCAGGGGCGCAAGCTCGAAGAGTCCGTGCATGCGAGCGATCAGGTAGACCCCGGCGGTGACCATGGTGGCGGCATGGATCAGCGCCGATACCGGGGTGGGGCCGGCCATGGCGTCCGCCAGCCAGGTATGCAGCGGCAGCTGCGCCGACTTGCCCAGCGCCCCGCCCAGCAGCAGGAAGGCCGCGACCTCCACCACGAGATCGCCGGAGCCCCACAGCAGGGGCGCAACGGCGAGGACCTCGGCGATGTCCAGGGTGCCCATCCGGGCGAAGATCAGGAACATGCCGATGGCCAGGAAGACATCGCCGATGCGGGTGACGATAAAGGCCTTGAAGCCGGCCCAGCCGTTGGCGCTGTCGCGGTAGTAGTAGCCGATCAGCAGATAGCTGCACAGGCCGACCCCTTCCCAGCCCAGGAACAGCAGCAGCAGGTTGTCGCCCAGCACCAGCAGCACCATGCTGAACACGAAGAGGTTCATGTAGGCATAGAAGCGGGTGATGCCCTCTTCGCCGCGCATGTACCAGGCGGCGAAGAGGTGAATCAGGAAGCCCACGCCGGTGATGATTCCCAGCATGGTCAGGGAGAGGCCATCCAGGGTCAGGCCGATGGTCGGCTGGAAATCGCCCACGGCGATCCAGTGCCAGAGGGTGACCCGATAGGCGCCCGGTTCGGCAAGGTAGCGCAGGGCGATCAGCAGGGTGACCAGGGCGGCCAGCCCCAGGCTGGTGACGCCGACGGTCGCGCTGGATCGCTCCCCGAGGGTGCCCCGGGACAGGCTCAGGATCAGCATGCCCGCCAGGGGCAGCAGGAAGGTCAGGGCAAGCAGTGCCCCCATCGAGGGCAGTGAAGTCACTGGTTCCATCATCCGCGCATCCTGCTGACCACGTCGATATCCAGGGTCTTGAAGCGATGCTGCAGCTGAATCAGCAGCGCCAGCCCCACGCTCGCCTCCGCCGCCGCCAGGGTGATCACCAGCAGGAACATCGCCTGCCCCTCGGGCTGCTGCCAGGCGGTGCCGGCGACGATGAACGCCAGTCCCGCGGCATTCAGCATGATCTCGAGGCTCATCAGGATAAAGATCATATTGCGACGAAACAGCAGTCCCGCCAGCCCCAGGGTGAAGAGGATGGCGGCCAGCACAAGGCCGTGTTCCACGGGCACGCTGCTCATGGCGCCTCCTGACGGCGATCGGATGAGGACGGTTTTGGCGTCGTCGGTAGACGGCCCACATGGGAGGCGGTCACCAGCGCCGCCAGCAGCAGCAGGGCACTCAGCTCGACTACCAGCAGCCAGGGTCCGAACAGCCGGGTGCCCACCGCCTTGGCGGTCAGCGCATCGCCGCGCTGCATCAGCATGCCGGCGTCGCCCCGCCACAGCAGGACGCTCAGGGTCAGCAGCAGGAAGGCGGCGAGCAGCGAGGGGCCCAGCCAGGTGCGCGGCCGCAGCCAGGCGCGCTCCTGGGCGACCCCCGCCTCTCCCAGATTGAGCATCATCACCACGAAGACGAAGAGCACCATGATCGCCCCGGCATAGACGATGATCTCCAGGACGCCGGCGAAGGGCGCGCCCAGGGAGAAGAACACCATGGCCACCGCCAGCAGCGACACCACCAGGTACAGCACCCCGTGCACCGGATTGGGGTTGGTGATCACGCCGAGGGTGGCCAGCACCGCGACCAGTCCGCTCAGGTAAAACGCAAACTCCATGGTCTCTCCTTGGCCATAGCGGCCCAGCGACGGTTGTCGGATTCGCCCCTCATGGCAGCAGGCTGGTGACGTCGACCGGCTCCTCCTCATCCTGCGCCTGGCCCTTCTGCTTGCCGGCGATGGCCAGGCCCGCCACCTTGTAGAAGTGGTAGTCATGATCCTTGCCCGGGCCGTTGATCAGCAGGTCCTCCTTCTCGTAGACCAGCTCCTGGCGACGGTACTCGCCCATCTCGAAGTCGGGGGTAAGCTGGATCGCCGAGGTCGGGCAGGCCTCCTCGCACATCCCGCAGAAGATGCAGCGCGAGAAGTTGATGCGGAAGAACTCCGGATACCAGCGGCCGTCCTCCTGCTCGCCCTTCTGCAGCGCGATGCAGTCCACCGGACAGGCCACGGCGCACAGGTTGCAGGCCACGCAGCGCTCCTCGCCGTCCGGGTCTCGGGTCAGCACGATGCGCCCGCGATAGCGCGGCGACAGATAGACCTCTTCTTCCGGATAGCTGAGGGTCTCGCGCTTGCGAAAGCCGTGCATGAAGATCGTGCTCAGGGTACGCAGCTGAGAGCCAATGCCTTTCAAAAGCCCCTTGTACATGGCAACTCCTCCTCCTATCAGGCCGGCGCGACGAGCAGGATGACCGCGCCGGTCACCAGCAGGTTGATCAGCGTCAGCGGCAGGCAGACGATCCAGCCGAAGGTCATCACCCGGTCGTAACGCGGCCGGGGCAGCGCGGCCCGCACCAGGATGAACAGCACCAGGAAGACGCCGGTCTTGATCACGAACCAGACGATGGGCGGCAGCAGCGGGCCGTGCCAGCCGCCGAAGAACAGGGTGACGACCAGCGCCGAGATCAGCAGCATGCCGACATACTCGCCGATGAAGAACATGCCGAACTTCATGGAGGAGTATTCGATATGGTAGCCGTCCGCCAGCTCCTGCTCCGCCTCCGGCTGGTCGAAGGGATGGCGGTGCACCACCGCGAAGCCGGCGACAAGGAAGTTGCAGAACCCCAGAAACTGCGGAATGACATACCACAGCCCCTGCTGGGCGTTGACGATCTCGCGCAGGTTGAAGGAGCCGGCCATGGCGACGACCCCCATCAGCGACAGCCCCATGAAGATCTCGTAGGAGATCGTCTGGGCCGAGGAGCGCATGGCGCCGATCAGCGCATACTTGTTGCCACTGGCCCAACCGCCCAGCAACACCGAATAGACATTGATGCCGCCCATGGCCAGGAAGAACAGCAGGCCGATGTTCCAGTCCGCCACGCCCCAGCCGGGGGTGATAGGGATGATGATGAAGGAGAGCAGCAGCGAGGCCATGGCGATGGCCGGCGCCAGCACGAAGATCGGCCGATCCGCGAAGGGCGGAATCCAGTCCTCCTTGAAGAAGATCTTGATCATGTCGGCGATCAGCTGCAGCGAGCCGAAGGGTCCGACGCGATTGGGGCCATAGCGGTCCTGCCACAGACCCAGCAGGCGCCGCTCCACCACGGTGAGCACCGCCCCGGCCAGCACCGCGGCGAGCAGGATCACCAGCGCCTGCAGCATGGCCAGGACGATGGCGACGACTTGTGGGGTCAGCCACTCCATCAGCGCTTCTCCTCGGCGGTCACCGTGTCGGGCGCCTCGATTCGCGCCTTGTCGCCGCTGGCGAACTCCTGGGTCACGCCCGCCGGCAGGCTCACCACGCCATCGGGCAGCTGCTGATTGCAGCACAGCGGCAGCGTCAGCCGGGCGCTGGCGTTCGCCAGCGTGACCGGGCTACCCTCGGTGAGCCCCAGCCGCTGCGCGTCCCGCTCGCTCAGGCCCAGCTTAGGAGGGCCGGCGCGCTCGCGAATGGGCGCGGCCAGGGCCGAGGTCTCCTCGCCGCCGAACAGCCGCGGCAGCACCAGCACCCGCCACTCCCCCGGCGTGGCGACGAACGCCTCGGGAATATCGGGATCGTCGTCATGGGCGCCGAGACGCGGCACGGCCAGACGCACGCCCGGATTTCCACCGCGCAGATGCCCGCCCACCTGATCGGTAAACTTGTTCCAGGCCTGGGGCGAGTTCCAGCCCGGTGCCCAGGCGAAGGGGATCTCCCGGCGCGGATGCGCCACGCCGCTGTAGCCCTCCATGGAAAAGGCGAAGGGCGAATCCTTGTCCTGAGGGACGCGCGGTTCGCTCACCTCGATGTCGGCGCGCATGGAGGTACGACCGCTGTAGCGGTGCGGCGCCCGGGCCAGGCGGCTGCCCGCCACGCGATAATCGCCCCCCGGGGCCGCGTCGAGGATGCCTTTCAGGGCGGGGTGGCGACGGGCGCAGGCCGCGGTGACCTCATCCAGGGTAATAGCGCTGGCGACTTCCCGATACAGGCTGGTGCGCAGGGCGTGCAGCCAGTGCCAGCCATCGTGCAGGCGGCTTTCCGGACGCAGATGACGCGGATCGAAGACCTGGAAGAAGCGCTGCGCACGCCCCTCCAGGTTGACCAGGGTGCCGCTGCCCTCGGCAAAGCTCGTCGCGGGCAACCCGAGCCTGGCCCGCTGCCAGGTGGGAGTGCGCTGATGGTCCAGCACCACCAGCTCCTCCACGGCATCCAGGGCGGCCTCCACCCGGGCCTGGGGCAGGCGCGCGTAGAGGTCGTTTTCGAGTACCACCAGGGCGTCGGCGCGGCCCGTCACGACCTCGTCCAGGGCCCACTCCAGGGGCCGGCCGCCGAGCAGGGCGGCACCGGTGCTGTTGGCCTCGCGGCGCACCAGCATCAGGCCGGCGCTCCTGGCGCGTCGCGAGAGCGCCCGGGCGATGCTGCCGGCGGCATCCAGCACCCGCGTGGACTCCAGAGAGCCGCCGCTAATCACCAGTGGCTTCGTCGCTTTCAGCAGCTGGTCGGCCACCGCCCGGGCCGATGCCTCCAGGGCAGCATCGAGCCCTTCCACACGAGGCGCGCTGGCATCGATGGCATGAGCGATGGCGAAACCCAGTCGCGCGATGTCCTGAGGCGTCAGTTGCCAGCGGTCCGCGGCGATGGCGTCCAGCTCGGTGGCGGCGGGATAGGCGATGAACAGTGGATGGCGGCTGTCCTGAGCCAGGGTCTTGACGGCCTCGATGTTCCAGGCCGAAATGCCGCGCTCCTCGGCCAGCTCATCACGAATCCCCAGCACCGCCTGACGCACCCCCAGCGCCAGACGCGCGGCACTGTGCAGCAGGTCCTCTCCCAGCACCAGCACCGCATCGTGCTCCTCCACCTGGCGCAGGGTGGGAACCGGCAGGCCGCAGGAGACTTCCAGCTCCGCCATGCGCGTGAGGCATGCCTGCTCCCGGGCGGCGATACCGCTGGAGAAGTTCTCCTCGCCGACCAGCTCGATCAGCTGATGGTTGCTCTCCAGGCTGGCCCGCGGCGAGCCGATGCCGATTACCCGCTCGGCGCTGCGCAGCAGGTCCGCGCCGCGGTCCAGGGATGGGTCCACTTCCAGGGTGACCATATCGGCGGTATGCCCGCTGCGCCATTCAGGCCGGCGAGGCCGATCGGCGCGATTGACGTAGCCGTAACCGAAGCGCCCTCGATCGCAGAGGAAGTAGCGGTTGAGATCGCCATGGTAGCGGTTGACGATACGGCGAATCTCGCCGTAGCGCTCCCCCGGGCTGATATTGCAGCCCAGGGCGCACTGGTGGCAGATGCTGGGCGCGAACTGCATGTCCCACTTGCGGACGTAGCGGTTCGAGTGCGTCCGGTCGGTGAAGACCCCGGTGGGACAGACCTCGGCCAGGTTGCCGGAGAAGGGGCTCTCCAGGATGCCTTCCCGATGGCGCCCGAAATAGAGGTTGTTGCTCGTGCCGAAGACACCCAGATCGGTGCCACCGGCATAGTCATTGTAGAAGCGTACGCAGCGGTAGCAGTTGATGCAGCGATTCATCTCGTGGGCGATGAAGGGGCCCAGATACTGGTTGCGGTGGGTGCGCTTGCGGAAACGATAGCGGCGCCGATTGTGGCCGGTCATCACCGTCATGTCCTGCAGATGACAGTGGCCACCCTCCTCGCAGACGGGACAGTCGTGGGGATGGTAGGTCATCAGCCACTCCACCACCTGGGCACGAAACGCCCTGGCCTCCGCGTCATCGATGGAGATCCAGCTGTCGTCCGCGGCCGGGGTCATGCAGGACATCACGATCTTGCCCTGGGTGTCGTCGGCATCCTTGTACTGCTTGACCGCGCACTGGCGGCAGGCGCCGATGCTGCCCATCGCCGGATGCCAGCAGAAGTAGGGAATGTCGAACCCCAGGGAGAGGCAGGCGTGCAGCAGATTGTCCGACCCGTCCACCTCGTAGGCCTTGCCACCCACATGAATCGTCGCCATCAGCTCCCCCCCTCAAGCACCGAATGGACAATGCCGGCCTCGAAGTCCGCCCGGAAGTGGCGGATCGCCGACTCCAGCGGCATCGCCGCCCCCGGGGCGTGGGCACAGAAGGTTTGCCCCGGCCCCAGATCCGTGGCGTGCTGCTCGAGGAGCTCGATGTCCCCCGGCTCGCCCTCGCCGCGCTCAAGGGCCTGAAGCAGCTTGACGACCCAGGACAGGCCGTCGCGGCAGGGGGTGCACCAGCCGCAGGACTCCCGGGCGAAGAACTGTTCGAGATTGCGCAGCAGCGCCACGATGCTCTGACGCTCGCTGACCACCGTCAGCAGGCCGGTGCCCAGACGGCTGCCGTGGTCGCCGACGGTATCGAAGTCCAGGGGCAGCTCGAGGTGTTCCGGGAGCAGGAAGCCGGTGCTGCCGCCGCCGGGTAGCCAGGTCTTTAGGGTATGGCCCTCACGCATGCCCCCGGCGCGCTCGAGGATCTCCCGGCCGCGGGTGCCGATGGGCAACTCCCAGAGCCCGGGGCGCTCGACCAGACCGGAGACACCGTAAAGCTTGGTGCCGCCATCCTCGCTCAGGCCGTCGGACAAGCCCTGGTACCACTCCGCGCCGTGCTGCATGACACCCGGGGCGTTGCACAGGGTCTCGACGTTGTTGACCACCGTGGGCTTGCCCCAGGCGCCGGACTGGCCGGGAAACGGCGGCTTGGTCCGGGGATTGGCGCGCTTGCCCTCCAGGGAGTTGATCAGGGCGGTTTCCTCGCCGCAGATGTAGCGTCCGGCACCGGTATGCAGGGCGATATCGAAGTCGAAGCCACTGCCGTTGACGCTTTCACCCAGCCAGCCGGCCTCCCGCGCCTCCTCCAGGGCCAGGGCCAGAGAGCGCGCCGCCTCGACGTACTCGCCGCGCAGGAAGATGTAGCCGTACCGGGAACGATTGGCGTAGCCGGCGATGATCATGCCCTCGATCAGCAGATGCGGCTGCTGCTCCAACAGCAGGCGATCCTTGAAGGTGCCCGGCTCCATCTCATCGGCGTTGCAGAGCAGATAGCCGCGAGGCAGCTGATCGCCCACCAGGGTCAGGCTCCACTTGACGCCGGCGGAGAAGCCGCCGCCTCCGCGACCGCGCACGTTGGCCCGCTTCATGGTATCGATCACCTCGTCGGGCGTGCAGCGCTCGAGGGTGTATGCCGCGCCCCGATAGCCCTCCTTCTCGCGGTACTCCTCGAAACCGACCCGCGCACCATCCTCGCGCAGCCGCCAGGTCAGCGGATGGGTATCGGCGCGGCGCTCCTCGGCACCCTGGCGCAGCTGGCAGCGATAGCGCAGCCGGGAATCCCTGGGTATCGCGTTCATGGATAGGCCTCCAGGAGTTCCTCCAGAACGTCCGCCGCGATGGGACCGAAGGTGTCCTCGTCGATCACCATCGCCGGCCCGCGGTCGCAGGCGCCCAGGCAGCATACCGGCAGCAGGGTGAAGCGCCCGTCCGCGGTGGTCTGACCGAAGTGGATACCGAGACGCCGGCTCAGGGCGGCGCTGAGCGCCTCGAAGCCGGTCAAAAAGCAGGCGCTGCTGTCGCAGACCAGGATCACATGGCGTCCCACCGGCTGACGAAAGATCAGGCTGTAGAAGGTCGCCACGCCTTCGACCTCTCCCGCACCGACCCCCAGCGTCTCAGCGATGGCAACGATGGCGCCGTCCGGCACCCAGCCATGGCGGCGCTGCACGATCTTCAGCGCCTCGATGCAGGCCGCCCGGGGCTGCTCGTAGCGCCCGCGCTCCTCGAGGATGGCGCGCCGATCCTCCTCATGGAGCTGGAAGCCATCGGTAGCGATGGTATCGACGGTGTCGACGGTGTCGGCGGCGGAGGAAGAAGGTATCTGCGACATCATGATCAGCGGTCCACGTCGGCCATGACGAAATCGATACTGCCCAGATGCGCGATCAGGTCCGGCACGAAGCCGCCACGCATCAGCTCGGGCATCTGCTGCAGGTGCGGGAAACTCGGCGTGCGGATACGCGTGCGGTAGCTCATGGTGCCGCCGTCACTGGTCAGATAGTAGCCGTTGATACCCTTGGTCGCCTCGACCATCGAGAGCGACTCGTTGGCCGGCAGCACCGGCCCCCAGGAGACCTGCAGGAAGTGGGTGATCAGCGTCTCGATATGCTGCAGCATGCGTTCGCGTGGCGGCGGCGTGGTCAGGGGATGATCCGCCTTGTAGTCTCCCGCCGGCATATGGTCGATGCACTGCTGGATGATCCGCACGCTCTGGCGCATCTCCTCGATGCGCAGCTGGCCACGATCGAAGGCGTCGCCGTTGTGGCCCAGGGGCACCTCGAAGTCGAAGTTCTCGTAGCCCGAGTAGGGGCGCTTCTTGCGCAGATCGAAGTCGCAGCCGGTGGCACGCAGATTGGGGCCGGTGACGCCCCAGGCCAGGGCATTGGCGGTATCGAAGGCGGCAACATGCTTGGTGCGATCGCGCACCAGGGAGTTTTCCATCATCACCCGCTCGTACTCCCTGAGACGGGCGGGCATCCAGTCGACGAATTCCTGCATCAGCCGGTCCCAGCCCTTGGGCAGGTCCTGCATCAGGCCGCCGATACGAAACCACGCCGGATGCATGCGAAAGCCGGTGATCGCCTCGATCACCTCGTAGCCCTTCTGGCGATCCGTGAAGGTATAGAAGACCGGCGACATGGCGCCGAGGTCCTGAAGATAGGTACCCAGGAACAGCAGATGGCTGGTGATGCGAAACAGCTCCGCCATCATCACCCGCACGGTCCGGGCGCGCTCGGTCACCTCGATCCCCGCGAGCCTCTCCACCGCCAGCACGTAGGGCAGGTTGTTCATCACCCCGCCCACGTAGTCGATACGGTCGGTATAAGGGATGAAGCTGTGCCAGGACTGGCGTTCCCCCATCTTCTCCGCGCCGCGATGGTGATAGCCGATATCCGGCACGCAGTCGATGATCTCCTCGCCGTCGAGCTGCAGCACGATGCGAAAGGCGCCGTGAGCGGAGGGGTGATTGGGCCCCAGGTTGAGGAACATGAACTCCGTGTTCTCGTTTTGGCGCCGCATCCCCCAGGCCTCGGGATCGAACTTGAGCGCCTGCTGCTCCTGGTCCTGCCCCTCCACGGTCAGGGTGTAGGGGTCGAACTCGGTGGCCCGGGCGTGATGATCCTTGCGCAGCGGGTGGCCGTTCCAGGTCGGCGGCATCAGGATGCGGTAAAGGTTGGGATGGCCCTCGAAGCGGATGCCGAACATGTCCCAGACTTCCCGCTCATACCAGTTGGCGTTGCGGTAGAGGCCCGCCGCGCTGGGCAGACGCAGGTCGTCCATGTCCAGGGCGACCTTGAGCATGATGTCGCGATTCCCCGAAACCGACAGCAGCTGGTAGAAGACGGTGAAGTCCGCCGCCGGCGGTGCCGCCCGATGCTCTCGCAGGCGCTCGTCGGTGGCAGAGAGATCGAAGAGCATCTCGAAAGACTCCGGTGCAGCGCGCAGCGTCTCCAACACCTCGAGCAGCGCCTCCCGTGCCACCCAGAGCACCGGCATGCCGGTCAGGGTGGCCTGCTCGTGGAGCAGCTGCGCGCCGAAGCGCTCGCTCAGCCTCTCGACCAGCGAGCCGGCTCGGCCATCGAGAGCGGATGTTGCACGGGTGTCGGTGTGGTCGACGTTCATCCTGGTAGAGATCCCCTCGTCCTGAAGTCATGACGGTAAGGCATGCCGATCCATAGCCTGCCCAGGCTGTCGTGAAGCAGGTTGCAGGTGCCCCCTAGACGCTGTCCGGCGTGCGCAGCTGCGTCGCCTGGATGCGTCGCTCGCGGTTCCTCTCACGCTGGGACGGCATCTCGGCACGATATACGCCCTGATCGCCGACCACCCAGGAGAGCGGCCGACGCTCCTCCTGTATCGAGTCCTGAAGCAGCTGCAGCCCCTGCAGAAAGACTTCGGGGCGCGGCGGGCAGCCCGGCACGTAGACGTCCACCGGCAGGAACTTGTCGACTCCCTGCACCACCGAGTAGATGTCGTACATGCCGCCGGAGTTGGCGCAGGAGCCCATGGAGATCACCCACTTGGGCTCGAGCATCTGGTCGTAGAGCTGCTGGATGACCGGTGCCATCTTCACGAAGCAGGTGCCGGCGATGACCATGAAGTCCGCCTGGCGCGGCGAGGCGCGGATCACCTCGGCGCCGAAGCGGGCGATATCGTGGGGTGCCGTGAAGGCGCTGGTCATCTCGACATAGCAGCAGGAGAGACCGAAGTTGTAGGGCCACAGCGAGTGCTTGCGTCCCCAGTTGACCGTCGAGTTCAGCACCTCCTCGAGCTTGCCGGTGAAGACGCTGCGATGGACCTGCTCACGCATCGGGTCCGCGACGTGCTGGCGCTTCTCCAAGGGGTAGCGCGCCTCCTCGGCGACGGCGTCGTCGGCCCGAGTCAGGGTGTACGTCATCGATGTCTCCCCTGAAATCCAAAGAGTGGAGTCCCGCTAGGCGGATTCGCGTGTGGCGTCGGGCGAGTGTCGCACCCGAGCCGGATCGCTACGGTGCATGCCATCGCTGCCCCTGGGGGCCCAGCTGAGCGCGCCGACACGGCTGTCATAGACCAGCCCCGCCAGCAGGATAAGAATGAAGAGTGCCGCCCCCCAGAACCCGGCCCAGCCGACCTCGCGCACGGATACCGCCCAGGCGAACAGGAAGACCGCCTCGATGTCAAAGATCACGAACAGCATGGCAACCAGATAGAACTGGATGGAAAAGCGCTGCCGGGCGCTGCCGGCGCCGACGATGCCACTCTCGAAGGGTAGTGCCTTGCTGCGACCCCGGCTACGCCCCCCCAGCATGGCGGACATACCGATCATGAAGGCGCACAGAACGAAGACCGCCAGGATGAAGAACCCAATGCCCCAGTATTCGGCCATCAACGCTGTCTCCTGATCCATGCACGCTTCCTCGCTAAATCCGCTGCTTCCCTGCCTATGCCACCTTCATGCCATGTCGTCTGAACGATCCGGCACATCCACCATGTTGCCTGGCAGCATAAGTAGCAGCCTTACGTATTCTCGCCATCAGCTTAGGAGAAGATGGGAGATTTTCCAGCGACCGTGCCCTCCCCTATCTGCACAGCGGGGCCAGCCAGGCCTCGGCGAGCCACAGTACCAGCGCATAGCGCCCCGCCTTGGCCAGCCCGATCAGCAGGGTGGCCCGCCACCAGGATAGTCTGAACAGGCCCGCCAGCACGGTGAGCGGATCACCTATCACCGGCGCCCAGGAGGCCAGCAGGCTCCATTCGCCGAAGCGCTGGTACCAGCGCTCCGCCCGCGCCAGGCTCGCCGGCGAGGCGGGAAACCAGCGACGTCCCTGGAAGTGGCGCGCGTAGCGGCCCAGGGCCACATTGACCAGGCTGCCCAGGGTATTGCCGGCGGTGGCCACCGCCCATAGCGCCAGGGCCGGCTGTTCCAGACACCACAGACGGGCCAGCCATACCTCGGAGCCACCGGGCAGCAGGGTGGCACTGGCCAGGGCCACCAGAAAGAGGCTCAGCATGGCCTACCCCACTGCCCTTGCAGTAGGCTGGCAAGTCTCCAATGACCCTGTGATGACATAACGACGATGACCCTCTCAGACCGGATTCCCAATGCCCTGACCATCGCCGGCGCCGACCCCAGTGGCGGCGCCGGCATCCAGGCCGACCTCAAGACCTTCTCGGCGCTGGGCGCCTATGCTACCAGCGTCATTACCGCCCTGACCGCCCAGAACACGCGTGGCGTCAGCGGGGTTCACCCGGTGCCCGCCGACTTTATCGCCGCTCAGCTCGCGACCCTGCTCGACGACGTGCGCATCGATGCGGCGAAGATCGGCATGGTGGCCAGCCTCGAGGTCGCCGAGGTGATCCGCGACAGCCTGGCGCAACGCCGGCCTCGCTGGGTGGTACTCGACCCGGTGATGGTGGCCAAGAGCGGCGATATCCTGGTGGACGACGCCGGCATCCGCGCGGTGCGCGAGGTCCTGGTACCCCAGGCCGACCTGATCACTCCCAACCTGCCCGAGGCCGCGGTGCTGCTGGGCCTCCCCGCTCCGATCGACCGCACCGGCATGCTGGCCATGGCCCCCGCCCTGCGCGAGCTGGGGGCCGGCGCCACCCTGCTCAAGGGGGGGCACCTGCGCGGCGAGGAGTGCCCCGACCTGCTGGTCACCGACGAGGCGGCCACCTGGATCGAGGGGGCCCGGGTCGATACCACCAACCTCCACGGCACCGGCTGCACGCTCTCCTCGGCGATCACCGCGCATCTGGCGCGGGGCGACACCCTCCAGGAAGCGGTGGCATCGGCCAAGCGCTGGCTGGGCGAGGCGCTGGCCGCCAGTCGACGCCTGGGGGTGGGCCACGGCCATGGACCGGTGCACCACTTCCACGCCTGGTGGTAACCCCCTTCGGTGCCTCGGCCTTGCCGCACGCCTTGCAGCAATGGCCGAGGCCTCCCATGCTAAAGATCTACACCGCCGTGGCGCCACGCCCAGGAGCCGTCATGAACTCGACCCTGCTGTTCGCCTGCGACCTCTCGGCCGAGAACCGTGCCGCCTTCGCCAGGGCCATTCGCCTGGCCACCGAGCAGGGTTCACGCCTCGATGTCCTCCACGTGCTCGACCCCTACCTGCCTCGCCGCGTGCTTCACGACCTGGAGGAGGCCGTGGTAGCCGACATGCAGGCCACCCTCACCGATATCCGCGAGGAGTATGCCCTTCCGGAGCCGCGGGTGCTGCTGCAGACGGTCACCGGCACCCCCTTCGCCGAGATCATCCGCGAAGCCCACGAGCGCGAGGTGGACATGATCGTGCTGGGTGCCCACCGCAAGCGCGGCCAGCCCGACCTTGTTGCCGGAACCACCCTGGCCCGGGTGCTGCGCAGCGCCCCCTGCCCGGTGCTCTCGGTGAGCCACACCGCCAACCAGGACTGGCAAGAGGTCCTGCTGCCCATGGACTTCTCGCTCACCTCCCGGCACACCCTGCGCGAGACCCTGCGGCGCTTCCCCGAATCGCGCCTGACCCTGCTCCACGCCTGGGACATTCCCGGCGAGCGTGAGCTGGGTTCGCGCAGCGACTTCGCCCGCTGGCGCGACCGCGAGGTGGCACGCCTGAAGGCCCAGCTGGAGTCCGAGGTCGAGCGCCTAATGGCCGAGCTCGACGACGTGCCCGAGGTGGCGCTGGTGCTGGAGCAGGGGGCCCCTCTGGAGGTGCTGATGAACCGGCTGCGTCACCAGCCGCCGGATCTGCTGGCGCTGGGTAGCCGGGGCCAGCTCGGCCGCCAGAGCCTGATCACCGAGTCGCTGCTGGCCGAGCCCCACTGCGACATCATGCTGTGTCGTGCCTGGTAGCGGAGGGCTCGACCGGCATGTGATACCCTGCGCGGCGTTCGTGATTGCAGGGAGACAGGGATGAAGGCGTTGATTCAGCGCGTGACCCGCGCCAGTGTCGAGGTGGAGGGAAGCGTGGTCGGGGCCATCGACCACGGCCTGCTGGCCCTGGTCGGCGTGGAGAAGGGAGACGACGAGGCCGCCGTGGAGCGGCTGCTGCACAAGCTGCTGCACTATCGGGTTTTCAGCGATGCCGAGGGCAAGATGAATCTCAATCTGCAGCAGGTGGACGGCGGCCTGCTGCTGGTTTCCCAGTTCACCCTGGCCGCCGACACCCGCAAGGGGCTGCGTCCCAGCTTCTCCAGCGCGGCCCCGCCCGCCGATGGCGACCGCCTCTTCCATCGACTGCTGGAACGCGCCGAAGCCGCCTGGCCGAAGGTCGCCAGCGGCGAGTTCGCCGCCAATATGCAGGTCGCGCTGGTCAATGACGGCCCGGTGACCTTTCTGCTCGAAAGCTGAGCCTGCTGCAAGCCTGTTCACACCGTGCAAGCACGAGTCGCGCCCCCCGGTTTGAAACCCTGCCGCTGCGCTCGCGACCTGTCCGTCGGGTCACAACATAACCCCTCACGGGTGACCCTCGCTCTCCATCCCTGGCGATCGCCGGACGTCGCTTCGCTTGCGCCAGCAACCCGGGGTATATGTCGCTTTTCGTGCTTGCCCGGCTCTCCCAGACACAGACACCTCAGCCACCGAGTTCAGCCTCCATGGTTTCCAGTGCCTCCTCGGCGGCGAGCCACTCCGCCTCCAGATCCTCGAGGCGGGACTTGAGCTCACCCTGGCGGGCCAGGGTCGCGGTAAGCTCCTCCTTGCGGGCGGGGTCGGTATAGAGCTCGGCATCCCCGAGCCCCTCCTCCACCCCGGCAAGCTCCGCCTGGACCTTCTCCATGGCCTGCTCGGCGCGATCACGCTGTTTCTTCAGCGGGCGCAGCTTCTCGCGCAGCTCGGCGGCGGCGCGACGCGACGCCTTGCGATCCTCCTTCGACGCGCCCCCGTCGAGCTGGCGCTCCTCCCTCTCTCCGCGGGCCTCGCGGCGCTCGCCCTCCAGGCGGGCCTTGAGCCATAGCCGATAGTCCTCCAGATCACCGTCGAAGGGCTCCACCCGGTGATCGGCCACCCGCCAGAACTCATCCACGCTGGCACGCAACAGGTGCCGGTCGTGAGAGACGATGATCACCGTGCCCTCGAAACCCGCCAGCGCCTCGGTCAACGCCTCGCGCATCTCGAGGTCCAGGTGGTTGGTGGGCTCATCGAGCAGCAGCAGATTGGGTTTCTGCCAGGCCACCAGGGCCAGCGCCAGGCGCGCCTTCTCACCCCCCGAGAAGCGCCCCACCTCACCGAAGACATCGTCACCCGGGAAGCCGAAGCCACCCAGAAAGTTGCGGATCTCCTGATCGCTGGCGGTAGGTGAGAGGCGCTGCACATGCATGAAGGGGGTGGAGGCGAGATCCAGCCCCTCCAGCTGATGCTGGGCGAAATAGCCGACCTTGAGATGCTCCCCGGCGATGCGCTTGCCGGCGAGCAGCGCAAGCTCACCGGTAAGCGTCTTGATCAGGGTCGACTTGCCGGCGCCATTGGGGCCCAGCAGGCCGATGCGCTGTCCGGGCAGCAGCGTCAGCCTGACGTTGTCGAGCTGGACCTTTTCCGTGCCCGGCGCCTCGCCCTTGGGGCGATAGCCCAGTCGTGCCTCGTCCAGCACCAGCAGTGGGTGGGAGGTCTTGTCCGCGGCGGGCAGGCTGAAATGGAAGGGAGAGTCGGCATGCGCCACGGCGATGTCGCCCATGCGCTCGAGCATCTTCAGACGGCTCTGGGCCGCGCGGGCCTTGGTGGCCTTGGCGCGGAAACGAGCCACGAAGCGCTCGATCTCCTCGCGGCGCGCCTGCTGCTTGGCGGCCTCGGCCTGCTGCAGCGCCAGCTTCTCGGCCCGGGTGCGCTCGAAGGTGGTGTAGTTGCCGCGGTAGAGCACCAGGGAACGGCGATCGAAGTGCACGATGCTGTCGCACACCGCATCCAGGAAATCGCGGTCGTGAGAGATCAGCAGCAGGGTGCCGGGATAGCGTGTCAGCCACTGCTCGAGCCACAGCAGGGCATCCAGGTCGAGATGGTTGGTGGGCTCGTCGAGCAGCAGCAGATCGGAGGGCATGAACAGGGTGCGCGCCAGGTTGACGCGCATCCGCCAGCCCCCCGAGAAGGATGATAGAGGGCGCTCCAGATCCTGCTGGGCGAAGCCGAGGCCTACCAGCAGCTGGGCGGCCCTGGCCGGGGCGCTGTAGCCGTCCAGCGCCTCGATGACGCCGTGCAGCTCCGCCTCACGATGGACGTCGCCGGCCTCCCTGGCCTCTGCCAGGGCCGCCTCGGCCCGACGCAGCTCGGTATGACCATCGAGAACATGATCGAGCAGCGAGCGCGACAGCGCCTCCACCTCCTGGGCCATATGCGCGATGCGCTGCCCGCCGCTCATCTCGATCTCACCGCGGTCCGGCGTCAGTTCACCGAGCAGCAGCTTGAACAGGCTCGACTTGCCGGCCCCGTTGGCGCCGACGATGCCCGCCTTGTGACCGGCATGCAGGGTCAGGTCGGCGCCCTCGAGCAGGGCCTGGGTGCCGCGTTGCAGGGAAACTTGGCGCAGTGCGATCATGCGGGCTCCACAAGAGTGTGGCCGCCGCTCGAGGCGGCGGCGAAAGGACAATGATCGACGATTCTACCGAAATGCTGACCATCCTGCGGGCTCGACTCGCCGAAGAGCCGCTGTGGCCCTTTGCCCTGACGCTTTACGCCCGGGAAGGGGTCGAGGCTGCCTGCCTGCAGCTGCAGGACGACGCCGGGGTCGATGTCTGTGAACTGCTGTGGCGCTGCTGGCTGCTGCGGCATGGCGCCGTGCCGCAGCCAGACTGCGAATCGGCGCTTGTCGAGATACACCGCTGGCAACGCGATGTCACCCTGCCGCTGCGGCGCCTGCGCCGCGAGCTCAAGGTCGCCGCCGGATCACTCGAGGGCGTGGCCAGGCTACGTGATACCCTCAAGCAGGCGGAACTTCAGGCCGAACGAGAGACGCTCGCGCGGCTGGAAGCACTGGCCATGACCCACCCACTGGGGACGCTTTCCCCCGCCGATCAGCCGGCGGAAAAAACCCTGCAAGACGCCCTGCAACTACAGAAAAAAGCCCACCTTTCAACGCTAAATCGCCTGGTGACGCGCCTTGACCCTCCCCGGAGCCCACGCTAGCCTGAAAAAGCCGCGTGAATCTAATATTCCCTCGATGCCTTGTGGCAAGCTCCTGCGAGCCCGGGCAAAACCTGCAGAAGGGGCTACAAGAATGAAGTCACACAAGCTGTTGACCACCGCCGGTATCGGCGCACTGATGTTCGGCATGACCTCCGCCGCCATGGCAGACAACTGGCGCTATGCCCACGAGGAGTACGAGGGCGACGTTCAGGACGTCTTCGCCGTGGCCTTCAAGGAGTATATCGAGGAAAACTCCGACCACAGCGTGCAGATCTACCGCTTCGGCGAGCTCGGTGAGTCCGATGACATCATGGAGCAGACCCAGAACGGCATCCTGCAGTTCGTCAATCAGTCGCCCGGCTTTACCGGCTCGCTGATTCCCGAGGCTCAGATCTTCTTCGTCCCCTATCTGCTGCCCACCGACGAAGAGACCGTCATCGAGTTCTTCGACAAGAGCAAGGCCATCAACGAGATGTTCCCCGAGCTCTACGCCGAGCAGGGGCTGGAACTGCTCCAGATGTACCCCGAAGGCGAGATGGTGGTCACCACCGACGAACCCATCGAATCCGTGGACGACTTCGAGAACAAGAAGATCCGCGTGATGACCAACCCGCTGCTCTCCGAGACCTACAACGCCTTCGGCGCGACCCCCACGCCGCTGCCCTGGGGCGAGGTCTACGGCGCCCTGCAGACCGGTATCCTCGACGGCCAGGAGAACCCGATCTTCTGGATTCAGTCCGGCGGTCTCTACGAGGTATCCCCGAACCTGGTGTTCACCGGCCACGGCTGGTTCACCACCGCCATGATGGCCAACCAGGACTTCTTCGATGGCCTCTCAGAGGAGGATCAGCAGCTGGTACGTGACGCCTCGGAAGCGGCCTATGACCACACCATCGAACACATCCAGGGCCTGTCCGAGGAAGCCCTGAACAAGATCAAGGAGGACTGCGACAACTGCACCTACACTCGCCTGGATGAGGAGCAGATGCAGTCGCTGCGCGAGCGCGCGCCGCAGGTCGAGGAGGCCTACGTCGAGATGGCCGGCGAAGACGGTGCCGAGCTGCTCGAGCAGTTCAAGGCCGACCTCGAGGCCGTGACCTCCGACGAGGAGTAACTGCCTCCCACCGCCATGCTCAGGGGGTGGCCCATCTCGGGCCACCCCCTGTTCGTTATAACGACGACGACAGCCTGAGGGGACGCGCTGCGTGCACCCAGCGTTGACCCTCAAGCCACGCCGCGGCTCTGCAGGGCGTATGCTGACTGTCGAGACGCGTCTTACCACACTGCATGCTGAAGGGAGTGCAGCCATGACAGATGAAGAAGCCGAAAAGGCCTATCGCTCCGGCCTCCCCGGGCCGCTGGGGGCGGTCGATACCCTGATAAGCAAGCTGGAGGCGGTGCTGCTGGCCATGGGCGTGCTGCTGATGGCCGTCAATACCATCGCCAACGTGATCGCTCGCTTCGTGATCGGTGACAGCATCTTCTTTACCGGCGAGATCAACCGCATCCTGATCATCATGATCACCTTCGCCGGTATCGGCTATGCGGCACGCCATGGCCGGCATATCCGCATGTCGGCCATCTACGATGCCCTGCCGGTAGGCGGGCGCCGCGCCCTGATGATCATCATCTCCCTGTTCACCGCGCTGGTGATGTTCTTCCTGCTCTACTACTCGCTCGTCTACATCCTCGACCTGCAGTCCAAGGGCAGGGTGCTGCCGGCTCTGGGCTTTCCGATCTGGCTGATCTACGTCTGGGCGCCGCTGGGATTTCTGATCACCGGGATCCAGTACCTGCTGACTGCCATCAAGAACATGACCTCCAGGGACGTCTACCTGTCGACCAGTGTGCTGGATGGCTACAAGGATACGGAAACGGAAGTCTGACGCAGGGCTAAGGCCCGAGGGGAACGCACAATGACCACCATAATGGTTTGCACCATGATCGCCCTGCTGCTGCTGGGCTTTCCGATGATGATCCCGCTGATCACCGCCGCGGTGATCGGCTTCTTCATGATGTTCAATGGCCTGGGCCAGATGGATACCCTGATCCAGCAGATGATGGCCGGTATCCGCCCCGCCTCGCTGATCGCGGTACCGATGTTCATCCTCGCCGCCGACATCATGACCCGCGGCCAGTCGGCAGACCGCCTGATCGCCATGGTGATGTCCTTCATCGGCCATATAAAGGGCGGCCTGGCGGTCTCGACCGCCACCTCCTGCACCCTGTTCGGCGCCGTCTCGGGCTCCACCCAGGCCACCGTGGTGGCGGTGGGTTCACCGCTGCGCCCCAAGATGCTCAAGGCCGGCTACTCCGACGCCTTTACCCTGGCACTGATCATCAATGCCAGTGATATCGCCTTCCTGATTCCGCCGAGCATCGGCATGATCATCTACGGAGTCATCTCCGAGACCTCCATCGCCGAGCTGTTTATCGCCGGTATCGGGCCCGGGCTGATGATCCTGGCGATGTTCTCGGCCTACTGCGTCGCCTATGCGATGATCCGCGGTGTCCCTACCGAGCCCAGAGCGACCTGGGGCGAGCGATTCACCGCCGTTCGTCAGGCACTGTGGCCCCTGGGGTTCCCGGTAATCATCGTCGGCGGTATCTATGGGGGCATCTTCAGTCCCACCGAGGCCGCCGCCGCCTGTGTGCTCTACGCGGTATTCCTGGAGTTCGTCGTCTTCCGCTCGCTGAAGATGCAGCACATCTATGCGATCGCCAAGTCCACCGGCCTGATCACCGCGGTGGTGTTCGTGCTGGTGGCCGCGGGCAACGGCTTCTCCTGGATCATCTCCTTCGCGCAGATTCCCCAGTCGATCCTGGAGGCCGTGGGCATCAACGAGGCAGGCCCCACCGGCGTGCTGATCGCGATCTGCATCTCCTTCTTCGTGGCCTGCATGTTCGTCGACCCCATCGTGGTCATCCTGGTACTGACCCCGATCTTCGCCCCGGCGATCGCCGCCACCGGCCTCGATCCGGTCCTGGTGGGTATCCTGATCACCCTGCAGGTAGCCATTGGCTCGGCCACGCCACCCTTCGGCTGTGACATCTTCACCGCCATCGCGATCTTCAAGCGCCCCTACCTGGATGTGATCAAGGGGACACCGCCCTTTATCTTCATGCTGATACTGGCCGCGGCACTGCTGATCATGTTCCCGCAGATCGCCCTGTTCCTGCGCGACGTGGCCTTCAACTGAGCCAAGGAGAGAGAACCATGTTCAATCGGATCCTGGTCCCGGTGGATGGCTCCAAGGGTGCAATCAAGGCCCTCGAGAAGGGCGTGGGGCTACAGCTGCTCACCGGCGCGGAGCTCTACCTGCTGTGTGTCTTCAAGCACCATAGCCTGCTCGAGGCATCGCTCTCCATGGTGCCCGACAAGCTGGAGATCCCCCACGACGTCCTCAAGGAGTACGCCACCGAGATCGCCGTGCACGCCAAGAATCAGGCCATCGAGATGGGGGTGCCCGCCGACAGGCTGCGCGCCTTCGTCAAGGCCGGCCGCCCCTCGCGCACCATCGTGCGTTTCGCCCGCAAGCGCGAGTGCGACCTGATCGTGATCGGTGCCCAGGGCACCGGCGGTGACAAGAGCCTGCTGCTGGGGAGTGTCTCCCAGCGCGTGGCGGGCTCCGCCCACTGCCCCACCCTGGTGGTCTGAGCCTTCCCCTCTTCGTCCCGGTTTCGCTCGGATGCGGAACCGGGACGGCCCTGTTAGAGTCCCATGATTCGCATTCATCCCAGGCGCCACCGGCGCCGGAACCACAAGCCGGAATCACAAGAGAGCCACATGAAACGACTGCTGACCACCGCCTCACTCGCCGCCCTGCTGGGTGCCGCGCCCCTGGCAATGGGGGCCCCGGAAAGCGATGAAGAGAAGCTGGGCTACAGCCTGGGCGTGACCCTGGGCCAGAGCATCCAGCAGGATGTCGAGAACCTCGATGTCGACGCCTTCACCCAGGCCATCCAGGACGTCTTCGCCGGCGACGATCTCGAGATGAGCGACGAGGAGATGGCCGAGGCGCTGATGACCTTCCAGCAGCAGGCCGCCGCGGCCCGCCAGGCGGAGGCCGAAGCCGCCGCCGAGGCCAACCGCGCCGAGGGCGAGGCCTACCTGGCCGAGAATGCCGAGCGCGAAGGTGTCGAGACCACCGACTCCGGCCTGCAGTATCGTGAGCTGGCCTCCGGTGACGGCGCCACCCCCGGCGCCCAGGACAGCGTCGAGGTGCATTACGAGGGCACCCTGATCGACGGCACGGTCTTCGACAGCTCCTATGCGCGCGGCAACCCGGTCAGCTTTCGCGTCGACCAGGTGATCGAGGGCTGGCAGGAAGCCCTGCAGCTGATGAGCGTGGGCGATACCTGGGAGATCGTCATTCCCCACGAGCTCGCCTACGGCGCCCAGGGCCAGGGCCCCATCGGCCCCTACGAGACCCTGACCTTCAAGGTCGAGCTGCTCGGCATCAACGACGCGCAGGCATCATCCGGCGACAGCGCCGACGAAGCCTCGGCAGAAGAGAGCGTTGACGACGGCGCCGAGGATGCCGTCGACGATAGCCAGGCCAGTGAGTAAGTCTCGCTCGGCCACCTGGGCGGCCGGTGCGATCCTTGCCACGCTGCCCACGACTGCGCTGCTCGCCGATACGCCCCCTTCTCCCCGGCAGCTCCCGGCCCTGGCCGCCAGCGCCGAGAATGCCAGCGTCATCGGCGTCTCCTCGGGTGGCTACATGGCGACCCAGCTGGCCGTGGCCTGGCCGGAGCGCTTCGCCGGTCTCGGCGTGCTCGCCGCGGGTCCCTGGTCCTGCGCCCAGGGCTCGCTGGGTCTGGCCTTGGGTCAGTGCATGACCACCCGACGCGGCATGCCCGATATGCAGGCCCTGGAGCAACGCCTTGTCGGCTACCGTGAACGCGACCTGGTCGGTGAGGCCGAGGCGCTTGAGTCACTCAGGGTCTATGTCTGGCACGGCGGCGCCGACGAGGTGGTCGAGCCACGGCTGGGAGGGGCGCTGGTCGAGCAGTTTCGGGGCTGGCTAAGCGATCCCTCGCAGCTGCAGTGGCGCCAGGACGCCGATGTGGGCCACGGCTGGCCCGTCGACGCCACGCTCGGCCAGGCCGATGACGGCGCGCTGGCCGACTGTCGTGACGCGGGCCCTCCCCACCTGCTGGCCTGTGACAGCGATATCGCCGGCGACGCCCTGAACTGGCTGCACGGTGACCTGACGCCGCCCGCCGATGGCGAGGCCGCCGGCGAGCTGCGGCGCTTCGACCAGGGCGACTACGACGCCAGGGGGCTGGCCGATACCGGCTACCTGTTCGTGCCGGAAGGCTGCGAGGAGGGGGGCTGTGAGGTCAGCATGGCCCTGCACGGCTGCGGCATGGCCGCCGAACAGATCGGCGACACCTTCGTTAGCCATACCGGGCTCAACGCCTGGGCGGCCGAGAACCGGCGTATCGTGATCTACCCACAGACCGAGACGCGCCTGGGCAACCCGCAGGCATGCTGGGACTGGTGGGGCTATGCGGAGAGCACCTGGCAGCTCGACCCCATGCATGACAGCCGCCAGGGCACCCAGACCCGCGCGCTGATGGCCATGCTGGAGCGGCTTCAGGAAGCGCTGCCGTCGCGCTAGGCTTGGTGGCGGGTGCACAGGCTGGGTCAGGCCGGGTAGAGGAGCTGGACTAGCGGAACCGGGCCAGCAGAGCTGGACTAACGGGTCAGGACTAGAGAGTGTCGTGCAGCGCGGCGAGCAGCCCGCGATGGGAGGGGGAATAGAGCACCCGGCGCTGGATCTCCCCCTCACGGTCGACCAGATAGAGCGACGAACTGTGGTCGATGGTGTAATTCATGGCGGAGTCCGGCGCATCGACCTTGCGCCATACCACCCCGTAGCGCCCGGCCAGCTCCTCGAGCTGGGCCGTGCGGCCGGTGGCACCGATAAAGCGCTCGCCGAAGAACGCCAGATACTCCTCCAGCCGCGCGAGGCTGTCGCGCTCGGGATCCAGCGAGACCATCAACGGCACGAGCCGCTCACGCTGGGCGGGTTCGAGCTCGGCCAGCGCCTGACGCACCACCGCCAGGCTCATGGGGCAGACATCGGGGCAGTGGGTATAGCCGAAGAACAGGACCGCCAGCTGGTCATCGCCCAGGTGTTCGAGGCTGAACTCCCCCCGGGTCGAGGGCAGCTCTACCGGCCCGCCGACGGGGCCGCCGTCGACTCCCGCCGTCAGCTGCTGCTGATACCAGCCGACACCGCCCACCGCCATCAGCACGATCAATGCCACCCCGGCCCAGACTCCCTTGCGTTTCATGGTGCGTCTCCCCTGACCTCGAAATCAAACCCGCTCCCGAGCTTACCATCGGCCGTCTCGATAACCACCCGTGCCCGCCAGGGCATCACCGCCTCGGTACAGATGGGTATCTGTCCCTCGCCCCGATAGTGGCCATCCGCCCCGAGGCTCAGGGGGTAGCGGTGCAGTCCCATGTCCATGTCGCGTCCGACGAAGTCCACCATCACGCGCTCGGCCTTCACCCCCTGCAGGGACACCTCCAGCGGCAAGCGCTGCAGCGCGCGTATCTCGCCACGCACGCCGAGGTCGAGTGTCAGCTGGCGCTCTTCGCCCAACCTGGCCAGACAGGGCCCGCTACTCAGCTGACATTCCGGCGACTCGGGATACCAGCGCACCTGTCCGATGTCACGCAGCAGGTGGCTGACCAGGAACCACAGGGCGATGGCCACCGTGCCCAGGGTCAACAGCACCAGCAGGCGCAGCAGCGGCGGGCGTGAAGCAGTCGTGGGAGAGTCAGGCATAGGGGTCGGGGTCATCGCACAGAGAACCGGTAGTGGCAAGCTTATCAGCATTCGTTTGTGGCAGACTGCGGAACGATGTCGCAGGTAACGAGACCAAGGAGACCGACATGGCGGACATAGCGGGTGCCCTGGGGCCCCTGTTCCTGCTAATCCTGCTGGGCAGCGTGCTGGGCTGGCTGCGCCAGCCGGGTGCCGACTTCTGGCCACAGCTGGAGCGACTGATCTACTTCCTGCTGTTCCCCGCCATGCTGGTGGCGACCCTGGCCACCGCGGATGTCAGCCAGGTGCCGGTGACCCGTGTGGCGATCGCCCTGCTGGGCCCCATGGGCGCCTTCGCCATCGTGCTATGGCGGCTGCGTGGCTGGCTGGGCATGCAGGCCGCGGCCTTCACCTCGGCCTTCCAGGGGGCGCTGCGCTTCAACACCTATGTAGGGGTGGCCGGCGCCGCGGCACTGCACGGTCTCCCGGGAGCCACGGTAGCCGCGGTGGCCGTGGCGCTGATGGTCCCGGTGGTCAATGTCCTCTGTGTCTCCAGCTTTATCGCCGCCGGTACCCTGGGGCGCGGCAGCCTCGCCAAGAGCCTGGCGGCCCTGGGCCGCAACCCTCTTATCCTGGCCTGCCTGGTCGGCATCGGGCTCAATATCGGCGGCATCGGCCTGCCGGGGTGGAGCGAAGCCACGGTGGAACTGCTGGGGCGTGCCGCCCTGCCTTTGGGACTGGTGGCGGTGGGCGTGGCCCTGCGTCCCGCCGCCCTGGTACGCCTCGATCGTGGAATCTGGGCAAGTCACCTGGTGAAGCTGGCGCTGATGCCGGCACTGGCACTGGCACTGGCACTGCTGCTGGGGCTCGACCCGGTGAGTCGCGATGTGGTGCTGCTGTTCGCCGCGCTACCCACCGCCACCTCGGCCTATATCCTGGCCCGCCAGCTGGGCGGGGATGCCGAGATGATGGCCGCCGTGATCACCGGCCAGACGCTGCTGGCCATGGCGACCCTGCCACTGTGGCTGCGTATGGCGGGAACCTGAAATGAGCCATTAATAAAAAGCGTTCGCATTTGTGTTGACGACACAAACGCGAACGATTACTCTTTGATTGGCGGCGTTGATGAGGCGTCGCCACCAGGCAGGGCCCGCCAGTCTCCTGGCCTGGTTTCTCCCTCTCATTGCTAGACACGGTCTTGCGCCACCCTCCTCGAGGGTGGTTTTTTTTGTTCACACCGTGCGCGAGTAGCGTCCCGTGCTATGAGCCAGGTAGGCATCGAAGGCCATGGCGGCATTGCGCATCATCAGCCGCCCGGCAGGGAGCAGCTCGATCTCGTTATCGCGGATCGCCAGCAGACCATCATCGGCCATCTCCCGAAGCTCCTCCAGGGCGTCGGCGAAATAGTCACGGAAGACGATGCCGTGCTTGGCCTCGATGGCGGCGAAGTCGATGCGGTTATGGCACATCAGGGCATTGATCACGTCGCGACGCAGGCGATCATCGTCGCTGAGCCGATAGCCCCGGAACACCGCGAGACGCCCCTCCTGCAGGCGGTGCTGATACTGGGCGGTCTCCTTGACGTTCTGGCTGTAGGTATCGCCTACCTTGCCGATGGAGGTGATGCCCAGGCCGATCATGTCGCAGTCGGCATGGGTGGAGTAGCCCTGGAAGTTGCGCTGCAGGGTGCCGTTCTCCCGGGCCAGGGTCAGCTCGTCATCGGGCAGGGCGAAGTGATCCATGCCGATATAGACGTAGCCGGCCTCGGTAAGCCGTCGAATGGTCAGCTCCAGCAGTTCCAGCTTGCGCTCCGGAGGCGGCATGTCCTCGGGGCGTATCAGCCGCTGCGCCTTGAACAGCTCCGGCAGATGCGCGTAGCTGTAGGTGGCGATCCGGTCCGGGCGCAGCGCGATGATCTTGTCCAGGGTGGTATCGAAACTGGCTACCGTCTGCAGCGGCAGGCCATAGATCAGATCAACGCTGATCGACTGGAAGCCTGCCTGGCGAGCGGCATGCACCAGGGAGACGACATCCTCCTCGCTCTGCACCCGATTGACCGCCTTCTGCACGTCGGGATCGAAGTCCTGTACCCCGAAGCTCAGGCGATTGAAACCCAGCGCATGGAGCTCGTGAATCTGCTCGGGGGTCACCGTGCGTGGATCCACCTCCAGCGAGAACTCGCGCTCCTCGGGCGGCGCGAAGTGGAAGGCGGCATCCAGGCTCGCCATCAGCTCGCCGAGCTGGTCATTGCTCAGGTAGGTCGGCGTACCGCCCCCCAGATGCAGCTGGGTCATGCGTCGGGTCTCGTCGAACAGCGCCCCCTGCACCCGGATCTCCTGCTGCAGCCAGGCCAGATATTCCGCCGCACGCTCGGTGTTATGGGTGATGATCTTGTTGCAGGCGCAGTAGTAGCAGAGGCTCTTGCAGAACGGAATATGCACATAGACCGACAGCGGCTTGGGCACGGTGGCACCATTGCTGCGCTCGGCGGCGGCACGATAGTCATCCTCGGCGAAGGCCGCGTGAAACTGCGGCGCCGTGGGATAGGAGGTATAGCGCGGGCCGGGACGATCGTATTTCTCGACCAGGGGACGATTGAAGAGCTGATGGTCTTGCATGGTCAAACGGCCTCGTTGAATGCCTTGGCACCGCCGCGGCAATGCCCGATGGTGCGCAGTATGCCAGCATGAGGATGAAACGTTGGATCCCATGCAGGGCCAGTTGACCCTGATCAATTTCTTTGGCGAGCTGAAATACGTCGCACGTTAACGAACAATCGCCAGATGGGGCATTTTAACTACGCGAAGCGAGCTTTCACTGACATGGCACAGCCCTCGCATTGCCTTTGATGTTAAAATGCATGTGAATTATCGCTTAACTGCTTGCTTCCTTTGTTGAGGGAGGGTCATGACATGTCGGGATCCGCTTCGCGTCTTGCCTGGTGCGGCCTTACCTACGGCTGCATCGGTCTGGGTACCGCCGGGATGGTACTGCCGCTGCTGCCGACCACCCCCTTCCTGCTGCTGGCCGCCTGGTCGGCGCCCAAGGGATCGCCGCGCCTGGCGCGCTGGCTGCATTCTCACCCGCGGTTTGGCCCTACCCTGCTGGCCTGGCGCGAGCGGCGCGCCATACCACGACGCGCCAAGGCTCTAGCGGTGCTGCTGCTGACCGTCAGCTGGACGATGCTGTGGGCCGGCGGCGCGCCGCTCCCGGGACTGGTGGCATCGGGGTTGCTGTTTGTTACGGTCGCCGGCTTCGTGCTGAGCCGACCCGCTGACGCGGCGCCGCCGTCCGCCGAGCCCCACCTCCGGGCCCAACGCTGATTCGAACATGATACGAGGCGACGCTTTCTGCCATGCACCTGACCCGCTTCACCGACTACTCCCTGCGCGTGCTGCTCTATCTGGCGGTCAAGGGTGAAGAGCGCTCCACCATCACCGAGATCGCCGAGCGCTTCGAGATTTCACGCAACCACCTGATGAAGGTGGTCCAGGACCTCAGCCACCACGGCTATATCACTTCGATTCGTGGCAAGCATGGCGGCCTGCTGCTCAGACGCGAGCCGGACAGCATCGTGCTCGGCGAGCTGATACGTCGCACCGAGCGCGACCTGACCCTGGTGGAGTGTTTCGGCGACGACAACGAGTGCCTGATCACCCCCGCCTGCCGACTCAAGCAGATCCTTGCCGAGGCCCTGGACGCCTTCATGGCGGTGCTCGATGGCTACACCCTGGAGGACCTGCTGGGTCCTCGCCGCCAGCCGCTGATCCAGCTGCTGCAGCTGGACGAACCGCCGTCCCCGTGAGCCCCTATCTCGCGGCGAACGGCCCTTGGCTCTCAGTATCGTTTTTAGCCTCACATCCATTAGATTTTTCTTTTTCTCCTCGGGGGTCTAGCCTGAGTATGACGCACGTCAAGCGCTGACATCATGCCGACTGGCATGATGTCAGCAGCTGCCCGGTGGGCTGATCGATACAACCGGGCTTTTTCAGGCATGAAGTTGCATTCCGGAGATGTCCTATGAAACTGGTTCTCGCCGCTACCCTGCTGGGTAGTGCCCTCCTGGCCATGAACACCCAGGCCGCGGGTGACGCTGCCGCCGGCGAAGGCAAGATCGGCACCTGCGTTGCCTGCCATGGTGCCGATGGCATGGCCGTCGCCCCCATCTACCCTAACCTCGCCGGCCAGTCTGCCACTTACCTCGAAAGCAGCCTCAAGGCCTACCGTGCCGGCGAGCGTGGCGGCGGCATGTCCGCCATGATGACCCCGATGGCCCAGAGTCTCTCCGATGAAGACATCGCCGATATCGCCGCCTATTACTCCAGTCTGGAGTGATCGCCAGCCTCAAGTTCTGCCGAGGGTCGGTCACCATACCGGCCCTTCCCACGCATCCTGATCACATTTTACGTGTCGTTTCCCTCCTGGCCGATGCGGCCTGTCGATGACCGTCAAGCGTACTCCTCGCAATAACGGCATTGCGCTTGGCCCGTTACCAGGCATGATATGAAGCCTCTTGCCCACAAAGGCGCCGTATCGACACGCGAAGAGGCCAGGATGCCCCTTATTTTCACGCCTATCTTTCGTATTATTGCCACACTGACCGGCCTGATCTCTCTGATCACGACCGTACACGCCGTGCAGTTCAACGTCGCCGAGGTCGAGCGCCATGGCGCCTGGCAATCGATGACTCTTAGCCTCGGCGAGGAGCGTCTCTACCGCGCCCTGGAGGGTGATAACTACGCCGACGCCCACTTCAGCGTCAATGTCAGCCCCGGCGCCTGCGAGGCACCCTGGCTGGAGCTGCGCGTGGACCTCGGCGAGCACCAGCCTGAAAGCCAGGTGGTCAACCTGGTACCCGCCGACCTCAGGGTCGATGAGCAGACCATCCACTCGGGACAGGCCGAGTTTCGCACCGAGCGCGGCGACAGCGGCTTCTATGTACGGTTCGATCTTCCCGCGCAGCCACTGCTGTTCGATGAGATGCGCCGGGGCGAGATCCTGCGCCTGCGAATGATGCGCGGCCCCGACGACCCCTGGTTCATGGTCTTCGCCCTCGATGGTGCCGGCGAGGCAATGGACCGCATGGCGCAGGCCTGTCGCCCCTGAGCTCAGGCAATGAGTGAGCCCCGCTGACAGCGGTGCCCCGGCGCCGTATGCTGGGTACCGATATCAACCGACACCCCCCAAGGAGTGCCCCATGCGACGCCTAGCCCTCGCCCTACTGACGGCGACCCTGCCTGCCCTGGCGCTTGCCCAGACCGACGCCGCCCCCGACGTGGTGCTGCATACCAGCGAGGGTGCCATCGGCATCGAGCTTTACGAGGAGCAGGCCCCGCAGAGCGTCGAGAACTTCCTCGCCTACGCCGAGTCGGGCCACTACGACGGCACCCTCTTCCACCGGGTGATCGACGACTTCATGATCCAGGGCGGCGGCTTCGACACCGACTTCACCCAGAAGGCGACCCGCGAGCCGATCGAGAACGAGGCCGACAACGGCCTCAAGAACCGCCGCGGCACCCTGGCCATGGCGCGCACCGGGGCGCCCCACTCGGCCACCGCCCAGTTCTTTATCAACGTCGCCGACAACGGCTTCCTCGACCATGTCAGCACCCAGTCGGGCCAGACCTGGGGCTATGCGGTGTTCGGTCGGGTCGTCGACGGCATGGAGGTGGTGGACACCATCAAGCGCGTGCCCACCGGCAATCGCGGCCGCCTTCAGAACGTGCCGAAAACGCCGGTGATCATCGAACGCGCCGAGGTACTCGGCGATTGATCGATAGAGGAGAGTAACCAGAGTGGCGACACTGCTGTTTCGGCTCGACAACGTGCCCGAGGAGGAGGCCGACGAGGTACGCCGCCTCCTCGAACAGCACGGCTTCGACACCTTCGAGAGCCGCGCCGGCTTCTGGGGGCTTGGCGTGGCGGCCATCTGGCTGCGCGACAAGGGCGATTACGAGGCCGCCAGAGAGGCGCTGGATAGCTATCAGCAGGGGCTCGCCGCACGGGTTCGCGAGGAGCGCGATGCGCTGGCCGAGCGCGGTGAAGCCCCCACCCTGTGGCGCCGCCTGCGCCAACACCCCGTGCGCATGCTGCTGGTTGTGCTGGCACTGGCCGGGGTGTTGACCCTTACTCTGCTGCCCTTCCTGGGCCTGATCGGCTGATGCCTGGATACGCCAACGCCCCCGCCGGTTGAACCGACGGGGGCGTTGCATGGTGTGGAAGCCGAGGACTTCCTGGATCAGCTGCGGATCAGGTGATCGAAGGCGCTCAGCGCGGCCTTGGAGCCCTCGCCCATGGCGATGACGATCTGCTTGTAGGGCACGGTGGTCACGTCGCCGGCGGCGAAGATCCCGGGCACAGAGGTCATGCCGCGCTCGTCGACGACGATCTCGCCACGCTCGGAGAGCTCGATGGGTGAATCCTTGAGCCACTCGGTATTGGGCACCAGGCCGATCTGCACGAACACGCCCTCCAGCTCGACCCGACGGATCTCGCCGCTGGCGCGCTCCTCGTAGGTGAGGCCGTTGACGCGCTGGCCATCGCCGTTCACCTCGGTGGTGCGGGCCCCCAGGATGATCTCCACATTGGGCAGGCTGCGCAGCTTCTTCTGCAGCACCTCATCGGCGCGCATCTCGTCCATGAACTCTAACAGCGTCACATGGCCGACGATGCCGGCCAGGTCGATGGCCGCCTCGACGCCGGAGTTGCCCCCGCCGATGACCGCCACCCGCTTGCCCTTGAACAGCGGGCCATCACAGTGGGGGCAGTAGGCCACCCCCTTGTTGCGATACTCGGCCTCGCCGGGCACGCCCATCTCGCGCCAGCGGGCACCGGTGGCCAGCACCAGGGTCCTGCTCTTGAGGCTGGCGCCGGATTCGAACTGCACCTCGTGCACTTCGCCCGGCTGACCCGGCAGCAGCTTGACGGCACGCTGGAGGTTCATGATGTCGACCTCATACTCCCTGACATGCTCCTCCAGTGCCGCGGCCAGCTTGGGCCCGTCGGTATGGGGAACGGAGATAAGGTTCTCGATGGACATGGTGTCGAGCACCTGGCCGCCGAAGCGCTCGGCGGCGACACCGGTGCGAATGCCCTTGCGTGCGGCATAGACCGCCGCCGCCGCGGCGGCGGGGCCACCACCGACCATCAGCGTATCGAAGGTCGGCTTCTCGCTGAGCTTGGCGGCCTCGCGCTCGGCGGCACCGGTGTCCACCTTGGCCAGGATCTGCTCCATGCTCATGCGTCCCTGATCGAAGGGCTCGCCGTTGAGATAGATGCTCGGCACCGACATCACCTGGCGCTCTTCCACCTCGTCCTGAAACAGGGCCCCGTCGATGGCCACGTGATGGACGTTGGGGTTGAGGATCGCCATCAGGTTCAGCGCCTGGACCACATCCGGGCAGTTCTGACAGGAGAGCGAGAAGTAGGTCTCGAAGTTGAGCTCACCCTCCAGCCCCTTGATCTGCTCGATCACCTCGTCGCTGGCCTTGGGCGGATGGCCACCCACCTGCAGCAGCGCCAGCACCAGGCTGGTGAACTCGTGCCCCATGGGGATGCCCGCGAAGACCACGCCGGTCTCCTCGCCAGGGCGATTGATGGCGAAGGAGGGGCGACGTGCCTCCTCGCCATCAAGCTTGAGGGTAATCTTGTCGGTCAGGCCGACGATATCGGCCAGCAGGCCATGCAGTTCCTTCGACTTGGCGCCATCATCGAGGGACGCAACGATCTCGAAGGGCTGAGTGACCTTGGCCAGATAGGCCTTGAGCTGAGTTTTCAGGTTGTCGTCCAACATGACAGCGTGTTCCTTCATGTTCGAGAGTATCAGGCCACGAGCTAGCCGCGCCCTGCCGGTTTGACAGTGCCATCGATCTGGCTCGTGATGCGAAATAGGGCCCCGGGCGGGGGAGGTGCCCGGGGCGGTGTGGCAAGGCCGGAAGAGGGCCTCGCCACGCGGGCGGGGCTTAGATCTTGCCGACCAGGTCCAGTGACGGCGCCAGGGTCTCTTCGCCTTCTTCCCACTTGGCCGGGCAGACCTCGTTGGGGTTGGCACGCACGTACTGGGCGGCCTTGACCTTGCGCAGCAGCTCTTCGGCGTTACGGCCGATGTTGCCGGCGTTCAGCTCGATGATCTGGATCTTGCCATCGGGGTCGACCACGAAGGTGCCACGCTCGGCGATACCGGCATCCTCGATCAGCACCTCGAAGTTGCGCGAGATGGTGTGGGTCGGGTCGGCCAGCATCGGGTAGGTCAGCTTGCCGATGGTCTCGGAACTGTCGTGCCACGCCTTGTGGGTGAAGTGGGTGTCGGTGGAGACGCTGTAGATCTCGACGCCCAGCTTCTTGAACGCTTCGTAGTTGTCCTGCAGGTCACCCAGCTCGGTGGGGCAGACGAAGGTGAAGTCGGCCGGGTAGAAGAAGAAGATGCTCCACTGGCCCTTCACGTCCTGTTCGCTGACGTCGATGAACTCACCGTTATGGTAAGCGGTGGCCTTGAACGGCTTGATTTCGGTGTTAAGCAGGGACATTCGTTAATGCTCCTTTCGTCGTTGCCTAGGGGTGGCTGGAATACGCAGGCATGGTAGCCCGTATTACCCGATAGTATAAATTGAATGGGGGCATCGCCCTGATAATTCAACCCTATGACAGGGGCGGTGCACGGTCAGCCGATGCGCACCGCCTCCCCCTGGCGGTCCAGAGCCAGGAAGGCCTCGACGTTGCCCATCTTCAGCGACTCGACCATGCGCTCGAGCTGCGCCTCGGCCTGCTCGGAAGCGGGGGCCTCGCTGCCACGCCCCGAAAGGGCACCGACGAAGACGATGTCCCACTCGACACCGGTGTTCTGCGACTCCACCACCAGGCCGGCCATATCGGTCAGCTCCTCGGGAGCCTTGTCGACACACAGCACCGGGGCAAGCACGCCACCCTCGCCCCGCTCGAAGCGGGCACGCTGCTCGGCGGAGGGGTTGTCCGGCAGTTCGGCACGGGTAAAGACGAACAGCAGGCGCTGGGCATCGGGCTGCAGGCGCGCTTCGCTTAGCAGATCGGAGAAGTTGGTGATGGCCATGCGAAGCCTCCGGGGGCAATCGAAAAGAAGAGTGAGCGCCAGCCTGCTCCCTTTGGAGGCGGCGCTCAAGGGGAAGGCGGGCGAATCGACTCAGTCAAGATGGTGGGAGCAAGACTCAGCCGTGGCGGGCGCTGAGGATATGGTGCAGGCCGCTGCACTCCACCAGGGGGTCGTCGCAGTTGACCACCACCTCGGTGTGACCCAGCACATGGCCCTTGCCGGTGATGGTGTTCTCCACCACCGTATGGGCGCCCTCCCGACGGGTACCGGTGAAGGTGCCGATAAAGCCGGTCTCGCGCAGGGAGATGGTCTCCAGCCGGTCGCCGGGCTCGAGGGTACCCTCATGGCGCATCAGCGCCAGGCGTGCCGAGGTCCCGGTGCCGGTGGTGCTGCGGCAGATCACCCCCGGATGCACATAGGTGGCCGAACGCGAGCGGTAGAAGTCATCGGCCACCTGCTCCACCGGGCCCATGAAGTGCAGGAAGGGCAGTGGCCCCACATCGCCCAGGGTGTAGTGGGAGAAGCCGCGCTCGGCCTGAATCGCCTCGACGATCCTGTGGGCACACTCGGCGAGCTCACGCTCCTCGTCGCGGTTGAGATGAAAGCCGAGCTCACCGGCATCCACCAGGGCATAGAAGCCGCCGCTGTAGGCCACGCTGTAGGCCACCTCGCCCAGCCCCGGCACCTGGATCGAGGCACGATAGGTATCGATATAGCTGGGCAGCCCCTCGCAGGTGATCGCCTCCACCACGCCGTTCTCCACCCTCGCCTCGATTCTGACCAGCCCCGCCGGCGCCTCGAGCGTGAAGCGCTGCACACCCTCCCGCTTGGGCACGATGCCGGCCTCGAGGACCGCGGTGGCGGTGCAGATGGTATTGGAGCCCGAGTAGATGGGGTAACCCATCACCTCCATGATGATGTAGCCGGCGGCCGCCTCGGGGTCACTGGCCGGAACGATCAGGTCCACCGACATCTCGGGCACGCCATAGGGTTCGAACAGCAGCAGCTTGCGCAGGCCATCGGCATCATCGCGCAGGTAGTGCATCTGCTCGCGTACGGTGGCGCCGGGCAGGGCGTCGATGCCCCCCAACACGATCCGGCTGACATCACCGCCGGCGTGGGTGTCCATCATCCTGAAGCTGAGCGGGCGGGTCATGGGCGCGACTCCTGCTGGGAAGAGGGAGCGGCAAGGGCGAAGGGAGCACCATGCGCCTCCCACTGGCGGTCGGGAACGATCACGATCTTGCCCAGGAAGTTGCTGCCGCGACTGACGAAGTAGCGCTCGGCCTGGTGAAGTTCCGAGAGCCGGAAGGTGGCATGCAGTACCGGCTTGAGCTTACCGGAGCGGATCCAGACGATCAGCTGCTCGGCCTCGTCACGGGTGCCATGGGAGACACCGAAGATCTGCACCTGATAGAGGTAGATGCGCGTCCACAGGATCTCCGAGATATTGCCGCCGCTGGCCCCGGCGATGGAGAGCCGCGGATAGCTGGTGCGCGCCTTCATGTCCTGAATCATGGTATCGATGAAACAGTCGGTCATCTCGCCACCGACCAGGTCCATCACCGCATCGATGGGCGCCCCTCCGGTGGCCTCGAGGACCCGCTGGGCGAAGCCCTCGAGCTCGCCGCGATCGATTACCGCCTCGGCACCCAGGGCCTCGAGCGCCTCCGCCTTCTCCGGCTGGCTCACCGCATAGGGAGTGGCCCCCAGGATGCGGCAGAGCTGGATCAGTGCCGTGCCCACGCCGCCGCTGGCGCCGCTGACCAGTACCCGCTCACCGGCAGCCACGCCGGTCGAGGTCAACATATGGTAGGCGGTCTGATAGGAGCACATGCCCAGGGCGGCGAGCTCGGCATCGTCGAGCTCGGAGTTGGGTACATGATGGAACTGGTCCGAGGGCACGACGACATACTCGGCGAAGCCGCCATCGGCGCCATGGCCGTAGTAGTCCGGGGTCAGATTGATGTCGCGGCGGGCGTCCGGGTAGAGGTTGAAGTCGAGCAGGCCGCGCTCGCCGATCCGTGCGGCATCGACGCCTTCGCCCACCGCCACCACACGCCCGGCAATATCGGCACCCTGGATACGCGGGAAGGTCAGGGTCGGCTCACCGCCCATGGCAAAGGAGGTCACCTCGCCCTTCTTCACCGGGTAGAGCCCCTCCCGGGCCTTGCGATCGGTGTTGTTCTTGGCGGTGGCCGTGACCCCTACCAGCACCTCGCCTGGGCCCGGCCGCGGGGTCGGCACGTCATCTCGGTAGACCAGCCTGTCGATATCGCCATGCCCGGTCAGCAGCATGGCCGACATGGTGGCGGGAACGTTTGCATGGGGAGTGGGGTTCGCCATCTGCTGCCTCCTTGGTGGGAATGCTCGTGGGGCCACCGACAACGCGTCGGCGGCGTGAAATTGTCCACAGCACAATAGCAGAGTGCCCCCGGCACAACCGAGCCCTTGAGGTAGCGAATAGCGGTGTGATCCTTCCTGTTTTACGGCAAGGAGATGGCGGTTTTTCTGCGCTCCTTGGCTCTGAGCCCCTACCAGTGCAGCGGATAGCGCCGGTGGCGGGCCAGGTTGTTCACCAGCACCGCCACCACCACCATGATGGCGCTACCGACGCCGATGGGCATCAGCGGATACCACCAGCCCAACCCCGTGATCTCGGGCCCGCCGATCACCGCGATCAGGGCCGCGGCGGCACCGGGCGGGTGCACGCTGTGAGTCAGCTGCATCAACAGGATGGAGAGCGATACCGCCAGGGTCACCGCCAGCGTGGTAGCGCCCAGCAGCTGGAAGCAGGCGACCCCGGCCATCGCCGAGAGCAGGCTGCCCAGCAATACATTGCGTGGCTGGGCAAAGGGGCTTTCCGGTGCGGCGTAGAGCAGCACCGAGGTGGCACCGAAGGAGGCCACGATCAGCAGCTGCTGGGAGAGCCAGTGCGCACTGAGCCAGCAGATCGCCCCCATGCCGGCCATGGCACCCAGCCATGACCAGAGGGCATCACCGAGATCGGGCGTATCGCGTCGCAGGCGCTCACCGCGCATCTTTCCCAGATAGGTCTTCATCGTTCCTGAATCGTGAGGGGTGAGCGGCAGAGTCTGACAAATTACTTAACGACATTAAAGCAAGTATTATTTATAACCAAATGAATTAAATTTGATCGGTGTCATGTTTCCCCGCCTTGCCAAGGCCTCACTCCCCTTGTCGCCACTGTCGGCATCACCACAGACAGTGAAGCGGGCCGACGCCCCTGCCAACGAATCCCAGGCACGCAGAAGGGCCCGGGGAGAGAGTTCTCCCCGGGGCCTACGATATTCTTGGCGCGCCCGGCAGGATTCGAACCTGCGACCTTTGGCTTCGGAGGCCAACACTCTATCCAACTGAGCTACGGGCGCCTTGCTCGACATGGCATCGAGCGGTCGACATCCTAACCGCCAGGCAGGCCACTGTCCAGCGCAAGGCGTTGCGAACGCTTTCATGGCACCTAAGCGTGGACGGCGCTGCCATTTTCCTGGCGCCAGGGTTGCCGGTATACTGTCGGCAATGACTGCATGATGGCATCTCCTCGGCTGCGTTGCCGATACCGTTCCCGCCGGGCGCTGCCACGAACAACTTCCTAAAGGACCGTGAAGAGGTGGTGAGAGTGAAATTCAGCAAGCTGATCATGGGGTGCCTGGCCACCCTGGGCCTGACCGCCGGCGCCGGCACCGCCCTGGCGCAGGTCGACGCCGAACGCGAAGCCATCGCCGAGCGCCTGAAGCCGGTGGGCGAGCTCTGTGTCGAGGGCGAAGATTGCGGCACCGCCAGTGCCAGTGCCGGCGGTGCCAGCAACGGTGCCTCCAGCGGCGGCGATATCGATGGCGCCAGCATCTACAACAGTGTCTGCATGGCCTGTCATGAGACCGGTGCCGCTGGCGCCCCGATTCGCGGCGACGAAGCGGCCTGGGCCGATCGCGTGGAGAAGGGCTTCGCCACCCTGCTGGACCACTCCATGAATGGCTTCAATGCCATGCCGGCTCGAGGCGGCAACCCCAACCTCTCCGACGCCGAGATGGAGGCCGTCACCGCCTATATGGTCGAGCCGGTGATGGATGTGCCGGAACTGGGCGGCGGCGACGAGGCGGCGGCCGAAGCGCCGGCAGAGGAAGCCGACGAGAAGGCACAGGCCGATGCCGCCAGCCAGGAAGATGCTACCGATGAGTCGGCAGGGAATGCCAGCGCCGAGGAGTCTGCCGCGGGCGGTGAACCCTCCCACGCCGGTATCGACGGAGAAGCGATCTTCAATCAGATCTGCATGGCCTGTCACATGACGGGGGCAGCTGGCGCTCCGGTCCGCGGTGAAGCCGACCAGTGGGCTCCTCGCCTGGAGCAGGGCATCGAGACCCTCTACGACCACTCCATCAACGGCTTCAACGCCATGCCGGCCAAGGGCGGCAACCCGAACCTCTCCGATGATGAGGTAAAGGCTGCTACCGACTACCTGATCGCTCCGGTGCGATAAGCTCCCGATCACGGCGGGTCAAGCGGGGCGCCTACGGGCGCCCCGCTTGCGTCTGATTGCCAGCAAGATGCCAGCCCAGCAGAGCAGGCATTCGACTCACCCCAACAGAGAGCGCAGCCCGGCGATGGCACTCTGCCCCCGCGCCTGCTTCTTCTCCGGATCCTCACGGTCCGACCGCCCCTCCCATTCCAGATCCGCCTCGGGCAGCTCGTCGAGAAAGCGACTGGGTGCGCAGTCCATCAGCTCTCCGTAGGTCTTGCGCTGTCGAGCCAGGGTCAGGGTCAGGGTACGCCGCGCCCGGGTGATGCCCACATAGGCCAGGCGCCGCTCCTCCTCCACCGTGCCCGCCTCGATGGCATTGCGGTGGGGCAACAGCTCCTCCTCCAGCCCCATCAGATAGACATGCGGGAACTCGAGGCCCTTGGAGGCGTGCATGGTCAGCAGCTGAACACGGTCGGAGTCATCCTCCTCGGCCTGCTGCTCGAGAATATCCCGCAGCACCAGCCGCGAGATGGCCGCCTCCACGCTGTCGGTCTCGGTCTCCTCGGAGGCCGTACTCTCCTCCGGGTCGGCCTCCATCGACTTCTCCAGCTGGTCGATCAGGGTCCAGACATTGGCCATGCGCCGTTCGGCGATGGTCGGGGCGCTGGCGTTCTGATAGAGCCAGGCCTCGTAATCCATCTCGTGCAACATGTCGCGAATGGCGGCGATGGCATCGCCGCCATCCATGCGTCGCCGCACGCCGTCGATAAAATGGGTAAACCGCCCCAGACGTTCGACCGCCCTGACCGGCAGCTGCTCGGCCAGACCCAGCTCATGGCAGGCGGCGAACAGCGAGATGCTCCGCCCATTGGCCTGCCCGTTAGCGTAGTTGGCCAGCTTCTCCAGGGTACCGGGGCCGATCTCGCGGCGCGGCACATTGACGATGCGCAGGAAGGCGTTGTCATCGGCCGGATTGATCAGCAGCCGCAGGTAGGCCATGGCATCCTTGATCTCGTTGCGCGAGAAGAAGGAGGTGCCCCCGGAGAGCTTGTAGGGAATCTGGTAGTGCTGCAGCTTGAGCTCCAGTAGCCGGGCCTGGAAGTTGCCGCGGTAGAGCACGGCGAAATCCCTCCACTCGGCGCGCTCCTTGATGCGCCGGGTGAGGATCTCGCTGGCCACGCGATCCGCCTCGGCCTCCTCGTGGCGGTTGACCACCACGCGGATCGGCGCGCCCTCGCCCATGTCCGACCACAGGGTCTTCTCGTAGACATGGGGGTTGTTGCTGATCAGGGTGTTGGCGGCGCGCAGGATGGTGCCGGTGGAGCGATAGTTCTGCTCGAGCTTGATGACATCCAGGCGCGGAAAGTCCTCGCCCAGGGTCACCAGGTTCTCGGGGCGTGCCCCACGCCAGGCGTAGATCGACTGATCATCGTCGCCCACCACGGTGAAGGTGGCCCGCTCGGCCATCAGCAGCTTGACCAGCTGGTACTGGCTGACGTTGGTGTCCTGATACTCATCCACCAGCATGTAGTGAATGCGCTTGCGCCAGCGTGCCAAGGCCTCGGGGTCGTCGCGCAGCAATACCACCGGCAGCAGGATCAGGTCGTCGAAGTCCACCGCGTTATAGGCCTTGAGGTGGCGGTTGTAGGCCTCATAGACCCGCGCGGCGAACAGCTCATCCTCATCGGCGGCATGCGAGAGCGCCTGGCCCGGCAGTATCAGGTCGTTCTTCCACTCGGAGATGCGGTGCTGCACGGCATTGATCTGGTCGGCGTCGACCTGGGCATCCTTGTGCATCAGGTCGCGCAGCAGTGCCTTGGCATCCTCGGGGTCGAACAGCGAGAAGCCGGGGCGATAGCCCAGCGCCTTGAGCTCGCGGCGGATGATATTGAGCCCCAGGGTATGGAAGGTGGAGACGGTCAGCCCGTGCCCCTCCTTGCCCTTGAGCATTGCTCCCACCCGCTCCTTCATCTCCCGGGCGGCCTTGTTGGTGAAGGTCACCGCGGCAATGCGTCGGGCACTCATGCCGCACACCTGAATCAGGTAGGCGATCTTGGTGGTGATCACGCTGGTCTTGCCGGAACCGGCCCCCGCCAGCACCAGGCAGGGGCCGTCGATATAGCGCACCGCCTCCTGTTGCCGGGGGTTGAGGCCGGCGAGACGCTGCTGGATGGTCTTGGGAGCACTCAAGGGAGAGGCCTCACGCTGTCTTCCCCTGCCGCGCCGGCGAAGTCCAGTTGCCGCCAGGCTTCATAGACCAGCACCGCACAGGCATTGGAGAGATTGAGACTACGGCTGTCGGGCCGCATGGGGATGCGCAGCCGCTGGGACTCGGGCAGGGCATCGAGCATCTCCTGGGGCAGGCCACGGGTCTCGGGGCCAAACACCAGGGCATCACCTGCCCGGTAGTCGGGCTCATGGTAGCCACGCCGCCCGCGCGTCGATACCGCAAAGACCCGCACCGGCCTGGCGGCCTCGAGGTAGGCCTGCCAGTCAGGGTGCACGCCTACCGCTGCCCACTCGTGATAATCGAGACCGGCACGGCGCAGGCGCCGGTCATCGAGTTCGAACCCCAGCGGCTCGATCAGGTGCAGGCGAAAGCCGGTATTGGCGCACAGCCGAATCAGGTTTCCGGTATTGGGGGGTATCTCGGGCTGGAACAGAACGACATCGAGCATGATTTATCCGCTGTGGTCCCGTTGGAACGCAGGCGGGCCCCATGATGGGGCCCGCAATCCTCGCCGCAGGGAGGCCGTCAGAAGCGCAGGCGCACGCCGACCTGGGCGCCGCGGTCCAGGGTCTGACTGCCGCGGTCGTCGTCGAAGTCGGCATCCAGCTGACGCAGCCCGAGGTAGCCATCCACATTGGGAGTAAAGGCGTAGCGGGCACGCAGGCCGACCTCATAGCCCTTGTCCAGCTCGCTGGTCGTCACCACACCGGGGGTGTAGAAGCCGTAACCGCCCAGCGAGACCGCCGGCAGATTGGGCAGATAGACGTAGCCGTAGCCACCGAGACCCAAACCGCCACCTTCTCCGCCCCTGGCATCATAGTGCGTCCAGCGGGCACCGATGCCCACTTCACGACGCGAGGTGTGCTGGCTGCCCATCAGCTGGGCATGATAGACGGTAGCATCCTTGCGGTAGTCGCTGTCGAGCACGCCACCGCCGAGCTGAACGCCCTCCACGACCTCGCCGGCCGCCTCGAACTGCACGGCATCCTCGCCCAGATTGAGGTCCAGGCTGGCGGCCTGGGCAGTGCCTGCACCCATCAGCAGCAGGCACGCCAGCAGCGTCTGTCTCGTTCTCATCATGCTCTTCCCGTTCTCTGCCGTCGGCATATCCTGTTTTGGCTCCTGTAGAGCTTAGCGCAATCGGCCGTCACGCCACAGCGGAAACACCATAGCGCGCACGATAGTCGCGAATGGCCGCGGCATGGCCACGCAGTGAGTCGCCGGCATGCTCCTCGAGATAGGTCAGCACCATATCCAGCGTCACGATACTGACCACCGGCATGGCGTAGCGTGCCTCCACTTCCTGGATGGCGCTCAGCCCTTCGCCTTCGACCTCATCACTACCGCGCTCCTGGCGGTCCAGGGCGATCACCACCCCGGCGGCACGGGCCCCGGCGCCCTCGATCAGCGTCATGACCTCACGGATGGCGGTGCCGGCGGTGATCACGTCGTCGATGATCAGGATATCACCGGCCAGTTCGGCACCGACGATGGTGCCTCCTTCGCCGTGGGCCTTGGCCTCCTTGCGATTGAAGGCGTAGGGCAGGTCGCGGTCATGCTGGTCGGCCAGCGCCACGGCGGTGGCGGCGGCCAGGGGGATGCCCTTGTAGGCGGGACCGAAGAGCACGTCGAACCGCGGGGCACGCTCGGCGATCGCGTGGGCGTAGAAGCGACCCAGGCGGGCCAGGGCGGCGCCGCTGCGGAAGAGGCCGGCGTTGAAGAAGTAGGGACTGACACGACCGGACTTGAGGGTGAACTCGCCGAAGCGCAACACGCCCTGCTCGATGGCAAATTCGATGAACTCACGCTGGTAGGGCTGCAGGTGCTGATCCGCCACGGGGCCTCCTATCACATTTATTGGCCTTGGCCATTTACCCATACGTCGAAACGTCGGGTATCATACACGCGCGACGGAAAAGGGACCACGTATGAAAATTGCAACCATCAACGTCAACGGCATCCGCGAAGCGGTCGGTCGCGGGTTTCTCGACTGGCTGGCCAATCAGGACGCCGATGTCGTCTGCGTTCAGAACCTCAAGGCCAAGAGCTTCGAGCTGGATGACAGCATCCTCTATCCGGAAGGCTACGAGGGCTACTTCCTCGACGCCGAGCAGGACGGCTTCTCCGGGGTCGGGCTCTACTGCCGCAAGATTCCCAAGGCGATCATGTACGGACTGGGCTTTCCCCAGTGCGACCATGAGGCACGCTTCCTGCAGGCCGACTATGACCGTTTCAGCATCGCCAGTTTTTTGATGCCCGACGGCAGCGACCCGGCCGCCAAGCAGACCTTCATGGCACAGTATCAGGAGTACCTCAGCAAGATGGCTCGCAAGCGCCGCGAGTACATCATCTGTGGCACCTGGCACATCGCCCACAAGACCATCGACCTGGAGAACTGGGCCGATAACCAGGGCACGCCCGGCTTTACCCCCGAGGAGCGTGCCTGGATGGATCAGGTGTTCGGCCCCACCGGCTTTATCGACACCTTCCGTGAGATCAACCGTGACGCCGGTGAGTACACCTGGTGGCCCAAGCCCGACCAGGAGGTGCCGCGCTCTCGCCAGGAGGGCTGGCGTATCGACTATCAGGTGGTGGGGCCCAACTTCCGCCGCCATGTGGTGGACGCCTGGATCGACTACGACGCCACCTTCTCGGAGTACGCGCCGCTGATCGTCGAGTACGACCTGCCGCTCTAGGCGCCTCCCTCCGTCGCCGTTCCGGTCTGTCGGAACGCAGAGTGCCGGCCAGTGATGGCCGGCACTCTGCATTAGCAGGAGGCCTGCAGGATCAGCGCGGAATACCCAGCGACTCACGCTGGTGGTCGAACAGCTGCACGCCGGCATTCTCGGCCAGCTCGAGCATGGCATTGAGCTCGGCGCGACTGAAGCTGTCCTTCTCGGCGGTGCCCTGCACCTCGATCAGGCTGCCCCCTTCGGTCATCACCACATTCATGTCGGTATCGGCACCGCTATCCTCGGGGTAGTCCAGGTCCACCACCGGCACGCCCTTGAAGATGCCCACCGACACCGAGCTGACCAGCTGCTTGAAGGGGTCTCCCTTGATCAGCTTGTTGCGTTGCAGGTAACGAATCGCATCCACCAGCGCCACGCAGCCGCCGGTGATGGAAGCGGTACGCGTGCCGCCATCGGCCTGGATCACGTCGCAGTCCACGGTGATGGTGAATTCGCCCAGCTTCTTGAGGTTGACCGCGGCACGCAGAGAACGGCCGATCAGCCGCTGGATCTCCAGGGTGCGGCCACCCTGCTTGCCGCGGGTCGCCTCGCGTCCACCGCGGGTATGGGTGGCCCGGGGCAGCATGCCGTACTCGGCGGTGACCCAGCCCTGACCCTTGCCGCGCAGCCAGCGCGGCACGCCGGGCTCGACGCTGGCGTTGCACAGCACCTTGGTATCGCCGAACTCCACCAGCACCGAGCCCTCGGCATGACGGGTGTAGTCGCGGGTCAGGCGGATCTCGCGGGGCTGCTCGGGCGCGCGCCCGCTGGGGCGTCGAAAGTCGTTGGCCATGATACCTCGTGATCGATAGGGGTTGAGGAGACGTTGAGTTGTTTCGGCTGGCCGACATTCTACACGCTTGGCCCGACGCTGCCGGCGAATCGGTTACACTGCGGCCTGTTCACGAGGCATGACCCGCTCTTCTCACCCCTCATCTCACACCAGTCACCCCGGGAGCCCACCATGGTGCACAGCATGACCGCCTTCGCCCGTCAGGAGCACACCGCCGCCTGGGGCAGCCTGCAGCTCGAATTGCGTTCGGTGAACCAGCGCTATCTCGAACCCCACTTCCGCCTGCCGGAGAGCCTTCGCGACCTGGAGCCCGCCTTCCGCGATGCGCTGCGTGCCCGCCTGGCGCGGGGCAAGATCGAAGTCAGCCTGCGCTTCGAGGCCGCCGGAGACGGCGCCGGACTCGCCGTCAACCCGGCGCGGCTCGCCGAGCTCGGCCGCGCCCTGGGCGAGGTGCGCCAGGTGGTGACGGAGGCCACCCCGCCCGACGCCCTGGCCCTGCTCGACTACCCCGGTGTGCTGGAGAACCGCGGCCCCGATCCCGAAACGGTCAAGAGCGCCGCCCTGGCACTGTTCGAGCGCGCCCTCGTCGACCTGCTCGCCGGCCGCGCCCGGGAGGGGGGGAAGCTCGCCGAGCTGATCCGCGAACGGCTCGCCTGCATCGAAACCCAGGTGACCGAGGTGCGTGGCCTGATGCCACGGATCCTCGAGCGCCAGCGTGCCCAGCTGCTCGAGCGCCTGGAGACGGTAATGGCCGAGCTCGACCCCCAGCGGCTGGAGGCGGAGCTTACCCTGCTGGCCCAGAAGGCCGACGTCGACGAGGAGCTCGATCGTCTGGTGACCCATGTCGCCGAGGTGAAGCGCCAGCTCGACCAGAAGGGCCCGGTGGGCCGGCGCCTCGACTTCCTGATGCAGGAGCTCAACCGCGAGGCCAATACCCTGTCATCGAAGTCGGTGGTGGCCAGTACCACCCGCTGCGCAGTGGAGCTCAAGGTGCTGATCGAGCAGATCCGCGAGCAGGTGCAGAACATCGAATAGGCAAGACCTGCCCCCCTGCCACCCAGTGGGGGCCGCCCTACCTCTCATGGAGACATCATGTCCGTATCTTCACCCGCCGCGGCTCGCCATCCGCGCCTGGCGGAACTCGCCCTGGCGCTGGGGGGCTTTGGCATCGGCACCAGCGAGTTCGTGATCATGGGCCTGATGGAGCGGGTCGCCACCAACCTCGAGGTGGCCACCGCCGACGTCGGCTACGCCATCTCCGCCTACGCCCTGGGCGTAGTGGTGGGCGCGCCGCTGATCTCGGCACTGGCCGCGCGCGTGCCTCGCCGCGCCCTGCTGATCATCCTGATGCTGGTGTTCGCCCTGGGCAACGTGGCCAGTGCCCTGACCACCACCTTCTGGCCCTTCGTCGCCCTGCGCTTCGTCGCCGGACTGCCCCACGGCGCCTTCTTTGGCGTGGCCGCGCTGGTCGCGGCGGCGGCGGTACCCGTGGATCAACGCGCTCGCGCCATCGGCCGGGTGATGCTGGGGCTGAGCGTCGCCATCGTGATTGGCGCCCCCCTGGCCACCTGGGCCGGCCAGTGGCTGGGGTGGCGCTTCGCCTTCCACGCCGTGGGCGGTGTGGCCCTGGCCACCATGCTGATGATTCGGCTGTTCGTTCCGGTCCAGCCCGGCGATCGTAACGCGAGTCCACGCCGCGAGCTCGGCGCCCTGGTCAGTCAGCGGGTCCTCGCTACCCTGGCCATCGCCGCCATCGGCTTCGGCGGGATGTTCGCGGTATTCAGCTACGTGGTGCCGACCCTGCGCGATCAGGCGGGCATGCCCGAAGCCCTGGGCCCCTGGGTGCTGGCCATCTTCGGCATTGGCGGCATCATCGGCAACCTGGTCGGTGCCAGGCTTGCCGACCGTCACCCCGTCGGCGCAATCCCCTGCATCCTGCTGTGGAGCCTGACGATACAGCTGGGGTTTTATATCGCCGCCAATCACCTGGTGACGGGGCTGCTGTTCGTTGGCCTGGTGGGGACCGGCATCGCCCTGGGGCCGGCGCTGCAGTCGCGGCTGATGGATGTGGCCGGTGAGGCACAGACCATGGCCGCCTCCATGAATCACGCCGCCTTCAACGGCGCCAACGCCCTCGGCGCCTGGCTGGGCGGCATCACCGTCAAGACCGGCGCCGCCTGGTCGGCCACCGGGCTGGTGGGTGCCGGCCTGGCCTTGGGCGGCCTGATGATCTTCGTCCTGGGGCGCCAGCTCGAGCGGCGGCGTCCCGCCCCCTCCGGCTAGCCGGATGCAGGCCTCACATGGGTATGCGATACTTCGCCCCCTTCCACTATCGGCCTCATCCCGGTCCCCGGACCACCCAACCCGGAGATGCGCATGTCGCAAGGTACGCTGTTCGTTGTTTCCGCTCCTTCCGGCGCTGGCAAGACCAGCCTGGTGCGCGAACTGGTCGAGAGTCTCGACGGCATCCAGGTGTCGATCTCACACACCACGCGGCCCCGTCGCGAAGGCGAGGTGGACGGGGTCAACTACCACTTCGTCGAGGTGACCGAGTTCGAGGCGATGATCGAGCGTGGCGAGTTCTTCGAATACGCCCGGGTGTTCGACAACTACTACGGCACCTCGCGGCCCGCGGTACAGGCGGCGCTGGCCGCCGGCCAGGACGTGATCCTGGAGATCGACTGGCAGGGCGCCCGCCAGGTCCGTCAACAGCTCCCCGAGGCGGTGTCGATATTTATCCTGCCTCCCTCACGGGAAGAGCTGGAGCGTCGACTCTCCGGACGGGGTACCGATGAACACGCGGTGATCGAACGGCGCATGCGTGACGCGGTGAGCGAGATGTCCCATCACGACGAGTATGACTACCTGGTGATCAATGACGACTTCACCACCGCCCTGGCCGAACTGCGCGCCCTGGTGGTGTCTCATCGCCTGACCCGCCAGCGCGCCGGCGCCACCCATGCCCCCCTGCTGCAGGCGCTTCTTGCCTGAAGGCCGCGTCTGTGGCGCTTGTCAGCGCTGCCGGGCGTCGAGTAACCTATTGGGTCTACCCATAGCGGACACCCGTCCACGCGCCCACCGCGTGTTTGATGTCGGGGGTCCCGTCAGCTCTTCAGGAAGGCACCCATGGCGCGAGTCACAGTCGAAGATTGTCTGGAAAACGTCGAAAACCGCTTCAAGCTGGTGATGATCTCCACCCACCGCGCTCGCCAGCTGGCCCGCGGCTCCCGCGACGCCCAGCTGCCGTGGGACAACGACAAGCCCACCGTCATGGCCCTGCGCGAGATCGCCGCCGGCCTGGTCGACTCCAGTGTGCTCGACGAGCCTATCGAGGCCTTGGTGCGTCCGCCCCAGCCACAGTACGGTAGCTTCACCGAGGAGTGATCCCCGACGGCGCCACGGCGCCGTCCTCCCCTTTCGGACACTCACCCAGGAGTCAGGCGCGCCGCATGTTCACCATCGATGACCTGGCCGATCGTCTCGGCGGCTATCTACCCCAGAGCGAGATCCAGCAGGTCAAGCGCGCCTTCTACTATGCCGAGCAGGCCCACGACGGCCAGCGTCGGCGCTCCGGCGAAGCCTACGTTACCCACCCTCTGGCGGTCGCCAACATCCTCGCCAACATGCATATGGACCATCAGAGCCTGATGGCGGCCATGCTGCATGATGTGATCGAGGATACCGGCGTCGACAAGGAGGCCCTCGCCCAGCAGTTCGGAGCCCCGGTTGCCGAGCTGGTGGATGGCGTCTCCAAGCTGACCCAGATCGCCTTCGAGGACAAGGCGGTGGCCCAGGCGGAGAACTTCCAGAAGATGGTGCTGGCGATGTCCCGGGATATCCGGGTGATCATCGTCAAGCTCGCCGACCGCCTGCACAACATGCGCACCCTCGGTGCCCTACGCCCCGAGAAGAAACGCCGCATCGCCCGCGAGACCCTGGAGATCTACGCCCGCATCGCCAGCCGGCTGGGCATCAACACCATCCGCGTGGAACTCGAGGATCTCTCCTTTCACGCCCTGCACCCGATGCGCGCCGAGCGTATCAAGCGCGCCGTCTCCAGCGCCCGGGGCCACCGCCGTTCGGCGATTCGTCAGATCCAGAACACCCTTCAGCAGAGCCTCGACGACGGGGGCCTGCCGAGCACGGTGGTCGGACGCCAGAAGCACCTGCTGTCGATCTATCGCAAGATGCGCGATCAGCGCAAGTCGTTCAACGAGATCATGGACGTCTTCGGCTTCCGCATTCTCGCCGAGGATGTCGACAGCTGCTACCGCATCCTCGGCGTGGTGCATAACCTCTACAAGCCGGTGCCCGGGCGTTTCAAGGACTATATCGCCATCCCCAAGGCCAACGGTTACCAGAGCCTGCATACCACCCTGTTCGGCGCCGGCGGCATGCCCATCGAGGTGCAGATCCGCACCCGCGAGATGGAGGCCATGGCCAACAACGGCGTCGCCGCCCACTGGCTCTACAAGGCGGGCCAGACCGATCACCCCATCGCCGAGGGAAGCCACGCCCGGGCCCGCGCCTGGGTCAAGGGGCTGCTCGAGATGCAGCGCCACGCCGGGGATTCGCTGGAGTTTATCGAGCACGTCAAGAACGACCTGTTCCCCGACGATATCTACGTGTTCACGCCCAAGGGCGATATCATGGAGCTCCCTCAGGGCGCCACGGTGATCGACTTCGCCTACAGCGTGCACACCGATATCGGCAACAGCACGATTGCCTGTCGCATCGATCGTCACCTGGCCCCGCTCTCGACCCGCCTGGAGAGCGGCCAGACCCTGGAGATCATCACGGCCCCCGGCGCGCGCCCCAACCTCAGCTGGCTCAACTTCGTGATCACCGCCAAGGCGCGTTCGGCGATCCGTCATGCCCTGAAGCACCAGCAGCACACCGAGGCGGTACAGCTCGGCCGCCGCCTGCTCAACAAGGCCCTAGGCGAGTTCGAGACCAGCCTGGAGGAGCTGCCCGAAGGCCTGCTGCCCGAGCTGCTCGCGGAGCTGAGCCTGAAGAACGAGGCTGCCCTGCTGGAGTCGATCGGTCTTGGCTCACGTGTGGCCCACGTCATCGCGCGGCGCCTGATGGACCTTCAGCATGGTGCGGCCACCGGCCAGGACAACGCCCCGGACACTCGCCGTCATGGTCCCATCCTGATCAGCGGCGCCGAGGGCATGATCATCAAGTTCGCTCGCTGCTGTCATCCGCTGCCCGGCGATCCGGTGGTGGGCCACATCTCGGTAGGCAAGGGCATCGTGGTGCACCGCGCCGAGTGCCGAAACCTGGCCGAGCTCGGGACCGATCCCGAGAAGCTCTTCCCCCTGGAGTGGGCGGAGACCATCGACGAGGACTTCCCGGTGGCACTGCGCCTCGAGGTGCAGAACCATCGCGGCCTGGTCGCCGAGCTGGCCGGGGTGGTCACCGATGCGGACGCCAACGTCGAGCGCATCGGCATCGAGGAGCGCGATGCCCGCCTGGCCACGCTCAACCTGACCCTGGCGGTGCGTGATCGCGTCCACCTGGCGCGCATCATCAAGCGACTACGCAACCTCTCACACGTCGAGCGCATCAGCCGCATCGGCAACTGAGCCCTCCCCGACCGGCCCGTCAGCGCCCCATGGGGCGAGCGGGCCGTTATTGATCGACGAAAATCAACCACACGATGGAGTACACCATGAGCAACAAGGCCGTGATCAACACCGAGAAAGCTCCCGCCGCCATCGGCCCCTACTCGCAGGCCATCAAGGCCGGCAACACCGTCTACCTCTCCGGCCAGATTCCCCTCGATCCGGCCACCATGGAGCTGGTCTCCGATGACTTCGAGGCCCAGGCCCGCCAGGTCTTCACCAATCTGCGCGCCGTCTGCGAGGAGGCCGCCGGCTCCCTGCAGGACATCGTCAAGCTCAACCTCTATCTGGTCGACCTGGGGCAGTTTGCGGTCGTCAACGCCATGATGGAGGAGTTCTTCGAGAAGCCCTACCCGGCGCGTGCCGCCATCGGCGTCAAGGCGCTGCCCAAGGGCGCGCAGTTCGAGGCCGAGGGTGTGATGATCATCGGCGACTGATAAGCACCCGAATAATTGATTCGGGCACTTATATGAGATTATTTCTGGCTCTCGAACCGCCCGACGATCTGCGCGAGCGGCTCGCTACGCTGGCCGACCTGGCCCAGGCCCGCTGCGGCGGTCGGCGGGTGCCGGACGCGAGCCTGCATCTGACGCTGGCATTCCTCGGCGAGGTCGACGAGGCCCGTCTTCCGGCACTTGTCGAGTGGGTGAGTGGCCAGGCACCGACGGGGGGCGTCTGGCGGCTGGATCGCTGGGGCAGCTTCCGGCGGCCGGGCATCGTATGGGTCGGGGGCAGGACGCCCGACCCGGCGCTCGATGCGCTGCAGGCGAGCCTGTGGGATGACCTGGAGCCACTCGACCTGAGCGGGCGACCAACGCACTTCGTGCCCCACATTACCCTGCTGCGACGAGCCGAGCGGATGGCCATCGAGCCCCTCGAGGCGCAGGCCCCGGTCGCGCTCGACTGGCGGTGGCAACGCCTGACGCTGCTGCGCTCCTACACCGAGCAGGATGGGGCCCGCTACGAGGCCCTGGCCCACTCGGCCTGAGAGAGCCGGAAGGGCTGCCCGCCCTCAGGCCTTCTCGGGCAGGAAGCCTCCCTCCCTGAGCACCTGGGCATAGCCCTCGCGGAAGCTGGGATACTGGAACGTATAGCCACTCTCCAGTAGCCGGGTGTTGCTGCAGCGCTTGCTGGCACGGCGACGCAGCGGAGACTGGATGGTCTCGGTGGCCTCCACCTTGAGCTGTTTCGCCAGCCAGGCCATGACGTCGTGCAGCGGCGCCGGCTCACTGTCGGTCGCCAGATAGAGCTCATCGACGGTCTCACCGGCGAGTACCCGACCGATCAGGTGAGCCAGCACGCCGGCACAGTCATCGCGATGAATACGATTGGTATACATGGCGGGGCTCGCCGGGGCGATGCGGCCTTCGCTGACCTGACGAATCAGACGGTCGCGGCCAGGCCCGTAGATCCCCGAGAAACGCACCACCGTGCCGGGCAGGTCGTGCTCGAGGAGTGCCCGCTCGGCCTCGCACATCAGCTGGCCGGAGAAACCGGTGGGCTCCGTGGGGCTGGTTTCATCCACGCTCTCGCCATCGCGCTGGGCATAGACGCTGGTGGAGGAGATGAAGAAGACGTGGCGCGGCGCCTTCTCGCGTGCGCCGAATTCCGCCAGGGCGGCCCGCAGCCCCTCGGGGTAGGCGGCACGATAGGCGGCCTCCTCGAAGCGGTCGGCGCTGGCTACATAGACCAGGATATCCGCGTCCGGCAGGCCAGCCAGGCTGGCGGGATCGGCGAGGTCGGCGGTAGCCGCCTCCAGGCCCGCCTCCTTGAGCGACTCGACACGGCGGCGTACGCCAATCACGGGCTGGCCTTGCGCCTGCAGGCGCTGGCCCAGTGCCGTGCCGATGTCCCCGCAGCCCAGAATCAATGTCGTTGTCTTCACCTTTGCCTCGCCCCCTGATAGAAAGGTCCTATTGGAAATCCACAAGGATGCCCGCTAGGCAACCCTCATGACTCTAACAGAACTCCGCTATATCGTGACACTGGCCCAGGAGCGCCACTTTGGTCGTGCCGCCGAGCGCTGCTTCGTCTCCCAACCGACCCTGTCGGTGGCGGTGAAGAAGCTCGAAGAGGAGCTCGGCGTCCCGCTCTTCGAGCGCTCCAAGTCAACGGTGCAGGTCACACCGCTCGGCGAGAAGATCGTCGAGCAGGCCCAGCGGGTGCTGGAACAGACCAGCGTGATCAAGGAGCTCGCCACCGCAGGCCGTGACCAGCTGGCAAGCCCGCTGCGCATCGGCGCCATCTACACCATCGGCCCCTACCTCCTTCCTCATCTGGTGCCCGAGCTTGCACGCAGCGCACCCCAGATGCCGCTCTATATCGAGGAGGGCTTCACCGGCAGCCTGCGCCGCAAGCTGCGCAGCGGCGAGCTGGACGCCATCATCGTGGCGCTGCCCTTCACCGAGACCGATGTACTGACCAAGGCACTCTATGAAGAGGAGTTCGAGGTGCTGGTCCCGGCGGACCACGCCTGGGCCAGCCGCGACAGCGTGCACAAGGAGGAGCTGCTCAATGAGCGCCTGTTGCTGCTCGGCGAGGGTCACTGCTTCCGAGACCAGATTCTCGAGGCCTGCCCGGCCATCAGCCAGAAGCTCGCAAGCCCCAGCAATACGCTGACCGCCGAAGGGGGCTCGCTGGAAACCATCCGCCATATGGTCGCCTCCAAGCTCGGCATCACGGTGCTGCCCCACTCGGCCATTGGTACCGTCCACTACGAGAGCGGCCTGCTCGAGAGCGTACCGTTCGCGGCCCCCGCCCCGGGGCGGACCGTCGCCATCGCCTGGCGCGCCAGCTTCCCCCGGCCCAGGGCGATCGACGCCATCACCGAGGCCGTCGCTCGCTGCCGCCAGGCCGACACCGTCAAGACATGAGCGCCGAGAACACGCCCCTCGACGCCCCGGTCACCTCGCTCAAGGGGGTCGGCGAGGCGCTCTCCCTGAAGCTGTCCCGGCTGCGCATCGACAGCGTGGCCGACCTGCTCTTCCACCTGCCGCTGCGCTATCAGGACCGCACCCGCATTACCCCCATCGGCACCCTGCGCGCCGGCCATGAAGCGGTGGTCGAGGGCGAGGTGATTGCCGCCGAGGTCGTGCGGGGCCGGCGCCGCAGCCTGCTGGTGCGACTGCGCGACGGCAGCGGCCTGCTCAGCCTGCGCTTCTTCCACTTCTCACCGGCGCAGCAGCAGCAGTTTCAGCCCGGTAGCCGAGTGCGCGGCTTCGGTGAGGCGCGTACCGGTGCCACCGGGCTCGAGCTCTACCACCCTGAGTATCGCCTGCTCAAGACCGATGCGCCGCCGGTAGAGGACCACCTCACCCCGATCTACCCCACGACCGAGGGGTTGCACCAGACCCGCCTGCGCGCCTTGATCGAGCAGGCCCTGGAGCGGCTCGATGACGCTCCCGAGGCGCTGCCCGACTGGATCACCGCGGACCTGCGAAGCCGCTTCCGGCTGCCCGGACTGCATCGCTGTCTTCATGTGCTGCACCAGCCACCGCCGGAGATCGACCCCGAACAGCTGGCCGGGGGGCACCACCCGGCGACGCGTCGGTTGGCACTGGAGGAGCTGCTCGCACACCGCCTCAGCCTGCAGACGGTGCGCCTGCGCATTCAGGAGGATGGTGCGCCCCCCCTGCCCTCGGGCCGTGGGCTGCAGGCCCGCTTCCTGACCCAGCTGCCCTTTTCGCTGACCGCCGCCCAGCGCCGCGTGCTCGACGAGATCGGCGCCGACCTGGCCCGGGAGCTGCCCATGCTGCGGCTGGTGCAGGGCGATGTGGGTTCCGGCAAGACCGTGGTGGCCGCCATGGCGGCCCTGGCCGCCATCGCCGGGGGGTGCCAGGCGGCGATGATGGCCCCCACCGAGATCCTGGCCGAGCAGCACTATCGCGCCTTCCGGGCCTGGTTTACCCCGCTGGGCATCGACGTCGCCTGGTTGGCCGGCAAGCTCAAGGGCAAGGCACGCCTCGACACCAAGGCGGCGATTCAGGATGGCCGCGCCCAGATGGTGGTGGGCACCCATGCGCTGTTCCAGGGCGATGTGCACTTTCAGCGCCTGGGCCTGGCGATCGTCGACGAGCAGCACCGTTTCGGGGTCCATCAGCGCCTGGCGCTGCGTGAGAAGGGTGAGGCCGGCGGCCTTACCCCGCATCAGCTGGTCATGACCGCCACGCCTATCCCACGCACCCTGGCGATGAGTGCCTACGCCGACCTGGATGTCTCGGTGATCGACGAGCTGCCCCCGGGCCGCACCCCGGTCAGGACCGTGGCGATGCCCGATGAGCGACGTCCCGAGGTCGTCGAGCGCATCCGCCATGCCTGCGCCGAGGGGCGTCAGGCCTACTGGGTCTGCACCCTGATCGAGGAGTCGGAGGTGCTGGAGTGCCAGGCCGCCGAGGCGACCCGGGACGAGCTGGTGGAGGCGCTGCCGGAACTCGCCATCGGCCTGGTACACGGCCGCATGAAGGCCGCCGAGAAGGCCACGGTGATGGAAGCCTTCAAGGCCGGGGAGCTGGATCTGCTGGTCGCCACCACGGTGATCGAGGTGGGGGTCGATGTACCCAACGCCAGCCTGATGATCATCGAGAACCCCGAGCGCCTGGGCCTCTCCCAGCTGCACCAGCTGCGTGGCCGGGTCGGCCGCGGTGCCACCCGGAGCTTCTGCGTGCTGCTCTACCATCCGCCGCTGTCGGCCCACTCCAGAGAGCGCCTGGCGGTAATGCGCGAGACCAGCGACGGCTTTCGCATCGCCGAGAAGGATCTGGAGCTGCGCGGTCCCGGCGAGGTGCTGGGCACCCGCCAGACGGGGCTGGCCCAGATGAAGATCGCCGACCTGGAGCGCGACGCCGACCTGCTCGACCGGGTCGCGCCGCTCGCCGAGGCGCTGATGGCCAGCCACCCCGAGGCCAGCCAGCCGCTGATCCGGCGCTGGCTGGGTGAGGAGGCTGGACGCTACGGCCAGGTGTGACGCCGTAAGCTGGAAGCTGGAAGCTGGAAGCTGGAAGCTGGAAGCTGGAAGCTGGAAAACAGCATAGCCGCTTGGGGACAGGCCCCGGCGGAGGAAACACCGTAAGCACGGTGCACCAAGACTAGCCGAGACGGCTTGGCCGGGGCCTGTCCCCTGAGGATCATGCTCCAGTAACTCAGGGGTCAAGGGGTTTCTTCGAGCTTCTGACTTCCAGGCGCGAAGCGCCGCTCTTCAAGTTCCTGTGCGGCTTCTCGCAGCGGCACCAGCTGTCGAGCGATCAGCATCAGCTGCGCCCCCAGCAGCGAGTCCGACTCTCCCTCGGCTACCTCGAGCGCCTCCCCCGGGGGGATCGGCTCGCGCCGCTCCAGCGCCAGGGCCAGATCATCCAGCTCGGCGATAATCGCCTCGGCCAGGGCACTCTCCGCCGGGGTGACTCCCTGGCTCTCGCCGCGATGGGCACCCAGGGCGGACAGATAGTTGAGCAGGGTATGGGCATGCAGCTGGAAAGGCACTCCCCGCTCGGCATCGCGTCGAAAGGGGCCCGGCTCCTGCTGCATATTGGCCAGCATGGCGGCGAGCTCCGCATCGGCGTTATGCGCATTGCGGCGCGCCAGTCGATAGGTCAGGTCGTCACGCTTGCCCTCGGCGTACTGCGCCACCAGTGCCGCCAGGTAGTCCCGTTCCGAGGCCACGGCGGCGGCGGCCTGGCGATGCAGTCGCCTGCCCTGCCAGTCGGGCAGTATGGTCAGCACCGCCAACCCGGCAATTCCCGCGCCCAGCAGGGTATCCACCAGACGGGGCCAGATCAGCCCGAAACCGTCGCCCACCTGATTGAAACAGCTCAGCACCATCAGGGTGATGGCCGCCGTGGCCAGGGTGTAGTGACGCCCGCGCAGGGCAAAGAAGGCGACCCCGGCGACCACCGCGATTCCCGCCTGGAGCGCCGGCGCCGGGAACAGGGTGATCAGCGCCCAGCCCGCCACCAGCCCCAGCACAGTTCCCAGGATGCGCTGCCACAGGAAGCGCCGGGTGGCCCCGAAGCTGGGGCGACAGACAAACAGGCTGGTCAGCAGTATCCAGTAGCCCTGGGTGGGATGGATCAGATGCAGCAGGCCGAAGCCGGCCACCAGGGTGGTAGCGAGCCGTACGGCGTGACGAAAGACCGGTGAGCCTGGGGTCAGCTGCGCCTGCAGGCGTTCGACGACCTCCCCCAGTCCCTGGGGGGTGCGGTCGTGGAGCACCCTGTCACCGCGCTCCCCGAACTCCGGGTGACGGGCCCTGGCCAGGGCTTGTGCCAGGGTCGCCAGGTTATCGGCCACGGCCTCCAGGGCGGGCAGCAGCGCCTTGCGCTCGTCGGTCAGCTCTCCGCGCAGATGTACCAGGGAGGCGTCGAGATCGACCAGCGCCTGCTCGCTCGGTGCCAGATCGAAGCTGCGCTTGAGCAGCAGCCCCCGGGCCAGGGTGCGGCACGCCTCGCCCTGTCGGGAGAGTACCCGCTGCATCCGAAACAGCACGTCATGATGAAAGAATGCCTCGGCCAGCTCGGCATAGGGGGAGTGGGAGGAGCTGGCCCGCTCATGGATCTCCTGGGCGATCATGTAGAGCCCCAGATAACGGGCCAGGCGCAGCGATTCGCGCTGCCCCTCCAGGCGGCGGAAGAGGCGCTCCTTGGCGTCGTTGAGGGCCTCCACCACAACGCCATTCTGATGCGCCAGGGCCAGGCGCCGGCTCTCCACATCCAGTTCGCGCAAGGGCTCGAACAGCGCCGCCTTGAGGCCGAGGTAGCGGGCCAGCTCACGGTAGACCCGTGCCAGGGCAAGCTGCAGCGGCTGACGCGAGAAGAGCGCACACCAGACGACCGAGATCACTCCATACCAGGCGGCACCGGCCACCAGCAATGACGGTTCGCGCCACAGTTCATCCAGCACCGGGCTGCCGCGCTGCTCGAGGCTGATCAGGGTGTAGATGGCCAGGATCAGGGTGGCGTTGGCGATGGTGGCGTAGCGCTGGCCGACGGCGCCGAACATGGTCATGCCGAAGGCGGCCACACCCAGGCTCACGACGAGGAGCCAGGGATGGACGAAGAGCAGCTCCATCGCCAGCGAGGCCAGCGCGAAGCAGACCAGGGTGACCAGCAGGGCGGCCAGCCGCCCGGGCCAGTCGTCATCGGTCTCGGCCAGGGCGCAGGCGATGGCCCCCAGGAACAGCGGAATCAGGCTGGCCATATCGCCGCGCCACCAGCACAGCAGGGTGATGCCACCCAGGGCAATAAACACCCGCAGGCTGTAGGCGGCGGCCTCGAGGGTCCAGAAGCGCCGCAGGACCAGTGACGGAGACATGGTGAGGCGTGTCAGAGGTGGCGCAGCAACTTCTGCAGGCGCTGCAGGTCGTTGGCATCGCCCACCAGGCGCACACGGCCCTCCATCATGCCGTCGAGGAAGACCCGCTGGCTCGGCTTGCGCAGCACCTCGAGCGCGGTCGTCGCATCCTCGAAGCGCAGCTCCAGGTCGAGATCCACCGGCAGGCCGCGGCCATGCTCGATGCCACGAGGCGACATGCGGTAGTGGCGGGCGATGGAGAGATCCTCGGTGGCCACCCCCCAGTCGAGATGGCCCATCTCGTCGAGGAGCTCGCGGAAGCGTGCCTTGCGACGCAAGGCGCGCTTGAGTAGCCAACCCAGCACCCAGAGCATCAGTTTCAGCTTCATGTCATCACCACCGGATCCCTGGAGAATAGGGGGAAAGACGCCTGGCACCGGAAAGGGGCCAGGCGTTCGGGGGCACTTTCCCGGAGTGACGTTCCCGGGGTTGCTTTCCCCGGAGTTACTTGGCCACGGCGTCCTTGAGGCCCTTGCCCGGCTTGAAGGCCACGGTCTTGCTGGCCGGAATGTTCATCGGCTGACCGGTCTGGGGGTTCTTGCCGGTGCGCGCGGCACGCTCGCGCACGGCAAAGGTACCGAAGCCGATCAGGGTGACATCCTGCCCCTGGGAGACACTCCCGGTGATCTCGTCGAGAATGACATTGAGCACCTGGCTCGCCTTGTCCTTGGACAGATCGGCACGCTCGGCAATCGCCGCCGCGAGTTCTGGCTTACGCATACAACCCTCCTGGTATTGACACTGGGTCCCGACACCTTCGTCGGGAGATAGCTGTCATGGCAGACGACGCTCGCCGTTCACTCGGTTGTCTCACCGGGCGACGGGCGAGCGACGTCGAAAGAGATACTAACGATCTACTACAACATAGGGCGACCCTGGGACCGCCATCGCCGACCTAGCCTAGCAACGCCGGCGCAGCCCGCGCCAGTTCGACTTTCCGACGCACACAGCTTCCTGTCAACGCAAATCCGATCAAACGGCTGTCCTCGGCCTCGGCCAGGGCGGTCAGATCCCCCGCCTCGCCCTCGATGCGCCAGCGCGCCGGGGGATGGGCGGGCGGCAGCGATACTACCGGCAGCAACGGCGTCTTGACCAGCACCGGCCAGGGGCCATAACGCACCGGCGTCGGCGTGCCGGCAAGAGTATGCGCCAGGGCCCTGGCGCCGGCCTGCAGCGGCTGCACATACATGGCATTGACGCCGTCGACGCAGGCCACATCGCCCAGGGCATGCACCCCCGGCGCCGAGGTGGCCATCAGGCGATCGGTATGAATCCCCGCGGCGCTGACCTCGACCCCCGCCCTTTCGGCCAGTGACGTGCGAGGCCGCAGCCCCGTCGCCAGCAGCACCAGATCGGCCACCACCGATCCACCACCGTCGAGCTCGACGACGGCCTCGCTGCCCTCGGCAGCCAGCCCGGCGACACCGCTCCCCATGCACAGGGCCATGCCCGCCGCGTGGAACGCCTCCCCCAGCGCCCGGCCCAGCGGCTCGGGGAGCAGCCGCGGCAGCGGTGCCGTTTCCGGTGCGACCAGGGTCACCCGGTGGCCGCCCGCCAGCAGGTCGTTGGCGAACTCGCAGCCCACCAGGCCGGCACCGATGATCGCCACTCGGGCGGAGCGGCCCAGGGCGCCTATTGCGGCGTGGAAGGCCCGATAATCATCCAGGTCGTTGATCGCCATCACCCGACCGGCCAGGGACGCCGGAATATCGAAGGGCATGGTGGGCGCCGCTCCGGTCGCCAGCACCAGCTCGCCGTAGGTCAGCCGCTCCTCCCCGATATGCAGGATGCGGGAGTCGGTATCGATGGCGTCGACGCGAGTCTGGGTGCGCACCACTGCATTCAGCGATTCTGCCACCGCCAGGGCATCACGGGCCGCCAGCCGCTCGGGTGGCAGCCCCTTGGTGAAGCCGGTTGAGAGCAGCGGCTTGGAGTAGTCGTCACCGCTGTCGGCGGTGATCAGGGTCACCGACCGCTCCTTGTCCAGGGCACGCAGCTGGCGCAGCAGGCCAAGGCCCGCCATGCCGCTGCCGAGAATGGTCAGGGGGGCACTCATGGGTCTCCTCGTCGAGGATGGGTGGTGGTTGCGCATGGTACACTACCCGCCCCCATGGATGGACAGAGAGTCCGCGGTGTCCGATTCCCGATCCCACGCCCAGCATGGCCCCGCGCGCTGGTTACCCCTGGCCGCCGTCCGCCCCACCATGAGCCCGGCCTGGCGCCAGTGGGTAGGCTCGCGGGACTCCTTGACCCTGCGCCTCACCGAGGCGGGGCGCCCGCGTCCCTTCCGGGTCCACCTGATCGACCAGCGCACCGGTGCGCTGCGGCGCGACGAGGCCCAGGCGCTGGACCTCCCCCCGGGCCGCCAGGCCTGGCGGCGCGAGGTCGCGCTATGCCTGGGCGAGACGCCCTGGGTGGTGGCACGCTCGGTGGCCCCGCTCGAGGGCCTGCCCGCCCACGAGCTGGCGCATCTCGGCGAGCGCTCCCTGGGCAGCTGGCTGTTCCGTCAGCCCGACCTCGAGCGCGGCGAGATCGAGGTCACCCGTGACCCGGCAGGCTTCCAAGAGACCCGCGGGCCCTGGGGACGCCGTTCGGTATTTCACCACGGTGGCTTCCGCGTGCTGGTGCAGGAGTGGTTCCTCGACGCCATGGCGGATGACCTCGGCCTGCCTTCGCGCTAGGCTTTGGTGTTCCCACCCGCCACGAGGTAGAGATGGACCGCTCTTTGATGCGCCCCACGGGCCTGGCCCGACTCCCCGACTTCCTGCGCCTGACACGCCTCGACCGTCCCATCGGCACCTGGCTGCTGATGTGGCCTACCCTGTGGGCGCTGTGGACCGCCGCCGAGGGGCTGCCCAGCCGTCGCCTGCTGCTGATCTTCATCGCCGGCGTCTATCTGATGCGTGCCGCCGGCTGCGTGATCAATGACTACGCCGACCGCCATGTGGACGGCTACGTCAAGCGCACCCTCGACCGCCCCCTGGCCACCGGGCGCATCGGCGAGGGCGAGGCCCAGGCGCTGTTTCTGATGCTGGTGGCGGGCGCCTTCGTGCTGGTGCTGTTCACCAACCTGTTCACGGTGCTGCTCTCCATCGGTGGGGTGATACTGGCCTTCATCTACCCCTTCATGAAGCGCTACACCCATCTGCCGCAGCTGTTTCTGGGAGCGGCATTCTCCTGGGCGATCCCCATGGCGTACGGTGCGGTGCTCGGCCATGTGCCCTTCGAGGCGTGGCTGCTGTTCGCGGCCAATGTGGTGTGGACCATCGCCTACGACACCCAGTACGCCATGGTCGATCGCGACGACGACCTGAAGGTCGGCATCAAGTCCACCGCGGTGCTGTTCGGCAGCGCCGACCGCTTCATGATCGGCCTGCTGCAGATCGTGACGCTGCTGCTGCTGGCCTGGGCCGGCACACGACTCGCCCTGGGCGGCTTCTTCTGGCTGGGGCTGGTGGCCATGGCGGCCACCTTCGTCTGGCAGCACTGGCTGATCCGCGAGCGCGAGCGGGAGCCCTGCTTCCGGGCCTTTCTCAACAACTACTGGTCGGGTCTGCTGGTGTTCGCGGGCATCGCCCTGAGCCTGTGGCCAGGCATCCAGTAGCCGTGCCTCCGGTGCGGGCCGGCCTGTCATGTCAGTGTCATAATGTCGTGATCTACTCGACATCGACCCGTCATTGACCCGAGGCTTCAGGATGACCGCCAAGACCGTACTGATCGTCGATGATGAAGCGCCCATCCGCGAGATGATCGCCATGGCGCTGGAGATGGCCGACTATCGCGTGCTCGAGGCGGACAACGCCCAGACCGCCCATGCCATGGTGGTCGACCACCAGCCCGACCTCCTGCTGCTCGACTGGATGATGCCCGGCACCAGCGGCATCGAGCTGGCGCGGCGCCTCAAGCGCAACGAGACCACCGCCGAACTGCCGATCATCATGCTCACCGCCAAGGGCGAGGAGGACAACAAGATCCAGGGGCTCGAGGCCGGCGCCGATGACTATATCACCAAGCCCTTCTCGCCCCGGGAGCTGGTGGCACGCCTCAAGGCCGTGCTGCGCCGGGCAACGCCCCATGGTGTCGAGGAGGCGGTGGAGGTGGATGGCCTGCGGCTCGATCCGGTCAGCCATCGGGTCAGCGCCGACGGGCAGGAGCTGGGGGTGGGCCCTACCGAGTACCGCCTGCTGCAGTTCTTCATGACCCACCAGGAGCGCGCCTACACTCGCAGCCAGCTGCTCGATCAGGTGTGGGGCGGCAACGTCTACGTGGAGGAGCGCACCGTCGACGTGCATATCCGCCGCCTGCGCAAGGCGCTGGGCGAGCGCCATCAGCACCTGGTACAGACGGTGCGTGGCACCGGCTACCGGTTCTCCACCAAGGGCTGACGTGAGGCACTGGAGGCATGAGCTATGGCGCCTGCTTCTGCTCGCCGGCCTCGGTCTGGCGGTCGGCTGGCCGCTGGGCGCGCCGGGGGCCGGCCTGGCCCTGGGGCTCGCGCTGAGCCTTGTCTACCATCTCTATCAACTGCACCGCCTTCACCACTGGCTGACCCATGACAGCCAGGCCGAGCCGCCCTCGGCCGCCGGGCTATGGGGTGAGCTGATGGATCGCCTCTACCGCTACCAGAAGGTCCAGCGTATCGCCCAGGAGCGACTGCGCAGCACCCTGGGGCGGATTCAGGAGTCCTCCGAGGCCATGCGCGACAGCGTGGTCATGCTCGACCGACACGGCGACATGGAGTGGTGGAACAGCGCGGCGGCTCGGCTGCTGGGGCTGGAAGCGCCCCATGATCGCGGCCACCATATCACCAACCTGCTGCGCGACCCGCGCTTCGTCGAGTACTTCCATGCACGCGACTACCGCGACTCCCTGACCCTGCCCTCCCCCATCGACGAGCGGACCATCCTGGAGTTTCAGATCACCCTCTATGGCGACGACGAGCGGCTGCTGATGGCCCGCGATATCACCCGCCTGCATCGCCTCGAGGAGATGCGCCGGGACTTCGTGGCCAATGTCTCCCATGAGCTGCGCACCCCTCTCACCGTGCTGGCCGGCTACCTGGAGACCTACGCCAGCTTCGCCGACCAGCTGCCCCCACGGTTCGCCAGGGGACTCGGCCAGATGCAGGAGCAGACCACCCGCATGCAGAACCTGGTCCAGGACCTGCTGCTGCTGTCGCGGCTGGAGATCGACCGCAGCGGCAGCGACCATGCCCCGCTGGACATGGTCAGATTGCTGGAGGGCGTAAAGCGGGATGCCATGGCGCTATCCGGCGGTCGCCATCACATCCGGGTGGAGCTCAAGGAGCCTCGCGCCCTGGTGGGCAGTGAACAGGAGGTTCGCAGCGCCCTCTCCAACCTGGCCTTCAACGCCGTGCGCTACACCGCCGAAGGCAGTCATATCACCCTGAGCTGGCGCCCCGGGCCCGACCATGGCGCCTACCTGGAGGTGGTCGACGACGGCGAAGGCATCGACCCGGTGCATGTTCCGCGCCTTACCGAGCGCTTCTACCGGGTCGACAAGGGGCGCAGCACGGCGACCGGCGGTACCGGCCTCGGCCTGGCCATCGTCAAGCACGTGCTGCTACGCCACGACGCCCGCCTGGAGATCGACTCACGGCCGCGCCAGGGCACCACCTTTCGCTGTCTCTTCCCCGCTACCCGACTGGAAGGGGAGACCCGCGCGACCTGACGCCGCCTCAACGACGGGTTGGCAGGTCGGCGGGCAGGTCACGATAGTGGCCGTCCCACATCAGCACCGCGGCGGCCACCGCCCCGGGCAGCAGGAAGAGGTTGGCCAGCGGGATCCAGGTGATCAGGGTCACCCCGCCCCCATAGGTCATGGTCGGCCACCAGCGCATCCTGAGGCGGCGTCGCATCTCGGCGAAGCTGACCTTGTTGTTGTCCATGGGGTAGTCGAGATAGGTGATCGCCATCATCCACGCCGAGAACAGCGCCCAGAGCAGCGGGGCCACCAGATTGACCACGGGAATCCAGCTGAGCACGAACAGGGCCGCCATGCGCGGCAGGATATAGACCAGCTTGACCAGCTCGCGGCCCAGGGCATCCAGTGCGGTTCTCGTCAGTCCCCGGTCATCCAGCGGCTGCCGCCCGGTGGCCTCGATCTCCACCCTTTCGGCCAGAAAGCCGTAGAAGGGCGCGGCGACAAGGTGCGTCACCAGGGTAAAGGTGAAGAACACCACCAGCACCAGGCTGACCACGAACAGCGGCCAGATCAGCCACTCCAGCCAGGCGAGCCAGCCCGGTACCAGGCTCATCCAGTGGTCCAGCCAGCTGCCGAAGTTGGCCAGCACGAACCACAGCATGGCGACGTAGACCAGCAGGTTCACGGCGATGGGGGCAAACACATAGCGGCGCAGGCCGGCGCCGTAGACCAGGCGGGTACCACGGGCCAGGGCCGTGAAGGCATCAAGCATTTCAGCGTCTCTTGCAGCGATCGAGATCAAGGGGCTGCGTTATTGACGACGAAACACCGGCGATGGTCAACCCCTGCGGGCAATGGCCTCGGCATCCAGGTCATCGGGCGCGGTATGGCGGATATCCATGCCGTTGACCAGATAGACCACATATTCGGCGAGGTTGTTGGCATGGTCGCCGATGCGCTCCAGGGCACGCAGGATCCACATCAGGCTGAGCACCGGCGAGATCGAGCGCGCATCCTCCATCATGAAGGTCATCAGCGAGCGCATGGCGCTCTGGTACTCGCTGTCGACCTGCTCATCCTCGTGGACCAGCTTGAGCGCCAGCTCGGTATCGAGCCTGGCGAAGGAGGTCAGCGCATCGCGCACCATGCGCCGCACATGTTCGCTGATCATGCGTACCTCCACGAAGCCGCGGCTGCCGTTATCGCCCTCGATCAACTCACAGGAGTTGCGGGCGATCTTGCTCGCCTCGTCACCGATGCGCTCCAGATCGGAGGCGGCGCGGATCACCGCCAGCACCAGACGCAGGTCGGACGCGGTAGGCTGTCGTCGCGCCAGGACCTGGGTGCACTCCGCATCGATCCTGATCTGCATGTCGTTGACCGTGCGATCATTTTCGACCACCTGACGGCCCAGTGCGGAATCCCCCTCGAGCAGGGCCGCCACGGCATCCTGGACCTGTTTCTCGACCAGGCCCCCCATCGCCATCAGCTGGGTCTTGAGCTCCTCGAGCTCCTGATTGAACTGACGGGAAATGTGCTGGCTGTGGATATCGCTGCTGATGTCCATGGGACTCTCCTTGGGGCCGGACCCTTCAGGTCATGCGCCCGGTGATGTAGTTCTCGGTGCGCGCGAGGCGCGGATGGGTGAACAGCGTCTGGGTGGGGCCGTACTCCACCAGCTCGCCCTGCTCGAGGAAGGCGGTGAAATCGGAGACCCGTGCCGCCTGCTGCATGTTGTGGGTGACCAGCACCAGGCTGAGGCGCGACTTCAGGTTGCCGATCAGCTCCTCGATCTTCAGCGTCGAGATGGGATCCAGGGCAGAGGCCGGTTCGTCGAGCAGCAGCACCTCGGGCTGAACCGCCAGGGTCCGGGCGATCACCAGGCGCTGCTGCTGGCCCCCCGAAAGTGCCCAGGCAGAGGCCCGAAGGCGATCCTTCACCTCCTCCCAGAGTGCCGCGGAGCGCAGCGCCCACTCGACGCTATCGTCCATCTGGCGCCTGCGCATCCCCCCCTGCAGGCGCAGACCGAAAGCCACGTTGTCATAGATCGACATGGGGAAGGGATTGGGCGCCTGGAAGACCATGCCCACCCGGCGCCGCAACTCCGCCACCTCCACCTCGGGGGCGTGAATATCCTGCCCTTCGAGGCGAATCTCGCCGCACCGCACCACCTCCTCGTTGAGATCGTGGAGTCGGTTGAGGGCGCGCAGCAGGGTCGACTTGCCGCACCCGGATGGGCCGATAAAGGCCGTCACCCGGTGGCGTGGCACGCGCAGGGTGAGATCGCGCAGCGCCGGCTTGTCGCCATACGCAAGGCTCACCCCGGTGATCTCCAGGCAGCTTTCGGAGGCGGCGAAGTCGATGATCGGCCCTCTCGCGGCGGATGACGACGTGAAAACGGACACCAGACAGATTCTCCTCGAGGCCACCGCTAGACGCGCGACGGCACCTCATGACGCAGCCTCAGATGATGGCGCAGAAATATTGCAGTCAGGTTAAGCATCAGGATCACCAGCACCAGCAACAGTGCCGTGGCGAAGGCCAGCGGCATGGCGGCCTGGACATCATCGCCATGGAGGGCGGTGTCGTAGATATGGTAGCCAAGATGCATGAACTTGCGTTCAAGATGCAGGTAGGGGAAGTCGCCGTCCACCGGCACCCGGGAGGCCAGCTTGGCGACCCCCACCAGCATCAGGGGCGCCACCTCGCCGGCGGCCCTGGCCACGGCCAGGATCATGCCGGTCAGCATGGCGGGCAGCGTCATCGGCAGCACCACCCGGGTCAGCATCTCCATGCGGGTGGCGCCCAGCGCCAGGGCTCCCTCCCGCTGATGGTCGGGCACCCGAGCCAGCCCCTCCTCGGTGGCCACGATCACCACCGGCAGGGTCAGCAGGGCCAGGGTCAGGGAGGCCCACAGCAGGCCGCCGGTGCCGAAGGTAGGGGATGGCAGTCGTTCGCTGAAGAACCACTCGTCCAGGCTCCCGCCGATGCCATGGACGAACACTCCCAGCCCGAACACCCCGAAGACGATGGAGGGAACCCCGGCCAGGTTACGCACACCGATGCGCACGATGCGAGTCAGCGCTCCCTGATGGGCCACCTCATTGAGATAGATGGCGGCCAGCACACCGAAGGGGGTCACCACCAGCGACATCAGCAGCACCATCAACATGGTACCGAAGATCGCCGGCCACACCCCTCCGGCGCTGTTGGCGGCGCGTGGCCCCTCGGAGAGGAAGCGCCACACGCCTTCTGCCCAGGCAACCACTCTGTCGGGCAGCGTCATGGCGTTGGGCCGCCAGGCACGTAGTACCTCCTCCAGGGGCTGCTCGACACGCCGCCCGTCGGCGCTCTCCACTATCAGGGTAGCGCCGCCCATGGCCGCCTGAAGCTCACGGATACGCCCATTGGCCGCGACCAGCGCCGCGCGAGCCTCGTCGCTGTCGACGGTCTCGAGGCGACGAACCAGAGGCATCACCACCTCGTCGCGCAGGCGGTTGCGTTCGTCGCGCAGCCTCTCCAGCGCCTTCAGTCGCGCCTCCAGGGCGGGCCAGGCAGCCTCGCCGACATGGCTCTCTTCCTCCCCTTCGAGCGCTACCAACCGACCGACAAGATCGCCCCAGCGGCTGCGCTCCATCATCACCAGCTCGGCTGGGTAGTCGATCCTGGCGATCTCCCCCAGCTCGACCCAGCGCCAGCGGTCACCCTCCAGATCCCGGTTGGCGGTGAAGTAGAGGCGCTCACGCCGGGTGTCGCCGGGGATCGTCTCCTCACGCACCGCGATGCCGGCGAAGGGCGAGCCGGCGTGAGGCGTCACCACGGCCACCTCGGCGGGCCAGAAATGGCCCAGCCCACGCGTGGCCAGCAGCAACAGCAGAGCCAGCAACAGCAGCAGCGACAGCGCCACACTGCCGGCGGCCAGCCAGGGCCAGGGGCCTTCACCGTAGCGTCGCCACGACCCTCTCATGCTCCTCCCTCCCGGCGTCGATAGCGGCGCCGCAGGCGAGTACGCATCACTTCGGCCAGGGTATTGACCAGAAAGGTGAAGAGAAACAACACCAGCGCCGCCAGGAACAGCAACCGATAGTGGGTACCGCCGACGGCGGCCTCAGGCAGCTCGATGGCAATGGTCGCCGACAGCGAGCGCAGCCCCTCCAGGGGACTCAGGGTCATCAGGGCGGTATTGCCGCTGGCCATCAACACGATCATGGTTTCACCCACCGCCCGGCCGGCGCCGATCATCACCGCGCTCAGGATGCCCGGTGAGGCCGCGGGCAGCACCACCCGCCAGAGCGTCTGCCAGCGGGTGGCACCCAGTGCCTGGGCACCCTCGGCGAGGCTATCGGGCACCCCGTTCAGGGCATCCTCGGCCAGCGCATAGATGCCGGGGATCACGGCAAAGCCCATGGCCACACCGACGATCATGGCATTGCGCGCCGCATAGTCGAGGCCCAGGGTGGCGGCGAGCCAGCCACGCAGATCTCCCCCCACCAGCGCCGCCTCGAGCCAGGGCGCCAGACACAGGGTGATGGCCCCCACCATCAGCAGCCAGGGCATCAGCCACACTCCCGCCCAGCCAAGGGGCAGCTGCCTCCCCAGTGGCGCCGGCAACAGCCCCCTCGCTCCTCCTGCCAGCAGCACCCCAAGAGGCAAGGTGATCACCAGCAGCAAGGTGGCGATTAAATGCCGCTCTACCCAGGGCGCCAGCAGCAGGCCGGCAACGAAACCGACCACCACCCCGGGCATGGCCTCCATCAGCTCCAGGGTAGGCTTCAACCGGGCCCGCAGGCGACGCGGCATGTAGAGCGCCGAATGCACCGCGGCGCCCAGCGCCAGGGGAACCGCGAACAGCAGCGCCCACAGCGCGGCCTTGAGCGTGCCCCAGGCAAGCGGCAGCATGCCGTAATGCGCCGGACTGGCCTCCCCCAGGGGCTCGGGCCGCCAGCGATGCCGGGGCTCGACGGCCCCCTCCACCGGCTGAGGGCGCCACAGTGCATCGGTATCAATAGCATCCGCCCCCAGAAAGAGCGGTATCACCTCCAGCGCCAGAAACACCCCGATGGCCAGTACCGATACCAGCACCCCGATGCCCCCCGCGGTGATCAGCAGGGTCGCCAGGCGGTCGCGAAGGCGACGACGACGCAGGTGCAGCGAGGGAGGCGGGCGAGAGTCGATCATGGCCACTCATCAGGCGCGGAGGATAGAAACAGGAACACCACTTTACGACAGAACGATGACAGTCGCGTGACAGCGCTACTCGGCCATCGGCAGCGAGGCCAGCCAGTCGCGCTGCTGCATCAGCCGCTCCTCGGTCAGGGTGACGAAGCCCAGCTCCTCGACCACCGCCTGGCCCTGCGGGGAGAGCACCAGCTCGAGGAAGGCATGCTCCGGCCCCGTCAGCGCACTGCCGGGGGGCAGGTTCACATAGAGATAGAGGTAACGCCACAGGGGGTAGTCGCCGCGGCGCACGGCCCGAGGCGTGGGTGAGACGGCCCGGCCCTGGGCGTCATGGAGCTGAAGCGCCCTGACGCCGGCGGTCAGGTGATTGAGACCCACGAAGCCGATGGACGATGGCTCGGCGGCCACCGCCGCCGCCACCGCCGCCGAGCCGGGGTGCTCGTTGAGACGCACCCGGAAACCGCCACCACACAGGGCCCGCCTGCGAAACAGATCATGGGTCCCCGAGGCGACGTTGCGTCCATGCAGCACGATACGGTCCTCCGGCAGCATGCCCCCCAGCTGGGACCAGCGTTCGACCCCGTGGTCGGCGCCGCAGCGACGCGACTCCGAAAAGATGGCATCCAGCTCCCGACGGCCGAGGCTCTCCAGCGGATTATGGCGATGCACGATGACCACCAGGGCATCGCGGGCCACCTTCAGTTCCACGGGAGGATAGCCGTGGCGGGCGATGAAGGCCTCGCGTTCGTGATCATTCATGGGTCGCGACATCGCGCCCAGGCGCGCGGTGCCAGCGGTCAGCGCGGCCGGGGCGCTGGCCGAGCCTCTGGCCTGAAGCTGCAGGCGCACCCCCGGATGGCGCTCGGCCAGCCGCTCCCCCCAGCGCAGCATGGGGCCCGCCAGGGTGTCCGATCCCACCGCACTCAGCGGTCCGATGACATCATCCGCCGGCACCCGTACCGCCAGCAGAAGCAGCAACACGCCAAGCAGCGGTGCCATCCGGCGTAACCCTCTGCGCTCATCGACTCTGGCCATGTGGCCTCCCCTCGCCCTGGCGTCCTCTTCCCATGCTACCCCACGGCCGACTGCGGAGCCGCGCCCGCGGCCTATCGACTGATAGTTTGGGCAACGGCTTCTCGCTATCCTCCACCCTGCCACACGTCACACGGGGCTGGAGAGCGAGCGAGCCCGGGTTTACCATGGGTCCGGTCTCGCCCCCAATAACAAGCCAGGATGATGACACCTTCATGACAGAACTCGATGACAGCCCGCGCCCACGGGGAGAGCTGACTCTCAAGCTGCTGGCCAGTCGCCAGGACACCAACCTCCACGGCGATATCGCCGGGGGCTGGCTGGTTGCACATATGGATCAGGCCGCCGAGCTGGCGGCCGACCGGGAGGCCAATGGTCGCACCGCCACCGTGGCGATCGAGTCGATGGACTTCCTGTGTCCGGTGCGGGTCGGCTCCACGGTCAATATCTTCACCCGCCTGGTCGAGATCGGCCATAGCTCCATCCGCATCGACGTCGAGGTGTGGATCCGCCAACCCCATGAACGCAATCCCAACGAGCTCCACAAGGTGACCGAGGCTCGCTTCGTGATGGTGGCCATGGATGACAATGGGCGCATCCGTGCGGTGCGTCGCGAGACCTGACTGCTTCCACCAATGCAGAGCGGGGGCGCCACTCGGCGCCCCCGCTCTGGTTTTCAAACACCCCCGGCCGATAGCCGCCATTTCATGCCGGTTCAGTGGCATACGCCGGGGGCCGTGGCCTATCGGTCCTCTGCCGAGGGGTCATGCCCTCAGGACTGCACCGCCTCACGCGCCTTGAGGTAGGCAAATTCGCCGGCATCGTTGGACGCCCGCACCAGCTTCTGGAAGGCGACGTAGGAGTCATGGACCTTCTTCGAGTCCGGGTCGCTCTCGACCTGCTCGGCGATCACCTCCTGGGAGGCTTCATAGAGCGCCTTCATCACATCCTCGGGGAAGATGCGCAGCTTGACTCCATGCTCGTTGACCAGGGTATCCAGGGCCTGGGCGTTGCGGAAGGTGAACTCGCTGATCATCGCCAGATTGGCCGCCCGAGCCGCCTCGGTCACCACCGCCTTGAGATCATCGGGCAGGGCATTCCAGGCCTCCAGGTTGACGGTTCCCTCGAGGATCGCACTGGGCTCGTTCCAGGCCGAGGTGTAGTAGTAGTCGGCCACCTGGTGAAGACCGAAGGCCAGGTCGTTGTAGGGACTGACCCAGTCGGCGGCATCCAGCACCCCGGTCTGCATGGAGGTGAAGATCTCCGAGCCCGGCATGGTGACGGTGGTGACACCGATACGGTTCATCGCCTCACCGGCCAGGCCGGGCAGACGCAGCTTGAGCCCCTGCAGGTCCTCCAGGGAGTTGATCTCCTTCTTGAACCAGCCGCCGGGCTGGGTGGTGGTATTGCCCACCGGGAAGGGCTTGAGATTGTGCTTGGCATAGAGCTCGTCCCACAGTTCCTGACCGCCGCCGTAATAGAGCCAGGCGTTGGTTTCCTGGGTCGTCATGCCGAAGGGCACGGCGGTAAAGAACTGTGACGCCGCTACCTTGCCACGCCAGTAGTAGGAGGCGGAGTGACCCATCTCGGCGGTACCGGCGGCCACGGCATCGAACACTTCGAGTGCCGGTACCAGTTCACCGGCACCATGCACGCGGATACGCATGCGACCGCCGGAGAGTGTCTCGATGCGCTTGGCGAACTCGCTGGCACCGGTACCCAGGGCCGGGAAGTTCTTGGGCCAGGAGGTGACCATGTTCCAAGTGATGGTCTCCTGGGCCTTGGCGGTGGAAACGAAGGGGGCGGCGACCACACCGGCGGCGCCGGCACCCAGGGTGGTCAAGAACTTGCGACGTTGCATTCAGGCATCACTCCGTACGGATTATTATGCGAGCGCCGCGCCTGTCGCGCGGCTGTGTCCGCCTGGCAGTATGCTCCAGACGTGAACAGACCCACAAGCCACCCGCTGCCGTGAACGTCAACGGAAACTCAGGCACCCTGAATGTCACAGTGGCGTCAGCTTGGCGAAGCCCAGCACCAGCCACTTGTCCCCCTCCCCCGCGAAGCTGACCTGCACCCGCGCCCGGGGACCCTCGCCCTCGGCATTGAGGATCACCCCCTCACCGAATACCGGATGACTGACCCGCTGCCCGAGGGAGAGCGATGGCAGGTCATCACCACCGTTGACCTCGCTCTGGCGCAGCCCGGTGGGGCGCGAGGTGGTGACGGGTCGCGATACCTGGCCGCGCAGGCGCACCTCCTCGAGATACTCCTCGGGAATCTCGCGCAGGAAGCGCGAGGCGCGCTGGAAGGTCTCCTTGCCGTGCAGCCGGCGAATCTCGGCATGGGTCAGATAGAGCTTGCGCATGGCGCGGGTCAGGCCCACGTAACAGAGGCGACGCTCCTCTTCCAGGCGGCTCGGGTCCTCCGCCGACATGCGGTGGGGAAAGAGCCCCTCCTCCACCCCGGCGATAAACACCACCGGGAACTCGAGACCCTTGGCCGAGTGCAGGGTCATCAGCTGAACGCTATCCTCGAACTCGTCGGCCTCATGCTCGCCGGCGTTGAGCGCCGCCTCGGAGAGGAAGGCCTCCAGCGCCGTGGCCCCCTCGCCGGCCTCCGGTGCATCGAAGGCGTCGCCCTGGGTGAAGGCCCTGGCCGCGGTGACCAGCTCCTCGAGGTTCTCGACCCGCGCCTGCCCCTTCTCTCCCCTCTCATTGCGATGGTGCTCGAGCAGCCCGGTACGCGCGATCACATGGTCGATGATCTCGTGGAGCGCGAGGCCGGCGCCATCGTTGTCCAGAGTATCGATCAGATCGGCGAAGGCCTGCAGAGCGGTGCCGGCACGCCCCTTGAGGGCGCCGTCGGCCAGACCATCATGGAGCGCCTGCCATAGCGAGACGCTCCCCTCGCGGGCACGCCGGCGCAGCAGTTCCACGGTACGCGTGCCGATGCCCCGGGCCGGCACATTGATCACCCGCTCCAGGGAGGCATCATCATCGCGATTGAGCAGCAGTCGCAGGTAGGCCAGGGCGTTCCTGATCTCCAGACGCTCGTAGAAGCGATGACCGCCATAGATACGATAGGGCACGCCCTGGCGGATCAGGGTCTCCTCGATCACCCGCGACTGGGCATTGGAGCGGTAGAGAATGGCGATCTCGCGGCGATTGACCCCCTCCTCGACCCGTTCGCGCAGCGTGTCGACGATAAAGCGCGCCTCGTCGAGGTCATTGAAGCCGCTGTAGACCGAGATCGGCTCGCCGCGCTCGCCGGCGGTCCATAGCGTCTTGCCCATGCGCTCGGCATTGTGGCCGATCAGGGCGTTGGCGGCCTCGAGGATGGCACTGGTGGAGCGATAGTTCTGCTCCAGGCGCACCGTCTTCGTCTGCGGGAACTCGCGCTCGAAGCGGCGAATGTTCTCCACACGAGCGCCACGCCAGCCATAGATCGACTGATCATCGTCACCCACCACGGTCATCGGCGTGGTCATGCCGGTCAGCAGCTTGAGCCAGGCGTACTGCAGGGTATTGGTGTCCTGGAACTCGTCCACCAGCACATGGGCGAAACGCTGCTGGTAGTGGGCCAGTAGCGCCGGGTTGTCACGCAGCAGCTCCAGGCTACGCAGCAGCAGCTCGCCGAAGTCGACCAGGCCGCCACGCTCGCAGGTCAGCTGATAGCGATCATAGAGCTCGACCATCTGGCCCAGGTAGGCATCGCCATGCACATCGACCCGATGGGGGCGTAGCCCCTCCTCCTTGCAGCCGGAGATGAACGACTGCACCTGACGGGGCGGGAAGCGTTCGTCATCGATGTCGTTCTCCCTGATCAGTCGCTTGATCAGGCGCAGCTGGTCATCGCTGTCGATGATCTGGAAATGCTGGGGCAGGCGAGCGTCCTGCCAGTGGGTGCGCAGCAGGCGATGGGCGATGGAGTGGAAGGTGCCGACCCAGACATGGCGCAGTGACGTGCCTACCAACGCCTCCAGACGCGTGCGCATCTCGCGGGCCGCCTTGTTGGTAAAGGTCACGGCCAGCACCGCATAGGGGGAGAGCCCCTCGGCCTGCATCAGCCAGGCGATGCGCTGCACCAGCACCCGGGTCTTGCCGGAGCCGGCCCCGGCCAGCACCAGCATATTGCCCTGGGGGGCGCTGACCGCCTCGCGCTGGGCGGCATTCAGGTGGTCGAGGATCGCCGTGACGTCGTCCATGGTAAGGCTGTGCCGGGTCGAGAATGGCCGACCAGCTTACCATATGCCCCTGGCTGGAAGCTTACCCCCTGAGGGCACCGTAAGCAGGGTGCACCAACGCGGACTGGGCGGCTTGGCCGGGATCTGTCCCCTGCGGGAGGCGAGCTGTCCCCGGGCAAGCCGTATCCTCAAGTGGCTACGGCTTGCCGTCCTGCTCCGGAAAACGCAGCGGTGTCAGGCTCTTCTTCACTTCACGAAGCTGTTCGGCGAGCTTGGGACCGCGGGTCTTGGCCACGCCCACGGCCAGCACATCGACCAGCACCAGATGGGCGATGCGCGAGCTCATGGGCGTGTAGATCTCGGTGTCCTCATGAACGTCGATATACAGCGGCAGGGTCACCTCCTCGGCCAGCGGCGAACCGTCGGGGCACAGCCCGATCACCGTGGCACCGGCCTCCCGTGCCAGGCGCACGCTGGCCACCAGCGCCCGGGTGCGGCCGGTCTGGGAGATGGCGACCACCACATCCCCCTCCTTGAGGGTCACCGCCGACATGTTCTGCATATGCGGGTCGGCATAGGCGGCGGTGGAGATCTGCAGACGGAAGAACTTGTGCTGAGCATCGAAGGCCACCGCGCCGGAGGCCCCGAAACCGTAGAACTCGACCCGATTGGCCATGGCCAGGGCATTGATCGCCTTGCTCAGCGCCTCGTTGTCGAGGCGGTCGCGCACCGACAGCAGGGTGCCCACGGTGGAGTCGAAGATGCTGTGGGAAAACTCCGCCACCGAGTCACTGTCGTTCATCGAGAACTGGGCGAACTGGCTGCCGGCCGCCAGCATCTGCGCCAACTTGAGCTTGAAGTCCTGGAAGCCGTTGCAGCCCAGCGCCCGACAGAAGCGCACCACCGTCGGTTCGCTGACCTTGGCTTCGGTCGCCAGGTCGACGATGCGCATATGGATCACTTCCTCGGGGTTGCGCAGCACGAAGCGCGCCACCTTCTGCTCGGAGCGGCGGAAGTGCTCCATGCGGTGTCTCATCTCATCGAACAGGGCACGACTCACACGGAACTCCTTGGCTGGCCACCGCAATGCGATGACGAACGATCATGGTATCTGACTCATGTTATCCAATTACAGTATGCCCGAAGGCGGGGCCATATGGGCAGTGCGCCTCCGCCCGGGGAGCGTTGAGGCAGCGTCATGAGGAAAAGACTCACGCCGTCATCATTCTGTCAAGTGATGTATAGTAACAAGTGCAGTGTCGCGTAGCGTCCAAGGAGAGAGTCGATCATGCACAAGACCGAACGGTTAACCTCCCTGAAGAGTGAACTTCTCGACATCTTCATGAGCATGGAAGTCCATGAGCACGAAGAGCGGACTCGTACCGCCGCCCAGCGTCACCTGCGGGCCCGGCGTGGCATCGAGCTCCACAGCGAGTTCAAGCAGCTGGCTCGGGAGATCGCCGAGTTGCCAGAAGCCGAGCTCACCGAGGACGCCATGCACTGACGTCACCCCACGATATGCAACGAGCCCCGCCAGGGCGGGGCTCGTCAGGGCTTGAAGCCAGTACCGTGATGGTCGGCGAGCCTAGACCAGGCCGTAGACGAACACCACGACCACCCCGATCGGTGCCACCACACGAGACACCACCTGCCACAGCTGGGCCTGACCGGCCGAGAGCCCCAGCTCGTTGATCACGCTGTCGCGGTCGAGACGCCAGGCCACGAACAGGATCGCGCCCAGGCCGGTCAGCGGCAACATGAACTTGCTGGTGAGGGTATCCAGGAAGTCGAAGACGTTCAGCCCCAGGATCAGGAACTCGTCCCAGACGTTGAACGACATCAGCGCCGCAATACCCAGCACCCAGACCGCCACACCGGCCACCAGGGTGGCCGCGACACGCGATAGCGGCGTACGCTCCTCGAGCAGCTCCACCGTCGGCTCCAGCAGCGAGATCGCCGAAGTCAGGGCGGCGAAGGTCAGCAGCAGGAAGAACGCCAGGCCGAGGATGGTACCCCATGCCATGTTGCCGAAGGCCAGCGGCAGGGTGACGAAGATCAGCCCCGGTCCCTCGCCCGGGCTCAGGCCATTGGCGAAGACGATGGGGAAGATCGCCATGCCGGCCAGCAGCGCGATGGCGGTATCCAGAATGATCACCGTGCGTGCCGTGCCGATCAGGCTGACGTCCTCACCCAGATAGGAGCCATAGGCCAGCATGATGCCCATGCCCAGCGACAGGGTGAAGAAGGCCTGTCCCATGGCGGCCAGCACTACCTCACCGTTGATGGCGCTCCAGTCGGGGCTGAACATGAAGGCCATGGCCTCACCGAAGTGACCGGTGGTCATGCCATAGATCACCAGCACCACCATCAGGATGACCAGTGCCGGCATCAGAGTCTTGACGGCACCCTCCAGGCCCTTGGTCACGCCGCGAGCCACGATAAAGATCACCAGCGCCATGAAGGCGGTATGCCACAGGGTCAAGGCGGTGGCGTTACCCAGCAGGCCACTGAAGATGGCGCCGACACCATCGGAGTCCATGCCCGTGAACTTGCCGGTGACCGAACCCAGGGTATAGAAGAGCGACCAGCCGCCGATCACGCTGTAGAAGGAAAGAATCAGGAAGGCACCCAGAACGCCACTGACCCCGACCAGTGCCCAGGCCGGCAGACGACCGCTCTGACGAGCCAGGTCGAGCATCGAGTTGATCGGGTTCTTCTGGCCACGGCGGCCGATCAGCCATTCGGCGACCAGGATCGGCAGGCCGACCAGGGCCACACAGGCCAGGTAGATGAGCACGAAGGCCGCGCCCCCGCTATCCCCTACCATATAGGAGAAGCGCCAGATATTGCCCAGCCCCACCGCCGAACCGGTGGCTGCCAGGATAAAGGCCATCTTCGATGACCACTGTGCATGGGAGAGTTTGGACATGTTTCACCCTGTGTGTACGTGTCGCCAGCGGCCGATCCGGCGCGTTGGCGGCTTGTGCTTGTCATTGCCACGTCCAGAGCGTCATGGATTACATGACACCGTCCAGAGCATGACAGGATCCGGGCAGGATCACTGCCGTTGCGCTTCACGATCGTCGGCGGGTGGCCGTTGACCGAAGAGCACGGGAGCGCAGGACCATCGCAAGATCGACGCAGGTTCAGCGCCAAATCCAGTCAGAATCCGGGGGTATGAGCACTCCGGACCATAAAACTATCCGATCAAACACTCGATGGCCAGCGTCTTCTGTGGTTTGGCACTTGCTCTTTAGGAGCAGGGGGAAGCAGGCATCAACTCCCGAACAGGCTGGCCTGGGCCTCGCCGGGGAAGGCCGGCAAGGAGGGCAGGGCCAGTCGCTCTGCCAGGCGATCATGGAGGCGCCGCGCCAGCTGGGGTGCCTGCCGGTTGTCCGGTGTATGCACCATCAGATAAGGGGTTTTCCCCTGTTTTATCCACAGGGCAAGGCGATCGATCCAGGCCGCGAAGTAATGTTCATTGATGGTCGAGTCGTGATGCCCGATATAGCGCACCAGGGGTCGACCTCCCGTGGAAAGCACGTGTAATGGGCGTTTCGGCTTCTCGCGCTGGGCCTGCTGCAGGCCGGGATGCTCACCGGCGGGAGTGGCGAATAGGGGGCGCACATCGAGCATCACCCGATCCACACCGTGAGTTATCAACATCCTGTTGAAATGGCGCTCGACGCTCCCCTTGTGGAAAAAATCGGTGTGGCGCACCTCGACCGCACAGGGAATGTCGCCCGGCCAGCGTGCGAGCAGCGCCTCGAGACGAGGCAGTTCATCGCCACCGAAATCCCGGGGAAGCTGGACCATCAACGGGCCCAGGCGGCCGTGCAGCGGTTCGAGGACCGTGAGGAAGGCATCGAGTTCGGCCTCGATGCCGGCCAGGCGTCGCTCATGGGTCAGGGCGGCGGGCAGCTTGAAGCAGAAACGGAAGCCCGGGGGTGCCTGACGCGCCCAGGCCGCCACGGTCTCGGCGCGTGGCGCGCCGCTGTAGAAGGTGGTGTTGCCCTCCACACAGGTGAAGACCCGGGCATACTCCTCGAGGCCGCCGCCATGAGGAGGATAGAGTCCGCCGCGCCAGTCGGGATTGGCCCACATGGGCAGCCCCAGATGGAGCGGCGGTTCAGCACCTGGGGCCGTCACTCCACTGTCACGCTCTTGGCCAGGTTGCGTGGCTGATCCACATCGGTACCCTTGAGGACCGCCACATGGTAGCTGAGCAGCTGCAGCGGCAAGGTATAGACGATCGGCGCCAGCGCCTCATGCACCCGGGGCAGGCGCAGCACCCGAATGCCCTCGGAGGCCTCGAGTCCTACCCCCTCGTCGGCGAACACGAACAGCTCACCGCCGCGCGCGCGCACCTCCTGCAGATTGGACTTGAGCTTGTCGAGCAGCTCATCGTTGGGCGCCACGGAGATCACCGGCATCTCGCTGTCGACCAGTGCCAGCGGGCCATGCTTGAGCTCGCCCGCCGGGTAGGCCTCGGCGTGGATATAGGAGATCTCCTTGAGCTTGAGCGCGCCCTCCAGGGCGATGGGGAAGTGAGCCCCACGCCCCAGGAAGAGGGCGTGCTGCTTCTCGGCGAAGGCCATGGAGAGCTCCTCGATGGCCGGATCCAGCGCCAGCACACGCTCCACCAGCCGCGGCAGGCCGCGCAGCGCCGTGACCACCTCGGCCTGCACGGCCTCGTCGAGCCCCTTGACGCGCCCCAGCGCCAGGGTCAGCAACAGCAGGGCGGTAAGCTGCGTCGTGAAGGCCTTGGTGGACGCCACGCCGATCTCGGGCCCGGCATGGGTCATCAGTGAGAGGTCCGACTCGCGCACCAGGGAGCTGCCCGGCACGTTGCAGATCGCCAGGCTGGCCAGATAGTCGCCCGCCCTGGCGAAGCGCAGCGCCGCCAGGGTATCGGCGGTCTCGCCGGACTGGGAGAGGGTCACGAACAGGGTCCCTTCGGGAACCACGACCCGGCGATAGCGATACTCCGAGGCGACCTCCACCTGCACCGGAACGCCGGCATAGCGCTCCAGCCAGTAGCGCGCCACCATGCCCGCATGATAGCTGGTGCCACAGGCAACGATATGAATCTGCCTGACCTGCCCGAAGAGCGCCTCGGCCTCGGGGCCGAAGCTCTCCACCAGCGCCGAGCGCTCCCCGAGACGCCCCTCCAGGGTCGCGCCAATCACCGCCGTCTGCTCGTGGATCTCCTTGAGCATGAAGTGACGGTACTCGCCCTTGCTGGCCGCGCCATCGCCATGCTCGAAGGTGGTTATCTCACGCTTCACCGCCTCACCGTCGGCATCGAAGATCTCGATGCGGCCACCGGCGGAGAGGCGAACCGCATCCCCCTCCTCCAGGTAGATGAAACGGTCGGTGACCTGCAGCAGGGCCAGCGGATCGGAGCCGAGAAAGGCCTCGCCGATGCCCACCCCGACCACCAGCGGGCTGCCCTTGCGGGCCCCGATGATGACGTCGGGCTCATCGGCGTGGATCACTCCCAGCGCATAGGCCCCATCCAGCCGAGCGAGAATGCCGCGTACCGCGGTGAGCAGATCACCCGCCTGGCGGCTCTCGCGCTCCAGCAGATGCGCCACCACCTCGGTGTCGGTCTCGGAGGTGAAGTGGTAGCCCTCGGCCTCGAGCTCACGACGCAAGGCTTCATGGTTCTCGATGATGCCATTGTGCACCACCGCCAGGCGCTCGCCGGACTGGTGGGGGTGGGCATTCACCTCGCTGGGTCGACCATGGGTCGCCCAGCGGGTATGGGCGATCCCGCTGCGACCGGCCAGCGGCTCGGCGACCAGGCGCTCCTCCAGGGCCGCCACCTTGCCCATCGCCCGGCACCGCTGCAGTCTGCCGTCGGGGTCAAGCACCGCCATGCCCGCAGAGTCATAGCCACGATACTCAAGGCGCTTGAGGCCCTCCAGAAGAATCCCTTCCACGTTACGCTCGGCAACGGCTCCGACGATTCCACACATCGCTCTCTCTCCTTAGTCGTCCTGCTTGCGGGGCCGGGGCCAGTCCGCCTTGGTCATCTGGCGGGCACGAGTCACCGCCAGGGAGTTGTCGGGCACATCCTTGGCCACGGTGGAGCCGGCCCCCACGGTGGCTCCCCGCCCGATGCTTACCGGCGCTACCAGGGCACTGTTGGAGCCGATGAAGGCCTCGTCATCGATCTCGGTATGGTGCTTGTTGGCACCATCATAGTTGCAGGTGATGGTGCCCGCACCGACGTTGACACCGCGCCCCAGGCGGGCGTCGCCCACATAGCTCAGATGGTTGATCTTGCTGCCCTCGCCCACCTCGACGTTCTTGGTCTCGACGAAGTTACCGACCTTGGTCCCTACCGCCAGGCGCGAGCCGGGCCGCAGGCGCGCGAAGGGGCCGATGGTGGCGTGTCCGGCGATCACCGCCCCTTCGATGACGCTATGGGGCTCGATCACGCTCTCGGCGCCGATATGGCTGTCGCGAATCACGCAGTGGGGCCCGATGCGAACGCCCTCGCCCAGCTCCACCTCGCCCTCGAAGACACAGCCCACGTCGATCTCCACGTCATGACCACAGCGCAGGGTGCCACGCACGTCGAGACGCGACGGGTCGGCGAGCGCCACGCCCTCGGTCATCAGTTTTTCGGCGATGGCCTGCTGGTGGGCCCGCTCGAGACGCGCCATCTGCAGGCGATTGTTGACCCCCTCCACCTCGATCGGGTCGCCCGGTTGAGCGGTGACCACCCTGACGCCCTCGGCGGCGGCCATGGCGATGATGTCGGTGAGGTAGTACTCGCCCTGGGCATTGTCGGCGGAGAGTCGCGGCAGCCAGCGGCGCAGCTGGCTGGCGGTCATCGCCATGATGCCGGTATTGCACTCTCGCACCGCACGCTCGCTTTCGCTGGCGTCCTTGTGTTCGACGATGGCCACCGCCTGCCCCTCGGCATTGCGCAGGATGCGTCCATAGCCGCTGGGATCATCGAGGGTCACGGTGAGCAGGCCCAGGTGATCGTCGTCGACACCCTCCAGCAGTCGTTCGAGGGTCGTGCGCTGGATCAGGGGAACATCACCGTAGAGCACCAGGACCTTGCCATTGCCGAGCCCGTCGAGCGCCTGGGCCACGGCATGGCCGGTGCCCTTCTGTTCAGCCTGCAGGGCGAAGTGCACCCGACAGTCGGCCAGGGCCTCACGCACCTTCTCGGCGCCATGGCCCACCACGACGTGGGTGCGCTCGGCGCTGAGTCCCGCGGCGGTATCGATCACGTGGCGTACCATCGGCTTGCCGGCCAGACGGTGCAGCACCTTGGGCAGGGTCGAGCGCATCCGGGTGCCCTGCCCGGCGGCCAGTATCACGACATCAAGCGTCATCCTTCACTCCTGATCCTGTTGTTCATGTTGCCGGGAGGCGTCGCTGTCCGCGACCTCGAGACCGAGCTCCTCGACCCGCGCCTTGCCGAACTGCTCGACGAAGGCGGGAGTGACCCGGCTCGTCCAGCCCTCCTCCCCGCGTAATATCATCAGCGCACTCAGCCGGTGCTCACGGGCCAGCGCCATGCCCGCCTCCTCGCCGAGCACCGTCAGTGCCGTGGCCCAGGCATCCGCCCAGGCATTGGAGGTATGGAAGACGCTGACCGACGCCAGGCGATGGGTGATCGGCCGCCCGTTGCGTGGGTCCAGGGTGTGGGAGTAGCGCCGCCCCTCCTCCTCGAAATAGTTGCGGTAGTCGCCGGAAGTCGCCACCGAGACATCGTGCAGCGACAGCATATACTGCGCCTCCTGGCGATCCTCCAGGGGCGCCTCGATACCGATGCGCCAGGGCTCCTTCTCGCCGTCCCGGTAGCCGCTGGCAAGCAGGTCACCACCGAGGTTCACCAGATAGTGCTCGACCCCCTCGGCGTCGAGAAAGGCGGCTACCCGATCGGTGGCGTGGCCCTTGGCGACCCCACCCAGGTCGACGGTCACCTCGCGCGTACGCCTCGCCTCACGCTGTTGGGCGTCGAGCTCCAGCGCGTCGGTGCCGACCTGTGCCAGGCGCCTGGCCAGCTCGGCGTCGGCGGGAACCTCCCGGGGACGGGCCTCGGCACCGAAGCTCCACAGGTTGACCAGCCCGCCGATGGTCATGTCGAAGGCTCCGCCGCTCTCCTCGGCCACGGTCCGACCGATGGCCAGGACCTCGTAAAGCGCATCGGAGAGTGGCTGCCACTCCCCGGTCGGTGCCTGGTTGAAGGCCATCAGTTCGGAGTCATCGCGGTAGAGCGACATGCTGGCATCCACCGCCTCGAGCTCGGCGAGAATCCCCTCTTCCAGGGCGCTGGCCTCACCGCGGGTCAGGGGATCGACGATGGTCACCTGGTAGAAGCTGCCGAAGATGGCGCCCTCGAGGCGTACCGGCGAATCGAGCGGCCGGTCGCGCTCGGAGCAGGCCGCCAGCGCAAGCAGCAGCAGCAAGGTGGGCAGCAACAGCAGGTGTCGAATCACGCCGGACTCCTCACAGGGGGTGTTACCAGAATAGCCATAGCAGCCAGGCCCCGAGCAGCAGCCGGTAGATCACGAAGGGCTGCATGCCGACCCGCTTGATAAAGGCCAGGAAGTAGTGAATGCAGAGATAGGCGCTGATGGCCGAGAGCAGCCCCCCCACCACCAGGGTAACCCACTCCACCTCCGCGGCATCGCGGACAAGTGCCACGACTTCCATCCCGCCGGCCATCACGATCACCGGGATCGACATCAGGAACGAGAAACGCGCCGCGGCCTCACGATTCATGCCCAGCAACAGCGCCGCGGTGATGGTGATGCCCGAGCGCGAGGTTCCGGGAATCAACGCCAGCGCCTGGGCCAGACCGATCAGCAGGGCATCGCGCAGGGTCAGCTGATACTCGTCGCGACTGCCACTCTGACGCAGGTCCGCATAGGCCAACAGCAGGCCGAAGGCAATCAGGCCGAAGGCGATGATCAGCGGCGAGCGCATCCCCTCCGCGATATCATCATGGAAGATCAGCCCCCCCAGCCCCACGGGTATCGTCGCCAGCACCACCCACCAGGCCAGGCGGGCATCGGCATCCACGCCGCGCCCCACCAGCGAACCCGACCAGCTCAACGTCATCTTCACGAGCTCATGACGAAAGTAGAACACCACCGCCGCCAGGCTGCCGATATGCAGCGCCACATCGAAGGCCAGCCCCTGATCGCTCCAGTCGGTGAGGACGGGGACCAGGATCAAGTGAGCGGAGCTGGAGACCGGCAGAAATTCGGTGAGTCCCTGTACGATCGCGAGTATGACGACCTGAAGCCAATCCATGGTAGTTTCCTGTCAGATGAAGCCCGCACCCGTAGGCGCCACGCCGTGCAGAGGATACACCCGCGCGACCGAGCTGTCCGCCCCGCTTGCCATCGGTTCAGGGCTCATGTACCGAGGATCGTCGTGGCGATGCCGAAGTAGATCAGCACGCCGGAGGCATCGATCAGGGTGGTCACCAACGGCGCCGAGGCGGTGGCCGGATCCCAGCCCAGGTGGTCGAGCAGGAAGGGCAGGCACATGCCCAGCAGGCTGCCGAACAGCACGATGGTGACCATGCTCATGGCCACCACCAGGGCCAGCGCCTCACCGCCGCGCATGACCCCGATGGGCGCCACCGCCAGGGCCATGGTCAGGCCCAGCGAGCCCGCCACCAGCATCTCACGCCCCATCAGCTTGCCCCAGTCCTTGATGCCCACGTCGCCGGTCGCCATGCCGCGCACCATCAGGGTGGCGGCCTGGGCGCCGGCGTTGCCGCCGCTGCCGATCAGCAGTGGCAGGAAAAACACCAGTGCCACCTGGGCGGCGATGGTCTCCTCGAAGTAGGCGATCCCCGCTCCCGAGAAGAGGTTGGCGAATACCAGCAGCACCAGCCAGGTGACACGCTTGCGATACAGGCTCCACAGCGGCACTCGGCTGACCCCGCCCTCCAGGGTGCCGATCGACATCCCCTTGTGGATATCCTCGGTGGCCTCGGACTCGACCACGTCCATGGCATCGTCGTGGGTAACGATCCCCACCAGTCGCTCATCGCCATCCACCACCGGCAGCGCCAGCAGGTCGTAGCGGGCGACGATGCGCGCCACCTCCTCCTGAGCCTCGTCGACCGAGGTGTGGATGACATCGCGGATCATCAGTTCGTCGATCTGCTCTCCGGGTGGCGCCACCATCAGCTGACGCAACGACAGGGTGCCGGCCAACCGGCCATGGCCATCGATGATATAGAGCTGATAGACCGTCTCGGCATCGGGCGCCGTCTGGCGAACCCGCATCATCGCCTGGGGGACCGTCATGCCACTGGGAATGGCCACGTAGTCCGTGGTCATGATCGCCCCGGCGGTCCCCTCCTCGTAGCTGGCCAGGCGCTTGAGCTCCTGCCGCTCGCGTCGGGCCATGCGCCGCAGCAGACTCTGGCGGCGATCCTCGTCGAGCAGGTTGAAGAGATCGGCACGCTCGTCGGAGCCCATCTCCTCGAGGGTCAACAGCAGGCGCTCATCGCTCATCGCCTCGGCGAGCACCCGCTGGGTATCACCGGGCAGATGCCCAAGCATGCTGGCACGCCGCTCCAGGGGCAGGTACTCCATCAGGGCTAGGGTGCGGGACGGCTCCTCGTCCTCCGACAGGACGGCCCCGAGGATCTCGGCGATATCCGCCGAGCGCAGCTCGGACAGCAGCGCAGTGGCGCGCTCGCTCTCCTCTTCGGCAAGCGCCTGGCAGAGTGTGGCCCGATGGGTGTTGAGAATATCGGTGAGGGACATGGCATGCTCCTCGGCGCCCCAGGGTCAGGCTACCGGGATGATAGAGACAAGAACGCCCCCGGCTCGACATTACCGTCGAGCCGGGGGCGCGAGACTTCACGCTGGGGCAAAGATCAGCCCTTGCCGGCCTTCTTGCGTAGCTGCTGGATCGTACGCAGCTGGGCCACGGCTTCGGCCAGTTCGGCCGATGCCCGGGTGTAGTCCAGCTCGGCGGACTTGTCGTTGAGGTTCCTCAGCGCCTGCTGTCGAGCCTCTTCCGCCGCCGCCTCATCGAGGTCATGGGCACGGGTGGCCGAGTCGGCCAGGATGGTCACCACGTCCGGCTGGACTTCCATGAAGCCTCCCGAAACGTAGTAGTTCTCCTCCTGACCGCCATCATGAAGCACGCGCACCGGTCCCGGCTTGAGCTCGGTCAGCAGCGGGGTGTGACCGGGCAGGATGCCCAGCTCGCCCATGCGCCCGTTGGCGATGATCCGCTCGATCTGGCCGGAGAAGACTCCTTCCTCGGCGCTGACGATCTCGCACTTGAAGCTTTTCGTCATGACGACGTCTCCCAGGTAGACGGGATTACTTCATCTGGTTGGCTTTCTCGACGGCCTCGTCGATGGTGCCGACCATATAGAAGGCCTGCTCCGGCAGCTCGTCGTACTCGCCGTCGAGGATGCCCTGGAAGCCGCGGATGGTGTCCTTGAGGGACACGTACTTGCCGGGCGAACCGGTGAACACCTCGGCGACGAAGAACGGCTGTGACAGGAAGCGCTGGATCTTACGCGCGCGAGACACGGCCAGCTTGTCCTCGTCGGAAAGCTCGTCCATGCCCAGGATCGCGATGATGTCCTTGAGCTCCTTGTAGCGCTGCAGCACGTTCTGCACGCCGCGAGCGACGCCGTAGTGCTCCTCGCCCACCACCAGCGGGTCGAGCTGACGGGAGGTGGAGTCCAGCGGGTCGATGGCCGGGTAGATACCCAGCTCGGCGATCGAACGCGCCAGTACCACGGTGGCGTCCAGGTGCGAGAAGGTGGTCGCCGGCGACGGGTCGGTCAGGTCATCCGCGGGCACGTAGACGGCCTGCACGGAGGTGATCGAGCCGGTCTTGGTGGAGGTGATGCGCTCCTGGAGCACACCCATCTCCTCGGCCAGGGTCGGCTGGTAACCCACCGCGGAGGGCATCCGACCCAGCAGGGCGGAGACCTCGGTACCGGCCAGGGTATAACGGTAGATGTTGTCGACGAACAGCAGCACGTCACGGCCTTCATCGCGGAACTTCTCGGCGATGGTCAGGCCGGTCAGGGCCACGCGCAGGCGGTTCCCGGGCGGCTCGTTCATCTGACCGTAGACCAGCGATACCTTGTCGATAACGTTGGATTCGGTCATCTCGTGATAGAAGTCGTTACCCTCGCGGGTACGCTCACCGACACCGGCAAAGACCGAGTAGCCGCTGTGCTCGGTGGCGATGTTGCGGATCAGCTCCATCATGTTGACGGTCTTGCCCACACCGGCGCCGCCGAACAGGCCGACCTTGCCGCCCTTGGCGAACGGGCAGACCAGGTCGATGACCTTGATGCCGGTCTCGAGCAGCTCGCTGGAAGCCGCCTGGTCGGCATAGCCCGGCGCACTGCGGTGAATCGGCATGCGCTCCTGCTCACCGATCTCGCCCGCCTCGTCGATGGGCTCGCCGAGCACGTTCATGATGCGACCCAGCGTCTCCTCGCCCACCGGCACGGAGATGGCCGCACCGGTGTTGGTGACGTCCATGCCCCGCTTGAGCCCCTCAGTGGAGCCCATGGCGATGGTACGCACCACGCCATCACCCAGCTGCTGCTGGGTCTCGAGCACGGTCTCGACATTCGAGACCTTCAGCGCGTCGTAGACCTTGGGAACATTGTCCCGCGGAAACTCTACGTCAATCACCGCGCCGATGATTTGTACGATACGTCCGCTCATCTTGGTTCCTCTCAAATACCTGAAAATGAAACCTGCATGCCGGGAGGGCCATGGCCTCCCTGGCGCTTATACGGCCGCGGCACCACCGACGATCTCGGAGATTTCCTGGGTAATGGCCGCCTGACGGGCCTTGTTGTACACCAGCTCCAGGTCGTCGATGAGATTGCCGGCGTTATCGGTGGCACTCTTCATGGCGATCATTCGGGCGGCCTGCTCACAGGCTCCGTTCTCGACCACCGCCTGGTAGACCTGCGATTCGACGAATCGCACCAGCAGGCTATCCAGCAGCGCCTTGGCATCCGGCTCATACAGGTAGTCCCAGCTACCGGGACGCTTGTCTTCTTCGTCGTTCGAATCCGAGCCCATATCGGGTGACAGGGGCAACAGCTGACGGACCACCGGCTTCTGGGTCATGGTGTTGACGAACTCGTTGTACACCACGCACAGGCGGTCCAGCCGACCCTCGTCATAGGCATCCAGCATCACCTTCACACTGCCGATCAGATCCTCGACCTCGGGCGCTTCGCCCAGGCCGCTCTTCGCCGCGACGAGGTTGCCCCCGTAGCTTCTGAAGAAACTGCCGGCCTTGCTGCCCAGGGCACAGAAATCCAGCTCGGCCCCCTGGTCATGCCACGCCTTGGCGTCCTTGGTCACGGCCTTGAACAGGTTGATGTTCAAGCCGCCACACAGGCCGCGGTCGGTGGACACCACGATGTAGCCGACGCGCTCGACCTCACGCTCGACCATCCAGGGGTGGCGGTACTCGGGGTTGGCATCGGCGACATGCGCGACCACGTTGCGAATCTGACGCGCATAGGGCTGGCTGGACTTCATCAGGTCCTGGGCCTTGCGCATCTTCGACGCCGCGACCATTTCCATGGCGCTGGTGATCTTCTGCGTGTTCTTGATGCTCCCGATCTGGGTGCGTATCTCTTTTGCAGCTGCCATAGCGATCTACTCCGTTCGTGGCACTCAGTAAGCTCCAGGGCCCATCCCGCGGGCGGGATGGGCCAACGGGATTACCAGCTCTGAGTGGCCTTGAACTTCTCGAGACCCTCTTTCAGTCCGTCCTGGATCTCGCTGTTGTAGTCGCCGGTCTGGTTGATCTTGTCGAGCAGCTCGGCGTATTCGGCCTTCATGAAGTCGCGCAGGGCACGCTCGAAGTCCAGAACCTTGTTGACCTCGACCTCCTCCAGATGGCCCTCGTTGGCGGCATACAGGGAGAGTGCCATCTCGGCCACGGACATCGGCGCATACTGGCTCTGCTTCATCAGCTCGGTGACACGCTGACCGTGCTCCAGCTGCTTGCGGGTCGCCTCGTCCAGATCGGAAGCGAACTGGGCGAAGGCCGCCAGCTCACGGTACTGGGCCAGGGCCAGACGCACGCTGCCGCCGAGCTTCTTGATGATCTTGGTCTGGGCGGAACCACCGACACGGGAGACCGAGAGACCGGCGTTGATGGCCGGACGGATGCCCGAGTTGAACAGGTCGGTCTCGAGGAAGATCTGACCGTCGGTGATCGAGATCACGTTGGTCGGAACGAAGGCCGAGACGTCACCACCCTGGGTCTCGATGATCGGCAGCGCCGTCAGCGAGCCGGTCTTGCCCTTCACCTCGCCGTTGGTGAACTTCTCGACGTAGTCGGCGTTCACGCGTGCCGCGCGCTCCAGCAGGCGGGAGTGGAGGTAGAAGACATCACCGGGATAGGCTTCACGGCCCGGCGGACGACGCAGCAGCAGGGAGACCTGACGATAGGCCACGGCCTGCTTGGAGAGGTCGTCGTAGACGATCAGGGCGTCTTCACCGCGATCGCGGAAGTACTCGCCCATGGTGCAACCGGAGTAGGCCGCGAGGAACTGCATCGGGGCCGGATCGGCGGCGCCGGCGGCGACCACGATGGTGTGCTCCATGGCGCCATGCTCTTCGAGCTTGCGCACCACGTTGGCGATGGTCGACTGCTTCTGACCGATGGCCACGTAGACACAGGTGACGCCGGTGCCTTTCTGGTTGATGATGGCATCGATGGCGATCGCCGACTTGCCGATCTGGCGGTCACCGATGATCAGCTCACGCTGGCCGCGGCCGATCGGCACCATGGCGTCGATGGACTTGAAGCCGGTCTGGATCGGCTCGTCGACGGACTGACGGGTGATGACGCCGGGGGCGACCTTTTCCACCGCGTCGGTCAGCTTGGCGTTGAGCTCGCCCTTGCCGTCGATGGGATTGCCCAGCGCATCGACCACGCGCCCGCACAGCTCGGGGCCCACCGGCACCTCGAGGATGCGTCCGGTGCACTGGGCGGTCATGCCCTCTTCAAGCTGCAGGTAGTCGCCAAGCACCACGGCGCCCACGGAGTCACGCTCGAGGTTGAGCACCATGCCGTAGATGCTGCCGGGGAACTCGATCATTTCACCGAACATCGCGTCTTCGAGGCCGTGTACTTTCACGATGCCGTCGGAAACGCTGACGATGGTGCCCTGATTACGGGCTTCGGATGCGACATCCAGCTTTTCGATACGCTGCTTGATGATGTCGCTGATCTCGGAAGGATTCAGTTGCTGCATGCCATGTCCCTCAGACTCAGGCGGTAAGGGCTTCGGAAAGGCGGCTCAATCGACCACGCACCGACCCGTCGATGACGGTATCGCCGGCACGCAGGATGACACCACCGAGAAGCTCGGGATCCACCTGAGTGGTAATGGAGATTTCGCGATTCAGGCGCTTCTTGAGCGCGCCGGAGAGCTTGTCCTGCTGGGCCTTGGTGAGCTTGTAGGCCGACACCACGGTAACGTCGACGCGCTTCTCGTGATCGGCGAGCAGCGTCTCGAACTGTTCGCCGATAGCGGCCAGGGCCGGCAGGCGCCCCTTCTCACCCAGGGTGTTGAGGAAGCGGCTAGCCGCCTCATCGAGGTCGACCTCCGCCAGCTCGACCACCAGGGCCACCTTGCGCTCTACGTCGAGCTTGGGGCTGGCGAGAAGCTTGAGTGCCTCACGGCTCGTTACCACCATGGCCAGCTTGCTCAGCCAGTCGGACCAGGTATCCAGCGTCTGGTGATCGCGTGCGTACTCGAACGCCGCCTTGGCATAGGGCCTGGCGACGGTAGACAGTTCCGCCATGGATCACCTCCTCACAGTTCGGCAGCAAGCTTGTCGAGCAGCTTGCGATGGGCCTTTTCGTCGATGGAGGCTTCCAGGACACGCTCGGCACCGGTGACCGCCAGGCTGGACACCTGGGCACGCAACTCGTCCTTGGCGCGATTGACTTCCTGCTCGATCTCGGCACGAGCGGAGGCGACGATACGCTCGCCTTCGACGCGGGCCTGCTCACGGGCCTCCTCGACCATCTGGGAGGAACGCTTGTTGGCCTGCTCGAGAATCTGTGAAGCCTGTTCCTTGCTTTCACGCAGCGTCTGCTCGGCGCGCTCCTGGGCGAGTTCCAGGTCGCGCGATGCACGGCTGGCCGCATCCAGGCCGTCAGCAATCTTCTTCTGGCGCTCATGAAGCGCATTGCTGATCGGTGGCCACACGTACTTTATGCAGAACCAGACAAAGATCGCGAAGGCGATCGTCTGCCCGATCAGCGTCATGTTGATATTCACGGGGCGGTACCTCTGACAGGTTCGTGTTGTCCGGAAACAAGCAAACCGAGCGCCGTGCGCTCGGTGCTGTCATGCATTAACCGGCAACGACGAAGATCAGGTACATCGCGATACCCACGCCGATCATCGGCACGGCGTCGAGCAGGCCCGCCATCAGGAAGGTCTTGGTCTGCAGCTGGTCGCCCAGCTCCGGCTGACGAGCGGTAGACTCGAGCAGCTTGCCGCCCAGGATGGCGAAGCCGATGCCGGTACCCAGAGCGCCCAGGCCGATCATGAGGGAGGCAGCGATATAGACGAGTTCCATGGTAATGCTCCTGATTGAGAGTAGTTTAGGGTTAAGGGTTTAGGGTTGAAGGTTAAGGGTGTTGCAAGGGGTTCGACTTCAGTGGTGCTCGTGTGCCTGGCTCAGATAGACGACAGTCAGCACGGTAAAGATAAAGGCCTGCAGGGTGATGATCAGGATATGGAAGATGGCCCAGGGCACACTCAGGGTCCAGGACACCCAGAAGGGCAGCAGGGCGATCAGGATGAAGATCACCTCACCGGCAAACATGTTGCCGAACAGACGCAGGCCAAGGCTCAGCGGCTTGACCAGCAGACCGATGATTTCCATCACCAGGTTGAAGGGAATCAGTGACCAGTGGTTGAAGGGGGTCAGCGACAGCTCCTTGGCGAAGCCGCCAGCACCCTTGACCTTGATGCTGTAGTAGATGATCAGACCGAACACACCGATGGCCATGCCCAGGGTGGCATTGGGGTCGGTGGTCGGCACGAGCTTCATGTAGTCGATGCCGAGTCGGGCGAACACTCCGGGCGCGAAGTCGATCGGGACCAGCTTGAGGGCGTTCATCAGGAAGATCCAGACGAACAGCGTCAGTGCCAGGGGCGCGATCACCGGGTTGCGGCCGTGGAAGGCGCCACGCACGGTGAGTTCGATAAACTCGAAGACCACTTCCACCAGGTTCTGCAGCGGCCCGGGAACACCGGTCGTCGCCGCCTTGCCGGCCTTGCGGAACAGCCAGATGAACAGCACCCCCATGGCGATGGACCAGCCCATGGTATCCAGATGGATGGCCCAGAACCCCATCTCGCTGGCCTCCTCGGCACTGTGTGCCAGGGACCAGCCGTTCTCGGGGTGGTGGCCGAAGGTCAGGTTCTGGAGGTGGTGCTGTATATAGTTAGCCGCCGCGTTATCACTGCCTGCTGCCATGCGAAGATCACCTCGGTTAAGGGGTCGACCGCTCACGCCTTAGCCATGCTGCCAGCCAGGGCATGAGATGGGTCGCCACGTATGCGCTGAAGAAAGAAATCGGGTTTGAGGGGGGCACTGCCACGAAGACCATCGCCAGCAGTGCCACCGTCAAACCGAACTTGCCCGCTTCGGCACGGTAAAGGTTCATCACGAACCGATGTGCCTGTCTGCCGCCTCGCGCCAGGCTGCTGCTGCTTCGCCAGACGAAGAACGCCTGGGGCAGCAGGCCGACCAGGGCCCCCGAGAGGGCCGATAGCCCCACCTCGACGCCTCCCAGCAGGGTCGCTACGGCGACCAGGGCGAACATCACCAGGGCTTCCAGTCGCAGTAGACGCCAGCCCAGATTGTGCCGGCGAGTCACGGGATATCTCATCGTTTTCTCGCCGGATCCTTGGGTCGAGCCTGGCACAAGGCCAAAATCACCGCGGATTATAGGGAAGCCCCGCCGGCGCTTCAACTGAGGTGGCAGGCTTTCCCCGTGATTTTCGGTCATTTTTCGACCAAAGGTGCAAAAGTTGTCGACAACCTGACGTGCATCATGCCACAACGGCTAGCGAATGTGCTCGAGGATCCCATCCAGCTCATCGAGACTCGAGTAGCGGATGGTCACTCGGCCCTTGCCGCCACGGCCATGCTGGATCTTCACCGGGGCGCCGAGGAGCTCGCCCAGACGAGTCTCCAGTCGGGTGACGTCCGGGCTGGGCGGTGCCGGCTCGGCCTTGCCGGGCTGTCCCTCGGCAAGCCGCTTCACCAGTGCCTCGGTCGCGCGCACGGTCAGGTCCTGATTGACCACCTCGTGGGCGGCCTTGCGCTGCTTGGCAGCCGGCAGGACCAGCAGGGCACGTGCATGACCCATGTCGAGGTCGCCACGCTCCAGCAGGGTCTGCACCTCGGGGTCGAGGGCCAGCAGCCGCAGCAGGTTGGTGACCTGGGTGCGGGACTTGCCCACCGCGTCGGCCACCTGCTGCTGGGTAAGCTCGAACTCCTCCAGCAGCCGCTTGAGGGCCATGGCCTCCTCGACCGGGTTGAGGTTCTCGCGCTGGATATTTTCGATCAGCGCCAGGGCCAGCGCGACCTCGTCGCTTACCTCGCGAACCACCGCGGGAATGACATCGAGTTCGGCCAGCTGGGCGGCACGCCAGCGGCGCTCCCCGGCAATGATCTCGTAGCGGTCCTGGGACACGGGGCGCACCACGATGGGCTGCATCACCCCTTGGGCTCGAATCGAGTCGGCCAGCTCCTCCAGCGCCTCGGGCTGAATATCGCGGCGTGGCTGGTACTTGCCGCGGGAAAGCTGGCCTAGCGGCAGCCGCTCGAGACGCTCGACCGGTTCCGGCTCGGTGGCAGGGTTGCTCGACACCTCATCGTCATCAAGTTCCACCTCGGGCAGGTCGAGGCTCTCGCGGCGGCGGGCATTACCACCGATCAGGGCATCCAGGCCGCGTCCCAGGGCGCGTTTACGCGTCATCGACTTTCCCTCATCACTGATGTTGCACAACAGGAGTTACAGCGACAGGCGCCGAATCAGTTCCTTGGCCAGCACCCGGTGGGCCTGGCTCCCCCGCGAGAAGCGCGCATACTTGGTCACCGGCAGGCCATGGCTGGGCGCCTCGGCGACCCGCACGTTGCGGGGAATGGTGGCCTTGAGCAGGGTCTCGCCGAAGTAGTCGCGCAGCTGCTTGGTGATGTCGCGGGTCAGGCTGTTACGGGCATCGAACATGGTACGCAGGATGCCGAAGATCTCGAGCCCGGGGTTCACGCTGTCCTTGATCTGCTCCACGGTGTCGAGCAGCGCGGAGAGCCCCTCCAGGGCGTAGAACTCACACTGCAGCGGTATCAGCACCCCATGGGCCGCTGTCAGGCCATTGACGGTCAGCATGTTGAGCGACGGGGGGCAGTCGATCAGCACCACGTCATACTCGTCTGCCACTGCCGACAGGGCGTTCTCCAGGCAGCGCTCGCGTCCCGCCTCTCTGTCCAGCAGGGCGACCTCGGCGGCGGTCAGGTCACCGTTGCCCGGCAGTAAGGCATAGCCCGCCTCGGGACAGTCGAGGATCACTCCGGTGGCATCACGCTCGCCGAGCAACACCTCGAGCACGCTGCCATCCAGGTCATGCTTGTCGATGCCACTGCCCATGGTCGCATGGCCCTGAGGGTCGAGATCGACCAGCAGCACACGGCGATCCAGGGCCGCCAGGCTGGCGGCGAGATTGACCGCGGTGGTGGTCTTGCCGACGCCACCTTTCTGGTTGGTCAGGGCGATGATCTTGGTCACGGGCAACTCCGTTGCGGGGAAACGCGGGTTGTCAGGGTGCCGGGGCTTGTGTCCGGCGCTCTAGCACCACCAGCAGGCGAGTGCCGACATCAAAGGGCACCTCGAGGCGGTGATGGGCCACCGGGATGATCTCAGCCGGCAGCTCGGCCAGCTCCTCGTCCACGGAGGGCCCCTTCATGGCCAGCCATTGGCCACCGGCCACCACTCGCTCACGGGTCAGCGCGACGAAGTCGCCAAGACTGGCGAACGCTCGGGAGATCACCTGGTCATAGCGCTCCTCGAAGGCCTCTATCCGCGCCTGTTCCGGCGTTACATTCGTGAGCCCCAGCTCCATCGCCGCCTGACGCTGGAAGCGAACCTTCTTGCCGTTGCTGTCGAGCAGGGTTACCTCGAGGTCAGGCCTGAGGATCGCCAGCACCAACCCGGGAAAGCCCGGCCCGGCGCCCACGTCCAGCAGTGTTCGCCCGCTCACGTAGGGCAGCACCGCGGCGCTGTCCAGCAGGTGGCGCGAGACCATCTCCTCGGCCGAGCGTATCGCGGTGAGGTTATAGGCGCGGTTCCACTTGTGCAACAACCCGACCAGCGCGAGCAGCTGGCGACGCTGCTCGGGATCGACGCTGATCTCCAGCTGTTTGAGCCCCTCGTCGAGTCTCGTCTCCACCATGCCCTGTGACTCCATCATGCGTTGGCCACCTTGTGATCATCGAGGAGTCGACGCTTCTTGAGGTGAATCAGCAGGATCGATATCGCTGCGGGCGTGATGCCTGAGATCCGCGAGGCCTGTGCAAGCGTCTCGGGACGCGCCTCCTCCAGCTTCTGACGAATCTCATGCGACAGCCCATCGACCCGGGTGTAGTCGAGATCAGCGGGCAACGGCGTCGCCTCGTGGCGCTTCAGCTTGGCGATCTCGTCGCGCTGGCGATCGATATACCCCTGGTACTTGGCCTGGATCTGCACCTGCTCGGCCACTGCCTCGTCGCTCACCGCCTGACCCTCGATGCCCGGAAGTCCCGCCACATCGCCATAGCCGAGTTCGGGACGCTTGAGCAGGTCCATCAGGCTGTACTCCCGGGTCAGCGCCTTGCCGGTCCTCTCGGTGATGATACCCGCCGCGACACTGTCGGGCTGGACCCAGCTGGCCTTGAGCCGGGCGCTTTCACGCTCGATGGCCTCGCGCTTCTCGCTGAAGGCCGCCCAGCGTACGTCATCCACCAGCCCGAGCTTGCGGCCCATCTCGGTGAGACGGAGGTCGGCGTTGTCTTCGCGAAGCAGCAGGCGGTACTCGGCGCGGGAGGTGAACATCCGGTAGGGCTCTCGGGTGCCGAGCGTGATCAGGTCATCCACCAGCACGCCGAGATAGGCCTCGTCGCGTCCGGGGCACCAGGTATCGAGCCCCTGTGCACGGCGGGCGGCATTGAGACCCGCCAGCAGTCCCTGGGCACCGGCCTCCTCGTAGCCGGTGGTGCCATTGATCTGCCCGGCGAAGAACAGGTTGGAGATGAACCGGGTCTCCAGCGAATGCCTGAGGTCACGCGGGTCGAAGAAGTCGTACTCGATGGCGTAGCCGGGCCGGGTGATATGGGCATTCTCGAGCCCCTTCATGGAGCGGACGACCTGCAGCTGCACATCGAAGGGCAGTGAGGTCGAGATGCCATTGGGGTAGAGCTCATGGGTATCGAGCCCCTCGGGCTCGATGAAGACCTGATGGCTTGCCTTGTCGGCGAAACGGTGGACCTTGTCCTCGATGGAGGGGCAGTAGCGTGGACCGACCCCCTCGATCGTCCCGGAGTACATCGGCGAGCGATCGAGGTTGGCATGGATGATCTCGTGGCTGCGCTCGTTGGTATGGGCGATATGACAGCTTACCTGGCGGGGGTGCTGCTCACGGCTGCCCATGAACGACATTACCGGGGTGGGCGAATCACCGGGCTGCTCCTCCAGCTGGGAGAAGTCCAGGCTACGCGCATCGAGGCGCGGGGGGGTGCCGGTCTTGAGACGATCGACCCGGAACGGCAGGGCACGCAGACGATTGGCCAGGCGGTTCGAGGGCGGATCACCGGCACGGCCTCCGTGGGTGCTGTCGAGTCCGATATGGATGACGCCACCGAGGAAGGTACCGGTGCACAGCACCACGGTTTCGCCGTGAAAACGAATACCGGTCTCGGTGACCACACCGCGTACCTGGTCGTTATCGACGATCAGGTCACCGGCGGCCTGCTGGAACAGCGTCAGGTTCGGCTGGTTCTCCAGCAGGCCACGAATGGCCGCCTTGTAGCGCACTCGGTCGGCCTGGGCACGGGTCGCCCGCACGGCAGGCCCCTTGCGGGCATTCAGCACGCGGAACTGGATGCCTCCCAGGTCGGTGGCCTGTGCCATGGCTCCGCCCAGTGCATCGATCTCCTTAACCAGATGGCTCTTGCCGATGCCCCCGATGGCCGGATTGCAGGACATCTGCCCGAGGGTCTCGATGTTGTGGGTCAGCAGCAGGGTTCGAGAGCCCATGCGAGCAGCGGCCAGGGCGGCTTCGGTTCCCGCATGGCCGCCGCCGATGACGATGACGTCGAAGCGGTCGGGGTAATCCAAGGTGCACCTCATTGGCGCCATGGCGCCTGTCTTGCGAACTAGGGATGAAATCAGCCCGCCAGTATAAACCTCCTGTGGGTAATCGTCAGGGTTTTCCACACCCTGGTCGCCGGTGTGTTTTTCTCCTTACCGACTATTAATTAATATCAGTATATAAATAAAGAAGTTCTGTAATGGTTGTAACTACTGGTGTGGACAATATCTGTGGATAACCAATTCCTCTCCTTTCTGATTAGTGACTTGCATTGTTGACCACGGCGAGGAGAAGAGGCTGACAGCCTGCGGATGAGCGGCGAAAAGCCTGTGGATGGAGTGCCGGCTTGTCCACAACGGCAACCCCTCACCGCTTTTCCACCGTCGGCTACCTGGCTTGTGCCCGCGGCTGTGAACAACCACCGCAGTTATCCACGAATCCCTCAGGCGCGGGCCCTGGAGCCGAAATTCAGGAGATCAGAAGAAATTCTGTCCACAGCCAAAAAAATGGCCCAGCCGCGATGCGGCTGGGCCATTTTTCCTTTCCTCACGAGCAGGGCTCACGAACAGCTCTTATAGACAGGACAGTCTCAGTGCTTGAGCACCCGCGAGAGGAAGCTGCGGGTACGCTCATCGTTGGGGCTATCGAAGATCTTCTCGGGGGGCGCCACCTCGGCGATCTCACCCTTGTGGACATAGATGACCCGATCGGCGACTTCCCGAGCGAACCCCATCTCATGGGTGACGATGATCATGGTCATGCCTTCCCGGGCCAGCTCACGCATGGCGTCGAGCACCTCGCCGATCATCTCGGGGTCGAGTGCGGAAGTCGGCTCGTCGAACAGCATCAGCCGTGGTTCCATGGCCAGCGCCCTGGCCAGGGCAACACGCTGTTGCTGGCCACCGGAGAGCTGGGTCGGATACTTCTCGGACTGATCGGCGATCCCGACGCGCTCGAGCAGACGTTCGGCGGTTTCCACCGCGTCCTCCTCGCTCCAGCCACGCACCTTCATGGGGGCCAGGGTGACGTTGTCGCGCACGCTCAGATGGGGAAAGAGGTTGAACTGCTGGAACACCATGCCCACCTCCGTGCGGATCCTCTGCAGCGCGCGGCCGCTCTTGCCGTGGGGAGTGAGCTCGTTGCCGTCCACATCGATATGGCCATCCTGAAACTCCTCCAGGCCATTGATGCAGCGAATCAGGGTCGACTTTCCGGAGCCACTGGCGCCGATGATCACCACCACCTCACCGGGCATGACCTCCAGGTCGATCTCCTTCAGAACGTGCAGATTGCCGAAGTGCTTGTTGACCTTCTCCATGCGTACGATGGCGGAGGTCGTCTTCTCTTTCTGGGTCATGTGTTGGCCCTCACTTGCTCTTTGTTAACCCCGTCACTGGCCGACCAGGCCGCGACGCTCGAGCTGGCGCAGCAGGATCGACAGGGTCCAGGTGATGGCCAGATAGAGCATTGCCACCATCAGGTAGACCTCCATGGCGGTGAAGGTGGTGGCGATATAGATCTGGCCCTGTCGCACCAGCTCGCCGACCCCGATCACGGAGAACAGCGAGGTATCCTTGATGCTGATGATCGCCTGGTTGCCTAGTGGCGGGATCATGCGACGCAGGGCCTGAGGCCAGATCACGTAACGGAATGCCTGGGTACGCGACAGCCCAAGGGAGAGTGAGGCTTCGCGCTGGCCACGTTCTATAGACTGCACGCCACCACGAACCACCTCGGAGATGTAGGCACCGGAGTTGACGGCGATGGCGGCAATGCCGGCGGTCAGGGCGTTGATCGGTTCACCGAGAATCTGCGGCAGGCCGTAGAAGATGAACAGTACCTGTACCAGGATCGGGGTGCCCCGAAACACTTCGATATAGAAGATGGCGGGCAGGCGCAGCCAGACGACCGGGCTGATGCGCATAAGGCCGAAGACGATGCCGATCACGAAGCCGATGGCGAGACCGCCGAAGGAGATCAGCAGCGTCCAGGGAACGCCCGGCAACAGGTGTGGTATCGAGCTGAAGGCGGCCGCCCAGTCGAATTGAAAGGTCACGTCCACGAGAAGTTCTCCGGGAGTGTTAAACGACACGGGGCCGGGTGGTCATGCCGCCCGGCCCCGCGGATACTCGCGTCGCCCGGGGGGCGACGATATCGGGAGGGGGAGCCGCCTCAGTCGTCGCTGGGCGCCTCGCCGAACCACTTGGTGTAGATCTCGTCGTAGGTGCCATCTTCCTGCATCGCGGCCAGTGCCTCGTTGACCGGCTCTACCCACTCGCTGCCCTTGTGGAAGACGATGCCATACTGCTGCCCCTCGTAGAGGGGGCCGACCACCTTGGTACGCCCCTCGCCGCGGGTCTGGGCGAAGTAGCCGACGTTGGGCGCATCGTAGAAGGTGGCATCGACATTGCGGCCGAGCAGCGCCATGTACATGTCGGAAGTGCCCGGATAGGGCGTGATCTCGGCGCTGTCGCCCAGCTTTTCCTGGAGGAAGTCATAGCTGGTGGAGCCGATCTTGGTGGCCACGGTCAGGCCTTCGAGATCCTCCAGGCTCTCCACCTCGTCGTTATCCGCACGCACCATGATGCGCAGGCCGGAGTCGTAGTAGGGATCGGAGAAGTCGACGATCTCGGCGCGCTCTTCGGTGATGGTCACACCGGCGATGGCGATCTCCTGGCTGCCGGTCTGGATCGCCGGAATGATGCCGTTGAACTCCATGGTGGTCAGGTTGACCTCGAAGCCGGCGCGGTCGGCCACTTCATGGATGATATCCATATCGAAGCCGACCATCTCGCCGGTCTCGGTATCCAGCATCTCGAAGGGGACGAAACTGGGGTCGGTGACCACGTTGACGGTGGCGTCCTGGGCCAGGGCGGAGCCGGCCAGACCACTGCCCAGGGCCAGGGCGCTGGCCATAAGGGTCTGTTTCAGGAAGGGTGAGGCCGTAGTGCTATTCTTCATGGGGTTCCCCTGTTCTTGGGACTTTTCTGTGGGACTCGCCGTGTCAACCTTGGCGAGATTCCGACAGAGCGTCAAGTTGGGGAATCTCACGCTCCACACCAGCGGAGCGGTGTTACACCATGAAGGAGGCTCCACAGCCACAGGTGGTGCTGGCGTTGGGGTTCTGAACCATGAAGCGAGCGCCGGCCAGCCCCTCCTCGTAGTCGACGGTGGAGCCCACCAGATACTGGTAGGAGAGAGGGTCGACCACCAGCGCCACGTCACCGAACGCAATGACGGTATCGTCGTCGGCGATGTCGTCGGCGAAGTCGAAGCCATACTGGAAGCCCGAGCAGCCGCCACCGGTGACGTAGACGCGTAGCTTCAGCTCGCTGTTGCCCTGTTCCGCGATCAGCGCGCGCAGCCGGGCCCGTGCGCTGTCGGACAGCATCAGAGGCGTGGGGACGAAGGATTCGGCTTCGCTCATGGTGGACTCCAGGGGATGGAAGTGTGACCGATCATTATCCGCAAACCCCAGCAAAAGGGTCAACTTCTCAGGACTATCGCAGTTACCGGAGCCAAGGGGCGCTGGGGACAAGCCGAAGAGGAGGTCCTACGCCAGGGAAGGCGTCGGTAGCGCCCAGAGAAGGGTTCACAGCGCCTCCTCGTCGGTCCGGCGCTCCGGGGCTTGTCGCCAGATCAGCCCCGAGCTACCGAGCTGTCAAGTTATCTGCGATAGCTCTGGTCAACCTCTGCCGGGAAAGCGGGAAGGGATCAGGGCATCAGCGCGGGGGCGGCAAGCCCGGCGTTCTCGTCGAAGCCGAACATCAGGTTGAGGTTGTGGATCGCCTGGCCCGAGGCGCCCTTGACGAGGTTGTCGATCACCGAGAGCACGACCACGGTATCGCCGTCGCCGGGGCGGTGCAGGGCGAGTCGGCAGAGGTTGGCACCCTTGACGCTGCGGGTCTCCGGGTGGCTACCCGGCGGCATCACATCGACGAAGGGCTCGTTGGCGAAGCGTTGTTCGAACAGCCCCTGCAGGTCGTCGTGACTGCCGGTGAGGCGGCCGTAGAGGGTGGCGTGGATACCGCGAATCATCGGCGTCAGATGGGGCACGAAGGTCAATCCTACCGCCCGGCCCGCGGCATCGCCCAGGCCCTGGCGGATTTCCGGCAGGTGGCGATGGCCGCTGGCGCCGTAGGCCTTCATGGATTCGCTGGCCTCGGCCAGCAGCGAGGGCACCTTGGCGCCGCGGCCGGCACCGGTGACACCGGACTTGCAGTCGGCAATGATACGTTCCACATCGATCAGGCCGGCCTCAAGCAGCGGCAGCAGGCCGAGCTGGACGGCGGTGGGATAGCAGCCGGGTACGGCGATCAGGCGTGCCTCACGAATCCTGTCACGATTGACTTCGGGCAGGCCATACACCGCCTCGTCGAGCAGTGCCGGTGCTCCATGGGGCTGGCCATACCACTCGGCCCACTCCGTGGCATCACGCAGGCGGAAGTCGGCGGAAAGATCGATGACGCGAGTGCCCTGCTCGAGCAGCTCACCGGCCAGGGCGTGGGCCACGCCGTGGGGAGTGGCGAAGAACACGGCATCGCAGGCGCCGAGACGCTTCACATCGGGTTCGCTGAAGGTCAGGTCGTCATAGTGACCACGCAGATTGGGATAGAGATCGGTGACGCACTGGCCCGCCTCGGAGCGTGAGGTAATGGCCTCGATCTCCACCTGGGGATGCTGGGCCAGCAGCCTGAGCAGTTCGACGCCGGTATACCCGGTGCCGCCGACGATTCCGACCTTGATCACGTAAGCCTCCTTGGATTGATGGGTGCCGGGCTGTCAACGCCCCGCTGGGGTATGATACACAGGTGAAAGACCGGAAGGTTGTCACTCAGTCGTAAAGGAAACCACGACGTGCCGCGTTTGCCACGCTTCAATGTCGGCCAAGGACTGGAGCGCTTTCGCCACCAGCTTGCCAATGTGGATGCCCTACCGCAACTCTGCGTCCTGGGCGTTGTGGCGGGAGTGCTGACCGGCGTGCTGATGGTGGGGTTTCGCAGTCTGCTGGAGCTGGGTGGACTGTGGCTCTTCCCCGCCGACAGTCCCGAGGCTTTCGAGCCCATTCCACCGGTGCTGCGCAGCCTGATGCCGCTGGGGGCGGCGCTGCTGATCGGGTTGTGGATGTGGTCGATTCCCCCGGCTGGCCGTCAGGTGGGGGTCGTTCACGTGATCGACCGCCTGACCTACCATCAGGGACGCTTTCCGCTGCGTAACTGGCTGACCCAATGGGTGGTAGGCCTGATCTCGGTGCTGGGGGGGCTCTCCGCCGGTCGCGAGGGGCCGGCCATTCACCTAGGGGCCGCCGCTTCCAGCGGCCTGGGCCAGCGCCTGCGACTGCCCCATAACAGCCTGCGTGTGCTGGTCGCCTGTGGTACGGCGGCCGGTATCGCCGCCTCCTTCAATACCCCGATTGCCGGTGTCATCTTCGCCATGGAAGTGGTGATGATGGAGTACACCATCATCGGCTTCATGCCGGTGATCCTGGCCTCCACCATGGGCGCTGTGGTGGCTCAGATGGTCTATGGCCCCGACCCTGCGATCTTCGTGCCCGACCTGCATCTCAACTCGCTGCTCGATCTGCCGTGGATCATCGTCAGTGCCCTTGTCATTGGCCTGCTCGCCGGCTTGTTCGTGAGGGTCTCGCGGCTGGGGGATCGCCTGGAGCCTCTGCCCATGGCGCTGCGCTTCCTGATGGCAGGCGGTGCCGTGGCCGTCGTGGCCTGGTGGTACCCCCAGGTACAGGGCATGGGCTACGACACACTGCAGGCCACTCTCAGCGGTTCGGTGGCGGTGGATGTGCTGATCGCCGTGGCGATCGGCAAGCTGTTGCTTACCGCCGGCACCGTGGCCTGCGGAATTCCGGTCAGCATCATCGGGCCGGTACTGGTGATCGGTGGGGCAGCCGGTGCGCTGTGTGGCATGGCGGGCCACTGGCTTCTGCCCATCGAGGCATCCGACCCGGCGCTGTTCGCCATGCTGGGCATGGCGGCGATGATGGGGGCGGTACTGCAGGCGCCGCTGGCGGCGCTGATGGCGCTGCTCGAGCTGACTCACAACCCCAATATCATCCTCCCAGGCATGCTCGCGGTGGTGATCTCCTGCCTGACCGCGCGGCAGCTATGCCGCTGTAGCGGCTTCTTCCTGAGCGTGAAGCGCCAGGGGCTGCACCCCCTTCAGCAGCCGTTGATGCAGGCGCTCTCGCGGGTCTCGGTACCGGCGGTGATGGATCGTCGGCTGGAGCGTACCCAGCGCATGGTGACCCATGAGAAGGCGCGGGCGCTGCTGAAATCGGAGCCGGTGTGGATCCTGATCGAGCGCTCCAGTGACGAGAAGCCGATACTGGCGCTCAAGGCCGCGGATCTGGCTCGCTGGCTCACTGTCCAGGAAGAGACCGCCCGGGAAGAGAAGGAGAATGCAGGTTCACCCCTCGAGGGCGAGGAGGCCGGCGATCGACAGGGTCGCAGGAAGGGAACACCGAAAGAGAGAAGCAGGGACAGGAGTGAACCACCCCTGGTGGATCTGCTGGAGATACCCGGCGAGCGCCTGGAGCTCGCCCCGATCGGGTTGCAGGCCACGCTCTCCGAGGCGTTCAACAAGCTCAACGACTCGATGCTCGATGCGCTCTATGTCGAGCATGGTCATCGGCCGAAGCAGAAGCGCATTTCCGGTATCATCACCCGCGGAGCCATCGAACGCTTCTATCGCGTCGGTGGCTGACGCCACCCATCACCTCATCGGTCTCGCAAGGAACTCCCATGTATCTGTGGTTCAAGGCCCTGCATCTCATCGCCATGGTGACCTGGTTTGCCGCCATGTTCTATCTGCCCCGGCTCTACGTCTACCACGCCAAGGCGCGTGACCGGGGGGAGCAGCAGGCAATCGATCACTTCCTGGTCATGGAGCGCAAGCTCTATCGCGGCATCATGACCCCCTCCATGATTGCCGTGCTGCTGTTCGGCGGCATCATGCTGGTGCTCAACCCCGGCTGGCTGACTCAGGGGTGGATCCATGCCAAGCTGCTGCTGGTGGCACTGCTGGTCGGCTATCACCATGTCTGTTTGATCTATTTGAAGCAGTTTGCCGAGGCACGCTGCCGGCGTGGTCATGTCTTCTTTCGCTGGTTCAACGAGCTGCCGGTGATCGCCCTGCTGATCATCATCTTCCTGGCCGTGCTCAAGCCGTTCTGATGGCAGACAACGTGACACACGAACCCCATCTTCCGGTGGTGCTGGTACTGGCGGGTCATGACCCTACCGGCGGCGCGGGTCTGGTAGCCGACGCCGAGGCGGTGGCCGCCGGTGGCGGCTGGGCGCTTACCGTCCCCACGGCCCTGACCGTTCAGTCCTGTACGGATGTCTCCAGGGTGTTGCCTGCCGACCCCGATGTCATGCGGGCCAGTGTCGCTGCCCTCGATGAGTTCGAGGTGGCGGCGATCAAGCTCGGCCTGGTGGCCGATCTGGCTACCCTGGATGCGGTCAGCGATATTCTCGAACGCTTCCCCGGGGTGCCGGTAGTGGCCGATCCGGTGCTGCGCGCCGGCGGGGGAAGAGAGTTATCCACAATCGAGCTGATCGACGCCTACCGGGAACGGCTGCTGCCACGGGTGGATATCCTGACCCCCAACCGGGGTGAGCTGACGAGGCTGTCGCCGCAACTGGCCGAGGACACGGAGCGAGCCGTGGCGCTGATGCATCTTGGCTGTCAGGCGGTACTGGTGACCGGGACAGACGACCCCGTACCCGGCGCACCGGCGGATCGGGTGACACACACACTGCATGCCATTGACCAGAGTCGTCAGTGGAACTGGCCGCGGCTGACGGGGCAGTTTCATGGCTCCGGCTGCACCATGGCGGCCTTCCTGGCCACGCGCCTAGCCCTTGGGGAGTCGCTGGTGGCGGCGTGTGAACAGGCACAGGCCTTCACCTGGGAAGCCCTGTCGCACGGTTGGCGACCCGGCTCGGGCCAGGCGCTGCCGCGTCGCCTCTGGCACTTGCCGATGGCGACGCACCGCGGATCGCCCGCTTCTCCCTGATGGGGGGATGGTCTTTGGCGGCCGGAGCATCGAGAATGGGGGAATTGAAGACGTTTGCCACCTTTTCACCCCCTGTGAATAGCTTATCCAGAGAATTATCCACAGCTTCGAGGACAGATACGATATGACAACCTCCGCTCAGCTTTTCGCTCAGGCCTGCCGGCATATTCCCGGGGGCGTCAACTCGCCGGTGCGCGCCTTCAAGGGGCTGCATCGCCCGCCGGTGTTCATGGAGCGCGCCCAGGGAGCCTATCTGTTCGATGTCGAGGGCCAGCGTTATGTGGATTACGTGGGCTCCTGGGGTCCGATGATCACCGGACATGCCGACCCCGATGTGCTGGGCGCGGTGCGCAGCCGCCTCGACAACGGCCTCTCGTTCGGGACCCCCACCGCCATCGAGACCACCATGGCGGATCTTATCTGCGAGATGATCCCCTCCATCGAGATGGTACGCATGGTTAACTCCGGTACCGAGGCCACCATGTCGGCGATCCGTCTGGCACGTGGCGTCACCGGACGCGACAAGATCGTCAAGTTCGAGGGCAACTACCACGGTCACTCCGACTCCCTGCTGGTCAAGGCCGGCTCGGGCGCACTGACCCACGGCGAGCCCAGCTCTCCCGGGGTTCCCGCTTCCCTGGCCGAGCACACCATCACCCTGGCCTATAATGATGTCGAGGCCGTGGAGCAGTGCTTCGAGGAGATCGGCGATCAGGTGGCCTGCATCATCGTCGAGCCGGTGGCCGGCAATATGAACTGCATTCCCCCGCAGCCCGGCTTCCTGGAGTGCCTGCGTCGAGTCTGCAACGCCCACGACAGCGTGCTGATCTTCGACGAGGTGATGACCGGGTTCCGCGTGGCCATGGGAGGTGCCCAGGCGCACTATGGCGTGCGCCCCGACCTGACCTGCCTGGGCAAGATCGTTGGCGGTGGCATGCCGGTGGGCGCCTTCGGCGGGAACGAGGCCCTCATGTCCAATATTTCGCCGCTGGGCTCCATCTATCAGGCGGGCACGCTATCCGGCAACCCGCTGGCCATGGCGGCGGGCATCGCACTCCTCGGCAAGCTGCGTGAGCCCGGCTTCCATGATGCCCTGGCACAGCGGGTCGATACCCTCTGCCACGGCCTGCAGGAGCGTGCCGACGCGGCAGGGGTGGAGATGATCACCCAGAGTGCGGGGGGCATGTTCGGCCTCTTCTTCACCGGCCAGAGCCGAGTCGACAACTTCGCCCAGGCCACCGCCTGTGATGCCGATGCCTTCCGCCGTTTCTTCTCGGCGATGCTCGACGAGGGTGTCTATCTCGCGCCGTCGGCCTACGAGGCGGGCTTCATGTCCAGCGCCCATACACCGGAGGATATCCAGTTCACCCTGGATGCCGCCGAGAAGGCCTTCGTGGCTATGCAACGTCAAGACTGAGCAGCGTCAGGACTGACGCCTCATTGAATCACCACCGGGAGAACCCCCATGCGTCATACCCTGGACGCCGACAAGGCCGGCAGTGGCGAAAGTCTTGAGCTGGAATCGCTTATCGATGCGCTGGTGGCCCATCATCGCGATGCGATATCCGACGCCGCCGCGGCGCAGGAGGCCGGTCGGCCATTGACGCTGGCCATGAAGGCCGAGCTGGCGGAGATTCGCGGGGCTCTGTGGGATGAAGGGGAGCGTAAGCGACTCGATCAGCTGGGAGAGTGGCTGGAGCAGGATCTGGTGCGGCTGACGCCCATCCTCGAGGCGCGTGCCCACCGTCGGGTGCCGAGCTGGGCGCTGCACCATCCCGAAAGCCGCCTGTGTCACGCCGGTCGACCGCTGCTGGTCAACGCCATCGGACGTGACCTGGAGGTGCCGGGGGCCGATCTCGCCGACGATCCGGCCAGCGACCTGGCGGCGCTGCTGGTGGGCCTGGAGGGCCGCGAGACCCCGGAGCTGACGCGGCTGGCGCTGGATCGCTATCTGCGTCGGTCGGGGGACTATGAACTCGCCCGTCTGCTGTCGCTGTTCGGAACCTGTCATGCCCTGACGTCGGCACGACGCGCCCTGCGACGTCGACTCGCGGATGGTGTCGATTCGGAAAACTCCGCCCTGCTGGCCGAAAGCATGGCCGAGTGCCGTCGCTACCTGGCCCTTGCCGAGCGGATCGCGGAGTTCCGCTTCCCTCCACTGGTGATCGCCGTGGGCGTCTCGGGCAGCGGCAAGAGCCGTTTTACCCGTGGGCTGGTGACCGGCCTCGGTGCGATTCGTGTCAGCTCGGAGGCGGAACGCCAGCGACTCGCACAGCCCGAGGAGGGTTCAGGCCATCCACAGGGCGATCCCGGCCAGACGGCTGTGGATATCTTCGGCGAGGCGGCCACCGCGGCGACCTATCGGCGGCTTGCCGCCTGTGCCGGCTTTCTGCTCGATGCCGGCATTCCCGCCTGCGTGGATGCCACCTGTCTGACGCGTGCCCAGCGCGATCAGCTGCGTCAGCAGGCCGAGGCGCGTGGCCTTCCCTGTCTGCTGGTCAGCTTCGAGGCCGATGATGCCACCCTGAGGCGGCGCATCGAGAAACGGGCCACGCGCCAGGGGGGCGCCGTCGAGGAGAGCCTGGCGGTACTGGCGCGGCAGCAGCGGCGATTCGAGCCGTTCGGCGACGAGGAGCGTCTGCATCTGGTCCATCTCGATACCACCGCGGACAATGCCGCCGATACCCTGCTGGGGTTGATCGAGGAGCACGTGAAGCTTGCCTGAGAGAAATGTCATGATCACTCCCGCTCGTCTGGTGCTTGCCAGCGGTAATGCCGGCAAGCTGCGTGAATTCGCCCAGCTGCTGGGGCCGCTGGGCTGCCAGGTATTCCCACAGTCGGACTTTGCCGTCGCCGAGGTGGAGGAGAGCGGCCTGACCTTCGTCGAAAACGCTCTATTGAAGGCGCGTGAGGCCAGTCGTGTCAGTGGCCTGCCGGCGCTGGCCGATGATTCGGGCCTCGAGGTCGACGCCCTCGAGGGGGCACCCGGTATCTATTCGGCCCGCTATGCCGGCGAACCGAAGAGCGATGCGCGCAACAATGCGAAGCTGCTCGAGGCGCTGGCCGAGGTTCCCGAAGGGGCCCGCGATGCACGCTACTGGTGTGTACTCGTGTACCTTCGCCATCCCGAGGACCCGGTGCCGCTGATCGTGCAGTGTAGCTGGGAGGGGCAGATCCTCGCCCATCCGCGTGGCGAGGGTGGCTTCGGTTATGATCCGCTGTTCTGGCTGCCCGATCAGGGCATGAGTGCCGCCGAGCTGTCGGCGGCGGAGAAGAACCGCTTGAGTCACCGGGGGCGGGCGTTGCAGGCTCTGGTCGAGCCGTTCCGCCGAGTCGACGGGAGCCGCTGATGGCATTTCCGTCCCCGGTGCTTCCGCCCTTGGCCCTCTATGTCCACGTGCCCTGGTGTGTGCGCAAGTGCCCCTACTGCGACTTCAACTCGCATGGGGTCGGCCGCGATGCCGGGCTGCCCGAGGAGGCCTATCTCGAGGCCTTGCTCGCCGATCTGGACGCCGACCTGCCGCTGGCGGGGGAGCGCGAGCTGGTCAGCCTCTTTATCGGCGGCGGCACCCCGAGTCTGCTCTCTTCAGGCTTCTATCGTCGCCTGCTGACGGGGGTTTCCGAGCGGCTGCCCCTGGCCCGCGATATCGAGATCACCCTCGAGGCCAATCCCGGCACCCTAGAGCGCGGTCGCTTCGCCGGCTACCGAGAGGTGGGCATCAACCGCCTGTCGCTGGGTATCCAGAGCTTCCAGGCGGCGCAGCTCGAGGCACTGGGCCGCATCCACAGTGGTGATGACGCCGAGGCCGCCTTTGCCGAAGCCCGCGAGGCCGGTTTCGACAACCTCAATGTCGATCTGATGCATGGGTTGCCGGGCCAGACCCCCGAACAGGCGCTGCAGGATCTTGAGCGTGCCCAGGCGCTGGGACCCGAGCATCTCTCCTGGTATCAGCTCACCCTGGAACCCAATACGGAGTTCTACCGCTATCCGCCGGCTCTGCCCGAGGAGGAAGCGCTGTGGGAGATCCAGGATCGGGGCCATGAGCGTCTCGAGGCTTCGGGTTATCACCGTTACGAGATCTCGGCCTATGCGAGAGAGGGCTATCGATCGCGGCATAATCTCAACTACTGGCGGTTCGGTGACTACCTGGGCATCGGGGCCGGCGCCCATGGCAAGTTGAGCCTACCCGGCGAGGAGGGCGGCTTGCGTATCGAACGCCGCTGGAAGAGTCGTCAGCCCGAGGCCTATCTGCGCCGGCGGCATGACCCGCGCGGCTTCGTTGCCGATGCGCATCGCGTCGGCGAGGCCGATCTGCCGCTGGAGTTCGCCATGAATGTCCTGCGACTCCCCGAGGGGGTGCCGATGGCGCTCTGGCGTGAGTCCACCGGCCTACCGGAAGCCGTGCTGGCCGAACGTCTCGCGACCGCCCGTGAAAAAGGATTGTTGATGGAAGCCGGCCACAGGCTTCAAGCTACCCCGCGAGGTCTACTATTCTTGAATGAATTGCTGGCATCGATCGACGAGCAGTGACGATGCCGCCCGTGTAAAGGCTCATCGCAACCTTTGCCCTCAATGGCCCCATGGATGATCGACCGGGCCACCGAACCAAGGAGATAATCACGATGACCAAGCCATTCCGCCTTGTTGCCCCGCTGGCAGCCGCCGTTCTGCTGGCGGGTTGTGCCACTACGGATCCCTATAGCGGTCAGACCAACCGCAACCAGACGGGGACCGGTGCCGCCATCGGCGCCGTGGTGGGGGCCGCCGCCGGTGCCCTGAGCGGTGACGGCAGCACCAGCCGTCGCGATCGTGCCCTGGTGGGTGCCGCCGTGGGCGCCGCCGCGGGTGCCGGTGTCGGTGCCTACATGGATCGTCAGGAGCAGCAGCTTCGCCAGAGCACCCAGGGCACCGGCATTGGTGTCGACCGTCGCGGTGACGATATCGTGCTGAACATGCCCAGCGAGGTCACCTTCGGCTTCGACTCCAGCGAACTGACCTCCAATGCGCGTAATGCCCTCAATGATGTGGCCAGGGTGCTGACCCAGTATGACGACACCCGCGTCAATATCGGTGGGCATACCGACAGCACAGGCGATGCCGGTTATAACCAGCGCCTCTCCGAGCGTCGTGCCCAGGCCGTCGGCAACTACCTCTCCCAGGCCGGTGTGGCGAGCGGTCGTCTCAACATGACCGGCTATGGCGAGAACCAGCCGGTGGCCAACAACAACACCGAGCAGGGGCGTGCCCAGAACCGTCGGGTCGAGATTACCCTCTCTCCCATCCAGAGTCGCTTCGAGTAAGCGCTACCGCGACAGCGAGCGGTAACCCTTCGGGCTCGTCACTGGTGTGGCGAGCCCTTTCTCTTTCTGGCCGATTCGCGGACCCGCTCCATGCTCTCCTATCAGCACGCCTATCATGCCGGCAACTTCGCCGACGTTCATAAACACTTGACCCTGTACGGGGTCATCGATCATTTATTACGTAAAGAATCACCTGTTACGTTTATTGATACTCACGCCGGCCGAGGCCTCTATCCCCTGGCCGCGGAGGAGACGGCTCGGCTGCATGAGTACCATCAGGGGGTTCTGCCGCTATGGGAGTCCCGTGAGTCGCTTTCGACGGATGGGCTTCTGCATGACTGGCTGGTGGCACTGGCCGAGGTACAGTCGGATCCGTCACGGTTGAGCCATTACCCAGGGTCGCCCTGGTGGATGAGCCAGCGCCGGCGCTCCCAGGATCGTCAGCTGCTCTTCGAGCTGCATCCCGGGGAGCATGATCACCTGGCGGACCAGGTGCTGGGGGGCGCCGTTCGCACGATCCACGGCGATGGCTTGAAGGGGCTCGTGGAGCGCTTGCCGGTGAAGACGCCGCGTCTCTGTGTGCTGATCGACCCCAGTTACGAGCGCAAGCAGGAGTATGTCGAGGTGGCCGATACGCTGTCGACGACCCTGCACAAGGCGCGTCATGCCGTGGTGCTGGTGTGGTACCCGCTGCTGCCGGCGGGGCGCCACCATGAGCTGCTCGAGGCGGTGAAGGCGCATGGCCTGCGCAAGGTATGGCGCAGCGAGTTCCTGCAGCATGCCCCCAGGGAGGGCGAGCGCGGCATGTATGGCAGCGGCATGCTGGTGATCAATCCGCCCTGGGGGCTCGATAAGCGCCTGGCCGGGGCCATGGCGCGGGTGGCACCGCTGCTGTCGCGAGAGGCCCGCTACCAGGCCGACTGGTGGGTGGGCGAGTAGCGGGCAGAGAGTCGAAGGGATTACAGGCAGCGCCTGAACAGTGCCTCGAGATTGTCCTGGGTCAGCACGATGGGGTTACCTCCGCAGCTGGGGTCCTGAAGGGCCATGCGGGTCAGCTCGTCGATGCGATCCTCGGTCACTCCTATCTCGGAGAGGGTACGGGGAATGCCCAGCCGGTCGTTGAGCGTCTGTACAAAGGTGCGGAAGCCATCGAAACCGCCTTCGATGCCCAGGTAGGCAGCGGCCATGTCGAAGCGCTCGCGGATCGCCTCGGCGTTGAGATCGAGTACCGCCGGCATGCAGATGGCATTGGTGGTGCCATGGTGGCTATTGAACAGCGCCCCGATGGGATGACTCATCGCATGGATGGCCCCCAGGCCTTTCTGAAAGGCGGTGGAGCCCATCATCGCCGCGCTCATCATCTGGCCGCGGGCCTCGATGTCGCCGCCATCGGCATAGGCGCGCGGCAGATACTCCTTGACCAGACGCATGCCCTCGAGGGCGATGCCCTGGCTCATGGGGTGATAGTGGGGGCTGGAGAATGCCTCGACGCAGTGTGCAAAGGCATCCAGGCCGGTACCGGCTGTGATCGGCTTCGGCATGCCGACGGTGAGCTCGGGGTCGCAGATCACCACCGAGGGCAGCACCCTGGGATGGAAGATGATCTTCTTCTCGTGAGTTAGGGAGTTGGTGATCACGCTGGCCCGCCCTACCTCCGAGCCGGTTCCGGCGGTGGTAGGCACCGCGACGATGGGGGCGATCGCCTCGGCGTCGGCACGGGTCCACCAGTCATCGATATCCTCGAAGTCCCACACCGGGCGCGTCTGGCCGGCCATGAAGGCTACCATCTTGCCCAGGTCGAGCCCGGACCCCCCTCCAAAGGCAATGACACCGTCATGGTTGCCGTCCCGGTACGCCTCCACTCCGGCCGCCAGGTTGGTGTCATTGGGATTGGGGTCGACTTCGGCGAACAGCGCGCGTCCGAGGCCGGCCGCCTCGAGGATATCCAGCGTGGCTTGAGTGATGGGCAGGGTGGCCAGCCCCCTGTCGGTTACCAACAGGGGGCGGCGGATGCCGGCCTGGGCACAGGCCTCGGGTAGTTCGCCAATCCGCCCTGCGCCGAAGCGGATGGCGGTGGGGTAGGACCAGTTTCCCGTCAGCGTCATGTTGTTACCTTCCTCGGATAGTAAGCGTTGCCCCGTTCGGGGCGTGTTCGATGCCTGGTATCGGTTAGCCCGATGGCGCCTGGAGGTAGTAGGACTTGGGGCGGGTCAGGTTGTGGTAGCCGATGACCGAGAGTGAGCCGCCGCGGCCGGTATCCTTGCAGCCGGTCCAGCACAGCGCAGGGTCGAGGTAGTCGGCGCGGTTCATGAACACGGTGCCGGTCTGGAGCTGGTCGCCGATATGCCGGGCACGTGCGGCGTCGGTGGTCCATAGGCTCGCGGTCAGCCCGAAGGGGCTGTCATTCATCAGACGAATCGCCTCGGCATCATCGGCGACGGGCATGATGCCCACCACCGGACCGAAGCTCTCGTCGCGCATCACCCGCATGTCGTGGGTTACGTCGGTCAGGATCTGCGGCGTGAGGTAGGCACCGCCGTCGTCCTGGGGTTTTGTGGCGATATGCGCCGTGGCGCCGGCAGCGACCGCCTCATCGATCTGGGCACGTACCTCGGCGGCGAAGCGCACATGGGCCATGGGTCCGATATCGGTGGTCTCTTCCAGCGGGTTGCCCAGCCGGTAGCCCTCGACGAGTGCCACGGCTTTCTCGACAAAGGCGTCGAAGAGGCTTTCGTGCACGTAGATGCGCTCGATGCCGCAGCAGCACTGGCCGGAGTTGAACATCGCGGCGTCGATCAGGGTGGCGACGGCGGCGTCGAGGTCGGCGTCCTCCATCACATAGCCCGGGTCCTTGCCCCCCAGCTCCAGGGCCATGCCGGTAAAGGTGCCTGCCGCCGCTTGCTCCAGGGTGCGGCCGGCGTTCACCGAGCCGGTAAAGTTGATGAAATCGAAGCTCCCCTCGGCGATCAGCGTCGAAGTGGTGGCGTGATCGAGGAAGACGTTCTGGAACACCGCCTCGGGCACCCCTGCTGCGTGGAACGCCTGAGCCATGCGCTCACCCACCAGCAGGGTCTGGGTGGCGTGCTTGAGGAGCACGCTGTTGCCGGCGATCAGTGCCGGGGCGACGCTGTTGATGGCGGTCATGTAGGGGTAGTTCCAGGGCGCGACCACCAGCACCACGCCGTGAGGGACACGCTTGATATAGCGCTTGAGGCCGGGGTCGTCGCCGACCCTGATATCGGCCAGCGCCTCCTGGGCGATGGAAGCCATGTGTCGGCCGCGCTCCTCGAAGCCGCCGAACTCGCCCCCGTAGCGCACCGGCCGCCCCATCATCCGGGCCAGCTCGGGAACGATAACGTCGTTCATCTCACCCACCGCGGTGATGCCACCCAGGACGCGGTCGATACGCTCCTGCAGCGGACGTGCCGCCCACTCGAGCTGGGCCTGACGCGCCTGTCGTGCCGCCTGTCGGGCGGCGTCGGGTGACAGCGTCAGGCGTTCGGCATAGACCGTGCCGTCGATTGGTGAGATGCATTGCAGTGTCTGGCCCATTATCCTCTCCGATAGGCTGAAATCGTTGTAGCAGTGACTCTCTCAGGCACGCTCGAAGCCGCGTGCCACCTCGAACTGGGTCACCACCTGGTCGAACGCTTCCAGCTCGACCTCGGCGGCGCGCACGTAGTGATCGACCACATCGTCGCCCAATGACTCGCGCAGCATCGTGGAGCCTGCGAGAGCATCCCTGGCATCGCGCAGATTCTGCGGAATCAAGCCACTGTCGCCGCTGTAGGTGTCGCCCTTGGCCGGCGGCGATAGCGCCAGCTCCTCGGTGATCCCGCGAATGCCGGCGGCCAGCTGGGCCGCCATGGCCAGGTAGGGGTTCAGGTCGGAGCCGCCGATGCGGTTTTCCACCCGTACCGCCTCGGTACCCGCTGCACAGAGGCGGAAGCCGGCGGTGCGGTTATCCACCGACCACACCGTGCGCGTCGGGGCGAAGGAGCCCTTCTGGAAACGCTTGTAGCTGTTGACGTAGGGCGCCAGGAAGTAGGTGGTATCGGTGGCGTAGTGCAGCAGTCCGGCCAGGTAGTGCTTCATCAGTGGCGACATGCCCAGGTCGTCATCCTCATCGAAGAAGGCGGACGATCCATCTCGAAACAATGACTGATGAATATGGCTGGAGCTGCCCGAATGAGCGTGGTGCCACTTGGGCAGAAAGGTCACCGCGCGACCCTGCTGCCAGGCGATCTCCTTGATCGCGTGCTTGGCGATGGTGTGATAGTCGGCGGTATCGAGCGCCGGTGCGTAGCGAATATTGAGCTCTTCCTGACCCCTGCCGGCTTCCCCCTTGGTCCCCTCGATGGGTATCCCGGCGGCGTGGAGATGATTGCGCACCGGACGCATCACATGCTCCTCCTTGCTGGTCTGGAAGATATGGTAGTCCTCGTTGTAGCCACTGATCGGCTGCAGGTCGCGGAAGTCCCCCCGGCGGATCTCATCGAAGCTCTTCTCGAACAGGAAGAATTCCAGCTCGGTGGCCATCATCGCGCTCAGTCCCAGATCACTCAGACGTGCCAGCTGGCGCTTCAGCATCGCTCGGGGTGAATGGGGCACGGGCTCGTGGGTGTGGTGATCCAGCACGTCACACAGCACCAGCACCGTGCCCTCGAGCCAGGGCAGGGGGCGTAGCGTGGTCAGATCGGGGCGCATGATGTAGTCGCCGTACCCGGCCTGCCAGGAGGTGCTGGCATAGCCATCCGGGGTCTCCATCTCCAGATCGGTGGCCAGCAGATAGTTGCAGCAGTGAGTCTCCCGCCAGCCTCCGTCGATGAAGTGGTGCGCATGCAGCCGCTTGCCCATCAGGCGGCCCTGCATATCGACGAAACACGCCAGCACCGTGTCCACCTCACCGTTTTTGACCCGATCCGCTAGGTCTTCCAGGGCATCCAGCGTCACTGCACTGTTCATTTCCATGGCTCCTTATGGGGTCGCCGTGCCGCGTCCCGACGGTGTCGGGGCGCGGTGGGCTTTGAGCCCGGCGTAGCCGGGGGTGTGATAGCTCAGGCGTCGGTGTAGCGGTAGGGACGGCCGGCCTTGCGCATGTCGGCGTTGTACTGCTTGAAGATCTCGACCACCTTGGCCTTGGTCTCCGACTGGGCGGCGATTTCGTCCCAGAACTCCTGGGCGGCATTCTCCACCTGATCCCACTCGGCATCGGGGATGGAGGTGAGTTCGAGCTTGTCGCCATGCACCCGCAGCCTGGCCTCACCGCCCCAGTACCAGTGCTGGCGATAATAGTGAGACTGCTCGCAGCACACCTCGAACAGCAGCCGAAGATCCTCGGGCAGCGCATTCCAGCGCTCCATATTGACGAAGAAGTGGCCAATCCAGGCCCCCGAGATGTTGTTGGTCAGGAAGTAGTTGGTGACATCGGCCCAGCCCACCGTGTAGTCCTCGGTGATACCGGACCAGGCGATACCGTCCAGCTCGCCGGTCTGCACGGCCACCTCGATGTCCTCCCAGGGGAGCGTCACCGGTACCACACCGAACTGTGACAGGAAGCGCCCGGCGGTGGGGAAGGTGAAGATACGCTTGCCCTCGAGATCCTTGAGGCTGCGAATCGGCTCCTTGGTGACGAAATGGCAGGGGTCCCAGGCGCCGGCGCTGACGTGCTTGACGCCGACCTTGGCGTACTCCTCCTCCCAGATCTCCTTGAGTCCGTACTGGTTGAACAGCACCGGGACATCCAGGCTATAGCGCGACCCGAAGGGGAAGTAGCCGCCGAACACGGTCACCTCCGTGGGTGAGGCCATGGAGTCGTCGTCAGACTGCACCGCGTCGATGGTGCCGCGCTGCAGGGCACGGAACAGCTCGCCGGTAGGCACCAGCTGATCGGCGTAGAACAGCTCGATCTGCATGCGGTCTCCGGCGATGCGGTTGAACAGGTCGATGGCCGGCTTGGCGACGTGCTCGGCCAGTGCGGCGCCGGCGTAGGTCTGCATGCGCCACTTGATGGTGGGCTCGTCCTGGGACTGCGCCATGACGCGGCTGGCCAGCGGTGCCATGGCGGCTCCGGCGGCGGCGGTGATCAGAAACTTGCGTCTTGTTGTCATTGTGTCGCTCTCCTGCTATTTCATAACACTGTTGATAACGCTCGTCTTTTCCTGGTTTTACGCTCTTGGCGCTCCTCCCTGAGAGCCCCTTTCATGGCGATGAGACCCGAAGCCAACGCCAAGTCGATGTCATTGATATGTCTAGTGGCCATAGACATAGCCGGGCAGCCACAGGGCGATCTGTGGGAACAGCATCACCAGGCTCAGGGCCACGGTCATCACGAACACGAAGGGGATGATCGAACGATAGATGTCGCGCAGGCCGATCTCGGGAGGGGCCATGGCGCGCATCAGGAACAGGTTGTAGCCGAATGGCGGGGTCATGTAGGCGATCTGGGTGGTGATGGTGTAGAGCACGCCGTACCAGATCAGATCGAAGCCCAGCGCATCGACCAGCGGCACATAAAGCGGCGCCACGATCACCAGCATGGCGGTGTCGTCGAGGAAGGTTCCCATCACGATGAAGCTGAGCTGCATCAGGATCAGGATCAGCCATGGCGATAGTCCCAGCTTCTCCGTGAACAGGCTCTCGATCGCCTTGACCGCACCCAGCCCATCGAAGATGGCGCCGAAGGCCAGGGCGGCGAGGATGATCCACATGAACATGCAGGAGATCGCCAGGGTCTGGCGCACCGATACCTCGAATACCCGGCGCGTCATGCGTCCCTTGAGGATGGCCGCCAGCAGGGCCGCCGTGGCCCCCACCGCCGAGCTTTCGACCAGCGAGGTCCAGCCCTTGACGAAGGGCACCATCATCACCGCGAAGATCACCAGCGGCAGCACGCCCGCGCGCAGCAGGCGCAGCTTTTCCGCCATGGGCACATCGCGCTCCTCGGCGGGCAGCACCGGTCCCAGCTCGGGCTGCAGGCGACAGCGAAAGTAGATGTAGAGGATAAACAGCGTCGCCATCATCAGCCCCGGCAGCACCCCGGCCAGCCATAGCTGGCCCACCGGCTGACGGGCGATCATGGCGTAGAGCACCAGCACCACGGAGGGTGGCACGAGAATCCCCAGGCTCGAGCCTGCCTGTATGACCCCGGTGACCATGATCTTGTCGTAGCCACGTCGCAGCAGTTCGGGCAGGGCGATGGTGGCGCCAATGGCCATGCCCGCCACCGAAAGCCCGTTCATGGCCGAGATCAGCACCATCAGGCCGATGGTCCCGATGGCCAGGCCTCCCCTTACCGGGCCCATCCAGACATGAAACATCCGATACAGATCGTCGGCGATGCGGCTTTCCGACAGCACATAGCCCATGAAGACGAACATCGGCAGGGTCAGTAGCGGGTACCACTTCATCAGCTTCATGGCCGAGGAGAAGGGAATATCCACCCCTCCCGTGCCCCAGAGGAGCACGCCGGCCAGGGCGCCGACGAAGCCGATGGCGCCGAATACCCGCTGTCCGGTCATCAGCATCAGCATCATCGAGCTGAACATGACGATGGCGATCATCTCGTACGACATCAGATGTCCACTCCGCGAAGCCGGCCGATATCCCGGAAAAATTCGGCAAGGGATTGAAGAATCATCAGAAAAATCCCGATGCACAGCAGGGTCTTGATCGGCCAGAGCCACGGCCGCCAGGCGGTGGGGCTGCGCTCCAGGAAGCCGATCATCTCCCCCGCTGCCGAGGAGCCCTGGGTCAGGAAGGTCCATCCCAGGTTGAACAGGAAGGCGAAGGGTTCGCTGCCGAAGTAACCCAGCGAGTAGGCGGTCGATACCAGTCCGCCATACAGCAGCACCCCCAGATAGAAGAGCAGAAAGCACACCGTGAAGGCATCGACCCAGGCCTTGGTCTTCAGGCTCCAGTCGCCGTAGAACAGATCCATGCGAACGTTCGAACCCAGCTGGATCGAGTAGGGGCCACCCAGCACGAAGTAGGCCACCATGACGAACTGGGCGGTCTCGAGCGTCCACATCGAGGGAGTCAGGAACACCTTGGAGGTCGACGACCACAGCAGCACGCCGATCAGCACGAAGATCAGGTACATGGCGGCCCGTCCGATGACGCGGTTGAGAGCGTCGATGGCACGGATATAGCCACGGATCAGGCTAGGCATGGGGGGATCCTTTCGGGCCGGGGCGGATCAACCCCAGTGCCACCAGAGCCGGTTCGAGCAGTTGCAGCAGCTCGTCGGCCAGGGTGTGGATGGCCTCGGGGGTGGCCAGCAGGTCGTTGCGGATCTCGAGCATCACGTTGGGCAGCCCATGGCCGATGCCATGCAACTTCAGCGAGTGGGTCACGCCGTCTTCGGGCCCGTAGGGCGCGTTGCGCTCTACCTTGCGGTGCGCCAGACGTGGTGCCTGGACCAGCATGGCATCGGCCAGGCGGCTGTCGGCGTCGTGGAGCACACCGATCTCCACCGCCCTTCGTCGGCCGTGGTAGTCGGGGGTGAAGCTGTGCACGGTGACCAGCGCGGTGGGATGGTGTTGCTCGGTGCGAGACTCGATGACCCGGGTCACGCTGGCGCAGAAGGGAAGGTAGACGGACTCGATACGGGCTTGGCGCTGGGCAGGTGTCAGCCGACGATTGCCCGGGACCTCGATGATCTCGGAGCGCTCGGGCATGGCGCTGGCCGCCTCGGGCGGGCGATTGCAGTCATACACCAGTCGCGACACACGGCTGGCCACCAGGGGCGCATCCAGCGCCTGTGAGAGCCGCAGGGCCAGCTCGCGGGCTCCTGGGTCCCAGGCCGCATGGCTGTAGCGGTGACGGGGGGCGAGACCCAGTTCGTGATAGGGCGTGGGGATATGATGCGATGCGTGTTCGCACAATAATATCACCGGCCCCATGCCGGCAGGGTTGTGCAGCTCTACGCTCGGGGATGTCACTGTTGTTGACGTTGTTGTTGTTGACATCGTGCTTCCTCCACGGTCTTGTAAAGATATAGACGGGAGTTGATCAGCATGTCAAGATTTCTTCAGAAGCGCCGTTCACACCGCCATGGCGTGCCACAGACAGGTGATGCTTGACGACCCTCAAGGCTACCGTGCGTGAGCTTATCCGCCAGCACTACTCGGTACTGACCCAGTCCGAGCGCAAGCTGGCCAATACCCTGCTGGAGAACTACCCGGCGGCGGGGCTCGCCTCGATTACCAGCGTCGCCGGCAACGCAGGGGTCTCCTCGCCGACCGTGGCGCGAATGGTCAAGAAGCTTGGTTTCAAGGGCTATCCTCAGTTTCATCAGGCGCTGCTCGAGGAGCTGGAGGCCCGCGGGGTGGGCCCGACCCAGCGGCGCAACAGCTGGCTCACCGAGGCGCCCGAGACGCACCTGTTGAACCGCTTCACCCATGCGGTTCGCCATAACCTTGAGCAGACCTTCGCCCAGATAGAGCTGGAGCAGTTCGATCGGGCGGTTCACCGAATGGCCGATGCCGAGCATCAGCTCTATATCGTCGGTGGACGCATCACTCATGCCCTGGCCGACTACGCCTTCACCCATCTGCAGGCGGTTCGCCCTCGAGTCACTCATCTGAGCGACTCCTCGGGTACCTGGCCCCATTACGTGCTCGACATGCAGCCCGGGGATACCCTGCTGATCTTCGATATCCGCCGTTACGAGACCAACCTGCTGCGCCTGGCCGAGCTGGTCGGCCAGCGTGGCGTGGCCATCGTGCTGTGTACCGACCAGTGGGGATCACCGATCTCGAGTGTGGCCGATGTGACCTTCAACTGCTGGGTGGAGATTCCTTCCGGGTGGGACTCCAGCGTCTCCACCCTGCTGCTGCTCGAGGCGATGATCGCCGCGGTCCAGGAGCAGCGATGGCCGGAGGTCCGTGATCGCTACGAGCGACTGGACGAGCTGTTCGACAAGACGCACTTCTTTCGCAAGTGAACGCTTCTGGTCGATCCAGAAGCTGCCGAAGATCTCGCATGCTTATCTACTTGCCGATACAGAAGCCGTCGAAGCTCTCGCATGCTTATCTACTTGCCGATACAGAAGCTACCGAAAATCTCGCCGAGCAGATCATCGGCGCTGAACTCACCGGTGATCTGGCCCAGCGCCTGCTGGGCATCACGCAGGTCCTCGGCGAGCAGCTCGCCGGCGCCGTGGCCGGTGAGCTGGGCTTCTCCGTTCTCCAGTGCCTCCTCGGCACGGTCCAGGGCATCGAGGTGGCGCCGACGGGCCGAGAAGCGTCCCTCCGCCGTGGCGTTGAAGCCCATCACCTCCTTGAGATGCGCCTTCAGGTTATCCACACCCTCCGTGGTCTTCGCCGAGAGCTTCACGATGGGAGTGGGTGTGGACAAGTCGAGCCCCGGGCGCTCTTCGCTGGCGTCGATCTTGTTGCGTACCAGGGTCAGCCGAGAAGGATCGGGTAGCCGGGCCACGAACTCCGGCCAGATGGCCATCGGGTCGGTAGCGTCGGTGGCCGCGGCATCGACCAGCAGCAGCACCCGGTCGGCCTTCTCGATCTCCGCCCAGGCGCGAGCCACACCGATCCGCTCCACGGCGTCCGGCGTGTCGCGCAGGCCGGCGGTGTCGATCACATGCAGCGGCATGCCGTCGATATGGATATGCTCGCGCAGCACGTCCCGAGTGGTGCCGGCTATATCGGTGACGATGGCCGTCTCCTGCTCGGTCAGGGCATTGAGCAGGCTCGACTTGCCGGCATTGGGCCGGCCGGCGATCACCACGTTCATGCCCTCACGCATCAGTGCGCCCTGGCCGGCGGCGGCACGCACCATGGCCAGCTCCGCCTTTACCTCGGCGAGCATCGCCGCCACCCGGCCGTCACCCAGGAAGTCGATCTCCTCTTCGGGGAAGTCGATGGCCGCCTCCACATAGATGCGCAGCTCGATCAGACGCTCCACCAGGCCCTCGACACGCCTGGAGAAGTCCCCCTGCAGGGAGCGCAAGGCATTTTCCGCCGCGGCCTGGGAGCTGGCATCGATCAGGTCGGCGATCGCCTCGGCCTGGGCGAGGTCGAGCTTGTCGTTGAGGAAGGCGCGCTCGGAGAACTCCCCCGGACGGGCGGGGCGGGCCCCCAGCTCGAGGCAGCGGCCGAGCAGCAGATCCATGATCACCGGACCACCATGCCCCTGCAGCTCGAGGACATCCTCCCCGGTGAAGGAGTGTGGCCCGGGGAAGAAGAGCGCGATGCCTTCATCGATCACGCCGCCGCCGCCTCGAAAGGGTCCATAGTGCGCGTGACGAGGTGCGGGGGAGTGGCCCACCACCGCCTTGGCGATCATTGCACAGAGCGGGCCTGAGACCCGGATGATGCCGACGCCGCCGCGTCCCGGCGGCGTGGCCAGTGCGGCGATGGTGTCCTGGTCGTGAAGCGGGGCCATGGGGGTCTCCTATGCGTGATGCAGGCATTGTCGTTGCGCCTTCCCTGAAACGCCAGACCCCCGCATGAGGCGGGGGTCCGGGGAGTGGCTCGGGAATGAGCGGTTACTTGGTCTTCATGCCCTTGCCGACGCTTGGGTCGTTCTCGATCTTGCGAGTGATCACGTACTGCTGGGCGATGGAGATGATGTTGTTCACCACCCAGTAGATAACCAGACCGGCCGGGAACCACAGGAAGAAGAAGGCGAAGACGATGGGCAGCATGCGCATGATCTTCGCCTGCATGGGGTCCGGCGGCGTCGGGTTGAGCATCTGCTGCACGAACATGGAGGCACCCATCAGGATCGGCAGGATAAACAGCGGATCCTTCACCGAGAGATCCTGAATCCAGAACATGAAGGGCGCGTGACGCAGTTCCACGGACTCCAGCAGCATCCAGTAGAGTGCGATGAATACCGGCATCTGCACCAGAATCGGCAGACAGCCACCCAGAGGATTGATCTTCTCCTTCTGGTAGAACTTCATCATCTCCTGGGACATCTTCTGGCGGTCGTCGCCATACTGTTCCTTGAGGCGCTGCATCTCCGGGCCCAGTTTGCGCATGCGGGCCATGGACTTGTAAGCCTTGGCGGAGAGCGGCCACAGGGCGGTCTTGACCAGGATGGTCAACAGCACGATGGACCAGCCCCAGTTGCCGATGACGTCATGAATCTTGTCGAGCAACCAGAACAGCGGGTTGGCGATAAACCACAGCCAGCCGAAATCGACGGTCAGCTTGAGGTTGGGTGCCACCGCTTCCATGTAGTCCTGCACCTTGGGGCCCACATAGAGGGTGGCGCCGAGGCGTGTTTCGCCATTGGCCGCCAGTTCCGTCACCGGGCCGGCGAAGGCGGCCACATTACGACCGCGGGAGTCGGTGGTGGCGTAGAAGAGGTTCTGTTGGTTCTGCGGCGGGGCCCAGGCGCTGACGAAGTAGTGCTGGATGATCGCTACCCAGCCGCCCTCGGCTTCGCGGTTCTCGAACTTGCCCTCCTGGATCTCCTCGAAGTCGACCTTCAGGTAACGATCCTCAGGCGTGGAGTAGGCCGCGCCCAGATAGGAGCGCATGCCCATCTTGGGGCCACTGGAGGGGTCGCTGCTGTTGTCGCGGGCCAGCTGGCCGATGAAGCGAGCGGAGACAGGAGACTCGGTGTGGTTGGCCAGGAAGTATTCGACATCCACCGCATAGCTGTTGCGCTCGAAGGTGAATCGCTTGATGACCTCGATGCCGTTGACCTCACCATTGAGGTCCACCTCGAGGCGGCTGTCTCCTTCGGCCAGGCGATACTCGGTCTGCTCGGGAGCGTAGGCGATGCGCCCAGACTGGCCATCCAGCTGAAGCCCGGAACGTGCCACATAGCTGCGCGTCTCGCCATCGGAGAGCATCACATAGGAGCGGTCCGAGTCGAGGGTCAACTTATGCTGAGGCAGCGCCGCATAGACGATGTCACCGCCCTGGGGATCGATACGCAGGTCCAGCACATCGGTCATCACGGCAACCAGGTCCCGGCTGGACGCTGTCGCGTTCTCGCCAGGCATCGCCTCCGTCATGCGATCGCCACCGTTCGCCGTGGGGGCTGCCAGGCCTTCCTCGGCACTTTCGGCCTGGGAGCCGGTGCTTTGGGGCTGGCTGCTGGCGAAGGAGGGAGCCTGCGGCTCAGCGGCCATCTGGCCGTAGTCCTGATTCCACTGAACGACGATCAGATAGGCGAGCACCGCCAGTGGAATCAGCAATAGGAGTCGTTTTACGTCCATGAGGGTTCTGCCCAGTGGGTAGTGAACTTGCCAGGGGCGGAAGGCGATTCAGCCGCCCGAGATAGACAAAAGCCTGCCAAGGGCAGGCTGTATTCCGAACACGGACTTTCTAGGGTAGCCCCGGCAGCGTCAAGTCCTGCCTCGAGAAGGGGTGCGCTCATGATCCTGCGGGCTCCGATCCGATGAGAGTGGCTCGATGCTCGGTGATGGCTGTGTTGCGAACGATTTCTTGGCGTCGCGGGTCAGCCTTCGCCACATTCCGAACAGCTGCCGGTGCAGGGTCTCATTGTCCAGTTCGCCGACTCCGCGACGTGACAGTATCACGATGTCGACGGCAGGTAGCCGATGTTGCTGGAACCGGATCGATTCGCGCACCAGCCGCTTGACACGATTGCGGTCCACGGCGCGGCGCATGCTCTTCTTGCTGATCACAAGGCCGATACGGGGGTGTCCCAGATCGTTGGGCGAGGCGAGTGCCATCAGCCCTTTACCATGTACCTTAAAGGCAGCGTTATCGAAGACCTGACGGTAATCCCCTGCCGTCAGCAGGCGCAGACGGCGGGGAAACGTTTGGCAGGGCACGCAGGGTCCGTGATCAGGCGCTCAGGCGCTTGCGACCCTTGGCGCGACGACGCGCCAGTACGGCACGACCGTTCTTGGTGGCCATCCGGGCACGGAAACCATGCATGCGCTTGCGCTTCAGGACACTGGGCTGAAAGGTGCGTTTCATAACTCGTTATTCCCACGTGGTTTTCAGGACGATTCGTCGTTTTCGAGGCGTCTGGATTCCCGCTGGGAACCCGGACGTATTCGGCTCAAGACCGGAAATTGTAGTGTTTTCCCCCGAGCGGTGCAATTTTTCCGTGTGCTAATTGCACTCTTCGTCAAGGCAGGCGTGGTGGGCGATCGTGCTGGGTGGTGTGGGATCTCGGCAGCCAAGGGGGATTCAAGTACGTAGCGGGCTTGCGCGGCATCAATAACAATAATGTTTATATCTTGTAATGCCTTGTTATTAATACTGGGGAAGCTGTTTGTGGATAACTGGTTTTATATCAATTATGACAATTAGTTGGGCTGCAATAAAATATGTGGATAATGGCGGGAAAAACGGTGCCCTCCTCGCGGAGATCCTGTGGATGAAAATGGGTCTTCTCCACAGCGCTGGGTTGCCCACAGCTCAATCCAGAAGGCGTCATCACACCATACGCCTGTTTTCCACAGGGTGTGTCAAGGTGCCTCGGGGTGTGGATAACCGAGTGTTGTGGCGATACAATGCCCGGCCGTTTTACGACAAGGTGGTGACGTCGCGTGTCGCTGGCTCTCTGGCAACAGTGTCTGGATACCCTGCAGGATGAGTTGAGCTCGCAGCAGTTCAACACCTGGATTCGCCCGCTTCAGGTAGAGGAGGGCGAAGGGGGAGAGCTGTGCCTGTTGGCCCCCAATCGCTTCGTGCGTGACTGGGTCAGCGACAAGTTTGCCAAGCGGATCACCGAACTGCTGCGCGAGCTCTCCCCGGCGCGGCCGCCCAAGGTGGTCCTGAGCGTGGGAAGCCGGCGTGCCACGCCTCGGCCACAACCGCGGGAGCTCGGCACGCCCGTGTCGGCGACGCCGCGGCAGCCGGCAGCTCCGGCGGTCCATACGCGACCCCGGGGTGAGGTGGCCGACGAGGCCGAGATTCAGACATCCCGAGACGACGCGCCGTCGGCCCGACGACCAGGAGGGGAGCGTCAGGTCCAGGTGGAGGGGAGTCTCAAGCACACCAGTGGCCTCAATCCCAACTTCACCTTCGAGACCTTTGTCGAGGGCAAGTCGAACCAGCTGGCTCGGGCCGCCTCGCGCCAGGTATCGGAGAATCCCGGTGGGGCCTATAACCCGCTGTTTCTCTATGGGGGCGTGGGCCTGGGCAAGACCCACCTGATGCATGCCGTAGGCAATGCCCTGGCGGGCCGGCGCGAGAATGCGCGGGTCGTCTATCTGCATTCCGAGCGCTTCGTGGCCGATATGGTCAAGGCACTGCAGCTCAACGCCATCAACGATTTCAAGCGTTTCTACCGTAGCGTCGACGCCCTGCTGATCGATGACATCCAGTTCTTCGCCGGCAAGGAGCGCTCCCAGGAGGAGTTCTTCCATACCTTCAACGCCCTGCTCGAGGGCGGGCAGCAGATGATCCTGACCTCCGATCGTTATCCCAAGGAGATCAGCGGTGTGGAAGAGCGCCTCAAGTCCCGCTTCGGCTGGGGGCTGACGGTCGCGATCGAGCCCCCGGAGCTCGAGACGCGTGTCGCCATCCTGATGAAGAAGGCCGATCAGGCCAGGGTCGACCTGCCGCACGACGCCGCCTTCTTTATCGCCCAGAAGATCCGTTCCAACGTGCGTGAGCTGGAGGGGGCACTCAAGAAGGTAATCGCCGACTCCCACTTCATGGGCAAGCCGATCACCCAGGACTTTATCCGCGAATCGCTGAAGGACCTGCTGGCCCTCCAGGACAAGCAGGTGGGGGTCGACAATATCCAGCGCACCGTGGCCGAGTACTACAAGATCAAGCTCGCCGACCTGCTCTCCAAGCGCCGCTCTCGCTCGGTGGCACGCCCTCGACAGGTGGCCATGGCCCTGGCCAAGGAGCTGACCAATCATAGCCTGCCGGAGATCGGTGATGCCTTCGGAGGGCGTGATCACACCACGGTGCTGCACGCCTGTCGCAAGGTGAAGCAACTTCAGGAGGAGAGCTCCGATATCCGTGAGGACTACAAGAACCTCATGCGTCTGCTGACCAGCTGATCGCTTCGCCCTCCGAGATACTGCCGGCTTGTGGTTTAATGGTCGTCATGCCATCTGGCCGGGCCCCTGCCGGCTGCAACCCCTTCAGGACAAGACGTGGAGCCGACATGAAATTTTCCATCTCCCGCGAAGCGCTGCTGCGACCGTTGACGCTGGTGGCAGGCGTGGTCGAACGCCGCCAGACCCTGCCGGTACTTTCCAATGTGTTGATTCAGGTAGGGCAGGAGGAGGTCGCTCTGACCGGCACCGACCTGGAGGTAGAGCTGATCGGTCGCACCGTGGCAACCCGGGTGGATGAGCCTGGTGGCGTTACCGTGCCAGCCCGAAAGCTGATGGATATCTGCAAGTCGCTCCCCGACCAGGCCGAGATCCAGCTCTCCCTCGAGGATGGGCGCGCCGTATTGCGTAGTGGTCGATCGCGCTTCACCCTCTCTACCTTGCCGGTCGCCGAGTTCCCGAGCATCGAGGACAGTCAGGGCAGCACCGAGTTGAGCCTGCCGCGGGGAATGCTCAAGCACCTGATCGACGCTACCTCCTTCGCCATGGCACAGCAGGATGTGCGCTACTACCTCAATGGCATGCTCCTCGAGATGCGTGACAACCTGATCCGCGCGGTGGCTACCGACGGCCACCGCCTGGCGGTCTGTTCGCGTCCGGCGGAGCTTCATGTGGAGTCGCCTCAGAAGTTGATCGTGCCGCGCAAGGGGATCCTGGAGCTGGTGCGCCTGCTCGATGATGGTGAGGATCCGGTCAGCCTGACCCTGGGAGCCAGCCATATTCGGGCCCACACGGGAGACTTCACCTTCACCTCCAAGCTGGTTGACGGCAAGTTCCCCGACTATGAGCGAGTGGTTCCCCGCGGTGGGGACAAGGTGTTCATCGCCGAGCGTGCCGAGATGCGGCAGGTGCTGTCACGCACCGCGATTCTCTCCAACGAGAAGTATCGAGGAGTGCGACTTCACCTCGAGGAGGGCAATCTCAAGGTGATGGCCAATAATCCCGAGCAGGAAGAGGCCGAGGAGAACATCGCGATCGAATACAGCGGCGACTCTCTCGAGATCGGCTTCAATGTCGGCTATCTGGTCGATGTGCTCAATGCCATCGACGACGAGCGCATCCAGATGACGCTGGCAGACTCCAATAGCAGTGCGCTGATGGAGGAGCCGGGTGGTGGGGACGCTCTCTACGTCGTCATGCCGATGCGCCTGTGACCCACCCAGGGCGGCCCGACCGGGCCGCCATGTTCTCCCCTTATGTCTATGCCCCTTGATCATCTCGTCTTCCATGGCCTGAGAAATCTTCAACCTGTTGATTTCAAACCGAATTGCCAAGTCAATCTGATTTCTGGCGAGAATGGGAGTGGCAAGACTAGCCTGCTGGAAGGTATCCATGTTCTGGGTATGGGGCGCTCGTTCCGTACCCGTAACATGCGTCATGTCATTGCCCATGGCGGTGATGAACTGATGGTCCATGGCCGTATCGCCGGCTCCCCCCCTGTGCCATTCGGCGTCAGGCGCCGTCGCAATGAGGACGAACTTGAGGTTCGCCTTGCAGGGGAGCGTGTCAGTCGGCTCTCGCGACTGGTGGAGACCCTTCCCCTGCAGCTGATCAATCCCGATGCCTTCCAGCTTCTGGAGGGCTCTCCGGCTGGCCGGCGAGAGTTCCTCGACTGGGGAGTGTTTCACGTGAAACATGACTTCCTGGAGGCCTGGCAACGCGCTCGGCGGGCGCTGAAACATCGGAACGCCCTGCTCAGGCATGGTAGAATGGACCCCGACTCTCTGGCGGCCTGGGAGCTGGAGCTGGTGCACTGGAGCGAGCGGATCGATGAGATGCGCACCGCCTGGATCACGGCCTTCCTCCCGGTCTTCGAGGAAACCCTGAACGGGCTGTTGCCGCTGAAGGATCTTCAGTTGCGCTACTCGCGCGGCTGGGATCGACGCAAGTCGCTGGGCGAACTGTTGCGACAGGGCCGCGATGTCGATCGGCAGATGGGGTTTACCCAGCAGGGGCCTCAGCGAGCCGACCTGGCGATCCGCCTGGGAAAGCGGCCCGCGGTGGAGGTCCTGTCCAGGGGCCAGCAGAAACTGGTTGTCAGTGCCCTGAAGCTGGCTCAGGGGCGATTGCTGGAAGCCAGTACGGGACGCCGCTGCGTCTACCTGATTGACGACCTTCCAGCGGAACTGGACGACACGCATCGGCGACTGTTCTGCCGCTGGCTGGAAAACATGCGCTGCCAGGTGTTCATCACCACCATCGATCACGATGCCCTGGCGGATCTGTGGCAGGCCGAGACCCCGGTCGAGATGTTTCACGTGAAACGCTCGGCGTCCGGGAACGGTACGTTGCTGCCACTGGAGTGACAGATTTCATGACGGAGCAGTCAATGAGCGAACAGGCCTACGACTCATCGAGTATCAAGGTTCTCAAGGGGCTCGATGCCGTACGCAAGCGTCCCGGCATGTATATCGGCGATACCGATGATGGCACCGGGCTCCACCATATGGTGTTCGAGCTGGTGGACAACTCCATCGACGAGGCGCTGGCCGGATACTGCAGCGAGATTCGTGTCGTTATTCATCCCGATGAGTCGGTGACGGTGAGCGATAATGGCCGCGGCATTCCGACGGATATTCACGAGGAGGAGGGAGTATCCGCCGCCGAAGTGATCATGACGGTACTGCATGCCGGCGGCAAGTTCGATGACAACTCCTACAAGGTTTCCGGTGGTCTGCATGGCGTCGGCATCTCGGTGGTCAATGCGCTGTCCGAGGAGCTTCGCCTAACGGTGTGGCGTGCCGGTAACGTGCACGAGCAGCTCTATCGTCACGGTGTGCCCCAGGCGCCACTGTCGGTGGTGGGGAAGACGGAAAACTCCGGTACGCGCGTGCACTTCCGTCCCTCGTCGGAGACCTTCGGCAATATCGAGTTTCACTTCGACATCCTGGCCAAGCGCTTGCGCGAACTCTCCTTCCTCAACTCCGGGGTGGCCATTCGCCTGATCGATGAGCGCTCCGGCAAGGAGGAGTTGTTCCACTATGAAGGCGGCCTCAAGGCCTTTGTCGATCACCTCAACACCAACAAGACAGTCCTCAACCCTGTCTTCCACTTCAATATCGACCGCGAGGACGGTATCGGGGTAGAGGTGGCGATGCAGTGGAGCGACTCCTTCAACGAGAACATCTTCTGCTATACCAACAACATTCCGCAACGGGATGGTGGCGCCCATCTGGCAGGCTTCCGCGCGGCACTGACGCGTACCCTCAACGGGTATATCGAGTCGGAGGGGCTGCTCAAGAAGTCGAAGATCAGTACCGCCGGTGATGATGCGAGGGAAGGGCTGACGGCGATCATCTCGGTGAAGGTGCCGGACCCCAAGTTCTCCTCCCAGACCAAGGACAAGCTGGTCTCCTCGGAGGTCAAGACGGCGGTAGAGCAGGAGATGGCGCGTCTGCTTGGCGAGTATCTGATCGAGAAGCCCAACGAAGCCAAGGCGATCGTCAACAAGATGCTCGATGCCGCGCGTGCCCGTGAAGCGGCACGCAAGGCGCGGGACATGACGCGGCGCAAGGGGGCCCTGGATATCGCCGGCCTGCCAGGCAAGCTGGCCGACTGCCAGGAGAAGGACCCGAGTCTGTCGGAGCTGTTTCTGGTAGAGGGTGACTCCGCCGGTGGCAGTGCGAAGCAGGGGCGTGACCGCCGTACCCAGGCCATCCTGCCGCTCAAGGGCAAGATCCTCAACGTCGAGAAGGCGCGCTTCGACAAGATGCTATCGTCGGCAGAGGTCGGCACCCTGATCACCGCGCTGGGCTGTGGTATCGGGCGTGAGGAGTTCAACCCCGACAAGCTGCGCTATCACTCGATCATCATCATGACCGATGCCGACGTGGATGGCTCGCATATCCGCACCCTGCTGCTGACCTTCTTCTTCCGGCAGATGTCGCAGCTGATCGAGCGGGGGCATGTGTTTATTGCCCAGCCACCGCTCTACAAGGTGAAGCGTGGCAAGCAGGAGCTCTACCTGAAGGATGAGCAGGCGATGACCGACTACCTGACCACCACGGCTCTGGATGGCGCTCGCCTCTATGTCAATGCCGATGCGCCAGGGATCAGCGGGGCCCAGCTCGAGGCACTTGTCGACCAGTATCGTGATGTCATGCGTCGCATCGAGCGTCTGTCGAGGGTCTATCCCGAAGAGGTGCTGCGCAAGATCGTGCATGCCGCGGAACTCGACGGCGAGGTGAGTCTGCGCGACCGGGTCACCATGCAGAACTGGATCGAGGGTCTGCAGGCCGAGATGGATGCGCAGCTCGCCTATGAAGGTGGACCGCGCTACAGCTTCCGGCTCGAGGATGACAGTGAGCGAGGCCTCTACCTTCCGGCGGTGACGATCGCCGCCCATGGCGTGGCGACCGATTATGTGTGGGGCATCGACTTCTTTACCAGCGCCGACTATCGCGCCATGACGAGCCTCGGCGAGACCCTGAACGGGCTTCTGGAGGAGGGCGCCTATGTGGCGCGCGGGGAGCGCAAGCGCTCCGTGTCGAGCTTCTACGCTGCCCTCGAGTGGCTGATGAATGAAGCCCAGCGTGGCCTCTCCATCCAGCGCTACAAGGGGCTGGGGGAGATGAACCCCGAGCAGCTCTGGGAGACCACCATGAATCCCGAGACACGGCGTATGCTGCGCGTCTCCATCGAGGATGCCGTGGGCGCCGACATGATGTTCAATACCCTGATGGGCGATGAGGTGGAGCCGCGCCGGGACTTCATCGAGCGCTTCGCCCTGGTGGCCAATCTCGATGTCTGATCACATGTTTCATGTGAAACACCGCCAATCGCCTTGATGCCCGTCATCAGGCGACTGTAAGAGGCCCGTCATCGCTATCGATGACGGGCCTCTTCATCACTGTACCTCAAGGCGTGGGGAGGCTGAGCCGGGCCCTTGTGCCTCACGCCTTATTTCCATCCTCGCTCTCACTCCCACGTCCACTGTCACCCCCATCTCCTAGAAGCCAGCCGACGAAGTCGGCCAGGCTGTCGAAGATCAGCGTATCGTTACCCGGAGCGGCCAGCTCGGTGTGTTGCTCAAGGGTGCGCTGACCCTTGCCAGTGCGAACCAGAACGGGGCGACAGCCCATGGGGGCTCCGGCCTGCAGGTCGCGCAGGCTGTCTCCCACCATCCAGCTGCCTGCCAGGCCACGCAGCTGCAGGGCATCGCGAATCTGCTCCAGTAGCCCGGGCAGCGGCTTGCGGCAGCAGCAGTGGTCATCGGGACCGTGAGGGCACCAGGCGATATGGGCAATCTCGCCACCGGCCTCGGTTACCCGGCGGCAAAGTTCCTCATGCATCTCTGCCAGGGTTTCCTCGGTGTAGTAACCACGAGAAATGCCCGACTGGTTGGTCGCCACGGCTACCGTCCAACCGGCCTGGCTCAGGCGTGCTATGGCTGCGATGGCGCTGGGGTAGGGAATCCACTCCGCCAGAGATTTCACATAGTCATCAGAGTCCTGGTTGATCACGCCATCTCGGTCGAGGATCACCAGGCGATCACTGGTATGCACGGCACCGTTTCCTTTTCGCTGGGTTGGTTGGCACGCAGTGTTTCACGTGAAACATGGCCTGCCAAGGAGCAAGGAGCAAGGAGCAAGGAGCAAGGAGCAAGGAGCAAGGAGCAAGGAGCAAGGGCGTGGGGGTGATTGGCTATTGTTTGGCGTTGCGTGGCTGGAACGGCGATGTTCCACGTGAAACATCACCATGAATGGCAGCCCATGTTCCATGTGAAACACCAGGGTGGCCAGATACAAAAAGGCCGGCAGTTGTTGCTGCCGGCCTCGATGGTGCTACGGGGGGCGGTTACTGCTGGAGCTGAGCGATATCGGCAACCTCGAGGAACAGTGCCCGCAGGCCGGCCAGCAGGGCGAGCCGGTTACAGCGCACCCCCTCATCATCGGCCATGACCATCACTTCATCGAAGAAGGTATCAACCGGCTCACGCAGGCCGGCCAGGACATCCAGCGCCTCCTGATAGCGCGCCTCAACGAGCAGTGGCGTGACCCTGTCTCGGTGACTGACCACCGCGTCGTGGAGCCTCTTCTCGGCGGCTTCCTGCAGCAGAGTGGCATCCACGGTGCTGCTCACCTCACTGCCCTGTTTGGCAAGGATATTGGAGACACGCTTGTTGGCAGCGGCGAGGGCGGCGGCCTCGTCGCGTCCGGTGAACGCCTCTACCGCGCGCAGGCGGCGGGCGAAATCCAGCGGACGAGTCACGGGGCGTGCCCGCACCGCCAGGTAAGCCTCGGTCGAGATGTCCTCACCCTGACCCCAGGCCCGGAAGCGGTCGAGCATGTAGGCAAGCACCTCATCCACAAGGTTCTCGGCGTACGGCAGCCCCTGGTGCTGGGCCGCGGCCAGCTCGAGCAGCTCACGGAGGTCGAGTTGCAGCTCCCCCTTGACCATGATGTTGAGCACACCGATGGCGGCGCGACGCAGCGCAAAGGGGTCCTTGGTACCGGTGGGGCGGGCGCCGATACCGAAGATGCCGGTCAGGGTGTCGAGGCGGTCGGCCAGGGCCAGGGCCTGGCCGGTCCGGCTCCGGGGAGTGGCATCGCTCGCGAAGCGGGGGAGGTACTGCTCCTCCATGGCCCGGGCCACCTCGGCGGGCTCACCATCCTGAGCGGCGTAGTAGCGACCCATGGTGCCCTGGAGCTCGGGAAACTCGAGCACCATCTCGGTCACCAGGTCGCACTTGGCCAGTTCGGCGGCGCGGCGGGCATGGCTGACATCACCACCTAGCTGGCCGGCGATAAAGGCGGCCACGGCGGCGGTACGGTGGGCCTTGTCGGCGAGGGTGCCGAGCTGCTTCTGGAATACAACGCCCGAGAGCTCGTCGATTCGAGAGGCCAGGGTGCGCCTGCGGTCGGTATCGTAGAAGAAGGCAGCATCGGCCAGGCGGGGGCGAATGACCTTCTCGTTGCCCTCGATGACGCGGTCGGGCTCACTGCTGTCGATATTGGCAACGGTGATAAACAGCGGCTTCAGCTGGCCTTCGCTATCGAGCAGGTGGAAGTACTTCTGGTTCGCCTTCATCGAGGAGATCAGACACTCGGCCGGTACCTCAAGGAAGCGCTCGTCGAAGCTGCCGGTGAGGGCCACGGGCCACTCCACCAGGCCGCTGACTTCGACCAGCAGCGCCTCATCGATGACTGCGGTGGCCTCCTGCACCTCCGCTTCCGAAAGTACCTGCTCACGGATACGCTCGCGGCGTAGCTCGCGGTCGGCCAGAACCCACGCCTGTTCCAGGGTGGCGAGATAGTCATCGGCGTGGGCCAGTTCGATGGGGTCGGGAGCATGAAAGCGATGGCCACGGGTCGTGCGGCCGGCCTCGAGGCCCAGTGCCTCGGCTTCGATGATCTCGTTGCCATAGAGCACGACCAGCCAGTGTGCCGGCCGGGAAAACTCCACCCGTGAGGCACCCCAGCGCATGTTCTTGGGTACCGGCAGGGCGGCGACGGCTTTCTTGAGGATGGCTGGCAGCAGGGCAGCGATACTCTCCCCCTGCTGTTGTTCGCGATACCCCAGCCAGGTGCCCTTGTCGGTTTCCAGGTGAATCAGCTCATCCACGCTGACGCCGCAGGAGCGAGCGAAGCCTTCGGCGGCCTTGGAGGGCTGGCCATCCTTGAAGGCAGCGGCCAGTGCCGGGCCGCGCTTCTCCACCACCCGGTCGGGCTGCTTGCCGGCCAGGGACTCGATCTGGACCGCCAGGCGACGCGGCGTGGCGTACGCACGTATTTCGCCATGCTCGACATCGGCATCGCTCAGGCCGCGGCGCAGCCCTTCGGCCAGGGCATCGGAGAGGGCGTCGATGGCGTTCGGAGGTAGTTCCTCGACGCCCAGTTCAACCAGTAGGGTGTTGGCAGCCATGCTCAAGCGTCTCCCTGTTCAAGCAGTTCGCGGCGCAGTGCCTCGGGAGCCAGCGGGAAGCCGGCGGCCTTGCGCGAATCGAAATAGGCGTGGGCCACGTCACGGGCCATGGTGCGTACGCGCAGGATGTAGCGCTGGCGTTCGGTCACCGAGATGGCGTGGCGGGCATCGAGCAGGTTGAAGGTGTGCGAGGCCTTGAGCACCTGTTCATAGGCGGGCAGCGGCAGATTGGCCTCGAGCAGCCTAGTGCAGTCCCGCTCGTTCTGGTCGAAGGCACCGAACAGGTAATCGACGTCGGCGTGTTCGAAGTTATAGGCGGACTGCTCACGCTCGTTCTGGAGGTAGACATCGCCGTAGCTGACCCTGGAACCATCCGGGGCAGTGGTCCACACCAAGTCGTAGACGCTGTCCACGTCCTGCAGATACATGGCGATACGCTCGAGGCCGTAGGTCAGCTCGCCGGTCACGGGAAAGCATTCGATGCCGCCGGCCTGCTGGAAGTAGGTGAACTGAGTCACCTCCATGCCGTTGAGCCACACTTCCCAGCCCAGGCCCCAGGCACCCAGGGTGGGGGACTCCCAGTTGTCCTCGACGAAACGGATGTCGTGAACCAGGGGGTCGAGGCCCAGGTGCTTGAGAGAGCCGAGATAGAGCTCCTGAAACTCGGCGGGGGAGGGCTTCATCACCACCTGAAACTGGTAGTAGTGTTGCAGGCGGTTGGGGTTCTCGCCATAGCGGCCGTCGGTCGGACGACGGGAGGGCTGCACATAGGCGGCGTTCCAGGTCTCGGGCCCGATGGAGCGCAGGAAGGTCGACGGATGGAAGGTACCGGCACCGACCTCCATGTCCAGCGGCTGCAGCACCACGCAGCCCTGATCGGCCCAGTACTGCTGCAGGGCCAGGATCAGACCCTGAAAGGTTGAGACGTCTGGCGCCGGCCCGGAGGGCGAGGTCGACGTTGGTGTCGCGAGTGTCATTGGAAAAGCACCGTTGGCCATGAATTCACAGGGCTTCAAGTATACAATCACCGGAAGATCGGTTATAGGCGCACGCCCCGAACAGAGGAATCTCTCCATGATCGTAGTGACAGGCGGGGCCGGCTTCATCGGCTCGAATCTGGTCAAGGCACTCAATCAGCGTGGCCATCAGGATGTGATGGTGGTCGACGACCTGAGCGACGGCACCAAGTTCGTCAATCTGGCCGATTGCAGCCTGGGTGACTATCTGGACAAGGATGACTTCCGCCAGCGGGTAGAGGCCGAGTTGCGCGGAGAGTCTGCCAGGCTGCCGGAGATCGAGGCGATCTTTCACGAGGGAGCCTGCTCCGATACCACCGAGTGGGATGGCCGCTTCATGCTCGATAACAACTTCGAGTACTCCAAGGTGCTGCTGCACTTCTGTCAGCAGCGGGGGATTCCCTTCCTCTATGCCTCCTCGGCGGCCACCTACGGTGGCAGCGAGGTGTTTCAGGAGGCGCCGGAGCACGAGAAGCCGCTCAACGTCTATGGCTACTCCAAGCTGCTTTTCGACCAGTATGTGCGTATCCACCGGGATTCATTTCGCAGCCAGGTGGTGGGTTTCCGCTACTTCAACGTCTATGGTCCCCGAGAGCAGCACAAGGGCAAGATGGCCAGCGTGGCCTATCACCACCATACCCAGATCAGCGCCGGCCAGGACGTCAAGCTGTTCGGCGCCTGGGATGGCTTTGATGCCGGCATGCAGAGCCGCGACTTCGTCTACGTCGGGGATGTGGTGGATGTGAACCTGTGGTTCCTCGACAACCCCGAAGCGTCCGGCATCTTCAATCTGGGCACCGGTCGTGCCGAACCCTTCAAGGCGATCGGGAACGCGGTGATCGATTACTATGGTCATGGGGCCATCGAGTACATCGACTTTCCCGATGAGCTGAAGGGGCGCTATCAGAGCTATACCCGAGCCGATATCTCGCGGCTGCGCGAGGCCGGATACGATCGCGAATTTCGCACCGTGGCCGAGGGGGTACGCGAGTACCTGGAGTGGCTGAATGGCTGAATCGGCTTCGCGGGGGGAGACAAGCGGCGAGCGTATCCTGGTGGTCGGCCCCTCCTGGGTCGGCGACATGGTGATGGCCCAGAGCCTGTTGATGACGCTGCGTGACCGCCACCCCGGCTGCACACTCGCCGTGATGGCGCCGGGCTGGTCGCTGCCGATCCTCGAGCGCATGCCCGAGGTGGATGAGACGATCGCCCTGGACGTGGCTCATGGCCAGTTCGGCTGGTCCGTACGCCGTGAGGCGGCTCGCGGGCTGCGGGGTCGTTTCGATCGAGCCATCGTGCTGCCGCGCTCCTGGAAATCGGCGCTGGTGCCTTTCCTGGCGGGTATCCCACGACGCGTCGGCTTCCATGGCGAGCAGCGCCTTGGTCTGCTCACCGAGCGTCGTCGTCTCGACAAGAGCGTGCTCGACCAGACCGTCAAGCGTTTTGTCTCCCTGGGGCTGTCCGCCGAGGAGGCGGCCAGGGGCAACTTCCCCATACCTCAGCCTCGGCTGATGGTGGACGCGGGTAATCAGGCCGCCCTGCGCGAGCGTCTGGGGCTTTCCGCGTCACCGGCCATCGGCATGATGCCGGGGGCCGAGTACGGCCCCGCCAAGCAGTGGCCGCTGGAGCACTTCCGCAGCCTGGCCGAGGCGCTGATAGCAGAGGGGGTCGAGGTGCGGGTGCTGGGAGGGCCCAAGGATGTCGAGGCGGGTGAGACGATCGTCGATGGGCTGATGGGTGCCCATAATCTGTGCGGCAAGACACGCCTCGCCGACGCCGTGGACCTGCTGGCCGACTGCGAGCAGGTGGTCACCAATGACTCGGGGCTGATGCATGTGGCGGCGGCGGTGGGCACTCGCGTCCAGGCGCTCTATGGCTCCTCGTCGCCGGCCTATACGCCGCCACTGACCGATAACGCCGAGATCCACTACCTGGCCGTTGAGTGCTCGCCCTGCTTCGAGCGTACCTGCCCACTGGGTCATACGCGCTGCCTGGTGGAGATGGCTCCCGAGCGAGTGCACCGGGCGATTCATGCGTGGCGTACCACCATCGCAAGGAGCTGATGCGCGGTTAGTCCTTGCCGGAGTTTGCTTCATCTGCAGTATTGTCGAGCGCATCCAGAATCTGCCGGGAAGCGGCCTGCCCGCTCTTCTGCTGCCTGCCTTCAGGTATCAGGCCTTCCCATAAGCGCTGCTGCAGGGCGGTCTCTTCGTGCATGCGAGCCGCCAGGTCGGTCAGGCCATGCTGCTCCACCAGGGTCGGTTGCTCGGAGAGCAGGGAGACACCTAACCCAGCCCGGTGGCGCTCGATGGTATAGCCCATCGCCTCAAGTATGGTGGGGAAAAGATCGATAGAGGCGGCCTCGCGATGGGTCCGCTGGCCGGCCTCGATACCCTGGCCCAGCAACATGAAGGTGTTGTCCCGCTCGCCGGCGATGAGTTGCTCCCAGGCCGACACACGCATCGTCAGATGATCGCTGGCGAGCACGACCAGCGTATTCTCCAGCAGCCCTTCATTTTCGAGTCGGTCGATCAGGTCGAAGGCGAGCCAGGCCGAACACTCCACGGAGTAGAGGATATCCTCGCCGTCGAACTCGCCCTGACGCTTTCGACAGGCCCGCGCCGGATAGCCTCTGGGCGCATGGGCGGTGAGACTCAGATTGACCACCCCCCAGGGGCCGGCATCTTCCGCCTCCAGGCGGCGAATCTCGTTGATGGTAAAGTCATACAGATTGTCGTCGTAGAGTCCCCAGTCGTTGACATAATCGGGCTCGACGAGACGAGGCTCGAGACTGGCTCGTCCCATCACCCTGTCGAAGCCATGATCCTCGTAGAAGATTCCCTTGCCGGCGAACTCGGTACTGGCGCCGCCCAGGAAGCTGAGACGATAGCCCTGTTCATCCAGCAGGTCGCCCAGGCAGCGAATACCGGGAACCACGCGGCCCAGAGGCTCGAACTGGTTGTCGTGGAGCAGGCCCGCGGGCATCAGCGGGGTGCCACACTGGCTAGCGATCATGCCGGCCATGGTCCAGCCGGTGTTCTCCAGCTGGCGTATGCCCTCGAAGACATGACCGCGTCGGCCCAGGGCATCGAGGAAGGCGTAGGCATCCCCGAAGCGCTGGCGGTCGGCATAGGTGCGCTCCATGCTTTCCAGGTAGAGCAGCAGCAGGTTGGGTGGGCTCTCCGGCGCCTGCTGGATCGTCGGAGCCACATAGCGACGATCCAGCCAGGCACCGTCATCGGTGACGATGGCCGCACTGCGTTGCCCCATGCTGTAGAAGAGCGGATTGGTGGCGATCAGTACCAGTGCCAGCAGGCGGTCGACGAGGCGCCAGCGATGGTCACGGCGCACCAGCCAGGTATAGGCAGCGAGCAGGGCCAGCATCGCCAGGGTATAGAGTGCCGCCGCCAGCAGGCGGCTGCTGCCTCCATGCTCGGCGATCCCGGCCTGGAGGTGGAAGAAGATCGCCCCGATCTCGACGATGCCGAAGCTTTCGGCCAGGTAGACGTAGACGCCCCACAGGCAAAGGGGCACCAGCGACCAGGGCCAGATCTGCCGGGGCGGGCGTGGCGTGGCCGGCCTTCCCCAGCGCAGCAGCCAGCCAAGGCCCAGCCAGAGGCCGGTGATGGGGATCAGGCTCCAGAGTGGCAGCACGGCCACGGTGGCGATGGCATAGCCAAGGCAGACCCCGATGACGAGCAGGGACCACCAGCGAGAATGTTTGAGCCAGTTCGGGTTTGCGAGTTGCATGAGTCTCTTCGATAGGGATCGGGTGGCGGCCTTTCAGCTGCATCCATGGACCCTGTCAGGAAGACTGGTGGAGCGCGTAGGCCTTCATGTACTTCCAGAATACGCCATTGGCGTTGGAGAAGGCGATAACAAAGCCCGTGTCAGTTCTGGGGGCGTCATTTTGGTCCGGCATGCATTTGATCCTACCCAGCACTGGTGGAGCAAGATCATGGGGCCTGAATGAACGCAGAGTCGACAGATTTCTTGACAACTACCGGGATCTTCCGATTTTTTGGCCAGAGACAAAAGTTGTGCGCTACTGGATGATAAGAAAAATGCTGGCGTCAGCTTCTCGGATTCAGGATAGAGCTTGCTTCGATCATCAAGTAGAATTCGCTGGAAAAAATAGCATCGATCATTAGCTGTCAGTGCTGCATTTGATGGGGAGTGTAGGGTCCCGGATGATCAAATTATTTTTTGCTAGCCGCGAGGGAGCTTCTTCAGCAATTCATCCGGGAGCAGGTTCATGGACATCAAGCTGCATAAACAAGCGGCGACGACACCGAAGATTCGTGCCAAGATCCAGGCAGCACCCTCCAGCATCACGGATAGCGAGCTGGCCCGTCAGTGTGGTGTTGTCACCGTGACCATTCGGCGCTGGCGTTATCGTGATAATGTCTATGATCGACCCTACACGCGTCACAACCTCCTGGCTACGCTCACGTCCGAGCAAGAGGAGGTGCTGATCACGGCTCGTGAGTTCCTGTGCCTCGGCCTGGATGACCATCTCGTCGTTGCGTGTGAGTTCCTGAATCCCCGCTTGTCACGCTCTGCCCTGCATCGCATGCTCAAGCGGCATGAAGTGCCGACGCTGGTGGAACTGGCTTGGCAGGCCGCCGGTGACGACGAGAAACCCAAGTCTTTCACCGGTCGCTTCACGCGGGCAGGCGAACGCAAGCCCAGCGGTCGCCATTCCTTCGATCAGTAGTGTCAGGTCTATGGTATCGAGCACTGGCTAATCAAGCCGGGACGGCCGCAGATGAATGGCATGGTGGAGCGCTTCAACGAACGGGTTAGCGACGTGCTCTCGACCCGGTGCTATGTCTCAAGCGAGGACTTGGAAGAGACACTCAAGTGCTACGCTTGGCTGTACAATCAACATATCCCGCAGAAGGCACTGTACCATCAGTCACCGATCGCAGCGATTAAAGAATAGCAGGACAAACGTTCTGAGTTATTTACCAAACGGGTAGTTAGTCATACGGGACCCGACATTCTTCCTGTTTTTACGAATAGAGGCCAAGTTCCATGTTTTTTAAGAAGGTGCAAAAGAGAAATATTTATAAAATCGGAGCACTTGTAGAGAGAGAGGTGGCTAAAAAACAGTGCCAGGTTGATGCGAGAAAGCTGAAGAAGCTAACTCAAGAAAAGCGTATTGTAAATGGTGAGATAGTTGTAAGCTTGACGACTTACTCAAAAAGAATCCATGACGTGTATTTGGTTCTTGAAACTATTTCTCAGCAAACTGTTTTGCCTAACAGAGTTATTCTATGGCTTGCAGAAGATGAATTTGACTTTAATGACTTGCCAATATCAATCACATCAAGGGTGAGTTTTGGACTTGAGGTTAGGTTTTGTTCAGATATTAGAAGTTACAAGAAGATAATTCCTACGATAGAAAGTTTTCCAAATAGTGTGATTATTACTTTAGACGATGATGTTTTATACCCTAGAGATACTATTGAAATCTTGTTGAGAAGTCATAAAAAAAATCCAAACGCTATAATAGGAAATAGAGCACATGAGATTACTTATAAGAAAGGTAAAATAAGGCCTTATAGGAAGTGGGCGAAAGAAACCAATGATAATAATGGTAATATATTTTTAACAGGCAGCGGAGCAATATTATATCCTCCGGGATCCTTGTATAAAGATGTGGCAAAGAAAGAAATATTCACTGATATTTGCCCTTATGCAGATGATGTGTGGTTGTTTTTCATGGCAAAATTAAATGGAACTGAGATTATAAATGTACAAGGTAGGGATTTCAAAGATTTCATCGAAATATCGAATAGCTATGTTGTGGGTTTGAATAAATTAAACGTGGACAGGGGGTATAATGACAAGCAAATAGCTAATGTGATGAGTTTTTATAATATTGAGTTGTGATGGAGGCGTAAATGCTGGATAAGTTTATAAAAAGCAATTTTTTCGAAAAAAAGTTTTTCAAAGTTAGAAAAAAGTTAGATTGGGTAGAGAAGAGATATAGATATTCTCATGGTATCGGTGAAGGGTTTGAAAATGAAGAGCTAAAAGAAAGAGCAAAGATTTCTTTAAAGATTTTAGAAGATGCATGCTTAACCTCATATGAGCAAGGCACCGATACTAAAATTATATGGATTTATTGGGATTCAGACTTGGCAAACGCACCTGAAGTGGTTCGGCTCAGCTATGTTTCTTGGGAAAAGCTAAACCCGGATTATAAGGTGGTATTTTTAAATGATGAGAATATCGAAAATAAGTTAGGGTTTGATTTTAATTCTATATTTCATTTATGCAACATAAGGCTAACAAAGGCTAATAAGGCTGATTTGTTGAGAGTCTATTTGCTAACTCAGTTTGGTGGTGTATGGGCAGATGCAACCACCTTTTGCCTAAAGCCGCTTAGCTCTTGGCTTCCACATATTAAGCACCAAGCTGATTTTTTCATGTTTAGACAAGAAGAGGTAAAGAGTCGCCCCCTTGAAGTTTGGTTTATTTATGCTAAAAAAGGCTCACCTTTAATTGCTAAAGCATTTGGTCTTTATTTAAGTTATTTGCTGAAGGATAGAGAGTTCGCAATTTACGTTTCGAATAGTAAGAAAATGATGCGCAAGCTGGGGTATGAAAAGACACATCCTGATAAAATATATGCACAAGGTGTACATAACGCTGAGAAGTATGGTTTTATGCCATATTTCACATTGGCCTATTTTTTAAATGAAAGCATGGGTGAATTATTTAATGACTTTGAAGAAAAAATGTTCTTTAATTTGCCAAACAATTTTTGTAATAACAAAGAGTCTATAGATGTTTTTTTAAATTCGGTTGTTGCAAAGCAGACCTATAAAGGTAGATATCAAGAGGAAAAGGTTTATTTAGAACGTAAAGCAGTACTGCTGCTTGATATTTTGGGAAATTTTAACATTTAGACTAGCCCATGAGTCCTGCATCTAACCTCACTCATCATCATCAGAAAAATATTGTAAAGTTACCGTGGGTATTTATTAAATATATTGTTGTGTGTGTGCTAAGTAGTGCTCAAAAACCAGCAGTGCGATGAGCCTTTCCCGTTGCGGGTGATAAAAATTGGTAATGTATTGGTTGGCGTTGTGTATGATGTCTTGGGCTTCTTCGGGATGTGTTAGGTAGTATGCAACTTTTTCGTCCAGGTCGGAAAAATCATCACTGACCTCTACATAGTGGTGGCCTGGGGTCAGCGTACCTTCCATGAACCAAGTTTCATAAGCTGGTTGTTTCATAAAGCACAACGAATTCGATGCCATTATCCATTTCAGATTTGTGGCAACATCGTTGCCCTCAATACTGAAGATAAACTTGTGCCCAAGCTGTTGTTTGATAGACATGAATGGCTTTCGATATGCGGTCGTTTCTACCTTGTTGTCGGTAGCACCAACATCGCACTGGGCCATATCGTGGCACTGTGCTAGAAAATTTTGGCGGTGGGGTTGATGTGCTGCTCCCCGCCACACTAGGGTGCTCTTTTTTTTATCATAATCATAAGGATCGTTTACCGTGTAAAAATGTCGAACGCTGTCGAGTTTGAGTAGTACTGAATTGTAGTTTTCCCCGTTAATTGGCCTGCTCTTGACAAACGTGGGTTCGTTTGGAACGAAAGTCTTGTCGCCAAAACGATAGTGATATGCACTACTTGCTGGGAAGTGCTTAGCAACTTGGTAAAAGTCGAGATGATATGTGGATTTTTTTGAGTGTATTTTGAAGTCTTGGTTGCTAGTGGCTGCACCAGAAAGCTCTGATAAGGTGTCAAGTTTGTTGTAATAGGCTACGCGTTTCATGATAAATTCCTGATCGGCTGAAGGCAGGGTGTCAAACTGGGCCATCAGTTTATCGCGCCGACGTCGGAAAAGGCTTCTCGGAGGTAGGGCACCTAGCAGACCTGAGGCGTAAAACATGAATTTATGCGCACGATAAGCGTTCTTTCCGCCCATGTTGAGTAATTTCATTGAATAAATACGATTTTTTAGACTCGAGAATAGAGTGATGTGTATGAGTTAGCCATAGCCTCAGGGCTGTATTTGGCTAAATGCTGGGAGGCTTTTTCTACAAGCCTTTTGCGTAAGTCGATGTCGCGCAGCCTTACCAAACATTCAGCTAGATACTCACTATCACCAGTCGGAAACAAGAGACCGGTTTCTTCATGACGGACAATATCCGGGATACCGCCCGTCTTGCTAGCTACCACGGGCACCTCTGCTCGTATGGCATCCAGCAACACTGACCCTAGCCCTTCGTTACGAGAAGGAAAGGCAAAAATATCCAATGCCGGAAGGTAATTGCCGATATCGGACTTGAAGCCGGCCCAGATTACGTTGTCCAGCCTGATACTTTCTTGCTTTAGTTCGGCCTCATCCTCGCCTTGGCCAAAAAACACAAATAGCATGTCCGGCTGCGAGTGTTGTAGTCGTCGAGCCGCGTCGAGCAGAACACGTTGTCCCTTGTGTCGGTCCACAAGGGCCCCAGCGTGGCCGACCAGGAATCGACCGGGATAGCGTGCACGGAAAGCCCGCGTTATGTTGGGGTCTGAGACTAGTGGAGTAAATGCGCTGGGAATTTGTGCCACCGGGTGCGGGCTTAGCGGCTGGATATTCTCGGCAATAACCCGGGATAGCGCGACGCAGCGATGCGCTTCACGGTAAAAAATTCTGTTGCTGAGTTTGTGCTTGACGGGTGTATCCACCCGACGGGTAATCAGGTAGGGAATGCCAAACAGTCGATGGTGTAGCCAAGCCCAATGTACAGCCTTGGCGTCATGGGCATGAACCATGGTGGCTCGCCCCGCCTGTCGATGGCCGGCCAGCTGATGGCGAGCGCTGACAAATCGAAGACCGTGGGTTGTGGCCAGCTCTGCGCGCATAGGCGAATCTGGCCGGCACACAAGCGTCTGGAGTGATACTTCTGCCTTGTCGGCCAGTGCCTGGATCAGCAGCACTGTTTGCCGCTCGCCGCCGCGAAACCCCCGGGCCAGATTGGCATGGATGATGTGCAAAGCCGCCTCGTAGAAGGTTTGTGGGTATAATGACGGCTATAGTAGCATCCGGTGTCTATTCTGGCAGGGTGGTTTTTGCATGCTCTCTGAGCTAAGCGCCGTGATCATCACGCGCAACGCGTCGGCAACCTTGGGCCGCACCTTGGACTCGCTCGAAGCCCTGGGGGAGGTGGTAGTTTACGACAATGGCTCCACCGATGAGACTCTCGAAATTGCTCGTCGCTACGCCAACGTATCGCTTCACCAGGGCGACTTTCTTGGCTTTGGCCCTACCAAGCGCCATGCCGTGTCACTCGCTCGTAGTGAGTGGATTGTCTCGTTGGACGCCGACGAGGCGCCCACCAGTTGCTGGCTTGAGGCGCTGGCCAGCTGGCTGCCCACCGCTGATACCGATCAGGTGGTAGAGGTGTTGCGAGAAAACTGGCTATTGGGCAAGCCCGTGCATCATTCGGGCTGGGGCAATGACTGGTTGGTGCGTGTCTTTCATCGCCAATGGCATAACTTCAATGATGCCATGGTGCATGAGTCAGTGAAGGTTGCAAAATCCACGTCAGTCGTTCGTTTAGACGGTTGCATTGAGCATCTGGCTGTCACCGAACTTGGTCAGTTTTTGGATAAGATAAATCGATATTCGACTATTCGTGCAAAATCGGACAAGTTTCCGGTATATCCCGTGTGGGTTGTTGTGTTAAAATCCGCGTTTGCTTTCTTGCGTACCTATCTTTTAAAGTGCGGCTTTCTCGATGGCTGGCGTGGTTTGGTAATCGCCGTGGCTAATGCAAACGGTGTGTTCTGGAAATATATGAAACGTCGTGTTCGGGATATATGAACGAGCCGACCATGAGGCCATGCCGGTGAAAATAGCCCTAGTACATATGCGCCACGCTGCCTCCGGCGGTACTGAGCGGTTTCTTAATGAACTGTCACGGTATCTAGCCGAGCGTGGTGAGGATGTTACAATCATCTGCCGTTCCCACGTGGCTCCGTCTCATCCGGCTATTCGTTTTGTTCGCTTACGCCCGTTCAGTATTGGTAAGGCCCAGCGCATGTGGCGTTTTGCCCAGGCGGTGGAGCGCCATGTAGAGGCTGCAGGCTATGATCTCGTCTATGGATTGGGAAAAACCTGGACACATGATCTGTTGCGCATAGGTGGTGGCACTGTCCATCACCATCTTGCCTCGAAGCCGAAGCGTCAGTGGCGGTGGAAGGATAGGGTGGCTGCGCAAATTGAGGCTCGGGCCATGGCGCCTGGCGCCTATTATCATGTGGTATCAAATTCTCGGCAAAGCGACCATGAGATTGCCGAAGCGTACAATGTACCTGCTGAGCGGCGCTCTGTGATTCATAACTTTGTCGACACTCAGCGTTTTGACCGCACACGGCTCAGTGGTGATGTTAGTGCTCTTGCCCAGGAATTAGAATTGGATGGTCAAGTTCCTGTTTTTCTGTTTCTGGGCACCGGTTATCGTCGCAAAGGGCTGGAGCCAACCCTTGAAGCCTTCTCCCGGCTCGACGGAGAAGCCATCTTGCTGGTGGTTGGGCGTGACTCTCGACAGGCTCAGTATCAGGAGCTTGCCCAGAGTCTCGGCATTGCAGATAAATGCCGATTCCTGGGCGAGCAGCCTTCACCAGAACGATATTTTTCCCTTGCCGACTGCTATATGCTACCGGCGTATTACGAGCCGTTTGGCTTTACCGTACTTGAGGCACTTGCCTGTGGAACGCCAGTTATAACTACCCAAAAGTGTGGCGCTAAAGAGGTGGTGACGTCAGAGGTGGCTACGGTTATCGATCGCCCAGATGACATTGAAGCACTCACCGACGCTATGTCCCACTGGGCCAGGAGGAAAGGTGATGCTAGTCTGAAAATTTGCTGCCGAGAGCTGGCATTATCCCTCGACATAGAAGAAATCATGGCCCAGAACTACCGGTGCATCCTTGACGTATATCAGGAAAAGCAGGCGGCTCAATGCCAGATGTAAAAAACTGGAAGATCATCGGCCGGGGAGATGAGCGCATCTGCTATCTGCACCCAAATGATCCAGCTCGCTGTATTAAACTCAGTAGAAGAGAAAAGGCCAAGCAGACTTATCGCGAACTTCGATATTTCCGGCTGTTGAAGCGAAGGAAGGTTCCTTTCACATTTATTCCTGAGTTCTTTGGGGTGGTGAAAGATGATGAAGTGATCGGAATCGAGCAGCAGTTGGTGCTCGATGATCAGGGACTACTTCCACCTAATGTGGCTGAATACCTGGCCAAGCCGCTGACGCAGCAGCAGGTAGGTCAATTTTGGGTTGGGCTCGAAGCACTCCAGACCTACTTGTTGGCCTATAATGTGGTGCCTTGCGATCTGGTGATGAGCAATCTGCTTGTGATTGAGCGGACGGATACCACCGCGGTCATACTGATCGACGGCCTTGGTGTCTCGGAATTTATTCCATTGCCAGCATATGTGCCTTGGCTTGGACGGCGCAAGATTCGGCGCAAGTGGGCAAGGTTCATGGAGAAAACAGTCAAGCCGCGCTTCATGACCACACAAGAGCGTCAACTACCATAGCTGGCAGTAATCCGCTCGATTATGCGCGTTATTTCTTCTGTAGCGACAAACTTGGCTACAGAGCTCTCTAGTCTCTTCAGGTTGCGGGCTTTCCAGGCTCCGTCGGGACGCAGTCGACAGCGATCCAGGTCGATCAACCACACCTTGCCGCCTTTATCCACCAGCAGGTTGCGGGCATTGAGGTCGACATGGTCGAGGCCTGTATCGTGGAAACGGCGGATGGTGGCACCGACCCGTTGCAGTAGCTCGCCATCGGCTTCGCCATTTTCCAGCAGGCTGGCCAGGGCGCGGGCGCCGGGAATGCGCACGGTGAGTAGCGCGGCCTCATAGGTCAGACCATGGCGGGTGACGTTGGCGGCGACCGGTCGCGGAACCGGCAGGTCACGGGCAAGCAGGTCGGCGGTGAGACGCATCTCGCGAAAGGCGCGGGTGCGCTCCAGGCCGGTCCATAGATAACGGGCATCACTGAAGCGTGCCACCATGCCGCCGCGGCGGTAAGGGCGCAGTACCCACTCTTCTCCAGTACCGGCATCCAGAAACAGGCTGGCACCGCGCCCCGGGGCCTGGCCGGTGACCCGGCCTTGCGCCAGCCACCAGTCGGGTTCGAAGGTTGACGGGCCAATTTGTGGCGCCTGGTCGGCGTCACATAGACTGTCCTTATCATATAGAATGTAGAACTTTCCCGTTCTCAATGTTGCCAAGCGCATGAAGCATCCTCTGCCCGCCCAACCCCGCCATATCGGCGTGCTGCGACTCTCCGCCCTGGGTGATGTCTGTAATCTGGTGCCGACGGTTCGCGCCCTGCAACGCCAGTGGCCCGACGCGCGCATCACCTGGATCGTCGGCAAGGCCGAGCACAGTCTACTGGCGGGCCTCTCCGGGGTCGAGTTCGTGGTCTATGACAAGGCCAGCGGCCTGGCAGGCATGCGCGCCCTGTGGCGCGAGCTGTCTGATACCCGCTTCGATGTGCTGCTGCATATGCAGCAGGCCCTGCGAGCCAGCGTGTTGTCACTTGGGCTCAAGGCCGACGTGCGAGTGGGCTACGACAAGGCCCGCGCCAAGGATGCTCAACACTGGTTCACCCACCGTCAGCTTGCGCCTCATCCACGCGCCCATGTGCTCGAGTCCTTTCTCGACTTCGCCCGACTGATGGGGATCGAGGAGCCGAGTCTCGAGTGGAATCTGGCGATTCCCCCGGCGGCCCACGACGAGGCGCGCTCCCTTACCGGCGATACCCGTTATCTGCTGATGAGCCCATGTGCCAACCCACGGCTGCGCAACTTCCGCAACTGGTCTGCCGAGGGGTATGCCGCCGTGGTCCAGCACGCCTGGGAGCAGCATGGCCTGCGTACCGTGCTGACTGGAGGGGGCAGCACTCAGGAGCGGGAGGTAGGGGAGCGTATCCAGGCCCTCTGCCCGGCCGAGGCGGTGATCGATGCCATCGGCAACACCTCACTCAAGGGGCTGCTGGCGCTGATCGATGCCGCCGAAGCCGTCATCGCTCCGGACTCGGGCCCCGTGCATATGGCCAACGCGCTGAATACGCCGACGGTGGGGCTCTATGCCACCACCAATCCTGATCGTGCCGCGCCCTACCGCTGGCGCGACTTCGTGGTCAATCGCTACCCTCAGGCGGTGCGCACCTACCTGCACAAGGAGGTCGAGGATCTATCCTGGGGCCAGCGAGTGCGGCATCCCGATGCCATGTCGCTGATTCGCGCCGATGATGTGATCGAGCGCCTCAAGGCAGCACTGCAGTATGCCGCTGACCACTCCACGGAAAGGACGCTTGCCGACGATGAGACTTGATCTGACCGCCCTGGAGCACTCCCGTCTACTGGTGGTGGGGGATGTCATGCTCGACCGCTACTGGCACGGCGGTACCTCGCGTATTTCGCCCGAGGCGCCGGTGCCGGTGGTGCGTGTCGAGGAGAGCGAGGACCGCCCAGGGGGCGCCGCCAACGTGGCACTCAATATCTCCTCCTTGGGCGCCCATGCCGCGCTCTCCGGCCTGGTGGGTGATGACGATAACGCGGACCGCCTGGTGAGTCGCCTGGAAGATGCCGGAGTGAGCACTCACTTCCAGCGCAGCCCGGGTGTGCCAACGATCACCAAGCTTCGCGTGATGAGCCGCAACCAGCAGTTGATCCGCCTCGACTTCGAGGAGGGGCTGGGAGAGGCGGACACCTCCGGGCTGCTGGAGCGGGTGGAGGCGGCGTTGCCGGACTGTGATCTGGTGATCCTCTCCGACTACGGCAAGGGGACGCTCAACCGCGTCGAGGAGCTGATTCGCCTGGTGCGGGCCAGTGGCAAGCGGGTGCTGGTGGATCCCAAGGGGCGTGATTTCTCGCGCTATCGTGGCGCCAGCGTCATCACCCCCAACCTGGCGGAGTTCGAGGCGGTGGTGGGTCACTGCCGTGACGATGCCGAACTGGCCGAGCGAGGCGAGGCCCTGCGTGCCGAGCTCGAACTGGAGGCGCTGCTTATCACCCGCAGCGAGAAGGGGGTCACCCTGATTCGTGAGGGGCACGACCCGCTTCACCTGCCCACTCGGGCGCGAGAGGTCTATGACGTCACCGGTGCCGGCGATACCGTGATCGGCGTGCTGGGTCTCGCCCTGGCGGCCGGGCATGGTTTCCCCGAGGCGATGACCCTGGCCAATCTGGCCGCCGGCCTGGTGGTGGCAAAGCCGGGAACCGCGACCCTCTCCATCGCCGAGCTCTACACCGCCCTGCATGGCGACAAGCTGGCCGAGTTCGGAGTGATCGAGGAGCCGACGCTCATCGACGCGGTGCGGGCCGCCCAGGCGCGTGGCGAAAGGGTCGTGATGACCAACGGCTGCTTCGACATCCTTCATGCCGGCCATGTGGCCTATCTGGAGCAGGCCCGCCGGCTCGGTGATCGGCTGGTCGTGGCGGTCAACGATGACGCCTCCATCGCGCGCCTCAAGGGCCCCAAGCGGCCCATCAACCCCCTGGCGCGTCGCATGCAGGTGCTTGCCGGCCTGGGTGCCGTGGACTGGGTCGTCTCCTTTGGCGAGGAGACTCCACAGCGGTTGATCGAGTCGGTGCTGCCCGACGTGCTGGTCAAGGGTGGCGACTACCGCCCCGACCAGATCGCCGGCGGCCAGGCCGTGCGCGACGCCGGAGGTGAGGTGCGAGTACTGGGCTTCGAGGATGGCGTCTCCACCACGGCGATGATCTCCACCATCCTCGACCGCGAGAGCTGATGGGCTGGCCCCGGCAGGCCTACTCCGCGGCGCTGCATCTGGCGGCTCCCCTGCTATGGCAGCGTCTGCGCCGTGAGCATGGACTCACTGACCCCAGGCCATTGCGCCTGGGGCGCATTCCCGAGACGCCTCCCGAAACGCGTATGTTATGGCTGCACTGCGCCTCGGTGGGGGAGGTCCAGGCGGCCAGGCCGTTGATCGAGGAGCTGCTCGCACGCTACCCCGGCCATTCCCTGACCGTGACTACCATGACCGCCACCGGCGCCGAGCGCGTCCGTGCGCTGGCCCAGGGGCGGCAGGATGGTCGGCTGAGTCATCACTTCGTGTCCCTGGACTTCCCGCGCGCCGCGTCGCGCTTCGTCGAGCGCCTGCGGCCCGAGCTGGCGCTGTTCTTCGAGACCGAGCTGTGGCCCAACCTGCTTCACGCCTGCCGCCATCGCGAGATACCGGTGGCGGTGGTCAATGGCCGGCTCTCTGCGCGCGCCCTGGGAGGCTATCGGCGGCTGCGTCCGTTGATGCGTGAGGCGCTGGGCTGTGTCGACTGGCTGGCCGCCAAGTCCAGTGAAGACGCCGCGCGCTTTGCCGAGCTCGGCATGGCGCCGCGGCGTACCACCGTAGTGGGCTCGCTGAAGTTTGATATCGCCCTGGAAGATGGCGCCCGACAGGTAAGTGAGCGCTTGCGTCAGCTGCTGGGGCGGCCCCGGGTCTGGGTGGCCGGCTCTACCCACGCGGGCGAGGAGTCGCACCTGCTGGCCGCTCACGCCCTGCTGCGGGAGCACTCTCCCGAGGCCCTGCTGGTACTGGTGCCGCGCCATCCGCAGCGCTTCGATGAGGTAGCGAGCCTGTGCGAGTCCCACGGCCAGGTGCCGGCTCGGCGCTCTCGAGGCGAATGGCCCGGGCAGGCTACTTCGGTCTATCTGGCCGACACCATGGGGGAGCTCACCGTGCTCTATGGCGCGGCGGACCTGGCCTTTGTCGGCGGAAGCCTGGTGCCGGTGGGTGGTCACAATCTGCTCGAGCCTGCGGCTCTTGGCGTACCGGTGCTTACCGGCCCCGAGCTGGCCAACTTCATGGATGTGGCAGAGGCCCTGCGCGGCGCCGATGCCCTGGTGGAGACGCCCGATGAAGAGGCGCTTGCCGAGGCGCTGATCGCGCTCTTTGCCGACCCGGCCGAGCGCCGCCGCCTCGGCGAAGCGGGGCGCGATGTGGTGGCCGCCAACCGTGGGGCCCTGGCAAAGACCCTGAAGGGGCTGGACAGACTGCTAGCGGGGAAGTGAGTACTCACTTCGCCTCGAGGCCTGTCAGGCGGGGGAGAGGCGTTCCACACCCTGGGTGGTTCCCAGCAGCAGCACGTCGGCACCGCGGGCCGCGAACAGACCATTGGTGACCACCCCCACGATGGCGTTGATGCGTGCCTCCATGGCCTGCGGGTCGTCGATCATGAAATCGTAGCAGTCGATGATCTGGTTGCCGTTATCGGTGACCACCCCCTCCCGATAGACCGGGTCGGCACCCAGCTTGACGAGTTCCCGGGCCACGTAGGAGCGGGCCATGGGAATCACCTCCACCGGCAGCGGAAAGGCACCCAGGCGCTCGACCCGCTTGGAGGCGTCGGCGATGCACACAAATGTCTCGGCACAGGCGGCCACGACCTTCTCGCGAGTCAGCGCCGCGCCACCGCCCTTGATCATATGTAAGTGAGCGTTGACTTCGTCGGCACCGTCGATATAGAAGGGCACCGTGCCCACGGAGTTGAGCTCGAATACCTCGATGCCATGGCTGCGCAGTCGCTCGGCGCTGGCTTCGGAGCTGGCCACGGCACCGGCAAAGTCGTGACGCAATTCGGCCAGGCGGTCGATGAAGCGGTTGGCGGTGGAGCCGGTGCCGATACCGAGCACGGTGTCGCGATGCAGGTGGGGGCGCACCTCATCGATGGCGGCCGCCGCGACGGCATCCTTGAGCTCATCCTGGTTCATGGGGCGTTCTCCTGAGGGGGTCGGCGAGAAAGGGTCGATATTATAGGCCAATCGCCACTGTCTGCCGATGGTCAATGCTGGACGCTGGGCCCGCGAAAATGCTACCAATAAGGGTTCCTCGCAGCGCAGCATTCATGCTGCGCCCTCACGCGTCACGCCGCTGGATACCAGGATGCTCGAAGCTACCGTCAAGAAGATTCTCCAGGCCCGGGTCTATGAAGCCGCTCGGGAAACCCCCATCTCGCCGGCCCCCTTTCTCTCCCGTCGCTTCAACAACACCATTCTGATCAAGCGTGAGGACCTGCAGCCGGTTTACTCCTTCAAGATTCGCGGCGCCTACAACAAGATGGCCCTGCTCAGCGAGGAGCAGAAGGCCAAGGGCGTGATCGCGGCCTCGGCTGGCAATCATGCCCAGGGTCTGGCGATGGCGGCGAAGCAGATGGGCGTCAAGGCGACCATCGTGATGCCGCGTATCACGCCCGATATCAAGGTACAGGCGGTGCGTGCCCGCGGGGCCAAGGTGGTGCTCAAGGGGGATGCCTTTGCCGAGGCGGCCGAACATGCCCAGGCCCTGATCGAGGAGCATGGTTATACCTATATCCCGCCCTTCGACGATATCGATGTGGTGGCGGGACAGGGCACCATCGCCGTGGAGATCCTGCGTCAGCAGGCCGGTGCGTTGGATGCTATCTTCGTGCCGGTGGGCGGCGGCGGCCTGATTGCCGGCGTGGCCGCCTACGTCAAGTATCTGCGCCCGGATATCAAGGTGATCGGTGTCGAGGCCGAGGATAGTGCCTGCTTCAAGGCGGCACTCGAGGCGGGCAAGCGGGTTACCCTCGATCAGGTGGGGGTGTTTGCCGAGGGGGTGGCCGTGGCCCAGGTCGGCAAGGTGCCCTTCGATATCGCCCGCGAGCTGGTCGACGAGGTCATTACCGTCAATACCGACGAGATGTGCGCGGCGGTCAAGGATATCTTCGAGGAGACCCGAGCGGTCTCCGAGACGTCCGGCGCGCTCTCCCTGGCGGGGCTCAAGAAGTATATCCAGCAGACCGGCGTCGAGGGGCAGACGCTGCTGTGCATCAACTCCGGCGCCAATACCAACTTCGACCGCCTCCAGCATATCGCCGAACGCACCGAGCTCGGTGAGCAGCGCGAGGCGATCCTGGCCGTGACCATCTCCGAGCGGCCGGGCAGCTTCAAGAAGTTCTGCAAGACCATCGGCAAACGCATGGTCACCGAGTTCAACTACCGCTATGCGGATCCGGAACATGCGCATATCTTCGTCGGCGTGCAGGTGAAGCCCGGCGGAGAGGATCGTCAGGCGGTGATCGACAGGCTTCGCGATGCCGGTTATGCGGTGGAGGATCTCACCGATAACGAGCTGGCCAAGCTTCATATTCGCCATCTGGGGGGCGGTCGACCCAAGCAGCAGTTCGATGAGGAGGTCTACCGATTCGAGTTTCCGGAGCGTCCGGGCGCGCTGATGAACTTCCTCACCCACCTGCCCCATGACTGGAATATCTCGCTGTTTCATTACCGGAATCACGGTGCCGCCTATGGCCGGGTGCTGGTAGGCATGCAGGTGCCCAATGGCGATCGCTCCCATGTCGAGGAGTATTTCGACGCCATTGGCTACCGCTACTGGAAGGAGTCCGACAACGCCGCCTATCGGCTCTTCATGGCGTGAGGAGGCGTGCTGGGAGGAAGTGAGTGCTGACTCGCTCAGTGGACCTCGCCAGGCGGAAGTTTCATGAGGTGAACGTTGAGTCAGGGCGGTTGTCTTGATGGTTGCATCGGCTTATAGTCGCCGACGTTTAAATCCTGCTACCCGGAGTCTAAGATGAAGCGCAAGCCCGATGTGGTCAGGGCCCTGGTGCTGTTGTTCGGTATTGGCGTCGTGGCAACCGGCTATGCCCAGGCGCTGGTCGGCAACTGATCACGAGCTGTCGAGCCCCTGCCAGATTGTCAACGGGCCGATGCCGAGAGGCGTCGGCCCGTTGGCGTTTCCAGGCGGGTGTATCAGGGGCGTACCAGTCGGACGTCGCTTGCGATGGCATCGAGCGGCACGTCCCACGAGGCCACCGGCAGCGAGTCGACCCGTTGACAGTCATGGGCCAGGCCAATCAGCCGTGGCCGTGGCCCCGGTCGGCGGGTAAAGGCCAGGGTGCGATCATAGAAGCCGCCCCCCATGCCCATGCGCTGGCCGGCATCATCGAAGCCCACCAGTGGCAACAGGATCAGGTCGAGGGTCCAGGCGGGCATTCGACGCGCACGATGGGCCCCATGGCGAGTGGCGGGCTCGGCGATGCCAAAGCGATTGCGGATCATGGGTGTGTTCGCATGGTAGTGCACGAACCAAAGCAGGTTGTGTGACAGGGGCTTGAGTACCGGAAGGTAGACACGAGCGCCACGCTGCCGTAGCCAGCCGATCAGCGGAGTGGGGTCGATCTCGCCGTCGTTGGGCAGGTAGAGCGCCACGCGACGGGCACGCTGTACCTCGGGCAGGCGTCGCAGTCGGCGACACAGATGTTCGCTGGCCAGTCGGCGCTGCTCGGCGCTCAGGGCGCGGCGGCGACGGCGCAGCTGTTGACGCAGCTCGCGACGTGAGCCGTTGAAGCTGGTCAAGGAAAGAGGTGCGGCGGGTGTCGGCATGAGATGGTTCATGTGGACGAGGTTCCCCAGAGTGCCGCTGTCGTTCTGGCCCTTGAACCCATTGGTTCAAGGTGGGTGGCCGCAGCCGAACCGTCAGGCTTTCCGACGCACGGACATGCACACGGGTTCGGCTAGCATTTGGCCCCCTGGGTACTGCGCATAGGCTCGAGGGACGATAACGACTGGCAAACACCCCAGGGAACAACCCCATCGTACCAGAGCCGGTGGAGGGCGGCCAATGGATTCCCGGTTCAGGGTCAGCGTGGCTTGGTATCGGCCAGGGCACGCTCCAGGCGTTCGCTCAGGGCGTCCAGGCTGCGCTCCCCTTCACGCCGACTCTCCAGCGCCTCCAGCAGCTCATGGGTGATGTTGAGTGCCGCCATGACGGCGATGCGCTCGTTGCCCAGTAGATTGTTCTGGGAGTGGATGCCGGTCATCGCGCGATCCAGGTAGCGGGCCGCACGCTCCAGCTTGGCTTCTTCCTCGGGGGGGCAGGCAATGACGTAGCTACGTCCCAGGAGGGTAATTTCGGCGGTCGGCCGTGTCGCATCACTCATCGGGGGGCTCCGGCTCGACCCCGCAGGTCACGCTGGCCGCGCGCCACCGGGGGCCGATGCGTTAACATCCAGTCAGTACCGCATGGCCCGTCACTATAAGAGAGCCCTTCTCGAGGGGTCAACGCGCGGTGACGATTGCCGCCCCTCTTCCGTACACCCCGCCACCATGGAGCTTCCATGTCACTGATCGATGAACGCCAGGATTTCTCCACTATCGCCGACCTCTTCCTGCTTCACGGCAGCATGCAGTCGCCGGCCTTCAGCGACGGACGACTGTGCGCCCGACTTGCCATGCACGATATCGACCCCGCCGTCTGGCTGGAGGAGGTGTGTGAGGTGCTTGGCGTCGAGCAGCCGCGTGACGAGCCATCCGCCGAGCGTTTCCTGGCCTGGCGCCGCCAGACCCTGGATGCCCTCTCCGGTAGCGAGCTCGGTTATGAACCACTGCTGCCCGATGAGCTCTTCTCCCTGGCCGAGCGCGCCCGCGGGCTCAAGGAGTGGACCCAGGGCTTTCTGGAGGTCGTCCAGGATGCCGGGGAGGAGCCTCGCGAGAGATGGTCAACGGCGCTACGCGAGGCGCTGGAGGACTTGGAGGGGATCGCCGCCATGCCGGCCGACCTCGAGGAGAGTGCCGAAAACGAGAATGATCTCTTTGCCCTGGTGGAGCATGTCCGCATGGCCGCCATGCTGCTCTACACCGAGCAGCACCCGGGCAAGCCTCAGGTCGAGGATGCCGAATCCACCACGCGTCACTGAGCAGCCCATCACACCCCACCGCCGCCAAGGAGCTGCCATGTTGTCCGAGACGTTGCCCGAGACCCTGTCGCGCCCGGCACCCATTGCCAACGCCGAGTATCGTCAGCGCCGTCAGGCGCTGATGGCGGCACTGCCTGGCGATGCCGCCGTGCTGCTGCCTGGTGCCTCTCTGGTTACTCGCTCGCGTGACAGCGAGTTCCCCTTTCGCCAGGACAGCGACTTCCATTATCTCACCGGCTTTCCCGAGCCCGACGCCCTGCTGCTACTGTTGCCGGGGCGAGCCGAAGGGGAGAGCGTGCTGTTCTGCCAGGATCGCGACCCGGCGCTGGAGGCCTGGACCGGTATCCGCCTGGGGGCCGAGGGCGCCATTCGCGAGCATGGTGTCGACCAGGCCTTCGAGAATGCCGAGCGCAGCGAGCGCCTGGCGGCACTGCTCGATGGGCGGCGTACGCTCTACCTGGCGCTGGACAGCGCCGAGGCGCGGGGACTGGCCGAGGGGGTGCGTGCGGACCTGGTGGCTCGCCAGCGTCAGGGGGTGTGTCCACCCCAGGCCATTGCCGATGTGACCCCGCTGCTTCACGAGGCGCGACTGATCAAGAGTCAGGCGGAGCTTGCCCTGCTGGGTCATGCCGCCGAGATCTCGGCGCGTGGCCATCTGCGCGCCATGCGTGCGGTGCGTCCCGGGATGGCAGAGTATCAGCTGCAGGCGGAGCTGGAGCACGAGTTCCGCTGGCAGGGGGGGAGTGGTTCGGCCTATGCCACCATCGTCGGTGGTGGCGCCAATGCCTGTGTGCTGCACTACATCGAGAATCGCGCCCTCCTCGAGGAGGGCGACCTGGTATTGATCGATGCCGGCGCCGAATTCGACCTCTATGCCGGTGACATCACCCGTACCTTTCCGGTCAACGGCCGCTTCAGTGACGCCCAGCGGGCCCTCTATGAGGTGGTGCTCGAGGCTCAGGAGCGCGCGGTGGACGCGGTGCGCCCCGGCACGACCCTGGCGGTGATTCATGCCGAGGTGGTGCGCGGGCTTACCGCCGGCCTGATCCGGCTGGGGCTGCTCGAGGGCAGTGTCCAGGCGCGTATCGACGATGAGAGCTACCGGCGCTTCTACCTCCACTCCACCTCGCACTGGCTGGGTCTCGATGTCCACGATGTGGGTGCCTACCGTCGCGATGGCCAGCCCCGGCCGCTGGTGCCGGGCATGGTACTCACCGTGGAGCCGGGGCTCTACGTGCCCGATGACGACGACATTCCCGAAGCCTTCCGCGGCATCGGCATCCGTATCGAGGATGATGTCGCGGTGACCGATGAAGGACATCGGGTGTTGACCGCTTCCGTGCCCAAGTCAGTTGCGGAGATAGAGGCGCTGATGGCTGAGAATTGAGCGTGCCAAGTTGAGCGGTATTATTAGTTATGTAATTTACATTATGAATCACTCGTCTGAGGTGGCGCGATGAGTCCCGAAGTGACACTCCCGACAACAGAGGCGGTGGATATCGCCATCGTGGGTGGCGGTCTGGTGGGTGCCAGCCTGGCCTGTGCATTGATGCCGCTGATCGAGCGGCACGGTCTCTCGGTTGCGGTGATCGAGGCGTCGCCTATCCTCGACCTGGCCGCGGCACCCTGGCAGCCCAGCTTCGATGCCCGGGCCAGTGCGATCTCCCTCGGCACCGCGCTGCACTTCACCGAGATGGGGGTATGGCAGACGATAGCCGAGCAGGCCACCGCCATTCGCCGCATCCATGTCAGCGAACGAGGCCACTTCGGGGCCACCCGCCTCGATGCTCGGGAGCTGGGGGTCGAGGCGCTGGGCCATGTGGTGCCCAACGCCTGGCTGGGTCGTGTCCTGCATCAGCATCTCACCGGACTGCCGTTGGCCTGGCACTGCCCGGATCGCGTCGAGACGATCGAGCCGACGGCGGAGGGCTACCACCTGGGGCTAGCCTCCGGCACCAATCTGCAGGCGGGGCTCACGGTGCTGGCCGATGGCGGGCGCTCGGGCCTCAAGGAGCGCCTGGGGATCGCCAGCGAGGTGCGCTCCTATGAACAGGTGGCGTTGATCGCCAGTGTCGAGATGAGCCGGTGTCATCAGGGTGTCGCCTGGGAGCGCTTTACGCGCGAAGGCCCCATTGCCCTGCTGCCGCTCCAGGGCCAGACCATGGAGCTGGTGTGGACCCACGCTGCGGGAGACGAGCGGCGACGCCTGAACCTGTCGGAGGGTGACTTCCTGGCCGAACTGCAGACGGCCTTCGGTGACCGGGGGGGGCGCTTCCGGCGTGTGGGCAGCCGTCATACCTATCCGCTGAGCCTGGTGACCGCGCGCGAGACCACGCGGCCCGGACTGGCAGTGATGGGAAACGCGGCCCACTCCCTGCATCCGGTGGCCGGTCAGGGCTTCAACCTGGCGCTGCGTGGGGTGATGGATCTAGTGGCGTCGCTGGAGGCGGGGCTGGCGCACGGTCGCTCGGTCGGAGATACCGAGGTGCTGCAGGCCTTCGAGGCCCGCCGCGCTGGCGACCGCCACAGCGTGACCCGCTTCAGTGACGGTCTGATACGGTTGTTCGGCATCGACAGTCGGCTGCTGGGTCATGCCCGTGCCGCCGGTCTGGTCGGCCTCAACCTCGCCGGTCCCCTGAGGCGTGCGCTGGCGCGCCGCGCCATGGGGCTGGAGCGATGAATCGCGCCGGCGAGAAATGTGAAGAGTCGAGAAGAGGCGAAGGCATGAGTGTCACGGGAGATGGGGGAGCGAGTCGCTCGGCCGATGGCCACCATGAGGTGGTGATCGTTGGCGGAGGCATGGTGGGGGCCGCCCTGGCGGTGCTGCTCGGCGAGGCCGGGGTCGAGGTGGCCCTGGTGGATGCCAGGCCCGCGCTGCTGGATGCCGACACCGTGGGGCGAGGGCAGCCGGCGCGCCGGGTCAGCGCGCTGACGCCGGTCTCGCAGCGGCTGCTGGAGGGGGTGGGCGCCTGGGCATGGATGGCATCACGACGCATCAGCCCCTACCGCCATATGCAGGTCTGGGACGCCGAAGGGAGCGGTGAGGTCAACTTCTCCGCCGACCAGGCCGGCCTGCCGGTGCTCGGACATATCGTCGAGAACGATGTCACCCTGGCGGCGCTGGAGCGACGGCTGGAGGCGCTGCCTTCGGTACGCCTCTGCCTGGGGGCACGGGTCGAGGGGCTGGAGGGCGGTGTCGAGGGGCGGTGTATCGTGCTGGCCGATGGTCGCCGGCTGAGCGCTCCCCTGGTGGTGGCCGCGGATGGTGTCCGCTCCCCGCTACGCGACATGGCGGGCATTGCGCTCAGCGAGCGTGAGACCGGACATGTCGGCCTGGTGACCACGGTGCGTATCGAGAGGCCCCACGGCGAGGTGGCGCGGCAGGCCTTCCTGCCGACGGGTCCACTGGCCTTCCTGCCCCTGGCGGTAGAGGAGCGGGAGCATCACTGCTCCATCGTCTGGTCTACCTCTCCCGCCGAGGCCGAACGCCTGGCGGGACTCCCGCGTGATGACCTGGGGGAAGCGCTGGCGGCGGCCATCGATCATCGGCTGGGCGCGGTAACGGTGCTCGACGAGGCGACCGGTTTCCCGCTGGTACAGCGCCATGCCAAGCGCTATACCCTGCCCGGTTTTGCCCTGGTGGGTGATGCCGCCCATGGCATTCACCCCCTGGCCGGCCAGGGGGTCAACCTCGGTTTGATGGATGCCGCTGTGCTGGCCGAGGAGCTGCTGGCGGCCCGTCGACGAGGCATGGGGCTGGGTGATGAGCGGACCCTGGCACGCTATGCACGGCGGCGGCGCGGTGATAACGCCGGCATGCTGGCGCTGATGGATGGGTTCCGACTGCTGTTCGGGGCGCGCCATCCGGCGCTGACCCTGGGGCGCAATCTGGGGATGGGTAGCGTGGACCGCCTCGTTCCGCTCAAGCGGTTGCTGCTGCAGCAGGCCACCGGCCAGCGCGGTCGCCTGCCTGTCAGTTGCCGCTGAACCGCCTGGCTCAGCGGTCGCGCTGGCGGACCACATCGAGGGCCTTGAGCAGGTTGAGGGCCTCGCTGAGCTGGTAATCCTCACGTAGCCGCTCGCTCTGCTCGGTCCTCTCCCGCGGGGCCTCCTGCGCGCCGAGATGGCCCTCCAGGTCGGCCTCGCGAACCCCGCGGCCATTCTCGGTGACCTCCACGCGCCCGCGCACCACCCTGACGTCGGGTTCGATGCCCTGGGCCTGGATGGAGCGCCCACCGGGCGTGAAGTAGAGCGCGGTGGTGAGCTTGAGCCCCTCGCCGTTGCCCAGCGGCATGATCTGCTGGACCGAGCCCTTGCCGAAGCTCTCGGTGCCCATCACCACGCCACGCTTCTGGTCCTGAAGGGCGCCGGCGACGATCTCCGCCGCCGAGGCGCTGCCGCCGTTGATCAGCACCACCAGCGGAACGTCGGGAGCCGCCGTTGTGGCATTGGCCGAGAAACGCATTTCGGTATCCGGCAGACGCCCCTCGGTGTAGACGATCAGCCCCTCTTCCAGGAAGGCGTCGGCCACCGCGACGGCGGCCTGCAGGACCCCGCCGGGGTTGTTGCGCAGGTCGAGCACCAGCCCGTCCAGTTCTCCGTCGCGCTTCAGCTGGCGGATGTGTTCGCTCACCTGCTCGCCGGTACGGGTCTGGAACTGGCTGATGCGCAGATAGCCGAAGCCGGGGGTCAGCAGTTCGCTCTTCACGCTCTCGGTGCGGATATTCTCGCGTGTCAGCGGGATGCGGCGTGGCGAGCTTTCGCCCTGGCGCAGGATGGTCAGCTCGATCTCGCTGCCCGGATCACCGCGCATCAGCTCGACCGCCTCCTGCAGCGACAGACCCTCGGTAGGCGTGTCGTCGATGCGCAGGATCTGGTCGCGTGCCTGCAGGCCGGCCCGCGAGGCGGGGGTGTCGTCGATGGGCGTGATCACCGTCAGCTGGCCATCCTCCATGCCCACCTCGATACCGATACCGCCGAACTCCCCCTGGGTCGACTCGCGCAGGCTCTGGAAGGCCTCGCTATCGAGATAGGAGGAGTGTGGATCGAGCTCGCTGAGCATGCCACGCATGGCGTTGCGCAGCAGGCTGGCGTCATCGACCTCCTCCACATAGGCGCGCTTGATGCGCTCGAACACCTCGGCGAAGGTCTGGATCTCGGCGATCGGCAGCTCATCATCGGCGACCTGGGCGGTCGCCGTCAGCGGTAGCGTCAGCAGGGCCAGGGGCAGCAGCCCGGCCAGCAGGCGTCGAGGCGAGCAGGAGCGAGAGAGCCTGCCCGGCAGGGAAAGCGCTGGGGTCATGCGAACTCCGCTGTTCCGGAACGGTGAGCGACCAGCATAGCCCGCCGCCGGCCTGCATGGAAAGCGGCGTTCAGCGGCGGGCGATCCACGACTGGGGATCGATGGGGGTACCGGCGCGACGCACCTCGAAATAGAGAGCGGGGCGGCGATGGCCCCCGCTCCTGCCCACGGCGCCGATCGTTTCGCCCCGCGAGACCGGCCGGCCGACCTGGGCGGTAAAGTGCTGCAGGTGGGCGTGGAGCGTCATCACGCCGTCGCCATGGTCGATGATCAGCAGATTGCCGAAGCCACGCAGCCAGTCGGCGAAGACCACCCGGCCGGCATGCACGGCGCGTACCGGGCTGCCCTCGGCGGCCAGGATGAGAATGCCGTTGCGATGGACGGCATCGCCGGCGCCGAAGCGCGAGGCGAGGTTGCCCTGGGCCGGCCAGGGAAGCTCGCCGCGGGTGCGTTCGATGGCGGTGGAGGGGGGCGGGCGCTGCAGGCGGGCCAGCTGCTCCTGAACGTCGCGCAGCACCTGCTCGGCGCGCTCGCGATCCTGCTCCAGGGAGGCGAGCCGGGCGGCCTCGCCGCTGTGGCGGCTCTCCAGCTCCGCGACCAGATTCGAGCGTTCGTGCATCTGTTCGGCCAGCTCGGCGCTGCGGGCGGCCAGCTCGGCGGCGAGGGCGTCGAGGCGGTCGCCGCGGGTCTCGAGCTCGCCTCGGGTCTCGGCCAGGGCCGCGTCGAGGCGTGCGAGCTCGTCGAGGCGGGCTCGTCGGGCGCGGGCAAGGTGGTTCAGGTAGTGCTGCAGTCGGTCCAGTCGTGCCGGATCGTCCTGATTGAGCAGCAGCTTCAGCTGGGGCGAATGGCCCAGGCGATAGAGCGCATCGAGCTGGGCATGGATGGCCTCGAGCTGGGCGCTACGCTCGGCGTCGAGCTCGTCGCGGCGCGACTGCAGGGTCTCCATCTCGGTGCCCAGCTCGCGTCGCTCGGCCTGGAGCTCATCGAGGCGGCGATGGGTGGTGGCCAGCGAGGTCTCGATCTCCTCCAGCTGGCGAGCCGCCGCGTCGCGCGCCTGGCGGGTGGATGCCAGGCGCCGGTCGGCCTCCTCGATGGCCTCGCCGATGGCGTCAAGGCGCTCCTGTACCGCCTCCTCGCTGGGCTGGGCCGCCAGCGGCCCAGTCAGGAGCAGCGTCAGCAGCAGGGTGCCCGGGAGGGTGGCGCTCCTGAACATCCTGCCGCTCAGTCGAGCTCGAGCAGGGCGCGTCCACTCATCTCCTCGGGGGCCGGCTGCTCCATCATCGTCAGCAGGGTCGGGGCGATATCGCACAGGCTGCCGTCGTCGTGGAATCGAGCCGGGCGCTCGCCGACATAGATCAGCGGCACCTGGAAGGTGGTATGGGCGGTCTGGGGGGCGCCGGTCTCGGGATTGATCATCTGTTCGGCGTTGCCGTGGTCGGCGGTGACCAGGCAGGCACCGCCGGCGCGCTGGATCGCCTCCACCACACGGCCCACGCAGCCATCGACGGTCTCGATGGCCTTGACCGCGGCGTCGAAGTCACCGGTGTGGCCGACCATGTCGCCATTGGCGTAGTTGCAGACGATCAGGTCGAAGCGGCCGGAGTCGATCGCTTCCACCAGGCGGTCGGTGACCTCGTGGGCGCTCATCTCGGGTTTCTCGTCATAGGTCTTCACGTCCCGGGGAGAGGGCACCAGGATGCGCTCCTCGCCACGGTACTCGGCCTCGCGACCGCCGGAGAAGAAGAAGGTGACGTGGGGGTACTTCTCGGTCTCGGCGATGCGCAGCTGGGTCAGGCCACGGCTCTCGATCACCTCGCCCAGGGTGTTGTGAAGATCCACCGGCGGGAAGGCCGCCGGCGCCGGGATATCGGCGGCGTAGCGGGTCAGGCTCACCAGGCCCTCGGCGGCGAGCCGCGGATGTACACGGCGGTCGAAGCCCTCGAAGCTCTCGTCGACGAAGGCCCGGGTCAGCTCCCGGGCGCGGTCGGCACGGAAGTTCATGAACAGGGCGGCATCGCCCGTCTCGAGGGTGATCGCTTCCCCGGCCGGGCGTACGCTGGTGGCGGCCACGAACTCGTCGGTCTCGCCGCGCTCGTAGGCGGCGCGCAGGCCCGCCTCGGCACTGGCGACGATATGCTCGCCTTCGCCCTCGGTGAGCAGGCGGTAGGCCTTTTCGACGCGCTCCCAGCGGTTGTCACGATCCATGGCGAAGTAGCGGCCGATGATCGAGGCCACGAAGCCATTGTCGGCGCCGACCAGCTCGGCGAGACGCGCATTGGCGTGCTCGATGGAGGCCAAGGCGCTCTGGGGCGGCATGTCGCGGCCATCCAGGAAGGCGTGCACGAAGATGCGTGTGGCGCCGCGACGGGCCGCCAGCTCGGCGGCGGCGAGGATATGTTCCTCGTGGCTGTGTACGCCCCCCGGCGAGAGCAGGCCCAGCAGATGGACCGCACGCCCCGCGGCCACGGCCGCGTCGATGGGCGCGGTGAGGACCTCGATGGTATCCAGGTCGCCCTCCTCGATGGCCTTGGTGATGCGCGTGAAGTCCTGGTAGACGACTCGGCCCGCGCCGAGATTCATGTGGCCCACCTCGGAGTTGCCCATCTGGCCATCGGGGAGTCCGACATGGCGGCCATCGGTATGGATCAGGGTGTGGGGATGCTCGGCCCACAGGCGATCCATGACCGGGGTATCGGCGGCTTCCACGGCGTTGTTGGCCGGGTCGGGATTGTGGCCGTAGCCGTCGAGGATGATCAGGGCGACGGGGCGCGGGGCGTTGGTGGTCATGGCGAATGTCCTCGAAGCGTGAAAGGCGCGACCCGGCCCGGGCGGCTGGGGCCTCTCGTGCATGCCGATACCAAGTCCCAGGGGGCGATGCGGGGCGTTCGGGGTCGCGGTAGGAAGTGTCTTGCGGCATCATATCGCAGGCGGCATCGTGCGTCATGGCTCCCCGCGGCCAGAGGCTGCGGCGGTTCCCCCGGGGCGGCCTGATTCGTCGGCGCCGACCTCGTGTATACTAGGCGCCCGGGCGCGCCCCAGCGCCCCTGTTTATTTACGTGTTGTTTACGAGCACCGAGACGAGAGTTATTCGTACCCATGATCGATCAGCTGTTTGAATTCGTGCAGAACCACCCGCTGCTGGTGGGCGCCTTCCTCCTGGTGCTGACCGCCTGGATCCTCTACGAGGCGCGTAATAGTGCCGCCAGCGGCGTGACCTCCGGTGAGGCGACCCAGCTGATCAACCGCGAGGATGCGGTGGTGCTGGACACCCGGGAGTCGGGTGACTTCAAGGCTGGCCATATCGCCGGTGCCCGCAATATTCCTCAGAGTCGCCTCGACGAGCGCATGAACGAACTCGAGAAGGTCAAGGAGAAGCCGATCATCGTGGTCTGCAAGCACGGCCAGTCTGCCGGGGCGGCCGTGGCCAAACTCTCCAAGGCCGGTTACTCTCGAGTGCTCAAGCTCAAGGGCGGCATGATGCAGTGGCAGGCCGACGGTCTGCCCGTGGTCAAGAAGTAGTCTTTGTTTACCGTATAAAAGGACCTTTCCCATGGCGGAAGAGAATAACCAGAGCGCCGACGGCCAGGCCGCCGGCCAGCAGGACAAGCCGCAGCTGCAGTTCGCCGTGCAGCGCATCTACGTCAAGGACATCTCCTTCGAGGCACCCAACTCGCCGGCGGTCTTCCAGCAGCCCTTCAAGCCCAAGGTGGGCCTGAACCTGGATACCACCAGCACCCAGGTGGGTGACGGCCTCTACGAGGTGACGATCAAGGTCACCGCCCAGGTGACCCACAGCGAGGAGGGCACGACCTCCTTCCTGGCGGAGCTCGAGCAGGCCGGCCTGTTCCGCATTACCGGCATCGAGGGCGAGCAGCTCGACCACACCCTGGGCGCCTTCTGCCCCAATGTGCTCTTCCCCTATGCCCGTGAGTGCATCGACAACCTGGTCAATCGTGGTGGCTTCCCGCCGCTGATGCTGTCGCCGGTCAACTTCGAGGCGATCTACGCCCGCAAGAAGCAGCGTGCGGCCGAGCAGGGCCAGGACGCGCCGGCAACCCAGTGATGCAGCGCGAGTGACCCTGAGGTGATGACCAAGAGATCGCCGCGTATCCACGTCGCCGCCGACCTGCGTGTCGGCGGCGACGTCGTTCTGCCCGAGGGGCCAGCCCGCCATGTGGCGCGGGTGTTGCGCCTGGGTGAAGGGGCCACGCTGCGGCTGTTCGACGGCGCGGGCCTCGAAGCCAGTGCGGTGCTGGTGGAGGCCTCACGCAAGCGGGTGGTCGCGCGTGTCGAGTCGGTGACCACCGGAGCCTGTGAGTCGCCGTTGACGGTGCACCTGGGTCAGGCGATCTCCAAGGGGGATCGCATGGACTACGCCATCCAGAAGGCCGTGGAGCTCGGCGTGGCCGCCATCACGCCGCTCTATACCGAGCATGGCGATGTGCGCCTCAAGGGTGAGCGCGAGGCGAAGAAACTCGCCCACTGGCAGGCCGTGGCGGCCAGCGCCTGCGAACAGTGCGGGCGTGCCGTGGTACCGCCGGTTAATCCGCCCCTTGGCCTGGCCGACTGGCTGGCCGGACGCGACGAGGCGCTGCGCCTGGTGCTGCATCCGGCGACCGGCGGAGGGCTGGAGAGCGAACCATCCCCCGACGGCGTGGCCCTGCTGATCGGTCCCGAGGGCGGGCTGGCCGAGGCCGAGGTTACGGCCGCCCGCGAGGCCGGCTTCGAGCCGCTCTCCCTGGGGCCGCGTATCCTGCGTACCGAGACTGCCCCCGTGGTGGCACTGTCGCTGCTGCAGGCGCGCTTTGGGGATTTGTGAGAATTGGTTGGGCAGGGCTCGGCCAGAAGCAGGCGTGTAGGAATTTCTGATGTAACGCCAATGTTCAGCGGCGGCCTTTACGTAGCGGAGCGGAGAAAAGGCCGTCCGGTGGAGGCCCTTCAGGGCCGGAACGAACTGGAATAACTGGTTAGGCATAGTCTATCAACCTGGCGATGCCCATGAATAAAAAAGAACCACAGCTCCACCTGATAGACCGAGCAGCCAAACCACACCGATGGAAACGATCCCGATTGCTCGCATCGGTGCTCGATCAGTATTCAGCGTAGAAACAGCTCCTGGCAACCACCGAATTAAAACCCCACTCAAAAGATGTAGGGCAAGCCAGATCGAAGTACTAAAGCTGGTTGCAAAGATGACAAAAGCTAGGCTTCCAAACTGGGGCGGAAACTCCATGAACTGCAAACCGTAAACTAGGAAGGCTAGCAGAACCGCGCCACTTGCCTCGTCAGCACCATCCTGAAATGCGTATGAGAGGCCACTGTAGACAACCAAACCCAAGACACAGGCGAATATGATGCGGACAACTATCGCGGTAAAAGCGACATTAACTGCAATTTTGACTACGGAGGGCAAAGATAGACGGATAACCAGTCTCGTGACCCATAATGAGAGGTAATCCAAAATGCCGTTGAACGTCATACCGACAGCAAATAGGAGTAAAACCCAGAGCAATGATCCAATGATTGGGCCCTGACCAACTAGGTTTCCAAGCTGGGTACCGTTTGGGGAAAGTGCACCAGTTGCGAGACTCAAGAAAGCAAACAACAGGCCGGAAACCACCATGGATCGGCTAAAGCAATGCCATGACAGATGTTTAGTTAAAGATACTACCAAATGAAAAAAGCCAATCTGCATCTCGATCCTTGACGCGTTTTAGCTGCTTGGCAAGTTTGTTTCGGAATTCTGGAGCGAGATCTTCGTCAAAGTCCTTAGTCACACGGCGAATAAAAAAACTGACTGCGCAGATTGATGCGAGCCAACCAAGGACATTCAGCCAATTACTATTGCTCAAAATTTCCACAGACCTCTACTCTTGCCTAACGCCAAAAGCAGCGGCGGTGAAACCGTCCGCTGCCTTTTCTTGTTATGTGCGTACTCATCCCTTGGCGGATTTTATGAGATTTGCAATTTGTTCGATACCGTCGTAGGTCGATGGAAGATTGCCCTCCTCCGTAACGATTCCAGAAAAAATAATGTTCTCGAACTTCGCTAGAGAGTCCTTGTCTTTCTCTTTGATCTTTTGAGAATAGTCTGAGTAGTGCTGTATAAATCTACAAAGCGTTTTTCGCAATTCGATCTGAATTAACTGGGACTTTATTGAACGATAATTGAACAGTAGTACTCGAAAGTAATAGATTGAAATTGCTGCAAGTGAAAGAGTGGGTAAGATTGATACAAGTAAGATGTCTTTAATTGATGAGATGTCGTTCAAACGAAGGCGGAACCTGTCAACCTGATTCGGACAGATCGTTAAAAATTAGTGTCGATTTCGTCGCGGTGGCACCTGCCGCCGATAGCGTCGGGAAGTTCACCACGCTGTAGGGGGCCGGGTCGTCGTCATCGGGCTG
>NZ_JADNRL010000019.1:868804-1007327 GCF_015595025.1 Halomonas sp. KAO
TACAGGGAAGTATTCACAGCGCCTCCTCGCAGACCTGTCGACGGATCAGCCCCGAGTGCCTCTGCATGTGGTTTACGATCTCAACCAGACACATCCAGCACCTCCACCAGGCGCTCGCGCAGGCGCGCCTGGCGCTCGGGGTCGGTGAGGGGGCGGCCGGTCTTGTCGGTGATGAAGAAGACGTCCTCCACCTTCTCGCCCAGGGTGGCGATCTTGGCCGCGGAGAGGGCGATATCCTGTTCCATGAAGATGCGGCCGACCCTGGCCAGCAGGCCGGGGCGGTCCGGGGCGATCAGCTCCAGCAGGGTGCGCTCGTTGGCCGGGTCCTGCTCGATGGTCACCTGGGTAGGGACCTTGAAGTGCCTGAGCTGGCGCGGGGTGTGACGGGTGACGATCTGCGGGTAGTCGTCGGGGTCGTCGAGCTCCTCGACCAGGTGGGCGCGGATCTCCTCCAGGCGGACCGGGTCGCGGATGGGGCGCCCCTGGTCGTCGAGCACGATAAAGGTGTTCAGTGTCCAGTCGTTGCTGGAGGTGGCGATGCGCGCATCGTGGATGGAGAGGCCGAGCTGGTCGAGGGCGGCGGCGGTGGCGGCGAAGAGGTCATCCACCGAGCGGGTGTGAATAAACACCTTGGTGCCGCCCTCGACCATCCCCTCGGCCGGGGCGCTGAGCAGGATCAGCGGCAGCTGGCTCGCCCCGTGGGCGAGGATGCCCTGGGTCTGCCAGGCGATCTCGCTGGGGGCGTACTGCAGGAAGTACTCCTCGCCCAGAGATTTCCACAGTCGCTGCACCCGCTCCATGTCGGCGCCGACCGCGGCGAGCAGCGAGAGGGCCTCGTCGCGGGTCTCGTTGACCCAGTCGTTGCGCTCCAGGGGGTTCTCCAGGCCGCGGCGCAGGGCGCGCTTGGTCTCGGCATGAAGCTGGCGCAGCAGCGAGGCGCGCCAGCCGTTCCAGAGGCTGGGGTTGGTGGCATTGATGTCGGCAACGGTCAGCACGTACAGGTAGTCGAGGCGCGTCTCGTCGCCGACCAGGCGGGCGAAGTCGGCGATCACGTCCGGGTCGGTGATATCGCGCTTCTGGGCCACCATCGACATGGTCAGATGTTGCTCCACCAGCCAGCTCACCAGGCGGGTATCCCGGGGGGAGAGGCCATGGCGTTCGGCGAAGGCCTCCACGTCCCGGGCGCCGAGGAGCGAGTGGTCGCCGCCACGGCCCTTGCCGATATCGTGGTAGAGCCCGGCGATCCACAGCAGCTCCAGCTTGGGCAGCTGGTGGATGATATTGGCGGCCACCGGGAAGGTCTCGCGGGCCTCGGGCTTGCGGAAGCCGTGGATGAACTTCAGCAGGTGCAGGGTGTGGGCGTCCACGGTGTAGATATGGAACAGATCATGCTGCATCAGGCCGATGGCACGGCCGAACTCCGGCAGGTACTTGCCCAGCACGCCGTAACGGTTCATGCGCCGTAGCTGACGCGCCACGTTGCCACCGGAGCGCAGCAGCTCCATGAACAGGCTCTGGTGGCGCACGTCATCGCGGTAGAGATCGTCGATCAGGTGGCGGTGATCGCGGATCTGGCGGATGGTGTCGGCACGTACCCCTTCGATGCCCGGGTGCTCGGCCATCAGCAGGAAGAGCTCGAGCAGGGCCGAGGGGCGGTCGCGGAAGACGGTTCGCGAGCGCGCCTGAATAAAGCCATCCTTGACCTCGAAGCGTTCATTGAGAGGTTCGACCGGCAGCACCTCGCCGGCATGCAGGATCGCCTCGTCGAAATGCTGCAGCAGCATGTCGTTGAGGCCCGCCAGGGCCGTGATATGGCGGTAGTAGCGCTTCATGAACTGCTCGACGGCGAGACGCTCCGGCGTGTCACGAAAGCCGAACAGTTCGGCGATGGTACGCTGATGGTCGAACAGCAGGCGGTCCTCGGCCCGGCCGGCAAGCATGTGCAGGGCGTAGCGAACCTGCCACAGGAAGGCCTGACCCTGGCTCAGGATGCGCAGCTCGGCGTCGTTCATGAAGCCGGCGGCCACCAGGTCGCTGTAGCGCTCGCTGCCGAAGTGACGCTTTGCGACCCAGCCGATCATCTGGATATCGCGCAGCCCGCCGGGGGCGCTCTTGATATTGGGCTCCAGATGGTACTCGGAGTTGTTGTGGCGCTGGTGGCGGTTGATCTGCTCCTGCCACTTGGCCTCGAAGAAGTGCTTCGCCGGCCATACGCGATCGGCGGCCAGGCGTGCCTTCATCGACTCGCGCAGCCGTTCGGGGCCGGCGACGGTGCGGCTCTCGAGCAGGTTGGTGATGACCGTGAGGTCGGCCCTGGCCTCGCGTTCGCAGTCGGCCAGCGAGCGCACGCTGTGCCCGATCTCCAGGCCGATGTCCCACAGGAAGGTGATAAAGGCCGTCAGCGGCTCGCGATAGGGCGCGTCGTCGTCGTGCTGGAGCAGCAGCAGGAGGTCGACATCGGAGTAGGGGTGCAGCTCGCCGCGGCCATAGCCACCCACGGCGAGCAGGGCCACGCCGTCATCGGGCCAGGCGTGGTGCTCCCAGGCCACCGCCAGCAGCCGATCCAGGCACCAGGCGCGACCATGGACGAGGTCGCGAATATCGGCTCCGGCGCGAAACCGCTCGTCGAGGCGCGCCTGGATCTCGCGCAGAGCGGCCTTGAAGGGCGCGATCAGCGAGTGACTGGCGGAGAGCTCCGCCCGGAAACCGTCGACGTCGAACAGAGACTCGTCCGGCGTGAAGCGGTAGTGGTGGAGCAGCATCGGCTCAGGGCTCGAGGAAGGAGAGGTCTTCGTCGCTGCGCGCGGTGAGCACCTCGACGCCGGACTCGGTGACCAGCAGGGTGTGCTCCCACTGGGCGGAGAGGCTGCGGTCGCGGGTCACGGCGGTCCAGCCATCGCGCAACACCTTGGTGCGGTAGCCTCCCACGTTGATCATCGGCTCGACGGTCAGGCACATGCCGGCGGCGAGTTCGATATCGGCCTCGGGGGCATAGCCATCGTAGTGCAGCACCTGCGGGTCCTCGTGGAAGCTGGCGCCGATGCCGTGGCCGCAGAAGTCGCGCACCACGGAGTAGCCGTTGGCTTCGGCATGCTTCTGGATGGCGCGGGCAAGCTCGGAGAGGCGCACGCCGGGGCGCATCAGCGCCATGCTCTTGTAGAGGCACTCCTGGGTGATGCGGCACAGGCGCTCGCCCTGGATATTCTCGCCGACCACGTACATCACGCTGGAGTCGCCATGGTAGCCATCGGCGGTCTTCACGGTGATGTCCAGGTTCATGATGTCGCCGTTCTTGAGCTTCTTGGCGTCGTCGGGGATGCCGTGACACACCACGTGGTTGATCGAGGTGCACACCGACTTGGGGAAGCCATGGTAATCGAGAGGGGCGGGGGTCGAGCCCAGCTCCTCGACGATAAAGTCGTGACACAGGCGGTCGATCTCGCCCGTGGAGATGCCGGCCTTGATATGGGGGGTGATCATCTCGATCACACGGGCAGCCTGGCGGCCCGCCTCACGCATCTTCTCGATCTCGTCGGGCGTCTTGATGGGTACGTTCATGGGGTCTCGGATTTGGGGGTGGAGGGCGTCCGCGATAGCCGTCACGCGCGCGGACTGCTTCATCTCGGGCTTATTCCATGGTATAAAGCTGCGCGCCTTCCTGCAATCGTCGAGCCTTCATGGCTGCGTGTCGTGTGATCCTCGGGTCGCCCAGCCGTGCCGGAAGCCTTCGATAGCGAGGGTGCAATCAACATAACGCCTTGAAAACACACATGCACCGGCACATGGTCCCGGGTGCCGCAGCGTCTCCTCCCGGAGGGGTAGCGGTCGGATCCATGGGGTGCATGGAGGCCTAACCCGATATTTCAGGAGTCATCCATGGCACACGTCAATATGCGTGACCTGCTCAAGGCAGGTGCCCACTTCGGTCACCAGACCAAGTACTGGAACCCGAAGATGAGCAAGTTCATCTTCGGTGCACGCAACAAGATCCACATCATCAACCTCGAGCACACTCTGCCGGCCCTCAACGAGGCCATCGATGTGGTCGAGAAGATGGCGGCGGCGAACAACAAGATCCTGTTCGTCGGCACCAAGCGCAGCGCGAGCAAGATCATCAAGGAAGAGGCCACTCGCGCCGGCCAGCCGTTCGTCAACCATCGCTGGCTTGGCGGCATGCTGACCAACTACAAGACCATTCGCGTCTCCATCAAGCGTCTGCGTGACCTCGAGGCCATGCACGAGGACGGCACCTTCGACAAGCTGACCAAGAAGGAAGTGCTGATGGCGACCCGCGAGCAGGAGAAGCTCGAGCGGTCCGTGGGTGGTATCAAGGAGATGGGTGGTCTGCCCGACGCCCTGTTCGTGATCGATGTCGACCATGAGCGCATCGCCATCAACGAGGCGAACAAGCTGGGCATCCCGGTCATCGGTGTGGTGGATACCAACTCCGACCCGGATGGCGTCGACTATGTGATCCCCGGCAACGATGACTCCATCCGCGCCATCCAGATCTACGTCAAGTCCATCGCCGATGCCTGCGCGCGTGCCAAGGAAGGTCGTCCCGACGAGTTCGTCGAGGTGACCGAAGAGGCCGCCGCTCAGGAAAGCGACAGCGCCGCCGAGTGATCGCGGCCCGTCTGATCGACGGCGGCCGTCGGCCAGTCATGCTGCTGACAACGCTGTTGGTTGGACGAGAAGGGGGCCGCGGCCCCCTTTCTTCTCCGAATTTTCGAAATCTCCGCCCCGGGGGTTTCGGCCCACTACCCGAGATATTCAGAGGTGACACCCATGGCAGCTATCAGCGCCTCACAGGTCAAGGAACTGCGCGAGCGTACCGGGCTCGGCATGATGGAGTGCAAGAAGGCCCTCACCGAGACCGGCGGTGATATCGAGCAGGCGATCGAGAACCTGCGCAAGAACTCAGGCCTCAAGGCCGCCAAGAAGGCCGACCGCACCGCCGCCGAAGGCGTCGTGGTGACTCGCGTGGCCGAAGACGGCAGCTACGGCGTGATGATCGAGATCAACTCCGAGACCGACTTCGTCGCTCGTGACGACAACTTCACGGCTTTCGCCGCGAAGATCGCCGACGCCTTCTTCGCCGCCAAGAGCGAGGACGTGGCCGCCGTGATGGCAGGCGACCTGGAGACCGCTCGCGAGCAGCTGGTCCAGAAGATCGGTGAAAACATCGATGTGCGTCGCAGCGTGGTGGTCGAGGCCGGCGACGGCAACCTGGTCGGTGAGTACGTCCACGGTGGCCGTATCGGCGTGCTGACCAAGCTCAAGGGCGGCAGCGCCGAGGCGGCCAAGGACGTTGCCATGCACGTCGCCGCCATCAACCCGGCCGTGGCACGCCCCGAGGACATGCCCCAGGAGCAGCTGGACGCCGAGAAGGCGATCATCCTGGCGCAGCCCGACATGGCCGGCAAGCCCGAGCAGATTGCCGAGAAGATGGTCCAGGGTCGCCTCAAGAAGTACCTGGCCGAGAACAGCCTGACCGAGCAGCCCTTCGTCAAGAACCCGGACCAGTCCGTGGCCGAGTTCGTCAAGGCCGCCGGCGGCGAGGTGATCGGCTTTACCCGCTTCGAGGTGGGTGAGGGCATCGAGAAGGAGGAGGTCGACTTCGCCAAGGAAGTGATGGAACAGGCCAAGCGCAGCTGAGGTCAGAAGTTCCGCTACCGTGATGGCGTGCGCGCGAGCGCACGCCTTCGCGTATCCGGCCGGTCGAACCGGCCGCCCCGTCATGCCACCCCAGATGCCAGGAGATGTTGCCATGTCCACCGCCGAACACCTCGAAGCCCCCGCCAAGCCACGCTCTCAGAAGTCGAAGTACAAGCGTATCCTGCTCAAGCTCTCCGGTGAGGCGCTGACCGGGGATGCCGAGTTCGGTATCGATCCCAAGGTACTCGACCGCATGGCGCTGGAGATCGGGCAGCTGGTCGGCATCGGCGTCCAGGTGGGCATCGTGGTCGGAGGTGGCAACCTGTTCCGAGGTGCCGCCCTGCACGAGGCCGGCATGGAGCGAGTCACCGGTGACCATATGGGCATGTTGGCCACGGTGATGAATGCCCTGGCCATGCGTGACGCCCTGGAGCGTTCCAATATCCGTTCGCGGGTGATGTCGGCGATTCCCATGAGCGGCGTGGTGGAGCACTATGATCGGCGTACCGCCATTCGCTACCTGACCTCCGGCGACGTGGTGCTGTTCTCCGCGGGGACGGGCAATCCGTTCTTCACCACCGACTCGGCGGCCTGCCTGCGCGGCATCGAGATCGATGCCGATGTGGTGGTCAAGGCCACCAAGGTGGACGGGGTGTATGACAAGGACCCGGTCAAGCATTCGGACGCGGTGAAGTATGACCAGCTCAGCTACGATGATGCGCTGGACCAGAAGCTCGGTGTCATGGATTTGACCGCCATCTGCCTGGTGCGGGACCATGACATGCCGGTACGCGTCTTCAACATGAACAAGCCTGGCGCCCTGCTCAACCTGGTGGTGGGCGGCGAGGAAGGCACGCTGATAGACAGAGGCTGATATCGTGATCAATGACATCAAGAAGGACGCAGAGAGCCGCATGAAGAAGAGCGTCGAGGCGCTCCACGGCAACCTGAACAAGATTCGTACCGGGCGGGCCCACGCCAGCATCCTGGATTCGGTCACCGTCGAGTACTACGGCAGCCAGGTGCCCCTGAACCAGGTGGCGAACATCAATATCGAAGATGCTCGTACCCTCTCGGTCGTGCCCTGGGAGCAGAGCATGGTGCCCAAGGTCGAGAAGGCGATCATGACCTCCGACCTGGGGCTGAACCCGTCGACCGCCGGCAACAATATCCGCGTGCCGCTGCCCATGCTTACCGAGGAGACCCGCAAGGGCTACATCAAGCAGGCGCGCCACGAGGCCGAGAACTCCCGGGTGGCCGTGCGCAACGTGCGGCGTGATGCCAACGGTGATATCAAGTCCCTGCTCAAGGAGAAGGAGATCAGCGAGGACGAGCAGCGCCAGGCCGAGGAGGCGATCCAGAAGCTGACCGACAAGTACATCGCCGAGATCGACAAGACCCTGGAGTCCAAGGAACGCGACCTGATGCAGGTCTGAGGACATCCGCCCGGCCCGCTCGCGGCCGGGCGTGGCGACACACCCAAAGCGAGACCCCATGACGTCACCGCTCCCCCCCAGCGCCGGCACCCCTGTCGGCACTTCCACCGCCACCGAGCCCGGTCTGCCGCGCCACGTGGCGATCATCATGGATGGCAACAACCGCTGGGCGAAGGCCCGTGGCCTCTCCGGCGTACGCGGCCACCACGCCGGCGTCGAGGCCGTGCGGGCCACGATTCGACGTGCCGCCGAGCGTGGGGTCGAGGTCCTCACCCTGTTCGCCTTCTCCAGCGAGAACTGGAAGCGCCCCAAGGCCGAGGTGAGCGCGTTGATGGAGCTGTTCCTGCTGGCGCTCAAGCGCGAGGTTAACAAGCTCCATGCCAACGGCATCCGCCTTACGGTCATCGGTGATCGCAGTGGTTTCTCCGAGACGATTCAGGCGTACATCGCCCGCGCCGAGGCCAAGACCCGCGACAATACTCGCCTGCACCTGGTGATCGCCGCCAACTATGGTGGTCAGTGGGACCTCGCTCAGGCGGCGCGCCGCCTGGGCGAGCGGGTCGCCGCCGGCGAGCTCGCCCCGGATGCCATCGACGAGGCGGCCCTGGCCTCAGAGCTGAACCTCGCCGGCGTGACGCCGGTGGATCTCTGCATCCGTACCAGTGGTGAGCAGCGTATCTCCAACTTCGTGCTCTGGGAGCTGGCCTATGCTGAGCTCCATTTCACGCAGCGCCTGTGGCCCGATTTCGACGCCGATGCCTTCGATGCCGCGCTGGAGGACTTCCGGCGGCGCAAGCGGCGCTTCGGCATGACCGATGACCAGATCGACGAGGCCCGGGGTGCTTAGACAGCGCATTATTACCGCCGCCTGGCTGGCACCGCTGATGCTGGCTGGCCTGTTCGGCCTCTCGGGGGGCGCCTTCGCGGGCTTCACCGCGGCCATCGTGCTGCTGGGGGGCTGGGAGTGGACCAACCTGGCCGGTATCGCCGGGCGTGCTCGGCGGCTGGGCGTGGTCGGGCTCCTGGCCCTGGCCATGGCGCTGCTGTGGAGCAGTGGCGGCACCCAGGCCGCCTGGCCGCTCTGGCTGGGCCTGGCCGGCTGGGGGCTCAATCTCTACTGGGTCACCCACTATCCCGATCGTACGCGTCAGTGGGCCTCGTCTGCTCGGCGGCTGGCCATGGGCCTGTGGGTGCTGCTGCCGGCCTGGGTGGGGCTCAATGTGCTGCGCGAGACCGGTGGCATCTGGCTGCTGTTCGTGATGCTGCTGGTGTGGAGTGCGGATATCGGTGCCTACTTCGCCGGCCGCGCCTTCGGCCGACAGAAGCTGGCGCCGCGGGTCAGCCCCGGCAAGAGCTGGGAGGGCGTGCTGGGGGGCATGGCGGCCACGCTGGTGCTGGCCCTGATATTCGCCTTCGCTCAGGCGCTGGCGCCGGTCGACGCCGTCCTGCTGGTGCTGACCACCCTGGCGGTGACGCTTGTCTCGGTGCTGGGAGACCTGCTCGAGAGCATGCTCAAGCGCCAGCGTGGCATCAAGGATTCCAGCGCGCTGCTGCCCGGCCATGGTGGCGTGCTCGACCGTATCGACAGCCTGACCGCGGCCCTGCCGCTGTTCGCCCTTCTTGCACCGGGGGTGATCTAGCATGGGCAGCGACACCCGCCAGCGTCGCCAGGGGGTTACCGTGCTGGGCGCCACCGGCTCCATCGGCACCAGCACCCTGGATGTGATCGCGAGGCACCCGGAGCGATACCGGGTCCATGCCCTGACCGCCCACCGTTCCCGGGAGCCGATGCTGGCGCTATGCCGGCACCATCGGCCGGCGGTGGCGGTGCTCGAACGCGAAAGCGATGCCTGCTGGCTCCGTGAGCGCCTGGCCGAGGCGGGCCTCTCCACCGAGGTGCGCAGCGGACCCGAAGCCCTGGTGGAGGTCGCCGAGGCCGGCGAGGCCGACGTGGTGATGTCGGCCATCGTCGGCGCCGCGGGTCTGCTGCCGACGCTCGCCGCGGTGCGGTCCGGAAAGCGGGTGCTGCTGGCCAACAAGGAGGCCCTGGTGATGTCCGGGGCGCTGTTCATGGAGGCGGTAGCGCAGCATGGCGCCACTCTGCTGCCCATCGATTCCGAACATAATGCCATCTACCAGTGTCTACCTCAGGAGCATCGCGGCGGCCTGTCTCGTCATGGGGTGACTCAGCTGCTGCTGACCGCCTCCGGAGGCCCCTTTCGGGGGTGGGCGGCCGAAGCTCTGGCCGAGGTCACCCCGGCCCAGGCCTGTGCTCACCCCAACTGGAGCATGGGGCAGAAGATCTCGGTGGACAGCGCCACCCTGATGAACAAGGGGCTAGAGCTGATCGAGGCGTGCTGGCTGTTCGATGCCTCCCCCGACCAGGTTCAGGTGGTGGTGCATCCGCAGAGCGTGATCCACTCCATGGCAGCCTACAGCGATGGCTCGGTCATCGCCCAGCTCGGTAACCCCGATATGCGCACGCCCATCGCCTATGGGCTGGCCTGGCCCGAGCGCATCGATGCCGGCGTCCAGTCGCTGGACCTGTTCTCCGTGGCGCGACTCGATTTCGAGCCGCCCGACGAGGCGGCCTTTCCCTGCCTGCGCCTGGCGCGTGACGCCATGGCGGCGGGAGGGACGGCGCCGGCGGTGCTCAATGCCGCCAACGAAATGGCGGTGGCGGCCTTTCTGGCCGGCAGGCTGCCCTTCACCGGCATCGCCGAGCTGGTGGCGAGGGTGCGCGATGCCGAACCGGTGCAGCCGGCCACCGAGCTTGAAACGATTCTCGCGGCCGATGCCCAGGCGCGGCGTGCCGCCGAGAGGCATCTGGCACGCCTGTGAGGCGAGGCCGTAACGTCATGGCGTCTACGATGTCAGGAGGAGAGTGACTTGGGCGTGATCCAGAATATCCTGGCCGTGGTCGTGGTGCTGGGCCTGCTGGTGACCTTTCACGAGTTCGGCCACTTCTGGGTGGCACGGCGCTGTGGTGTGAAGGTGCTGCGTTTTTCGGTGGGCTTCGGCGCGCCGATCTGGTCGTGGCATGATCGCCACGGCACCGAGTACGCCATCGCCGCCATCCCGCTGGGTGGCTACGTCAAGATGCTCGACGAGCGCGAGGGCGATGTGCCCCCCGACGAGCTCGACCGTGCCTTCAATCGCAAGAGTGTCTGGCAGCGTATCGCCATCGTGGCCGCCGGGCCTCTGGCCAACTTCCTGCTGGCCCTGGTGGCGTACTGGATGCTGTTCGTTGCCGGCACGGTAACGGTGGCGCCGGTGATCGGCGAGGTGGCGCCCGGCTCACCCGCCGAGCGGGGCGGGTTGAGGGTCGACCATGAGATCACCGCCGTTCAGGGCGAGGCCGTGCGCTCCTGGGAGGAGATCAATCTCAAGCTGGTGGCGGCCATCGGCGAGCCCGAGGCACTCTCCATCGCCACCCGGGCGAATGCCACCGCCGAGCCGCGCGAGCACCGGGTGCCGGTAGACAACTGGCTGGTGCGACAGGATCCGCCTCAGCCGCTGGCCACGCTTGGCGTGACACCCTGGCGGCCGCCGATACCGGCGGTGCTGGACCAGGTGGTTGCGGGCGAGGCCGCGGCGCTGGCGGGCCTCGAGGCGGGGGACGAGATCCTCCGTGTGGACGGCCAGCCGGTGGAGGGCTGGCGCGACTTCGTCGAGAGCGTGCGCGCCCACCCCGGTGAGCCGCTCGAGCTCGAGGTGAGTCGGGAGGGGCGGCGGCTGACGCTGACCGTCACGCCGGGCCGCCGCGAGCTGGATGGGGGCGTCAGCATCGGTTATGTCGGTGCCGGGGTGGTGCCGGTGGAGTGGCCCGAGGAGTACCGTCGCGAGATCCGCTACGGACCGGTGGCCGCGGTGGGCGAAGCATTCTCGCGCACCGGCGAGATGATCCTGCTCACCTTCGATGCGGTGCGCAAGATGCTGGTGGGGCTGATCTCACCCTCCAACCTCTCGGGGCCGATCACCATCGCCCAGATCTCCGGCGACTCGGCGCGTGCCGGCCTGGAGAGCTTCGTCAGCTTCATGGCCTACCTGTCGATCAGCCTGGGTGTGCTCAATCTGTTGCCGATTCCGGTGCTGGATGGCGGCCACCTGCTCTACTATGCCATGGAACTGGTGCGCGGCCGGCCGGTCTCGGAGCGCACTCAGGCCATTGGGCTGCGCATCGGCCTGGCCCTGGTGGGTGGCCTGATGTTGATGGCGATCTATTTCGATCTGATGCGGCTCTGGTAGGCACTCCCTCGCCTTGTCAGTAGACTGCACAAATGTATAAGGTGCCTGTCTGGACAGGTTTGGCAGATCAACGCGAGCGAATCGATTGCATGAAAATCAAGACCATCGGACTGGCGGCGCTGCTGCTCGCCGGGGCCAGCGTGGCCCAGGCGGAACCTTTCGACGTTGCCGACATTCGGGTAGAGGGTCTGCAGCGCATCTCTGCTGCCTCCGTCTTCAACGCCTTTCCTGTCACCGCCCGTGATCGCGTCGACGAGAATGAACTCGCCGAGGCCGCTCGCGAACTCTTCGCCACCGGCCTGTTCGAGGATGTCAGGCTGGCCCGCGAGGGCGATGTCCTGATCATTCAGGTGGTCGAGCGCCCCACCATCAGCCGCCTCAACATCGACGGCAACCGCCAGCTCGACGATGACCAGCTACGTCAGGGCCTGCGCGAGGCGGGCCTCGACGAGGGTCAGGTCCTGCAGCTCTCCACCCTGGAGGAGATCGAGCGTGAGCTCGAGGGCGTCTATCAGGCCCAGGGCCGCTACAGCGCCAGTATCGAGACCAGCGTGCGCGAGGTCGACGAGGGGCGGGTGCAGGTCGATATCGAGATCAATGAAGGGGCGGTGGCCAAGATCCGCCAGATCAATATCGTCGGCAATCGGGCCTTCGATGACGCGACCCTGCGTGAGGTGTTCGAGCTCAACGATCGCCCCGGTCGCATCTTCGGCTGGTTCTCCAAGGATGAGTATTCGCGGGAGGCCCTGGCCGGTGACCTCGAGCGCCTGCGCTCGTTCTATCTGGATCGCGGCTATGTCAACTTCAACATCGAGTCGACCCAGGTCTCGATCAGCCCCGACAAGTCCGAGATCTTCGTCACCATCAATGTCGACGAAGGCGCCGAGTACCGCCTGGGCGACGTGCGCTTCGTGGGCGACCTGACGATCAGCGAGCGTGAGGCGCGTGAGCTGCTGAAGGTCACGCCCGGGGAGACCTTCTCGCGCAGCGACGTGACCGCCTCCAGCGAGGCGCTGCGTGCACGCCTGGGCGCCGACGGCTTCGCCTTCGCCAGCGTCGATGGCATTCCCGAGACAGGCGCCGACGGCGAGACCGTCGACCTGGTGTTCCGGGTCGACCCGGGCCGTCGCGCCTATGTGCGGCGCATCGAGTTCGTCGGCAATACCACCACCATGGATGAGGTGCTGCGCCGCGAGATGGTCCAGATGGAGGGGGCGCCGGCCTCCACCGAGGCGATCAGCAAGTCCCAGCAGCGCCTCGAGCGCCTGGGCTTCTTCAAGCAGGTCGAGGTCGAGACCCAGCCGGTGGCCGGCGAGCCCGACAAGCTCGACGTTACCTACAGCGTCGAGGAGCAGCCCTCCGGGTCGATCTCGGCGAGCATCGGCTTCTCCCAGAGTGCCGGGGTGATCTACGGTGTGGGCCTCTCCCAGAGCAACTTCCTGGGTACCGGCAACCGGGTGAATATCGGCGCCCAGCGCAGTGATACCTTCACCAGCCTCAACTTCGGCTTCACCGACCCCTACTGGACCATGGATGGCATCTCCCGGGGCTATAACCTCTACTATCGCGAGTCTGACTACGAGGACTCCGATATCTCGACCTACTCCACCGACGCCTACGGGGCGGGGATCAACTTCGGTTATCCGATCAACGAGATCACACGCCTGAACTTCGGCACCGCGGTGGAAGACCTGAGCATCAAGACCTACAACGACACGGCGTCCGAGATCAAGCGCTACGTCGATGATCAGGGTCGCGATGCCCAGGCGTTGAAGCTGACCGCCAGCTGGACCCGCAACAACCTCAACCGCGGCATCATGCCCACCGACGGCAGCTACCAGCGCCTGTCGCTGGAGACCGCGGTGCCGGGCAGCGATGCGGAGTATGCCAAGGTGCGCGCCCAGGCTCGCCAGCTCTTCGCGCTGGATGACAACCATGACTGGGCACTGAAGTTCGCCGGCGAGCTGGGCTATGCCGATACCCTGGGGGGCAGCGACCCCTATCCCTTCTACGAGAACTTCTACGCCGGCGGCCTGGGCTCGGTGCGCGGCTTCACCGGCAATACCCTGGGCCAGCCCACCACGCCGTCGGGCAATTCCACCCGTGATCGCACCCTGGGGGGTAACGTGCTGGTTCAGGGCAGCGCCGAGCTGATCTTCCCGACCCCCTTCGTGAGCGATCAACGCTCGGTGCAGAGCTCGCTGTTCATCGACGGCGGCAATACCTTCCTGACCGACTGCTACCCCGTGGAGGCGGGCGTCACCTCCAGCTGCAACTCGGGGGTCGACCTCGGTGATCTGCGCTACAGCGTCGGCCTGGGCCTCTCCTGGCTGACCCCGGTGGGCCCCTTGACCTTCAGTGTCGCCGAACCGCTCAACGACAAGAGCGGTGATGATACCCAGTTCTTCCAGTTCTCCCTCGGGCAGACCTTCTGATCCGGAGACATGCTCCCTTTACCCCTGGCCGCCATCGGCGGCCCCAACAGGAGTCCCACCATGCGCAAGTTGACCATTGCCCTCATCCTGCTGCTGTCCACCGCTGCCCTGCCGGCCCTGGCCGACGACGTGGCGGTGCTGGACTGGCGCCGTGCCCTGATGGAAACCGACGCGGCCCAGCGCTCCATGAGCGACCTGGAGAGTCGTGTCGGCAGCCAGCAGCAGCAGGCCCAGGCCCTCGAGCAGGAGCTCAACCAGCTGCAGCAGCGCGCCGACAGCCTGACTGACAGCGAGCGCCAGCAGGCCAACCAGAAGGTCGCCGAGCTCAATCGTCTGATGGGAGAGGTCATGCAGGCGCGGCAGGAGTCGGAGCAGGCTTTGCTGCAGCGTGCCGAACCCAAGCTGCAGCAGGCGGTGGAGCAGATCATCGCCCGCCACAGCATTCAGGTGCTGGTGGAGCCCCAGGGAGTGCTGCATGCCGAGAGCGACCTGCAGAACGTCACCGCCGAGGTGACCGAGATCCTTAACAGCATGCTGTAACCGCGGCGGAACCTTGCCATGACGCGAAGCGCTACCCCCAAGATGACCCTGGGCGACCTGGCCGAACGACTCGGGGCGCGCCTGGTCGGCGATGCCGGGCGAGAGGTCAGTGGCCTGGCGACGCTCAACGCCGCCGAGCCGGGGCAGGTGGCCTTTCTGGCCAACCGAGCCTATCTCAAGGACCTTCCCGGCACACGCGCCGCGGCGGTGCTGCTGCACCCCCAGCATGCCGAGAGCTGCCCGGTGGATCGTCTCGAGCTCGACAACCCCTATCTGGGCTATGCCGCGGCGTCGCGACTGTTCGACCCGCTGGTCGGCCGTGAGCCGGCCGGTATTCACCCCTCGGCGGTGGTGGATCCCACGGCCACCCTGGGCGCCCGGGTCGAGATCGGGCCGCTGGCGGTGGTCGAGGCCGGCGCCTGCCTGGGCGACGATGTCATCGTCGGCCCCGGCTCGGTGGTGGGAGCCGACACCACCATCGGTGCCGAGTCCCGCCTGCATGCCAATGTCACGGTCTATCACGGCGTGGTGATCGGTCGGCGTGCGGTCCTGCACAGTGGTTGCGTGGTAGGCGGCGACGGCTTTGGCTTCGCCCACGATGGCAGTCGCTGGCACAAGATCGCCCAGCTCGGCGGGGTGGTGCTGGGAGACGACGTCGAGGTAGGCAGCTGCTCGAGCATCGATCGTGGCGCGCTGGGCGACACCCTGATCGGAAATGACGTCAAGATCGACAGCCAGGTACAGATCGCCCACAACGTGCAGATCGGCGAGCATAGTGCGCTGGCCGGTTGCGTGGGCATCGCCGGCTCGACGAAGGTGGGACGCCACTGCATGCTGGGAGGTGGCGTGGGGCTGGCCGGTCACCTGACCCTCTGCGATGGCGTCCAGGTGACGGGCATGAGCCTGGTCACCAACTCGATTCATGAGCCGGGGGTCTACTCATCGGGTACCGGCGCCATGAGCAATGCTCAGTGGCGAAAGAATGCAGTGCGTTTCAAGCACCTGGATGATATGGCCAAGCGGCTCGCCCGACTCGAGAAGGGGCGTGGCGCTTGAGGGCTCCGCGAGGGACGCTATAATCCCCGCCTGACCGGCATGATCGCCGGCTCTCGCCTGCCGGGACGGCAGGCACCCCGAGACTTCAGAGGTTGTGACGATGGTAATGGACATCAACGAGATCCGTGAGTATCTGCCCCACCGGTATCCTTTTCTGCTGGTGGACCGGGTCACCGAGCTGGCCCTGGGCGAGACCATCGTTGCCTACAAGAATGTCAGCATCAATGAGCCCTTCTTCAATGGCCACTTTCCCCACCACCCGATCATGCCGGGAGTGCTGGTGATCGAGGCGCTGGCCCAGGCGTGTGGCATCCTCGGCTTCAAGACCGTCAACAAGCTGCCGGCCGATGGCTATGTCTACTACTTGGTGGGCAGTGACAACGTGCGCTTCAAGCGCCCGGTCATGCCCGGAGACAAGCTCGACCTGCGTGCCGATGTGGTGCGCGAGAAGCGCGGGATCTGGAAGTTTGCCTGCAAGGCCAGCGTGGCCGGTGAACTGGCCTGCGAGGCCGATATCATCTGCGCCGAGAGGAAGGTTGCTTGATTCATCCCACCGCCCTTATTGACCCCGCCGCCAGGCTGGCCGATGACGTCGAGATCGGCCCCTTTACGGTGGTCGGTCCCGATGTCGAGATCGGGCCGGGCTCGCGCATCGGCCCCCATGTCGTGATCAAGGGGCCGACGGTACTCGGCGCACGCACGCGTATCTTCCAGTTCGCCTCGGTGGGCGAGGATTGCCAGGACAAGAAATATAACGGTGAGCCGACACGCCTGGTGATGGGCGATGACAATGTGGTTCGCGAGGGCGTCACCCTGCATCGCGGCACCGTTCAGGATCGTGGCGAGACGACCATCGGCTCGCGCAACCTGTTCATGGCCTACGTGCATGTGGGCCACGACTGCGTGATCGGCAGCGACTGCATCCTGGCCAACCAGGTGACCCTGGCCGGCCACGTCAAGATGGGTGACTTCGCGATTATCGGCGGGCTCTCCGCGGTGCACCAGTTCTGCCACTTCGGCACTCACGCCATGGCCGGCGGCGGCTCCATCATCACCAAGGACACGCCGGCCTACGTGATGATCAACGGCAACCCCGCCCAGGTACACGGCCTCAACCTGGTCGGGCTCAAGCGCCGCGGCTTCTCCCGTGACGCCCTCAAGGCGCTGGGCGAGGCCTACAAGCTGGTCTATCGCCAGGGGCTTACCGTCGATCAGGCGCTGGTCGAGATTCGTCGCCGCTTTCGGGCCGTCGAGACCGAGGCCTTCGCCGCCTCCATCGAGGCCTCGACCCGCGGCATCGTCCGCTAGTCATGGACGGCGACGCGGAAAGCGCCGTGCAGCGTATCTATCTGGTGGCCGGCGAGCTCTCCGGCGATATCCTCGGCGCCGGCCTGATGCGCGCGCTCAAGGCGCGTCATCCCGATGTCGAGTTCCGCGGTATCGGCGGGCCGCGCATGATCAAGGAGGGCATCGAGAGCCGCTTTCCCCTTGAGACCCTGTCGGTCATGGGGCTGGTCGAGGTGCTCAGGCACCTGCCTCGACTGGTCGGTGTGCGCCGCGAGCTCAGGCGCGATGCCCTGGCCTGGCAGCCCGATATCATGATCGGCATCGATGCCCCCGACTTCAATCTGGGTCTGGAGCGTCAGCTGCGCGAGGCCGGGGTGACCACCGCCCATTATGTCAGCCCCTCCGTGTGGGCGTGGCGCCAGGGGCGAGTCAAGGGGATCGCGCGCTCCGTCGACGCCATGCTTACCTTCCTGCCCTTCGAGGCCGCCTTCTACGCCCGCCACCGCGTCCCGGTGGCCTTCGTCGGCCACCCGCTGGCCGATGAGCTGCCGCTGGAGAACGATCGCGCCGCCGCTCGCGCGGCACTCGAGGTGTCGGCCACCGCCCCGCTGCTCGCCGTGTTGCCCGGCTCCCGGGCGAGCGAGATTCGCTTCCTGGGCGAGACCTTCCTCGCCGCCGCCGAACGGCTATGTGCCGCGCGGCCCGAGCTGCGCGTGGTGATCCCGGCCGCGACCCCCCAGCGCCGCGACGAACTCGAGGCGCTGCTCACCGCCTATCCCGCCCTCGCCGGGCGCCTGACGCTGCTCGACGGCAAGGCCCGGGAAGCCATGGTGGCCGCGGATGCCGTGCTGCTGGCCTCGGGTACCGCGGCCCTGGAGGCGATGCTCTGCCACCGGCCGATGCTGGTGGCCTACCGCATGGCGCCGGCCACTCACTGGCTGGCGAGGAAGCTGGTCAAGACCGAGTGGGTCTCGTTGCCCAACCTGATTGCCCGGGAGAGCCTGGTGCCGGAACTGATCCAGGAGGCGGCGAACCCGGAGACGATCGCCGAGCGGCTAGGCGAGATGCTCGACGACCCACCGGGGCGTGCAGCCCTGGAGGCGCGCTTCGCCGCGATGCATGCCGGCCTGCAGCGCGATGCCAGCCGCCGTGCCGCGGAGACCATCGAGGCGCTGGTGGCGGGGAAGCCGTTGCCGGCCAGTGTCGCTCCCGCACGCGGCGAGGAGGTGGCGTCTTGACCCGCTCGAAAACGGCGAGGGCCAGGGCGAAGAGTGACCTGCCGCCGCTGGTGGTCGACTACCGCGGGGAGCGGCTGGCCGGGGTCGATGAGGTAGGCCGTGGCCCCCTGGTCGGCAGCGTCGTGGCCGCCGCGGTGATCCTCGATCCGGCGCGGCCGATCAAGGGGCTGAGCGATTCCAAGGCGCTGACGGCGAAACGCCGGGAGGCACTGGACGCCGAGATTCGCGAGCAGGCCCTGGCCTTCGCGGTGGCAGAGGCTTCCGCCACCGAAGTGGATGAACTCAATATCTTCCACGCCACGCATCTGGCCATGCGTCGCGCCATCGATGCCCTGGCCCCGGCGGCCGAATATCTGCTGGTGGACGGCAATCGTCTGCCCGGGCATCATGTGCCCGGCCAGGCGGTGGTCAAGGGCGACGCCCGTCATCCGGCGATCGGCGCGGCCTCGATACTGGCCAAGGTCGCGCGCGACGCCCAGATGCTGGCCCTCGATACCCGCCACCCCGACTACGGCTTCGCCCGCCACAAGGGCTATCCGACCCGCGAGCACCTGGCCGCCCTGGAGCGCCTGGGGCCGCTGCCCGAGCACCGCCGCTCCTTTGGCCCGGTCAAGCGCCAGCTGGCGCTGTTCTAGGCCTTTCAAGCAACACCACGAGAGGCGCCGGGAGCAGGTCGTAGAGGAGGTCCTATGCCATGGATGGCATCGGTAGCGCCCAGGGAGGGGTTCACAGCGCCTCCTCATCGACCTGCTGCCGGGATTAGCCTCGAGCTTCCTGTATTGACTATTCACCGCCAAGCCCGAGCCCCCTATGACCACGCCCTTTGTTCATCTGCGCGTCCATACCGAATACTCCCTGGTCGACGGCCTGCTGCGCCTCAAGCCGCTGGTCAAGCAGGCGGCCGGGCTGGGCATGCCGGCACTGGCCGTTACCGACGAGGCCAACCTCTTCGGGCTGGTCAAGTTCTATACGGCCGCCCAGGGTGCCGGTCTCAAGCCGATCATCGGGGCCGACCTGTGGCTGACCAACCCTCATGATGACGCTCACCCCTATCGGGTGACCCTGCTGGCCATGAACGAGGTGGGCTACCGGCATCTGACCGAGCTGATCTCCCGGGGCTGGATGGAGGGGCAGCGGCTGGGCCAGGCGTTGCTCCAGCGTGACTGGGTGCTGGAGCGCAGCGAGGGGCTGATCGCGCTCTCCGGTGGGCGAGAGGGGGAGGTGGGACGCCACCTGCTAAGCGACCATCCCGATGAGGCTCGAGAGATCCTGGCGCAGTGGAATGAGGCCTTCCCCGGTCGCTTCTATCTGGAGCTGATGCGCACCGGTCGCCCGGGCGAAGAGGAGTGCCTGCACCTTTCGGTGGAGCTGGCCGCCGAGACCGGTACCCCGGTGGTCGCCACCAATGACGTGCGCTTCCTCGAGAAGGAGGACTTCTGGGCCCACGAGACACGCGTGGCCATCGGCGAAGGCAAGGCGCTGGATGACCGGCGTCGCGAGAAGAAGTATACCGAGGAGCAGTACCTGAAGAGCCCCGAGGAGATGGCGGCGCTGTTTGCCGACGTCCCCGAGGCGCTGACCAACAGCGTGATGATCGCCGCCCGCTGCAGTGTCGAGGTGCGCCTGGGCGAGATCTTCCTGCCCGAGTTCGAGATCCCCGACGGGCTGACCCAGGACGACTATTTTCGCAAGGTCTCCCACGACGGCCTCACCGAGCGCCTGGACTTCCTCTTTCCGCCCGAGCAGTACCCACGGGATGGTGCCGAGTACGCCGAGATCGATGCCCGCTATCGCCAGCGGCTCGACTTCGAGCTCGAGATCATCATTCAGATGGGCTTCCCCGGCTACTTCCTGATCGTGATGGACTTCATCCAGTGGGCCAAGGACAACGACGTGCCGGTGGGCCCCGGACGCGGCTCCGGTGCCGGCTCGCTGGTCGCCTACGCCCAGAAGATCACCGATCTCGACCCCATCGGTTACGACCTGCTCTTCGAGCGCTTCCTCAACCCCGAGCGGGTCTCGATGCCCGACTTCGACGTCGACTTCTGCATGGAGAAGCGCGACCGGGTGATCGACTATGTGGCGGACCGTTACGGGCGCGACGCCGTCTCCCAGATCGTCACCTTCGGCACCATGGCGGCCAAGGCGGTGGTGCGTGATGTGGCGCGTGCCCAGGGCAAGCCCTACTCGCTGGGCGACAAGCTCTCCAAGCTGATCCCCTTCGAGGTCGGCATGACGCTGGCCAAGGCGATCGAGGCCGAGCCGGCGCTCAAGGAGTTCCTCGACAACGACGAGGAGGCCGCCGAGATCTGGGAGATGGCCCTCAAGCTGGAGGGCATCACCCGGGGCACCGGCAAGCATGCCGGTGGCGTGGTGATCGCACCGACCAAGCTCACCGACTTCTCGCCACTGCTCTGCGACGAGGACGGCTCCGGCCTGGTGGTGCAGTTCGACAAGAACGACATCGAGGATGCCGGCCTGGTCAAGTTCGACTTCCTCGGCCTGCGCACCCTGACCATCATCGACTGGGCGCTGGAGATGGTCGACAAGGTGCGGGCCGTCGAGGGGCAGGGGCCGCTGAACATCGATACCATTCCGCTGGACGATGCGCCCACCTTCGAGATGCTCAAGCGCGCCGAGACCACGGCGGTGTTCCAGCTCGAATCCCGCGGCATGAAGGAGCTGATCAAGCGCCTGCTGCCTGACTCCCTTGAGGACATGATCGCCCTGGTGGCGCTGTTCCGTCCGGGGCCCCTGCAGTCCGGCATGGTCGACGACTTCATCAACCGCAAGCATGGCCGGGCCGAGATCTCCTACCCTCACCCGGACTACCAGCATGAACTGCTCGAGCCGGTGCTTGCCCCCACCTACGGCATCATCCTCTATCAGGAGCAGGTGATGCAGATCGCCCAGGTGATGGCCGGCTACAGCCTGGGGCAGGCCGACATGCTGCGCCGGGCCATGGGCAAGAAGAAGCCCGAGGAGATGGCCAAGCAGCGCGCCGGCTTCATGGAGGGGTGCGAGGCCAACGGTATCGATGCCGACCTTGCCGGCAATATCTTCGATCTGGTGGAGAAGTTTGCCGGTTATGGCTTCAACAAGTCTCACTCGGCGGCCTATGCACTGGTCTCCTACCAGACGGCGTGGCTGAAGGCGCACTATCCCGGCCCCTTCATGGCGGCGGTGATCTCCACCGAGATGGATAATCTCGACAAGGTGGTGCCGCTGATCGAGGAGTGTCGCAACCTCGGGCTGACCGTGACGCCACCGGACGTCAATGTCGGCAGCTACAAGTTCAGCGTCGATGAACAGGCGCGGGTGATCTATGGCCTGGGAGCGATTCGCGGTGTGGGCGAGGGGCCGATCGGCGCCATCGTCGAGGCTCGCGAGGCCGGCGGCCCCTTCACGGACCTCTTCGACTTCTGCCGCCGTATCGATCCCAAGCGCATGAACAAGCGCACGCTCGAGGCGCTGATTCGCTCCGGCGCCCTGGATACCCTGGGGCCCAATCGTGCGGTGCTCACCGCCGCCCTGGACGATGCCCTCAAGGCCGCCGCCCAGACCCAGACCAACCAGAGCCTGGGCATGATCGACATGTTCGGGGAGGCCTTTGCCGAGCCCACCGAGGAGGGCGACGCCTACGCGGAGTATCGCGGAGTGCGCGAATGGAGCGACAAGCAGCGTCTCTCCGGTGAGAAGGACACGCTGGGTCTCTACCTGACCGGCCACCCCATCGATGAGTATGAGAAGGAGCTGGAGCGCTTCGTCTCCACCCGTATCGCCGACCTCAAGCCCTCCCGGGAGCCCCAGCGCGTCGCGGGGCTGGTCGTGGGGGTGAGGACCATGAAGTCCAAGCGTGGTGACACCATGGCCTTCCTGACCCTGGACGATCGCACCGGTCGCATCGAGGCGTCGCTGTTCGGCGAACTCTTCGACCAGATGCGTGGCCAGCTCGAGACCGAACAGGTGCTGATCGTCGAGGGCGAGGTCTCCAGTGACGACTACTCGGGAGGACTTCGCCTGCGTGGCAAGGAGGTCACTCCCATGGTCGCCGCACGAACCCGCTACGGTCAGGCGGTGGAGCTCTCCCTGGATGGCTCGGCGGTCAACGGGCGGTTGGTCGACTCGCTACGTGCGAGCCTCGACCCTCACCGCGATGCCGAGGGGCTGCCGGTTCGGCTACGCTATCGCAATGCCCAGGCCACCGGCTGGCTGGAGCTTGCCGAGGAGTGGAGGGTCTCCCCGACCGACGAGCTGCTGATCGGCCTGCGCGAGGTCCAGGGCCAGGATGGGGTGCGACTGAAGTATCGCTGACGCCGCAAGGTGCCGGGCTCGCAGCTATCCACGGCGCTTCTCGCCCCTGTTCCTGCCGCCTTGCGTGTCGCGTTGAGGGTGCGATAATGCCTGTCACTTTCCTTTATACGTGCCGGTCGTGCCGCTTGTGGCGGCCGGCAGAACACCATAAGGCCAGCCGCCAATGAATCCCAACTATCTCGACTTCGAACAGCCCATCGCCGAGCTCCAGGCCAAGATCGAGGAGCTCAGGCTGGTCGGCAACGACAGCCAGGTCAGCCTCAGTGACGAGATCGAGCGCCTCGAGGAGAAGAGCCGCAAGCTCACCGAGTCGATCTTCAAGGACCTCACCCCGTGGCAGGTCTCGCAGCTCTCTCGGCATCCCCAGCGTCCCTACACCCTGGACTACCTGGAGCACGTCTTCAGCGATTTCGACGAGCTTCACGGCGATCGTCGTTTCGCCGATGATGCCGCCATCGTCGGCGGGGTGGCACGCCTCGACGACCGCCCGGTCATGGTGATCGGCCACCAGAAGGGGCGTGATGTCCACGAGAAGGTACGTCGCAACTTCGGGATGCCGCGTCCCGAGGGGTATCGCAAGGCGTGTCGACTGATGGAGATGGCCGAGCGCTTCGGCATGCCGGTGCTGACCTTTATCGACACCCCCGGCGCCTACCCCGGCATCGACGCCGAGGAGCGGGGCCAGTCGGAGGCCATCGCCTACAACCTGGGCGTGATGTCGCGCCTGCGCACGCCGGTGCTGGCCACCGTGGTGGGCGAGGGTGGCTCCGGCGGGGCGCTCGCCATCGGCGTCTGCGACGAGCTGGCCATGCTGCAGTACTCCACCTACTCGGTGATCTCCCCCGAGGGCTGCGCCTCGATCCTGTGGAAGAGCGCCGACAAGGCGTCCGATGCGGCCCAGGCCATGGGGATCACCGCCGAACGCCTCAAGGAGCTGGGACTGGTCGATACCCTGATCCCCGAGCCCCTGGGCGGCGCCCACCGCCAGCCGGAAGCCACCGCCGAGCGCGTCAAGGAGGCCTTGCTGGCTAGCCTGGAGCGTCTCGATGCCATGGATACCGATGCCCTGCTGGAGCGTCGCTATCAGCGCCTGATGAGTTATGGAGCGCCGGCGTAACGGCTCGCCTCCGGGTGCCGGCATGGACCTGCAGATCTTGATCGACAACGCCCTGGCGCAGACTGCGCCGGGGCGTTGTGTATGGGTAGCCCTCTCCGGTGGCCTGGACTCCTCCCTGCTGCTGACCCTGGCCGCCGATGCCTGTCGGCGTCATCCCCGTCCCCTTCGCGCGATTCATGTTCACCATGGCCTGCAGGCCGCCGCCGATGATTTCGAGGCACACTGCCGGGTGCTGTGCGAGCGCCTTGAGGTGCCGCTCAGCGTGGCGCGGGTCGATGTCGACCTTGCCACCGGCCAGGGGCTCGAGGGCGCCGCCCGAGAGGCGCGCTACGCGGCCTTCCATCGGCATGTGGCGCCAGGCGAGAGCCTGATGCTGGCCCAGCATCGCGATGATCAGGCGGAAACGCTTCTGCTCGCCGCCCTGCGCGGGAGCGGGGTTCGCGGCCTGGCCGGCATGCCTGCCGAGCGAGACTGGCGGGGTCGGCGTCTGCTGCGCCCGTTGCTGGAGACCTCCCGAGCGCGACTCGAGGCCGAGGCGGCTCGCCGTGGCCTCGCCTGGACGGAAGATCCCAGCAACGCGGTTAGCGATCAGGATCGCAACTATCTGCGCCATGCCATCCTGCCGCGTCTCGCCGAGCGCTGGCCCCAGGCCACTCGATCGCTGGGGCGCAGTGCGGCGCTCTGTGCCGAGGCCGATGGCTTGTTGGGGGAGCTGGCGGAGCTTGATCTGGCCTCCCTGAACGGCGATCCGGGCTGCCTGCCCCTCGATGGCCTGGCCCGGCTGTCGTCGCCGCGTCGTCGCCTGCTGGTGCGTCACTGTTGTGGGCGGTTGGGGCTGGTGCTACCGCCGGCGCGTCGCCTGGAGAGCCTGCTGGCGCAGCTGCATGCGCGCCGGGACGCCGAGACGCGAATCACCTGGCGTGGTGGCGAGGCGCGAATATGGCGAGGTCATCTGTATCTGATGGCGCCGATGCCCCCTCTCTCGACTTCATGGCAGGTGGAGTGGGATGGCGCCTCGCCGCTCGTCACGCCCTACGGTCACTGTGAGGTCGCGCTGGCGGGGCCGGAGGGGGGCGAGCAGCGATTGAGGGCCATGCCGCGCCGCGGTGGCGAACGCCTGCGCCTGGCCGGGCGTGGACGGCGCGATCTCAAACGGTTGCTTCAGGAGCTGGGAGTGCCGCCCTGGGAGCGCGCGCGGCTGGTGGTGATCCTGGCGGGGGAAACGCCGGTGGCGGTCCTCGCGCCGGACGCCGGGCGCTGGCTGGCGCTGGCCGAGGGGTGGCAGGCGGCCGCGCCCTAGCCGTGCAGCCCCACCAGGTCGTAGAGCACACCTTCGCGCAGGGCGCCATCGGTGTAGTCCATCTGCTCGAGCCCGAAGGCCTCGAAGATGGCACCAAGTATCGCCATGCCCGCCGGGAAGACCCGTGCACGATCGGGCTTCAGCCCCTCCAGGGAGACCCTGTCCAGATGCTTGAACTTGATCAGCCGGCGGCGCAGTTCGGTCAAGCCCCCACGGGTGATCTGCCCCTCCCGGCAGTCACCACTCTTCGCCAGCACCGCGGCGGCGGCCTGGAGGGTGCCACTGGTGCCAATCGCCCGCTGCCACCCCAGTTCTCGATAGGCCGGACAGATCGCGGCCAGCTCGGAGAGGGCGGCCAGCTCGGCCCGACGCATGCGCTGCTCGGTGATCTCGCCGTCGGCGAAGAAGCGGCGAGAAAAGGTCACGCAGCCCATGCTCAGACTCTCCAGCGCCAGCGGCGCGAAGCCTTCGCCGATGATGACCTCGGTGGAGCCGCCACCGATGTCGGTGACCAGTCGCCTGTTGGCTGGTCCGAGAGTCTGGTCGGCGAGGTTACGGTCGGCGAGGGCATGGGCGGCGCCCAGGTAGATCAGGCGTGCCTCCTCGCGGCCGGAGATGATCTCGACCCGGTGCCCCAGGCGGGTCCTGGCAAGCTCGATAAAGGTCCCGCTGTTGGTGGCTTCGCGCAGCGCGCTGGTACCCACGATGCGCAGGTGGCGCGGCGTGACGCCCTCCAACAGGGGGGCAAAGTGTTCCAGGCACCGCAGGCCCCTTGCCATACTGGCGTCGTCGAGGGTGCCGCTATCGTCGAGACCCGCGGCGAGCTGCACCTTCTCGCCGAGGCGCGAGATAATCTGCAGGCGGTGGTTCCGGTAGCCGGCCACCAGCAGATGAAAGCTGTTGGAGCCCAGGTCGATGGCGGCCAGGCGGGGGGCGCTGGTGCCATCCTGGGCGAGGGGAGCCGGGTCCTGTGGCGAGGTCATGAATCTTCCTTCGACGGGTCTCGAAAAAGGGTGCTGCCAAGCCGCGGCGCTGTCAATCGCCACGAATGGCAGGGCTTGCGTTCATCGGCGGGCTTGTCTAGTATCGAGGCGTTCGCCTGTTCCAAATGCTTTCCGACCGAACCGGCGATTCGTCTCGGTCACTTCCAAGTCGTCAGACAGCCCACTGCATCAGATCGTGTTCCCGGCCTAGCGGCCCCGAACCCCTGATCAGGCGAAATGAACCTGCTTCCTCGCTCTCGCTATCGGTTCGGCAGCCCCGTGCGGCCGACCGCCCATGGCCATACGACGCATCATGTCCAGAGGTAGCCTGTCCGGGCTCTGAACGCACCTACAGGGCGTCTACTTCTCGCCTCCTGTCGCTTTTCCTCACGGCGCATGCCGCCCGGCTTACCAAGAGCAACGTCTGAACACACCGATGAATCTTACCGAACTCAAGCAAAAGCCCGTGCCGGAACTGCTGGAGATGGCCCGCGAGATGGGCATCGACAACCTGGCACGTTCTCGCAAGCAGGACATCATCTTTGCCATCCTCAAGAAGCACGCCAAGAGCGGCGAGCCGATCTATGGCGATGGCGTGCTGGAGATCCTTCAGGATGGCTTCGGCTTCCTGCGCAGCGCCGACAGTTCCTACCTGGCCGGGCCCGATGACATCTATGTCTCGCCGTCACAGATTCGCCGCTTCAACCTGCGCAAGGGCGACTCCATCTCCGGCAAGATTCGCCCGCCCAAGGAGGGAGAGCGCTACTTCGCCCTGCTCAAGGTCAGCCAGATCAACTTCGATCGGCCGGAGAACGCCAAGCACAAGATCCTGTTCGAGAACCTCACGCCGCTGTTCCCTCAGGAGCGGCTGCGCACGGAGATCGGCAACGGCTCCACCGAGGATCTCACGGCGCGGATCATCGATCTGGTGGCCCCCATCGGCAAGGGGCAGCGCGGCCTGCTGGTCTCTCCGCCCAAGGCGGGCAAGACGCTGATGCTGCAGAATATCGCCACCTCGATCACCCGCAACAACCCCGAGTGTCACCTGATCGTGCTGCTGATCGACGAGCGCCCGGAGGAGGTGACCGAGATGTCACGCACCGTGCGCGGCGAGGTGGTGGCCTCGACCTTCGATGAGCCACCGGCACGCCATGTGCAGGTCGCCGAGATGGTGATCGAGAAGGCCAAGCGCCTGGTGGAGCACAAGAAGGACGTGGTGATCCTGCTCGACTCCATCACCCGTCTGGCGCGTGCCTACAATACCGTGGTGCCGAGCTCCGGCAAGGTGCTCACCGGTGGTGTCGATGCCCACGCCCTCGAGAAGCCCAAGCGCTTCTTCGGTGCGGCGCGCAATATCGAGGAGGGCGGCAGCCTGACCATCATCGCCACCGCGCTGGTCGACACCGGCTCCAAGATGGACGAGGTGATCTTCGAGGAGTTCAAGGGCACCGGCAACATGGAGGCGCACCTCGATCGCAAGCTGGCCGAGCGTCGCGTCTATCCGGCGATCAATATCCGCCGTTCCGGTACCCGTCGCGAGGATCTGCTGGCCTCCGAGGACGAGATGCAGCGCATGTGGATCCTGCGCAAGCTGCTCAATCCCATGGAGGATACCGCGGCCACCGAGTTCCTGATCGACCGCCTCAAGGATACCAAGACCAACATCGAGTTCTTCGAGGCGATGAAACGACGTTGATTCTGGCCATGGCGCGGCTAACCCGGCGACAGGCCTGCGAGGGGGCGCTGTAAACCCCTCCCTGGGCGCTACCGATGCCGTCCCTGGCATAGGACCCCCTCTTCGACCTGTCCCCGGCGCCGCTTACACTGGCAACTCATCAGACCTATTCAAGGGGCGTGCTATGCTGCCCCTTTCGTCATTCTGGGATCGGGAAGTCCGAATGAAGTACAAGGATCTGCGCGAGTTTATCGCTGCCCTGGAGGCTCAGGGAGAGCTCAAGCGCATCAGCGCCGAGGTGGACCCCTACCTCGAGATCACCGAGATCTGCGACCGCACCCTGCGCGCGGGAGGTCCGGCCCTGCTGTTCGAGAACGTCAAGGGCCATGATATGCCGCTGCTGGGCAACCTCTTCGGCACGCCGCGCCGGGTGGCCCTGGGCATGGGCCAGGACTCGGTTGCCGCCCTGCGTGAGGTGGGTGAGCTGCTCGCCTTCCTCAAGGAGCCGGAGCCTCCCAAGGGCTTTCGTGATGCCTGGGACAAGCTGCCGATCTTCAAGCAGGTGATGAGCATGGGGCCCAAGAGCGTGCGCTCGGCCCCGGTGCAGGCGCTGGTCTACGAGGGAGAGGAGGTCGATCTCGACCGCCTGCCGATCCAGCACTGCTGGCCCGGTGATGCCGCACCACTGGTCACCTGGCCGCTGGTGATCACCCGGGGGCCCCACAAGAAGCGCCAGAACCTGGGCATCTATCGGCAGCAGAAGCTCGGCCGGAACCGGCTGATAATGCGCTGGCTCTCCCATCGTGGCGGGGCGCTGGACTTCCAGGAGTTCCAGCAGGCACACCCCGGCGAGCCCTTCCCGGTGGCGGTGGCGCTGGGGGCCGACCCGGCCACCATCCTGGGTGCGGTGACCCCGGTGCCCGACTCGCTCTCCGAATACGCCTTCGCGGGGCTGCTGCGCGGCTCGCGCACCGAGCTGGTCAAGTGTGGCCATGTCGACCTGGAGGTGCCGGCCTCGGCGGAGATCATCCTCGAGGGCTTCATCTACCCCGATGACATGGCGCCGGAAGGCCCCTATGGCGACCATACCGGCTACTACAACGAGGTCGACAGCTTCCCGGTATTCACGGTGACGCGCATGACCATGCGCGAGAATGCCATCTATCACTCCACCTATACCGGACGCCCCCCCGATGAGCCGGCGATCCTGGGCCTGGCGCTGAACGAGGTGTTCGTGCCGATCCTGCGTCGACAGTTCCCGGAGATCGTCGACTTCTATCTGCCGCCGGAGGGGTGCTCCTACCGCATGGCCGTGGTGACCATGAAGAAGCAGTATCCCGGTCACGCCAAGCGGGTGATGATGGGTGTCTGGAGCTTCCTGCGCCAGTTCATGTACACCAAGTTCGTGGTGGTGCTCGATGACGACGTCGATGCCCGGGACTGGAAGGATGTGATCTGGGCCATCACCACGCGCATGGACCCGGCCCGCGATACCGTGATGGTGGAGAACACGCCCATCGACTATCTGGACTTCGCCTCGCCCGTCTCGGGCCTGGGCTCCAAGATGGGCCTGGATGCCACCAGCAAGTGGCCCGGCGAAACCGACCGCGAGTGGGGCGAGCCCATCGTCATGGACGAGGCCGTCAAGGCCCGCGTCAGCGAGCGCTGGAACGAGCTGGGCATCGAACTCCCCGACAACACGACCCCCTGACATGCGTACGAGGATTTCATGACCCCAAGGATCCTGACCTGCCCGGTCACCGAGGTCGAGGACCTCAGCCAGGACGTCTTCCGCGTCCGACTCGACGGACGCGCCGAGGCGGCCGCCCACGACCCCGGCCAATATCTGGAGCTCAAGCTCGCCGAAGAGGTCTGGGTGCCGTTCTCCATCGCCAATGCCTGGCGTGGCGACGGCGAGATCGAGCTGCATATCCAGCACTGGCCGGAGCGCGGCAACTCCGTGCGGCTGCGCGAGCTGGTCAAGGTGGCCAACCACCTGACCCTGCGCCTGCCTGGCGGTGACTGCGTGCTCGACCCCGACAGTCGGCGGCCGTTGCTGCTGATCGCCGCCGGTACCGGCTTCGCCCAGTTGAAGGCGCTGGTCGAGGGGGCGCTGGCCGCCGACCCCGAGCGCGAGATCGCCCTGTGGTGGGCGGCGCGGGAGGAGCGCGATCTCTATCTGGAGAGCCTGCCCCGGGAGTGGGCCGAGTCGCATCGCCACTTCCACTTCCACCCGGTCACCGAGGTGGCCCCGGCGCTGCCCTGGGCCGGCGAACGGGTGGTTGGGCATCACGGCCGCATCGACCAGGCGCTGGCCAATGGGCTCGAGGATGTCTCGGAGCAGGATGTCTACCTCTCCGGTTCACCGGGCATGGTCTACGCCTGCGTCGATGTGCTGGCCTCGTTGGGCCTGTCGCCCTCGCGGGTGTTCTCCGACGTGTTCGCCTATGCGCCCCGCGACCCCATCGTGCCCACCGCGGGAAGCCTGCGGCATGAGGCCGGTGCATGAGCGCTTCGCCGATCCTGATCACCGGCGGCGCTCAGCGGTTGGGTCGCCACTGCGCCGAGCAGCTGATCAACGACGGCCATCCGGTGATCATCAGCTATCGTCGCGAGCGACCCGAGCTCGAGGCGCTGCGCGAGCGAGGTATCGTCACCCTGCAGGCCGACTTCGCCAGCGAGGCGGGTATTCTCGACTTCCTGGCGCGGCTCAAGCGCGAGACGGCGTCGCTGCGTGCCATCGTGCATAACGCCAGCGACTGGGCGCCAGACTCCTGTGGGGAGGAGGCGGGGGCGACCTTCGAGCGGCTGTTCCGGGTGCATATGCAGGCCCCCTATCTGATCAACCTGCACGCCCGGGGGTTGCTCGAGGCGTGCAGCGAGCCCCAGCGCGATATCGTGCATATGACCGACTACGTGGTGCAGAAGGGCTCCCGGAAGCACGCGGCCTACGCCGCCAGCAAGGCGGGGCTCGATAACCTGACCCTCTCGTTCGCCGCCATGTACGCCCCCGATATTCAGGTCAACGCCATCGCCCCGGCGCTGATCATGCTGGGTGAGGATGATGACGAGGCCTATGCCGAGAAGGCGCGTGCCAAGTCGGTGATGCAGAAGGTGCCCGGCCCCGGGGTCATCTATCAGACCCTGCGCTACCTGCTCGACAACCGCTATGTCACCGGCGCTACCCTGCCGGTGGATGGCGGTCGCCATCTGCGCTGAGCCTGCAAAAAGATCAGCAGAGTGCGACCATCGGCGCCGTGCCGGGGGGCGTCATCTTCGCTAGAATAGTGCCTTACCCTGATCCAATATCCTGACGCAATCGAAGGAGCGACACATGGCGGGACATGACGAGAATTTCAGCGACAACAGCGGCCTGCTGTCCATCATCATGGGCCTGATCGTGCTGGTGGCCATGAGCTGCCTGCCGGCCACCATCGGCTGGTACCAGCTGTTCGCCGGCTGAACCATTCGGCCTTTAGCGTGATGGGCCTTGTCAGCCCTGCCGCGATGCGGCACGATAAAGCGACTGCACAGGAGAGACCCATGACCGCATCCGCCACCCACCGCTTTCACCATCACGCCGCCAGCGAGCGTGTGGTATCGCTGTGCGCGGCTACGGGCGGTTTCTGGTATGGCTATTTTATGACCGGTGTGCCGGCGGCCATGTCCTGAACGCGCAAGAGACGACATCGCCGGAGGCACACCCCCAGGGCCGCCTCCACCAGAACCCCCGGACGGCAGCCCCGCCCGGGGGTTCTGCGTTCCAGGCTACCCGACACCATCACGGCCACGTCGCCCGACAGCATAGTAGACATCGAGGAGAGAACCATGACCGCATCCATCGCCATCCGCCAGACCCTCTGCTGCGTGGGCTATTACGGCTACTGGCGATTTAGCGAGCTGCGGTCGGCTCACTCCGCCACATCCGACCGTAGCGAGATCGGTGGCATCCGACAAACACGATGTATGACCGCTACCCGGAGTTGATGACGCCATGAATGCGACCCTTGCCGCCGCCCCCCTGAACGATTCCCTGCGCCCCGCCGTCCATCCCGCTCGAGTGTTGCCCACGCCCGGCGATCTGTGCCGTGAGCTACCGCTCGCCGCTGGTCTGAAGCGCCGCGTCGAGAGCCAGCGCCGAGCCGTGCACAATATTCTTGCCGGCCACGATGATCGCCTGCTGGTGGTGGTCGGCCCCTGCTCCATCCACGACCCCCGGGCAGCCCTGGAGTATGCCCAGCGGCTGGCAGAACTATCGGCACGAGTGGAAGACCGCCTGCTGCTTGTGATGCGGGTCTATGTCGAGAAGCCGCGCACTACCGTGGGATGGAAGGGGCTGGCCTATGACCCCGGCCTCGACGGCACGGGGGACATGGCTCGCGGCCTCGAGGTCTCGCGCCGGCTGATGCACGATGTGACGGCACTGGGCCTGCCGGTGGCCACCGAACTTCTGCAGCCGATGCTGGCGCCCTATCTGGAGGATCTGCTCTCCTGGGTGGCGATCGGCGCCCGTACCACCGAGTCCCAGCTGCACCGTGAGCTGGCCAGTGGTCTCGCGGCGGCGGTGGGCTTCAAGAATGCCACCGGCGGTGATATCGGCGTGGCCCTGGATGCCATGCGTGCCGCGGCTCATCCCCATAGCCATTTCGGCATGGATAGCGAGGGGCGGCCGGTGATCCGCGATACCGCGGGCAATCCTTACACCCAGCTGGTGCTGCGCGGCGGTCACGGCGAGCCCAACTACCAGGCGCACCATGTTCAGGCGGCTCGTCGCGCCCTGGAAGAGGGTGGCCTCTCCCCGCGGCTGATGGTGGACTGCAGCCACGCCAACGCCCGCAAGGATCATCGCCGCCAGAGCGAGGTGCTGCTCGACGTGCTGGCACAGCGCCAGGCCGGCGAGACGGCGATCACCGGAGTGATGCTGGAGAGTCATCTTCACGAGGGCAAGCAGGCGCTGGAGCCGGGGCGCTTACGCCACGGGGTGTCGGTCACCGACGCCTGCATTGGCTGGGAGACCACCGAGCATCTGCTGCTCTCCGCCGCCGAGCGCTTGAGGTAGCACACGAGGCTGATCCGGCGACAGGCCCCGGGGTGCCGGACCATCGAGGGGGCGCTGTAACCCCATCCCTGGGCGCTACCGATGCCCTGCTTCGCTCTCGCGTCCTGCTCCGCTTGCAGGACCTGTGCTGACCATCCATGGCCAGCCCGTTCGAAGCAGTGCTTCTCACCCCTGGCATAGGCCCCCCTCTTCGGCCTGTCCCCCGGCGCCACTCACCTGTAGTGGCACTGCGTGGTGGTACATCGTCCGCACTGTACCCTGGGTGGCGATGCCGGGATAATGCGCCCGATTCCCGACTCGTTACCCAGGAGAGCGCCATGTCGTTTCACTTCGAGGAGCACGACCCCGAGACTTACCGCCGCAAGGGTCGCCTGATCAGCCTGGCCATGGCGGCCCAGCTGGTGGTCTTCGGACTGCTGTTTTCCCAGTTGCTGCAGGCCGCCTTCGACGGCGGCTTCTGGCTCAATGTGTTGGGGGTGGTGCTGGGCCTGATATCGACCAGCCTGGTATTTGCCGTGGTGCGTGAGCGCCCCTGGATGGCGGAGGTGCGTTATGCGTGGCAGCTCAAGCATCACCTCGCACGGGTCAGCGGCTACCTGCCGGGGCTGCGGCGTGCCTCCGAGGAGGGCAATGATACCGCCCTGGACCTGCTCGCGTTCTACCACCAGGGCATGCTGCAGCTAGCCGACCTCAACGGTCGCACCCTGGATGATGATGGCGAAGCCGTTGCCGAGCGCCTGAGGGTGCGTCAGGCCCGGGAGGAGCGGGGCCTGCCCGAGCGCGTCGAGGGGTTCGACCCCCACGACCTCGCGGCCTTCCGCAAGGGATAGCTCGAGCGTGGCCGCCTGACAGGCGGCCAGGGTGTCGCCTCCCTTCCGGTGGTTCATCGTACTGTCACCTCTATCGCCTAGCCTGACCTCGTTAGCTGGAAGCGACTGACGCTCCCCCCACCCGACGAGGAGAGCAGCATGAGCAAGGAAATCGAGGATCACCGCGTCCTGAATCCCGGCACCAACGAGCCCTTCGCCTCCGTTCTCGAGCGTCATGTCTCGCGGCGCAGCGTGATGCGTGGCGGCCTGGGGCTGGCGGCCGCCTCGATGCTGGGTTTCGGTGGGGCCGCTCGGGTGCTGGCTTCGAGTGTCGACCAGAAAACGCCACTGGCCCTGGCCTTCGAATCGGTACGCGGCTCGTGCACCGACGCCGTGGTGGTGCCGCCGGGCTATACCGCCCAGGTGCTGGTGCCCTGGGGCACATCGCTCGCCGAGGAGACCCAGGGGTGGCATGACGGGCTGCCCATGACCGCGGAGCGTCAGGCCACCAGCGTGGGCATGCACCATGATGGCATGCATGGCTTTGCGCTGGATGAGTCGACGGCCTCCCGGCGCTTCGTGCTGGCGCTGAACAACGAGTATATCGACCAGCAGGCGCTGTGGGCGCCTGAGGGAGGCCCGACCAATGCTGAGGAGGGTGTCCGCCCCGCCGAGGAGTCGCGCACCGAGATCAATGCCCATGGCGTGACACTGGTGGAGGTGGAGGCGTCCGCCGATGGCCACTGGCGCCATGTGCCAGGCTCCCCCTATAACCGTCGGCTTACCAGTGCGTCCGTGATGGATATCGCCGGACCGGTCGCCGGCAGCGACTATGTGCGTACGCGCTTCTCGCCGGAGGGCAGGCTTGCCCGCGGCACCAACAATAATTGCGGCAACGGCTTCACTCCCTGGGGCACCTACCTGGCCTGCGAGGAGAACTGGCCGAATATCTTCGTCAATAGCGGCGAGCGCTTTCGGGACGATGCTCGCATCGGGGTCCCCACCCGGCGTTCCCGCTATGGCTGGGAGACCTCGGCCGGTGACCCCACCGAGCGGAACGACGAGTTCGCCCGCTTCGATATCACCCCGCGGGGCGCCGATGCCCGCGAGGACTATCGCAACGAGGCGCGCACCTTCGGTTACCAGGTGGAAGTCGATCCCTACGACGGCTCTCGCCGAGCCATGAAGCGCACCGCGATGGGGCGCTTTCGTCACGAGGGCTGCTGGCTCGGCAAGCTTGAGCCGGGCAGGCCGGTGGTCTTCTACTCCGGGCACGACGCCCGCAACGAGTATATCTACAAGTTCGTCTCCGCCGCCGCCTGGGAGCCGGCCGATGCCAACCGCCCCGGGGAGGCCTACGACCGGCTGGCCATCGGGGCCAAGTACCTGGATCACGGCGTGCTGTATGCCGCGCGCTTCGATGCCGACGGTCGAGGGGAGTGGTTGCCACTGACCCCGGAGGCGAAGACCGTTGACGGTCGCCGCCTCCACCAGGCCCTGGGGCTGGCCGCCGACGATCTGGCAGGCATCATCATCAATACCTGCGACGCCGCCGATCTGATGGGGGCCACGCCCATGGATCGTCCCGAGTGGGCCAGCGTGGATCCCGCCTCCGGCGAGGTCTATATCACCCTGACCAACAACAGCCAGCGCACCGGGGAGGGGAGCGAGTCGACCTTCACCAATGGCGGCGGTGCGGTCGAGGAGCCGGGTGTGGGGTTTGCCACCGCTCCGACCAACCCCGCCAATCCGCGACCCGACAACGGTGCGGGACATATCATCCGCTGGCGGGAAGGCGATGGAGTGACTCGCTTCGCATGGGAAGTGTTCGTCTTCGGGGCGGCAGCCGCCGATAGCGACAACCCCTCAGGGCTGACCGAGATGAAACAGTTCGCCAGCCCCGATGGCCTCTGGTACGACGACCGTGGTGATGGGCAGGGGATCCTGTGGATCCAGACCGATAACGGCTACGCGGGGGTCGCCGAGCACACCAATGATCAGCTGCTGGCGGTGGTGCCGGGGGCCCTGGGGGTGGGCGGCGAGCAGGCCGTGGTGACTGCCGATAACCAGCAGCACCTCAAGCGCTTCGCGGTGGGGCCCAATGGCTGTGAGGTCACCGGGATTTTCGCCACCCCGGATAGGACGGCGCTGTTTATCAATATCCAGCACCCGGGCAACTGGCCGGCCTCGGAGGATGCCACCGAGCAGGCCCGGGGCAGTGTGCGGCCCCGGGCGTCTACCGTGGTGATTCAGAGGCAGGATGGCGGCCAGATCGCGGTATAGCGCGAGTCGGCAGGTCATCGGCGTCGGCCGGGGGCGCCTGTTGCCCGGAGGCCGACGCCTGAAGCCGCTACTGCTCGGCGAGCAGTCGTGCGGCCCGCTTGGCGAAGTAGGTCAGCACGCCATCGGCGCCGGCGCGCTTGAAGCACAGCAGGGATTCGAGGATCACGCTGTCGGCATCCAGCCAGCCGTTCTCGAAGGCCGCCATATGCATGGCGTACTCGCCGCTGACCTGATAGGCATAGGTGGGTACCTTCAGCTCATCCTTCACCCGACGCACCACGTCGAGGTAGGGCATGCCGGGCTTGATCATCACCATGTCGGCACCCTCGCTCAGGTCCATGGCCACCTCATGCAGCGCCTCGTCGCCGTTGGCCGGGTCCATCTGGTAGGTGCTCTTGTCGGCCTTGCCCAGGTTGGCGGCGGAGCCCACCGCGTCGCGGAAGGGGCCGTAGTAGCGCGAGGCATACTTGGCGCTGTAGGCCATGATGCGGGTATTGACCCGCTGTTCCTGCTCGAGCACCTGACGAATCTCGCCGATGCGGCCATCCATCATGTCCGAGGGTGCCACCACGTCGGCACCGGCCTCGGCGTGGGAGAGTGCCTGCCTGAGCAGCGTCTCCACGGTGCGGTCATTCTGCACATAGCCCTGCTCGTCGAGGATGCCGTCCTGGCCGTGGCTGGTGTAGGGGTCCAGGGCCACATCGGTGATGATGCCCAGCTCCGGGAGGGCCTCCTTGAGGGCCCGCACGCTGCGTTGCACCAGGCCATCGGGGCTGTAGGAGGCCTCGGCCAGTTCGCTCTTCAGCGAGGCATCAACGACCGGGAACAGGGCCAGGGCGGGAATGCCCAGCTCGAGTGCTTCCCGGGCCTCCTCGATCAGCAGGTCCACCGAGAGTCGCTCGACCCCCGGCATGGAGGGCACCGGTTCGCGCTGACCCTCGCCCTCCAGGACGAAGACCGGCCAGATCAGGTCGGCCGGCGTCAGCACGTTCTCGCTCATCAGGCGGCGCGAGAAGGCATCGCGGCGCATGCGCCGCATGCGAGTGGCGGGAAAGTGGCGTGGGGTCGTGAAGCTCAAGATCGTCTCTCCGGCTCTGGCGCCACCGACGGAAGTCCGGCGCTCTTTGATGACTTGGATGGGAATGGACGGCCCATGAGTATATCAGTGTGGCCTGGTGCCGAAAGGCTCGCCTTGTCGCACCCGGGGGATGGCTCTAGAGTGTCATATTCGATTATTGGTCCTGTCGCTCGTTGGCAGGCGACTTCTGCAAGGAGATAGGCATGAGCAAACAGGTGGCGGTGATCCTCTCGGGCTGTGGTGTCCATGATGGCGCCGAGATCTACGAGACCACCCTGACGCTGCTGCGGCTCGACCAGCTGGGTCTCGGCTATCGCTGTTTTGCCCCGGATATTCCCCAGCACCACGTCATCGATCATCGAAGCGGCGAGGAGGTTGAAGGGGAGACGCGCAGTGTGCTCAGTGAGTCGGCTCGCCTGGCGCGGGGTGATATCCAGGCACTGGACGAACTGGACGCCGACGAGTTCGATGCGGTGATTCTGCCCGGTGGTTTCGGTGCCGCCAAGAACCTCTCCAGCTTCGCCGTGGATGGCGCCGAGATGCGGGTACTCGACGAGCTCAAGGAGACGCTGCAGGGCTTCCATGAGGCGCGCAAGCCCATCGGGCTGATGTGCATCAGCCCGGTGATGGTGCCCAAGCTGCTCGGTACAGGCATCGCCGTCACCATCGGTCAGGACCCCGGGGTGTCGGGTGCCATCAGCGCCATGGGGGGCCTGCACCGCAGCTGCGGCGTCGAGGATATCGTGGTCGACTTCGAGCACCGGGTGGTCACCACACCGGCCTACATGCTCGCCACCCGCATCAGCGAGGCCGCCACCGGCATCTTCAAGCTGGTCGACAGGGTCGATGAGCTGATGGATCTCTGACCCGGCGTGCCGGGAGCCGTAAGCTTGTAGAGCGGCGCTTCGCGCCTGGAAGCTGGAAGAAAAATCGCCCCCATGGCGTTGCCATGGGGGCGATCTGTTCCAGGCTGCGAACCAGCTTCCAGCTTCCAGCTTCCAGCTTCCAGCTTACGAGTCGTCCTCCAGCTCGCGGCGCTCCTTCTTGCGTCGGGCCAGGCGGCCGAACAGCAGCCCCACCTCGTAGAGCAGATACATGGGGATCGCCAGCAGGCTCTGGGAGATCACATCCGGCGGGGTGAGCAGCATGCCGACCACGAAGCAGCCAAGCACCATGTAGGGACGCTTCCTGGACAGGCTCTCCACCGTGGTGGCACCCGAGGCGATCAGCAGGAAGGTGGCGATGGGAATCTCGAAGGCCATGCCGAAGGCGAAGAACAGCTTAAGGACGAAGTTGAGGTAGGCGTTGATATCGGTCATCACCGTCACGTTCTCCGGCCCGGTCTGGGTGAAGAACTCGAACAGCAGCGGGAAGACCGCGTAATAGGCGAAGGCCGCACCGGCGTAGAACAGCAGCACGCTGGAGGCCAGGATCGGGATGGCCAGGGCCTTCTCGTTGTCGTAGAGGCCCGGGGCCACGAAGGCCCATGCCTGATGCAGGACATAGGGCACGGCGATAAACACGGCCGCCACCAGGGTCAGCTTGAAGGGGGCCAGGAAGGGCGATGCGACTTCGGTCGCGATCATCTGTGACCCTTCCGGCAGCAGCGCCATCAGCGGCTGGGCCACGAAGAGATAGATGTCGTTGGCGAAGGCGTAGAGGCCGAGGAAGATCACCAGCACCGCCACCACCGCGCGCAACAGGCGCGAGCGCAGCTCGATCAGGTGCTCGATCAGCGGGGCCTGGTGCTGTTCCGGGCCGTCACCGGGGTTGCTCATCGTTGTGGGGCGTCCTTGTCGACGGAGGAGGGCTGGGGGGCGGCGTCAGCGTCGGCGGCACCCTCGCGAGCGCGTGCCAGGGCATCATCCAGGCGCTGCTCCGGGGATGATTCGGGCCCCTGCCGAGGGGGCTTCTCGGCATCGTGGGTCCCACCCTCGGGCTTGGCGAGGCCCTCGACGCCGTGTTTCACCCGGGAGACGCTGTCGTCCAGCTTCTTCTGCTGCTCGTCGAGCTTCTGGCGCAGCTCCTCCGCCTCCAGCTGGGCGCTGATCTCGCGCTGCATGCCGGAAACGGTTCGCTTGATCTTGCCGATCCACAGGCCCAGGGTGCGCGCCGCCTTGGGCAGCCGCTCCGGTCCCAGCACCAGCAGGCCTACCACGCCGAGCAGCAGGAGTTCGAGAAAGCCGATATCGAACATGGCAGTTTATTTGCGCTCTTCTTGTTCCTCGGGCTTTCGCTCGGCCTGAACATCGTAGGTGTTGGGTTCTTCCTTGTGGTCGACGCGGGCCTGCGCTTCGCTCTCGGCGCCGTTCTTCTCGTCCTGCTCGCCCTTCTCATCCTCGCTCATCGCCTTCTTGAAGCCCTTCACGGCGCCACCCAGATCGGTGCCGACGTTGCGCAGCTTCTTGGTGCCGAAGATCAGGATGATGATGCCGAGTACGATTAGCAGCTGCCAGATACTGATGCCACCTAACATTAGTGCTTCCTCTTGTTGGGGGTTCCGGCTCACCCGGAACGGCCAGTGATGTCGTGTTCAGCGGGTTATGGCTCGCGTGCGGCCTTCTCGTCGTGGCCGGAGATGCCGAAGCGACGCGCCAGTTCGTCGAGTAGTGCACCATGCTCGAGCCCGAGATGCGACAGCATCACCAGGCTATGAAACCACAGGTCGGCCGTTTCGGCGATCAATGCCTGACGTTCGGCATCACCGCCGGCCTCGGCGTCCTTCGCCGCGAGCAGGGTCTCGGTAGCCTCTTCGCCGACCTTCTCGAGTATCTTGTTCAAGCCCTTGTGATGCAAGGCAGCGACGTAGGAGTCTGCCGGATTGGCCTCGCGGCGTTGATCCAGGACAACCTGAAGCCGCTCAAGAATATCGCTCATCGATGACGTCTCCATGAAAAAAGGGCGAGCGTGAAACGGGGGTCAGTACCAGGCCAGCAGCAACAGCCCGATGACGGTGGCGACCAGCGCCGGCCAGGGTTGGCCATCGGCCCATTCGACCAGAGGCTGCCAGGCCATGGCCAGCGCTACCAGCAGCAGGCCCAGTCGCAACCGGCGATGGCGCCGCCCCTGGCGTTCCAGCTGGTACTGGATGCCCCCCAGTGCCTCGCCCTGGCGCCGTCGCTGGCGCTTTTCCAGCTCGGCCTGAGCCAGCGCCTGGTGGGCCAGGGTTGGCAGCTCGGGCAACTGGTGGCTGAGCTCGGGGGCGTGGCGCTTGAGAGAGGCCCACAGCCCCTTTACCCCGGCGCGCTCCTCCATCCAGCGCTCCAGGTAGGGCTTGGCGGTCTGCCACAGGTCCAGCTCGGGATAGAGCTGACGCCCCAGGCCCTCGATATTGAGCAGGGTCTTCTGCAGCAGGACCAGCTGGGGCTGTACCTCCATGTCGAAGCGACGGGCGGTCTGGAACAGGCCCAGCAGCACCTGGCCGAAGGAGATGTCCTTGAGCGGCTTCTCGAGGATCGGCTCGCACACGGTGCGAATCGCCGCGGCAAACTCGTTGGCGCGGGTGTGCTCGCCGACCCAGCCCGACTCGATATGCAGCGCCGCCACCTCGTAGTAGTCCTGGTGGAAGAAGGCCAGCAGGTTGCGGGCGAGGTAGTCCTGATCCTCGCGGGTCAGGCTGCCGACGATGCCACAGTCGATCGCGATGTACTGGGGGTCGTGGGGATGCTTGCGAGAGACGAAGATATTCCCCGGATGCATGTCGGCGTGGAAGAAGTTGTCACGGAACACCTGGGTGAAGAAGATCTCCACGCCGCGCTCGGCAAGTTTCCTGAGGTCGGTGCCCTGGGCCTCGAGCGCGTCGGTATCGGCGACCGGCACGCCATAGATACGTTCCTGGACCATGACCCGCTGGCGGGTCAGCTCCCAGTGAATGGCGGGCACATAGAGCAGTGGAGAGTCCTTGAAGTTGCGCTTGAGCTGGGAGGTGTTGGCGGCCTCCTTGTGCAGGTCGAGCTCGTCGAACAGGGTGGTCTCGTAGTCGCGCACCACCTCCACCGGACGCAGGCGTCGCGCCTCGGGCACGCAGCTCAGCAGTCGCGCGAAACGGTAGAGCAGGGCCATGTCCTGGCGCATCACCCGCTCGATGCCGGGGCGGATGATCTTGACGACGACCTCCTCGCCGCCGTGCAGCCGGGCACCGTGCACCTGGGCGATCGAGGCCGAGGCCAACGGCTCGGTGTCGAAGCGGGCGAAGGCCTCGGTCACCGGCAGCCCGAGCTCCGCTTCCACCACCTCACGGGCCTGTTGGCCGGGGAAGGGGGGAACCTGGTCCTGCAGCCGCTTGAGCTCGTCGGCCACGTCCTCGGGCAGCAGGTCGCGGCGGGTGGAGAGTACCTGGCCGAACTTGACGAAGATGGGACCCAGCGACTCCAGGGCCAGGCGCAGGCGCTCTCCGCGGGAGCGCGCGCCGATGGGGACCAGCCGCAGCGGCGAAAGCCTGAGCAGCATCCGCAGCGGCCAGGGGAGGCGCTCGAGGGGCAGCAGGGTGTCGAGACGGTAGCGGGTGATCACCCACAGGATGCGCAGCAGACGCAGCAGGATCATGCCGTCACCCTGTCCGCCAGGCGCCGGTGCAGGCGGGCCAGGCGTGCCTCGAGGCGGTCGGAGGCCACCTCGAGCTCGGTAAGGTGGTCGCGCAGCACCTCGAGCTGGGGGCGGCCCGGCAGCAGGCGCGCCTCCTCGACCAGGTACTCCGAGAGGTCGGCATAGAACTCGTCGCGGGAGCGCAGCCCGAAGCGGCCCAGGCGGCGCAGACCCTCGGCCAGGCTGTGAGCCGGGATATCGCCGAGCCAGCGGGCCAGCTCCCCCTCCCAGTCCAGGTCGAGGTCCAGCAGCAGGTCGCGGGTAGCCTCCAGCAGCGGGATGCGGCCACGCACCGCCAGCCGCCCCTGGAACATCAGGCGTTCCATGGAGGCGCCACCGAGCAGGGCACCGAGGCTCTCGGCATCAAGCTCGACCACGGCATCATGGTCCTCCTCGGCGCCGCCTTCGGCGCGCAGCAGGTCGAGGCCACCGGGATGGAAGTGGATGGCGAGTGCCAGCTCGGGATTCTCGAGGCGCAGCAGCAGGCGCTGGCCCGCGAGGCGGGCGAGGCGTGAGGAGGCCGCCGGGTCACGGGCCAGCAGGGCGTTCAGGGTTCTCTCGGCGGCGGCGAGCAGCAGGGTCGGGGTCACGGCCATGCCCACCTCAGAGCTTTATGCCGCGGTGCAGGGCAACGATGCCCCCGGTCATGTTGGTGTACTCCACCCGCTCGAGGCCGGCCGCTTCCATCATCGACTTGAGTGTCTCCTGGTCGGGATGCATGCGGATCGACTCGGCCAGGTAGCGGTAGCTGTCGGCATCGCTGGCCACCACCTGCCCGATCCTCGGCAGCAGACGAAAGGAGTACTCGTCATAGGCACGGGTCAGCAGGGGGTTGCGCGGCTTGGAGAACTCCAGCACCAGCAGTCGGCCGCCGGGCTTGAGTACCCGGGTCATCGAGCGCAGGGCGGCATTCTTGTCGGTCACGTTGCGCAGGCCGAAGGCGATGGTGATGCAGTCGAAGGTATTGTCCGGAAAGGGCAGGCACTCGGCATTGGCCTGAACATACTCGACATTGCCGCCCACGCCGTGGTCGAGCAGCTTGTCGCGGCCGACGCGCAGCATCGACTCGTTGATATCGGCCAGGACGACGCGTCCGCGTGGCCCCACGGTGCGCGAGAACTTCAGCGTCAGGTCGCCGGTGCCGCCGGCGATGTCGAGCACACTGTGCCCCGGACGCACGCCGGCACGCTCGATGGTCAGGCGCTTCCAGAGGCGGTGGATGCCGAACGACATCAGGTCGTTCATGACGTCGTAGCGAGCCGCCACGGAGTGAAATACATCGGCGACCCGCGAGGCCTTCTCGTCGAGAGGCACTTCCTGGTAGCCGAAATCGGTGGTCTGCTGGTCCCTGGAGCTGGAGTTGGCGCTCATGCGATGGGGCTCCCGAATCGCTGCATGGGAGAGGTCAAGGCCTCGGATGGGCGCCATTGTAGCCTTCCGCAGCGGCGGTTGTCTTGACGCGGGTTACAGCTGCTTGATTTCTATACCCAGTGGCGCGCGGCTGGCGCCGGCCGCCTCCAGACGCTGGAGATAGTCGGCCCAGTTGGCCTCGCGGTGGTTGATCAGCCACCACAGGTAGTCCCAGCTGAACAGGCCACTGTCGTGACCATCATCGAAGTGCAGCTTGAGGGCGTAGCGGCCGGCAGGCGTGATGTCCTTGAGGCCGACGAACTGCTTGCCCGTCTGCAGGGTCTCCTGGCCGCGGCCATGGCCGCGGACCTCGGCGGAGGGGGAGAAGACCCTGAGGTACTCGATGGCGAGCCGGTAACTCTGGCCATCGGCATAGCCGAGCTCCAGCTCGCGGGCCTGCTTGTGGTAGTGCACTCGGGTCGGGACTGGGGCGGTCATGGCATGCCTCGGCTTCTGACGTGGTGGAAGAGCGGCTACTCCAGCGACAGGCCTGCGAGGGGGCGCTGTGAATCCGTCCCTGGACGCTAGATGCCCTGCTTCACTCTCGCGTCCTGCTCCGCTTGCAGGACCGGTGCTGGCCATCCATGGCCAGCCCGTTCGAAGCAGTGCTTCTCACCCCCGGCATAGGACTCCCTCTGCGGCCTGTCCCTGGCGCCGCGCAGCCTGCTGCCTCAAGGCTTATCGCTTAAGGCTTACGGCTGGGTTTACAGGATATACCGAGACAGGTCCTCGTCCATCGCCAGCTCGCCGAGCTGGGAGTCGACGTAGGCGGCGTCGATGGTCAGCGGGGTACCGATATCGCTGCCCTGGAAGGAGGCCTCCTCCAGCAGTCGCTCCATCACCGTGTGCAGGCGGCGTGCGCCGATGTTCTCGGTGCCCTCGTTGACCTTCCAGGCGATCTCGGCGATGCGCTCGATACCGTCATCGGTGAAGGCGACCTCCAGCCCCTCGGTGGCCAGCAGCGCCTGGTACTGCTTAGTCAGCGCCGCGGAGGGCTCGGTGAGGATGCGCTTGAAGTCATCCGGGGAGAGGGCGTTGAGCTCGACGCGGATCGGCAGGCGACCCTGCAGCTCCGGAATCAGGTCCGAGGGGCGCGATAGATGGAAGGCGCCGGACGCGATAAACAGCACATGATCGGTCTTCACGATGCCGTACTTGGTCGAGACCGAGGAGCCCTCGATCAGCGGCAGCAGGTCACGTTGCACCCCCTCGCGGGAGACCTCCCCACCGCTGGACTGGCCGCCGCCCTTGCAGACCTTGTCGATCTCGTCGAGGAAGACGATGCCATTCTGTTCCACCGATTCGATGGCGCGGGCCTTGATCTCCTCCTCGTTGACCAGCTTGCCGGCCTCCTCGTCGCGCAGCACGGCGAAGGCATCCTTGACCGCGATGCGGCGCGTCTCGGTCTTCTGCTTGCCCATGCCCGAGAAGAGGCTCTGCAGCTGGTTGGTCATCTCCTCCATGCCCGGCGGGGTCATGATGTCGACATTGGGGCCCTGCTGGGAGACCTCGATATCGATCTCCTTGTCGTCGAGCTGCCCCTCGCGAAGCTTCTTGCGGAAGATCTGGCGGGTGGAGCTGTCCTGACGGGGCTCATCCTCCTGGCCACGGGGCGGTGGCAGCAGGGCATCGAGGATGCGCTCTTCGGCGGCATCCTCAGCGCGGTGCGCGACCTCCTCCTTGCCCTGTTCGCGAACCAGCTTGATGGCCGCCTCGGTCAGGTCGCGCACGATCGATTCCACGTCGCGGCCCACGTAACCCACCTCGGTGAACTTGGTGGCCTCGACCTTGATGAAGGGGGCGCGGGCCAGCTTGGCCAGGCGGCGGGCGATCTCGGTCTTGCCGACGCCGGTGGGACCGATCATCAGGATGTTCTTGGGCGTCACTTCCTGGCGCAGGTCGCCGTCGAGCTGCATGCGCCGCCAGCGGTTGCGCAGGGCGATGGCCACGGCGCGCTTGGCATCCTGCTGGCCGATGATGAACTGGTCCAGGGCGTGGACGATCTCGCGGGGGGTCATCTGGGTCATGGTGTCGGCCTTAGCCCGCCTTGGCAGGCAGCTCCTCGAGGGTGACGTTGTGGTTGGTGAACACGCAGATGTCGCCGGCGATCTCGAGCGACTTCTCGGTGATCTCGCGGGCCCCGAGGTCGGTGTTCTCGATCAGGGCACGCGCCGCGGCCAGGGCGTAATTGCCACCGGAGCCGATGGCGATGATGCCGCCCTCGGGCTCCAGCACATCGCCGTTGCCGGTGATGATCAGCGAGGCGTCCTTGTTGGCCACGGCGAGCAGCGCCTCCAGGCGGCGCAGGGCGCGGTCGGTGCGCCACTCCTTGGCCAGCTCCACGGCGGCCTTGACCAGATTGCCCTGGTACTTTTCCAGTTGAGCCTCGAAGCGCTCGAAGAGGGTGAAGGCATCGGCGGTGCCGCCGGCGAAACCGGCCAGCACCTCGCCGCGATAGAGGCGCCGCACCTTGCTGGCGTTGCCCTTCATCACGGTGTTGCCCAGCGATACCTGGCCGTCGCCGGCCAACGCCACCTGGTCACCGCGGCGCACGGATACGATCGTGGTCATGGAGGGGGACTCCTTGGGGGAGCGGGTCAACGGCTCCCGATGACTTTCGGCGCCCTTGGGGCGCCGTAACGAATCTGTCTGGTGGGAGTAGGTGTGGGCGTGGCGCCCGAAATTCAAGCGGTCAGCGTGCAGATGCGGCGTGCCGGCTCAGTTGTTGAGCTGGATAAGCAGTGGTTCGATGCCCTGGGTGGTCATCAGGTCCTGGGCACGCGACAGCTCGCGACGGTCCTCGTAGGGTCCCACCTGAACGCGGTGCCAGGTCTGGCCGCCGCCTGCCTTGACCTCGCTGACCTGCGCCAGCAGGCCGAAGTCCCGGAGTCGGCTGCGCAGCTGCCGGGCATCGCCGGCCTCGCGGAAGGAGGCGGCCTGCAGCATATAGCGCTGCCCCGAGGCGCTGGTGGCGGCCGTGGCCTGCTGAGTCGACCGCTCCGTCGCCTGGCGGCCACTGGCCATGCGGTCGTTGGATAAGTTGGCGGCGATCACCTCGGCGATCGGGTCGTCCGCGGGAGCCGAGTCAGCGTCGGCTGCAACCTCCTCTGCCGGTGGCGGAGTCGCCGTGGAGGCGGGCATCTCACCGCCGGGGGCGATCACCTCGGACTCCGGCAGCAGGGTATAGAACTCGAAGGTCGGCATCGGCGGCTCGCTGGGCTCCGCGGGTGCTGCCGGTGCGCTTTCGGGCGAGGCACTGCGCGGCAGTACCGTGGCCAGCGGTGAGTCCTCGACCTGCCAGGGTGCCACGCCGTGCTGATGCTGGGAGAGCAGGAAGCCGGCCACCAGGCCGGCCAGGCCCCATACCCAGCCGGGAAGGCGCCATTCGCGGCGGGGCTTCTTGCTGGGCTGGCGCCGGCTGTTGGTGGCACCGCGCTTCTTCGCAGGCTGCTTGCGAGTCGCCATGGGTTACATTTCCTCCGGGGCGCCGACTCCCATCAGCTCCAGGCCGTTGCGCAGCACCTGGCGGGTGGCCAGGCCCAAGGCCAGACGGGCGTTGCGCAGGGCGTCATCCTCGACCATGACCTTCACCGCGTTGTAGCAGGTGTGGAAATCGGCGGCCAGATCGAGGAGGTACTGGGCGATCTGCTGAGGCTCGCGGGCGGCGGCCGCGTGTGACACCGCCTCGGGGAAGCGGGCCAGACGGTTCAGCAGCGCCTTCTCCTGGTCCTCCTCCAGACGGCCCAGATGGTCCATGGCCAGGGCATGGTCGAAGGGCAGGCCGTCATTCGCTGCGCGACGCTCGACGCTGCACACCCGGGCGTGGGCGTACTGCACGTAGTAGACCGGGTTGTCGTTGGACTGCGAGCGGGCCAGGTCGATATCGAAGGTGAGCTGGGAGTCGGCCCGTCGCGCGGCTAGGAAGAAGCGGGTGGCATCGCGCCCCACCTCGTCGATCAGGTCGCGGACGGTCACGTAGCTGCCGGCACGCTTGGAGAGCTTCACCTCCACGCCGGAGCGGGTCACCATCACCATCTGATGCAGCACGTAGTCGGGCCAGCCCTGAGGGATGCCGGCTTCCAGGGCCTGCAGGCCGGCGCGCACCCGGGTCACGGTGGAGTGGTGGTCGGCCCCCTGTTCGTTGATTACGGTGGTGAAGCCACGCTGCCACTTGTCGAGGTGATAGGCCACATCGGGCAGGAAATAGGTGTACTGCCCGTCGGTCTTGCGCATCACCCGGTCCTTGTCGTCACCGAAATCGGTGGTGCGCAGCCACAGGGCGCCATCCTGCTCGTAGGTGTGTCCATTCTCGACCAGGCGCTCGACGGTCGCCTCCACCTTGCCGTCGCGGTAGAGCGAGGACTCGAGGAAGTAGACGTCGAAGTTCACGCCGAAGGCCTTGAGGTCGAGGTCCTGCTCGCGGCGCAGATAGGCCACGGCAAACTCCTGGATCGCCGCCAGGTCGTCCGGGTCGGCCTTGGCGGTAACGTGGCGGTCGTCGGCGTGCACGGTCTCGCCACCCAGGTAGGCATTGGCCACATCGATGATATAGCCGCCGCGGTAACCGTCCGCCGGCCAGCCTTCATCCTCGGGACTGAGCCCCTTGGCGCGGGCCTGTACCGAGAGCGCCAGGTTGGTGATCTGGGCGCCCGCGTCGTTGTAGTAGAACTCGCGGGTCACATCGTAGCCGGTGGCTTCGAGCAGGCGACAGACGCAGTCGCCGATGGCCGCCCCGCGACCGTGGCCGACATGCAGCGGTCCGGTGGGGTTGGCGGAGACGAACTCCACCTGCACCTTCTGCCCCTGGCCGGCGAGGCTGCGTCCGTAGGCATCGCCCGAATCGAGCACCTGGCGGACCACCTGGGCGGCGGCGTCGGTGGCGGCGAAGAAGTTGACGAAGCCGGGGCCGGCGATTTCGACCCGACTGACCGCCGGGCTCTCGGGCAGGGCGGCCACCAGGGTGTCGGCCAGCTCGCGGGGCTTGCGGCCGGCCGGCTTGGCCAGCATCAGCGCCAGGTTGGTGGCGTAATCGCCATGCGCCTTGTCTCGGGTAGGGTCGACCTTGATGGTCGGAGCGAGGTCGGCGGGCAGCACACCCTGCTGCTTGAGGGAGTCGAGGGCGTCCTCGAGCAGCGCAACGATGGTCTCTTTCATGGGGCGTTGGTGTCCTGTGGCGTCGGGGTAAGCGGCCGATGAACCGGCGATAAAGAGGCGCTCGGCCCGGCGTGGGCATGGAAACGGGCCCTGATCGGGCATGGCCGGCCATTATCGGCAATTGCGCGCTGGCTTTAAAGGGCGGGGCTCAAGCCTGGCGAGTCAATCGCTGCGGGCTCGCTCGAAGCTTGCCCGGCGACAGGTCCTGGAGCGCCGGCTCCCCTCTTCGATCTGCCCCCGGCACTTCTTGCTGCGTATGGCGGCAATGGCCATGTTCAACTCAGCGTCTGCGGATCGATATCCAGCGACCAGCGCACTCGACGCGCCTCGGGAGTGGCCTCCAGCCAGGCGGTGAGCCAGGCGCTGGCCTCGTGAAGGGCGCTACGCTTTTCGGCGCCGAGCATCAGCTGCAGGTGATAGCGGCCCTGGCGCCGCTCCATGGGGGCCGGCACCGGGCCCAGGCAGTCCACCGCCAGCTGGCGTTCGGCCAGCCAGGCCCGCAGTGCGGTGGCGGTGCGGCGACCCAGGTCGCCGGCGGCCTCTTCCTTCGCGCTCTCCAGGCGCAGGAGGGCCAGGAAGCGGAATGGTGGCAGTGCGGCGGCGCGTCGCTCTTCCAGGAGGCGCTCGGCGAGGGCGGCATAGCCACGCTCGGCCAGCAGGCGCAGGTGAGGATCGTCGGGATGCATGGTCTGGACCAGCACTCGACCGGGGTGGGCGGCACGACCGGCGCGGCCGGCTACCTGCACCAGCAGCTGGGCCCCCTGCTCCAGGGCGCGGAAGTCACTGGCATAGAGGCCGGCATCGGCATTGACCACCACGACCAGTGTGACATGAGGCAGGTGGTGCCCCTTGGCGAGCATCTGGGTGCCCACCAGCAGGCAGGGATCGCCGCGGCGAACCTCGGTCAGGGTCTGCTCGAAGGCGTCGCGTCGGCGGGTGCTGTCGCGGTCGATGCGGTGCACCGGCACCCTGGGGAAGCGCTCGGCGAGCGTCTCCTCGGTGCGCTCGGTGCCGCTGCCCAGCGGCCGCAGGTCGATGCTCTGGCACTCGGGGCAGGCGTCGGGCAGGACGCGGCGGCGATCGCAGTGGTGGCAGGCCAGCAGCGGCGGCTGGCGGTGGAGGGTCATGCGTGCGTCGCAGGCGTCGCACTCGGCCATCCAGCCGCAGGCATGGCAGGCCAGGGTGGGAGCGAAGCCGCGGCGATTGATGAAGACCAGTACCTGGTGGCCCGCGTCGAGGGTCTCCGAGATCGCCTCCAGCGCCGGTGGGGCCAGGCCACCCAGGCGAGGACGACCCCGCAGGTCGAGAAGTTCCAGGCGCGCGGGGGCGTGGCGGGTGGCGCGCCGGGTCAAGGGCAGGTGGCGCCACTCACCGCGGTGCGCCCGGGCCAGGCTCTCCAGCGAGGGCGTGGCGCTGCCCAGCAGTAGCGGGATGCGGTGATGATGGGCACGAGCCACGGCGAGGTCCCGGGCATGATAGCGCAGCCCATCCTGCTGCTTGTAGGAGGCGTCGTGCTCCTCGTCGACGATAAGCGCGCCGGGGCGGGCCAGTGGGGTGAAGATCGCCGAACGGGTGCCGACCACGATGGGAGCCCGGCCGCTGGCGGCGGCCTCCCAGGCATCCAGCCGCTCATGCTCGGTGAGTCCCGAGTGCAGGGCGACCACCGGGACTCGGAAGCGCTTGCGGAAACGTGACAGGGTCTGGGGGGTGAGGCCGATCTCCGGTACCAGTATCAGCGCCTGGCGGCCGCGTCCCACGACCGCCTCGATCAACTGCAGGTAGACCTCGGTCTTGCCGCTGCCGGTGACTCCCTCCAGCAAGCAGGGGTGGTAGCCATCGAGCCGCTCGTGGAGGGCCGAAAGGGCGTGGGCCTGCTCGCGGTTGAGCGGCAGCGCTGGGCTGGCCAGCAGATGGTCAGGGTCGGGGAGAGACGCGGCGGTGAGGGGCTCCTCGTGGCGCTCGACCAACCCCTTGGCGGTGAGCGCCTTGAGCTGATCGCGGCTGAATGACTGGGCGAGGATCGCCTGGCTGGCCAGACCGTGGGGGTGCTGGCGCAGCATCTCCAGCAATGCCGCCTGGCGTGGGGCGCGGGGCAGGGCATCGCTCCCCGAGGCGTGCCCCGCGGGGGTAAGCGCCCAGCGCTCGCGTGTGCGGGGGGTTAGCGCACGCCCCTGGCGCAGCAGGACCGGCAGCGCCTGGTGCAGGGTGTCGCCCAGCGGGTGCTGATAGTAGCGTGCGGTAAAGCGGCACAGCCATAGCCAGTCCGGGGGGAGCGGGGCGTCGTCCAGGCAGGCAGTGACTCGCTTGAGGGCGGTCAGCGGCAGGTCACTCTGCTCGCGACACTCCACCACGATGCCGACCACCTCGCGGCGACCGAAGGGCGCACGCACTCGTAGCCCCGGCTGCCAGCCGCAGGCCGGCACGTCGTGGGCCGGGCGGTAGTCGAACAGGCGATGCAGCGGCGAGGGAATGGCGACGCGTAGCACTCGCGGAATCGGTGAATCTGGCAATTGGCCTCCGGCGGCGACTCTGGTAGTATGCGGCGCTCCCCGGCGCCCGGTCGGCGACTCGGGGTTCCGGTGATCCCATGATTGTTTGGCAATCGATAGTGTTGCTCGTCAATCGATAGACAACCGTGTGCGGTGCCTGGCAGCGGATCAGGTGGCGGCATACAGCGCAACGAGGCTCAAGATGAAACAAGGTATCCACCCCGAATACAAGACGATCAGCGCGACCTGTTCCTGCGGCGCCACCTTCGAGGTCGGCTCCACCGCCGGTCGCGATCTGGAGCTGGACGTCTGCTCGCAGTGCCACCCTTTCTATACCGGCAAGCAGAAGCAGGCCACCACCGGTGGTCGCGTCGAGCGCTTCAACAAGCGCTTTGGCGCCGCGCTCAAGCGCTGATCGCGACCGATATCGGTCAGCCGTCACGAGAACCCGCCTTTCCGGCGGGTTCTCGCGTTTTGGCGGCAAGTTGCCGGCCGACAACGGCCTCAATGAGCGTCCTGCAGGCGCTCCGTGGGGCGCTGTTCAGTAGTGGAATAATTTTCTATACTTGTTTGACAAGTCACCCTTCCTGATGGACTTCGAGCATGACTGACGCAAGACAGGCGGCGCTGGACTACCACGCGAAACCCATTCCCGGAAAACTCTCCATCGAGCTCACCAAGCCCACCGCCACTGCCAAGGACCTGGCACTGGCCTACAGCCCCGGTGTGGCCGAGCCGGTGCGCGAGATCGCCCGGGACCCTGAAAATGCCTACCGTTACACCGGCAAGGGTAACCTGGTAGCCGTGATCTCCGATGGTACTGCCATCCTTGGCCTGGGTAATCTCGGGGCGTTGGCCAGCAAGCCGGTCATGGAAGGGAAGGGGGTGCTGTTCAAGCGCTTTGCCGGTATCAACTCCGTTGACATCGAGGTCAATGCCGAGAGCCCACAGGCCTTTATCGATACCGTGGCGCGCATCGCCGATACCTGGGGGGGGATCAACCTCGAGGACATCAAGGCCCCCGAGTGCTTCGAGATCGAGCGCACGCTAATCGAACAGTGCAGCATCCCGGTGTTCCATGATGACCAGCATGGCACCGCCATCGTCACCGCTGCCGGCATGCTCAATGCCCTGGATATTGCCGGCAAGAGTCTGTCCGAGGCGAAAATTGTCTGCATGGGGGCGGGTGCGGCGGCCATCGCCTGCATGAAGCTGCTCGTCTCCTGTGGAGCACGTGCCGAGAATATCGTGATGCTCGATCGCAAGGGCGTGATCCACAACGGGCGTGAGGATCTTAATCAGTACAAGGCGATGTTTGCCGTGGAGACCGACAAGCGCACCCTCGATGATGCCATCGATGGCGCCGACGTCTTCGTGGGGCTCTCCGGTCCCGGGCTGATGAGTGCCGACCATCTGCTCAAGATGGCTTCCAATCCGGTGGTATTTGCGTGCACCAACCCGGACCCGGAAATCCATCCGGATGTCGCTCACGAGACCCGTGATGACGTGATCATGGCCACCGGTCGCTCCGACTACCCCAATCAGGTCAACAATGTACTGGGTTTCCCGTTCATCTTCCGCGGCGCCCTGGATGTTCGGGCCACGCGCATCAACGAGGAGATGAAGGTGGCGGCGGTGCATGCGCTCAAGGACCTGGCGCGGGAGCCGGTGCCCGGTGATGTGCTCGAGGCCTATGGCAAGGAGAGCATGAGTTTCGGTCGCGACTACATCATTCCCACGCCGGTCGATGTACGCCTGCTGGACCGAGTGACCTCCGCCGTCGCCCAGGCGGCCGTGGATTCCGGTGTGGCGCGCCGCCCCTACCCCTCGCACTACCCACTCAAGACCGTGGACGATGTCTACGGAGCATGAGCCCCTGCGTGCTAGACGCTGCCCATGATGACGCCGGCCCTCGAGCCGGCGTCAGTCTATGGGCGCTGCTGGTTTACCAGTCGTAGAGAATGGAAGCGCTGGTGGTATGGTCGGTGCGCGCCTCAGCGTCTGCCGGCGGTCGGGAGGTATCCTTGATCTCGTGTGACAGCTTCAATGCCAGATGTGAGTTGAGTCGGGCGGTGAGTGACGAAAGTGAGCGCGAGGTGGTGTTGTCGTCGGTGGCTTCCACTGAAAGCTCTTGTTCCAGGCTGGCGGTCTTCGAGAAAGCCCACTCGTAGGCCATCGCGCCGTATGCCACGCCCAGCGAGGCGTTCTCCTTCCCTTCGATGCGGTCGTAGCGGTAACCCGGGCCCGCCTCCAGTGAAAGTCGGTGACACTCGTCGTCGAGCAGGTCTCGCCCATAGCCGGCTATGGTGGTGAATTGTCGGTCATAGCCGCTGAAGCGGTCTCTCTCTCCGCGGGCGAAACCAAAGAGGTAGTGGGGGCCTTCGAGATTAAAGCGCTCGCGGCCGGCGACGAGGTACTGCTCGGCGCTGGTGTCACCGTCACGACTGACATGGCGGACCTCGCCGCGCAGGGTATGAGTCCAGCTGTCGGTCAACCAGGTGAGTCGGCCTTTTGCGATCAGGGTCTGGCTGTCGGTGTTGCCGGACATATGGGTGTAGCCCAGCTCGGTGCTGCCGCTGAAGGCCTCGTCGTCCTCGGTGGGCAAGGGCGGGGCATAAAAGGGGGTGGAGTGCACCTTGCCCGCGATTGCTAACAGGCCGAAAAGCACCAGCCATACAGCTGTGCAGGGCCGAATCGCAGAATACGGCATGGTCGATCTCTCGGATTGCCAGGTGTCGTGATGGTTGAGCGGCGTGTAAGGCAGTAAAGGGATGGGAGCCTTCACGCCGCTTCCAGCGAATGCCGGGGTTGGTCGAAGCGCTAGAAGATCGCCTCATAGACGCCCGTGCCCTGGGAGCCGCTCTGTTGCTCCACCTCGCGCTCCACGCGGCGTGGTTGTTGCTCAGGCAGATGCTCGGGATGGAAGAGCTCGCTGATGCCGCCGCGCGATACGCGTCGCCCGGTCTCGGGGTCGACACGTGCGGTGACCAGCTCGCCAGGCGCCTCAGGCATTGCCGAGGGCTTGCCGTCGAGGGCCTGGCCCATGAACGCTATCCAGATCGGCAGGGCAGCATTGGCGCCATATTCGGCGGTGGTGGTGTTGTCATCCTTGCCCAGCCAGACCGTGGCCACCAGGTTGCTGTTGAAGCCGGCGAACCAGGTGTCGCGCTGGCCGTTGGTGGTGCCGGTCTTGCCAACGATATCTTCGCGGCCCAGCTCCAGGGCACGGCGACCGGTGCCGTTCTCGATCACGTCACGCAGCATGTCACGCAGGATATAGAGGTTGATGGGATCGACCACGCGCTCGGCGACGGCATGGCGTTCACCGTCGAACGTTACCTCCTCCTGATCGGCACTGCACTCGCGGCATGCCACGGCCGCCTGCGTCTCTTCAACAAGCGTTTCGCCTCTGGTGACGCGCTCGATAAACCAGGGCGAGACCTTGAAGCCGCCATTGGCCAGAATCGCGTAGGCGCTGGTCATCTCCAGCGGGGTCAGGCTGGCGCTGCCCAGTGCCAGGGAGAGGCCGTGGGGCAGGCGCGCCTCGTCGAAACCGAACCCCTTGAGAAACTCGATGGTCTCGTTGAGGCCTACTTCGCGAAGCACACGGATGGTCACCAGGTTGCGAGAGCGCGCCAGGGCATTGCGCAGGCGCATCGGGCCGAGGAAGTCTCCGCTGGAGTTGACCGGACGCCACATCTCGTTGCTGCCGTCGTCGATCACCACCGGGGCGTCGTTGACGACGCTGGCGGCGGTCATCATGCCGCTCTCGAGTGCCGCCAGATAGATGAAGGGCTTGAAGATGGAGCCCGACTGGCGCTGGGCCTGTACGGCACGATTGAACTTGCTGGCGTTGAAGTCGAACCCGCCCTGCAGGGCGAGAATGGCTCCGGTGTCGGGGTGCATTACCACCAAGGAGCCTTCCGCATCGGGGCGCTGGGCCAGGCGCAGGCTGCCATCTTCACGCTCCATCACGCGCACCAGGTCGCCACGGCCGGCGATCTCGGCCGCCGAGCCCGGCTCGGGGCCGCGGTACCGCGCGCTCTTGTACTCGCGGGCCCAGGAGAGGCCGTCCCACTCGATGGTCCGCAGCTTGCCTTCGCGCATCAGCACGCGCATCTGGCGGCCTTCACTCTCTACCACGATGGCGGGGTGAAGAAGGCCATAGCGCGGAGTGCGCTCCAGCACCTGAACCCAGTTGCTGACGTCACCGTCGATTCCCTCGACACGGGTCTCGCTGCGCTCGGCGGCGCGCCGGGCGGTCTCCAGCACTTCGGGGGACTCCTCGAGCTCCTCCTCCAGGCCGCTGCGCTCGGTGCGATCCTGAGCCTCTGCCAGGCTCGGCGGCAGTTGCTTCTCCTCCGGGCCACGCCAGCCGTGACGGGTGTCGTAATCGATCAGGCCACGGGCCAGGGCGCGGCGCGCCATGGGCTGGAGCTCGCTGTCCAGGCTGGTGGTGATCTTGTATCCACCGGTGTAGACCTCACTCTCGCCGAAGCGCTCCACGGCATACTGGCGGGCCATCTCGGCGACGTAATCGGCATCGACTTCCGCCTGGGCGATATTGCGTTCGGCGGTGATGGGGGCCTGCACCGCTTCATCATAGGTGGCCTGGTCGATATGCCCCAGCTCCCGCATGCGGAACAGGATCCAGTTGCGGCGAATCAGCGCGCGCTCCGGGTTGGTCAACGGATTGAAGCTGGAGGGGGCCTTGGGCAGGCCGGCAATCATCGCCTTCTCGGCCAGGGTCAGCTCTGCCAGCGGGCGGTTGTAGTAGATTTCGGCGGCGGCGGCGATGCCGTAGGCACGGTGACCCAGGAAGATCTTGTTGACGTAGAGCTCGAGGATCTCCTCCTTGCTGAGTACCTGCTCCATCTGCAGGGCGAGCAGGATCTCGCGAATCTTGCGGGTAAAGGTACGATCCAGGGTCAGCAGGTAGTTACGCGCTACCTGCATGGTAATGGTGGAGCCGCCGGACTGGATTTCACCGCCACTGACCACCAGTTCTCCGGCCGCCCGCAGCAGGCCCTTGGGGTCGACGCCACGATGTTCGAAGAAGGCGTCATCCTCGGCGGCCAGCAGTGCCTGGATAAACTCCACGGGAATTTCATCATGGTCGATCGGAAGGCGGCGCTCCTCGCCATATTCGCCGATCAGCTTGTCGTCGCGGGTATAGATGCGCAGCGGTGAGTGCAGCTCGAAGTCCTGGAGCTGGCGTACGTCGGGGAGCCCGGGGGCAAAATAGAGGGCGGCGCCCACCACGCCCAGACCGGCCGCGGCAATCAGCGAGAGGGTCAGCCAGACCAGGGAAAAGAGCAGGGTTCTGATAAACGTCATGAAGTGGCGGTGTCCATGCAGGGAACTGGAGCGGATGTGAAGCGATGACGATGCATAGGTTGCGACCTTGGTTGCGGGGCCATTATAGAAAGCCCGGACGAGGGTCACCAGCGTTGACGATGCTAGCCCAAGGTTTACCGTGTTAGTAATGGCAAGATCATGTAACCTCATGCGACAAGACTGAGGTGAATAATCCAGACCTGCCGCCGTGTAATAAGGCAGGCACCATGTCAAGGCGAGCAAGCCGCAGACTCAGCAAGGGCAGGACAGAGATGCGACTGATGGCATCAAGCAAGGGACTGATCGGCGTCGATATCACCTCGGCCACGGTCAAGCTCGTGGAGCTCAGGCGAGCCGGGTCCACGTATCAAGTGGAGAGCTATGCAGTCAGGCCGCTGCGCGAGGGCGCCGTGATCGAGCGTCGCATCCAGGATATGGACGAAGTGGTTGACGCCCTTGGCCGAGCCGTTCATCAGGCGAAGCCGCATACCCGCCAGGCAGTGGTGGCAGTGCCTGCCAGCGCAGCGATCACCAAGACGCTGACGCTGCCCGCATCGCTCAGCAGTGACGAGATCGAGTCACGCATCGAGCTTGAGTCAGACAAGCATATTCCCTTTCCGTTCAGTGATGTCGCCTACGATTTCCAGCGCCTGGGGCTCAATGCCCGCTATGCCGACCAGCAGGACATCCTGCTGGTGGCCTGCCGGCAGCAGGAGGTCAGCCAGCTGACCGATGCCGTGATACAGGCAGGCCTGACGCCGGCGGCCGTGGATGTCGAGACCTTTGCCATGGAGCGAGCCTTCACCGAGTTGCGCCGCCAGCTGCCGGCGGATATCGGGGAGGAGGACAGCGTGGCGCTGGTGGATATCGGGGCCAACATGAATACCTTCCATGTATTGCGTCAGGGGCGCATCGTCTACAGCCGTGACACCGTGTTCGGTGGCCGTCAGCTGACCGAGGAGATCCGTAATCGTTACGGCCTGAGCTATGACGAGGCGGGGCTGGCCAAGAAGCGTGGTGGCCTGCCGGAAGACTATCAGCACAGTGTCCTCACCCCCTTCATCGACACCCTGGCCCAGCAGGTCGGGCGTTCGCTGCAACTCTACTATACCGCCGGCCGCAAGCAGGAGGTGCGTCATATGGTGCTGGCCGGAGGCGCCAGCGTGTTGCCGGGGCTGGCCGAGCGCCTGGCCCGGGAGAGCGGCATGGAGGTCTCCATCGCCAACCCGTTGGCGCGCATGAAGGTCCACAGCCGCATCGACGTGCAGACCCTTTCCGGAGAGGCGTCGGCCATGCTGACGGCCTGTGGACTGGCATTGAGGGCGCGCTCATGACGATCGAGATCAATCTGCTGCCGTGGCGAGAGGAAAAACGGGCGCGGCGCAGCAAGCATTTCTATATGGCGCTGGGGGTGGCGGCTCTGCTGGGAGTAGCCGGAGGCTACGCCATGACCTGGTACTACCAGCAGCAGGCCGAGGTCCAGCGCCAGCGCAATGCTTATATCGAGACTCAGACTCGCCAGTTCGACTCGTTGATCGGTGGAGTCAGCGATCTGGAGAAGATTCGTGATCAGGTGGTCGAGAAGGTTGGGGTCTTTACCGAGCTGCAGAACGGACGCAGCCAGACGGTTCATGTGATGAGCGACCTGATCACCAGTCTCGAGGAGGGAGTGCATTACACCCAGTTCAGCCGGCAGGGTGATAGCCTGCGTCTCTCGGGGCGAGCCGAGGATAATGGCCAGGTGTCCGATCAGCTGCGACGCCTGGGAGCGGCGGCATCCTTTACCGAGCCCGTGCTCTCGGGAGTCGAGGCCGAGGGCGGCGGGGAGCGTAGAAGCTTCAGTCTCAGCATGAGCCAGCGCATGCCCGCAACGCACGCGGAAACGTCATCCGGCGGAACCGAGGAGGAGAGGCCATGAACCTCAATGCCGAGATGCGTCGGCTGCGCGAGCTCGACTGGCGCGAGCTCGATATCAAGGAGGCCGGGGTATGGCCCTGGTCTCTGCAGCTACTGCTCTGCCTGTTGATGCTGGGCGTGACCCTGTTCGCCATGCACTGGTATCTGGCCGCGCCCGCCAAGGAGCGGCTCGAGCAGCTCAAGGCCGAAGAGCCACAGCTGATTCGCGCCTACCGAAACAAAGCGGCGCTGGCCTCAAGGCTCGACCCCTTGCGTGAGCAGGTGGAGGCCCTCGAGGCGCGGATGGAGGCCTTGCGCGAGATGCTGCCCAGTGGCGCCGAGATACCGGCTCTGCTCGACAATATCACCGAGACCGCCCTCGATAACCAGCTGGCGATCGACTACATCCGACTGCGTGGCACGGCGGCCCGGGAGCACTACGTCGAGCAGCCCTTCGATATCCAGGTGCGTGGCGATTATCACCGTATAGCCGCCTTTCTGGCCGGGGTCGCGGGCCTGCCCCGTATCGTTACCCTGCATGACATGACGCTGGCGCCGGAGGAGGGTGACGGGCAGAACCTGCGGCTTACCTTGGTGGCGCGAACCTACAGTTATCGGCAGGACGTGGAGAGCGGTTCATGAGGGGCTGGCTGAGGGGAGTTGCAGGGGGGGCAGGCCTGTTGCTGATCGCCGGTTGCGCCGATCCGCAGTTGACCAGCCTCGATCGTGAGCTGGCCGAGATTCGCAACAGCCCGGCTCCGGTGCCGACGATCGAGCTGCCGGAGATACCCGACTACGAGACGTTGCCCTACGATCATGCCGATCTGCGTAGCCCCTTCGTGCCGCGTTTGCCCGAGGTGGAGGAGCCGACCGAGGTAGCCACCGACCTGGCGCCCGATCTGGATCGTGAACGGGAAGCGCTGGAGGCCTACAACCTCAGTGAGCTACGCCTGGTAGGTACCCTGACCGAGGGCGGCCAGCCCTCCGCGCTGGTGCGTGCACCGGACGGCCAGGTTCACCGGCTGCGGGTGGGCAACCATATGGGCAGCGATTTCGGCCGTATCGTCAGTATCACCTCGTCAACGGTACAGTTGATCGAAATCGTGCCAACCGGGCGTGGGGGGTGGGTCGAGCGCACCACGCGGCTCGAGCTCAATGGCCAGCAGGGTGGCTAGCTCAGAAAGCCCGGCAGTCAACAACAAGCGTGAACAGCGCTGCAGTCTATTATCGCTCCCGGGGAGCGGCGTCAAGCAGGGGGAAGGGAACCAACCATGCAAGCACACATTATCAAGCGTACCGTGGCGCTGCTCGCCATGCTGGCGGTGTCAGGAGCCGCCCTGGCGGCCTCGACGCTCGAAGAGCTCGATTTTCGGCAAGGGGCCAGCGGCGAGCTTGAGGTCGATCTTGAGTTCTCCGGCCTGGTTCCCGAGGTGCGTGGTTATCGCATCGACGACCCCGCACGGCTGACCATCGACCTGATGGAGACCGACAACCGTCTCGCGCGCCGCAGCTACACCCTGGGCATCGGCGGGGTCCAGCGGGTCACCGCCCTGGAGGCCGGCTCACGGACCCGCCTGGTGTTTGACCTCGATGGGCCGCTGCCCTACAACACCCGAGAGCAGGGTAGCCGCTTGCGCCTGGCCATCGGCGGCGGCGCCGCCGATACCGTCGAGGCGTCGGCTGCCGACGCCTCGACGGCTGAACCCGAATCGGCGCTATCCCAGCCGGCCAGCCGTGGCCCCAACATCGAGGATATCGACTTTCGCCGTGGCAGCGATGGTGCCGGCCGACTGGTTGTCACCTTCGATCGTGCCGGCATCGATGCCCGGGTGCGCGAGACCGGCCGCAACCGGATCACCGCCGAGCTGGTGGGGGTCAACCTGCCCGCCTCGCTGGATCAGGTCTACGATGTCAGCGACTTCGACACCCCGCTGCAGCGGGTGACGCCACAGGTAGGGCGCAACGGTGTGGTCCTGAATATTCAGGGAAGTGGAGACTATGCCATGGTCTCCACCCAGAGCGGTCGCCAGCTGACCATCGAGGCTCAGCCGGTCACCCGCCAGCAGCAGGAGCAGCGGGTGCGCGAGCAGTTTGCCTACACCGGCAAGCGGATCACCCTCAATTTCCAGGATATCGAGGTGCGTTCGGTGCTGGCGATCATCGCTGACTTCACCGGTCTCAACCTGGTGGCCAGCGACAGCGTGCAGGGTCGCGTGACCCTCAATCTCGAGGATGTGCCCTGGGATCAGGCGCTGGACCTGGTGCTCAAGAGCCATGGCCTGTCCAGCCGCCAGGACGGCAACGTGATCGTGGTGGCCCCGGCCGCCGAGCTGGCCCAGCGCGAGCAACTGGAGCTCGAGACCCGCGAGCAGCTGGAGGTCCTGGCGCCACTGGAGACCGAATATATCGAAGTGAAGTACGCCAAGGCGAGTGATATCGCCGCTCTGCTGCGCGGTGGGGGGCAGGCAGGTTTCGGCCTGTTGACCGAGCGCGGCAAGGTGGCGGTGGATCCGCGTACCAATACCCTGCTGATTCAGGATACCGCCGAGCAGATCGACAGCGTCATGGATACCCTGGAGCGTCTCGATGTGGCGGTACGCCAGGTACAGATCGAGGCGCGTATCGTCATCGCCGGACAGACTGCATCCCGTGAGCTTGGTGTGAACTGGGGGGTCTCGGGAAGTGGTGGCCGGTTCGACCTGGGGGGCGCCTCCGATGGCGAGCCAGTTTCGGGGCTGGGTGGTCTGGCAGTAGACTTTGGCCCTGTCGAGCGTGGCGCCGGTGGTATGACAAGCTTCGGTTTCGGCTATCTCTCCGGAGATGTGTTGCTCGACCTCGAGCTGCGCGCCATGGAGAGCGATGGCAAGAGCTATACGATCTCCCAGCCGCGGGTAATCACCGCCAATCAGACCACCGCGGTGATCAAGCAGGGCCAGGAGCGCGCCTACCGCGAGGCGGCGGCCAGTGGCGCCTCGGCGGTGGAGTTCAAGGAGGCGGTGCTGTCCCTGGAGGTGACGCCGCAGATCACTCCGGATAACCGCATCATCATGGACGTGGCGATCACCAACGATACCTTCGGCGAGTTCAACCCCGGCGAGGAGCCCCCTGTTAACAAGAACGAGATCGAGACCCAGGTGCTGGTGGATAATGGCCAGACCGTGGTGCTGGGGGGGATCCTGCAGACCGAGGAGTTGGAAAACCTGGTCAAGACGCCCTTCCTGGGAGACCTTCCGGTGCTCGGCAACCTGTTCCGCTATACCCAACAGAGCGATGACAAGGTAGAGTTGCTGGTATTCATTACCCCACGAATCCTCGATGAAGGTATGGCCCTTCGCTGATGCTGGCACTACCCAACCTGATACTGATCGGCCCCATGGGGGCCGGCAAGAGCACCATCGGCCGCCTCCTGGCGGCCGAGCTTTCTCGCGACTTCCTGGATACCGACCACGAGATCCAGGACCGCTGCGGTGCCGATATCCCGTGGATCTTCGACGTCGAAGGCGAGGGCGGCTTTCGCGACCGCGAGACCCTGATGATCGACGAGTTGACCCATCGCGAGGGCGTGGTGATCGCCACCGGCGGTGGTGCGGTACTGCGCGAGGAGAATCGTCGCATGCTGCGTGAGCGTGGCACCGTTGTCTATCTCTTCACCACCGTGGAGCAGCAGCTCAGGCGAACCGCCAAGGATCGCAATCGCCCGCTGCTGCAGCGCCCCGACAAGGAGGCGGTGCTGCGCGAGATGTTCGGCGAGCGCGACCCGCTCTACCGTGCCACCGCCGACCTTACGGTGCGTACCGACCGGCGCGGTCCGCGCTCGGTGGTCAACGATATCGTCCGCCGCGTAACGCGGCTGGTCGATCCCCTGCAAGCCAAGGCCTGAACCATGACCCAGACCCCTTCCGGCCCGCACACCCTCGAGGTGGCGCTGGGCAGTCGCAGCTACCCCATTCATATCGGTCCCGGCCTGCTCGCCGAGCCGGGTGTCCTGGCCCCCTGGCTGGTCGGGCAGCAGGTGATGATCGTCACCAACGAGACGGTGGCGCCACTCTACCTCGAGCGCTGTCGCGCTGCCCTGCCCGAGGGCGTGGAGGTGCGCGAGCTGGTGCTGCCGGATGGCGAGGCCACCAAGAACCTCGAGCATGTCTCGCGCATCTGGGATGCGCTGCTCGAGGCGGGCTTCAACCGACGCTGCACCCTGGTGGCCCTGGGCGGAGGGGTGATCGGTGATATGGTGGGCTTCGCCGCGGCCTGCTATCAGCGTGGCGTGGCCTTTATCCAGGTGCCGACCACCCTGCTGGCCCAGGTGGACTCGTCGGTGGGTGGCAAGACCGGAATCAACCATCCGTTGGGCAAGAACATGGTCGGTGCCTTCTGGCAGCCGCGAGGGGTGCTGATCGATACCGATACCCTGGATACCCTGCCGCCCCGCGAGCTTTCCGCCGGTCTGGCCGAGGTGATCAAGTATGGCCTGATTCGTGATGCGGACTTCCTCGTCTGGCTGGAGCGGGAGCTGCCCGCCTTGCGCGAGCTGGATCCGGACGCCCTGGCAGGCGCCATCCAGCGCAGCTGTGCGCTCAAGGCGGAGATCGTCGCCGAGGATGAGACCGAGCAGGGGGTGCGGGCGCTGCTCAACCTTGGGCATACCTTCGGTCACGCCATCGAGGCGCATCAGGGCTATGGCGACTGGCTGCACGGTGAAGCGGTGGGTGCCGGGATGCTGATGGCCGCCGAGCTTTCGGCACGACTGGGCTGGCTCTCGGATCGTGATGTCGAACGGTTGCGGGTGATCCTGCGGGTGGCGGGGTTGCCGCTGGATGCCCCGGCCGGGATGGGCGCCGATGACTTCCTGTCGCGCATGCGTCTCGACAAGAAGAACGTCGACAGTCGCCTGCGCCTGGTGCTGCTGCGTGCCATGGGCGATGCCCGTGTGTATGACGCCACCCCGGAAGCGCTCCTGGTGGAGTTGCTGGAGCAGTTCCCTCGCGGCTGACCTCGTCTTTCTCTTTTGATCGGTACCTCGTTTGACCGGAACGCCCGCGCCACCTTGGTGCGGGCGTTCCTCGTCTATGCTGCTGAGTAGGCGGCTCCGGAGAAGGCGGTAGCCATTGATTGGCATGGAGTATGCGCTATTGGCATGGGCAATATGGCCCTTTTTAGCCAAAAGTCTAATGCGAGAACCGTTTCGTTTGTTTTCCGTTTATGGTGATTGCAAGTGACTGAGCGGTGGGGTTTTTTTCAGCGAGTCCGAAAGGCAACCCACGGATTTATCGGTGATTTTTGGGTAGGGAGAGGCCGTCGGTATTGCGCTGCAGTGTGGCGGCTGGCTATTCTGGGCGCACCTTTGCCGCGCAGGTCGGTGCGAGTCATTCGTCTGGCATCATAAGATAAAAACCCTTGAATATAGCATGGGGTTCCTGCGAGAAAAACCCATTTCATCGAGGCACACCTATGAACAGCGGTCTATATCAGCCCGGCGAGTTCCGCGACAACTGCGGGTTCGGCCTGATCGCCCATATGGAGGGGCGTGCCAGCCATGAGCTGCTGCGCACCGCCATTGAATCCCTCACCTGCATGACGCATCGCGGTGGTATTGCCGCCGACGGCAAGACCGGCGACGGTTGCGGCCTGCTGCTGCAGTTGCCCGATACCTTCATGCGTGAAGTGGCCGAGGAGGCGCTGGGCGCCACCCTGGGCGAGCGTTATGCGGTGGGGGTGGTGTTCCTGCCCGACGACGATGCCCGTGCCGCTCGGGCCGCCGAGGTGCTCGAGGGCGAACTGCGCGCCCGCGGCCTGGTGATTCGTGGCTGGCGTGAGGTGCCGGTGGATGCTTCGGTGTGTGGCCCCATGGCACTGGAGTGTCTGCCGCGTATTCGCCATCTGTTCGTGGAGCCAGGCAGAAACGGCGGCTCCGAGCGTTTCGAGGTCGACCTGTTCATGGCTCGCCGCCTGGCCGAGCAGTCGCTGCGCCAGGAGGAGGCGTTCTACGTCTGCTCGCTCTCCGAGAGGGTGATCTCCTACAAGGGGCTGGTGATGCCGGTGGACCTGCCGGCCTTCTATCGGGACCTGGGTGACGAGCGCCTGGAGACCGCCATCTGCGTCTTCCATCAGCGCTTCTCCACCAATACCGCGCCACGCTGGCCGCTGGCGCAGCCGTTTCGTCTGCTGGCCCATAACGGCGAGATCAATACCATCGAGGCCAATCGCGGCTGGGCCAATTCGCGCAAGGAGAATTTCGTCTGCGAGCGGCTTCCCGACATTGTCGAGCTCGACGAGATCGTCAACACCGTGGGCTCCGACTCCTCGAGCATGGATAACATGCTCGAGGTGCTGCTGATGGGGGGGATGGGTCTGCACCGTGCGGTGCGCATGATGGTGCCCCCGGCCTGGCAGAACGTCGAGCTGATGGACCCCGAGCTGCGCGCCTTCTATGAATACAATTCCATGCATGTGGAGCCCTGGGATGGCCCCGCCGGCGTGGTGATGACCGACGGGCGTCAGGCACTCTGCATGCTCGACCGTAACGGCCTGAGGCCGGCGCGCTGGGTGATCACCAAGAATGGCTTTATCACCCTGGCCTCGGAGATCGGCACCTACGACTATGCGCCGGAGGACGTGGTGGCCAAGGGGCGCGTGGGGCCGGGTCAGGTGCTGGCCGTGGACACCGTGACCGGCGAGGTGCTGCATACCGAGGATATCGATGCCCGGCTGAAGTCGGCCTATCCCTACAAGCGCTGGCTCAAGGAAGAGGCGCAATATCTGGAGTCGTCGCTCACCGAGCTGGCCAGCTTCCATAACATGGACGCCGATGGCCTGTCCGTGGCCCAGAAGATGTTCCAGGTCAGTTTCGAGGAACGGGACCTCCTGTTGCGTCCGCTGGGCGAGAGCGGCCAGGAGGCGGTAGGCTCCATGGGCGACGATACCCCCATGGCGGTGCTTTCCGCCAGGCCGCGCCTGCTCAGCGACTATTTTCGCCAGAAGTTCGCTCAGGTCACCAATCCGGCCATCGACCCGCTGCGCGAGGCGATCGTGATGTCGCTGGAGACCTGTATCGGTGCCGAGCGCAACGTCTTCAAGGCGACCCCCGAGCATGCCCATCGCATCATCCTGACGACGCCAATCCTCTCGCCGCGCAAGTTCACCGCCCTGGTGGAGCAGGAGGATGCGGCCTATGCCAGCCATCGGCTGCGCATGGCCTATGACCCCGAACACCACGGCCTGCAGGCCGCCCTGGGTGAGCTGTGCCGTCAGGCCACGGAGGCGGTCAAGGCCGGCAAGGTGATCCTGGTGCTTACCGATGCCGGCCTCGAGAAGGGCGAGCTGCCGATCCATGCGGCCCTGGCCGTTGGTGCCGTGCACCACCATCTGGGGCGGCTGTCGCTGCGCCCGCGCTGCAACATCGTGGTAGAGACCGGTTATGCCCGTGACGCCCACCAGATGGCGGTGCTGTTCGGGGTGGGGGCCACCGCCGTCTTCCCCTGGCTCGCCTACCAGGTGATGGCCGACATGCACCGCACCGGTGAGCTGGTCGGTAACCCCGCCGATGCCCGTGAGAACTACCGCAAGGGTCTGCAGAAGGGGCTGTTCAAGATTCTCTCCAAGATGGGGATCTCGACCCTCGCCTCCTATCGCGGCTCCCAGCTGTTCGAGGCGGTTGGCCTCGACGATGAGGTGATGGCGCTATGCTTCCCGGGCATGGCCTCGCGCATTCGGGGCGCCGGTTTTGCCGAGCTGCAGCTCCAGCAGGAGCTGCTTGCCCGCGATGCCTGGGTTCCGCGCAAGGGAATTAGCCAGGGGGGGCTGTTCAGGTATGTGCACGGTCACGAATACCACGCCTTCAATCCCGACGTGGTCAAGTCACTTCAGGAGGCGGTGCAGGAGGGGAGTTACGCCAAGTGGAAGCGCTTCGCCGCACTGGTCAACGAGCGCTCTCCTGCCACCCTGCGTGACCTGCTCAGGCTGAAGCCGGTGGCCGAGCCGCTGCCGCTTTCAGAGGTCGAGCCGGTCGAGGCACTGCTGCCGCGTTTCGACAGCGCCGGCATGTCGCTGGGGGCGCTCTCGCCCGAAGCCCACGAGGCGTTGGCCCAGGCCATGAACGAGTCCGGCGGGCGCTCCAACTCCGGCGAGGGGGGCGAGGATCCGGCGCGCTACGGCACGATTCGTTCCTCCAAGATCAAGCAGATCGCTTCGGGGCGTTTCGGCGTCACCCCGGCCTACCTGGTCAACGCCGAGGTGCTGCAGATCAAGGTGGCCCAGGGCGCCAAGCCTGGTGAGGGCGGCCAGCTGCCTGGCGGCAAGGTCAACGAACTGATCGCACGGCTGCGTTATGCGGTGCCCGGGGTGACCCTGATCTCGCCCCCACCGCATCACGATATCTACTCGATCGAGGACCTGGCGCAGCTGATATTCGACCTCAAGCAGGTCAACCCCGATGCCCAGGTATCGGTGAAGCTGGTTTCCGAGCCCGGTATCGGCACCATCGCCACGGGGGTTGCCAAGGCCTATGCCGACCTGATCACGGTCTCGGGCTATGACGGCGGGACGGCGGCGAGCCCGATTACCTCCATCAAGCACGCCGGCTCCCCCTGGGAGCTGGGGCTGCCCGAGGTGCATCAGGCGCTGCGTATCAACGGCCTGCGCGACAAGATTCGCCTGCAGACCGACGGCGGCCTCAAGACCGGCCTCGATGTGGTGAAGGCGGCGATCCTCGGTGCCGAGAGCTTCGGGTTCGGTACCGCGCCCATGGTGGCGCTGGGTTGCAAGTACCTGCGTATCTGTCATCTCAACAACTGCGCCACCGGCGTGGCCACCCAGCACGACTATCTGCGTGACGAGCACTTTCGCGGCACCGTGGATATGGTCAAGCACTACTTCCGCTTTATCGCCGAGGAGGTGCGCGAGCTGATGGCCATGCTGGGCGTGGCCAGGCTCACCGACCTGATCGGTCGTACCGATCTTCTCGAGGTGATCGAGGGCGCGACCGCCTCCCAGCGCAAGCTGGATCTGACACCGCTGCTCGGCAACGATCATGTGCCGGCGGATGCGCCGCAGTTCTGCAAGGTGAGTCGCAACGTGCCTCACGACCCGGGTGCCAAGAACCAGGAAGTATTGACGGCGCTGGAGGAGGCCATCCAGCAGGGCAGTGGTGGCGAGTTCACCTTCACCATTACCAACTGCGATCGCAGCGTGGGGGCGCTTGCCTCGGGGGTGATCGCCAAGCGCTACGGCGAGGCGGGCCTCGCCGAGGCACCGGTCACCGCACGCTTTACCGGGGTGGCGGGCCAGAGCTTCGGCGTATGGAATGCCCGTGGACTCAACCTCTATCTGGAAGGCGATGCCAACGACTACGTCGGCAAGGGCATGAACGGTGGCAAGGTGGTGATCACACCGCCTCGTGGCAGTCGCTTCGAGAGCCACAGGACGGCCATCATCGGTAATACCTGCCTGTATGGTGCTACCGGCGGCAAGTTGTTTGCGGCGGGCACCGCCGGTGAACGCTTCGCCGTGCGCAACTCCGGTGTCCATGCGGTGGTCGAGGGGGTCGGCGACCACGGGTGTGAGTACATGACCGGCGGACTGGTGGCCGTGCTCGGCGAGAGCGGGGACAACTTCGGCGCGGGCATGACCGGTGGCTTCGCCTATGTGCTCGACGAGGACCGCAGCTTCGTCGACAAGGTCAACCATGAGCTGGTGGAGATTCACCGAATCAATACCGAGGCCATGGAAGCCCACCGGCGCCACCTGCGCGAGGTCATCGAGGAGTTCGTCGCCGAGACCGGCTCCGAGCGCGGCAAAGCGATCCTCGAGGACTTCAGCGACTTTGTCCGCAACTTCTGGCTGGTGAAGCCCAAGGCGGCGAGCCTGAAGAGCCTGTTGGCCCAGTCCCGGCGTCAGCCGGAATAAGAGGCGGCGTCAGCCGGAATAAGTAAGCGGCGGCGTCAGCCGGAGTAGAGAGCCGGCTTCAGCCTTCACCGTCAGGGTGACCAGTGCCCGCCGAGCTCAGAGCGCGGGCGTGGCGGCCGACAGGAATTCCAGGAGTAGAAAGCATGGCTAACCGTTTGAGCAACGACTTCCAGTTTATCGAGGTGGGTCGACAGGACCCGGACAAGAAGGATGCCCGTACCCGCTCGCGGGAGTTTGCCGAGATCTATGAGCCCTTCAGGCCCCAGGAGGCGGCGGGTCAGTCGCATCGCTGCCTGCACTGTGGCAACCCCTATTGCGAGTGGAAGTGTCCGGTACACAACTACATACCGAACTGGCTGCAGCTGGTCAGCGAGGGCAACATCCTCGAGGCGGTCGAACTCTGTCACAAGACCAACTCGCTGCCCGAGGTGTGCGGCCGGGTGTGCCCTCAGGATCGTCTCTGCGAGGGGGCCTGTACCCTCAATGACGGCTTCGGTGCCGTGACCATCGGCTCGGTCGAGAAGTACATCACCGATACCGCCTTCGCCATGGGCTGGCGCCCGGACCTGTCTCGGGTCACCTGGACCGACCGCAGGGTGGCAGTGATCGGTGCGGGTCCCGCGGGGCTGGGGTGCGCCGATATCCTGGTGCGTAACGGCGTCAAGCCGGTGGTGTTCGATCGCAACCCGGAGATCGGTGGTCTGCTGACCTTCGGCATCCCCGAGTTCAAGCTCGAGAAGAACGTCATGGAGCGTCGGCGGGCGGTGTTCGAGGAGATGGGGGTCGAGTTCCGCCTGGGGGTCGAGATCGGCCGCGATATCACCATCGACACCCTGCTCGAGGAGTACGATGCGTTGTTCCTGGGCATGGGGACCTACAGGTCCATGCAGGGGGGCTTCCCCGGCGAGAACCTGCCCGGCGTTCACAAGGCGCTCGACTTTCTGATCGCCAACGTCAATCACTGCCTGGGCTTCGAGAAGGATCCTGGCGAGTACATCAGCTTCAAGGGGCAGCGGGTGGTGGTGCTGGGTGGCGGCGACACCGCCATGGACTGCAATCGCACCTCGGTTCGTCAGGGCGCTACCAGCGTCACCTGCGCCTACCGCCGTGACGAGGAGAATATGCCTGGCTCACGCAAGGAGGTGGCCAACGCCCGGGAAGAGGGCGTGGAGTTCCTGTTCAATCGCCAGCCCGTCGCCGTGGTGGGCGAAGGGAAGGTCGAGGGGGTCAAGGTGGTGCGCACCCGCATGGGCGAACCGGATGAGAACGGCCGCCGTCGCCCCGAGGTGGTGCCGGGCTCCGAGGAGGTGATTCCCGCCGATGCCGTGGTCGTCGCGTTCGGCTTTCAGCCCGACCCGCCGGCCTGGCTCACCGAGACCGGCGTGGAGGTCGATGAACGAGATCGGGTCAAGGCCGCGGAGCAGGGCGAGTTCGCCTTCCGGACCACCCACGAGAAGATCTTCGCCGGCGGCGATATGGTGCGCGGCTCCGACCTGGTGGTCACCGCCATCCACGAGGGGCGCCAGGCCGCCGAGGGCATCCTGGACTACCTGGGGGTGTAAGCATGGGGTTAGATCAATAGGAGGGCAGCTCCGCTGCGCGACTGGCGCCGGCAGGCGCCCGCTGGTGCCGTAGTCATGGAGTTAGCGCCGGGAGGCCTGTGGCCTTGAGTCGCGAGGCAGACTCTCCCACCTGCAATGGCTCGGGCTGCCGCGTCTTCAGGTCGGGCAGGGCATCGTCCAAAATTGAGCCAAAGGTAGTATTCTGCTAATCTGTCATCCCATCCTGGCGCGGCTTCCTGCCGTGCCTACCGATCACGCTTCGACAGGTTCCTCATGACACGATACATCTTCGTGACCGGCGGCGTTGTGTCCTCTTTGGGCAAGGGCATCGCGTCGGCCTCGCTTGCGGCGATTCTCGAGGCTCGCGGCCTCAAGGTCACCATGCTCAAGCTCGACCCGTATATCAACGTGGATCCGGGCACCATGAGCCCCTTCCAGCACGGCGAGGTGTTCGTTACCGAGGATGGTGCCGAGACCGATCTCGACCTGGGCCACTATGAGCGCTTCATCCGCACCAAGATGACCCAGGGCAACAACTTCACCACCGGGCGCGTCTACGAGCACGTGCTGCGCAAGGAGCGCCGCGGCGACTACCTGGGCGGTACCGTGCAGGTGATTCCGCACATCACCGACGAGATCAAGCGTCGCGTCTATGAAGGCGGCGAGGGTTTCGACGTGGCGCTGGTGGAGATCGGCGGCACCGTGGGCGATATCGAGTCGCTGCCCTTCCTCGAGGCGACCCGTCAGGTCCGGAGCGAGCTCGGTGCGAGCCGCGCGATCTTCATGCATCTGACGCTGGTGCCCTACATCAAGACGGCGGGGGAAACCAAGACCAAGCCAACCCAGCACAGCGTCAAGGAGCTGCGCTCCATCGGTATCCAGCCGGATATCCTGATCTGCCGCAGCGAGGTGGAGCTCGAGGAGAGTGAGCGTCGCAAGATCGCCCTGTTCACCAATGTGGAGGAGCGCGCGGTCATCCCCCTGCAGGACGCCGATACCATCTACCGTATCCCGTTGATGCTCCACGAGCAGGGGCTCGACGAGATCGTCTGCGACAAGCTCCGCTTGACGGCCGACGAGGCCGACCTGGGCGAGTGGGTGCATGTACTCGATGCCAAGCTCAATCCGCTCAAGTCGATCAATATCGCCATGGTCGGCAAGTACATGGAGCTGCTCGATGCCTACAAGTCGCTCAACGAGGCGCTGATCCACGCCGGTATCCAGACCCGCGTGAAGGTCAATGTCGACTATATCGACTCCGAGGATATCGAGCGCCACGGCACCGAACGTCTGGCCGGCAAGGATGCGATCCTGGTGCCTGGCGGCTTCGGTGAGCGTGGCGTGGAGGGCAAGATCGCCACGGCGCGCTATGCCCGTGAGAGCGGCATTCCCTACCTCGGCATCTGCCTCGGCATGCAGGTGGCGGTGATCGAGTTTGCCCGCAACGTCGCCGGCTGGGAGGACGCCAACTCCACCGAGTTCACCCACGACACCCAGCACCCGGTAGTTGGCCTGATCACCGAGTGGTTGAGCCCCGAGGGCAAGATCGAGCTGCGAGATGCGGCCTCCGATCTGGGCGGTACCATGCGCCTTGGCGGCCAGGTCTGCCAGCTCAAGGCCGGCAGCAAGGCTCGCGAGGCCTATGCCGCCGATGAGATCGTCGAGCGTCACCGTCACCGCTTCGAGGTCAACGAGCAGTTCGTCGAGCAGCTCGAGCAGGCGGGCCTGGTCGTCTCGGGCAAGAGTGTGGACAACTCCCTGGTCGAGGTGGTCGAGCTTCCCGATCACCCCTGGTACGTGGCCTGCCAGTTCCACCCGGAATTCACCTCCACCCCCCGTGACGGTCACCCGCTGTTCACCGGCTTCGTCAATGCGGCGCTGGAGCACAAGACAGCACGCGGCCGCGCCCAGTCCTCCTACCAGGAGTGAGTCGGATGAGTGCTCCCGAAAGAACCATCGAGATTGCCGGCCTGAAGGCCGGCAATTCATTGCCGCTGATGCTGTTTGGCGGCATGAACGTGCTGGAGTCCCGCGAGCTTGCCCTGGAGGTGGCCGCGGCCTATGTCGAGGTAACCGACAGGCTCGGCATGCCCTATGTGTTCAAGGCCAGCTTCGACAAGGCCAACCGCAGCTCCATCCACTCCTTCCGTGGCCCCGGCCTGGAGAAGGGGGTCGAGATCCTGGCCGAGGTGAAAGAGCGCTTCGGCGTGCCGATCATCACCGATGTTCACGAGCCCTGGCAGGCCGAGCCGGTGGCCGAAGTGGCCGATGTGATCCAGCTACCGGCCTTCCTGGCCCGCCAGACCGATCTGGTGGTGGCGATGGCCAGGACCGGGGCGGTGATCAATATCAAGAAGCCCCAGTTCCTGGCGCCCCACGAGATGCGTCATATCGTCCGAAAGTGCGAGGAGGCCGGCAATGACCGGGTGATCCTCTGCGAGCGAGGCTCGAGCTTCGGCTACAACAACCTGGTGGTCGACATGCTCGGATTCGGCGAGATGAAGCAGAGCGGCATGCCACTGTTCTTCGATGTGACCCACTCGCTGCAGCGCCCGGGGGGGCGCGCCGACAGTGCCGATGGCCGCCGGGCACAGGTGGCGGAGCTGGCGCGTGCCGGTGTCGCCGTGGGGCTGGCCGGTCTCTTCCTGGAGGCCCATCCGGACCCTGATAGCGCCAAGTGCGATGGCCCCTGCGCCTTGCCGCTGGACCGGCTCGAGCCGTTCCTGACCCAGCTCAAGGCCCTCGATGACCTGGTGAAGGGCTTCGCGCCGCTCGAAATCTCATAACTCTCCAACGCTGACACGACTGAGGAAGATTCGCATGACCAAGATCGTCGATATTCGTGCCCTCGAGGTACTCGACTCCCGCGGCAATCCCACCGTCCAGGCCGAAGTGCGCCTTGAAAGCGGTGCCGTGGGTGTGGCCTGTGCCCCTAGCGGTGCCTCTACCGGCTCCCGCGAGGCCCTCGAACTGCGCGACGGCGACAAGGCCCGTTACCTCGGCAAGGGCGTGCTGAAGGCCGTCGAGGCCGTCAATGGCGACATTCGTGCCAGGCTCGTCGGCATGGATGCGCGTGATCAGCGTGGCCTCGACGACGCCATGCTGGCACTCGATGACACCGACAACAAGGCCAAGCTTGGCGCCAACGCCATCCTGGCCGTGTCGCTGGCCGCCGCCAGGGCGGCAGCCAACGCCAAGGGCGTGCCACTCTATGCCCATATTGCAGAGCTCTATGGTCAGCCGGGCCGGTACACCATGCCGGTGCCGATGATGAATATCCTCAATGGTGGAGAGCATGCCGACAACAACGTCGACATCCAGGAGTTCATGGTGCAGCCGGTGGGGGCCCAGAGCTTCCGCGAAGGCCTGCGCATGGGTGCCGAGATCTTCCATGCATTGAAGAAGGTGCTGTCGTCGCGTGGCCTGTCCACCTCGGTCGGTGACGAGGGCGGTTTCGCGCCCAACCTGGCGTCCAACGCCGAGGCGCTGGCGGTGATCAAGCAGGCGGTGGAAGACGCCGGCTACAAGCTTGGCAGCGATGTGACCCTGGCGCTGGACTGTGCCTCCTCCGAATTCTTCAAGGATGGCCAGTACGACCTCTCCGGCGAGGGCAAGCAGTATGATGCCGCGGGCTTCGCCGATTACCTGGCCGGCCTGTGCGATGAGTATCCCATCGTCTCCATCGAGGATGGCATGGATGAGTCCGACTGGGAGGGCTGGAAGGCGCTGACCGACAAGCTCGGCGACCGGGTGCAGCTGGTGGGGGATGATCTCTTCGTGACCAATACCCGCATCCTCAAGCGTGGCATCGACGAGCAGATTGGCAACTCCATCCTGATCAAGTTCAACCAGATCGGTTCCCTCTCCGAGACTCTGGATGCCATTCGCATGGCCCAGGATGCCGGTTTCACCGCGGTGATCTCCCATCGCAGCGGCGAGACCGAGGACACCACCATCGCCGACCTGGCCGTGGGTACCTGCGCCGGCCAGATCAAGACCGGTTCGCTGTGTCGCTCCGATCGTGTCGCCAAGTACAACCGACTGCTGGTCATCGAGAGTGAGCTGGGCGACGGGGCGACCTACCCCGGGCTGTCGGCCGTCAAGGGGCAGTAATGGCGTGTAGGAGATCGCTGACAAGGTGGTGTCGTGATTGACGCCATTCGAGTGTGGAGGCCGGCACCCAGGGTGCCGGCCTTTTTTTTATCTTGTTGAAAATAAAAAGATAAGTTTCCTTTCTGCATGACGGTCGAGCGTGCAGGAGATAGAGGTCTCGCCGTGTGTGTCAGATTGTGCCGTGGCGCAATTCTGAGACAATCAGCCACGCAGCACAGGGGCTCACGGGATGTAGCCTCGGCAGGATGCAATGGGATGTAGTCAGGTGATGCGCTCGGTACGGCAGGATGCTGTTTCCGGGCAGGGATGTCATCACGGGAATCTGGGCGAAAGGAATCGCTCGTGGAACGGCTTGGAGCTGGCGGCCCCTGGGCCGCCTTTTTCTTGCGTGGTGATCTCGTTGTCTCGCCACTCGCCGGCTAGATACAGCAGCGCCGACCGTCACAAGGCGGTCGGCGCTGCTGTATCCGGTGTCTCGCTGATCGCTTCCTGCCGAGCGAAACCACGGCAGGAAGCGAGTGTTGCTCAGCGCTCCAGCTGCTCCAGCTTGCCCGGCTTGCCATCCCACTCCTCGGCGTCGGGCAGCGGGTCCTTCTTCTCGCTGATATTGGGCCATACCTCGGCCAGCTCGGCATTGAGCTCGATGAACGCCTCCTGGCCGTCGGGTAGCTCATCCTCCGAGAAGATCGCCTCGGCGGGACACTCCGGCTCGCACAGGGCGCAGTCGATGCACTCGTCGGGGTGAATCACCAGGAAGTTGGGGCCCTCGTAGAAGCAGTCCACCGGACACACCTCGACGCAGTCTGTGTATTTGCACTTGATGCAGTTCTCGGTGACGACGAATGTCATGCCGCTTTTCCCTCCCTCATGGCCTGGCTCGCGCTGTCGTGGCGGGTCCCGACCTATGTAAATATTAAAAAGTAATAAAAACCAGGTCTCTTATTCTAAGGAGTCCGGGGATTCGTCCATTCTAGTCGCCGCTGCCTGACCGTCGCAAGCAAAGGTCCAGACGATACGGAGGTGGCACCCCGGCGTTCGATAGCGCCGCCGGCATCGGCGAGGACCTCATCGTGTCTCGCGCCAGCGGTAGAGCATCTCGAGCGCCTGGCGTGGCGTCAGGTCATCGAGGGCAAGCCCGTCGAGCTCTTCGACCATCGGGTGTGGCTGGCTGGCGAAGAGGTCGTTCTGCAGCGGTGTCGGGGTATCGTCAGCGCCAGCCAGTCGAGTCCGACTGCCCTGGTCGACCTCCTGCTGCTCGAGCTGGGCAAGCTTCTCTCGAGCCCGGGCGATCACCCCCTGGGGGACACCGGCCAGCTGAGCCACCTGCAGGCCGTAGCTCTGACTGGCGGGGCCTTCCTCAACCCGGTGCATGAAGACGATGCCATCCCTGTGTTCCGCCGCGGTCAGGTGCACGTTGGCCACCCTCTCGGCCTGCTCGGCCAGGGCGGTCATCTCGAAATAGTGGGTGGCGAACAGTGTAAAGGCTCGGGTGCGGGTCAGGTGCTCGGCGCTGGCCCAGGCCAGGGAGAGGCCGTCGAAGGTGCTGGTGCCGCGGCCGATCTCATCCATCAGCACCAGGCTGTGATCGGTGGCGTTGTGCAGGATGCTGGCGGTTTCGGTCATCTCCACCATAAAGGTGGAGCGGCCGCCGGCCAGGTCGTCCGATGAACCGATGCGGGTGAAGATGCGGTCCACCGGGCCGATCTCGGCCGCGCTGGCAGGCACGAAACTGCCGGTATGGGCGAGCAGCACGATCAGCGCGGCCTGGCGCATATAGGTCGACTTGCCGCCCATGTTGGGGCCGGTGATCACCAGCATGCGGCGATCCTCTCCCATGATCAGGTCATTGGGCACGAAGGGAGCGTCGCTGACCCGCTCCACCACCGGGTGACGGCCGCCATGAATGGCGATGCCCGGGGCCTCGGCAAGGCGTGGGCGCACGAACTCCAGGGCATGGGCGCGCTCGGCGAAGGCGCACAGCACATCAAGCGTCGCCAGGGCCCGGGCACTGGTCTGAAGGGCCTCGAGTTCGCTGTTCAGGGTCTCGAGCAACCCCTCGTAGAGCAGTTTCTCGCGTGCCAGGGCGCGGGACTTCGCCGACAGGGCCTTGTCCTCGAACTCCTTGAGCTCGGGGATGATAAAGCGCTCGGCATTCTTCAGGGTCTGGCGACGGATATAGTCCGCCGGGGCCTCCTTGGCTTGTGCCCTGGGGATCTCGATGAAATAGCCGTGCACTCGGTTGTAGCCGACCTTGAGGCCGGGGAGGCCGGTGCGCTCGCGCTCCCGGGTCTCCAGTCTCACCAGGTAATCGCCGGCGTGTTCGGCGAGGCCGCGATGCTCGTCGAGCTCGGCATCGAAGCCCTCGGCGATCACCCCGCCGTCGCGGATCACCACCGGGGGGTTCTCCACCAGAGCGCGATTCAGGGTGTCGGCGAGCTCGGGGTAGGGGCGGATATGGCGCTTCAGCTCGTCCAGGGTGGAGCCCTCGGGGAAGTCGGCGAGCCGGGCCTCGAGGTCGGGCAGGGCATTGAAGGCGTCACGTAGCCGGGCCAGATCACGCGGGCGGGCGCTGAAGAGGGCCACCCGGGCCAGGATGCGCTCCACATCGCCGATCGCCTTTAGCGAGTCGCCGAGTGCCACGAAGCCATCCGCCTCCAGCAGCAGCGTCACGGCGGACTGGCGAGCCTGGACGTGCTCGCGGTCACGCAGTGGACGGTTGAGCCAGCGCTTGAGCAGGCGTGAGCCCATGGCGGTGGCGGTGGTGTCGAGCACGCTGGCCAGGGTGTTGTCGCCGCTGCCGGCCAGGTTGGTGTCGATCTCCAGGTTGCGACGGCTGGCGGCGTCGATGACCACGGCGTCGTCGCGGCTCTCCACGCCGATGGCGGTGACATGAGGCAGGCGCGAGCGCTGGGTATCCCGGGCGTACTCCACCAGCACGCCGGCGGCGGTGATGGCGGCGGAGAGGTGCGCGCAGCCGAAGCCACGTAGATCCTGGACGCCGAACTGGTCGCAGAGCAGACGGGTCGCGCTCTCCGGGTCGAACAGCCAGTCGCTCTGGCGACGCAGCCCCCGACGCCCCTCCAGGGCCGGCGGCAGATTCAGACCCTCGGCCACCAGCAGCTCGGCCGGGTCGAGGCGCTGGAGCTCGGCGAGCAGTTCGCTCTCACCCTCCACCTCCAGTACGCTGAAGCGTCCACTGGAGAGCTCCAGCCAGGCCAGGCCGATACGCTCGGCGGTGACATGCACGGCCACCAGCAGGTTGTCGCGGCGAGCATCGAGCAGCGCCTCGTCATACAGGGTGCCGGGGGTGACGATGCGTACCACGCGACGCTCTACCGGCCCCTTGCTGGTGGCGGGGTCGCCGATCTGCTCGCAGATCGCCACCGATTCGCCGGCGGCCACCAGGCGCGCCAGGTAGCCCTCGGCGCTATGGTAGGGGATCCCGGCCATGGGAATCGGCTGGCCGGCGGACTGGCCGCGCTGGGTCAGGGTAATGTCGAGCAGTGCCGCGGCGCGCCTAGCATCGTCGAAGAAGAGCTCGTAGAAGTCACCCATGCGATAGAAGAGCAGCACCTCGGGATGCTCGCGCTTGATCTTCAGGTACTGGGCCATCATCGGCGTATGCTGGGTGCTGGCCTGGGACATGGCGATTGCTGGGCTCCTGATCGTGTAGAAGGTCTTGTAGATGGTCTCGTTGAGCGGTCGGCAGAGACGCACAGGGGATGGCGGTGCCTGCAACCCCGCGGCAAAGGCAGTATTCTACGCAGATGGCCTCGCCTCGTCAGGCTTGCCTTCGATCCACCGAGCAGGAGTCTTCAGCATGTCCCACTCAGCCGCGAGCCTTGCCAATCTCGACCTCGCCACTCTGGCCGAGCGCCTGGGTCGACTGTGTCGCGAAAAGGGGGTCACCCTCACCTGTGCCGAGTCCTGCACCGGTGGTGGCGTGGCCAGCGTGGTCACCTCGGTCGCCGGCAGCTCCGACTACTTCGAGACCGGCTATGTGACCTACTCCAATGCCGCCAAGGTCCGTCTTCTCGGGGTGCCCGAGGCGCTGCTCGACCAGCACGGTGCCGTGAGCCGTGAGACGGTGGAGGCGATGGTGACGGGAGCCTGCCGTGACAGCGGTGCCGATCTCGGCGTGGCGGTCAGTGGCGTGGCCGGGCCGGGCGGTGGCAGCGCCGACAAGCCGGTAGGTACCGTATGGCTGGCCTGGGGCGATGGCGAGGGGGCCGAGGCCGAATGCTACCGCTATCCTGGCGATCGCCGAGCCGTTCGCGAGCAGGCGGTGCGCGAGGCGCTGGTCGGCGTGGTGCAACGCCTCGAGGAGCGCTGAATCCAGGAGCGCCCGGGAAAACTTTCGCTGGCCGAGCGCGCCATTTTTCCCCATAATACTGTTCAATCATCCAGTATAAAGAGACCCAGATTGAGGAGATCCGTGATGGCTCAGGAAGACAATCGCTCCAAGGCGCTGGACGCCGCCCTATCCCAGATAGACCGCCAGTTCGGCAAGGGGACCGTGATGCGCCTGGGCGATGCGCCGCGGGTGGTGATGCCCTCGGTCTCCACCGGCTCGCTGGGCCTGGATATCGCCCTCGGCATCGGCGGTCTGCCGCTGGGTCGGGTTGTCGAGATATTCAAATCACGACACGAGAATTCGGTTCATCTAGATAACCCCTTTCATTTCAATAGCTAAGGCATGGAAGCGAGATCAATAAACCTTGAACCAGTTCTTTTCGCCTGTGTCGCATCACTAATTCGGAGAAACCTAATGGATGACAATCGTTCCAAAGCCCTGGCGGCAGCCCTGAGTCAAATTGAACGGCAGTTTGGTAAAGGTGCCGTTATGAAGATGGGGCAAGATGCCCAGCTTGATATTCCATCAATCTCAACCGGGTCATTGGGGCTTGATATCGCGCTTGGTATCGGCGGAATTCCGCGTTCAAGAATATCGGAAATATTTGGGCCCGAGAGCAGCGGCAAAAGTACTTTATGTTTGCAGATGGTAGCCGAGGCCCAAAAAATGGGCATTACGTGTGCCTATGTAGATGCTGAGCATGCAATGGATCCTGGTTATGCACAGAAGCTAGGTGTTAACTTGGATGATTTGCTAATTTCGCAACCGGATAATGGAGAGCAGGCACTAGAAATCGTAGATATGCTTATACGTTCTCAAGCGGTTGGCCTCGTCATTGTGGATTCTGTAGCAGCTCTTGTTCCAAGAGCTGAAATTGAAGGCGAGATGGGCGATAGTCATGTTGGTCTTCAGGCTCGACTAATGTCCCAGGCTCTGCGAAAAATCACTGCAAACGTGAAGAATTCTAATTCTGCTGTAGTGTTCGTTAACCAGATACGTATGAAAATTGGAGTCATGTTTGGCTCTCCTGAAACAACAACAGGTGGTAATGCTCTAAAGTTTTACTCTAGTGTACGTATGGACATCCGGCGCACGGGGTCAGTAAAAGAAGGTGATGAAGTCGTTGGAAACGAAACACGTGTTAAGGTTGTGAAAAACAAAGTGGCTCCACCATTCAGGCAGGCTGAATTTCAGATCATGTATGGTTCGGGAACGAATAGGCTCGGAGAAGTTGTCGACCTGGGAGTTAAACAGGGTCTCATAGAGAAATCTGGTGCTTGGTACTCTTATAAAGGAAATAAGATTGGCCAAGGTAAGGCTAATGCATGCAGATTTTTACAAGATAATCCAGAAATTGGAAGCGAGATTGAGGCTGAAATTCGTACGCAGCTACTCCCGAGTAAGCAGCAGCAGCGTGACGAGCCTACTCAAATTGAAGACTAAGCCTCCCGTGTCATCATAGTTATCAGGCCCGTCCCAAGGGTGTAGCCATTGGCAGCACCCTTGGGGATTGATAAGTGCTCATCACTCTTTGGCAGCAGGTGGTGCCTCAGCACTCTATACTTGTAATACCCTTATTCCCCCAGTAACATCACCTATGGGCCAACAACCATAGTGGATTCCATGAGTTTATCAGTGCTCGTAGGTGGGCGGGAGCGTGATTTTTTAGTTTTTGTTGAACATTTGGGGTTGCCTTATTGTGCTGCTATGGCGCATGCATATGAAAATGCCGCATCTGAAGTGGTTGAAGCTTCAGAGGTGACTTATTGGCACTCACTTTCTTTGTTTTTGCGTTTCCTTTGTGAGTCTGAAGGAGCGATACCCCTAAAGAGTTTTCTACAGACCAGCTTCATACCCGGCGTCACTCAGCCGCCCACGAGTATCCTTGCGCATTGGCACCTTCTCTTGGCGGAATATCGCTGGCATTTATCGAAGAATCACAATAATGCCATCACTCGAACCAATTATGCATCAGGTGCAAATTGGGCGCTTAGAGTGTTTGCTAATGCGGGACTTTTACCGCAAGGGCTTAGAATCCCAACCTGGAAAATCAAACATAAAGTCGGACAAGGAAGCACCTTCCTTGACGTGAATTTTACCGGAAGCGTTGATTTAAATAGCTTGCTGGAAAATTATCAAGACATTCTCGCTGCCTATGGAGATGGTGAAAAGGAGGAAGTAATAAATCTTTTATCAAACCTATCTATAGATCGAGAGTTAGGAGAAAAAATAGACATTGTAGATGCTGCAACTATAACTCTTGCAGATCGGATTGAGAAAGTAAGGGGTCGTTGTGCAAGCATAATAGTTGAGCATATTGACTCTTTGGCCGAAGCAGAAAGATGGATTGCTGATAGCGAGTTTGTATCTAGAGCTAAATTTCTTAGACAGGTTTTTGAAGATAAATCGCTTAATTCTCATGATAGGGCAAGGAGGTATAAAGAAATACTGTCTCATAATTCACTGGCAGTCTTCGTTGTCTATTGCGCGATTTATAACAATAAGATCTTTCCAACCGAAAGATTCAGTGATGACTATTATGATGTTTTTTCTGGGCGTATAGGTGTTTCAGGTGTCTCGCGGAAGGCAATAAGACACCATTTGGGCAGCGATAATCGTGTTCTGGCTGCGTGTTATGCCTTTATATGCTTTGAGGTTGCTGGAAACCCTGACTCTATTGCAGATCTTAGGGTTGATAGCTTGAGAAAGGAAGAAAATACTTATGTCATTAGCTGGACCAAGCTAAGGAAAGGAAGGAATAATATTGAAGAGGAATTCGTTCAGGCACGCTCTAGTGCTACTCCTCTTACTCCCAGAACGCTTACGGTTGTTGATGTCTTTGAACATGTCGTTAGGATGTCCTCGCCTTTGCGAGAGATAGCTAGTGACGAAGACAGGGATAAGCTTTTTATTAATAATTATAGGAACAACATAAACAATATTGGGAATCTATCTCAGCGCCTTCACTTAAACACTTTGAATAAGCACTTTGGTGAAATTTGTATTGAGGTGAGCGGGGGGGAGTGGTCTAGTGTTCCTAAAGCTATTAGAGGTAGTGTGCTGCTTCTTGAAGCAATGGTTTCTAGGGACGCAGTAGCAGTTAGCAAGAAGGGAAGGCATACAGGGCTGGCTATGGCGACTAAATATACCCGTCATATACCGGATATTTTGCGAAGAGATAAAAACATTAGAGACTTCATAAACTGGTTTGAGACCTTAATAACAATTGATATCGTGGAATTTGCTAAGAAGGTAGGGATTGATGAAGAGGATTATGCTAGGAGAAAAAATGATATCATTAACCATCAAATTGGTGGCCTGCATTGCTCAGATCCCTTTTCAGGTGTTCAGGAAGAAACAGTTCGCGGTGAGGTATGTCACCGAATAGATCGATGTATGTCATGTGAGAAAAGGCGGTCTATCTTCGTCATGTCTGAAAGTAACATAGTTTCTTTGCTTCACTGGAAGGCAGTTCTTGATCGTGCAAAGAATAGTCTCCAAGAAGAAGAATATAAAAAGTGGTTTACTTGGCATCTGTACACTATTCTATTAGCTGAACGACTTGAAGAAGATCCTTCGCATGCCCGATTATTGTCCAATGCGGAACCTGTCAACCTGATTCGGACAGATCGTTAAAAATTAGTGTCGATTTCGTCGCGGTGGCACCTGCCGCCGATAGCGTCGGGAAGTTCACCACGCTGTAGGGGGCCGGGTCGTCGTCATCGGGCTGTACTGGATTGATCGAGACACTGTCCGGTGGCAGCGCCACCTTGGGGCGTCCGCGTAGGAACCGCTCGGGATGCGCCTCGAAGCTGTCATCGAGCGCTCGCTGGCGGACCTCGGCAATCTCGCGATATCGGCCGGTGAAGACCTGCTCCGGCGTGAAGCCAGCCAGCCCGCTGTGATGGTGCTGCAGGTTGTACCAGTCGACGTAAGCGCTGTACCACTGCCGGGCATGGACGATGCTCTCGAAGCGCCCCGGGTAATCGGGCTGGTATTTGCTGGTCTTGAACTGGCTTTCGCTGAAGGGGTTGTCGTTGCTGACCCGCGGCCGACTATGACTGCACGTGACCCCCAGCTCTCCCATGAGGTCCAGATAGCTCCGGGCGATCATCGGCGAGCCTCGATCCTGGTGGAGCGTCAGTGCGCCATGCGGGATACCGTAGCGATCCACGGCCTCCTGGAAGAGCTGCTGAGCCAAGGCGGCATTCTCCTTGTGGGAGACCATCCAGGCCACGATGAAGCGGCTGTACAGGTCCAGCACCACGTAGAGGTTGAGGTAGACGCCGCGTCGCCGCGTGGGCAATTTGCTGATGTCCCACGTCCAGGCCTCATTGGCGGCCCTTGCCGTGATGCGTGGGACGGCATGGTGTTGGGGAGCACGCTGAGGACGGCGGTCACCGCTCTCCTTGGCCTCACGCAGCTGCCGGTACCACGTGCTGAGCGAGCCAAGATAGATCCCTTGCTGCAGCAGGTCGTGGTAGATCTCATACACCGGCTGATCCCGATAGGGCTCGCTATGCGCGATCTCCAGCATTTTCGCTCGCTCCTCGGCCGACAGGGCCCTGGGCTGCGGGCAATGCCGGCGCGACGTCGAAGCTCCGGTATAAGGCTCATGGCGGCGTTTTCGCCAGGCGTACACCGTGCTGCGGTTGATGCCCAGGACTCGGCAGGCCATGGCCAATGGGAGGCGCGCCGGGCGCTCTTCGAGCACCGTGATCATGGTTCGCTCCCATTGTTCATGCGATCGAGCATCGATAGCGCTTTTTTTTGGAGCGATAGGCAGTCTTCGGCGGTCGAGAGCCTCTGCTGAAGACGGGCGTTCTCACGCTCCAGTGCCTCGATACGCTTCTGCTCCGGCGTCTTGCTCGGGTTCGGCCCTGGGGCAGTCTTGTGGAGCTTCTCCACGCCGCTCTCGGCAAGCTCCTTGCGCCAAGTGGTCAGCTGGCTGTTGTAGAGCTTTTCGCGGCGTAACAGCTGCCCGAGCTCACCATGCTGGCAGGCATCGGCTTCCGCGAGGATGCGCAACTTGTATTCGGTCGAGAACTGACGACGTGTGCGTTTCTCCAGCTTGGGATTTGGCGTGACCTGATGATCGGGCAGCTCGGTTGGCGGTTTCGGCATGATACGGGCTCCTGAACCTCGGGCTCTGATATTGAGCTTAACTCACTGAGCCGGTGTATGGATGCAGGTTGACACACAGGGAAGGTACACAAGCACCAATTCAGCAATGATCGGACAAACGACTACTATTGCCATCACCTTGAGCCCGCGAGATAACCCTTTCAGTTCCTTATTTTTCTCTTTTGCTAGATCATCAAATCCATCATAAAGCCCTACGAAATTGAAGGCGGTCTTGTATTCGTCTAGAGCTTCTTTGAGACGATTTACTTCCTTCTCTTTGTCTTCAATTTCTTGGTCCCAGTTACTTTTTAGTTCCTGAGCCTTTGCAGACACTTTATTAAAATCCTTTATGCTATCGATAGCTTCGTTATTCGATAGCTGTTTGAGGATATTGATGGGCATATCTCGGATAGCATATTCAATCTGCTCCCGTGCATCGTGCTCAAATTCTTCAAGATTATTGAATACGAATCTTCTAGCTTGCTCAAACTCCATCGAAAGGTCATTCTTGATGCTTAAGTAGAGTTCGAACAAAAAACGAAAACACATGGAACATATGTCATCTAGCCGCTCCTTGTTTAATTCCTTTTCCTCATCAGAAAGACGGTTGATAAAATGGTCTCCGATCCAACCGATATTAATTTGGCATTGTCCATTCCACTGATCCGGATTAACCTCCATCGAGTTCACTACCAGCCGAATTAGGCTGTTCCTCGAAGTTTCGAAGTCATTTGTCGGGGTGAGGCCATCTATCTTGGTCTTAAATCGGGCCAAGACTACTTTGCTCTGATTAGTGTTAAATAATTCTTGCATATTTCCTTTGCTCAATTACGGTCAGGCACATAACAGCTGTATTATATAGCATGCTTGATATTCCACTTGAACGAGCACGCGCGTTCAAGAATTTTATGCTACGCGCTAGAAGACCACCTAAGCCATTGAAATAACAGAACATTAAATTTTGCTCGGCTACATAACACCAATCGCCGCGCATGCGGCTTTCATTTTTCTGAGGCGACTTCGGCTAATTTAGCACCGCCGGGTGTGTGGTCCTATGTTACGAAAGGCTGAGGTGGGAAAATATAGATCGGGTGCAAGCCAGGCCGCTATTTCCTCTGCCGTGAGTGCGTCGAAAGCGGCGGCTGTTATCCGATAAGGCGCTCAATAGCCCGGCACCGGGGAGGTGCCGGGGCGAGGCAGACTTACTGTAGCTGGGCGCGCACCGTGTCCATGGCGGGTTCGCCGTCCTGGGTGGTGACGCCGTCGAGCCATTCGGCGACGACATCCTGGTGCTCGGCGATCCACTCGCTGGCGACGTCGTCGGCGCGGCGCTCATCACGAGAGTAGGCGTTGACCCATTCGCTCTGGATATCGCTGCCCACCACGAACTGCTCGAAGAAGCGCGCCAGGTTGGGGTCCTGCTCGGCAAGGTCGGAGCGCACGACCGTGGCCACGTGGCCTTCCAGCTGAGCGGCGCCGGAGTCGTCGGCGTCTTCCAGATAGTGCATGTCGTAGGCGACGTTCATCCAGTGCGGCTGCCAACCGATGAAGGCGGCCCACTCGCCGGCGTCGATCTTCTGGCCCACCTGGGCGAGCATCGCCGAGGCGCTGGACTCCTGGAGGTGCCAGTCGCCGAGACCGAAGCGGTCTTCATCGATCACCTTGAGCACGGCATCATTGATCCCCGAGCCGGCCTCGATGCCGTAGATGCGGCTATCGAAGCGATCGGCATGCTTGTCCAGGTCGGTGATGCTGCGTACACCGGCCTGCCAGGCGTCGTCGGTGACGGCGATGCCGGTGATGGCCGAGGGCACGTTGTCGACGATCTCGATGATCGAGCCCTCCTCGAGCAGCGGGGCCAGCATATCGCGCTCCTGCGGATACCAACCGGCCAGATAGACATCGAGATCACGCTCCACCAGGGCGTTGAGGATCACACTGACCGCCAGCTCGCGCTGGCGCGTGGTGTAGCCAAGCGCTTCGAGCAGCTGGCTGGCAACCTCGCTCTTGACCGTGATGCCGGGCCAGGGCGGCACGCCGAAGCGGACTTCATCGAGAGTCGGCTGTTCAGGCTCGGCCTGTGCGGTGAGCGGCGTGAACAGGGCGAACATGCCTGCAGACAGCGCCCCGGCGATGAGACGGTGACGAGTGGTGCGTGTGGCAATCATGGGAACTCCCTCTATCGATCTATGAGCGTGCACACCCTGCATGAGGCGGCTGAAAAATGCCATGGATGCCGGTCCTGTGGCGTGGATGTGGCACCGGCGTCGCGGGGGTACCCGGGTTCAGGCGTCGGACCACAGCTGCCGGTAGATCTCGATGATCTCGTCGGCGTCGGGCACGCGGGGATTATTGCCGGGGGAGCCGGAGGCCAGTGCCTGTTCGGCCATTTCTGGCATCAGTTCGAAGAAGCGCTCTCGCTCGATACCGAACCGCTCGGGCGTAGGCACCTGCAGCTCTTCATTGAGGGCCTTGAGCTCGTCGAGCAGCTTGTGATTGGCTGCCTCGTCGCCGTCCTGTTCGTCGGCCACGCCGATGGCACGGGCGCAGTCGGCGTAGCGCTCAGGCGCGGCGGGAATCGAGAAGGCAGTGACGCTGGGCAGCAACATGGCGTTGGAGAGCCCGTGGGGCACATGGAAGTGGGCGCCGATGGGGCGGCTCATGCCATGCACCAGGGCCACCGAGGCGTTGGAAAACGCCACACCAGCCAGGGTGGAACCCAGCATCATGGCTTCGCGGGCCTGTTGATCATCGCCGTTATGATAGGCCAGGCGCAGGTTCGGGCCGATCAGCCGCATCGCCGAGAGCGCCTGGCTGTCGCTGTAGGGGTTACGCTTCTGGCTGACGTAGGCTTCCATGGCGTGGGTCAGCGCATCGATGCCGGTGTCGGCGGTGGTACGTGGCGGTAGGCTCAGGGTGAGGCGGTAGTCGACCAGTGCGGCGATCGGCATGAAGCCCAGGCCCACGCAGAGCATCTTCTCATCGCTGGTTTCGTCGGTGATGATGGTGAAGCGTGTTACCTCGGAGCCGGTACCCGCGGTGGTGGGGATGGCGATGATCGGCAGGCCCGCTTCGTTGACCTGGCGGGGAAACTTGTAGTCGCGCATTTCGCCGCCGTGCCTGGCGAGTATCGCGATGGCCTTGGCGCTGTCGATGGGGCTGCCGCCGCCCAGGGCGATCAGGCCGTCGTAGTCGCCGTTGCGTGCCATCTCCACGCCGGCCTGAATCGAGCCGACGGTGGGCTCCGGCACGGTGGCGTCGAAGACATCTGCCGTAATCTTGTGTTCGGCCAGCATGTCTTGAAGCTGACTGATATAGCCGAGCTGCACCATCATCTTGTCGGTGATGATCAGTGGACGCCGGCAGCCGAGGCTAGCCAGCACGGCAGGCAGTTCTTGGCTGGCGTTGTCGCCGACCTGCATCAGGCGCGGCAGGATAATCTGAGTCGACATATGGGCTCCCATGTTATTAGTTATCGGGCTGTGAGTATGATGCCTTTGTATCTCGGTACCACGGCAGCATAATAGTAATAACACTTCCTGCGGAAACCGTTCTTATGCCCGACTCCCGTGATCGCCGTTCTGCCCGCGCTGGTACTCCTCGTCGGGAGCCCATGCGCCGTGCGCGCGAGCCCAGGGCCAGCGTGGGCGAGGTGGCCTATCTGCCGGTGGTGACGGTCAACGATACCGGTGCCTTCCTCGACTGGGGGCAGCCCCGCGATCTGTTGCTGCCCTATGGTGAGCAGCGCTTCCAACCCAGTGTCGGCAAGCGAGTGCTGGTCCGCATCTACGAGGACCAGCAGGGGCGGCCGGTCGCCTCCCAGAAGCTCGAGCGCTTCGTCGCCGACGAGGCCGAGGGGCTTCGCGCCGGCGACGAGGTGACCCTGGTGGTCGCCGAGCAGACCGACCTCGGCCTCAAGGCGGTGGTCAACCATCGTTTCTGGGGCGTGCTCTATCGCGATGACCTGACTCGACCGCTGCGTCGTGGCCAGCGCCTGACCGGCTACGTGAAGCGGCTGCGCGAGGATCACCGCCTGGACCTCTCGCTGCTGCCCCCGGGCGAGGCGCGCCTGGACGTGGTAGGTGAGACGGTGCTCAAGGCGCTGCGTGAGAGCGGTGGCTACCTGCCACTGGGCGACAAGAGCGATGCCGCCGAGATCAAGGCGCGGCTGGGAGTCAGCAAGAACGCCTTCAAGCAGGCCATCGGCCGGCTCTACAAGCGTCGGCTGATCACCCTGGAGCCTACCGGCATCCGGCTGGCGCCCAGCGGCGAGTAGCCGGCATACTGGCCCTATTCATACTCTCGACTGGAATCCGACCCCATGAGCGAACGTGCGCTGAAGATCGGCGTGGTGATGGACCCCATCGCGGACATCACCTACAAGAAGGACACCTCCCTGGCCCTGCTGTGGGCCGCCCGGGATCGCGGTGCCTCGCTGCACTATCTCGAACCCGGTGATCTCTTTCTGCGTGATGGGCGAGCCTTCGGGCGCATGCGCGACCTCGAGGTGCATCGCGACCCCGGTCACTGGTATGACCTGGGCGAGCCCTCGCCGCGTCCCCTGGCCGAGCTGGATGTGATCCTGATGCGCCAGGACCCGCCGGTGGATACCGACTTCCTCAATGCGGTGCATCTGCTCGGCTTCGCCGAGCGCGAGGGGGTGCTGGTGGTCAACCCCACCCGGGCGCTGCTCGAGTGCAACGAGAAGCTCTTCGCTCAGCAGTTCCCCCAGTGCTGTGCGCCGACCCTGGTCTCCTGCAGCGAGACCGAGCTGCGCGCCTTTCATGCCGAGCATCAGGATGTCATTCTCAAGCCGCTGGACGGCATGGGCGGCAGCGGAATCTTTCATGTCGGCCCCGAGGGGCGCAACCTGGGGGCGGTGATCGAGACCCTCACCGAGCGCGGCCGGCGCCAGATCATGGCCCAGCGCTACCTGCCCGAGATCAAGGATGGTGACACCCGCATCCTGCTGGTGGATGGTGAGCCGGTACCCTATGGCCTGGCCCGGGTACCGATGGCGGGCGAGACCCGCGGCAATCTGGCCGCCGGCGGCAACGGAGTCAGTCGCGAGCTCACCGAGCGTGATCACTGGCTGGTTGGCCAGGTGCAGCCGATGATTCGCGAGAAGGGGCTGATGTTCGTGGGGCTCGATGTGATCGGTGACTACATCACCGAGATCAACGTGACCAGCCCCACCTGTGTGCGCGAGATCGACGATCAGCGTGGTACCGATATCGCCGGCCTGCTGATGGATGCCATCGAGCGTCGCCTGGCGGCGGCGCGAGGCTGAGGCGCGAGGCCACCATGACGCTTGCCGTCGGCGACCCCATCCAGTATGCCCCGGTCACCCGCTCCTACCGGCGCTGGCTGGCCTGGTCACTGGCGCTGCTGCTGCACCTGGCGCTGATCGGCGTGGTGGCGAGCTGGCAGTTCGCCGCTCCTCCTCCCGAGCGCTCGAGTCTCGACGTGGTGTTGGTGACTCGCCCCGCCGAGGCGCCGGTAAACGCCGAGGCCATCGCCGAAACCGGCCAGCAGGCCGCCGGCACCCAGCAGGAGGAGGCGCCTGCCGAGTCGCGCTCGGCCCCGGTGGAGGCCCCGGCAACGGCGCAGCAGGGGGGCAGGGATGTCGACCCCGCCACGCCGGCACCACCCGAGTCGGCCGAGCGGGTCACTCCCGAGGCACCGTCGGTCGAGGAGGCACCATCGGTGGCGGAATCCGAGGCCGAGAGCCCGATGCCGCCGACACCCCGTGAGGCCCCTCAGACGGCGGCTGCCGAGGCCGAGCCTCGAGTGGCGACGCCGACTGGCTCGGGCCGTGATCTGCTCGCCGATGCCACTCGCAGCATCCGCGAGCAGGGCCTGGCGCCGGCCTCCCCGGGCCTCGACAGTGCGACCCCTCGCCAGGCCGCCCAGCGCGCCGCCGAGGCACGCTATATCGACGACTGGACGCGTCGAGTCGAGGCCTATGGCAACCGTGTGCATCCGGCACCGCGTCATCTTCAGGGCCAGCTGCGCATACGGGTGGTGGTCGGTCGTGGTGGCGAGTTGCGCCAGGCGGAGGTGGTACAATCGTCGGGACATCCCGAACTCGACCAGGCGGCGCTGGATACCGTTCATGGTGCCGCCCCCTATCGCCCCTTCGATGCGGGCATGGGCAACCTGGACACGCTCTCCATCACTCGCGTCTGGCGGTTCGGTCAAGGCAACAATTACGGCGTGCGTTAGAACCGCCGGGGAGTCTCATGCAATCCGTGGAAAACTTCGGCCTGAAAGATCACTTCCTGCTGGCGATGCCACACCAGGAAGATCCCAATTTCGCCGGCACGCTCGGCTATCTGTGTGACCATGACGAGAAGGGCACCATGGGGGTGATCGTCAACCGCCCCCTCGAGCTGACGCTGGAAGCGCTGTTCGAGCAGCTCGACCTCGGTGGCGAGGAGAGCCCGCATCGCAACGCACCGGTCTACTTCGGTGGTCCGGTGCACAAGGATCGTGGCTTCATTCTGCATCGCGGCGCCAGCGATGAGTGGGACTCCAGCATTCAGGTCACCGATGAGGTTGCCCTGACCACCTCCATGGACATGCTCCAGGCGCTGGCCGCCGGTCGTGGCCCCGAACATTTCCTGGTGTGCCTGGGCTGCGCCGGGTGGGAGTCGGGCCAGCTCGAGGCCGAGTTGCTCGACAATGCCTGGCTGACCGTGGAGGGGCGCAGCGATATCCTCTTCGAGGTGCCACCGGAGCAGCGACTGAATGCCGCCGCCGGTATTCTCGGTGTCGACCTCAATCTGATGACCCGCGAGGCGGGGCACTCATGAGCAGTCCCCTGATGGCAGGAGGTCGTTGATGGCCAGGCCGGGTGAGCGCCTGATCCTGGGCTTCGACTTCGGTACCCGCCGCATCGGTGTGGCGGTGGGCAACGAGCTGCTGGGCAGCGCCCGGGAGCTGGACCCCTTGCCGGCCCGGGAGGGCATCCCCGACTGGAGGCAGGTGGGGCGGCTGGTCGAGGAGTGGCAGCCCGACCTCTTCGTGGTGGGCCTGCCGCTCACGGCGGCGGGCGAGGAGCAGGAGATGAGCACCCGTGCCCGCAAGTTCGGCAAGCGCCTGTTCGGGCGTTACGGGGTGCCCTGTGAGATGGTCGATGAGCGCGGCTCCACCGGCGAGGCCAAGGCGATCGCCCGGGAGCGTGGCCATCGGGGCAGCTGGCGTGACGAAGGTGTCGACGGCATCAGCGCGGTGCTGATCGTCGAACGCTGGTTCGTCGCCCGTGAGGGGTTGCCCCGGGAAGGTCTGACCCAGCGCTGACGCTTCAGGCGGGGTCGGGCCGCTTGAAGTCTCCTACCGACACACCGGCGAACTTTTCCAGGAAGAACACCAGCGTGGCGGGGTGGCGGAAGCGCTCCTCGAAGGCCTCGCGCTCGGTGTGGCGACGGCGCGTCACGCTGGCGTGGTACGCATTACCGGTCTTGACCACCGTGACCCGAGACTCGCGTTCACCATCACGACTCTCGGCCTGCAGCGGGCCCTCCCCCTCCTCCAGCATCGCCTCCAGCCGCCGGGCCGCTTCCAGCTCCTCGGGCGTGGCCCAGTGGGCCTGGTCGCGGTCGCCGTAACGATAGAGGATCACCACCAGCAGCAGCGAGAAGATCGTGCTGGCCAGCATCCAGGTGAGCATTTCGCCGGAGAGCGACAGGCTGAACACCGCCCACAGCTGGATCAGGGCCACCACCGCCAGCACCGCCGCCAGCGGTCGCCAAAGGCCCGGGTTCATGAAGCCGCGGTTGAGGGTATACCCCCATAGCCCCACGACCGCCAGGGCCCCGAGTGCGAGGTGAACCAGCGATAGGGCACTGCCGCCGCCGGCCAGCAGGGCAATGGCCCCGACCAGCAGCAGCACGGTATAGAAGAGGGCCAGTAGCCGGTAGGCGCGTTGCAGATTCATGTCGTGGTGCCTCTTGCCGCCAAGGGGAAGGGATCATTCCTCAGCATAGGCGAGGGCAACGACTCCGCCCGTTGCCTACAGCGCCGGGTCGTCAACGCCCAGGCGAGGCGGCACGAACCAGCGCACCGGCCGCAGCTCCCGCTCGATCAGCTCGTCCACCTCGAGCAGGGTAGCGAAGATCGCCATGCGTACCGGGATGCCGTTGTCGGTCTGGCGGAAGACCGCCAGGCGAGGGTCGCCGTTGAGGTCGACATCGAGATCGTTGGCCTCGGGGCGGCTGTCCCGGGGCAGCGGGTGCATCACCAGGGTGTCGCGCCCACAGCGAGTGTCGAGGAAGGCACGGTCCACGGTGAAGTCGCGTGACAGGCAGAAGCCCTCGCTCATCTCGGCGGTAAAGCGCTCCTTCTGGATGCGCGTGGTATAGACCACGTCCACATCGGCATACTCCTGGGCCAGGCTGTCGCGCTGCTCGACGCGGTGGCCCCGGGAGGTCACCAGGTCGATCAGCTGGCTGGGCATCTCCAGTCCCGGCGGCGCCACCAGGGTGATGCGCATGGGGGCGTAGAGGGACAGCAGCTTGATCAGCGAGTGGACGGTGCGCCCGTACTTCAGATCACCGGTCATCAGCACATGGGCACCGGCAAGCGACTTGCCCAGCCGGGCGAACTCCTTGTCGATGGTGTAGAGGTCGAGCAGGGCCTGGCTGGGGTGTTCACCGGGCCCGTCGCCGCCGTTGATCACCGGCACATGGGTGGCGGCGGCGAACTCGGCCACCGATCCAAGCTCCGGATGACGCATCACGATGGCATCGCAGTAGCCGCTCATCACCCGGCTGGTGTCGTAGAGCGACTCGCCCTTGGCCATGGAGGAGAAGGTGAAGCCGGTGGTGTCGCAGACGCTGCCGCCGAGGCGACAGAAGGCGGCATTGAAGCTGACCCGGGTACGGGTGCTGGCCTCGAAGAAGAGATTGCCGAGCACGGCCCCTTCCAGCACGCGGGTGACCTGGCGTCGCTGGGCGATGGGCTCCATGCGGGCGGCTACCCGCATCAGGTGATCGACATCGTCGCGGGACAGGGAATCGACGGAGAGCAGATGGTGACTCATCGGCATGGCCTCGGCTGGGGCGAATGAACGGCCGCTAGTGTAGCGCCGAGGGCGGGCGGGTTCACCGGTTGTTCATATGGTTTCATTTGAAACTTTTTATGACCTGGGTCAAGGCGAGTGTTCCCATCGTTCGCGATACTGTTCCCATACGAAGCCAGATCCGACAAAGCTATGACAGGAGCGATGCCATGAGCCCGACAACCGCCACCCGTCACGACGTTCCCAAACAAGCCTGGTGGACTCTCCTCGTGGACAGCTGCTACCGAGCCACCACGCCAAAGCTGGTCCAGGACATGCAGCATGAGGCCTCGCATGCCTACAACGAGATGCTCGAGGATCTGGACTTGCCTCTCGATGCCCATTTCGAGCGGGAGATGGCGCGTCAGCTCCAGAGCGGCCAGCCTCTCGGTTTCAAGCCGGCCAGGACCCTGATGCCGGTGCTGATGCAGCGCTTCGGCCTGCAGGAGGCAGAGCTGGCCACCGATCCGGACTATGGTGCGATGCGCGCCACCTGTAACGGCTGTCCGGTCGTTGGGCGGTGCTGGAAGGCCATGCGGGGCGGCGCCGATCTGGAGGAGTGCCGCGGCTTCTGCCCCAATGCCGAAGCGTTCGACAGCCGCGCTGCCCAATAGGGAGTTGCGACCAGGAAATGAACCCCCAAGCCTCGAGTGATCGAGGCTTCGCCCTTTCTAGCCTTCCATCAGCTCGGCGAGCCGACGCGCGCATGCCATAACGGCAGTCGCTGCCCGCTCGATATCCAGGTCCTCCATCGCAACGACACCCACGGAGCTTTCCACCCCGGCACCGGCGCTACGGGTGACTATCGGACTGGCCACGCCTACTGCTCCCTTCTGGAGCTGCCCCTTCGTCATACTGTACCCCTGTTGGCGCGATTCCCGGAGCGCCTCACTGTCATTCGGCCGCGGCGGTCGGCCCGCGAGGATGGCGATGCCAGCCGCCCCCTGAGACAGTGGGTGGCGACTACCCAGCCGGTAACCGACTCGCAGCAGGCCTTCATCCGGCTCGGCCACCAGCATCACGACAGCCTCATCGCCCTCGGCCACGGAGACGAAGGCGGTAGCACGGGTCTGGTGGGCAAGCTGTTCCAGCAGAGGCTGCGCCACTCGCCGCAGTTGGGGCTCGAAGTGAGCTGCCAGCAGGGCCACGCCCGCCCCCAGTCTTAGCCCCCCCTCCTCGCCGCGAACGACCAACCCATGCCCCTCGAGGGTCGCCACGATGCGGTAGGCGATGGCGCGATGCACATCGAGAGCCTCTGCCAGCGTGGCGACGCTTACCGTTCCGTCATGTTCGGCAATGATCCTAAGGGCCCTCAGCCCCCTGTCTAGCGTCTGTAGCGTCGTGGACATGTCGCGACTCCTCCCTGAAGACGTGTGTGCTCTGCCAGAAGCGGGATTGACGCCGTTATCTCGAGCGTCTATGTTTCATCTGTTCGATAAACAATACAAGATGTGCGATAAAAGTAAAACATTAAATCTTATGGAGCGGATCATGCGCCCAGCTTCCTCTTCTGCACCTTCACCGGCCGGCATGGGGGGGTGCCCTTTTGATCGGTCGAGCACCACGGCGCCCAATGGATGCCCGGTTTCCGCCGAGGCGGGTAATTTCGATCCCTTCGATCGCCCCTATCAACTCGATCCAGCCGAGGCCCTGCGCTGGTCCCGGGATCAGGAGCCGGTATTCTGGAGCCCCAAGCTGGGGTACTGGGTGGTAAGCCGTTACGAGGACGTCAAGGCTGTTTTCCGTGACAATCTGACATTCTCTCCCTCCATTGCGCTGGAGAAGCTCACCCCAGCACCACTGGAGGCGGCAAAAATCCTCGAGGGCTACGGTTACGCGATGCGTCGTACCATGGTCAATGAGGATGAACCGGACCACATGGAACGGCGCCGCCTGCTGATGGATGCCTTCCTGCCCGAGAATCTCGAAAAACACGAGGGATGGGTACGCGAGCTGGTGCGTGATTATATGGATCGCTTCATCGACAAGGGTCGTGCAGATCTGGTTGGCGAGATGTTTCGCGAAATCCCCATGACCGTTGCGCTGCGCTTCCTCGGAGTGCCTAACGAGGATGCCAAGGAACTGCGTAAATTCTCGGTTGCGCATACGATCAATACCTGGGGTCGCCCCTCTCCACAGCAGCAGTTGCAGATTGCCGAGGATGTCGGCCAGTTCTGGAAGACGGCACAGGAGATCCTCGACCGCATGCGTGCCGATCCCACCGGTGAAGGCTGGATGTATGACTCGATCCGCATGCATGAAACGCATCCCGACATCGTGCCGGAGAGCTATCTGCGCTCGATGATGATGGCGATATTGGTGGCGGCACACGAAACGACGGCCTTCGCTACGACCAACGCCTTTCGGACTCTGCTGTCGAACCGAGAGGCATGGAATGATATCTGCGAAAACCCCACCCTGATTCCCAGCGCGATAGAGGAGTGCCTGCGTGTCGCGGGCTCCGTCGTCGCCTGGCGGCGCATCGCAACAGAGGACACGGAAGTCGGCGGTGTAAAGATTCCCAAGGGTGGCAAGTTGCTGATCGTGCAGGCATCGGCCAATCGTGATCCACGTCACTGGGAGAATCCCGACGAGATCGATATCTATCGTCACAACGCGGCCGAGCACCTTACATTCGGCTATGGCGCGCACCAGTGCATGGGCAAGAACATCGCTCGCATGGAGATGCGGATCATCCTCGATGAATTTGTCCGTCGCCTACCGCATATGCAGCTGGTCGAAGACCAAACGTTCGAGTTTCTGCCCAACACCTCGTTTCGCGGTCCGACGTCGCTATGGGTGGAGTGGGAGCCAGCGCAGAACCCTGAGCGTCTTACTCGCTCGGTGCTGGAGAGTCCCACGCACTTCCATATTGGCGCGCCTATCAAGGATGATATCTTGCGTCGAGTCGTGGTCTCCGAAGTGGCCCGTGAAGCCGATGCGGTGATTCGAATCGATGTGGTCGATCCACATGGGCGTGAGCTTCCCGACTGGTCTCCCGGCGCACATATCGAGTTAGTCTCAGGTAAGTGGCGCCGCTACTACTCGCTGTGTGGAGAGCGCGGCGATCGTAGTCGCCTGTCTTTTGCCATTCTTCGCGAGCCCGAGGGGCGTGGTGGCTCGATTTATTTCCACGATACGGTGAAGTCGGGCGATGTGCTGCATATTGCCGGCCCCAAGAACCACTTCCACCTGGATGTGGCGGCGAAGCACTATACGCTGATTGCTGGTGGTATTGGCATCACGCCGATTCTTGCCATGGCCGACCGGCTCAAGGCGCTCGGCAAGCCCTATGCGCTCCATTATTGCGGCGCCGGGCGACGGACCATGGCTTTCCTGGAGCGAGTCGAGCGTGACCATGGCGGAGCGCTGACCGTCCATGCTGGTGACGAGGGCTGTCGCCTCGACCTCCCAGGAGTGCTGGCCGGCCTATCCGAGGGAGAGCAGGTCTACTCCTGTGGGCCCGAGCGCATGTTGGAGGCACTTGAGGCACTGGCGGTGAACTGGCCCGAGGGTACACTGCATATTGAGCACTTTACTGCCCGCTCCAGCATTCTTGATCCCGAGAATGAGCATGCCTTCGAAGCGGTGCTGGCGGACTCCGATCTGACGGTACGGGTCGGCAACGACCAGACCCTGCTGGAGGCGCTGACCGCGGCTGGTGTGGATGTGCCTAGCGACTGCTGTGAGGGCCTGTGTGGGAGCTGTGAAGTAGCGGTTACCGAGGGTGATATCGATCACCGTGACCTGGTGCTCAGTCGTGCCGAGCGCGACGCTAGTGATCGCATGATGGCTTGCTGTTCACGTGCCAAGGGCAAGCGTCTGGTGCTTTCTCTCTAATCGACTGGCTATTCTCGAGCGCTGCTTGAGGCGTAATCTATCTCCAAGATAAGCATATAAGGAAACTAATAATGAAAAAACTGACAACCCTGACCACAGCTACCGTCCTGTCGCTGGGCATCTTCCAGAGCGCGGCGGCCACCGAGCTGCAGATTAGCACCTGGGCAGGTCCCAACCACGGGGTTAACTCAATCGTCTGGCCAACCTGGGGCAGTTGGATAGAGGAAGCTACTGACGGCCGGGTGAGCATCAATGTGGTCCATGACATGGGGCCTCCTGGCGCGCAGATGGAGCTGATCGCCGATGGCGTTGCCGATGTGACCTGGCTCTTTCATGGTCTGATGCCGGGACGTTTCGAACTGACCAAGCTCCCCGAGTTTCCTACCTTCAAGGACTTCTCTTCGGAGGCTGCCTCGGTGGCCTATTGGCGAACGCACCAGGAGTACTTTGCCGATCTCAATGAGCATCGAGGCGTCGAGGTCATTGGGCTCGGTGTCCACGGGCCCGGCACGCTCTTTCTCGAAGAGCCCATCGAGCGTCTGGATGAACTGCCCGGCAATCGGGTACGAATCGGTGGAGGCATCATGGCGGATGTCTCCGAAGCCCTGGGTTTGACGGGGGTTGCCCTGCCGCCTGGGAAAACCTACGAGGCGGCCTCCCAGGGAGTTATCGATGGGGCCATGCTGACCCAGGAAGGGCTCAAGAGCTTCAGACTCTCCGAGGTGCTGCCCAACACCGTGCTGATGCCCGGTGGATTCTATCGCGGCAGCTTCTCGCTGGTAATGAATCCCGACACCCTGGCCTCACTTTCCCCAGAAGATCGCGAGGCGCTGCTGTCGGTCTCCGGCGAGCGGCTATCGCGGCTGTTCGGTTTCATGATGGATGTCGTTGACGGGCGCGGCATGGCCTTTGCTGAGGAGATGGGTAATACCTTCATCGAGCTGCCCCAGGAAGAGGTTGATCGCTTCATGACCCTGGTCGAGGACCTACCCGAACAGTGGGCCGAAGCGGTGGCTGAGAAGGGCGTGGATGGTGAGGCTGCCCTGGAGCACTTCTACGAGCAGCTGGAGGAGGCTGGCGAAGAGGGGGGGCTTACCGAAGACGATCTTGTTGAGCAAGGGTGATACCAGTATAGAGCTCGACCATCAGAGATAATTATCGTCACATACAGAGCCCTGGCGTGTTGCCGGGGCTTTTTGGCTCTGGCATTCAATCCCGTCAACACAGCCCCAGCATCCTCGTCTTTGAATACCCCCCGGCTTGCCGTGCTGTCAGGTATATGATCCTGGGAAGGAGTCGGCCTGAGCACGCAGCCCCATGAGATGAATCCTGCAGTGACTTGGGCACTCTTTATTGACGATTAGACCACCGTGACTGGAATGCGGCTGTCCGTTTCCTGGCCACACTCGGTGAAGATACGCTGGTGGCATGTCCCGCAGACGGCTCGATCCAGCGCCGGGGCCATGGCCGCGATCGCCGCACTGGGCGTCTCGAAGCAGCGTTCCTCGCCGATCCTCTGCAGGTCACCTCGGCGGCGCAGCTCGTCCAGCACGTTGCCCTTGAGCGAGCTGATCACCAGTTCGCCGCCCTGCTGGCGGAGGCGGTGGGTCTCCTGGAGCAGCATCTCGGCGCCGGCGGCGTCGATGAAGTTGATGCCTTTGCCGATGATCAGCACTCGAGCACCCGGCGCGGCGCTGAGCGCCCGGATACGCCGCTGAACATGGTCGGTCGCGCCGAAGAACAGCGAGCCGTCGATGCGGACGATCTTCAGCTGGGGGCACTGGGCGAGGTCATAACGTTCGACGTTACGGATGTGACGGCGCGGGTGATCCTGCCGGGGCGCCACCTCCATGACGCTTGGGCGCGAGGTGCGCTTGAGGTAGAGCGTCAGCGAGAGCAGTACGCCGATGTAGATGGCGAACTCCAGCTCGACGAGCAGGGTGGCGGCGAGGGTCGCCGCCAGGATCAGCGCCTCGTGGCGGCTGGTGCGCACCAGATGGCTGATATGCCGGATATCGATCAGGTTCCAGGCGATCAGCAGGATACTCCCGGCCATGGCGGGCAGCGGCAGGTAGGCGGTGATGCCCGGGGCCAGCACCAGGATCAGCGCCAGGATCGCCGCGGCGAACACCGCGGCCAGCGGAGTGCGGGCGCCGGCATCGAAGTTGGCTCCAGAGCGGGTGAAGGAGCCGGAGCTGGCGTAGCAGGAGAAGATGCCACCGACGATGTTGGATAGCCCCTGGCCGATGAACTCCCGGTTGCCGTCGAGCACCTGATGCGAGCGCAGGGCGATGGCGCGGGCGATCGACACCGCCTCGATCAGCCCCAGCAGGGCGATGGCGAAGGCCCCCGAGGTCAGGGCGCGCAGGCTGTCCAAGGACAGCTCGGGCAGCGTCAGCGGCGGCAGGGTGCCGGGCAGGGCGCCGACCAGGGCGACCCCGTGGGCCTCGCCATCCAGCAGCCAGCAGGCCAGGCTGCCGGCGGCCAGGCCTAGCAGCAGGTGGGGGCTGCGGCGGTTGAGCCGTCGCGCCACCAGCGAGGTCGTAAGCGAGATCAGGCCGATGGCCAGGGCATAGAGGTTGGTCTCGGGCAGTTTCTGCAGTAGCGCCGCCAGGTCGAGCAAGAAAGCGTGGCCGCCGGCGACGGAGACGCCGAGCAGGTGCTTCAACTGGCTGGACGCGATCAGGATCGCCGCCCCCGTGGTGAAGCCGATGACCACCGTGTGGGAGATGAAGCTCACCAGGCTGCCCAGGCGCAGCAGTCCCATCGCCAGTTGGATCAGGCCGGCCAGCAGGGTGACGGTGAGCGCGGCAGCGAGGTATTGCGACGGCTCCAAGGCATTGATGCCGCCCACCACGCTGGCCAGCACGATGGACAGCGCGGCGGTCGGGCCGGACACCAGGTGCCAGGAACTGCCGAACAGCGCGGCGATGACGGCGGGAACGATAGCGGTATACAGGCCGACTTCCGGCGGCAGGCCGGCGATGAAAGCGTAGGCGACCCCCTGGGGCAGTACCAGGACGGCGCCGGTGAGGCCAGCCATCAGGTCGGCGGAAAGAACTCGGCGGTTGAGGGTTCGGCCCCAGTCGAGGAAGGGCAGGCAGCGCGAGAGTCGGGTCGCCATGGGTGACTATCTCGAGGTGGTAAGTGGGGAAGCCAGGCTAGGGAAAACCTGGCATGCTGAAAAACGAAATATTCTGGGCCTCATGAACAGAAAAACCGAAGGTGCGTGTCATGGATACCCAACTGCTGGAAACCTTCCTCGAGGTCGGTCGGCTGCGTAACTTCGGCAAGGCCGCGGAGAGCCTCTGTGTGTCGCCGTCCACTGTCAGCGCGCGTATCCGCCAGCTGGAGGAGCACCTGGGGCTTTCGCTCTTCTCCCGCGGCCACCACCGCATCGATCTGACCCCCGCCGGGGAGCGCATGGAGCGCCACGCCCGTTTCATCCTCGGCGCCTGGGAGCGGGCTTTTGAGGACACCGCGCTCAGCGAGCGGCATCAGCGGCGCTTGGTGGTGGCCGGGGTCGCCAGCCTCTGGGACATCTTCCTCCAGGACTGGCTCACCACCATCTACCGTAACTTCCCGGCGCTGGGGGTACGTGCAGAAGAGAGCACGCCGCTGCGGGTCGTCGAGAAGCTGGAGCAGAACATGATCGACGTTGGCTTCCTCTACGACACGCCGCGGATTCGCGAGGTAGGCGTCGAAGAGGTGGCGAGCATTCCCTTGGTGCTGGTTTCAACCTGCCCCGGCCTCACAGCCGAGCAGGCGGTCGGTGATGGCTACATCCGGGTGGAGTGGGGCATGGCCTTCGCCAGCGTCCACGAGAGCCATTTCCCCCAGCGCCTGCTCGCCCGGGGGCGAGTCAACAGCGGGCGGATCGCCCTGAACCTACTGCTAGAGTGTGGCGGCGCCGCCTATCTGCCGCGGGACATCGTGGCGCCCTGGTGCCGTCGGCAGCGGTTGTTCATCGTCGAGGAGGCGCCGCTGATCGAGCTCAAGGCCTACGTGGCCTATCGGCTGCACGGTGAGCACCGTGAGTTGATCCGGGAACTTTTGAAACGGCTATGAAGTGGCGGTGCGGGGGTGTGCTTTCCCCCTTATTGGCGAACGTTTACCTCCATCATGTGCTGGACGAGTGGTGTGAACAAGACGTCAAGCCACGCCTGCGTGGTCGCGTGTTCGAGGCGTGGAAGGAAAGCTGGGCTGACGGTCATTGCTAATCAGGTATCCCGAGTTCGACACTTCCAGTCCGATTTTGGCCCAAAATTGGGTTCTTCGTCACTTCACGTGGATTTAGCCTAATCGAGCAGGTCAAACCCACGTGAAGTGACGAAGAGCCGTTTTAAAGAGCCAGAACCATTTTATATGCCAACTATGTTGACAGACTCCGGTTCTGAGCCCTCCTCAGTCGCGAGGAACCGAATTGATCAGTGGTTCCCTAAGTCCAAGTCCCCAAGGAGGGTAATTACCCGCTCAGCAATCATATTGCTAACCCGTTGATTAGACTCCTTACTTAGCCCAGCAATATGAGGAGTTAGGATGAGGTTAGGAGCAGTGGCTAGAATATCGTTAGAAGGCAAAGGTTCCTCTGAAAATACATCAAGGGCAGCGCCTGCTAAATGGCCAGTATGCAGACACTCTGCTAAAGCAATCTCATCGACAATATCGCCTCTCGAAGAGTTTATGAGAATAGCTCCTTGCTTCATTTTAGCTAGCATGGATCGATCAATTAATTTATAAGTTTCCTCTGTGGCGGGCAGGTGTAGGCTTATCACGTCGCATTCCGTGACTAGGTAATCTAGTGAGCAAAATGTAATATGTTCTGATTCCATATTTTTTCCCCCACTGCTTCGACTAGTTGCATAGACCTCCATGCCTAACGCAGAGCCGAGCTTCGCTAAATGCATGCCGATGCTGCCCAACCCGACAATGCCGAGACGCTTACTTGAAAGCTCTTGTCCTCCAGATAATTCCTGACGAGGCCAATCTCCTCTAGCCACAGAATCGCTATGAAGAAAAGCTTTTCTGAGCAGCATCATCGCCGTGCAAATGACGTATTCAGCGACGGCAACTGAATTCGCGCCATACGCAGGAACGACATTTATCCCTCTTTTTTGGCAAAGGTCAACGTCTATATTATCCAGCCCTACCCCCAACCGGCCTACTATCCGTAAGTTAGGAGCAGCGTCCAAGAGTTCCTCATCCACCTGGGTGCGATTGCGTATAAGGAGCGCTTGTGCCTGATGAAGCAATCTGAGCAAATCCTTACGCGACTCAACGAGCGTCGGATCAAAGAAGGTCGCATAGCGTGTGCTTAATCGCTCTACAGCTGACTGCTCCATAAACTCACTAATAACGATGCGCATTAGATCTTCCTCTGGCTGGGTCACTGTCTCACTTCTTCGGATAAAACCATCCATTCGCTTGCTAGTGACAAGTCTGGCTCAACACCAAGCCCCGGGGCAGAGGGGATTTCCATTAAACCGTCATTGATACGCGGTGTTGGCATGGCGAGGACCTCACGAAGAGGGTTATAATTGCTGTCCACTTCAAGCAAACCATCCCCACCTACTGCAGCAAGTAGATGTGATGAGGTTACGAGCCCTATCCCACCGCCCAAGTAATGTGGGCAATAACGTACACCTGCTTCTAATATTCTCCGGGCTACTGTCACGCAGCCAGTGATGCCACCCCATTTACATACATCCGGCTGCAAGACACGAAAAGCATTTGATTGTATGAGAGCATCAAATGCTTGAAGGCTGCGTATATTTTCTCCTCCAGCAATTGGCACCTTTGTCTCATCTGTAAGCGAACGCCACTCATGGATAGGCCGATCGACAGCCATGGGTTCTTCTACCCAGCCAGGATTGAATTCTGCTAGCGAGTTGGTCATTTCTATCGCAGTGTCGAGATCCCATGCTTGGTTCGCATCAAACATTAACTGCTCCCCCGGCTTCAGGTCGACCGCAACCTCACGCACCACGGCGAGATCTTGACTACTTCCGAAGCCAACCTTTATCTTAAAAGCATTGAAGCCTTGGTCACGACAGCGTTCGATAGTCTTATTGGCTTCTTTCAGGTTGATGCCGCTTGCATAGGTAGGAACTGTTGTTGTGTTGCCTCCAAGAGCCTTTGCTAATCCCTTTCCAGATCTGCGCGTTACCAAGTCCCATAATGCAATGTCAACACCAGCTATGGCTTGTGCCAAAGGACCCCATTCACCAGACTGAAGGGTAAGAGTGCGTAATGATCTTTCGAGGTATAGGTAAGCATCGGCAGGATTCTGAAATGTTTGGCCAAGAAGGTGGGGCGCCAGGGCTGTAGTGACAAGCCGTGCACGATGTTCCGCGCCACAACTGGGGAAATTTGACCAAACCTCTCCCCAGCCTACTGCACCACTTATGTCCTCAACCCTAACGACAACTGCAGGTCGGTCGTGCATGACACCAAAAGAAGTGATAACCGGCTGACTGATCGGCACTCGAAAAACATACGTGTTGATGCGTCTGATAGCTATTGGTGACTCATTATCCAAAAAGCTGTGGGTAGCACCATGGTTAGGAAGCATCGGTTCAGAGGGGATGGCTGTTTGGGACGACTCTAGGGTAGTGCTTTTGTTGAAAAAACTCATGTAAAACCTCTACTTAGTGGTTCTTCTGTTGGTTAATATGTTTTTTGAAAAAACTGTGTTTAGGAATCGCTGAACAATTCATCACCTAGTCTATGAAGTTTCCCAAGAGCGGCTTTTCTGCTTCAGCAGCATGCTTCAGGCCACCATGGGGTGACCTCTTCGGCCCGGCAGCCGTGTTATTCGACTGCCAGGCCAGATTCAAGACGCACTGACCCCGTCAGCTCGGCCCTCGCGTCGTGTTGACAGCACCAGGTTCGCCAGGGCAAATAGGCTGAACAACTGCGCCTGGTTCTTGGCCAGCTCCTTGTAGCGAGTCTTCCGATAGCCGAAGAAGTTCTTGATGACGTGAAACGGGTGCTCGATTTTGGCGCGTATGCTGGCCTTAGTTCTCTCGATCTTCAGCAGCAGTTCTTTCATCGGGCTCTCTTCTATCTTCTTGATGCCACCCCGCTTGGCCGCGATACAGCAACGGGAACCCTCAGCGTCCTTCTCCCCACCCAGGCGCTTGCTCATGTAACCGGCATCGGCGTGGACTCGCTTGTCATCATCCCGTACCAGGTGCTCTGCCTGGTGACATCCGCCACGTTGGCCGAAGTGGCAACGACGGTATGCGTCAGCCCGGTCGCTGCATTGACGCCGATGTGGGCCTTCATGCCGAAGTACCATTGGTTGCCCTTTCGGGTCTGTTTCATCTCGGAGCCGCGCTGCTTGGCTTTGTTCTTGGTGGAGGGGGCCGCCGCGACGATCGTGCCCTCGCGCATAAACAGGCCCTGCTCGACTAGGCTGGCCTTGATCTTCTCGAAGATCCGCTGGGTCAGGGTGTGCTTCTCCAGCAAATGACGGAATCGCAGCAGCGTCGTGGCATCTGGCACGCTCTCGATGGCCAGATCGATACCGACGAAGTTGCGCATGGCCTAGCTGTATATAGATGGCATCTTCCAACACCTCATCGACCAGCGCATACCACTGTTGGAGGAAGTAGACGCGCAGCATATGCTCAAGGCCGATGGGGGGGCGTCCCCGCTTCGCCGCCAAGTTCGGGTAGTAGGACGGTGGCAGCGCATCCGTCTGGGCCAGGAACCGCTCACGACGGGTGAGCTTTTTCTTGTCCTGGTGCTCAGTCTGGGCAAACGAGATCTGCTTCATTGGATGGCTCTGTCAGACGGTAGCAGGGAGGTCAGATTCTATCCCGCAGGAGGTGCTCAGGTAGCTCCGGCGGAATTTGTGCAGCGTTTCCTTTACGATCCTGTTCAAAGGTACTATGATGCAGACCATATGACAACGTGCTGATGACCATGAAACGATCCTCATCAAAATTTACCCGAAGCCATCTGCCAATGTATGCGCAACTTGCGGCTTTGCTGCGGCAAAGGATCAGTGCTGGTGAGTGGGACCTAAATGAACGCCTGCCAACGGTGGAGAACCTGATAGCACAATACCAAGTCGCAAGGTCCACGGTTCGTCAGGCTATCGGTATTTTGGAGCATGAAGGCTTGATCTGGCGTAAGCAGGGCAAAGGGACCTACTTAACACAAGGATTCGAGAGTCAACCTTGCCTTCCTCTGGCAACTCAGTGGGGCCGGCTCATGCACATGATAGAAGGAACTACCATGCGCACTTTCAGCACGGGACGTGTAGAAAAACCGTTACTACCCTCGGATGTGTCAAACGAATTTGATAAATGGCAGCGCATTCAGCGCGTTCATAGTAAAGATAATATTCCGTATTGTGTAATAGATCTTTACATAGCGGATAGAATCTACGATCTGGATCCCCTAAGGTTTGAGTCTGAGTTGGCCATGCGAGTCATTTCAGAACTAGATTCCGTTGAGGTCGGTTCGGCTCACCAGACTCTAACTATAAGTGCAGCGAATACGCAACTTGCAGAGCTTTTAGACATAGAATTTGCTTCGCCAGTAGCTGAAGTAAAGCGAGTAGTTGAAGATGCTTTAGGTAGGGTATTTTATTATTCAGAAATCACCTATCGCGGTGACTTCGTTAGGTTTGATATTGACCTTCTCGGTAATAGAGGAAGTGATGTTTGAAGTAGGGTAAAAAGAAAATCCACGCAGTTAAATATTTTAAATATATATGGAGCATGTGATGAAATCTCACAAAATTAAGAAACTGATTTCAGGCTTTACATTGGCTTTGTTGGCTGCTGGCGCACAGGCCGATTATCCTGAGCGAAACATTAATTACTACATTCCTTTCAATCCCGGGGGTGAGTCTGATGTAACGGCTCGCATGCAGGAAGAAGGATTTAAGGAGGCGACAGGGCAAGGGTTCACTTTCCAGTATAAACCTGGAGCTGGTGGCGCCACAGGATTGTCACAGCTAAACCAAATGGCTGATGATGGCTATAATATCATGGGCTTTAACCTACCACACCTTTTTCTTCAGCCAATGTCTGGCGATGTAGGCTATGAAACAGATGATATTGAAGTCGTTTATGTCTTCCAACTGACACCGCATGCATTGATCGTTCCTGCGAGCAGTTCTATCGAGTCATTAGAAGATTTTGTTTCACGTGCGAAAGAAACCCCAGGAGCTTTAACAGTAGCTGGAGTCGGTTCAAATTCAGCGCCTCATATCGCAAAAGAAATATTCGATGATGCTGCGAGTACAACAACTACATATATACCTTTTACAGGCACTTCTGCGTCGACAGCCGCTATGTTAGGGAAACAAGTTGATGCCCAATGGTCCTTTGTAACAGTAGGAGTGGAGCAAGAAGACAACGTCCGCCTGCTTGGTGTGGCTATGGAAGAACGCCACCCGCTATTCCCCGATGTACCTACATTTAAAGAAATGGGTATCGATCTTGTAGACGGAGCATACCGTGGCGTAGCTGTTCCCAAGACCACTCCGGAGGAGATCAAACAGGAACTTTCCTCTCTCTTTGCTGAAATAAACAAGTCACCTAGCTTCCGCCAAACTATGGTGGATAAAGGATACGTTCTAATAGATGTACCCTATTCAGAAGTTCCTGAGTTTATGGAGCGTGTCGGGAGTGATTATAAAGAAGCGGCTCGACTGCTTGGTCTTGTAGAGTAGAAGCTGGCTGCCACCATACTTCGGGGAACCATATGTTTGCATATTTTTTAGATGCGCTTACGCCGTTCAATCTCATGCTAGCTATGTTCGGCGTAACTGCTGGGATCACTATTGGTGCCTTACCTGGTCTGACTGCAACAATGGCGGTTGCCGTATTAACGCCAATGACATTTACCATGCCCCCATCATCAGCGTTAATTGTATTGGCGTCTATATATATGGGAGGGATTTATGGTGGCTGTTTTTCAGCGATTCTAGTAAACACCCCAGGGACACCGTCCTCCATCACGACGACTTTCGATGGGTACCCTATGGCGAAGCGCGGTGATGGAGCACTTGCGCTATCGCTGGCCACCCTCGCTTCTGTTATTGGGGGGGCTATTGGCGTACTATTGCTGCTACTCGTCGCTCCTCCTTTGGCCAGAGCAGCACTTGCTTTCGGTCCTGTAGAGTACTTTTGGCTTGCAGTCCTTGGTCTGACATTAGTTGCCTCTCTATCTGAAGGCAATCTGCTCAAAGGTATTATGGGAGCCTGCTTAGGACTTTTAATATCATTTGTTGGTTCGGCAGTGATGGGAGGGGATCTTCGCTTTACTTTTGGGAGCCCCACTTTAAGTGGTGGCGTTAATATTGTAGTTGCTCTCATAGGACTTTTTTGCATTCCGGTAGTCCTAGATCTGATCTCAACAGCTGAGCCCCATATGGAGATGGATAAAGAGCGCCCTCAAGGATTTCGACTGCGAGAGGCAGTGAAGCTATTGCTCAATGAAAAAATTAATGTTTTCCGTAGTGGAGGCATTGGAGCTTTGGTTGGGGCGCTACCCGCTGCCGGTGGCTCTATTTCGTCTTTGATCGCCTACTCCGAGGCCAGGCGAAGCTCAAAAAAGTCGCATGAATATGGTAAAGGTGCACCGGGGGGGATTGTTGCGGCAGAAGCAGCGAACAATGCAACCGTTGGGGGAGGCTTTATTCCAACTCTAACCTTAGGGATACCGGGCACCCCACCTGACGCAATAATTATGGGGGCGCTTCTGGTGCATGGGGTACAGATTGGCCCCAGCCTGTTCACTGAAAATAGTGAGATCGTTTATACCTTTATTTTTGGGTTGCTCGTCGCAACTATTCTTATGCTTCCTATTGGCCTCTTGTTAGGTAGATATGCGTTTCGTGCATTCATTGCTATACCAAAATCCCTTCTGGTGCCCGGGGTGCTCCTGCTCACGATTCTAGGCACATACGGTATTAATAATAATGTAATTGAAGTGTTTATTATGTTGGCATTGGGTGTTGTTGGCTGGGCTCTTAGTCGTGCAGGCTTTTCTCCTGCACCCATTGTTCTCGGTGTGGTGCTCGGGCAGATAGCAGAACAGGGTTTCGTTCAGGCTTGGCTCATTGGTTCAGCAACTAGTAATCTGTCTGGAATGTTTTTTGGTCGGCCTATATCTCTTGCTATCATCGGCATAATAATATTGTCTCTTGGATATCCTTTACTTGCTACGCAGTTAAAAAAATTCGGGAGGCTAAAAGCTCATGATTGAGACTAAACGTGACTGGCCAGGGCTGATAGTAGCAGTTGTTTTTGTTGGGCTAGGGACTTGGGTTTATAGTGTCTCTAATTCTTTTACTGAATATGCGGCAATATTTCCACGGACTATAGCGATTGTTATGATGCTAGTGTCGGCGGCGAATATGGTCGTTTTAATCTTCGGTAAGGGCAGGCCTAATAGTAAGCCGAATGCTGGTTATCGCCCATTCGGGCTTATAGGGGTTGGTGCGCTCTGGGCTACTTTGATTCCTCTGCTGGGTTTTCTAATAGCTAGCATTTTTGGCTTTCTTGGTGCGATGGTACTTGCAAAATTTAGCCACTGGTCTAATAAGGATTGGGTTAAATTTACTGCTATCGGCACTTTAGTGGTGACAGTTGCATATAGCCTGTTTAAGTATGTGCTGAATGTTCCACTTTAGGGAACCGCTGAACAATTTAGTCATGGGCGCATGAAGCGATCAGTGAGGCCCAAAAACCTTTTCAGTGATCACCTTCTGACCACCTCAGCTGGTTTGCTTTCCTTGGCAGCCGGGGTATCCGGCTGCCAAGCCAGATTCAAGACGCATTGGCCCCCCGATTTCGACAGATAGAGGCGTAATTCATTGATTATACTGGAAATGCCTTTTCATAATTGGCACTACAAGCGCGATGTGGTAGGCGCCGGCAGGCCAATTGCTTCGAAAAGGTCGCGTTGTTCAGGCTTCAGTTTGGTCAAGCCGCTCGCCGTCTCGCGACGGTGCAGCAAGACCTGGTGGAACGGACATCACCGTCGAGTGAGGTACTGCTTTCTGCCCGAATCGTGGTGAGGTCGTAGAAGACGATCGAGAGTTCCTGGTCGATCAGTGGCTTGAGCTGCTGTGCCAGAACGTCATTGAGGGCTTCGCTGCAGTCCGACAGGGTATCCATGGTGCGCAGCAGATGCTGGTGACTGATCGAGGCCGTGTCGACGTCGGGCACCAGTACATCTTCCAGCCAGCGCAGCACCCCGAGCTTGGGTTCCGGATCACATAGCCGATTGAACACCATGACCCGCAGCCGCCGCTTGGCATCGAACTGGCGCTTGCTACGCAAGACACGCCGGAAGGCGTCATCCAGGCCGAGCTCTTTCCAGAGTGACGTCAGCAGCCAGGTATCATCCACGGAGCGCGCCGGCGCGAAGTCGGTCTCGCCGGTGCCTTCCTCGAGCGTCGGCTGGCCGGTGTGAAGTGACGCGCAGCAGGCCATTGATCAGTGCGCAGGACTCCCCGGCGGTGACGGCTTCTAGGCGTCCCACCCGAGTTCGACAGATAGAAGCGTAAACCAATGATTAACCTGGAAACGCCTTTTCAAAATTGGCACTACAAGCGTGATGTGGTAGGCGCCGGCAGGCCAATCGCCTCGAAAAGGTCGCGTTGTTCAGGCTTCAACTTGGTCAGGCCGCTCGCCGTCTCGCGACGGTGAAGCAGGACCTGGTGGAATTGGATCTTGCGGGCGATTTCCAGTGCCCGCGTCGGCGAAAGCTTGTGATCACTGGCCTTCAGCCGCATCCGCAACACCCGGTAAAGCACCAGGGCGAGGAAGCAGATCAGCGCATGCGCGTGGATGCGATCCGGCAATCGGTGGTAAACCGGCGCGATCTCGATATCGCTCTTCAGTACCCGGAAGCCGCGTTCGATATCAGCCAGGGCCCGGTAGCGCTCGACGATTTGCTCTGGCTCATGATCGGCCATGTTGGTGACCAGTATCAGCTTGCCATCCATCATCCTGGCGCGATCAAGGGCCCGTTGATCGAGTACGTAGTTGAACGTCTCGGCGGTCAGGTCGACCTTGAGAATATGGCCGAGGTGAGCGTCAGTGACGGCCTTGTAGAACCTGGCCGTCACGCCGGGATCGGAGAGCTTTCTGCCGCGATAGCGGCGTCCGGCATCCTGGTTATCCAGCTTCTCGAACCACTGGCGCGCATCGGCCTGTAGCGCCTCGATCTTCTGATCGCGCGCGGTTGTCTGAACCTTGGCGACTTCCGGCCGGTGCGCCACGATCAACCGATGACCCTGCCAGGCCATCTCGCCGTAGGCTTCGCGATCGGCGTCCTGGCAATGCGTTTGGTGAAACGTCTTCAACAGGTCATCGAACTCGCCGTAGCGGCGGCCCGGCACGGCCAGGATGAATTCCAGGGGACGACCTCCGATCCGTACGGCGGACAGGGCTTCCAGATTGTCCAGGGAGAGTAGGCCACGGTCGGCGACCAGCACCACACGCCGTACCTTGAAGCGCCGGGTCACGGTCTCAATGGTCGGCAGCAGCGTCTTGGTTTCCGCGACATTGCCATCGAGGACCTCGTGGTGAATAGGCAGGCCTTCTGCCGTCTGGACGACGCCCAACATGAACTGTCGGCCGATGCCGCCCTCCTTTGCAGGCCCGTAATGGCGCACATCACCCTCGAGTGTCGTGCCGCCTTCAGCACGGATCGTGGTGAGGTCGTAGAAGACGATCGACAGCTCCTGATCGATCAGCGGCTTGAGCTGCTGAGCCAATACGTCATTGAGCGCTTCGCTGCACTCCGACAGGGTGTCCATGGTGCGCAGCAGATGCTGATGACGGATCGCGGCCGTATCGACATCGGGCACCAGCACATCCTCCAGCCAGCGCAGTACACCGAGCTTGGATTCGGGGTCGCAGAGGCGGTTGAACACCATGACCCGCAGCAGCCGCTCGGCATCGAACTGCCGCTTGCTGCGCAGCACACGGCGGAAGGCATCGTCCAGGCCAAGTTCTTTCCAGAGCGAGGTCAGCAGCCAAGTGTCGCCGACGGAGCGCGCCGGCGCGAAGTCGGTCTCGCCGGTGCCTTCGTCGAGCGTTGGCTGGCCGGAGACGCGCAGCAGGCCGTTGATCAGCGCGCTGGATTCCCCGGCCGTGACGGCCTCGAGGCGACCCAGTGTCGCGATCACGCGTTGGCGCGACTTGCCGGCCTCGTCGCGGAAAGACTCGACGAGCTTCACGTAGCGACGCGGACCGGATTTGGTGACTTTGACGAACATGTCATCACCATAGACCGGCCATTCCAAGGCCGGCAAGGCTCCAATAGAAAAACGTGTCACTACAAAGGATTCGGCCAAAATTGGCTAAGTGGCTGAATTCTCAGACCACGGGTGCCCATTTCGGGCCTAAATCGGGCTGGAAGTGTCGAACTCGGGGTCCCAGCGTCGCGATCACGCGTTGGCGCGGCTTGCCGGCCTCGTCGCGATATGACTCAACGAGCTTCACGTAGCGGCGCAGACCGAATTTGGTGATTTTGACGAACATGTCACCACGATAGATCCTGAAAACCTTCAGGCTAGGTGGCGTTCCTGGTGAGAGAATCCACCGGCCAACCGCTTCATGGCACCCAGTCGGCGCCCTCGTAAATGAGGCGGGTTAATCAAGCGAAGGCTCATGTTCTCGATGGCTTGTGGGTAATTGAAAGATTTGTGGACCGCTTACCAGTAATTGAACAGCCCCATCGTGGCGAGTTGTGCGGACCAGGTGCTGATCAGTTTATCACCGGGTGTTTTTAGTGACGCCGACACAGTGCCAGCAGCTCCGCCTTGGAGCGTACGCCGAGCTTGGCATAGGCACGCTTGCGGAAGGTGTCGGCGGTGGAGGGGGCGATGTCGAGCTCGGCGGCGGCGGTCTTGAGGGTATGGCCGTGAAGGAGGAGAAGGCAGAGCTCGCGTTCGCGACTCGAGAGTGCCTGGAGGACTTCCGCGTCCTCGTATCGGGCCGGCAGGGCGGCTGGGCGTGCCTGGCGGTAGTGGCGCCGAACCAGGCTGGCGATCAGCGGCGTGAGGGTCTGTATCTCTTCGAGGTCCAGGCGGCTGAAAGGCCCGCGAGCCAGATCCCGGTAGAGGTTGAGATAGTAGACGATCTCAGGTGCCGGAATCACGATGGAGGCCTTGTCGGCCAGGTCAGGGAAGGCGAACAGGTGACTGCGGTAGGCCGGTGACATGTCCTCTGGCATGGAGACCAACTCGGCATTCGCTCGGCCGTCGCCTGTCTGCAGCAGCTGGCGCAGTCGTGGATAGTTGGGGTCCTGGCGAAACAGCCCGCCGGCATACAAGCGGGCGAGCCGCCCGGCCACCTTAGGGTAGCGGCTGTTATCCACCAGCAGGGTCGACATGACGTCGCCACGGGTATAGGCGAAGAGGATGCACTGCTCGACGCCCAGGCTCCCGCGGAGCAGGGCGGTCAGGTGATCGCCGAATGCTGAGTCGCCCAGTTCAGCCACGCAGTCGGCCAGGATCGCCATGAGTGCCGGCCAGTCGGGTGCTCGGTTGTCGGGTAGGCCAGAGGACATGTTGGCTGCTACCTTGGTCGAAGGGGAAGCGTCACATGTCCCCTTTTTATGGGGACATGAGGGGAGGGTAGCACGGGGATACGCTGCGTCCACGTCAGATCATAACAACCCCCAACCCTGCAGGAGGTGTCCATGCGACCCGCCGGACGCTCAGAGACCGATTCGCTCTACTTCGATTACCCGCATTTCCCCTTCGTGCGCCCCCCCGAGCTGGAGGGCGAGGCCGTGCGCCACCAGGTCGCCATCGTTGGTGCCGGCCCCGTGGGGGTGACGGCCGCCCTGGAACTGGCCCGCCACGGTATCGCCTCCGTGGTGCTGGATGACAAGGACACCGTCAACGACGGCTCCCGCGCCATCTGCATTTCCCGACACAGCTTCGAGACCCTGCAGCAGCTTGGCGTCGATGCACCCTTCGAGCAGAAGGGGCTGGGCTGGACCCAGGGGCGCACCTACTTCCGCGATCGTGAGATCTATCGCTTCCGCATGCCGCACTCCGACCAGGAGCGCTACTACCCGATGTACAACCTGCAGCAGCAGTACATCGAGCAGTTCCTGATCGACAAGGCCGCTGAAAGCGAGTTGATCGAGATGCGCTGGCAGAGCCGGCTGACCGGCGTGAGCCAGAGTGACGACGGTGCCACCCTGGAAGTCTCCACGCCGGAGGGGGACTATCGGCTGCAGTGCGACTACCTGCTGGCCGCCGACGGTGGGCGCAGCCGAATTCGTGAGGCCCTTGGGCTCTCCTTGCATGGCCAAGCCTACGAGGGCCGCTATGTGATCGCCGACGTGCGCCTGGAGTCTGCCTTCCCCACCGAGCGGCGCGCCTTCTTCCATTCCCAAGCGATGCCTGATACCACCATCCTGGTCCACAAGCAGCCCGATGACATCTGGCGTATCGACTATCAGCTGGCGCCGGGCGAAGATCCAGAAGAGGCGGTTCTCGAGGAGAAGATCCGCGAGAAGGTCGAGCTGATCGTGCGTGATGTGATGCACGAGGAAGGAGACTGGGAGCTGGAGTGGTGGAGCCTCTACAAGGCCTACACCCTGGCACTGGATGATTATCGCCATGGACGCGTACTGTTCATCGGCGACAGCGCCCACCTAGTGCCGATCTTCGGCGTGCGCGGGCTCAACAACGGCCTGGCGGATGCCGCCAATGCCGGCTGGAAGCTGGCCTGTGTGCTCAAGGGACAGGCGCCGGATCGGCTCCTGGACAGCTACAGCCCGGAGCGGCGCGGCGCGACCCTGGACGTGTTCGCCAATGCCGGCAAGAGTACGCGCTTCATGACCCCGCCGACCCGGGGCCATGCGTTGATGCGCGATGCCGCCCTGGCGCTGGCCTACCACAATGACTACGCCAGTGGCTTCGCCAACCCTCGCCAGGTCACCCCCTATACCTATGCGCAGAGCCCGCTGACCCGGTCCGATGACCCCGCCTTCGATGCCGGCCCCATTCCTGGCGCGCCGCTGATCAATCGCCGCCTGGGTGATAACGACTTTATGCTCGATCACCTGGGCAGCGGCTTCAATCTGCTTCACTTCAGTGAAGAGGGGCGGGTGGAGCCGGCGCTGCAGCAACAGCTGGAGTGCCTCAGGTCACGCGGCATCGATATTACCCTGCTGCGACTCACACGCTCACCGGGCGATGAGCAGACTCTGGTCGATGTGGATGGCAGCCTGTTTGCCGGCTATGGCGCCAGGCCAGGCAGCGCCTATCTGGTTCGTCCCGACCGTCATGTGGTGGCCCGCTGGATATCCCTCGACCCCGCCGAGCTTGACGCCGCCGTGACCACTGCCCTGGGAGGAGAATGATCATGACCGATACCACACTGCCCTTCGCCGACCTCGAGCGGGTCTACGAGCACCTGGCAACCACCCTGGACGAACTGCCGGAAGGCGAGGAGAGTCACTTCCTGGCCCAGCTGGCACTGGCGCTGGCCCATCGGGTGCCGGAAGTCGATCGGGTGATGGCGGCCATCGAGGAGGCTAAAGAAGGTGCCACCATCGACCCCCCGGGTGGGCTCTAGCAGCCTGTCGGACTTTGCCACCTTTCGCCGGTGCTTTCTCGACGAGCTGACTGGCCTGTTCGTTCAGGTTCTTGAAGTGGCCCAGGCGGCCGTGGAATAGTCGCTTATGCATGTTCTTAACCGTGAGAGAATCGACCGCAGATCACCTGGTTCTCGTTGACGATTTGCGGGACCCTACAGCTAGACCACCTAACGTCATAGGAGCGGGATATGCAAACCACAGTCGGAGAATTTCTTTTTACACGGTTGCGTCAGGCTGGAGTGACCGAAGTGATTGGGGTGCCTGGCGATTTCAACCTCAATCTGCTGGAACAACTCGAAGATATGGACGGCATCCGGTTCGTCGGGGTATGCAATGAACTGAATGCTGCCTATGCCGCGGACGGTTATGCTCGGCGCCGCGGAATCGGCGCGTTGATGACAACCTATGGCGTCGGAGAGCTCAGCGCGCTATGCGGTATTGCCGGAGCGAACTCCGAGCACCTGCCGGTTTTCTCGATCAGTGGCGCGCCGCCCTTGTTTGCGACTCAGAACCGATTTCGGCTCCATCATTCGTTGGCGGACGGCAACTTCGACAACATGCTTTTGAGCATGGCGCCGTTCACCGCGACCGCTGTCCATATCGATTCGATAAATGCGGTCGAGGAAATCGACCGGGCACTGCATTTGTGCCTGCGCAAGCAGCGCCCGGTGCATATCCAGGTCCCGTCCGACGTATCGCACCTAAAGATCGAGGCGCCAGACACGCCCTTTGACGTGCGCATGCCGGCCAGCGATCCCGAGCGGCTCGCGGCGGCGCTTGCTCATGTGCAGGATAAACTCGCGTCTGCAAAGCGTCCCGCGATCCTTACCGACATGGACGCAGATCGTCACGACCTGATCGAGGGTCTGCGTATACTCGCTGATCGCGCCAACATCCCGTATGCGCAGTTGCCGACGGCCAAGGCGCTGCTCGATGAGAACAGCCCCTTGTTTCTTGGCACCTACGCGGGTGAGGCCTCTTCCGCCGATGTGCGTGAGCGGATTGAGTCTTCGGATTTTCTCATCACGACATCGCCGCGGTTCATCGAGAGTAATTCTGGTAATTTTACCGCGCAGCTGCCGTTCGAGTCGGTCGTGGATATTCGCAATCACCGCGTGACGGTCGGCCCCGACTACTACGAAGGCGTCGTCGGTTCCGAACTACTCGCGCACCTCGTCGACACCTTTCCTGAGCACTCAGAGACAAACACTCTTGCCGATACATCAACCGCCGTATCGCCCCAGCAGGAGCCGGGCAACGCAAGCGATCCGTTGACCCACTCATGGCTATGGCCGCGCATGGCCCAGTTTCTGCGTCCTGACGACATTGTGATCGCCGAGGCCGGAACGTCGAATATCGGGCTTTCCGGCCAGCGCCTGCCCGCAAACACGGCGTTCGTGGCGTCGAATATCTGGGGTGCTATCGGCTACACGCTCCCCGCGCTGTTCGGCAGCATGCTCGCGGAGCCTAACCGTCGACATCTGCTGTTCATCGGCGACGGTTCGTTCCAGTTCACCGCACAGGAACTGTCGACAATTCTGCGCCACGATCAGCGGCCGATTATCGTGTTGATCGACAACGCCGGTTACACGATCGAACGCTGGATACTCGGGATGGATCGCACCTATAACGATGTCGCCGCCTGGGACTACGGACACCTGCCGAAGATCTTCGACGCGCAGACAACGATGCGTTCATACCACGCATCCACCCATGAAGAACTCGACGATGCGCTCGCGCATATCGAATCTTCCGAGCACGGCGCTTTTCTGGTTCTGCACCTCGACCCGAAAGACGCTCCGGAGGGGTTGAAGACTTTCGGCCCGGCTGTCGCTAATTTCGACTACGGCCCGACGGGACCGCGCAATCCATGATGCCCGCAGACCACGACTGACCGCCTCCAGGCTTGCAAATACGAGTTGATGTCCAACGCTGAGCGGGTGCGAAAAGTGCACCAGTTCGTGGGCATGGCTCGGTTCATGTGTACCCGGACGCCTTACCTATAATAGGTTAGCCACCCTTGCGACCGCATCCACAGCGCCAGCTTGCGTGGAGCGTCATCGGGTATACGGTCGCCCAGGGCGTCTGCGATGACTCGTTCGGCAGGAAGATCGGGCGTCGCTCTTAGCCGCCGCAGCAGTGGGGCCAGGTACACGCCATTGAGGTGCCATAGGCCCAGGGGCTGATCGGGGGTGACGACGACTTCGGCCTCATGAATCTCTCCCTCTGCCACCACCGGTCGTCGTGCGATGTGTACCTGATCGGGAGTGACTTCCCGATGCAAGGGCTCGGCATCCGGCCAGTGGCACCTGGCCTGCCAGAAGGGCTGTTCGGCCCACTGATGTTCCTGGGCATAGAAGTCGCGGCCGATGCGCGCAAAGCGATAGAAGAGCCCGTCTAGGCGTGACTGATGAAACTCACGTGCCAGGGGCTCACGGGAGGGATATCGCAGCAGCGTATTGATTACCGCCGGCGCCTGCAGCGCCGACGACAGTGACTGGAAGATACCGTTGCCGGAGAGCGGATCCACCGCCATGGCGGCGTCTCCCACTCGCAGATAGCGCGATCCGACGCAGCCACCCTGCAGGATCGAGGTGCTGCCTCTTGCCCGGGGTGTGTCGGAGGGCTTCGTGAGGCCTAGGAAGGGTTCGGTCAGTGCCGGGGCTTGTTGGGCCAGGCTGGTCAGTCGGGCGCTCATCCAATCCGCCATGGCGTGCCGAGGCGGCAGGCGTGTGACGGTTGGGTCCAGGGTGATCTGCACATGGCACTCGCCACCGGGGCGTCGCGCCAGCCAGGCCCAGCCGTCGGGTAGGCTGAGGGCCGCCGAGGCGGCTGGGCCGCTTGCACCCTGGAGGCGTTGTAGAAGAGTCACGCTGTTCGGCCCACGCGCTGCTACGGCCCCTGCCCCCGGAGCGGTTCGTCCTCGAGCCTCTACCAGGAAGTCGGCATTGAGACTCGCTCTCCCGCGATGGGTTAACCACGATATCCGATAACCGTTCGCGGTCGGCTGTAGTTCCTTGACCTGGGCGTCGATCACGCTAACCCCCTGGGTCGCGGCGTCCTGAAGTAGGGCCCGGTCGAAGGCCCTGCGCTCCACTAGTCGCTCAACATTGGCGCTACTGGTCGCCGAGTTCCAGGCTACCTGGCGCGGCGAAGGTGCTTCAGGCACCGTCAAGGCTTTATCGAAGCCGGCATGTGCAAGGCCTTGCAGGGCCCGTTCGGAAATGCCCTCGATGGCGTCGAAGGGGCGCGGGCGCTGAATCAGTGTGACGCTATAACCCAAGCCAACCAGCCCCAGCGCGACCGTGCTCCCCGCCGGTCCACCCCCCAAAATGGCAACATGGGCCGTCATTGGCCTTCTCCCGCTCGCCGCTGTTCGGGGCCTCGGTAGCTGGCTTCGGCCATCAGCCAGTCGCGCACCCGGCTCGGTCGACGCTCGCCGCCTGCGCTCAGGTAGTTGGCTATTCGAGCGCTGAGATGGGCACAGCCCAAGCTGGCACCGGCATGGCGACGCTCGCCATTGATCGGCAGCACACAGGCGCCAAAGTCGGCGTAGGCGGTGTCCAGGTGAGAGATTTCATCCCGAGCGCATCGCGCGTCACCGGTCATGCGAAACACCCCAGGGTAGCAGGCGGGAAATGTGGGCTCACCGCGGGCTGGACTGGCGGCACATAGCAGGGTCCCTGCGCGTAGCGCTCGATAGCAGGCCTGGCGCAGCACTTCGCTATCACGGTGCAGGCCCAGGCTGAGGTTGATCAGCTCGACCCGCTGTGCCACCAGCCAGTCGATAGCGGCGGCCACCTGGGTGGGTGTGGTGATGGCTCGTGTCTGGAAAACCTGAGCCATCCATAGCCTGACGCTGGGCACCTGATCGACAAGAATCTCGGCGACCCGGGTGCCGTGCCCCAGAAGATCTTCTCCGGGCGCGGTTTGCCACAGGGCGTGATCATGAATCTTGAAGCCAGCGCAGCCCTCGCAGTGTGCCCCCAACGCAGTTGCCAGGCCGCTGTCGATAACACCGATGCGCACGCAGCCGTCAGCTTGCATCCAGCACCTCCGTGATGTTGCGTGGGGTCAGCCGGCCGTCGGTGAGCTGGAAGTGCTGATCGGCACCGGCCAGTGCGCTGGCATGATGGCTGATCAGGATCCGGGTGCGTCCGGCGAAGAGTCGGTCGACGGCGGCGATCACTTCTGCCTCGGTGGCCGCGTCCACCGCCGAGGTCGCCTCGTCGAGCACCAGGATGGCGGGATCCTGTAAAAGGGCACGGGCAATGGCAATGCGCTGACGCTGGCCGCCGGAGAGCTGTTGGCCGCGTTCGCCAAGCGGAGAATCAAGCCCTGCCGGTAGACGTTCGACCAGTTCATCTAGACGGGCGGCGTGGGCGGCCCGCGCAATATCATCATCGCTGGCCTCGGGTGAGGCGTAGCGCAGATTGTCGGCCAGAGAACCGCGAAACAGCACGATATCCTGACTGACCACGGCGATGGTGCGACGCAGGGCGGACAAATCCAGGGTGGCGATATCGGTGCCGTCCAGGCATAGCCGCCCGGCTTGAGGATCAAAATGACGCTGCAACAGATCGATCAGTGTCGATTTCCCCGCTCCCGAGGCACCACTGATGGCGATCTTGGTGCCGGCGGGTAGCACGGCGCTGACACCGTCAAGCACCGGCCGCGAGCGGTCGGGATAGCCAAAGCGCACGGCATCCAGCGTGATCTCGCCTCGCAGCGGAGACGGCAGAGGGCGTGGCTGTAACGGCGATCGCACATCGGGATGCTGCTGGCGGACCTCGTTGACCCGGGTCAGGCTGACGCTCATGCGCTGGATGGCCACGTATAATCCCATCAGGCTATTGACCGGCCCGGTGGCCATGCCCAGATACGTCGAGAAGGCGATCAGCGAGCCAAGCTGCCACTGGCCCTCGATTACCCACCAGCCACCGATCAGGAAGGCCGCCGCGCGTGTCAGCGAGGTCAGGGTGGAGGGAATGGCCTGCGTGAAAAACTCGGTGATCTGCAGGCCCAGCAGTTGGCCCAGATAGCGGTCGTTGAGGCCATCCAGGCGATGACGCTCGCGCTCCGACTGGCCGCTTGCCTGGATGAACTTGGCGGCGGGCAGGGTTTCGACCAGAAAGCTCGACAGGTCGGCCGAGCGCTCGCGCAGGCCGCGCGTCTGGTGCTCGACCTTGCGCCGCATCCAGTGCAGCCAGATCCCTTCCAGTGGCACCAGTATCAAAATCAGCAGTGCCAGCTTCCAGGAGAGCAATATCATCAGCGTGACGGCACCGATAAGGCCGAGCAGGCTGCTGAGCGCCGAGAACAGGCTGTTCACCGCGAAACGCTGGATCTCGGCCACGTCGCCGTCCAGGCGCGACAACAGATCGCCGGTGCGGCGCTCACCGAAGAAGCGCGGTGATAGCGTAAGCAGATGGCGGTAGAGATCGCTGCGCAGTGTGAACAGGATACGCCCGGAGAGTCGTGTGTGCAGATAGCGATTGATACCCGAGAGCAACGTGCTGGCCACACCGGTGAGAATCATCAGGCCGGCCATCATCACCAGGGTGCGGTAGCTTCCGGCCAGCAGGCCGGCATCGATCAACAACTTGGTCAACCAGGGCTGCAGTAGCACCAGAAGCGAGGCCAGCAGCGACAGCGTCAGCAGCCCGGCGATCGCCAGTCGATGTGGTGAAATAAAGCCGTATAGCCAGCGAAAGCCCTGCTCCAGGGCAGGGCGATCGTGGCTGTGGATGGCTCGGGTCAACCAGTGTAGCACTAATGATTTCCTCTACATTTGGCCGCTGGGCCACCATGGTTGTGCCCTGTGACATACTGCTTTTCTTGGCTGGATTGATTATGGGGCTGTATCGTGGATTATTGCCACTCGCATGTCGGAAGTGGACATATCTCCGGGTAATTGAATGCTGGCTATCTGCTCGAGAGTCTCTGCATCGTGCACGGAGATATCACTGCTGGTGCCCCCCGCATAGACGGTATTGCCATCTCGTGAGACGTTGACCGTGTAGTAGGTGTGATCAAGCGGCTGTTCCTTGACGATGGTCTTGGCCGAAATATCGATTTTCGATACGGAATTAAAAACACCATAGAGGGTGTTGTCATCGGTCGGGTCGGTGACGAAGTTCATGATCACCTCCGTAAGTGGCGCGATTTCCATGCGTTCGGACTCCGCGGTTTCCAGGTCGACCCGGCTGATTCCCCACCACCACTCGGCGGTTGCCATATCCTGCTCATCGTCGGTGAAGCGGGCAGTACTGTAAGGCATGATGTATTCATTGGCCTGGCTGCCTTGGGTGTGCATGGCGAAGGCATCCGGCGTCATCCATTGTTCACCGCGATCCCAGTTCTGTAGCGGCTCGAGCAGGCGAATCTCGCCGGTCTCGGGGTTGATGGCCTGGAGGTCGCCGCCACCGAGAATCACCTCTCCCGTGCCGGTGGCGGCGATCTTGGTGATGCGGCGGTCCACTGGGAAGGTGCGTACCGGCTGGGCGCCGACCCCGTCGGCGATCTCGAAGACAGCCAGGCGCGGTTCGAGCACCTCATAATGATCGCTCATCAGCCGGACCGGATTCTGCACGGTATAGAGCTCCTGACCGTCCTGGCTGACGGCCACCGACTGGAAGGACTTGACGGTTTCATTGCCGCTGGACTGTGCGGCATGAAAGGTGATCTCGCAGTTGCGGATATCGATGCCGACGACATCCTCCCAGATATTGGTGATCACGTAGGCGGTCTTGCCGTCTGTAGCGGGCACCATGATGCCTGAGCCGAATGGACCGGGAATGTCGCAGCTCCGCAGCAAACTGTTGCTGGCCATATCGATGACCTGCAGCTGATTGGGCCGGGTGACGGTCAGCAAGTATTCCCGATAGTCCCGTGCCGCTGGGTCTTTCGAGGATGTCGTATCCGCGGCAGCGCTCGCACCGATGCCGGCCAGCATTAGTCCCCCGATCGTTGCCAGGGAAGAAAGCAGGAGTGAGGATTTCATCGTGACGTTGCTCCGTTATTGTTCGTCTTCGAAGATGCCGTCGATCTTGCGCCAATCCTCGTTGGCCTTGTCGACACCGTTACCCCAATCCGGATAAGTACTCATCGTGTCCGGTACCTGTGCCGGCCACCAACAGGCATCGGCACAGCCGTAGAGGTCCGACTCCATCGGCTGGCAGAGAGAGCTCAGGCCGCCGAAGGCGTCGATTTCCCAACCCGGGTCAGCCGTCGCGGTACAGCCGACGATGGTCTGCATGGCCACCACGTCCTCAACCTCTTCGGGTGATACTGCCTTCTGAAGTTGCACGGCCTTCTTGTTGAACGATTTGAGGTGCTTCATGGGTCAGGCACTCCTTCTGGGCGACACGTGCGAATCGAAGAAACCCGGGTTATCGATCATGATGCGGGAATAGGCATGAATGCCGAAGTCGACCCAGTCTCGCATCAGGTCGCAGTAATGATAGGTAGGACGTGTCGGGTCTCCGTACTTGGCGTAGCTCTCGTGATAGCAACCGCCAGAACAGAGGTTACGTATATGACAGGTCTCGCAGCCTGTGCCGCTGCGATCGAGACGCTGTTCGACAAACTCCGCCAGACGCGGCTTGTCGATACCCTGGTTGACGTCGCCGAAAAGTGGCAGGTCCGATCCGGTGAAGCGGTGGCAGAGATTTAGTCCCCCTTCATGGTCAACCGCAAGAAGGCCCACTCCAGCACCGCAGGGCAGTAGCTTCTTGTTGCCCTCATGCATGTCGCTCAGCAGCTGGTGCATATTGCCGAAACCCAGGCTGCGACCCTCGCGAGCGGCTTCGTAATAGCGCTCACCGAGGCGCTTCATGCCTGTAAAGACCTTGACCAGCTCTTCTTCGGTAAGGTTGTAGGCAGCGATATCGCCGGAGGTCACCGGGCCGAAGCCGACCTCGGCAAAGCCCAGCTCGTGATGAAGGTGTTCGAAGATGCGCTCCACGTCGGTAACCCCACGGGTCAGGGTGACGCGACAACCCACTGGCCGGGAACGATAGCGGGACAGCAGCATCTCTACCTTGCCGCGGACTACATCGTAGGTGCCCTGGCCACCCACGGTAATGCGGTTCTTGTCATGCAATGCCTTGGGACCGTCCATGGAGATGGTCAGTCCGAAGCGGTGAGCATCCAGCCAGTCCACCAGCGTTTCGTTAAGCATGGTCGCGTTAGTGGTCAGGGTAAAATCCACTTCGGCATCGAGCTCGGCGAAGCGCTGCTCGCAGTAGGCCACTACGTCGCGAATCAGTGGCATGTTGGAGAGTGGTTCACCGCCGAAGAAGACCACGTTGTAGCGAGGCTGGTCCGGCGATTCGCTCAGCAGCATTTCGATGGAGCGTATGGCGGTGTCATAGCCCATCTTTTGACCCTGAGAAGGAGTTGTCAGGTCCTCCTTGTAGCAGTAGGTACAGCTCAGGTTACAGCCAGTGTTGACGTTGAGCACTACGGTGGTCAGGGGAAAGCGGGTCACTTTCTGCGGCTTGGGGTTGATCTGTACCGGTGTTCCCGGTTCCTGAATGACCTCAAGCAACTTCAACTCGTCCAAGGTCTCTTCGATGGCTTCGGCCTGATGGTGGGCCTCAAGCGTGGCGAGAGTGGATCGATCGACCTTGTCATGCTGGTCGAAGAGTGCCAGCAGGTCGCGGCTGAGAGCATCCAGTTCGAAAAGGCTGCTGCTGGGCACATGGAAGAGCATCTGTCTCGACTGAACGTCGACCCGATGCAGGTTGGGTTCGACAAGTTGCATGGCACCCATATTCACCTCGTTATTATCGAATGTCGGTTGTCGCCTAGGTGCCACCCGGAGTGGCACCACTTCAAGGCCTGAATACAGGAGGTTCAGTCGAGAACGCGCTGCACGTAGTCCTGCACTGCTACCAGCAGCCGACTTTCTCCGGAGAGCTGGTCCGCTCCGTCATCCACCGTCGCTACAGCTTTCAGGCGTCCGACATTGTTGGCCGACTTGGGACGTTCCGGGTTGGGGCCGGCATCGCCGGGGGTGAAGATGCCGTGGGCATCGATGGTGCCGGCGTACTCGGCATCCTGTTCATGTGCGGCCGCCTCGTCGGCGGGGATGATCGACCAGTCGGCCGGCATATAGCCCAGGCGTAGGTCGTCATCGGTACCTACCTCGCCATCCGCACCGGCGGCATAGCCCACCGCTCGGAAGGCTACGCGCATCTTGTCGAGCTGGCCGCCGTTGCCGCCGACGCGTGCCAGGGCATTGGTCGGCTCGACCTCCAGCCGCGCCAGACGATCATAGACCGCCAAGATGCTGTCGCCTGTCGCCTCACCCACGGTCACGTCGCGCGCTCCAGGTGAGACCTCGGGTGCTGCGCTGATCCGCATCCGAATACGGTCATCGCTGCGTTCAAGCACCTCCTCGACGCGAACACCCTCACCTAGAGAGACCTCACCGCTCAGGTGCTGGCCGATCAGGGTCACCTCGCCGCTTTCACCGAGGCGCAGGTATCCCGGCTGAATCCCCAGTATTTCGGCGCCACCATGATCCTTGTAAGCATTCATTTCACCGCCCAGTCGACGGCTGTCGGCCAGGAACATTCGGCCCCGCAGCGTTTCTCCTTCGGCATCGGCCGCCAGCACCTGACGCATCTCGACGTCGCCCAGCATCAGCGTGCCGCGCCACTCGTAACCGGTAAAGACGCGTGCATGGCCTTCGCCCTCGAGCGGCGAACCGTCTGCGTAGCGGCCCTTCATCTGCAGCATAAATCCGTTGCCGTCTTCATCGGGAGTGGCAGTCATGCGGCCATCATATTCGCCCTTGCCAGGGATGAAACCGAGCACACGCCAGCTGCCCTTCAACAGGGGCTTTTCCTGGCTCAGCCACTCCTCCCAAGCTTCGCTCTTCAGCCCGTAGCGCTCAGCCAGTTTGGGTGCTAGCTCGTCATGGGCCAGTCGATACCACTCGCGATCGCGAGCCATGGCATGTAACTCGGTGGTGGGGAACTGGCCCATATGAAAATTGACCAGATACTGCCACTCCTGCTCGGTACGGCGCTGCAGGCCGACCCGCGCCGCCGAGTGGCAGCGGGCGCACATCTGCTCCAGGTCAGGGTCGATGCCGGCCTCCACCCGGTTATTGTCCTGCTCGAGCAGGTAGCGGAAGCCTTCGGTTTCATCGGGGGCCAGGCCCTGGGTGTCCGCCAGGTGCTGAACCAGGGATCGCTTCTCCTCCTTAGGAATTTCTATGCCGCGCAGATGGATCATGCGATTGATCGTCATTTGCCAGCCTTCCGGCGTCTTGCGCTGATCGGAGATGCGTGAGAAGTATGCCGACTCCTCGGCGGTGGTGGTTTCGGTGTGACAGGCCGCGCAGCGTTCGCGCAGAATCTCCACACCTTCCTCGGCGAAGATCGGTGAGGCGGAGAGACCGACAAGTAGCGTGACCATCGCGCGCTTGCCGAGCCATCCAGCTAGAGAAATATGTCGTGTCATGGTTGTCGCTCTCTTCATCACTCGAAGACGTCGCCGTCGTTAGCCAGCGCGAAGTTCCCCTCGTAAGCATCCGTCATCTCCTGAATGAGAGTCGCCTCCGATGCGCCGAGGAAGAGGGGGTGGATCATCACCAGAAGCTCTGGATCGATTTCATCAGCAATATTGGCGAGCTGCTGGGTAGTGGTGTGCGCATCCTGCATATACTCTTGCCACTCTTGTGGCAGAGTTTCCAGGCCGGTCGTTGACATCACTTCGTGTAGCAGGATGTCGGCGCCCTGAGCATGTTCGATCAAGTTTGGCGTCGGGCGGGTATCACCTGAGATGACAATGGTTTTATCCGGCGCCTCGATGCGATAGCCGAAGGCTTCACCCGACTCCCAGGTACCGTGGTCCACGTCGAAAGCGGTGATGGTGACATAGCGATCCTGATAGACGAGGCCCGGTTCCGAGGCGAGCTCCTCTACGAGACCGGAGTAGGGTGCTTCCTTGCCGATCGGCAAGCTTCCCAGGCGGTGCTGGATGTCTGGCTGATAGGCCGCTACTGCGCCATCGACCACGGTGCGTGTGCCGGCAGGCCCCCAGATGCGTACCGGCTCGTTACGCTCGAGTACCCAGCCACGCAGCAGCAGCTCGGGGATGCCGAGGATATGATCGGAATCAAGATGGGTCAGAAACAATTTGTTGAGGAAAGTTGGATACATGAACTCGGGGTAGGAGGGCGACATCGGGAAAATGTCACGACTTTCCTCGTCGAGGAAGCCGGCCAGGGTTTCCATGAAACCGGAGCCGGCATCGAACAGATAGACCTCATCCTGGTTGACGATGACCGCGGTGGCGGTGCCGGCACGCCCCTCGACGATGTTGGGGGTGCCGGTGCCCAGGGTGACCACCCGCGTCGGGGCGCGCAGGTCCTCGGCCATGAGTCTTTCATCCGGCACCTGTTCGTCCGCCATGGCCACGCTGCCTGTCGAGGCTGTTAGGGTAACGAGCGCGATCGTGGTGAAGGTAAGGGTGAGAGAGGAAAGAGAGCTGTGCAGTCGCATGGGGAGACCTGCCTTGTTGTCTGATTATTGATCCCCTAGTGAATGACGGAGCGTTGCCTCCTGTCTTGATCGTGTTTGCCAACCGGTTTGACCCAGTGCGCCACACCGCCGATGAACTGGCCGGCGAGCCGCACTGCCCCGTGTGCTACAGAACAGGTCCGGCATGCAGGACCTTGCCCGGCCCTGCCGTCGCGGATCACTCTTATGCCAAAGGAGCATGGCGCGAGCGTATCCAAATGCCGCAAGATGGTTTCTTGTGCAACAATACTAGCGCGAGCAGAGAGCTTATGCGTCCCTCACCCGCTTCCCAGCCGACCTTCGCTACCTGGTTGTCGTCGCTACGTCGCGTGTGTGGCAGCTTCGACTCCCAGCCTCCCCGGCACAACACCCCCTTCCAGGGTCGGGTCGGCACCCTTACCACCGGTGGCCTGGAGATCGCGGAGGTTAGTACCAACGCGCGGCGAATCGCCCGACTCCGTGATCGAGCCGGTGGCGAAGATGATCGTTACTGTTTCCTGATCGTACAGCGGCAAGGACATGCCGAGGTACGCTCGCGGGAGCGCTCCCTAACCCTGCGTCCCGGCGAGATGATGCTGGCGGATTCGGCTCGGGAGTTCGAGATCCTGCCCCAGGGCCTGATCGAGCAAGCTTCCTTCCACCTGCCTCGCCAGCATGTGGCCGAGCGAGTGCCGCAAGGGATTCCCTTCGGCAAGTTGCTCGTCCACGGCCTCAGCGGTCAACTCCTGCAGTTGATGGTCAATCGTATCGTCTCCCGCCAACTGGTTGGCGAGGCCGACCGTCTCGAGGGGGAGGCTCTCGGTGAGGCGCTGGTCGCCCTCCTGCTGCCGTTGGCCAGTGACATCAAGCAGAGCCCGATGCCTCTCGAGGGAACGGAAGTGCTCTATCAAGGGGCTCGACAGCTGATCGATCAGCAGCTTCAGGATCCCGAACTGACGCCAGCCGTTATCGCCCAGCGCTTGGCCGTCTCGGTCCGCCAGCTCTATCGCCTGTTCGAGGCTCATGAGGACACCGTGTGTCGCTACATCCAACGACGCCGGCTGGACTGTTGCGCCGAGGACCTGGCCAACCCCGCCCAGCTTGATATTTCCATCACCGAGATCGCCTTCCGCTGGGGGTTCACTGATTCGGCGCACTTCAGCCGCGCCTTCAAGAAGGCCCATGGCATCTCGCCGCGGGACTACCGTCGGCACCATAGCCTGCATTAAAGGGTTCTTCGACGTTTCATGTGGATTTGGCCTGATCGAACAGGCGGCCCACCGGGCTGCCAATCAGGTAGATCTGGCGATGAAGCTGGCCTCGTTCCGGTAACCTCGTGCGCGTGACCGAGCCGCCTGAAACAGGCCGTTCATGCCCTCCAGTCGTGCGTTCGTCAGTCCCGAAACCCAGCGCCTGACCACCGCCTTGGCGTGTCGGTCCAACGTCGCCAGGGCTTCTCCCATCGGCTTCAGCAGTGGCGTCTCCGCGACCGCCGCCTTCATGACCTTGAGGTAGTGCGTGATCCGCCACCGAGCCGCGCGTAGCGTCGGCGCCTTCTGGATCCAGCGCAGCTTCTCCTTGATCACCCAGGCATCGGACGTGGCGCTCTGGTCGGCCACCAGTTCCTGGAGCGCCGCCAGTTGCTTGGGTGTCAGGTTCTCGTTTTCCAGGCTCTTCAGCAGGGCCCAGCGCAGCGACTTGGGGTGTTCCTGCTCGCGGCGCTCCTTCTTGCGCACCTCGTCCAGTCGCTTGGTGAAGATCTGCACGATATGGAGCCCGTCGACCGTGACCTCGGCCTTGGGAAGGTGCTCGGCCACGCCGCTGAGGAGGGCGTGTGACATGTCGCAGACGACCTCGACCACATTGTCCGGATCGCCGCCATGGGTCGTGCTGAAGGCCTCGATGGCGTCCTTGCCGTGGCCGGGGACGGCGAAGATGACCGGCTCCTGCTTGCGCTGCATATCGAGGAATACCGTCACATAGCGCTGGCCGCGCCAGGATGCGGTTTCATCAACAGCGACGGTGGCCACGTTGCTCAGATCCAGCTCCCCCAGCATCCGACCGACGTAGTGGTGCACGATGCGCCACAGCCGCTTGTCGGAGATCTCCAGCTGCCGGGAGATGGCCAACACCGGCATCTCCTTGACCAACGACATGGCCGCCTGCTCGAACAGCAGAGTGAAGTCGCTGCCCGGCCGCGCCCAGGGCACCTCGATACGCTTGACACCATGCTCCGGGCACTTGGTACGCGGCACGCGAGCATGCAGGTAGCAGTGATGCTGGAAGAAGTTCAGGTGCCGCCACGTCTTGTCGGCGAAGTCGTGAGCCGGACAGGCCGCGCCGCACTCAGGGCAAGGGTAGAGACTGCCACGCTCGGCCTCGACGTAGAGATCCAACCGGTGGGGCGAAACGGCGGTATCGAGGTGCTGGTCCTTGAGAATCCCATACCGCCTGTCGTCGTGGAAGTCATATCCTGGCCCAGCTCAGGGGGCGAATTCCACACCTGGCGTCGAAGAGCCCACGGGAGAAGGTGACTTGCTGGCCAAGACGACGAAAAGGCGCTCGATGCCGCAGGGCACCGAGCGCAAGGTGACGCGAAGCCGAGTCATGTCCAATCGAGGATCAGTAGGCGATACACACCGATTTGAGCTCGGTGAAGGACTCGATGGCCTCGCGGCCGAACTCGCGGCCGATGCCGGACTGCTTGACGCCCCCGAAGGGTAAGTTCGGGTCCAGGGTGACATGGGTGTTGACCCATACGGTGCCGGCCTCGATCCTGGGGATCAGATGCATGGCCTGTGAAAGGTCGTTGGTCCATAGGCTGGCCGCCAGGCCCAAGTCGCTATCGTTGACCATGGCCAATCCCTGCTCGACGTCATCGAAGGGAATCACCGAGAGCACCGGGCCGAAGACCTCTTCCCGGGCTACCGTCATCTGTTGGGTGACCCCGCTGAGCACCACCGGCGAGACATAGAAGCCCGTCTCGGGAACCGCGGCTCCGCGCAGCACCTGGGCGCCTTCCGTCTTTGCCCGCTCGATATCCGCCAAGACATTCTGCTGATGACGCTGCGAGACCAGTGGATTGATGGTCGCCTCGGGATCCAGGCCAGGGCCGGCACGCATCCCCTTGATGGCCTCGTGCAGGCGCTCGCAGAAGGCGTCGTGGAGGGAGTGGTGCACATAGAAGCGCGAGGCGGCGGCACACACCTGCCCCTGATTGAGCAGCCCGGCCATCAAGGCACCAGCCACCGCCTTGTCCAGGTCGGCATCGGCCAGCACCAGCATGGGGTTCTTGCCGCCCAGCTCTAGGGAGAAGCGTGCCATGTGGTCGACGGCGGCATGGCCGATCTGCTTGCCCACCGCGGTGCTGCCGGTGAAGGTGACCTTGCGAATATCGGGATGCTCGGCCAGCCGTTGTCCGGCGACAGAGCCGGCGCCCACTACCACGTTGAAGACACCGGCGGGCAGACCCGCCTCCAGCGCTAGCTCCGCCAGGCGCAGGGCGGTCAGCGGAGTTTCGGTAGCCGGCTTGATAACGATGGAGCAGCCTGCCGCCAGCGCCGGGATCACCTTCCACAGGGCGATCATCATCGGAAAGTTCCAGGGCACGATGCCGGCCACCACACCCACTGGCTGACGCAGGGTGTAGGCGTGGAAATCGGTGCTCTCCGGCATGTTGATTGAGACCTCACCTGTCTGCCCTCCCAGCTTGGTGGTCCAACCGGCGGTGTAGCGCATGAAGTCCACCGAAAAGGCCACATCGACCATGCGCGCGACCTGGATCGACTTGCCTTGGTTAAGGCTCTCGAGCTGAGCGAGCTCTTCACCACGCTGCTCCACCAGATCGGCGAAGCGCAGCAGGATGCGCTCCCGCTGGGCAGGCTTCATGCCGCGCCAGGCGCACTCATCGAAGCGTCGCTTGGCAACGGCAACGGCCTGGTCGACGACGCTGGCGTCGGCAAGGCCCAGGCGGGTGATAGGTGTGGCGCTGGAGGGGTCGAAGACCTCGGCGTGGCGGCTGCCACCGGGGGTATGCTCACCGTCGATAAAGGATCCGATGGCGCGGGAAAGAAAGTCATCCACGTCGGGTAGGCGGGAGATAGTGGACTGGCTCATTGGGCTTCTTCCTCGGACTGAATGTTGGCAGGAGACTCATCGCGTGCTGTGGTCATGACGCTAACACCAGAGTCAGAGGGCGGCTTGTACCAACATGCCACCCGAGTTGTCTCTTCTTGCCAGGCTCTCTTCGGTCGTCGATCGCGCGTCGAATACCGGAAATCAAGCGGCGGCGGCAGTCTTGAGGGTATGCCCGCGTAGCAGGAGCAGGCAGAGCTCACGCTGCCTGCCCAGTACTTCCGCCGCCTCGGACTCGCCGAGTAGGGCCACGAGGCGGGCCAGCCCAGCCGCCCGGCTATCTTGGGATAACGGCTGGTATCCACCAGCAGGTACGACATGGTGTCGTTGCGTATTCCGCGCCATCGTGACCGTCCGTTCCGGTCTATCATGACCGACCATTCCAGGCCAACTTGACCGGCCAGTCCGATAACCCGCAGGGCGCCATGGCGATCCCCAAGGAGACCATAGCAGAGCTGCATGATGCCGTAGGTCACGGTGAAGAGGGTTATGTTCTGGGCCACCTCGGCCACTGGGCGCTGGAAAGCCTCGGTCAGGGCCGGCAGATGGCATCGGTGATGCGCATGGATGCCATGCTGGCGAAGCGGGCCAGGGCGAGCAGAGGAATGACCCGCCGCGAGGTGCTCATGAGCCTATTCTTGCCGGAAGCTTGTCTGGGCGGTGCTAGAGGTCCTTCTGCCCTGCCAGATCAACCCAAGATATGCCGCAAGCGAAAGGATCCCCCCCAGCGCGATGGCCACGGCCATGGTGCGCGAGGTGCCGTCGTGGAACTGGCCGACCAGGGCACCACCCAGGGCGGCGATGGTCATCTGCAGAAAGCCGAATAGCGAGGAGGCGGAGCCGGCGCACTCGGGGTTGGGTGCCAGGGCGCCGGCCATGCTCTGCGGCATGACGATGCCGAAGCCGAACAGGAAAAGTACATGTGGGCCGATGACCGCCCAGGGCTGGTGCACGCCGAATATCGCTAGTGCTGCCATGCTGCTGCCGGACAATGCACAGAGCAAGGTGGCAATCCACAATAGACGATCTCGACCGAGGCGATGGCTGTAACGACCGCTGCACAAGGTGCCTGAAAAGAACCCCGCCACGATCAAGGTAAAGCCGATACCATACTGGAACGGCGATAGCCCCATATACTCGATGAGTACGAAGGAGGAGCCCGAGAGGAAGGCGAACAGGCCGGCGAAGCCACTGGCGTTGATCAGGGTATAGCCGAGGAAGCTGCGCTGGGTCAGCAGCATCCGGTAGTTGGCGAGGATGATGCTTGGTGCGATCGACTGACGCTTCTCGGGGGGTAGTGACTCGGGCATCAACAGTGCCAGGATCAGCAGCATGATCACCGCATAGAGGGATAGCAGCACAAAGACTGACTGCCAACCGAAGAACAGTAGCAGCCCGGCTCCCACTACCGGGGCCAGGGCCGGCGCCAGTGCCATGGTGCTGGCCATATAGGAGAGCACTCGGCCAGCCTCGATGGGCCCATAGATATCGCGAACCGCGGCGCGCCCCAGCACCGGGCCGGCGGCACCCCCGAAGGCCTGCAAGAAGCGGCCGGCCAGCAGCCACTCGATACTGGGCGCGAAGGCACACAGCAGGCTGGCGGCCAGGAACAGGGAGAAGCCGGCGATCATCACCGGTCGGCGCCCGAACCGATCGGAGATCGGGCCGCAGAAGAGCTGGGCCAGGGCAAAGCCTGTCATATAGAGGCTAAGCGTCAGCTGTACCTGGTCGGGCCCGGTATTTAATGCTTCGGCCATCGCCGGCATCGCCGGCAGGTACATATCGGTGGCCAGCGGGCCCAGGGCGGTCAATGCGGCCAGCACCACGATGGTGGCGGGGGAGGTTAGCCTCAGCACCGGAGTCTCCTCGGGGTTGTGGTATCGCGAAAAGAAAACGGGCAGGGAATCGGGGAAGCCCGACACCCTGCCCGCTCCATTAGCCTGCTAGTTTATCAGCCGGCGTCTGGCTGTGCCTCCGGGGCTGCCTCGGCAAAGGCGGGAAGCGCACGACAGTTGGCGGCGATACGCCGAATCATCGGATAGGGCGACAGGTCACACTCGAAGCGTTCGGCGTTGAATACCTGGGGCACCAGGCAGATATCCGCCAGGCTTGGCGAGTCGCCATGACAGAAGTCGCCGCTGCCCGCCTCGGCAGTGAGCTGGGCCTCCAGGGCCTGGAAGCCTTCGGCGATCCAGTGGCGGTACCAGCCGAGCTTGGCCTCGTCATCCACGCCGAGCTCGCCCACCAGGTACTTGAGTACCTTGAGGTTGTTGAGCGGGTGGATCTCGCAGGCCACCAGCTGGGCCAGGGCGCGCACTCGCGCACGCCCTTCGGCATCCGCCGGCAGTAGTGCCGGTTCGGGATACATCTCGTCGAGGTACTCGCAGATGGCCAGTGACTGAGTCAGCTGCGTCCCCTCGCTGGTCTCGAGTACCGGTACCAGGCCCTGGGAGTTGCGGGCGAGGTTGGCCTCGCCACGCTGCTCGCCCTTGACCAGGTTGACCGGTGCCTGGTCATAGTCCAGTCCCTTGAGGTTCAGGGCGATACGCACCCGATAGGCGGCCGATGAACGGAAGTAACCGTAGAGCGTCGTCATAGGGCGTCTCTTACTCGGGCTGATACTTGACGACCTGCTGGTCGATGGCACCGAAGATGCTCTTGCCTTCACGATCGAACATCTCGATGCGGACCCGGTCACCGAAGCGCATGAAGGGTGTCTTGCTGTCGCCGTGGAGGATCTTCTCGACCATGCGCACTTCGGCCAGACAGCTGTAGCCTACGCCACCGTCCGCGACCGGCTTTCCGGGACCACCGTCGGGGTCCGGGTTGGAGACGGTGCCGGAGCCGATGATGGCGCCGGCGCCCAGGTAGCGGGTGCGTGCGGCGTGGGCGACAAGCTGCGGGAAGTTGAAGATCATGTCGGGGCCGGCCTCAGGCTCGCCGAACTTCTCGCCATTGAGATGAACGGTCAGCGGCAGGTGCACCTTGCCGTCCTGCCAGGCGTCACCCAGCTCGTCGGGCGTGACGGCGATAGGGGAAAAGGCGGAAGCGGGCTTGGCCTGGAAGAAGCCGAAGCCCTTGGCGAGCTCGCCGGGGATCAGGCCGCGCAGGCTGACATCGTTGACCAGCATCACCAGCTTGATGTGCTGGGCGGCCTGCTCGGGAGTGGCGGCCATGGGGACATCGTCGGTCACTACCGCAATCTCGCCCTCGAAGTCGATGCCGTGCTCCTCGCTGATCGCCTCGATATCTTCGGTGGGCGCCAGGAACTTGTCTCCGCCGCCCTGATACATCAGCGGGTCGTTCCAGAAGGTCTCGGGCATCTCGGCGTTGCGCGCCTGTCGGACCAGCTGGACATGATTCAGATAGGCGGAACCGTCGGCCCAGTGGTAGGTGCGCGGTAGCGGTGAATGCAGGGCGCTCTGGTCCAGATCGAAGGCGCCTTCTGCCTTGCCGCCGTTAAGTTCGGCATAGCGTGCCTCGAGCTTGGGGCTTGTGGCGTCCCAGCTCTCGATAGCGTGCTGCAGCGTTGGCGCGATGTCGGCGGCGCTGACGGCGCGGGAGAGATCACGAGAGACGAGAATCAGTTCACCGTCGCGTCCGTTCTTGAGGGTGGCCAGTTTCATTGAGAAGTCTTCCTTTCGTCAGGGACGGGGCTGATGGGCCCCGTGCATCGTTGAAATTGACTCGATCAGCGCTGCTCAGGGGTGAAGTTCGAGCGCAGGGTCGACCAGACATCCACATAGTCGCGCTGACGGTACTCCGTGGCGAGGGCAGCCTCGGTGGGATGATAGACGTAGCGGCTTTCGAACATGAAGGCCAGGGTATCCCCCAGGTGTTGCGGTTTGAGCTCGGCGTTGGTGGCCTTGTCGAAGGTGTCGGCATCGGGGCCGTGGGGCGACATGCAGTTGTGCAGACTGGCGCCACCCGGCAGGAAGCCCTCGGCCTTGGCATCGTATTCGCCGTGGATCAGGCCCATGAACTCGCTCATCAGATTCCGATGGAACCAGGGCGGGCGGAAGGTATTCTCTGCCACCATCCAGCGGGGCGGGAAGATGACAAAATCCAGGTTGGCTACCCCCGGGGTATCCGAGGCGGAGGTCAGTACGGTGAAGATCGATGGGTCCGGATGGTCGAAACTGACCGTGTTGATGGTGTTGAAGTGCGCCAGGTCATACTTGTAGGGCGCATAGTTGCCGTGCCAGGCGACGACATCCAGCGGCGAGTGTCCGAGGCGGGTTTCCCAGAAGCGGCCCGAGAACTTGGCGACGAGTGAAAAGTCACCCTCCACATCCTCGTAGGCGGCCACCGGGCTCTGGAAGTCACGGGGGTTGGCCAGGCCATTGGCGCCGATCGGGCCAAGACCAGGAAGTTCCACTGGGCTGCCATAGTTCTCGCAGATATAGCCGCGAGCGGCGTCGACGTTCTGTCCCTTGCGCACCTGGAACTTGACGCCACGCGGGATCACGGCAATCTCGCCATTCCCGACTTCGATCTCGCCGAACTCGGTGCGCAGCCGCAGCGTACCGAGCTGCGGTACGAAGAGCATTTCGCCGTCGGCCGTGTAGAAGAACCGGTCGGTCATGTCCTGATTGAAGGCATAGACATGCACCCCGACCCCGGTCTGGGCACCGGCATCACCATTGACGGCGATGGTCAGCAGTCCATCGATGAAGTCGGTGGGCTCATCGGGAAGAGGCGCCGGGTCCCAGCGCATCTGGTTGGGGTCGGCGGCGGGCTTGTCCAGGGGCGAGGTATGTACCTGATGATTCTCCAGCGGCCGATAGGCACTCTGCACCACCGAAGGGCGAATGCGATAGAGCCAGCTACGCAGGTTCTGGTGACGCGGCGCCGTGAAGGCAGAGCCTGTCAGTTGCTCGGCATAGAGCCCGTAGGCGCATTTCTGGGGTGAGTTCTGCCCCTCGGGCAGTGCTCCCGGCAGGGCCTCGGTGGAGAAATGATTGCGAAAACCGTTCTGGTAGCTCAGTTGTTCGGCCATTACCGTATCCTCTTGGGTATATCTCTGTTTTGTTTGGTCCGTTACGACTGTCCCGCACCGTCCCGGGCGGCGATGCTCAGGGCCTCCTGGAGGACCTGCTGATCACCGATGTGGTTGGCGAGCAGAAGAATGAGGCGTGCGTTGATCCGCTCGCTCTCTGCCTCGCTGCGCTCACGGTGGGCATCGGTCAGGGCCGAGTAGAAGGCATCTGGATCGGTAAAGTTGGGGGCCAGTTCAAGCGGTGGCATAACGGGACTCCTGCTTTGTAAGCTCCTTGCCCAGAGTGCGGTCGATGGCCTGGGCGATTGCTTCACACTGGCACGCCTGCCAGCGGGCAGTAACGTGCTGGTCGGGCCGAATCAGATAGGCTGCTCCTGGAGTCAGGCCGTAGCGCTGGTCGACCAGACCATCGGCATCCTCGACCAGGGTAGTCCTCGGTAGCTGCAGCAGGGCCCGGGAGGCGGGGCCCAGTACCAGCAGGTCAAGGTCTGGATACCCTTCAAGCAGCGACTCGAGGTCGGGAGCCAAGGTCTCGGCCTCGCTGGTGGGGAGGCGCCCGTCCAGCATCAGCACGAAGCGGTCGCCGAGCTGATTGAGCAGCCATGCACTCTTGTCACGCAGGCGCACGGGGGCATCCTTTGCCGGGCTGCCCGGGCAGAGGTCGGTGGGCATGCCGTCGACATCGGGACCGTTGAGAGGCGAGTCCTCGTATCGGCAAGGCATCGAGAGACGCCCGCTATTGACCAGGCTGCGTGCAAAGGGGTAGTGCTCGGCCAGCTCCAGTGCCGTGTCACGAAACAGTCGACTCACCCGGCTCTTGGGCGTGATGAAATCGGTGGCACGAGTGGAGTTGAGAATATTCTCTGCTGCCCCATGTTGGCGTTCGGTATTGTAGGTTTCGAGTAATGCTTCGGGCGCCTCGCCTTTCAGCACCCGGGCCAGTTTCCACGCCAGGTTATCGATGCCCTGGGCACCACCGTTGGCGCCACGTGCACCGAAGGGGGATACCTGGTGCGCGGCGTCGCCCATAAAGAACACCCGGTGGTGGATAAAGTTATCCATCTTGCGGCAGCGGAAGGTATAGACGCTGGCCCACTCCAGCTCGAAATCCACCTCTTTGCCGAGCATCTGCTGCACGCGGGGTCGGATGTTCTCTTCCTTCTTTTCCTCTTCCGGGTCGGCGTCCCAGCCCAGCTGGAAGTCGATACGCCAGACATTGTCCGGTTGCTTATGCAGCAACACCGACTGGTTGGGGTGGAATGGGGGGTCGAACCAGAACCAGCGCTCGGTGGGAAAGTCGGCCTTCATGATCACGTCGGCGATCAGAAAGCGGTCCTGGAAGATCTGCCCCTTGCATTCGAGACCCAGCATGTCGCGAATCTTGCTGTTGGCGCCGTCTGCTACCAACAGATAGTCACAGGTCAGCTGGTAGTCACCGTCCTGGGTGGCGACCGTAATCTTCGTTTGGTCGGGGCTGGCATCGACGTCGGTGACCTTGTGTAGCCAGCGCAGATCGATATGATCCTTCAGCTCCTCGGCTCGGTCGACCAGATACTCTTCAAGGTAATACTGTTGCAGGTTGATAAAGGCCGGCACGCGATGCCCCTTCTCCGGGAGCAGGTTGAAGTCGTAGACCTCGCGCTCCTGGAAGAAGACACGGCCATGCTGCCATGTTACGCCCTTCTCGAGCATCGGTTGAGCGGCACCCAGTCGGTCCATGATCTCCAGGGTGCGCTTGGAAAAGCAGATGGCGCGTGAGCCGACGCTAACGGTGTTGTTATCGTCGAGCAGGATGCTGTCTATACCTTGCTGTGCCAGGTCGATAGCGGCGATAAGACCGGAAGGCCCTGCGCCAACTATCACGACCGGACAGTGGCGCACCTCATCGCTCTTCAATTCGTTCGGGCGTCGATATGGGTAGACGGGATTATTGTAGGTCGTTGGCATTCGTTACTCCCATGGGTCGCCGGCTGCGCTGCAGCGGCGACCACTCACGGTCCTGGGGATGGCTGAGAGGGGAGAGGCTTACTGGCTCTCGACGACTTCCTGCAGCGAATGCCACATCTCTGTATCGCGTTCGGCGGTCCAGATGCGTGGATCCGGATACTCACCACCAGCCTCGTCGTAGCAGCGGGTGATGTCGAAGGGCAGGCAGTGATCGAAGATCACCCAGTGGCCGTACTTGGGTTTCAGCTTGGCGTAGGTCTCGGCGTAGCACTCGGAGAGAGCCTTTCCGGCAGCCTTGCCCGCCTTGACGCTTTCATACATGTCGGCGAGGAAGTCACGGGTACCCTGAATGGCTTCCTGGCACTGTTCGGGTGTCTGGAGTGCCTCACCACGACCCGGCACCAGCTTCTCCGGTTGCATGGCCTGCAGGCGGTCCAGCGTGGCGGGCCAGTGCTCATGGTAGGCATCGCCGGTGTAGGGAGTGGCACCGTATTCGACCAGGTCGCCGGAGAACATGACCTTCTCCTTGGGCAGCCAGACGATGGTATCGCCCTTGGTATGGCCGCGACCCAGATGAATGATCTGTACCTCGCGCTCACCCATGTACATCGTCAGCTCTTTCTGGAAGACGATGTTCGGCCAGGTCAGGCCAGGCACGGAGTCCACACCCTGGAACAGACGCGGGAAACGTCCCACTTCGGACTCGTAGTCCTGTTGGCCACGCTCGACGATCAGGTCGTAGGTGTGCTGGCTGGCGACGATGTTCTCGGGCTCGTAGGCAGAAGCGCCCAGTACACGCACGGCATGGTAGTGGGTCAGTACGACATGCTTGATCGGCTTGTCGGTGATCTCGCGGATACGGCGAATCACATCCTGCGCCATGATGGGAGTGGCCTGGGTGTCGATGACCATGACGCTGTCGTCACCGATGATCACGCCGGTGTTGGGGTCGCCTTCGGCGGTGTAGGCATACAGGCCTTCTGCCAGCTTGGTAAAGCTGACCTCTTTTATTTCGGTATCGGCGTGTGATGCGAACTTCTTGCTCATGCTTCCTCCAGTGTCGTCAGGTCGCGGTGGCTTAATTCTGAGTTGGCAGCATAGTTTCTTTTGAAACTAGGTGTCCAGCTCTTCAATACTTTTATCGCGAGGTCAAGACTTAATGGCGGCCAAAAACTGACGCAAATCAGTGGTTTTTGATCATCCTTATACCTAGGTCGTATGGGTGTGATTGTCAAATTAGTTGCACTGGATACTTAATGGCGGCAAGGTTTCCGGCATGGAATGCCCGTCACAGGCTTTCCCGAGACCCCTTTCGATGACCAGGAGCTCATAAAATGTACAACTCTGCTCGCATGATGCTGGGAGCCGTCAGCGTCGCTTCGCTGACCCTGGCGATGCCGGCCATGGCCCAGACCACGATCAACGTCAGCAGCTGGGGCGGACCCAACCACGGGATCAACACCATCGTGTGGCCGACCTGGCAATCCTGGATCGAGGAGGCGACCGAGGGGCGTGTCACCCTTCAGGTGACCGAAGACCTTGGCCCGCCCGCGGCACAGATGGCGCTGGTCGCTGATGGGGTCGCCGATGCCAGCTGGATCTTTCATGGGCATATGCCCGGCCGCTTCGGATTGACCCAGCTACCGGAATTTCCCACCTTCGAGGACTTCTCTTCCGAGGTGGCTTCGGCGGCATACTGGAGGACCTACGAGGAGTATCTGGCCCAGGCCAATGAGCATCGGGGGTTGGAGGTGATGGCCATGGGCGTGCATGGGCCGGGCCAGATCTTTACCAATGAGAAGACCGAGACCTTCGATGACCTGTCCGGCAAGCGGTTGCGTGTTGGCGGTGGGGTGATGACGGAGCTTGCCGGCGCTCTGGGTGTGACCGGGGTGGCGCTACCTCCCACCGGCGTCTACGAGGCGGCCTCCCAGGGCGTTATCGGTGGTGCCATGCTCACCCTCGAGGGGCTACGCAGCTTCCGTGTCGCCGAGGTGGCCCCCTACACCCTGACGGTTGATGGTGGCTTCTACCGAGGTAGTTTCGCCATCGTCATGAACCCCATGGTCTGGGATCGGGTGTCTGACGAAGACCGCGAAGCCATCGAGTCGGTCTCTGGAGAGCGGTTGTCAAGGCTGTTTGGCCACATGATGGATGTCTCCGATCAGCGTGGTGTCGAGTTCGCCGAGGAGTTGGGCAACACGTTCACCCAGGCGACGGAAGACGATATCGCCATGCTGCGCGAAGTGTCGGATGAGCTGATCGACGCGTGGGCGAAGAAGGTCAGCACCGGAGACCTGGATGCCAGTGAAGCTCTACAGTATTTCCGTGATCAGCTGGCGGTGATGGCCGAGGAAGAAAGCATCGCCTCCGACCTTGAACAGTCTTGATGACACGCTGACAGAGGCCTGACTCATGCAGACCCCGACAACCTACTGGGCTCGCGTCGGCCGGGTCTTCCAGCTGATGCTGGAGGGGGTGGCGGGAGCCACCCTCTTCGGCATGATGCTGTTGACCACGGTGGACGTGACCGGACGCTACTTCTTCAATGCCCCGATCCTCGGCGCCGTGGAGCTGACCCAGCTGATGCTGGCGGCGCTGGTGTTCCTCTCCCTGCCGATCGTTTGCTGGCGCCAGGAACACGTCAGCGTCGACCTGCTGGACGCTATCTTTCCTGCTCGCCTGGTCTGGATACGCGAAGTGCTCGTCAATCTGTTGGTCACCGTGGCGCTGTGGGTGATGGCCCTGCGAGTCTGGGCTCTGGCCGAGCGCGCCTTCTCCTGGGGGGACGTGACCGAGTTTCTGCGCATTCCCTATGGCTATCTGATCGGGTTGATCTCGATCATGTTGGCACTCTCGGCCCTGCTGACCCTGGCACGGGCGATCCTCTATCTACTGGAAGGTTTCAAGGTGATCAAGCGAGGCGGCCCGTTGAGCCCTGGAGGGAACCATGACTGAAGCGCTCTATGGATTTGCTGCCCTGCTGGTA
>NZ_JADNRL010000033.1:0-575 GCF_015595025.1 Halomonas sp. KAO
CAAGGTGATCGGCTGGGCGATGAGCGAGCGCATGACGGCGGACCTGGTCGGCGACGCCCTCCAGATGGCGCTGTGGAGCCGCAAGATGCCCAAGGGAGTCATCGTGCATAGCGACCGTGGTAGCCAGTACTGTTCGTCCCTGTACCAGTCGTTGCTGACCCGGCACGACCTCCGGTGCAGCATGAGTGCCAAAGGCAACTGCTACGACAATGCCTGCGCCGAGAGCTTCTTTCACAGTCTCAAGGTCGAAGCCATTCACGGCGAGCGATTCGCGACCCGGGAAGCCATGCGACGGCAGGTGTTCGAGTACATTGAGTTGGACTACAACCGGCAACGCCGGCACAGTGCGATCGGGATGATCAGCCCAGAGGCCTTCGAGGCCCGAATGATCGCTTAGATCGGTGTCCACGATTGCTGGGTAAGATCAACCATCGTCTTCATGCAGACGGGCTGGAACGTCTACACCCTGCAACAGGCCGGCCGTCGCTCCTGGCGGATCGGCCAGCGGCAGCCGGTGTGAGTGCTGTACCTCGGCTATGCCGAGTCGTCACAGATCGCCCGTCTGTCGCTGATGG
>NZ_JADNRL010000033.1:881-1394 GCF_015595025.1 Halomonas sp. KAO
AAGAAGATCGCCGTGGCCCAGAGCACATCGGGAGACGTGCCCGAGTCGGGCCTGGATGCTCTCAACACGGACGGGGACTCCGTGGAGATGGCCTTGGCCAGGCAGCAGGTAAGCTGATGGCACACTTGTCTAACTCCTCTTCGGAGGGGTTATTCTTCTCTGTGCAGGATTTGTAGACTTTAGTTGTAATCCAAGTCTGACATTCAGAGAAGAACAGGATTACGTTATTTTAAATCTCCTTGAAATATTATCTGGATATAATGAATGCGACTGGTTATTCCTAATGTGCATGCCAGTTGCATGATTGGGGCACGGATTGCCCCGGTCGAAACCCCTCTCATCGCAGTTAACGTTTCTTCTGGCTCCCTGAAGGAGTCGAGTGTGTGATGTATGGAAAGCGTCACCTGGAGCGAGAATTGTTGAACCTCAGTTTTTTACGCGGCCGACGTAGCCTGCCTGATACCGCTCAGGCTGAGTGCGATCCCAGTTGGGAAGTTCCACGCACCGGAGTGG
>NZ_JADNRL010000034.1:0-523 GCF_015595025.1 Halomonas sp. KAO
CGGTGATCCGCTATCGGCGGTTGACCGCTACAACCCACGCAGGGCCTATCGCCACGTTCCCCAGCTCGGCTGCCGTAGAAGAGGTCAAGGAGTTGATATCTGATGACGGGGTCGAGGGCAGAAACGCCGTGGTCTTTGAAGATGCTGGCGGCCGGGTGGCCGCCAGCATCCGGGGGGATGGTGTGTTTGAAGCAGCGAGAATAGCGGCGGAGGTCTTTGAAGATAGAGTTGGCCAGGTGGCCGCCCGTATCCGGGGGGATGGTACGTTTGAAGCAGCGAGAATCGCGGTGGAACACAGCAGCGATGACGACCTTCTGGTTATCGAGGACGAAGTCGGAAACCAAGCATTGCGCATCCTCAAGACCGGCGAAATGCGCTCACCAAACGACCTGTCTGTCACCTATGGCGATGGCAGCACCAAGCGCCGGGTTCGTAACATCGAGTTCGATGCCGCGTCGATTTCCGTAGCGGAGACAAAGAACGGCATCCGGGTGCTTGCAAAAGGTGAGGGCTTCGTCACCCC
>NZ_JADNRL010000034.1:744-1276 GCF_015595025.1 Halomonas sp. KAO
GGTGCAAAAGGCGATGGCGTGGCGCTAGATGCCAGCGCGATCAACACCATGCTGCAAGAAAATAGCGTCTGTCGTGGCACGCCGGGGGCGGTCTACCTAATCGACGATCCTATCGTAATACCGTCCAACACCTACTTCGATTTCTCACGCTCGACCCTGCGGCTGGCGAACGGGGCCAACTGCTACATGCTGGTCAACGAGGATCCCACTAATGGCGACGAGAACATCATCCTGGTCAGGGGCAAGCTCGACGGCAACTCGGCCGGGCAGACCCGGAACTATACATCCAGCTACCTGACGGGCTATTTCGGCTTCGGTGCCGCCTTTACCAAGGTCGATAACCTCATCATTCAGGACTGGGATGTTGCCGATACCGAGGCGTGGGGGATCTCGTACTGGCATTGCGGGTCCGTTATGTTCGATAACTTCCGTTTCGACCAAGCAGAGACTTCTGGGCAAAACGGGGACGGCATCACCGGCTCAGCCAGGTGCGTGCTGGTATCGAACATCAGCGGCTACACCAACGACGACA
>NZ_JADNRL010000035.1:0-432 GCF_015595025.1 Halomonas sp. KAO
CGCTCGAAACCGAATTGATCAGTGGTTCCTTAAGGAAACACTGCATAAATCCCGCCACAGCTGCCTGACAGCAGTCGGCGGGGTAAAATCTGGCTACCCTGTCACCACCTGACCGAGCCATCCGATGAAGCAGATCTCTTTCGCCCAGGCTGAGCACCAGAACAAGAAGAAGGTAACCCGCCGCGAGCGGTTCCTGGCCCAGATGGAGGCGCTGGTGCCTTGGCAACGGCTCATCGAAGCGCTGTCGCCGTCTTACTTCCCGAATTCAGCGGGCAAGCGCGGCCGTCCGCCTATCGGCCTGGAGCGCATGCTGCGGATCTACTTCCTGCAACAGTGGTATGCGCTCGCCGACGAGGCACTTGAAGATGCCATCTACGATAGCCAGGCGATGCGCGACTTCGTGGGTATCGATTTGGCCATTGAGAGCGTGCC
>NZ_JADNRL010000035.1:732-1437 GCF_015595025.1 Halomonas sp. KAO
CTGCGCTTCCGTCATCTGCTGGAGAAGCATGCGCTGACCCAGCGAATTTTCGAGGAGATCAATGCGCATCTGGCCGAGAAAGGGCTGTTCATGCGCGAGGGCACGATCGTCGACGCCACCATCGTGGCAGCCGCCCCTTCCACCAAGAACAAGGCCAAGCAGCGCGACCCGGAGATGAAACAGACCAAGAAGGGCAACCAGTGGTACTTCGGGATGAAGGCCCATATCGGCGTCGATGCCGTCACCGGACTGACTCACAGTGTCGCCGCGACCTCGGCCAACGTCGCCGATGTCACCATGGCCGGCGCTCTGGTCCGGGAGGATGACAAACGGGTATATGGCGACGCGGGCTACACCGGCATGTGGAAGCATCTCGGCGAAGAGAAGGATGCCCCGGATTCCAAGTGCTATGTGGCTGCCAAACGCTGCGCCATCAAGAAGATGGACGACAGCCCAATGAAAACGATGCTGCTGGCGATCGAGAAGGCCAAGGCCAGCATCCGCGCCAAGGTCGAGCACCCGTTTCATGTCATCAAGAACCTCTTTGGCTACCGGAAGGTGCGCTACAAGGGGTTGGCCAAGAACCAGGCGCAACTCTTCAGCTTGTTCGGGCTGGCCAACCTGGTGCTGTCGACACGATGCGAGGGCCAAATTGACGGGGCCATTACGCCCTGAATCTGGCCTGACAGCCAGATAACCTGGCTG
>NZ_JADNRL010000036.1:0-405 GCF_015595025.1 Halomonas sp. KAO
AGGTGGGAAACCGCCGGATGCTCGGGCCCCACGCACAGCGGGCCGATATAGTTCAGCTTCATGGCCGGGCTTACCCGTTGAACTGAGCAGCCAGGTAGTCTGTATCGACAAGCACCGACGCCTCGCCAGTCTTCACCGCGCGCTCGATCAGCACATCAGAGAAGCGGAGCTCGAACGCCTCACCCGCCGGCACCTCTATCGGTTGCAATGTGGCCGGCTGGTCCCCTACCCATGCCGACAGCACCGTGACCGGCAGCGGCTCGCCGGTATCGTTGATCACCGCCAGCGTGATGGCGTAATCCAGGCTTCCCATCATCATGTCGGCGCTCTGCGCCTGCTCGAGGCGCTCCAGCACCGCCGGCGGCACGGCCACGCCAAGTGGCAATTCAGCGGTATGCGTCAGGT
>NZ_JADNRL010000036.1:710-1079 GCF_015595025.1 Halomonas sp. KAO
CCCAGGTATCCATGCCCTGGTCATAGCACTCCTTGAACTCCGCCGCGGGAAAGACGCGCGGCATCATCTCCTGTGCCTTCACCAGCGAGTCCGAAGGCTTGCGGCTGTCCTCGTAGTCGTCGCAGGTCATGATTTCCAGCCGCACCGTCGCCGGAAGCTCCGTCACTGCTGGATCTTGAAGTGCCGACACCGGCACCTCGGCGTTGAACTCCGTCTTGCAGCCTGCAAGTGCCACGCCCGCCGCCGCCAGGGCGGCCATCTTGATCGCTTTCATCCTTGTCTCCCTTGCGTATCACGCCCCTCGCGAGGCGATGGAATGGCGGTCTTCTGCCGCCTGATTTACGTCACCCGCCCAATGCGGATCTCGCA
>NZ_JADNRL010000003.1:0-59019 GCF_015595025.1 Halomonas sp. KAO
CCCGAGCCACCGCCGGAACCGCCACCCGAGCCGCCGCCGGAACCACCACCCGAGCCGCCACCCGAGCCGCCGCCGGAACCGCCACCCGAGCCACCGCCGGAACCACCACCCGAGCCGCCGCCGGAGCCACCACCCGAGCCGCCGCCACCTGAGCCACCGCCGGGACCACCACCTCCGCCCCCACCATCAGTGCCGCCATCAGTGCCGCCATCGGATCCGTCATCCGATCCATCGTCGGAGCCATCGTCCGTTCCATCGTCGGAGCCGTCGTCCGTTCCATCATCGGAGCCGTCGTCCGTTCCATCATCGGAGCCGTCGTCCGTTCCATCGTCGCTGCCGTCGTCCGCTCCATCATCGGAGCCGTCGTCCGTTCCGTCATCGCTGCCGTCGTTGCTGGCAACCAACACACCCTCACCTCCGTCGCGAGCGCCGGACATATCCGTTTCCTGGTCTCCAGCGCTCGGCGGATAGAGTAGCAACAACTGCTCGGGACTCAGCCGCGTCGGCAGCCACGACTGCAGCTGCGACATCTCCTGGTTGTCGAGCACGCGGCCCTCATTCATGAGGTCATTGAACATCTCCGCCATCTCATCATCACTGAGCGGATCGCCGCTCCATGAAGAGGATTGCGCCGCAACGCCGGACGAGGCCAGGGCACCCACCGCCATGACCAACGCTAGTTTCCTGAAGCCTTTCATGTTCGATCCCCCCGACCCCGCACCTCTCGATAAGCGGCGTCATGCGTTGGGCAAATATGCCCATGCCTAAAACAATCTGTTACACATATCAAGGATAGTTCCCGCCGGTGGTCGGCGCCATATAACGAGGCCATAAAACGAGGGTGCAAGATGAGGGGCCTGAACGCCCATCGGCGAGGCGTCACAGGCATGCAGTGAAGGCGGCATCCCCGCTGAAGGGAGGGGTGGGCTGGCGACGTCAGCCGTCGATGGGCAGGATCGCGATGATATGGTCTTCGTAGTGCTCCTCGGGGACCCCTCTGCTGCTGACCGCAAAGCTGCGTACGCTGACGCCCTTGCGATGAACGCGCTCCGGATCACCGCTGATCAGCGGATGCCAGGCGGCCAGCTTGCGGCCCTCGGCGACCCGCCGATAGGCGCAGGAGCGCGGTAGCCAGCGAAATTCGTCCACTCGCTCCGGCGTCAGCCGGGTGCACTCCGGCACCCGCTCCAGGCGATTGGGATAGTCGCTGCAGCGGCAGCTCTGGATATCCAGCAGCTCGCACGCCAGGTTGAGCACCGCCAGCTCGCCGGACTCGTCATCCTGGAACTTGAGCAGGCAGCACTGACCGCACCCGTCACAGAGCGCCTCCCACTCCTCAGCGGTCAGCTCTTCGAGGGGGTAGTGCTCCCAGAAACGTTCTCGCATGTTGTTTCCTCCGCGGCGACGGTCACATCGGGTCAGTAACGCGCCTGGGTTGGAGTGCGGTAGAGGTCCAGCAGATACTCCTCCTTGGCTGGGGGCATCTGCAGGTAGAAGCCGTTGTCACGGATCGCCTGCATCACCTCCACGGCACTGGCACGCCCCAGCCGTTTCTCGGGACTGAGGATCAGCGTCATGGCCGGTACCGGCTTGCCGAAACGCTCCAGCAGGGGGCCGGGAACGCGCTCCGTGCCCTCGCGCTTGTCGACATAGAGATACATCTCATCCTTGCGCGAACTCTTGAATACCTGGCACAGCAGGCGGTCGCCGGACATCCGGTCATCACTCATCTCGGTAGTTCCTCCAGGGCCTTCATCAACCCCGTGTTCAGGCGTTCACCGCGCCACCCCGTCGGCAACGGCGGGTGACTCCTTTCCAGGTGGGCCACCAGCAGGGCCTCCAGATCGCGACGACGCATCAATACCTCCGGGGCCACACCCAGCGCCTCGGCCTCGGCATTCACCACCTTCTTCAGCGTCTTGATGCCACGCTTGAACTCGGGCTCCATGGGCGATGGCAGCTCGCCGGGGAGCTCGGTCTCATCAAGGTGCTGCGCCTCGGCCACCAGCGCCAGCAGGGTGTCGCCGTCGCGCTTGACCAGACTCGGCTTGACACCTTCGATCCGCGCCAGCTCATGGCGATTCCGGGGCATCGCCTCGGCGATCGCGAACAGTACTCGGTCATGCACCAGCCAACCCCTGGGCAGATTGCGAGCGCGGGCCTCGCCTTCGCGCCAGATGGTCATCCGCCGGTAGGCCTCGATCTGGCGCGGCGCCAGGCGCCACAGCTGACGCTGGCGCAGATACCACTGCCCATCGGCCTCGACGCTGCGCTCGGCCTGGGCCAGCATCGCCTCACCATCGGCCTGAAGCCACTCGCTACGCCCCAATCGTTCGAGCTCGCGGCGCTGCTGCTCCCATACCTGCACCAGATAGACCACATCCAGGGCGGCATATTGCAGCTGGGTCTCCGAGAGCGGGCGTACCAGCCAGTCGGAGCGGGTCTCGTCCTTGGGCAGGGTCTCGCCGACCCAGTGCTCCACCAGCTTCTGATAGCCCATGCCGGGATTGTCGCCCAAAAGGCCCTGGGCGACCTGGGTATCCACCAGCGGGCGCGGCGTCACACCGGCCCAGCGCGTGAAGACCTCCAGGTCCTCGCTGGCGGCGTGCAGCAGCTTGAGCGGCCCTTCGGCCAGCAGACGCCGGAAGGCGGCGGTACATGTCACGGCCTGGGGATCCACCAGCCAGGCCACGCCGCCGGCGGAAAATTGAATCAGCGCCGGCACCGGATAGAAGGTGTTCTCGCGAAAGAACTCGGTATCCAGGGCGATGACATCGTCATTTTTCACCGCCTCACAGGCGGCATCCAGCGCCTCGGGGGTATCGATCCAGTGTATCTCGGGGGTCAGGGGCATCGGGGTTCCGGCAGTGTTGAATGGGGTGGAGCAATCGAGCGCAGGCTCACTCGCTCCGGAACGGCAGGCGACCATTGAAGGCGCGACTCAGGGTGCCACCGTCGACATACTCCAGCTCGCCGCCCATGGGCACGCCGTAGGCGAGGCGCGACAGGCGAACTCCGTGGGCGGTGAGCTGCGCGGCGATATAGTGGGCCGTGGCCTCCCCCTCGACCGTGGGGTTGGTGGCCAGGATGACCTCCTCGACCCCCTCCTCGCCGACTCTGGCCTCGAGCCGGTCGAGCCCCAGATCCTCGGGACCGATACCGTCCAGGGGTGAAAGGTGGCCATGCAGCACGAAGTAGCGGCCGCGATAGCCGCCGGCTTCCTCGATGGCGAGCTGGTCGGCGGGCGACTCCACCACACAGAGCAGGTCGTCGTCACGTCGTGGACTCGCGCACAGCCGGCACACATCGTCCTCGGTGAGCGTTCGACAGCGCCGGCAGTAGCCGACTCGTGCCAGGGCGTCGTCGAGCACCGAGGAGAGCCGCCGACCGCCGTCGCGATCGCGCTCCAGCAGGTGCATGGCCATGCGCTGGGCGGTCTTGGGCCCCACGCCAGGCAGCACCCGCAGCGACTCCATCAGTTGCTCGATGAGGGGGGAGAAGCTCATCAGAACGGCATCTTGAAACCGGCCGGCAGATTCATGCCATCGGTGACTTCGGACATCTTGGCCTTGGAGTTGGCCTCGACCTTGCGAACGGCATCATTCACCGCAGCGGCCAGCAGATCCTCCAGCAGCTCCTTGTCCTCTTCCATGACGCTGGGGTCGATATCCACCTTGCTGACGTCGTGACGGCCGTTCATGGTGACCTTGACCATGCCTGCCCCCGCCTCGCCCAGCACCTCGGCACGAGCGATCTCCTCCTGGACCCGCTGCATCTTCTCCTGCATCTCCTGGGCCTGCTTCATGATGTTGCCCATTCCACCCTTGTTGAACATGGTGTGTCCTCTCTTGTCGTCTAATAGCGTAAGTAGTCGTCTAGTGTAGGTCGCCGGCGGGTTTCACCGTGGACTCGATCAGGCGAGCCCCGAAGGCCCGCTGAAGTTGCTGTACATGGGGGTCACTGCCCAGCGCCTCAACCGCCCTGGCGTGGCGCTGCGCGGCCAGACGCTCGGCCTGCTGACGAGGTGTCTCGACACTCGCCGGGATCTCGCCCTCCTCGACCTCCAGCCGCCGCGTGACGCCGTGCTCGGCCAGGGCCTGCTGCATGCGCTCGATATGGATCTCGGCGCGCATGGCGGAGAGCGTCGGGTCGAGGCGCAGCCGCAGCCGCTCGCCATCATCCTCCTCCACCACACAGCCGGCGGCCAGGTTACGCGTCAGCCCACCCAGACCCAGCGTCTCGAAGCACGCCAGCCAGTCCGAGTGGCTGAAGTGACCATTCGTCTCGTTTGACACCGCTGCCGAGTCGGGTTCCTCGGCAACGGGAACCGAGACCGGCACCGGTTCCGCTTCGCCCGGCGGGGTCGCCTCCTGTTCCATCGAATGAGACTCGACCAGCCGCGAGATCGCAGATGGCCCTTCCGCCCCGGGCGAAGGCGTTGCCGGAGCGGGCTCAGCCGGTGACGGCGCCTCCGATGCCGCAGGGGGGGTCGGTTCAGGCACAGGCTCTGCCTCGACCCATGGCGGCGGTGGCGCCGACGGCTCGGCAGGGGGCTCGCTCGATGGCGAAGGATGGCGAGGCGCCTCGGGTGCCGGGGCTGTGGAGGGCGTGGAGGGCGTGGAGGGCGCGGATGACGGTGTCGCGCCCTCGGCCTTGCCCCCGGTCTCCTGACTACCGGCAGGCGGGGAGTCGCCCCCCTGGGGCGTGCCCCCCTCGGAGTTGCCGCGCAGCGGCAGCGGCGTCGTCGCCGGCCTCGGCACGCCCTGGGGACGGAAGGCCAGCATGCGCAGCAGGGTCATCTCGAGCGCGGTACGTAGATCCGGCGCACTGGCCATGTCGCCACGCCCCTGGATGCCGATCTGGTAATAGAGCTGCACATCCTCGGCGGTAAACCGCGAGGCGAGAACCAGCAGCGCCTCGCGATCGCCCTGGGCGTTGTCCAGGGCCTCGGGCACCATCTGGGCGATGGCCAGCCGATGCAGTACGCCGGTCACCTCGTCGAGCACGCCGGCGAAGTCCGGGGCATGCTCGGCCAGGTTGCCCACTTCGGTGAGCAGCCGAGCGGCATCCACATCGGCCAGCGCCTCGATCAGGGCCAGCACATGGTGCTGATCCAGGGTGCCCAGCATGGCGGCCACGTCGGCATGCTCGACCCGGCCCTGGCCGAAGGCGATGGCCTGGTCGGTCAGGCTCATGGCATCGCGCATGGACCCCTCGGCGGCCCGCCCGAGCAACCACAGGGCGCTCTCCTCGAAGGGCACCGACTCGGCCGTGAGCACCTTGCCGAGGTGGTCGACGATGCGCTCCGGCGGCATATGCTTGAGGGTGAACTGCAGGCAGCGTGACAGCACCGTGGGAGGCAGCTTCTGCGGATCGGTGGTGGCCAGCAGGAACTTCACATGGGGCGGTGGCTCCTCCAGCGTCTTGAGCAGTGCGTTGAAGCTGCTGGTGGAGAGCATGTGCACCTCATCGATCAGGTACACCTTGTAGCGTCCCTGAGTCGGCGCATACTGCACGTTATCGAGCAGCTCGCGGGTGTCCTCCACCTTGGTACGTGAGGCGGCATCCACCTCGATCAGGTCGACGAAGCGCCCCTCGTCGATGGCCAGACAGCTGGCACACTCGCCACAGGGGGTGGAAGTCACCCCTTCGTCACCTCGGCCGCCGGCGGTACAGTTGAGACACTTGGCGAGTATTCGCGCCAGGGTGGTCTTGCCCACACCGCGGGTGCCGGTAAACAGGTAGGCGTGGTGCAGCCGCCCCTGATCCAGCGCATTGACCAGCGCACGCTGGACATGTTCCTGACCGACCAGCTCATGGAAGGTGCGCGGTCGCCACTTGCGGGCCAGAACCTGATAGCTCATGCGGCGCGATATCCTTGCGGGAAAACGGAGGCCGGCAACGCCGGCATGAAGCGCTCATTCTAGCGTCCAGTGGGCGCCGCGGAAAGCGAGCCGCGCTGCCCAGCAGGACTATCGCGGTAACAGACAGGGTGATAGTGAAAGGCGCCGGGGGCAGGTCGAAGAGGGGGTCCGAGGACCAGGGATGGCCGAGGTAGCCTACAAGGAAGTACTTGTAGCGCCCCCTCGACGGCCTGTCGCCGGAACAGCCTTGAGCGGTATTGCTATCTGCGGCCCTTCGCTGCCCGGAGCCGTGGGGCTGTGCTAGTGTGGCCCTCATGGATCATTACAGGGACGACGATGCCATGAACCCATCTCGCGATAGCGTACCCACCACCTCATCGCTTACCTACGAGCAGGTCGTCGCCGCGGCCGAAAACCTCGAGCATCGCGGCGCCGAACCCACCCTGCAGCGGGTGCTGGAGCTGCTCGGCACCGGCTCACCCAATATCGTCCAGCGCCACCTCAGCGCCTGGCGTGATACCCGCAGCGTGCCCGAACCCTCGGCTCCACGTCTTCCCGCGGCATTGATCGACGCCCTGGAGCGCGAGCTGGCGACCCATGCCAACACCGGGCTGACCGAGGGTCGACGCCTGGCCGATGAGACGCGCGCCGACGCCACGACCCTGGCCGAGGCCGGCGAGGCCCTCGAAAGGCGTAACCACGAACTGGCACAACGGCTCGAGGCCACCGAACGCGCCGGGCAGATCGCCGATGAGCGCGCCAGCACCCTGCTGGCCGAGCGTGACAGCCTGCGCGACAAGCTGGAGCGTGAACGGCAACTGGCCCGCCAGGCCCAGCAGACACTCGCCGAGCAGCGCCAGCAGGTGGCCCTGCTGCGCGAACAGCTGGAGGAGGCACAGCAGGCGCGTCTGACCGCCGAACGCGGGACCCGCGCCAGCGAGGAGGAGCGCATCAAGGCCGAGCGCGCCCAGGCGGTGGCCGAGAGCCAGCGCGATGGCGCCCTCGAGCAGGCACGCGAAAAGACCGAACAGATCGCTCAGCTCAAGCAGGAGATGCAGGAGGAGCGTGCCCGCCAGCGCCAGGAGATCACCGAGATGCGCGCCGAGCAGAAGGCGCGCCTGGATGCCGTGGAGCGCTCCAGGCAGGAGGCCCAGAAGCATGCCCAGGAGGCCCTGCAGCGCGCCACCAAGGCGGAAATACGGGTCGAGGCGCTGCAGGCCACCCAGAGCGCCCTCAAGTCACGCATGGACGCCATGCAGGTGCAGCGGCGCCAGCACGGCCGGCAGGCACAGAGCGAGCGGGCCTAACCCCGCTCGACAGCCCCTGACGTCATGCCACTCAGCACATTGGCCACGTTGACACCGATCTCTTCCACCGCATAACCGCCCTCCATCAACAACAGGGTCGGCAGACCCAGGGCCCCCAGGCGGCGTCCCATCTCGCTGAAGTCGTCGCTGCTCAGCTTGAAGGCGCTGATCGGGTCGTCCTCGAAGGTGTCCACCCCGAGCGACACGATCAGCAGCTCACAGCCCGTTTCACGGATGCGCTCCTTGGCGGCCTCGAGCACATGGAACCATACCTCGGCACCCGTGCCCTCCGGCAGAGGATAGTTGACGGTATAGCCCGCCCCCTCACCCTCCCCCACCTCGTCGGCGTGGCCCATGAAATAGGGGAAGCAGGTCATGGGATCGCCGTGGATCGACACGAACAGCACATCGCTGCGCTGCTCGAAGATCTGCTGAGTGCCGTTGCCGTGATGGAAGTCCACGTCGAGAATGGCGACTCGCGACAACCCCGCATCCAGCGCCCGCTGAGCGGCCACCGCGGCATTGTTGAAGAAGCAGTAGCCGCCGAACTGATCGACGGCGGCATGGTGCCCCGGCGGGCGACACAGGCCGAAGGCCGGCTCGCCTGTGGCCAGCACATGATCCAGGGCCGAGAGCGCCACATCCTTGCTGGCCTGTGCCGCCTCGAAGGTACCGCCGCAGATCGAAGTGTCCGCCCCCAGGGCATAGTGGCCCAGGCGCCCGTCGACACAGCTGGGGATTCGCCGCCCCGGCATCGTGCGAGTCGGCCAGATCCAGGCGATCGCCTCCCCTTCGCGCCCCAGCGCCTGCCAGTCGTCCCAGCAGGTCGCCAGAAAGTCGACGTAGTCGGCATCGTGAACCGCCAGCACCGGTGCCAGGCCATGCTCGGCCGGCTCGACTATCTCGGTGAATCCCGCCTTACGCAGGCCCTCAAGGATCATGTCGACCCGCTCCGGGCACTCCCAGGGCGGCACCAGCTGGCCGCCATCGAGCTCGGTCCGGGCGCGACGCGCCTTGCTCATTTCGGAATGATAGATACGCATGACACCTCCCCTTCACCCCAGCAGCAGCGAATCGTCGTCGACCTGCTCACCGCGGGCACGCTCGAATAGTTTGAGCAGGTCGGGCACCTGAAGCCCGGCCCGCTGTTCGCCCTTGACGTCGAATGCCACCTCGCCCTGATCCATCATGATGGTACGGTGCCCCACATCCAGCGCCTGGCGCATGCTGTGAGTGACCATCAGCGCGGTGAGTCGCTGCTCGCGGATGATGTCGGCGGAGAGCTCCAGCACGAAGCTGGCGATTCGCGGGTCCAGGGCCGCGGTATGCTCGTCGAGAAGCAGAATCTCCATGGGCTGCAGTGCCGCCATCAGCAGGCTGACCGCCTGACGCTGCCCGCCGGAGAGCAGGCCGATGCTGTCGTGGAGGCGATCCTCCAGCCCCAGCTCCAGGCGCGCCAGGTTGTCGCGCAGGCGGCTGCGCAGGCCTCCGTCCAGGGCACGCCCCAGTCGCCGGCGCCGCCCACGAGCGAAGGCCAGCGCCATGTTCTCCTCGAGGGTCAGAGTGCCGCAGGTGCCGGCCAGCGGATCCTGGTAGACGCGCGCCACCAGGTCGGCACGCTTGAAGGCCGACAGCCGCGTGACATCGCGCCCGCCGATCAGCACCCGCCCCGGCTGGGCGATCACCTCGCCGGCCAGCACATTGAGCAGCGTCGACTTGCCCGCGCCATTGCCACCGATCACGGTGACGAACTCCCCCTCATCGATGACCAGGTCGACCCCCTTGAGCACGTGGTTCTCGAGCGGCGTGCCGGGATTGAAGGTGACGTGGATATCCTGAAGTTCGATCATGCGACACGCCTCTTGCGTTTGAACCGCGGCAGCACCAGCGCGAAGCCGACCAGCAGCGCCGTCACCAGGTTGAGATCCTGGGCCTTGAGGCCGATGAAGTCGGCATTGAGCGCCACCGCCACCATCAGGCGATAGAGGATGGAGCCGAAGATGCACGCCAGGGTAGCCATCAGGATGGTGCGCCCGGGGATCAACGACTGACCACCGATGACCGCCGCCAGCCCCACCACGATGGTACCCACCCCCATGGTCACGTCGGCGCTGCCCTGGCTCTGGGCGAACAGCGCACCTCCCAGCGCCACCAGGGCGTTGGAGAGCGCCATGCCGGAGAGCACCATCACCGAGGTATTGATGCCGTTGCCAGAGGCCATGCGCGCGTTCTCGCCGGTGGCACGCATGGCGAGCCCCACCTCGCTGTTGAGGAAGCGGTTGAGCAGGAGCGTCACCACCGCCAGGCCGGCGAGGATCGCCAGCGGGAAGACGACATAGCGGCTGAACGGCAGCGACTCCAGCGGCGTGAAGATGGTGTCATCGGTCAGCAGCGCGATATTGGGCCGCCCCATCACCCGCAGGTTGATCGAGTAGAGCGCGATCATCGACAGGATCGAGGCCAGCAGATTGAGGATCTTGAGCTTCACCGCCATCCAGGCGGTCACCGTGCCGGCCATGGCACCGGCGACCACCGCCAGGGCGGTTCCCACCCAGGGGTTGCCGCCGCCCACGATCCATACCGCCGCCACGGCAGCCCCCAGAGGGAAGCTGCCGTCGACGGTCAGGTCGGGAAAGTCGAGAACGCGAAAGGAGAGATAGACACCGAGCGCCACGAAACCGAAGATGAGGCCAAGTTCGATGGCCCCCAGGAAGGCTATAAGACTCATTACTCGAAGATCTCGACCGCCTGTTCCTCGAACTCGGCCGGGATCTCGTAGCCGATCTGCTCGGCGGCATCTCGGTTCAGGATCAGCTCGAGCTTCTCGACGGTGCCCACTGGCAGATCACCGGCCTTCTCGCCACCCAGGATGTCGGCGATCATCGCGCCGGTCTGGCGTCCCATGTCGTAGTAGCTGAAGCCCAGCGAAGCCAGGGCGCCACGCTCGACGGAGGAGTTGTCGCCGGTGAATACCGGAATATCGGCGTCGTAGCCGACCTTGAGCACGCTCTCCAGGGCCGAGACCACGGTGTTGTCCACCGGCACGTAGATGGCATCGGCGCGACCGGCCAGGCTGCGGGCGGCGCCCATCACCTCGGAGGTGCGCGAGGCGGTCACCTCGACCAGCTCGAACCCCAGCTCCGGCGCCATCGTATTGAGCTTCTCGGCCTGGGAGACGGAGTTTGCCTCTCCGGGGTTATAGATCACTCCCAACCGCTTGGCCTCGGGGAACATGTCGCGGATCAGCTGCAGCTGCGCCTGCAGGGGGGGCGCATCCACCACCCCGGTGATATTGGCGCCGGGGGCCTCCATGTCGCTCACCAGCTTGGCGATCAGCGGGTCGGTGACGGCGGTGAAGACGATGGGGGTGTCATCCTGCAATGCCGAGGCCGCGGCCTGGGCCGAAGGCGTACTGATCGCCAGCACCAGGTCCGGGCGATCACCGGCGAACTTGCGCGCGATCTGAGCGGCGATGGAGGTGTCACCCTGGGCATTCTGGAAGTCGACCTCGAGGTTTTCGCCCTCCACATAGCCGCGCTCGGCGAGTTCATCCAGCGCTCCCTGGCGGCTGGCATCCAGGGCCGGGTGCTCGACGATCTGGGTGATGCCCAGGTTGACGGTCTCAGCCTGGGCCACTCCGGCCACCAGCATGGAGCCCAGCACCGCGGAGAGAATTCGACGCCGCATCATGATGTTCCCTCTTCTTCGTATTGATGAGTTATTCGTATTGATGAGTTGTTGCGATCGAGACAGGATCGAACAGCCTTGGAAAGGCCGAGGCTGCACCTTAGCGCGCTTCGCGGCCGCGGCCAATACGACCTTCCAACGAACGACCGTTTATCGGCCACGCAGAGGGTGGCAGCCACACGACAGGCAACGTTGAGGCGACACAAATCGAAGAAAAAGAAGACGAGGAAAGAGGAGGACCCTAAAGAAGAGGAAAACCAGGGGTAGACAACAGGCGAGGCCCAGGGAGGAAGCCAGGAACATGTCGAGGCGATTCGGCCGCCTGAAATGGAGGCGGCCCCGACAGCCACATCCCGGCACACGCGTCCACCACTACCGTTGCTCCCTTCCGGGCCTGGCGGGGTTTGCGGTTTAGCGTTGCGGGAGGACCGACGGGGCCACCACAGCACGACATCATGACGATGCCAACTCGACCTGATTGACGTTATCGATCAACGTCTTGCCGAGTGGATGCGCACTATAACAGCCCCACCGGACGCAGGCAAGGATGCGTGATGATCGCGTTCGGGATGTTGGCCAACGCTGCATGCTGTAGCATGAAGACTACCCTTACCCTACATGCCATAAATACCACTGCACGGCATGACAGGCAGGGGTCACCATCGCGAATAACAGGAGGCGCCACATGAAGAAGGATCCGAACAAGGGGCATATCGCCCTGCTGGGCTGGAGCCTGAACGCTATCGAAGCCGCCGAGAACTTCGACCGACGCTATGTCGTGGTGGCGCCCGACTGGGCAGAGGAGTACTGCCAGAAGCATGATATTCCTTACGTGCCATGGAACTTCGAGCGCCTGAACGACCGCTCCATGGAGATCGCCGAGACGCTCAAGGAGATGGACGTCAACGTGGCCATCCCGCTCTTCGAGGAGACCGTGGAGTGGGCCGGGGCGATCAACTCGGTGCTGCTCGACAGCCCGCGCCTCTACGGGCAGTCGCTGCTGCTGCGCGACAAGGCGTTGATGAAACGTCGCGCCCAGCTCGGCGGCATCCGCGTCGGCATCTTCGAGGAAGCCCACGATAAGGACGACGTCATCCGCTTTTTGAAGCGGGTCAATCAGACCCTGCTCAAGCTCGACGGCGACCCCAATGACCCCATCCACCTCAAGGCCTTTGACAAGGCTGGCTGTCTCGGTCATCGCGTGATCCGCACCCCCGACGAGGTCGATACCATCCCCGAGGAGGAGTTCCCGGTGCTGATGGAATCGCACCTGGACGGCTGGGAGTTCGCCGTGGAGGCGTGGATCCATGACGGCAAGATCGTGTTCCTCAATATCTCCGAGTACGTGACCCTGGGCTATTCGGTGTTTGTGCCGGCCTCGCCGGAGCTGGAGAAGTACCGCCCCCAGATCACCGCCCAGATCGAAAAGCTGATCAAGGCCTTCGATATCGAGTTTGGCCTGATCCACCCCGAGTACTTCGTCACCAACGACGGCGAGATGTACTTCGGCGAGGTCGCCTACCGGCCGCCGGGCTTCAAGGTCTTCGAGCTGCTCGAGCGGGTCTACGGATTCAATGCCTACCAGGCCTCGATGCTGGTGTTCGACCCCAAGAGCACGCCGGAAGAGGTCGCCGAGTTCTTCCCCAGGGAGATCGAGGACGCCGATGGCTACGCCGGCTGTTTCGGGGTATATCCGCGGCTTCGCGTGGTCAGCAAGCTGGAGATTCCCGAAGAGGTCGAGGACGACCCCTACTTCGAATCCCACGAGCTAACGCCGCCGCTGGAGGAAACGGTCACCAAGCGCACCGCCTTCGGCACGCACTGGGGGCTGGTCTACTTCAAGGGCGACGAAGCGGCACGCATGAAGGAGCTGCTCAAGAGCCTGGAAGAGCTCGATTTCTATGTCTGAGCTGAGGTCTCAATCAGGGCGTTAGCTTGATTTCCTCGCACGATCTAGGCGTCATGGGAAGCCATGACGACCTGACGACAAGGAGTCAGCGTGACAACGCATGACGACACTCAAGCGGGTGGCGGTACCACGCCACCCGACGATACCAAGCTTCAGCTTCTGCTGGAGAAGCTCGACGCGGCAACCACCCTGCTGGAAGAGGCGCGCGACTTCGCCAAGCCCGGCAAGCTGCCCCGGGTGCTCGATACCGCACGCCGCGTGCTGCTGCAGGAGGGCGGTGCCGCCGCCATCGAGGCGCGCGCCCAGAGGCTGGAGCAGGCCGGCGTCTTCGACGGCTCCGACTGGGAGACCCCCCAGTATCTGGTTCCCACCCTCACCACCCATGCATTGAAGAGTGCCGACCCCAACATGGTGGTGATCGAGACACTCAGTGAGCTGCGCCTGCTGGCGGTAGCCAAGGGCGAGTACCTTCATCCCGTGGTTTCCGCGGAACAGGCGCACCACTACCTGACCCAGACGATGGCCATCAACCTGTGGCTGCTGTTCGGCGCCCCCAGCGAAGCCGAACGCGAGACCCAGGGCCGACTCGCCCAGGTGCCCCGCCACCTGTTTCACCATCTAGCCGAGCGTATCGGCTATGAGCATATCATCGACCGCCTGATCGACGAGATCTGGCGGATCCTCGAGCAGCGCCCGATCCAGGTCGATCCGGTCAAGCAGATGATCACCCAGATCGCCATCTGCCAGGCCGACCCGGCAATCGACCTGGGCGCCAGCGGCCAGGGAGCCGACCGCCTGGTCAGCTCGCTGTTCGGCCCTACCCGCGCCTGTCGCGAGGACCCCGGCCTGGAGGTCTACCGCGAGCGGCTGTCCAGCATGGATGCGACGGCGCTTCAGGGAGAGGCCACCGGATTCGCCCGGGCCATGCATGACACGGGCCTGGTCTCCGCCTACCATCCCGTGCTGCTACGCCACCTGCTGGACCATAACGATCATCTGCTGGCGGAGGCGCTGGGGCTCTCCGCCACCGGGCGGGACTGCCTGCTCTGCTATCGTGAGCTGGTCACGGCACTGATTCGCGGTGGCGTGCACTCCGCCACCCCCCAGGCCGCCTACGGCCTGGCCTTGATGCTCGAGCGCGGCATTCTCTATCAACCCCCGGTCGCACCGGCCATGTGGCGACAGCTCGGCCTGTCGCTCTCGGAGTGGTCCAAGGCGCGACTCAACCTGGCCTTCGGCGAGGCCGTCTCGCCGCGGGCTCGGCTGCTCGAGGGCGTGCTATGCATGCTCGGCCAGCCGCTGGGCATCGGCCAGGGCAACAACCCGACCTGCCAGTCCGCCCGTGCCCTCTCGATCTGGGCCTACAACGACCCCGACTACCTGCTGCAGATGGTGACCTGGGCGGCCCGGGACGACGAGATCATCATTCACTTCGAGGGCATGCCGCTCTCCTCGATGGCCAGCCTGTCAGGCGTTGCCCAGACGCTCCCTCTGGACCTCGACCCGGTGTCGCTGATCGTGGTGCCGCACCTGGACCGCATCTATGCCGAGATGGGTCGGCGCTGCATCGGCCGCGAGGGCGACCCCCACCGCTGGGTCAACCCGGAGTTCCACGGCTGGTGGTCGGGACGCGGCTTTCGCATCAATGTCGACGTGGCCACCGGCCAGATCCAGGAGCTGGACACCTTCCTGCGCCACTTCTATGCCAGCTATCACCCCTACTACAACGGCAACCAGCCGCTGATTCACCCTCAGCCAGCCGGCATTGCGGTCACCGATAGCGCCGCCCGCTTTATCGGCTGGCATGCCATCACCATATTACGGGTCAACCTCGACCCCTCCGAGGTGATGCGGGTCTACTTCTTCAACCCCAACAATGACAGCGGACAGGACTGGGGTGACGGCATCCAGGTCAGCACCGCCGACCACGGCGAGCGCTTCGGCGAGTCCTCCCTGCCCTTCGATCAGTTCGCCTCGCGGCTCTATATCTTCCATTACGATCCCTTGGAGCGCGGCGAACTGGCCGAGGTCAGCCAGAGCGAACTAGATCGGGTCGCCGACTATCTCTATCGCAGCTGGGGGGCCGACCGCATCCCACCCACCGATCTGCAAGCCGCCGAGGGGCCGGGCAGCTCGCCATGATGCCGGCATGACCGAAGGGGAGTCGCCCGCCAAAATCGGCGGCTCTCCCTTGGCTACAACGGAGACTCTCCGCTGGCTATAATGGCGCCCTTTTTCCGCCCGGAGCCCCCATGCCTCGCCTCGACCTGCTGCTCGTCACCCAGGGCCTGGCCCGTTCACGCACCCGCGCCCAGCGACTGATTCGCCATGGCCGGGTGTGTCTGGCCGACTCCGACCGGGTACTGACCAAGCCGGGGGAGAAGCTGCCGGATGATACTCGGCTGTCGGTGGCGGATGACCCGGAGGAGCGCTACGTGTCCCGGGCGGGGCTCAAGCTGGAAGCGCTCCTCCAGGCGCTGGCGCTCGACCTGGAGGGCCAGCTGGTGCTGGATGTGGGGCAGTCCACCGGCGGGTTCACCGACTGCGCCCTGGCCCATGGCGCGCGACACGTGATCGGGGTCGAGGTGGGGCATGACCAGCTCGACCCCAGCCTGCGCGATGACCCCAGGGTCACCTGCCTGGAAGGGCTGAATGCCCGCGCCATGGCCGAGGATGCGCGGCTGGCGGAGACCCTTGCCGCCCAGGGCGGAGGTGCCCCGGATCTGGCCGTGATGGATGTCTCCTTTATCTCCCAGACGCTGATCCTGACCGAACTCGCCACCCTGCTGGCCACGGGTGGACGCCTGGTCAGTCTGGTCAAGCCCCAGTTCGAGGTAGGTCCCGGCGGAGTCGATTCCCAGGGGCTGGTTCGCGACACCGCACGCTATGCCGAGGTCGAGGCACGCATCCGCCAGTGCTGTCGCGAGGCCAACCTGGTCATCCAGCACTGGCAGGAGAGCCCGATACGGGGCGGTGACGGCAACCGCGAGTTCCTGCTTTACGCCCTGCGCGGCTGAGCGCACCGGCCAGGCGATTCAGCGGCCACCATCCGCCTCCCCATCCAGGCCACCCTCGCCCGCACCATCGGCATCCCCCGTCTCGATGTCTCCCGGATCACCGTAGGCCCCGGGGGCCGGATATTCTTCGACCGGCCCGGCGGCGCCTCGGCGCTCGACCCTGCGCTCCACACCATCGACGGCACGATGCAGTCGAACATCGAGCTGATTGAAGGCGATCTCGATACCGTGTTCGGCAAACAGCTCGCCGACCCGCGAATTGATCTCGTCGGTGGCAAATAACCGATCCCCCAGGGCGTTGACGAAGATACGCAGTTCGAAATCGAGGGTGCTCGCACCATAGGCCATGAAGAAGACCTGGGGCTCCGGGTCGGCCAGCACGCGCTCGCTCTCCTCGGCGGCCTGACGCAGCAGGCGGTGCACCAGGCGAGGTTCGGAGCCATAGGCCACGCCGTAGGTCAGCACCACACGGGTGACGGTATCCGAGAGCGACCAGTTGATCAGCTGGTCGGTGACGAAGGTCTTGTTGGGGATGATGATCTCCTTGTTGTCGAAGTCGGTCACCGTGGTGGCGCGAATGCGGATTCGACTCACCGTGCCGGTGAGGTTGCCCAGGGTCACGGTATCGCCGATGCGCACGGGTCGCTCGAAGAGAATGATCAACCCCGAGACGAAGTTGGCGAAGATCTCCTGCAGCCCGAAACCGAGCCCCACCCCCAGCGCCGCCACCAGCCACTGCAGCTTGTCCCAGGAGACCCCCAGGGTTCCCAGAAACGACACCAGGCCGGTGCCGATGATGGTGTAGGAGAGCAGCGAGGTGATGGCGTAGGCGCTCCCCTGCTTGAGCTCCAGACGCGACAGCACACTGACCTCCAGCAGCCCCGGCAGGTTGCGTGCCAGCATCATGGTCAGCGCCACGATCAGCAGCGCGGTGAAGACGTCCGCCACCGTCAAGGCGTCGGTGACCAGGTCGTCGCCTTCCCCACCCCATATCGCCACCTTCTCCAGATAACCGAGCACGGTCAGCAGGTCGGCCCACACCAGGTAGAACAGCAGCACGAAGCCGATCAGCAGGAGCAACTTGGAGAGCCTCAACGACTGCTGATTGATCTGCTCCATGTCCAGGGGCGGCTCCTCGACGACCTCGGGGCCGCCTTCGGCCCCCTCCTTTCCCTCGGCACGGCGGCGGGCCAAGGCGCGACGAAACGCCAGGCGGCGCGCCGCCACCGCCAGCCCTCGCACCACCGAGGCCTCGACCAGAATCCATAACCCCAGCAGATAGAGCGTGATCACGAAGCGGCCAATCAGGCTTAGCGCGGTATACTCGAACCCGCTCACCACCAGCCCGATCAGGATCAGTGGCACACCCGCCATCGCCAGTCCCAGCACCAGGCGAAACAGCTTGAGCCCGAAGTAGGGCGCATGGGCCATGATCAGCCGAGCTATCTTCACGCTCATGACCATCAGCCCCAGCAACAGCAGGCCCAGCGCCACCGGACGATTGCTCAGGCCAAACTCCGACTCACGGGCCAGGGTGGCGATCCCCAGCACCGGCACCAGGGCAATCCCCAGCCAGCCCATCTGCCGATAAAGGCGCAGGGCGTAGTCCGCCGGCCAGTGGAAGTGGGTCGTGGCCACACCATCAGGGACCAGCAGTCGGCGCGACCAGGCCACCACGCCCCAGGCCAGGGAGAGCTCCAGTCCGGCCTTGCCCAGTGCCTGGGCGGTATCATCCCCACCGAACAGCAGTGCCAGGCTGGCCCCCGCCAGCAACAGCGGCCCCGGTGCGGCCATCAACGCATTGAACACTATCGCCAGCGGCGTATGCAGCTGGGTATCGCTGCGCAGTCGCCCGATCTGCTCATGCAGCTCGGCCAGGCGCGCCTGGATGCGCCGACGCTTCCACAGCAGGACTGCGGCCAGCAGCAGAGGCAGCGATCCCGCCAGGGCGCCCACCGAGGGGAGACTCCAGGTGGTGGGCAACGCCTGTCGCCATTCGCCTTCCCGCCACTCCAGGGCAAGGTTGTTGGGCAGCTGGCGCAGCCAGGCCAGCCCCAGTGGGCGCGTGCTAGCGACCCAGAACAGCTGCTCGTCGATGGTGTCTCGCAGCCCCTGGGTCGTCTCCGTCAGCTGCTGCTGATTCAGCTGCAGCTCGATGGCCGAGCTCAGCAGGCTGCCGTAGGTCTGTTCGAGACGGTCGACCAGCTCCCGACGCGACTGATATAGCCGCTTCAAGGAGTCGACCAGAGCTTCGCTGCTCGCCACCCCGGCCTCCTCCAGGCGCTGCCGGGCCAGGCGCTCCCCCTCGCGCAGCTGATCACGCTGATTCGCCAGATCGAACTGGCGAAGTCGCAGATCGGCGATCTCATCCTGCAGGTCGCGCCGCGTGGTGGCCTGAGGCAGTGCACGCCGCTGTTCACGCAGGATACGCGCCAGCAGGGTCGAGCCACGAATCGCCTCAATCTGCTCGGTGAGGCTGCGCTCTAGCTGACGCACCTGATCAAGCTGACTACGCAGCGTGAGGTTATCGCGCACCAGCACGCTGCTACGATCGTTGGCGCGCAGCAGCTCCTGACTGAGGGCTAGGTTCACCTGCTGGGCACTCACCAGCACCGGATGCCCCTCCTCCAGCAGCGGGTCGTCTCTTACCGCATCGGCGATGGCCTGCTCCGACGCCATCCGCCGCTTGCGCTCGATGACATTCTGCAACAACGCAAGCTTCGCCTCCTGGCGTGACTGCTGGCGCGTCAGGAGCTCCTGGCGCTGCTGGTCCAGGTCGCGCAGGCGGCTGTTGGTAGCCAGCTCGCGCTGGTGATAGAGCAACCGCGCCTCGGCCAGGGCACGAGCCACCTGTCGTCGCCAGCGCCTGGGGTCATCCGCGGGGATATCATTGACATCCAGCTCGTCGAGGTCGCGTCTCGCCTGCTCGACCCGACGCATGGCCTCGGCGATGGCCTGCTGAGCGCGCTCGGGCAGGGTCTGGCCCGTCAACAGCTGCGCGTTGACCTCGGCGAGGCGATCCTGAAGACGCTGCAGCTCCACGACCGCCCGCTGCTGGCGTGCTTCCAGTTCTTCAAGAGAGAGCTCATCCAGCTCGGCGGCGGTGGCTCGACCGCTAGCGGCTTCATCTTCCAGCTCACGCTCCAGACGCAACAGAACCTCGGGCGCCTGATCCACTCGCGCTTCAAGCGCTTCTCGGCGCTTCTCGACCTCGTCCAGGGCATCGAGGTCGGCGAGTGTGGCGTTGAGAAGCTCGATCGTGACCTGTTCCTCACCGGAAGGGCCCGTCTCGCCGGCGCGCTCCTCCAGAGCCGTCAGCTGCTCCTCCACGGCGGCACGCTCGGGCAGTGGCTCCTGCTGGGCCAAGGCCGGCCATGCCATGGCCAGCAGCATCCACCCCAGCAGAATACATCCCAGTAACCTGCAGAGCGCTGGGTGCCCTCTGCCCTGCCTGGCACTTCCCGTTGTTGCCGTCCTCACGCCCCTCTCCCGTTGCATCTTCCTGGCTGTCGATTCTGTGCTCCCTTCCGCGGCAAGGCAATCGTGATTCCCTCAGGCGGTTGACTTGTCTTCCGGGCGTGGTAGAACGATCATCCAGCCCTTTCTACCCTGGAAAACCACATGCGCCCGCCGATTCGCACCGCCGCCCTTGCCTGTCAGGCTCTATTGATCGTCGGCACGGCTCAGGCGGCACCGGACTCGACCAGCCGCGCCGAGCTGGAGGCACGCCTGGCCGAGCTTCACACCGAAGCCGCTGCAGTGCAGGCCAGGCTCGATGCCATGGATGCCCAGCCAGTCGATGACATACCGAACGCCAGGGAGTTCGTCTGGCCCCAGGAGCAGCTAGCCCCGGCCGATGTTGCCGTGGCCGAAGCCGCCGGCCGGCGTCAGCTGGAGCAGGCCTCGAACCGCAACCCCTATGCCATCACCGCCTACCGGCGCAACTACCTGTTTCCGCTCACCTACAATCGAAAGCCGAACCACGCTGCCTATGCCGACCTTACGGGTGAGGGGGGGATGGAGCGCAGCGAGCTGAAGTTTCAGTTCAGCGCCAAGGTCGCGCTTGCCGAGGGTTTGTTCGGCGATACCGGTGATCTCTACTTCGCCTATACCCAGCGCAGCTGGTGGCAGGCCTATAACACCGACGACTCCTCGCCGTTCCGCGAGACCAACTACGAGCCCGAGATTTTTCTCAGCGCCGACAACGACTGGCAGGTGCTTGGCTGGGCCAATATACGCAACCGCGTGGCCATCAATCATCAGTCCAACGGCCGCTCCAACGAGCTGTCGCGCAGCTGGAACCGCCTCTACCTGGAGACGGTCTTCCAGCGTGGCAACTGGGCGGTAAGCCTGGCGCCGCATTATCGCCTGCCCGAAACCACCGGGGATGATGACAACCCCGATATCGAACGCTACATGGGCTATGGCGACGTCACCCTCGCCCGGCGTTTCGGAGAGGACGAGCTCAGCCTGCTGCTGCGCGGCAACCCCGGGGCCGGCCATATGGGGGGGCAGCTCGACTACTCCTGGCCGCTCTTCGACAGCAGAGTCCGTGCCCATGTACAGTACTACCATGGCTACGGCGAGAGCCTGATCGACTACGATCAGGTCACTCAACGCCTCAGCCTGGGCTTCAGCCTCAACCCGCTGTTTGCGCCCAATAGCGGCATGCTGCGCTAGCCCTGACCGGCCTGCCGGCACTCTGCCAAGCCGCATGCCGGCTGCTATGCTGGACCTGTCACCCACCGTCACAGGAAGACCCGAATGGCAAATCGTAATCAGGTAACCAACGCGCAACTCAAGGAAGACCTGCAGCACCTCACCCAGACCATCGAGGAGATGGTCAGTGCCACCGCCGATGATTCGCGCGGCAATATCAAGGAGCTGCGCGAACGTGCCGAGAAGCGGCTCAAGGAGACCCGCGATCGGCTCGAGGCTCGCGGCGAACGCCTCTATGGTGATGCCCGGGAGACCCTCGACCATCAGGTCGATGCCTGTGACCGCTATGTCCGCGACAACCCCTGGACCAGCATCGGCATCGGCGCCGGCGTAGGCATCGTGATCGGCATGCTGATCGGGCGGCGCTGATGGCAGCCAGCCAGGGACCGGCTCAGCGTATCTTTACCGCCGGCAGGCGCCTGCTGGGCAGCCTGCTGGCCAGCGGCGAGACACGCCTGCGTCTCGCCGTGCTGGAGCTGGAAGAGGAGCGCGCCCGCCTGGTCGGCATGCTGCTACTCGCGGGCCTGGCACTGATCCTGTTGCTGCTCGGCATCGCGGTACTCACCACCCTGGTGATCGTGTTCTTCTGGGACAGCTACCGCCTGACCGCCATCGCCGTCAGCGCGGGGGTCTTGCTGTCCAGCGGCCTGCTGCTATGCCTGCGAGTCATGCAGCTGGCGCGCAGGCGTACCCTGCTGGCCAGTACCCTCAAGCACCTCGCCACCGACCGTGAGCTGCTGGAGCAGGAGCGCAAGGAGGGTCGACATGACAGCTGACAACGAAGCGCCACTCAGCCGAGCGCAACGCAAGGCCGAGCTGGAGGCACGCATCGAACAGCAGCGGGTGGACATTCTGGTCGCGGCCAACCGCTGGCACTCCGCCTCCGAGTCGATCGACAGCGGCTGGCATGCACTGATGCGCTTCAAGGTTCCCCTCTATGCCTTGGGGGGAGTGCTGATGCTGGGGATCGGCAAGAATCATAGTCGGCTAATACGCTATGGTCGCCGCGCGACCGCCAGCGCCCTGATGTTCAACCGCCTGCGTCGACTGCTGAGCTAGCGCGTCGCAGGCATTATCCTCGGCGACTCACCTCGCGCCTGGTCCCAGTGGCCATTCCGGCGCCGTCCGTAGCCCGACTGTGACCGGCGTCTCGCTGACAATCAACGTAACCAGCGCATGACCGCGGGCCGCCCAGTGCTCGGCGGCATCCCGCATCAACTCGACGAAGACCGCCATGGCGGCCTCATCGGCGGGTGCCGCGGGCACCAACACCACCAGGGCCCGCTCCTCGCCCCAGTCAAGCTCCGTCAGGCAGTCCCAGGCGGCATCCCAGTTACGCCCGAAGTGGTCGGGAAAGGCCAGGCTCGCCGCCAGGCCATCGAGCAGCGCCTCGCGACTCCAGTATTGCGCCGCCGGCAGCCTGCGCCAGTCGCCCCCTGCAACGGCAGCCCCCCTCTTCTCGCTCACCGACACGACAGGCGTCTCGATCCGCGCCGCATCCAGACGGTACACCCCGGCGTGGGCCGGATCGCTCAGATAGCGTGCCAGAACCTCACTCTCACTCGTTGTGCTCAACGTCGACCCTCCAGTACCCGAAACGAGTCGTAGTGGTCATCGGTGTAGTAGAAGACCTCGGGAGGCTTGCCGCCGGTCACGATACGACGAGCACCGCGATGGTCCAGGCCCGGCGTCTCCACGGTGTATTCGCGATAGTAGCCCCGCGGCTCCTTCGGCAGCCTGCCCTCGCGGTTGAAGAAGGTCGTGCCATCCTGGGAGTGGGGAAAGGGACCGCCACGCTCGATCAACCGCAGGGTCGCCTCGATCTGCGTCTGCCCCGGCAGGCGCTGCTCCACGACAGGGAGCTCCGCACTGCCGCGCCCCTCCCACTGCCCCTCGAGCCAGGTGAGCCCCGCCAGGGCCAGCAGCGCGATCAATAGCACTTTCTTCATCGTCCGGGTCTCCGATCGGCCTAACGGCTCCATGATGCCGCGGGATGCCGAAGGCAGCCAGCGGCTAGGGTGATCCCGGGGGTGATCGCTTCCACCAACCCCCTTTTAAGCTGCTCAACGCCTGCTATGCTGGATCTGAACTCACCGTCACAGGGAAGAGCTCGATGGCACAGCAACGCAACACTCGATCCCGGGGCACCCGCGAACAGGGAAAGCAGAACACGCGCTCCCGCAGCACAGCCAAGTCGACCGGCCAGTCGCGCACCCAAGAGTCCACCGCCCAGCTCAAGGAGGACCTGCATCAGCTGACACAGACCATCGAGGAGCTGATCGGCGCCACCGCCGACGACTCCCGCAGCAATATCAAGGCGCTTCGCGATCGCGCCGAGAAGCGTCTCAAGGAGACCCGCGAGCGGCTGGAGTCCCGCGGCGAGCGCCTCTACGGGGAGGCCCGCGACACCGTGGACCACCGCCTCGATGTCAGCGACCGCTACGTTCACGACAACCCCTGGACCAGCCTCGGCATAGGTACCGTTTTCGGGGTCATCATTGGAATGCTGCTAGGAAGGCGCTAACCATGAACGATACCGACCTCGGCCAGATGACGGCCGACCAGCTGATCGAACTCTACCGCACCGGCAAGACCTCCCCGCTGGAGGCCACACGTGCCGCCCTGGAGCGCATCCAGCGCTTCGATGGTCAGGTCAACGCCTTCACCCATGTCGATAGCGAGGGCGCCGAGCGCGCCGCCAAGGCCTCGGCACGCCGCTGGGGCCAGGGTCGGCCTCTGGGCAAGCTGGATGGCATTCCGGTCACGCTGAAGGATCTCACCGACGTGGCCGGCATGCCGTCGCGCGAAGGCTCGCTCACCACCTCCGACGCCCCCTGTGAGCACGACGCACCGCCGTCAGCGCGACTGCGCGAAGCCGGGGCGGTGCTGCTGGGCAAGACCAACACTCCCGAGTTCGGCTGGAAGGGGGTGACCGACAATCGCGTCTTCGGCGCCACCTGTAATCCCTGGGATACTCGACTCACCCCCGGGGGCTCCTCGGGCGGTGCGGCGGTCGCCGCCGCTCTCAACATGGGAGTGCTGCACCAGGGGGGCGACTCCGGGGGCTCCATCCGCATCCCGGCGGCCTTCACCGGGGTCTTCGGCTTCAAGCCTACCTTCGGCTGGACGCCTCAGTGGCCACCCGCCAAGGAGCCGACCCTGTCGCATATCGGGCCACTCACCCGCACCGTGCGGGATGCCGTGCATATGCTCAACGCGATTGGTCGCTACGACTACCGCGACCCCTACGCCACGCGCGGTCAGCCCGAGGACTGGGGGGTGGACCTCGACAAGAGCCTCAAGGGGTTGCGAATCGCCTACTCGCCCGATCTCGGCTATGCCAAGGTCGATCCGCAGATCGCTCAGCGAGTGCGCGAGGCCGCCGAGAAGCTCGAGGCGCTGGGGGCCGAGGTCACCGAAATCCACCCCGGTTTCGAGTCGCCGATCGATATCTTTCGCCGCCTGTGGTTCACGGCATCGCTGGAGCTGTGGTCTCAGTGCGACGAAACACAGCGTCAGCAGCTCGACCCGGGATTGGTCGACAACGCGCGTCGTGCCGAGGAGTGGTCGGCGGTGGACCTGTTCCGCGCCCTGGCCGACCGTGCGCGTCTCACCGAGCAGCTGGAGCACTTCAATCAGCGCTACCACCTGCTGATGACGCCCTCGGTGGCCATACCGCCCTTCGAGGTAAACCATCAGGTCCCTCCCGGGAGCGACATGCGCGACTGGGAGGAGTGGGCCCCCTTCTCCTACCCCTTCAACCTCAGCCAGCAGCCGGCGGCGTCGATCCCCTGTGGCTTCACCGACGCCGGACTGCCGGTAGGCTTCCAGCTGGCCGGCGGCAAGTTCGACGATATCCGTGTGCTGCGCGCCAGCCACGCCTTCATGGAAACCCATCCGCCACGCTTCCCCTCGATTCCCGACCCCTCCCAGGAGGTCTGAATCGCTCGCAGGAGGTCCCGGCCACCACCCAGCATCGTCACAGGAGGCGCACCATGATCGTTCGTACCCACAAGGATGCCGAAGACAACGCCATCGACGAGGAGAAGTTCATCAGCCGACGCTACACCCTGCGCAAGGATGGCATGGGGCACTCGCTCCACGAGACCACCATCAAGCCCGGCCAGGCTCTTCACATGTGGTATCGCAACCACAAGGAGAGCGTGATCTGCATCGAGGGTCGTGGTCAGATAGAGGATCTGACCGAGGGCGGAAAATGGGACCTGGAGCCCGGCGTGATGTATGCCCTGGACAAGAATCAGCAGCATATTCTCAGCAGCGAGAAGGGCATGACCGTGCTGTGCGTGTTCACGCCGGCGCTGGTTGGCCCCGAGGACCACGACGAGCAGGGCAGCTACCCCCTGCTGGATGACGACGGCAGCGTTCTGCAGCGCTAGAGGCTTGATCCGCAGGCCACACCGCTGGCCCAGGCCCACTGGAAGTTGTGGCCCCCCAGCTCGCCGGTCACATCCAGCACTTCCCCGATGAAGCGCAGCTGAGGCAACCCCGCCACCGCAAAGTCCCGTGAGGATACCGCACTGGTATCCACCCCACCCAGGGTCACCTCGGCGGTGCGCCACCCTTCGGTGCCGGCGGGCTTGAGGCGCCAGCGATTAAGCGCCTCGGCCCACCCCTGCAGACGCGCATTGCCACACTCGGCCAGCACGCCGTCATCGTTCTGCCACTCCACCAGCGCCTGGGCGAGACGCCTGGGCAGGCGCTCGCCCAGCCAGGTAGAGAGGCGCCGCTTCGGTGTCTCCTGGCGCGCCGCACACAGCGCGGCGAAGGCGTCCTCGCCGGGCAGCAGATCGATCACGATCTCGTCACCGGGCTGCCAGTGACTGGAGACCTGCAGCATGGCCGGGCCCGACAGGCCGCGGTGGGTAAACAGCATGGGCTCGCGATAGCGTCCTTCGCGGCAGCTGGCCTCCACCTCGCAGCTCACCCCCGCCAGCGCCTCCGCTCGCGCCTTCCACTGTGATGTCAGGGTGAAGGGCACCAGCGCGGGGCGCGTATCGGTCACCTCCAGCCCGAACTGGCGGGCGATCTCGTAGCCGAAGCCGCTGGCCCCCATGGTGGGGATCGAGAGGCCACCGCTGGCCACCACCAGCGCCCCGGCATCGAACGTGCCGGCGGAGGTCGCCAGGCGAACGCCCTCCCCCAGGCGCTCCACCGAGTCGATACGCGTCTTCAGGCGGATCTCCACTCCCGCCCAGTCACACTCGGTCAGCAGCACACGCAGGATCTCCTTGGCGGAATCGGCGCAGAACAGCTGCCCCGGGGCCTTCTCGACATACTCGACCCCATGGCGCTCGACCAGCTCCAGGAAGTGCTCGGGCCGATAACGCTTGAGCGCCGAGATGCAGAAGTGGGGATTGCCCGAAAAGAAGTTGGCCGGCGTGGAGTTGAGGTTGGTGAAGTTGCAACGCCCGCCACCGGACATCAGGATCTTCTTGCCGGCCTTGTTGGCATGGTCCACCACCAGCACCCGCCGCCCCGCATAGCCGGCATTCAGGGCACACATCAGCCCAGCGGCGCCGGCGCCGATCACCACTACATCGTATGTCACCCTGCTCTCCTCTCGGCCATTGCCCGTACCGCCTGCGGCGAGGCGCGCATTCTAGCAGCCCCATCGCCGGGCGCCGAGAGTGGCCAGTGGTGTACAAGCCTTGTACATTTGAATCCCTTGGGCGACACACCGGCTTGTGAAAAGCGGGTTGTGAAAAGTTGCCACACTCTCATGGCCACGCCCGAGTAAGCTATTCGATAACGCCGTTGATCGTTGCCCGACCACCGCCTACCGACAAGATTGCCCACATGCCGCTACGCTTCCTCCTTCGTTTACTGCCCCTGTTGCCGGGTCTGCTGCTGATGGTTGCCTCACCGCTACAGGCGCAGCAGCCCACGGCGGTGATCGCCGCCGAAGCGCACCTGGACGCCTGGTCCGACCCACTGGCGTCGCTGGGAACCCTGCGCGCCGATGAGAGCGTCACGCTCTCCGCCACGGTGACCGATGTCGTGGCACAGCTCAACTTCCGCGATGGCGAGGAGGTCGAGGCGGGTCAGCTGCTGGTTCGCCTGGCCGATGACGAGGCCCAGGCCGACCTGCGTGCCGCCCAGGCGTTGCGTGAGGAGCGCCGCAATGCCGTCAATCGCCTGACCCAGCTGCAGCAGCGCAACCTGGCCCCCCGGGGTGACCTGGAGGATGCCCGTTCACGGCTGCGTCAGGTCGAGGCCGAGATCCAGGCCCTGGAGGCACGGCTCAACGACTACCGTCTGCGGGCCCCCTTCGGCGGTCGCGTGGGCTTTCGCAACGTCAGCGTGGGGACCCTGGTCACCCCGGGCACCGAACTTGTGACCCTGGACAAGCTCGACGTGATGAAGCTCGACTTCACCCTGCCGGAGCTGACGCTGGGCGAGATCTCCCCGGGGCTGGCCCTGAGTGCCACCAGCGCCGCCTATCCGGACACCCTCTTCGGCGCCGAGATCGCCAGCATCGGTACCCGGGTCGATCCGGTGAGCCGCAGCGTGAGCGTGCGGGCATTGATCGACAACCCCGAGGGCAAGCTGCGCCCCGGGATGTTGATGAACGTGGTGGTACAGCGTGAGGCTCGCCAGGCCCTGGTGATCCCCGAGTCGGCGCTGATCCCCGAGGGGCGCCGTCAGTACGTGCTGACCCTGACCCAGGATGACGAGCATCGCGTGACGCGTCGCGAGGTCACCATCGGCGCCCGCCGCAAGGGGGAGGTCGAAATTCTCGCCGGCCTGAAGGCGGGACAGCTGGTGGTGGCCCACGGGACCGAGCGGGTACGCGACGGCCAGCCGACCCGCCTGCTGGGCATTCTCGACGACACCACCAGCGTATCCGAGCTGCTGCGTCGGGACCGTGATGCCAAGGAGGCCAGCGGCTGATGCGCCTCTCCGATCTCTCCGTTCAGCGGCCGGTACTGGCCACGGTGCTGGCCGCCCTAATCGTGGCCTTTGGCCTGCTCGCCCTTCAGCGTCTGCCGCTGCAGGAGTACCCCACCATCGACCCGCCCATCGTCAGCGTCAACACCGGCTACCCCGGCGCCTCGGCCAGCGTGGTGGAGGCGCGTATCACTCAGGTGCTGGAGGATCGTATCGCCGGAGTCTCCGGTATCGAGGTGATCTCCTCCTCGAGCCGGGACGGGCGCTCCAGCATCAACATCGAATTCGGCCTCGACCGGGACATCGATTCGGCCGCCAACGATATCCGCGACCGCATCTCCGATGCCGCCGGCAACCTGCCCGACGAGGCCGACCCTCCCGAGGTGGAGAAGGCCGACTCCAGCTCCCAGGTCGTGATCTGGCTATCGCTCTCCGGTGAGGGCTACACCATGGCCGAGCTCACCGATTACGCCAACCGCTACCTGGTGGACCGTTTCTCCATCCAGCCGGGGGTCTCGCGCGTCATCATCGGCGGCGGGCGCGAGTACGCCATGCGCGTGTGGCTCGATGCGGATGCCATGGCCGCCCGTGGCCTCACCGCCGGTGACATCGAGGATGCGCTGCGGGCCGATAACGCCGAACTCCCCGGAGGCTCCCTCGAGTCCAGCGAGCGACAGTTCATCGTACGCCTGCCACGCGGCTTCGCGACGCCCGAGGATTTCCGCCACCTGGTGCTGGACAAGGCCGACAACGGCTATCTGGTGCGCCTGGGTGACGTGGCCCGGGTGGAGATCGGCGCCGTGGAGGAGCGCACCATCTTCCGCGGCAATGGCACGCCACTGGTGGGCCTGGGCATGGTCAAGCAGTCCACCGCCAATGTGCTGGAGATCTCCCGCGAGGTGCAGGCCGAGATGGCGCGCCAGCAGCCGAAGCTGCCCGAGGGCATGACCCTGGCGCTCAACTTCGACGCCTCGATGTTCGTCGAGGGAGCCATCTCCCAGGTGGTGGAGACCCTGTTTATCGCCATGGGCCTGGTGGTGGTGGCGATCTTCCTGTTTCTGGGCAATCTGCGCACCACCCTGATCCCCGCGGTGACCGTGCCCATCGCCCTGATCGGCACCTTCGGTGCCCTGGCCATGATGGGCTTCACCATCAACCTGCTCACCCTGCTGGCCCTGGTGCTGGCCATCGGCCTGATCGTCGATGACGCCATCGTGGTGCTGGAGAACATCCATCGGCGCATGCACGACCATGGCGAGACCCCGCTGGTGGCGGCGTTTCGCGGTACCCGCCAGATCGCCTTCGCCGTGATCGCCACCACCCTGGTACTGATCGCGGTCTTCGTGCCGCTGAGCTTTCTGCAGGGCGATATCGGCCGACTCTTCTCGGAGTTTGCCCTGACACTGGCCGCCGCCGTGGCCATCTCCAGCCTGCTGGCGCTGACCCTGACGCCGATGATGGCATCCAAGCTCCTCAAGACGAATATGCACGAGGGCCGCCTCGCCCGTGGCGTGCAGTGGGCACTGGAGCACTCTCGCTGCATCTACCGTCGCCTGCTCGAGCGCGCCCTCAAGCTGCGCCTGCTGGTGATGGCACTGCTCGTCGCGGTGATCGGCGGCATGCTCTGGCTCAACGCCGAGCTACCCAACGAGTACACCCCCAAGGAGGACCGCGGCAACTTCTGGGTGCTGGTCAACGGCCCCCCCGGTGCCACCTACGACTACATGCTCGACTATATGGACGAGATCGAGGCACGACTGCTGCCGATGGTCGAGGGCGGCGAGGTCGATCGCGTGCTGGTGCGCGCGCCACTCGGCTGGGGCAATATCGAGAACTTCAACAGCGGCTTCGTCATCATCAACCTGGCCGACTGGGGCAGCCGCCGTTCCGCCTGGGCGATCATGGCCGAGATTCGAGGCAAGCTCGCCGACCTGCCCGGCGTGCGCGCCTTCCCGGTGATGCGTCAGGGCTTCGGCGTCAGTGTCGAGAAGCCCGTGCAGTTCGTGCTCGGTGGCGGCAGCTACGAGGAGCTCGAGGCCTGGCGCGACACCCTCTTCGCCCATATCCGCGAGGACAACCCCCGCCTCACCGGGCTGGACAGCGACTATGAAGAGACCCAGCCCCAGCTCCAGGTCGATATCGACTACCAGCGGGCCGCCGAGCTCGGGGTCACCGTCACCGAGATCGGGCGCACCCTGGAGACCCTGCTCGGGGGGCGTACCGCCACTCGCTATATCGATGACGGCGAGGAGTACGACGTCATTCTCGAGGGTGAGCCCGGCGCGCGCCCCAGTCCGCAAAGCCTGGAGAGCCTGCGGGTACGCTCACAGCGCAGCGGCGAGCTGATCCCCCTGGCCAGCCTGGTGAGCCTGACCGACTTCGCCGGTCCCAGCACCCTGAATCGCTTCAACCGGCTGCGTGCCATCACCCTCGAGGCGGACCTCGCCGACGGCTATCCGCTGGGCGAGGCGCTGAGCTATCTGGAGGAGACGGCTCGTGAGCTGCTGCCCCCCGAGGCCCAGACCGACGTCAAGGGGGCTTCTCGCGACTTTCAGGAAGCGAGCAGTGCCACCGGCTTCCTGCTGGGCCTGGGCCTGGTGGTGGTCTTCCTGGTCCTGGCCGGCCAGTTCGAGAGCTTCGTGCACCCCTTCGTGATCATGCTCAGCGTGCCCCTGGCGATCTGCGGTGCCCTGCTGGGGCTCTACGTCACCGGCCAGTCACTGAACATCTACAGCCAGGTGGGACTGGTGATGCTGGTGGGTCTCGCCGCCAAGAACGGGATCCTGATCGTGGAGTTCGCCAACCAGCTGCGCGACCAGGGCTGGGCCTTCCACGAGGCGCTGGTGGAGGCCTCGGTGACCCGCCTGCGCCCCATCGTGATGACCGCCGTTACCACCATGGCAGGAGCGGTACCGCTGATCATCTCCAGCGGTGCCGGTGCCGAGACACGCCTGGTGATCGGCATCGTCATCCTCTGTGGCCTGGCCGCCGCCACCCTGTTCACCCTGTTCGTGGTACCGGTGGCCTACGACCTGCTGGCGCGGCGCACCGGTTCGCCCGGCGACGTTACCAAACGCCTGGAGCGAGAAATGGAGGCCGCCCCGGAAGGACCGTGAACCCACCGCACATCACAAGACGACATTAAAACGACAAAAGAGAAAGCAGAACGGCCACCCGCGGGTGGCCATTCTGGGTTCAAACGTGCCTCGCTCAACCGTTCTGCGCTAGACCGTTCTACACGCAGCTCCGCGACGAGAGAGTCAGCATTCGCCGATACGCTGCCCCTCGACCTCGGTGACCATCTCCATCTCGCCCATCTGCGGCGACTGAATGGTCACTTCGACGCGGCCCTCGGTGGTCTCACCCAGGAAATCCATATGGCCGACGATATCCGCCTGGCCACCCTCGGCCTGGCAGGCCATGCGGTAGTCCATGCCATCGACGCCCACATTATGTTCGATCAGCTCGCAGTTCTCCTCCTCCTCGATCATCTGGAAGTCGGGATCATTGAGATCGCCCTGGGCGATGCACTCGCGGGACGTCTCGGTCTGGTCGGGGAACGGCAGATCACCCGAGACCGAGGTGGTACTGGTGAACTCCCACTCCCCCGGCACGATGTTGGGGGTCTCGGCCAGAGCTGACAAAGGCAGTGCCAGCAGCAGGCCGGCGAGCATGGAGGGTAATGACATCGTACGTAAGGACACGGGACTCTCCCTGTCATGGATTCGCCCCCAGCATAGCGAACCAACGTCCCCAGGCGTACCCCAAGGCAGCACACGGGCCCATCACCGGAGGCGGTTCAGGCAAAACACCGGAAACCGCTTGCATTCGCGCACTTAGGTCGATACTATATGCGCCGTTCTGACGCGAAAGGGCCAACCGCCCCGGCGTGAGAACCACAATACGGAGGGGTGTCCGAGTGGTCGAAGGAGCACGCCTGGAAAGTGTGTAAGTCGAAAGGCTTCGAGGGTTCGAATCCCTCCCCCTCCGCCAAGATTTTTGATCAAGCCGCTGAGAAATCAGCGGCTTTTTCTTTGTCTGTGCCAGCCTCATCGACGCCTGGCTCCATGTTTCCATAGCCCCTTCCCATGGACACTGGGACCTTCCGAGTTGCCTTGGTTTCCAGCCGACCATCAGGCTGTCTCAGATATCAGTGTCATCAAGCAAGAAAGCTGCACAGGACGCCGGACAGGCACCCTCACTCCCCCTCCTCGGGCTGGGCGGAGGCGAGTGGCAGCGGTGAGCCTGACTTGAACACCAACGTACGGTAGGGAAAGGGTATCTCGATGCCGTGCTCGTCGAGAGCACGCTTGATCGCGGCGACCACCTGGTCTCGCGAGGAGCGAATATCCACCGGCTTGGAGCCGGTCCACCAGGTCACCTCGAAGTCGATCGAGCTTTCACCGAAGGCCTTGGCGAAGACCTGGATATCGCGCACATCATCACGCACCGAGTCGACATGTCGCACCGCGTCCCCGATCACCTCCCGGGCGGCATCGACGTCCTCATCGTAGGCGATGCCGACGATGATCGAGGTGCGCCTCACATCGCGGTCGGTGCGCACGATGACCGGGTTCTCGAACAGCAGGGCATTGGGCACCACGATGCGCTGGCCGTCGGTACGCCGAATATGGCTGTCGCGCACGGTGATCAGCTCGACCAGCCCCTCGACCTCATGCTCCTCCACAGCGATGTGATCGCCGATCTTGAACGGTTCGCGCCACAGGATCAGCAGCCCCGCCAGGAAGTTCTCGAAGATATCCTTGAAGGCGAAGCCCACGGCCAGGGAACCCAGCCCCAGCGTGGTTAACGCCTTGGCCGGGGTGACCGTGGGAAAGACCAGGGTGATCGCGACCAGCAGACCGATCAGCCAGACCGTTAGGTGGGTCAGCATGGCCAGAACATCGATCAGGTTGCGTCGCAGGCGCGCCCTTCGCGCCAGTCGGCTCACGAGGGCGCCAAGCAGCCGCGCCATCCCCCAGGTCACCAGGATCAGCGCCACGGCGGCCAGCAGGCGCGGACTAGCCTCGACCAGCCCGCGAAGGTACTGTTCGACCTCCCCCATCAACAGTGGCACGAACTGGATCTGCTCCATGGCCCCGACACCCTCTTATGGCTTGGCGACTCGCCGCGGGGACGATGCCGTACCTCCAGAGTAGCCGGGAATTGGTCGTGCGGGGGTCTCGCCGGCGGCCACGGGACTGGGCGATAGCCCCGTTGCCGTTTCGGCCGGTGTCAGGAGGCGTAGGCCCCGGCGGAGTAGGTCAGCTCATAGCTGTGGCTATAGATCTCGAGAATATTGCCGAAGGGGTCTTCCATATAGACCATGCGGAACGGCTTCTCGCCGGGGAAGTACTCCCTGACCGGCATGCGCTGCTTGCCACCGGCAGCGACGATGCGTTCGGCGAGTCCTTCCACGTCGGGGTCCTGGATACAGAAGTGGAAGATGCCGGTCTTCCAGTACTCGAAGTTGTTCTCGGGAGCCTGCTGCTCCTTGAACTCGAACAGCTCGACGCCGACCCGGTCCCCGGTCGACAGGTGAGCGATACGGAACGACTCCCAGCCCGGCCCGAAGACATCACTGCACATCGTGCCGATGGCGGAGTCGTCCTCGACGATGGTGGTGGGCTCCATGATCACGTACCAGCCGAGAACCTCGGTGTAGAACGCGACGGCCGCCTCGACATCGGGTACCGAAATGCCGATATGCGAGAAGGTGCGGGGATAGGGCTGACTCATGACGAAGACTCCTGTTGGTCGTCCGGGATATGACGTTGGCCATGCTAGGCGGCGCAGGCCATAATCAAAACCACCACCCTCTTATCCCCGTAATAAAAGATACTTATGCTTCAACCTCAGTGGCTGCGCACTTTCGAGGCCGTGGTCGAGCTTGGCAACTTCACTCGTGCGGCCGAGCGACTGGACCTGACCCAGGCCGCGGTCAGCCAACATATCAAGCACCTGGAAACGTGACTCGGGCCACTACTGCTGCGCCAGCCGAGGCAGCTTGAGCTGACTCCCGCGGGTCATGCCCTGCTCGACTATCAGCGAGAGATGCACGCCGCCGACCAGCGCCTGCAACAGCGCCTGGCCGGTGATGACGCCACGCGGGGCGATCTCAGCCTTATCACACCCGGCAGCATCGGCCTGGCGATCTATCCCCATCTGCTGGCCCTGCAGGGCGAAGCGCCCGGCCTCACCATTCGCCATCGCTTCGGCCCGACCGGCGAGGTCATCGCAAGCGTGCTCGACAAGCGTGCCGAGTTCGGGCTCGCCACCCAGCAGCCCGAGGACTCTCGCCTGTCGGTGTCGCTCTTCGCGCGGGAAGCCCTCGAGCTGGTGGTCCCGGCCGGGGAGCGAGTCGAGGGCTGGGCGGACCTGATGCGGCTTGGCTTCATCGATCACCCCGACGGACACGACATGGCCACTCGGCTCTTGAGTCGCTGCTTCCCGGGTAACCCGGGGATAGGCCAACTGCCCTGCCGGGGGTTTACCAATCAGATCGGACTGATTCTCGACCCGGTCGCCGCAGGGCTGGGATTCAGCGTCCTGCCTCGCTTCGCGCGTCAGGCATTCGCACGCCCCGAGGCGATCCGGGTCGTCGAGGACCTGCCCAGGGTGGTGGATTCGCTGTGGCTTCTGCATCGCGCCGAATGGCCGCTCACGGCTCGCGCCACTCACGCCATCGAGTGGCTCAAGGCGCGTCTATAGGTCCTCTTTCCTACATGGTCGGCGCCGACTCACACCGCGGGCAGCCGGCGACGAAGCGCGTGGTAGCGGGTCTCGAGACCCTCGAACAGGGTTTGTCGCAGCCAGGCGTGGCCGGCATCCCCATGGTGGCGCTCATGCCACACCAGCCAGTAGGAGAAGGAAGCCACCTCGAGGGGCAGCCGCCGCAGCGCCAGCGGCCAGTGCTCGAGCACGCTGGCGGCGAGGCAGCCCGGCACACACAGCAGCAGGTCACTGTGCTGGGTGGCCGAGAAGCTCGCCAGGAAGTGCGGCTGACGCAGGCTCACGCGCCGGCTCAGGCCTTGCCGGGCCAGCGCCAGGTCCACCGCCCCACGATCATCACCGCCCATGGTGATCAGCTGGTGATCCGCTTCCAGAAACGCCTCCAGCGTAAAGGCTGCCTCCGGCTCCCGGGCCAGCGGATGCGCCTCGCGCATCACGCAGACGAAATGGTCGCGACCGAGCTCGCGGCCATGCACATTGGCCGGCACCTGGTCACCGAGCACGCAGAGCGCAAGCTCGGGGCCGCCCTCGTCGAGCCGCTGCTCGATGCTGCCGCTATAGGCCTGGATATCCAGCCGCAGATGGGGCGCTTGCCGCTTCAGGGCCTGCCACTGAGGCGCCAGGAAGGCGTGCATGCCATAGTCGGTGGTCGCCAGCTGAAAGCGTCGAGTGGTACTGGCCGGATCGAACTCCGGTGGCGCCAGCAGGGCCCCCAGCTCTTCCAGCAAACGCGCCAGGGGCGGCCCCAGCGCCTCGGCCCTCGCCGTGGGGCGCAGCCCGCGGTGAGTGCGCACGAACAGTGGGTCATCGAAGGCCAGGCGCAGCCGCGACAGGGTCCGCGAGACCGCAGGCTGGCTGAGGTTGAGGCGCTGGGCGGCCCGGGTGACACTGCGGGAGTCCAGCAGCGCGTGCAGGGTCACCAGGGCATTCAGGTCGTGACGAGCGAGATCGGCGAGGTGCATGGGCGTGCATGCCTTGGTGGTGGAGGCTAGGATTTCAATGGCAATGATATCAGCTTGGCGCATATTGCATTTAAGCAACTTGCATTGGCGTGATATCACTCGGGTGGCGTAGCCTAGGGCCACCGCTGACAGCCAGACGCATCGCTGTCAGGCGTCGGGCGTCGAACCGAACGCCCCGATGCCTGCAGAGACCACTGAACTCGAAGGAGGCTCCATGCACAGCCGCTATTTCACCATTCACGAACACCCCCAGGGCATGCCCGACCGCGAGCTGTTCCAGCTCGAGGCGGCGGAGCTACCCGCCCTGCAGGAGGGTGAGGTGCGCATTCGCAACACCTGGCTCTCCGTCGATCCCTACATGCGTGGCCGCATGGATGGTGTCACCACCTATATCGAGCCCTTCACGCTCGGCAAGCCTCTGGAAGGCGCCGCCGTGGGCGAGGTCATCGAGTCCCGGGATTCGCGCTTCAAGGAGGGCGACAGGGTTCGCCATATGGGCGGCTGGCGCGATATCGCCCAGCTACCCGGTGACCAGGTCGAGCCGCTGCCCACCTTCGATGTGCCCCCCCAGGCCTACCTGGGTGTGCTGGGCATGCCGGGCACTACCGCCTGGGTCGGGCTCAACGTGATAGCCGACATGCAGGAGGGAGACAACGTGCTGGTCAGCGCTGCCGGCGGCGCGGTGGGCTCCCTCGCGGTGCAGCTGGCCAAGGCCAAGGGCGGCACCGTGGTCGGCATCGCCGGGGATCCCAAGAAGCTGGAGTGGCTCGAATCCCACGGTATCAAGGCGATCAGCTACCGCGGCAAGGATGCCCGCCAACTGAGCGAGGCGCTCAAGGACGCCTGCCCGGAGGGCTTCGACGTCTATTACGAGAACGTCGGTGGCGACTGCCTGGAAGCGGCGCTGGATAACCTCAGGGTGGGCGCCCGCATCGCCATCTGCGGCATGATCTCACGCTACAACGCCGAAGGTCCCGCCGCCGGACCGGCCAACCTGGCGATGCTGCTGATTCGCCGCGCGCGCATGCAGGGCTTTATCGTCTTCGACCACTGGGAGCATCACAGCGATTTCCTGAACGAATTCGCCCCCCGGGTCGCCAGCGGCGAGATCGACTACCAGGAAACCGTCATGGAAGGCCTGGAGAGCACCCCGGATGCCTTCCTGGCCCTGTTCACCGGGCGCAACCAAGGCAAGATGCTGGTCAAGCTCTAGGTCTTCGGCTTCCTGGCAGGTGGAGTAACCATCGCCAGGGGCAAAAAGATCGGCCTTCGTTACGAAGGCCGATCATGTCGTTCGCGCCGAGCGCTGTCTCAAGCGCGTTCGGCCAGCACCGCGTAGTCGCCGCGTGCCTCCAGGCACAGGGTCTCACCGCACCAGAGTCGCTGCACCAGGGCGATACGCCCGCGCCCCTTCTCATCGAGCCTTGCGGCGAGGCGCTCGGGCCCCTCCTCAGCTTCTGGCAGACACTCCAGACGATAATCGCCGGTCACCGGTGCCAGGAAACGCTGGGTGGCCTCGGCCACCACCACATCCCGGGCGAGGCCGCGACGCCGCAGCCAGAGGGTGGTCCAGCACCAGCCCAGCAGGGTGGTCTGGGCGGCGAGGGAGCCACCGAAGCCGGTGCCCTTGTCATTGAGATTGGGGGTGAGCGCCAGCTCCCAGCCGAGCCGGTCGCCCTCACGGCGCATCTCGCGGATGCCCAGCTGCCGAACCAGCGGAATCGCCTCGCCTAACCAGGCGAGGAATTCGCCGAGGTCATCCTCACCGTCCTGGGGCGGCAGAGGAAGTCGCGGGTGGGGAACGCCGATGTCACGCATCTCAGCGCCAGTGCTCGACGAAGTCGTCGATATCATGCTGGGCGATGGGCTTGTGGCGGCCACCCAGGGTGCCGAGATAGATGAAGGCCACCACCTCGTCATCCTCGTTCAGCCCCAGCCCCTTCCGTACCACGGGGTCGAAGGCGTACTTGCCGCTGCGCCACATGGCGCCAAGGCCCTGGGCATGGGCGGCAAGCAGGATGGCGTGGGCGGCACAGCCGGCCGAGATCACCTGCTCCACCTTGGGTACCTTGGGCACCTCCGGGGTGACCCTGGCGATCACCGCAATCACCATGGGAGCACGCAGCGGCTTCTTGCGGGCAGCGTTCAGGGCGGTATCTCCGACATGAGGGTCCTCACGATACTCCGCCTCGGCGAACAGCTCGCCCAGCCGCTCCAGGCCCTCGCCGGAGAACTCGATAAAGCGCCAGGGGCGCAGTTCCTTGTGGTCCGGTGCCCGCAGGGCCGCCCGATAGATGACCTCGAGCTGTTCGGCGTTGGGCGGTGGCCCCATCAGCTTGCCCATGGAGCTGCGTTCATGCAGCAGCGATATCGCGTCCATCATTAACTCTCCCTTGGCAATCTTGATACGAGAACAGTTCTCGTCACTCTAAATGGTTCTCGCCACTCTAGCAGCGCCCCGCTCGCCTGTCGTGCGAGTGGGGTGCTGTCCTCAACGCCCATTGGTTTCGGTAACTGCGATAGCCCGAGTGGCTGTCCTATTGACGCGCGAGCCGCAGCGGCTCCGGGGGGCGCTCCCCCGGTGTCGCCCGCCAGGGGCTGATATCGAGCCCGCCTCGGCGTACATAGCGCGCCAGCACCAGCAGCCGTTCCGGCCGGGCGCGGGCCATCAGGTCGGTGAAGATGTGCTCCACGCAATGCTCGTGGAAGTCCTGGTGCTGGCGATAGCCGATCAGGTAGCGCAGCAGCCCCTCGCGGTCGAGCCTGGGGCCGCGGTAGCGGATCAGCACGCTGCCCCAGTCGGGCTGGCCGGTGACCGGGCAGTTGGACTTGAGCAGGTGGGAGTGGAGCGTCTCCTCGACGATCTCCTCCCCCGCCGTCAGGTGCTCGGCGCTCGGGGTGTAGTCGGTCACCTCGATGTCCAGGTCGTCCAGGCACTCGCCGGGCAGGCGCTTCACCGCCAGCGCCGCATCGTCCAGGCCGAGCAGCTCGACCGCCACCGGCGCACCGGCCGCCTGGGCCAGGTCGCGCAGCAGGGTGTCGATCACCGCCTGGCGGCTCTCGAAGCGGGTCTGGTTGAAGCCGTTGAGGTAGAGCTTCCAGGACTTGGACTCGATCAGGTAGGGCGATTCGGCCGGCAGCCGGAAGCGCGCCACGGCGACCAGCGGCTTGCCCCGGGCGTTCAACCACGAGAGCTCGAAGGCGTGCCACTCGTCCTCGCCGACGAAGGGCAAGGCGCCCTCCTCGATCCCCAGCGGCGCGCGGTTGGCGGCCCGGGGAATGGGATAGAGCAGCCCGGCATCGTAGTGCTCGGGATAGGCGGACTCGCGCCCCAGCGGGGCGTGGGTGAGGGTGTCGGGTCGATGTTGGGTCATGCTCAGCTCCTGATGCCCTTGCCATTGTTCAGCATCCACAGCGCCACGCCGTAGAGCACGCTGATGAAGGCCAGCACGGCGGCCAGCGCCCAGCCCACCGGGATGTCGGAGACCCCGAGGAAACCGTAGCGGAAGACGTTGACCATGTAGAGGATGGGATTGAGCATCGAGACGCCCTGCCAGAAGTCCGGCAGCAGCGAGATCGAGTAGAAGACGCCGCCCAGGTAGGTCAGCGGGGTCAGCACGAAGGTCGGCACGATGGAGATATCGTCGAACTTCTTGCCCAGCAGGGCGTTGATGAAGCCGCCGATGGCGAACAGCGCCGAGGTCAGCACCACCACGAAGAGCGTCAGCAGCGGATGGGCCACCTCGATGCGGGTGAAGAACAGCGACACCCCGGTAACGATCAGCCCCACGCCGAGCCCGCGGGCCATGCCGCCGAGCACGAAGCCGGAGAGGATCACCCAGTTGGGCATCGGCGAGACCATCATCTCCTCGATGGAGCGCTGGAACTTGTTGGAGAAGAAGGATGATGCGACGTTGGAGTAGCTGTTGGTGATCACGGCCATCATGATCAGCCCGGGGACGATGAAGTCCATGTAGCTGTAGCCGTCCATCTCGCCGATCCGCGAGCCGATCAGGTTGCCGAAGATGATGAAGTACATCGTCATGGTGATCGACGGCGGCAGCAGGGTCTGGGGCCAGATCCGCGTGAAGCGCTTGATCTCCTTGTGGACCAGGGTCCAGAGGGCGATGGCGATCTGCTGGGGGTTCATGAACGCGCCTCCTTCTGCTGGCCGTCTTCCACCATGGAGACGAACATCTCCTCCAGGCGATTGGCGCGGTTGCGCATCGACATCACCTGCATGCCCTGCTCGCTGAGCGCCGCGAAGACGTCGTTGAGGCGCTGGCCGCGGTGCACCACCACGGCGAGCTGGGCGTCGTCCACCCGATGGATCTCGAAGCCCTCGACCTCGGGGGCCGCCTCGATCGGATGGGCGAGGTCGAGCAGGAAGGTCTCGGTGTCGAGCTCGGCAAGCAGCTCACGTACGCTGGTGTCGCGGATGATCTGGCCGTGGTTGATGATGCCCACGCGACGGCAGAGGCTCTCGGCCTCCTCGAGGTAGTGGGTGGTGAGGATGATGGTGGTGCCCTCCTCCCGGTTGATGCGGCGCATGTAGTCCCACATGCTGCGGCGCAGCTCGATGTCGACGCCGGCGGTGGGCTCGTCGAGGATCAACAGCTTCGGGCGATGCATCAGGGCGCGGGCGATCATCAGCCGGCGCTTCATGCCGCCGGAGAGCATCCGCGCGCTGCCGTTGCGCTTGTCCCAGAGGGCGAGATCGCGCAGCAGCTCCTCGGCGCGGGGCAGGGCCTCGCGCCGCGACATGCCGTAGTAGCCCGCCTGGGCCAGCACGATGTCGATGACCTTCTCGAACTGGCTGAAGTTGAACTCCTGGGGCACCACGCCGAGGTGGTACTTGGCCCGGGCGAAGTCGGTGTCGATGTCGATCCCGAAGATCGAGACCTTCCCCGCGGTCTTCTGCACCAGCGAGCAGACCACGCCCAGGGTGGTCGACTTGCCGGCGCCGTTGGGCCCCAGCAGGGCGTAGAAGTCGCCCTGGGCGACGTCGAGGTCGATGCCCTTGAGGGCCTGGAAGCCATTGCCGTAAACCTTGGTCAGGCCACGGATGGACAGAGCCGGTTCGGCCATGTGCAATCCTTGAAACGATTCGGTGTTCGATAGCGGGAGTCCGCAACGACTAGCGCAACGACGGATTCCGTAAAAACTATGCTGCTAACGATATGAGGGCGATACCTTACCGATTCAAGCGGGTATTCGCGCCATGTTGACCCCGTGACACCGGCCCCCTAAGCTGGGTCGTATTCCTGGGGGAGTCCTGGTGGACTGAGATTCCGGCAGCGTGCACACGACACGACCGGTAACCCTTCGAACCTGATCCGGATCATGCCGGCGAAGGGAAGGAAGTGCCGTTCGGCCACGCTTCTCACCCAACGCAATTGCGTCCTCCCGTAGCGACGCTCGGCATCGTGCCGGGCCCATCGATGCTAGGGAGAACGTCATGCTGCCGACCACACACGCCTTCTGGTGGCTCGTCGCCTTCGCGGCGCTGTTTGCCGTGCCGGGGATGCTCTACGCCCGCCGCCACCGGGAGAGCCTCGAGGATTTCATCATCGCCCGCAACAGCCAGGGGGCCACCGCCACGGTGCTGACCCTGATGGCCTCGACCCTGGGCACCTGGATCCTGTTCGGCCCCGCCCAGGCGGCCACCTGGGGTGGCCTTGGCGCCATCGCCGGCTATGCGCTGGGGTCGCTCGCCCCGCGGCTGGTGATGATTCCGCTGGGGCGGCGCCTGCGCGAGCTCTCGCCGGGCGGTCACTCGCTCACCGAGTTCGTGATGAGCCGCTACGGGCGCCCCATGTACGCCTTCACCCTGGTGATCATGCTGTTCTATCTCTTCATCTCGCTGGCCGCGGGGATCACCGCCATCGCCAAGATGGTCGCGCTGCTGGCGCCGGTGCCGCTCTGGGCGACCAGCTCGGTGGTGATGGCGGCCACCCTGCTCTACACCCTCTACGGCGGCCTGCGCGCCTCGATCTTTACCGACAAGGTGCAGATGATCGTGATCCTGCCGCTGCTCGCCGTATTGCTGGTCGTCGGCTGGCAGGCCGCGGGGGGCCTCGCCCCCACCCTCGCCGGCCTCGAGGCGACGGCACCGCAGCTGCTGGACCTCACCGATCCCGGCGGCCTCAAGGCCGGCCTCACCTTCTTCCTGGCCGTGATGCTGACCGGGCTCTTCTACCAGGGCAACTGGCAGCGGGTCTACGCCGCGCGCAACAATCGCGCCGTGAGCCTGGGCTTCCTGCTGGGGGGCCTTTTGAGCGCGCCGATGATCTTCGTGATGGGCCTGTTCGGCCTGGCGTTCGTGGGGCTGGGGCTCGCCGGCGACGGCTCGGTGGCGCTGTTCAGCGTGCTGCTCGCCGACATTCCCGCCTGGTTCGCCGTGGGCCTGATCTTCCTCGGCCTGGCGCTGGTGATGAGCAGCGCCGACACCACCATCAGCGCCGCCTCGAGCATGATCGCCGTGGACGGCGGGCGCCTGCTGCCGGGCGCCAGCGGACCGCGACTGATGCGCCTGTCGCGCTGGCTGATCCTGCTGCTGGCGCTGCCGGTCACCTTCGTCGCCGCCCAGGGCTACAGCGTGCTGTATCTGTTCCTGCTGGCCGACCTGCTGTGCTGCGCGGCGGCCTTCCCGGTGTTCTTCGGGCTCTTCAATCGCCGCTTCGACGGCCGCGCCGCGGTGCTCGCCACCGTCAGCGGCCTGGTCGCCGGCCTGACCCTCTTCCCGGCCCCGGGCGACGCCCTGACCACCCTGATGGAGTCCTTCCTGCTCGCCACCTTCATGCCGGTGGTGACGGGCCTGGCGCTGCTGGCGCTGCTGCCGGCGAAGCAGGGCTTCGACTTCGCCGCGCTGGGCGCCGGCACGCGACGCTTCGAGGGCTGAACGCCAGCCGGCCGATACGTCACTGCCCCGTACGAAAACGCCCCTCGAGAGGGGCGTTTTTTATTTGGAGGAGTCGCTACCGTGGGGGCGGATCGCCAGGAGGTTCAGCCGGCCGGGCGCTCGAGGCCGAGGTGGCCGCGCAGCGTGGTCGCCGTGTACTCCTCGCGGAAGAGCCCGCGGCGCTGCAGCTCCGGCACCACCTGGTCGACGAAGTCCTCGATGCCGCCGGGCAGCGACGGCGGCATCAGGTTGAAGCCGTCCGCGCCGCGGCCGCGGAACCAGCGCTCCATCTCGTCGGCGATGCTCTCCGGGGTGCCGATCATGGTGCAGTGGCCGCCGCCGGCGGCGAGGCGCCCGAGCAGCTGGCGCAGGGTCGGCCGCTCGGTCTCGATGATGCGCAGGATGGTGGCGTAGCGCCCCTGGGGGCCGCGGAACTCGGCGAGCGGCGGTAGCGGCGGCACCGGGGCGTCCAGCTCCCAGTCGCTGCAGTCCTGCTCGATGAAGAGCCCGAGCTGGCGCAGCGAGGCCGCCACCGGCAGGCACTCGTCCAGCTCGCGCTGCTTGGCCCGGGCCTCCGCCATGGTGGAGCCGACGTAGGTGACGAGCCCGGGCAGGATCGGCACCGGCGCGCTGCGCCCGGCCGCCGTCACCCGCGTCTTGATGTCCCGGTAGTAGCCCTGGGCGGTTTCCAGGTCGTAGGCGACCGCGTAGATCGCCTCGGCGTAGCGCGCCGCCAGGTCGCGCCCCTGGGAGGAGGCGCCCGCCTGCACCAGCACCGGATGGCCCTGGGGCGGGCGCGGCAGGTTGAGGGGCCCGTCCACCAGGAAGTGCTCGCCGTGATGGTGGATCGCCTGCACCTTGTCCGGGTCGGCGTAGCGGCCCCGGCGGTCGCGCTCGATGGCATCGTCGGCCCAGCTGTCCCACAGCGCCAGCACCGTCTGCACGAACTCCTCGGCCCGGGCGTAGCGCTCGGCATGGGCCGGCATGGCCGGGTAGCCGTGGTTGCGCGCCTCGCTGTCGAACATCGAGGTCACCACGTTCCAACCCACGCGCCCGCCGGAAATGTGATCCAGCGAGCCCACCAGCCGGGCCGCGTGAAAAGGCGTGTAGAAGGTGCTGGAGAGCGTGCTGATCAGGCCGATGTGTCGGGTGGCCCGGCTCATGGCGGAGAGCGCGGTCAGCGGCTCGAGGTGCCAGTGGAAGCCGTCCTCCACGCTGCCGGCGCTCATGCCGTCGGCGAAGAACACCGCGTCGAGCTTGCCGCGCTCGGCGGTGCGGGCCAGGGACTCATAGTAGGCGATGTCGCCAAGCCGCTCGGCGCAGGAGTCGGGATGGCGCCATGCCGCGCGATGGTGGCCGCACCCCATCACGAACAAGTTGAGGTGCAGCTTCTCGTCGGGATTGCGTGCCTTCATCACCCTTTCACCAGTCCGCCGTCGACGATCAGGTTCTGCCCGGTGACCGCCCGCGCCCAGGGCGAGGCGAAAAAGAGCGCCGCATCGGCGAACTCCTCCGGCGTAGTCACCCGGCGCAGCGGGGTGTTCTGGGCGATCAGGTCGAAGACCGCCTCCGGGGTCGCGCTGGACGCATCGGTGGTGCGCAGCAGGCCGCCGGAGATCATGTTCACGGTGATGTTGTCGGGCCCCAGGTCGTTGGCGAGCGTGCGGGTCAGCGAGAGCAGCGCGGCCTTGCCCGCGGTGTAGTCGTGGTACGGCACGACGGGATTCTGGAACAGATTGGTGCCGATATTGACGATGCGTCCACCTCCCTGCTCGCGCATGCCGGCCAGCGCCGCCTGGATGGTGTTCAGCGCTCCCCGGTTGACACCCTCAAGCTGTTGCTGGAGATGCGACCAGTCCAGAGCATCGGCGTCGGGACGCGCGTCGCCGTTGAAGGTGAACGCGGGCAGGGCGTTGTTGACCACGGTGGTGATCGGCGTGCCGAAGTGCTCACGAGCCTGCTCGAACAGCGACTCGATCGCCTCGGCGTCACACACGTCGGCCTGGACGGCCAGTACCCGCTGCGGCGCCTCCTTCACCAGTGCCTCGGCGGCATCGCGACTCTGGAAATAGTTCACCACCACCCGGGCGCCCTGCCCGAGAAAGGCTCGGGTCAGATGAGCGCCGAGCCCACGAGCACCGCCGGTAACAAGCACGACCTGCTGATCGATGGCCTGCTGGTCGATGGAGAGAGAGGAAACGGCCATGAAGACTCCTTGGTACGCGGCAAAGGGCGCCGCGCTGGAGCCGGCCGACATCCCTTCGCCAGTGTGAACTGGATCAGGTTCGACGGGTATTTTCTCAGCGGCCATGGCCGCACCCCGTGTCTAGTGGGGCACCATAGCGCATTCGAACGAGCAGCAACAGCCGGGCCGGCATTCCGGCTCAAGCAGTGAGCCCTGGCCTGACCGGGGAAACAGGGGAGTCTTCTGGAGTGAAATACGAAAAACGACAAGACATCATCAGCCAGGCTGGCGCCTTAGCTTATGATCAGAATTCAGAGAGGGAGAACCGATTGGAGCGGGAAAGGAGATTTGACGGGGCTGCCTTCAGCCGGGCTGGCGCTCCAGCTCCTGACGCGAGCCTTGGCCAGTAGCGTGAAACCGATTGGAGCGGGAAAGGAGATTCGAACTCCCGACCCTCGCCTTGGCAAGGCGATGCTCTACCACTGAGCTATTCCCGCTTGATATCGGTACTACTGTCGGTGCAACGAGAGCGAGTTGGCGTCCCATAGGGGGTTCGAACCCCTGTTCCCGCCGTGAAAGGGCGGTGTCCTGGACCACTAGACGAATGGGACGCTGTATCTTCCTTTCAGAAGATGGAGCGGGAAAGGAGATTCGACCGGGCTGGCGTACCAGATCCTGACCCGAGCCTTGGCTCTCTTACCGCAACATTGGAGCGGGAAAGGAGATTCGAACTCCCGACCCTCGCCTTGGCAAGGCGATGCTCTACCACTGAGCTATTCCCGCCTGTCTCGCACTTCTCGTTCTACTTCTACCTCGACGACTCACTGTTGCAGTCGAAGAAGTGGCGTCCCATAGGGGGTTCGAACCCCTGTTCCCGCCGTGAAAGGGCGGTGTCCTGGACCACTAGACGAATGGGACGCATGGAGCGGGAAAGGAGATTCGACCGGGCTGGCGTACCAGATCCTGACCCAAGCTTTGGCTCACTTACCGCAACATTGGAGCGGGAAAGGAGATTCGAACTCCCGACCCTCGCCTTGGCAAGGCGATGCTCTACCACTGAGCTATTCCCGCATTCCAGTTATCTGATGAGTCGAGTGGCGTCCCATAGGGGGTTCGAACCCCTGTTCCCGCCGTGAAAGGGCGGTGTCCTAGACCACTAGACGAATGGGACGCAATGTCTCGTCTCGTCGAGATGGCGCGCATATTATCGACCACACGGCCAAGTGTCAAGCCTTGGCATGCCTTCCATATCAGGCAGTTGACAGAGGGGCCAACGCTGGATAGAGTACGCGCCGCTGGCTACGTAGCTCAGTTGGTTAGAGCACATCACTCATAATGATGGGGTCCCCTGTTCGAGTCAGGGCGTAGCCACCAGAATCACGCAACCCGGCGCCATCGGCGCCGGGTTTTTTTGTGTGCTCAAGCCAGCTCGGGACGGTTGCAGAAGGCAGCCAGCACCCGCGTCAGATAGGCCACATCCTCACTTCCCGCGGTCTCACGGATCGAGTGCATGGCCCACTGCGGCACCCCCACATCGAGGGTAGGCACACCGAGTTCGGTGGCGGTGATCGGCCCGATGGTGCTGCCACACCCCATGTCGGCACGCGTCACGAAGCTCTGCACGGGCACCTCGGCCTCGCGACAGAGGTCGCGAAACAGCGCCGCCGTCGCACTGTTGGTGGCGTAGCGCTGACTGGCATTGACCTTGATCACCGGCCCGCCGTTGAGTGCGGGACCATGGGCCGCATCGTGCTTGTCCTGGAAATTGGGATGCAGAGCATGCGCGTTGTCGCAGGAGATCATCCGCGAGGCCTGGATCAGTCGAATAAAGCCCTCCTCGCTGCCGTCGCCGAGCCGCTCGTGAACCCGGCGCAGCACATCTCCCAGAAAAGGCCCCTGGGCGCCGCAGGCACTGGCGCTGCCGACCTCCTCATGGTCGTTGGCCACCAGCACGACACCCTGCTTGCCATCACTGGCCAGCAACGCCTCCAGGCCGATAAAGCAGGAGAGCAGGTTGTCGAGCCGGGCGCTGGCAATCAGCTCCCCCTTGATCCCCACCCGCGCAGGCGGCTGCATATCATGAAAGCCCAGCTCGAAGTCGAGCAGCTCGAACGCCTCGATGGCGTGCTGCTCCGAGACCCACTCCTTGAGCAGCCTCGGCAGGTCGCCCTCCTCACCACCCTGCAGCAGCACCGGCGCCATCTGGGTCTGAGCGTTCAGCGCACGACCGCTGTTGGCCTCGCGATCGAGATGGATGGCCAGACTGGGAATGATCGCCACTGGGCGGTCGACATGCAGCAGGCGCCCCTCGAGACGGCCATCGGGATAGCGGACATGCACCCGGCCGGCGAGCCCCAGCTCGCGGTCGAACCAGGGCGCCAACAGGGCTCCCCCATAGACCTCGACGCCAAGCTGCAGCCAGCCGGCTGCGGTCTGGGCGGCATTGGGCTTGAGTCGCAACCCGGGGCTATCGGTATGGGCACCGATCATGCGCAGCGCCTCGAGCCGCGTCTCGGGCAACTGCAGGGCGATGATGGAGGAGTCGTTGCGCGTTACATAGACCCGCTCGCCCGGCGTCAACGACCAGGCCTCGCGCTCGTCCAGGCGGCGGAAACCGGCGGATTCGAGACGGGCCGCCATATTGGCGGTGGCATGCCAGGGAGTAGGCGAGCGGTGCAGGAAGTCGAGAAGCCGCGTAAGCAGATCATCCTGGGAGAGCATGGGTTCCTCTAGGGTTGGGCAAAAGTGTAGATGATGGGCACAGCGGGTAAGCTGCTACAATGGACTGCCGTTCCGCGCAACTCGCGAGCCGGATAACGGTCAAGGGAATTGAGTGTACATCAAACCGGGAGTGCTTCATCGATGAGCCCGCTTGCCCATATGGGACGATCCATGGCCTTGTTGGCAGCCCTGCTGCTGGCCACCGGCGTCGCCCTGGCACAGCCAGAACCCACCGACGCCCAGCGCCGGGCCGCCACCGAGCTGGCCGAAGCGCTACGTTATGGTCACTACGCCGACGTCAGCCTGGACGATAGCTGGTCACGCCGGGCCTTCGAACGCTATCTCGATGTGCTCGACAGTCAGCGCGCCTTCCTGACCGAACAGGATGTGGCGGAATTCCATCCGCTGGAAGAGCAGCTCGATGATGCCCTGCTCGATGGCGAGCTGGCCCCCTTCTTCTCACTCTATCAGCGCTACCATGAGCGCGCCGAGGCTCGCTTCGAGTGGCTTCTCGAGCGCCTCGACCAGGGCCTCGACTTTACCTATGAGGGAGAGCAGCGCCTGGAGGTGGACCGCGAGGATGCCCCATGGGCGGAGAGCACCCAGATTCTGGATGAGCTCTGGGAGCGCCGGCTCAAGAACGCCGCCCTGACCCTGGTGATCAGTGACCAGGACGAGGAGCAGGTCGAGACCAATCTCCGCCAGCGCTACGAGGGCCAGCTCAACCGCCTGCAGCAGACCAACGAGGAGGATATCTTCGGCCTGCTGATGGCAGCGGTCACCGGTAGCATCGACCCTCACACCGGCTACCTCTCTCCCCGCCAGGGCGAATCCTTCGACATCCAGATGCGCCTCTCGCTTGAAGGCATCGGCGCCCTGCTCCAGGCCGACGGCGAATACGTCAAGGTCGCAAGCCTGGTGCCCGGCGGCCCGGCGGAGCGCGCCGGTGTGCTTGAGCCCGCCGATCGCATCGTGGGAGTCGGCCAGGAAGATGGCGACATGGTCAACGTGGTGGGCATGCGCCTCGACTCGGTGGTGGAGCTGATCCGCGGCCCCAAGGGCTCGGTGGTACGCCTCGACGTGGTTCCCGCCCAGGCGGTGGACATGACGCGTTCCAAGGAGGTCCAGATCACTCGAGACACCGTGAAGCTCGAGGACCAGGCGGCCCAGAGCGAGGTGCTCGAACTCGAACATGATGATGGCGTGCACCGCGTCGGCGTGATCACCGTGCCCACCTTCTATGTCGACTTCGACGCCTGGCAGGCCGGCGATGAAGAGTATCGCAGCACCACTCGCGATGTGGCCAAGGAGATCGAGGCACTGCAGAACCAGGGCATCGAAGGCATCGTCCTCGACCTGCGCAACAATGGCGGCGGCGCCCTGCAGGAGGCCAACTCCCTGATCGGACTATTTATCGATCGCGGCCCCACCGTCCAGGTGCGAGATGCGCGCGGGCGCATCAGCCTCTACGGCGATACCGACACCGGCGCCATCTACGATGGCCCCCTGACGGTGCTGGTCAATCGCCTGTCGGCCTCCGCCTCGGAGATCTTCGCCGGCGCCATCCAGGATTACGGGCGAGGCCTGGTCGTCGGCACCCCCACCTTCGGCAAGGGCACGGTGCAGACCCTCAATGAGCTCAGTCATGGCGAGATCAAGCTGACCCGCGCCAAGTTCTATCGCATCTCCGGCGAGAGCACCCAGCACCGTGGCGTGGAGCCGGATATCATCTTCCCGAGCCTGATCGACCCCGAGCTGATCGGCGAGAGCAGCCTCGACAACGCCCTGGACTGGGACACCGTCCGCTCGGTGCAGTACCGGGAGTACGGCGAGCCATGGCGCTTCCTGGAGACGCTGCGAGCCCGTCACCGCGAGCGTGCCGACACCCATCCCAACTTCGTCTACCTCGAACAGCAGGCCGAGCTTAACCGCCGGATGCGCAAGGAGACGACCAGCGTCAGCCTCAACCGCGAACTCCGCCAGGCGGAGACCGAGGCACTCGAGGCCGAACAGCTCGCCCTGGAGAATCAGCGTCGCGAGGCACTCGGCCTGGAGCCCCTGGAAGAGTGGACCGACGCCCGCGACGAAGAGGACGACGGCGACCAGGAAGAGGAGGAGCCGGTGGAGCAGGTCCAGGTGCTGGAAGCCGCGCATATCCTGCTCGACTACTCCCAGCTCGAGAACAACTACCGCTTCGCCCACCGGGAGTGAGCCCCTCCCCACCATGAAAGAGGCCGTCGCCCCGGGGCGACGGCCTCTTTCATTGCATGCGACCCACCGTGACAGCCCAAGCGATGGCCGTCGGACAGACGCACGTAAAACCCACTCAGTAACTCACACAGACATTCGCACAGAAATTCGCACAGAAATTCGCACAGAAACTGACAGGCACACGGAAGGACCGGTACAAGACCCGGTGATCATTATCGTGCGCAGAAATGGGGTGAAACCAGAGAAGATGAAGCTAGGAAGGGTGAAGCTAGAGTGGGCGAAACTGGCAAGGGTGAAGCTGGCGAGGGTTAAGCTGGAAAGACGAGATGGCTCCCGGAGCAGGACTCGAACCTGCGACCCAGTGATTAACAGTCACTTGCTCTACCAACTGAGCTATCCGGGAATAACCTGAGGTGACGATGCCGAGCGATTGGCTCCTCGAGCAGGACTCGAACCTGCGACCCAGTGATTAACAGTCACTTGCTCTACCAACTGAGCTATCGAGGAATCGTGTCGCATCGCTGTGTTGCCGTCGCCGTGTTGGCTCCCCGAGCAGGACTCGAACCTGCGACCCAATGATTAACAGTCATTTGCTCTACCAACTGAGCTATCGGGGAACGGCGTCGAACACGGTGCGTAGTATACGGATTCCCCCAGCAAGGTCAAGGACCTCCGCAAGGATTCGTACGATGATCCGCTCTAACGCACAGCGCCCGCACGACGAGTGTCGGGCGGGCGCTGAAATAATCCTGGTGGCTACGCCCTGATTCGAACAGGGGACCCCATCATTATGAGTGATGTGCTCTAACCAGCTGAGCTACGTAGCCTTTCCACTAGATTGCGCGACCTCGGCCGCGCAATGGAGACGCATTATGCACATGGACTCGCCGCTTGGCAAGTCCAGCGGCGACATTTCAGGACTCGATCTCGAGTGCCTCGCGCACGGCGGCCAGGCCGTCCTCACCGTCGCGGGTCTCGACACCCTCGAGCCAGGCGTCGAGCACTTCCGGATTGGCCTGCAGATAGTCACGGGCGGCGTCACGGGGGTCCTCGCCCTCCTCCATGATCTCCCCCATCAGCTGGCTCTCCATCTCGAGGGTGAACACGAGGTTGTCCAGCAGGGTCGCCACATTGCCACACTCCTCGACGAGGCCATCACGAGTGTTGGTATAGATCGTGGCGCCCCCCAGGTCGGGACCGAAGTAATCGTCGGCTCCCTCCAGGTAGGCCATGTCGAAGTTGGTGTTCATCGGGTGCGGTTCCCAGCCCAGGAACACCATCCAGTTCTCGTCCGGCACCCGGGCGCCCAGTTCGGAGAGCATGCCCGCCTCGCTGGAATCGACAAGCCGCCAGTCACCCAGGCCGAAGGCGTCGTCATCGATCATCTGCTGGATCATCTGATTGCCGTCGTTGCCGGCCTCGATGCCATGGATGCTGCTGTCGAACTTGTCGGCATGCTGGTCCAGATCGGCCAGCGAGGTGACGCTGGCATCGTACACATACTGCGGCACCGCCAGGGTGTACTTGGCTCCCTCGAGGTTGGCACGCAGACGGTCGACGCTCCCCTCTTCGACATAGGGATTGCTGATCGATGCCATGGAGGGCATCCAGTTGCCCAGGAAGATATCGAAGTCACCATTCTTCATGCCCTGATAGGCGATGGGCACGGAAACGGTGTCGATACGGGTCTCATAGCCCAGCGCCTCGAATACCTCGGTGGCCAGAGCGGTGGTCGCGGTGATGTCGGTCCAGCCCACCTCGGCGAAGCGCAGCGTCTCGCAGCTTTCGGACTCCTGGGCAAGCACCGGGGCAGCCCCCAGCACCAGCGCGGCGGCACCCAGGCCAAGACTCATATGGCGACTGGTACGGCGGGAAATGCGAGTTGCGTTCATGAAATTACCTCCGTGAAGGGACTTGAGTATAGTCGGCGTCTGCCAACTTTTTATTGATTGAACGTTCAATAAAAAACTGGCAAGCTGGCACTATCCTAACCGCACATACCGGTGTGGTGGCAAGTCATCAGGACAAGAGAGGGCTCGACAATGCCCAAGGTCGGAATGGAACCCATCCGCCGCCAGCAGCTGATCAAGGCGACCATGGCGGCCATCGATGAAGTCGGCCTTGCCGACGCCACCGTGGCGCGCATTGCGCGACACGCGGGGGTATCGGCCGGCATCATCAGCCATTACTTCGGCGGCAAGGATGGCCTGCTCGAGGCCACCATGCGCCAGATCCTCAGCGACCTGGGCGAGGCCGTGGCCGCCTGCCGGCGCGAGCTGCGTCACGACACCCCCCGAGCCCGACTGGAAGCCATCATCGAGGGAAATTTCGACCGCAGCCAGGTGACCGACCCGGTGGCCAAGACCTGGCTGGCCTTCTGGGCCAGCAGCATGCACAAGCCGCGCCTTGCGCGCCTGCAGCAGGTCAACGACCGGCGCCTATACTCGAACCTGTGCGCCCAGTTCCGCCGCCTGATGCCGCTCGACGAGGCGCGACTGGCATCGCGCACCCTGGCGGCGGTGATCGACGGCCTCTGGCTGCGCGGGGCACTCACGCCGGAGGGTCTGGATGCCGAAGGCGCCCGCCAGGCGGCACTCGCCACCCTCGACAGGCTACTTGCCACTTCCGACTCTGCTGCCGCTTCTAACTCTGTTGCCGCTTCCGACTCTGCCACCGCCATCGACGCTCGCTGAGGAGAGACCCATGACCGATTCAACTGCCCTGCCCCTCTATATCGACGGGCATACCGCCGATGCCACCTCAGGCGCCAGCTTCGAGGTACACAACCCCTTCGATGGCAGCCTGCTGGCCCGGGTGCAGCAGGCCGCCAGCGCCGATGTGGATGCCGCCGTGGCCGCCGCCAAACGCGGTCAGCGCGAGTGGGCGGCGATGAGCGGCATGCAGCGCGGACGCATCCTGCAGCGCGCCGTGGCGCTGTTAAGAGAGCGGAATGATGAGCTCGCCGAGCTCGAGACCCGCAATACCGGCAAGCCGATCAGCGAAACCGCGGCGGTGGACATCGTCACCGGTGCCGACGCCCTGGAGTACTACGCCGGCCTGGCCGCCGCCATCGAGGGCACCCAGATCCCGCTGCGCGAGGACTCCTTCGTCTATACCCGCCGCGAGCCGCTGGGGGTGATCGGCGCCATCGGCGCCTGGAACTACCCCATCCAGATCGCCTGCTGGAAGGCGGCACCGGCCCTGGCCGCCGGCAACGCCGTGGTCTTCAAGCCCAGCGAGGTGACCCCGCTCACCGCCATGAAACTGGCCGAGATCCTGACCGAGGCCGGGCTGCCCGACGGTGTCTTCAATGTGGTGCACGGCGACGGCCAGGTGGGCGCCATGCTCACCGAGCACCCGGAGATCGCCAAGGTCTCCTTTACCGGCGAGGTGGGTACCGGCAAGAAGGTGATGGCGGCCGCCGGTGGCTCGACCCTCAAGGAGGTGACCATGGAGCTGGGCGGCAAGTCGCCGCTGATCGTGTTCGCCGACGCCGACCTCGACCGCGCCGCCGATGCCGCCATGATGGCCAACTTCTACTCCAGCGGTCAGGTCTGTACCAACGGCACCCGGGTCTTCGTCGAGCGCTCGGTGAAGGCCGACTTCGAGGCGAGGCTCAAGGCACGGGTGGCACGCATCAAGGCCGGCGACCCACTGGACCCGAGCATCAACTTCGGCCCGCTGGTGAGCTTCGAGCACCAGGCCAAGGTACTCTCCTATATCGAGCTGGGTCAGCAGGAGGGTGCCACCCTGCTGGCCGGCGGGGAGCGCTGGGACAAGGACGAGCAGGCCGGTGTCGCGTGGTCCAGGGGCGCCTGGGCGGCTCCCACGGTATTCAGCGACTGCACCGACGAGATGCGCCTCGTGCGCGAGGAGATCTTCGGCCCGGTGATGGCACTCCTCACCTTCGATGACGAGGAGGAGGTCATTCGCCGCGCCAATGATACCCATTACGGGCTGGCAGCCGGCCTCTTCACCGAGAGCCTCAACCGTGCCCACCGGGTGATCCATCGCCTGGAGGCGGGTATCTGCTGGATCAACACCTGGGGCGACTCCCCCGCCGAGATGCCGGTGGGCGGCTACAAGCAGTCCGGTGTGGGCCGCGAGAACGGCCTCGAGACCCTGGCCCACTACACCCAGACCAAGTCGGTACAGGTGGAGATGGGCCCCTTCGAATCGGTGTTCTAAGCGCTACTCCTCACCTGCCAGGGGCGCCGGGGACAGCTCGTCGCGAGGGGGGGATTTCACCGCGCCCTCGCGATGGTCCGGCACAGCAATGCCTGCCATCGGAACAGCCCCGTACTGATGTTGCCTTGAGAGACCCTCCCATGACCCAGATCCGCGAATTCGACTACGTCATTGTCGGCGCCGGCTCCGCCGGCAATGTGCTGGCCACCCGCCTGACCGAGGACGCCGACGTCTCGGTGCTGCTGCTCGAGGCCGGCGGCCCCGACTATCGCCTCGACTTCCGCACCCAGATGCCGGCGGCACTGGCCTATCCACTCCAGGGCACGCTCAACAACTGGGCCTTCGAGACCGATCCCGAGCCCCATATGGACGGCCGGCGCATGGAGTGTGGCCGTGGCAAGGGGCTGGGGGGCTCCTCGCTGATCAACGGCATGTGCTATATCCGTGGCAACGCCCTGGACTACGACCACTGGGCCAAGGCGCCGGGACTCGAGGACTGGGCCTATGCGGACTGCCTGCCCTATTTCCGCAAGTCCGAGAGCCGCGATATCGGCCCCAACGACTACCATGGCGGCGACGGGCCGGTGAGTGTCACGACCCCGAAAGCGGACCACAACCCGCTCTATCGCACCTTTATCGAGGCGGGCAAGCAGGCCGGCTACCCGGAGACCGACGACGTCAACGGCTACCAGCAGGAGGGCTTCGGCCCCATGGACCGCTTCGTCACGCCCAGGGGGCGACGTGCGTCTACCGCCCGGGGCTATCTTGACCAGGCCAAGGGGCGCTCGAACCTGACCATCGAGACCCGCGCCATGACCGACATCATCGAATTCGAGGGCAAGCGTGCGGTCGGCGTGCGCTACCGCAGGCGTGGCCAGGAGCAGCGGGTACGCGCCCGCCGAGAGGTGCTGCTGTGCGGCGGCGCCATCGCCTCGCCACAGATCCTGCAGCGCTCGGGCGTCGGCCCCGCCGATGTTCTGGAGGAGTTCGGCATTGCCCCGGTGCAGATCAACGCCAATGTCGGCGCCCATCTCCAGGATCATCTGGAGATGTATATCCAGTACGAGTGCTCTCAGCCGATCTCTCTCTACCCGGCCCTGAAATGGTGGAACCAGCCGAAGATCGGCGCCGAATGGCTGTTCTTCGGCCGCGGGGTCGGCGCCAGCAACCAGTTCGAGGCCTCCGGCTTCATCCGCAGCAATGACCAGGAGGCATGGCCCAACCTGCAGTACCACTTCCTGCCGATTGCCATCAGCTACAACGGCAAGAGCGCGGTACAGGCCCACGGTTTCCAGGCCCATGTGGGCTCCATGCGCTCCAAGAGCCGTGGCCGCATCCGCCTGACCTCCCGTGACCCCGAGGCCGCGCCCAGCATCCTGTTCAACTACATGTCGAAGGAGGAGGACTGGCAGGAGTTTCGCGACGCCATTCGCCTGACCCGCGAGATCATCGCTCAGCCCGCCTTCGACGCCTATCGTGGCCGCGAGATCTCACCCGGCCCCGAGGTGCAGAGCGATGCCGAGCTGGATGCCTTCGTGCGCGCCAATGCCGAGACCGCCTACCACCCCTGCGGCAGCTGCCGCATGGGCGATGGCGACGACGCCGTGGTGGACGGCCAGGGCCGGGTGCATGGGGTCGAGGGCCTGCGCGTCGTGGATGCCTCGCTCTTCCCGCAGATCCCGACCGGCAACCTCAATGCGCCGACCATCATGCTCGCCGAGAAGATTGCCGATCGCATCCGCGGCCGCGAGCCGTTGCCGCGCAGCGATGCCCCCTACTACGTGGCGGGCGACACCCCCGCCCGCGGCGAGCCCCAGCGCCGGCTCGACTGAGGACGTCCCCGCCGCACCACTGCGCCCCGCCCTGCAACTGCAGCGCGGGGCGTTTTTTTGGATGCACACAGTCCCGGATGACTACCACGCTCGAGGCTATTACGGCGACAGGGCCTCTCGCACTCTTCAAAGCCTTGGCCAAGAGTCGTGCCCCTGGCCGGTTGCACTAATCTAAGCTAGTCTGAAAGAATTCAAACGTCTGTTCGATCTTTCATCGCCCACCCTCATCGGAGTCACTCTATGCTCACCCTGATCCTGCTGATCGTGGCCATCGTCGGCCTGTTGGTGGTGATGCGCCGCGAGGCGGGAGCCCTGCCCGCCCTGGCGGTACTCGCCACCACCGGGCTGGTCAGCCTGCTCGTCGCCTCCCCCGTGCTGGGCATCCTGCTGCTGCTTGGCGCCGCAGGCGTGGCCGCCGCCGGGCTGCCGGCCCTGCGCGGCAAGTGGCTGACCCCTCGCCTGTTCACGCTGTTCAAGAAGGTCTCGCCCAAGGTCTCCGAGACCGAGCGCGTGGCGCTGGAGGCCGGCAGCGTCGCCTGGGACGGCGAGCTCTTCACCGGCAAGCCGAACTGGCAGGCCCTGCTCGACTACACCGACGATGGGTTGAGCGAGGAGGAACAGGCCTTCCTCGACAACCAGTGCTCGGTGGCCGCCGGCATGTGCAATGCCTGGGATATCGCCAAGGAGCGGGCCGACCTGCCCCAGCCGCTGTGGGATCACCTCAAGCAGGAGCGCTACTTCGGGATGATCATTCCCAAGGAGTACGGCGGCCTCGGCTTCTCGGCCAAGGCCCAGTCGCTGGTGCTGCAGAAGCTGTCGATCAACGAGACCCTGATGGTCACCGTTGGCGTGCCCAACTCCCTGGGGCCGGGCGAGCTGCTGCTGAAGTACGGCACCGACGAGCAGAAGAATCACTACCTGCCCCGCCTGGCCGACGGCCGCGAGATTCCCTGCTTCGGCCTGACCGGCCCGCGCGCCGGCAGTGATGCGACCTCGCTGCCCGATACCGGCGTGGTCTGCAGGCAGGTGGTCGATGGCGAGGAGGTACTCGGCCTGCGCCTCAACTTCGAGAAGCGCTGGATCACCCTGGCACCCATCGCCACCGTGGTGGGCCTGGCCTTCCGCCTCTTCGACCCGGACCATCTGCTCGGCGAGGAGGAGGATCGCGGCATCACCCTGGCACTCATCCCTCGCGATGCCGAGGGCATGGAGATCGGCCGCCGGCATCACCCCATCGGCAGCCCCTTCCTGAATGGTCCGATCCGCGGCAAGGATGTCTTCGTCCCCCTGGATACCATCATCGGCGGCGAGGCGATGATCGGCCAGGGCTGGCGCATGCTGGTGGAGTGCCTCTCGGTGGGTCGCTGTATCACCCTGCCTTCCGGTGCCACCGGCACCGCGCGTTACGCCATCGGCTGGAGCGGCGGCTTCGCCCGCATCCGTCGCCAGTTCAACGTGCCCGTGGCCGAGATGGAGGGTGTACAGGAGCCGCTGGCCCGCATGACCGCACTGGGCTATATCGCCCAGGCCGCGGTCTACCAAACCGCCAACACCATCGATCACGGCGAGAAGCCGGCGGTCCCCTCGGCGATCCTCAAGAGCCAGCTCACCGAATACCAGCGGGTGATCCTCGGCGATGCCATGGACATCCATGGCGGCAAGGCGGTGACCCTGGGTCCGCGCAACTATCTGGGGATCGGCTATAGCGCCAACCCGGTGGCGATCACCGTGGAGGGCGCCAATATCATGACGCGTAACCTGATGATCTTCGGTCAGGGCGCCATCCGCTGTCATCCCTATGTCCTCGAGGAGCTGGCCGCCAAGGATGCCGATGATACCCAGGCCTTCGATCGCGCCTTCTTCAGCCATGCCGGCCTGATCTTCGGCAACGCCGCCCGCGCCTTCACCCAGGGACTGGGCATCGGCAAGCCGGCAGTACCCTTCGATGGCGAAGCTACCCGCTACGCCCAGGAGATCGCCCGGCTCTCCGCCGGCTTCGGACTCTGCGCCGATGCCGCCATGGCCAGCCTCGGCGCGACCCTCAAGCTGCGTGAAATGCTCTCCGCCCGGCTGGGCGATGTGCTCTCCAACCTCTATCTCGCCTCCATGGTGATCAAGCAGTGGCACGAGGGAGACAGGGTCGAGGGCGAGGAGGCCCTGCTTCACTACAGCTGCCGGCTACTGCTGGGCCGTGCCGAGCAGGCCCTGGACGAGCTGTTCGACAACCTGCCCAACCGCGCCCTCGCCGGAGTGCTGCGGCGGGTGGTGATGCCGCGGGGCAAGCGCTTCAAGCGCCCCCACGATGACCTGGCCCGCCGCATCGCCCAGGCGGTCTCCCATGACAGCGCCCTGCGCACGAAGCTGCTGGCCAATACCTGGAGCAGCGACGATGGCCCCGAGGCCAACTTCCTGGCCCGCTACAACGCCCTGCTGGCGACCCAGGAGCGCGCCGAGGGGCTCTACCGCACGCTCAACAAGGCCTATGCCAAGGGCGAGCTTGCCGCCGATGCCCTGCACCCCGAGCAGCGGGTCGAGGCGGGCCTGGCCCAGGGGGTCATCTCACAGGAGGATGCCGCCTTTATGCGCGAGCGCGAGGCCCAGGTACTGGAGCTGCTGACCGTGGACGACTTCGAGTACGACGCCTTCGTGATCGACAAGTCCAAGGTACTGCGCCATAACGCCGCCTGACGCTCACCTTTCCCCCCGTCCCATGCCCCGGCCAACGCCGGGGCATTTTCGTTCGGTCTCGGGCAGAAGTAAGACTTGCCTGCGCCAGGACGCGTCCCTTGCTCCTTTGCTCCTTGTTTCTTGACCCGGGCTGCTACAGGGGCCAGACCAGCAGGATCAAGGGCACGGAAACCGACAGCGCCACCAGCGAGAGGGGCAGGCCAAGCCTCCAGTAGTCACTGAAGCGGTAACCACCGGGTCCCATCACCAGGGTGTTGGACTGGTGGCCGATGGGGGTCAGGAAGGCACAGGAGGCGCTCACCGCCACCACCATCAGGAAGGGGTCCACCGAGGTATCAAAGCCCGACGCCAGGCTCGCGGCGATCGGTGCCATCAGCAGCGCCGCGGCGGCATTGTTGACGATATTGGAAAGCACCATGGCGAGCAGGAAGAGCACCACCAGCGTGACCACCACCGGCCAGTCGCTGCCCCAGGCGAGCATCGCCTCGGCGATGAGGGCCGCCCCGCCGCTGCTCTCAAGCGCCTCGCCCACCGGGATCATCGCCCCGAGCAGCACGATCACCGGCCCGTCGATGGCCTGATAGCCCTCGCGCAGCGGCAGCACGCCGACCAGCAGCGAGATCAGGGCCGCCGTGGAGAGCGCCACCGCCGCCGGCAGTAGATCAAGCAGCATGGCCAGGATGGCGGTGGCGAAGATGGCGAGCGATACCAGCAGCAGGCGCGGCTGCCCCAGGGTCAGGTTGCGGCTGGCCAGCGGCAGGCAGCCAAGGGTCGACAGACTCTCGGCCAGCTCGCTCTCATCGCCCTGCAGCAACAGTACATCCCCGGCACGAAAGCGGATCTCGTGCAGACGCTGCCTGAGGCGACCCCCATCCCGGGCGACGGCGACCAGATGCAGACTGAACTGGTTCTGCAGTCGCAGCTGGGCCACCGTGCGGTTGATCATCTTCGAGTCGTTGCGTACCACGGCCTCGACCAGCTGCAACCCCTCTGTATCGACCCCCTTGCTCTCCCTGTCCGATTTTCCGTTGACCTTGCGGTGGGCACTGTCCCTCTTGCCGCGATCCTCCGAGACAGCAGGGGCATGCTCCGGCGCGGTCTCCCCAGCGCTCTTCTCCTCATCCTCCCCCCCCCCCTCTTCGCCATTCTCCGGCTCCTCCTGGGCCTCCTTTCCCAGTCGCAGCCCC
>NZ_JADNRL010000003.1:59323-115820 GCF_015595025.1 Halomonas sp. KAO
CACCCCGAAGAAGGCATGGCCGGCACGGCGCTTCTCGTCGCGAACCACCGCCAGCACCGGCACCGCCTCCTTAAGCTTCTGCTGCAGCTCACGCAGGGTCAGCCCCCTGGCCTGGGAGTCTTCACCGACACGCAGTTCGACCAGGTAGTTGGCGGTGTCGAACATGGCCTCCGTGGAGGCCTTGCCCGCGCGCTGGGGCACCAGGCGCCAGCCGACCAGGAGAATGAAGACCAACCCCGCCAGGGCTACCGCCACGCCTACCGGCGAGAAGGAGAACATGCCGAAGCTATCGCCGGTCACGCCGCCACGGTAGCTGGCGATAATGATATTGGGTGGGGTGCCGATCAGGGTGGTCAATCCGCCCAGCAGTGACCCGAACGCCAGGGGCATCAGCAGCAGCGAGGGGGAGATGTCGTGCTCGCGCGCCAAGCGCATGGCCACCGGCAGCAGCAGCGCGAGCGCTCCCACGTTGTTCATGACGCCGGAAAGCACCACGACCGTGCCCACCAGCACCAGCAACTGCAGGAAGAGGCTCTCGCCCACCTTGAGGAGCTGCTTGGCAATCAGGTCCACCACGCCCGAGCGCTCGAACCCCCGGCTGAGGACGAGGACGGCGGCCACCGTTATCACCGCCGGATGGCCGAAGCCCTGGAAGGCCTGATCGCCGGGAACCAGGCCCAGCACCACCGAGCCCAGCAACGCGGCCATCGCCACCAGATCATAGCGAAAGCGCCCCCAGACAAAGGCTGCCAGGGTCGCGCCCAGGACGAGGAAGATCAGGGTGCTGTCGGCCATCGGTTCACCTCCCTGTGTGATCGGATGGCCACAGCATCGCCAGCCAGGCGCCCTGGCGACAAGTGTTTTCTACCGTTCGAGGCCGATCCGTCGCCTCTCGCCTGGTTACTTCGCCATTTTTTCCAGCATGGCGTTGACCGCCTCCAGATGCTCGGGCTCGTTGTGGCACATGCCCTGGAACACCGCGCAGAGGTCGAGGAAGTCCTTGAGCTCGGTGCGCTGTGCCATCTTCATCAACCGCTTGGTCAGCCGAGTCGCCTTGGGGGGCTGAGCGGCGATGCGACCGGCCAGCTCGAGGGCACGCTCCATCAACGCCTCGGGTTCGGTGACCTCGAGCACGATGCCATACTCCCTGGCCTCCTCGGCATCGATCACGCGTCCCGACAGGGTCAGCTCGAAGGCGCGCTGGTAGCCAATCAGGCGCTGCATGAACCAGGCGCCGCCATCCCCGGGGATGATGCCCAGGTTGAGGAAGGTCTCGCCGAACTTGGCCCGCCGCGAGGCGATCCGGATATCGGCCATGTTGGCCAGGTCGAAGCCGGCACCGATGGCGGGGCCATTGACCGCGGCGATGATCGGCACCTCCACCTCGGCGAGCGCCAGCGGAATGCGCTGGATGCCTCGACGATAGCGCGCCGAGACTTCGGCCACGTCACCGGCGAAGTCGCCGTCTCGATTGGCCATGTCCTTGACGTTGCCGCCGGCCGAGAAGGCACTCCCCGCACCGGTCAACACCAGCACCGAGACATCCTCGCAGGCGTTGACCCACTCCGCCACGGCGACAATGTCATCGACCAGGGCGGTCCCGGTCAGGGCGTTGCGCACATCGTGACGATCGAGGGTCAGGGTCGCCACCCGCCCCTCGAGGGTCAGATGGGCATCGGTCATTTGGGGATAAGACATCGACTGGCTCATGACAGGGCTTCCTCGTCGCGATGGGATTGGAGATCGGATTCACGCTCGACGATAACCCGGGCATCCACTACCGCATAGCCTTCGGCATTGACGATCACCGGGTTAAGGTCCAGCTCGACGAGCTCGGGATAGGCCTCGACGATGCGCGACACCTTGAGCAGCAGATCGACCAGAGCGGCCTTGTCCACCGCCTTCTCGCCGCGTACCCCGTCGAGAATGCGACTGGCCTTGATCTGCTCCACCATGGATTCGGCATCGAGACGGGAAAGCGGGATCGAGCGGAAGGCCACATCCTCGAGGATCTCGACGAAGACGCCCCCCAGGCCGAACATCAGCACTGGCCCGAAGATGGGGTCGCGGATCACCCCGACGATCACCTCCACCCCCTTCTGCGCCATGGGAGTGATCAGAACGCCTTCGATCTCGGCCTCGGCATCGTAGTCACGACAGGAGGCGAGAATCGCCCGGCGCGCCTCGCGCATGGCGCCCTCGCCCACCACATCAAGCCTGACGCCGCCGGCGTCGGACTTGTGCAGGATATCCTTCGATACCACCTTCATCGCCAGCGGCGTCTCGCCGAACCGTTCGGCCGCCTCGACCAGCTGCGCCTCGTCTCTTGCCACCAGCTCCAGCGGCACCTCGATGCCATGTTCGCGCAGCAGCCGCTTGGCCTCATATTCGAAGAGGTCGCGCCCTTCGGCACGAGCCTGATGAAAGATGGTGGTGAGCTCGGGCAGCGGCGCCACGCTGGGCACACGGCTCGCGCCTCGAGACTGAGCCAGGTACTGGCCGCGCTCCCCCAGCGCCGAGAGCACCCGCACCGCATGTTCGATGGAGGCGTAGACCGGCAGGCCGGCCTCGTGCAGGCGACGCAGCGCCGGCGGCTTGACCGGTGTATAGAGGCTGTAGATCACCAGAGGCTTCTCGGTGGCATTGGCGAGGTCCACCATGGCCTCGGCTCCGCGCATCTCGTCGCCCAGCAGCGACTCGGCGAAACGCTGGCTATAGCCACCGAACATGCCTACCAGGAAGACGCTGTCGACGTTGTCGTCGGCGGCAACGATCTCCATGCAGGTCGCCAGCAGCGACGGATTGGCATCGGTGGAGCCCGCCACATCCACCGGGTTGACGGTGGAGGCCTGAGGCAGGAGCACCTCGCGCAGCCTTGTCCGGGTCGCCTCGGAGAGCTCGGCAAGCACCAGGCCCGCCTCGACCAGGCGATCGGAGGCGATGGTCGCCTGGCCACCGCCATCGGCAACCACCGCCACACGCTTGCCGCGGGCCTTCTGCAGCAGGCCCAGCCCCTCGGCGACCGGCAGGATCTCGTCGGACTGATGCACCACGCTGACGCCGGATTGCCTGAGCAGATCCACGGTCATGGCATAACTGCCCGCCAGCGCGCCGGTATGCGAACTGGCCGCCTTCTGGCCGGCCTCGGTAGAGCCCGACTTGTAGAGCACCACCGGTTTCATGGCGGCCACCTCTCGGGCCACCTCCAGGAACTTGTGCCCGTCGCGGAACCCCTCCACATAGAGAGTCGCCACGCGAGTATGCGAATCTTCGCCGAGATAGCGCAGGTAATCGTTGAAGCCGATATCGCTCTGGTTGCCGGGACCGATATAGGTGGAGAAGCCCACCTGGCCATTGTGCTGCGCCTCCAGTGCCAGGGAGAGCAGCATGTTGCCGGACTGGGAGATGATGCCGACATCCCCGGGCCTGACGTTGTCCAGCGCCAGCAGGTTGACCCGGTGGTGCAGGTTGAAGATGCCGGACGTATTCGGACCGATCAGGCGCACGCCATGGGCGCGGGCCTTCTCCAGCATCTCGCGTTCGAGCGCGGCTCCCTCTTCGCCCACCTCACTGAAACCGCTGGCCAGGATCACCGCCCCCTTTATGCCTCGGCGGCCGCACTCGGCGACAAGCCCGGGCACGCTGGGTGCCGGAGTGCAGATCAACGCCAGCTCGGGGTTGCCGGGAATGGCGGTCACCGAGGGCCACGCCTTGACCCCGAGAATCATCTCGGCCCGGGGGTTGACCGGATAGATCTCCCCCCGGTACCCCTCCTTGATCAGCCCCACCATGGCCTTGTAGCCACGCTTGGTGGGGTCGGCGGAAGCCCCCACCACGGCGATGCCGGAGGGAGCCAAGATGTCATGCAGCGGGCTGCGGGTCGGAAGATGTCCTTCGATGGGATTCATGGCGAGATAACCTTGGCGACGGATGTCGCTGAGTCGAGTTTGGCACGGGAGTGTGGCGAAACGGTGGCGCAGGACCGGCGGGAGCCGGGCCGATGACAAGGCATGGCGGCGTTACTCGCCTCGGAAGCGCGGGGTGCGCTTCTCGGCGAAGGCATCGACACCCTCCTGCCAGTCCCGGGTGGTACCGACGAACATCATGCCCTCGAGTTCGGCGGTCAGGCAGGCATCCAGGGTGCGCTCGCCGGACATGGTGAGCTGCTCCTTGGCGAGCTGCATGGAGAACGGCGCCTTGGTGGCGACCCTGGCGGCAAACTCCAGGGCAGCATCGGCAAACGCCTCATCGGGATAGTGGCGGTTGGCCAGGCCGATACGCACCGCTTCGGGGCCGTCGATACGCTCCCCCAGGAAGACCAGCTCGCGGGCCTTGGCCAGGCCGACCAGTCGCGGCAGCAGCCAGGTGACACCCCCGCCCAGGAAGTTGCCGATGGAGACCTCGGGCAGGCCGATCTGGGCGCTGTCGGCCATCAGCAGGAAATCGGCGGCCAGGGCGATCTCGGCACCGGCCCCCAGGGCGTAGCCATTTACCGCGGCGATCACCGGGGTCTTCAACTGCATCAGGCGCTTGCAGACGACCTGCTCGCCCTGCAGGTACTGACGACGATCGAAGGCGGTGCGCCCGGCCTTGTGCTCCTTGAGGTCGGCACCGACACAGAAGGCGCGCCCCTCGCCGGTGATCATCACCACCCGCACCTCGGGATCCTGCTCGGCGGCGGTCAGGGCGTCATTGAGCTCGTCGTAGAGCGTCTGGGTCACGGCATTGAGGCGATGGGGGCGGTTGAGACGAATCTCCTGCACCTGCCCGTGACGGCGAGTGATCAGCGTCGAGAAGTGAGACGAGGGGGTAGCAGCGTGGCTCATGGTGTTATGGCGCCTCCGAGGCGTCAGTCGTCGATGGCGGTAACGGTCGTTGCCGCATAGGCAACAAATGTTTCACTCATAAAAAAACTACAGCACATTTGTTTTATTGACATGCTAGCCAGCCCCATGCCCCACGTCAACACATACGTTTCCTAATAAAAATATTTAAGAAACATTTGTTTCACTACGCTTCGAGCACTTCGGATACAATGCACGCCAACACTTCATTCTCGACCCCATTCACGACCACCCGGGAGACCGCCGTGCTGGACCACGAACGTCGCCACGACAACCCTGCCGATGACTGCCAGAACTCTCTGGACAGGGTCAACCGGCAACTCGCCGAGGCCTATCCGGAGCTTAGCCCCCAGCTCAAGCTGGCAGCGGGTTATGTGCTGGAGCACCCGGTGGAGGTGGCCTTCCAGTCGATCCGCAAGTCGGCCTCGGCCGCCAGGGTCACGGCCTCAACGCTGGTGCGCCTGGCCAAGCGGCTGGGGTTCGACAGCTACGAGCAGTTTCGTGAGGTCTTTCAGTCGGCGGTGCAGGCCGGGCCTGTGGAGCTCTCCGGGCGTGCCAACCAGCTGCGCAACATGGCCAGCCAGACCGACGACCAGGTCTTTCTGGATGTGGGGGATGCCGCCTTCGACAATATCGGCCGGCTGTTCACCGCGGACAACCAGGCACGGGTACGCGAGGCCGCCCGACTGCTGCTGGGGGCCGAGAGGATCGCCGTGGTGGGATTTCGCGATGCCTTCGCCTGCGCCTATCACTTCGCCTATGTGGGGCGCATCGCCATGCCCAACATTCAGCTGATTCGAGGCCAGGAGGGAGGACTGCTCACGGAGCTGGCGCCCTTCGGGGAGGGCGATGTGGTGGTGGCCTTCGGCTTCGAGCCCTACTGCGCCGAGACCATGCGTGCCCTGGAGATCACCCGGGCGGCTGGCGTCGACGCCATCGTCATCACCGACACCCTGCGCTCGCCGCTGGTGCCGGGGGCGTCGATCACCTTTCCGGTGGCCAACGCCACACCGCACTTCTTCCCCTCGATACTCTCCGCCATCACCCTGGTGGAGACGCTGCTGGCCGAGTGCGTGGCCTTCGGCCCGGATGACCTGGTGGGCAATGTGGCGAGCTTCGAGTCACGAATGCGGGCGATGGGCGCCTATGTGGAGAACGGCTAAGGCCGTAAGCCGTAAGCCGTAAGCCGTAAGCCGTAAGCCGTAAGCCGTAAGCCGTAAGCCGTAAGCCGTAAGCCGTAAGCCAGGATGGCAACGCCAAGCCTAGCGGCAAGGGTTTTTCTTACCACTTAAAGCTTACAGCTTACAGCTCCTGGTCCGGCGAAGCCGGATCAGGGAATCAGAATGGTGGAACCGGTGGTCTGGCGACCCTGAAGGGCGTCCTGGGCCTTGCCGGCCTCGGCCAGCGGGTAGCGCTGGGCGATATCGACCTTGACCTTGCCGCTCTTGAGCATCTCGAACAGCTCGGCGGCCATCATCTCGAGACGCTCGCGGGTATCGGCGTAGCCGTTGAGGCTGGGGCGGGTGGTGTAGAGCGACCCCTTCTGGTTGAGGATGCCGAGATTGACGCCCTCCACGGCCCCCGAGGCGTTGCCGAAGCTGACCATCAGCGAGCGCGGCTTGAGGCAGTCCAGCGAGGTCTCCCAGGTGTCCTTGCCCACCGAGTCGTAGACCACATCACACATGGCGCCATCGGTGAGTTCGCGCACCCGTTCGACCACGTTCTCCCGGGTGTAATCGATGGTCGCCCAGGCGCCATTCTGCTCGGCGAGTGCCGCCTTCTCCGGCGAGCTCACCGTGCCGATCAGCTTCACCCCCAGCGCCCTGGCCCACTGACAGGCGATGGAGCCCACGCCGCCGGCGGCGGCATGCCAGAGGATGGTCTCACCGGCCTCGAGGCGGTGGGTCTGACGCATCAGGTACTGCACGGTCAATCCCTTCAGCATGCTGGCCGCGGCGGTTTCGAAGTCGACACCCTCGGGCAACACCACCACCTTGTCGGCAGGCAGGGTATGCAGCTCGGCATAGGCGCCCAGGGGGCCCTGGGCATAGGCGACGCGATCGCCCTCCCGAAGGTGCGTCACGCCCTCGCCCACCGCGTCAACCACCCCGGCCGCCTCGGTGCCAAGGCCGGTGGGTAGCGCGGGTGCCGGATAGAGGCCGGTACGGAAGTAGATGTCGATGAAGTTCAGGCCGACGGCACGGTTGGCGACCCTTACCTCGCCGGGACCGGGGTCCGCCGGGGCGACGTCGACAAGCTCGAGGACCTCGGAGCCGCCGGTACGGGACAACTGGATACGCTTGGCCATGTCGCTGTTTTCCTTTGCTGGCTAGTGGATGATCCCACCAGTCAAGCGCCAAGGCCTCCTGCGGTCAAGTCGTGCCCCTTTCAGAGTAGTGCTATCGCAGTTACCCCAGGCTGATGGTGGAAGGCGCCGGGGACAGGCCGGAGAGGGGGTCCGAGGACCAGGGATGGCCGAGGTAGCCTACAAGGAAGTACTCGTAGCGCCCCCTCGTAGGCCTGTCGCCGGAATAGCCTTGAGCGGTACTGCCATCTGCGATAGCCCTGCCACTCAGAGGGTGGCGGGAAAGGCTTCCAGGCCGCGGATAAAGCGCGCCTTGTAGTCATCGAACTGTTGACGGTCCTGCTTGAAGGACTGGATCACCGAGGCCTCGTCGAAGGTCAGCGCCCGCGGCAGGTCCTCCAGTGAGGTGGCGGGATGCTTGGGTCCCAGGCCGATATGCACACCGGCCCTGCCTTCCAGCCAGCGTGAGATCCCCGCTTCGCTGAAGCGTCTCTTCTGCTCGTCGTCCTGGGTATCGACGCGCAGGGGCGCCTTGAGCGCCAGCTCGGCGACCAGGCGCTCGGCCGGCCGCGCCACGCTCTGCTGGTCGAGCTCGGCCAGCAGCATCACGGTCATGCTGCTGCCATGCTCATCGAGCACCAGCAGGGCCAGCGCGACGGGACGCGCCTGATCATCCACCAGCGCCAGCACCCTGGCCGCCTCCTGCTCGACCAGCACCGCCAGGGTGCCGGCGAAGGTGGCCAGGGGGCGAAGGCCAGCCTCATGGCCATAGGCCTCGGCGCAAAGCCGGGCCAGGCACGCCTCGCGCTGGCTGGGGTTGTTGATATTCACGACTCTCATCTCACTCTCCTGCACCGGCGGTGGCGCTCTGGCTGCATTGAATCTGGCGGCATCGAAAGTGGCGCAGCCTAGCATATCCAGACCAGACCATATCCAGAACAGGTGGATGGCGATACGCTAGGGCGGCTTTCTCACCGCCGGTGACGACGCTTCGCTGACCAGGACGATGGCCGATGCCCCACCCCGATATCTCGCTTCCCCGCCTGATGGCCCACCGGGGCTTCTCCTCCCAAGCCCCCGAGAACACGCTGGCCGCCGTACGCGCCGCCCACGACGCCGGCTGCAGCTGGGTCGAGCTTGACGTTCAGTTGCTGGGCGATGGCACCCCGGTGATCTGGCATGACGCCGGGGTCCGGCGCTGCTCCGATGCCCGCGGCAGGCTCGCCGACCTGGACCTGCCCGCCGCTCGGCGCCTCGACGTGGGGGGCTGGTTCTCCGATGCCTTCCGTGGCGAGCGTATCGCCACCCTGGACGAGATGCTGACGCTGATCGACGAGCTGGGGATGGGGCTCAACCTGGAGCTCAAGGTCAACCGTGGGCGCAATGCCGAAGCGCTGGTCGAGGCGTCGCTTCCGGCCGCCCTCGAGGCCCTTCCGCCGGAGCGGCTGATCGTCTCCTCCTTCAATGACCAGGCCCTGAGCCAGGCGCGCCGGCTGGCGCCCGCTTCGCGGCTGGCGCTGGGTGTCCTCTTCGAGGGGGTCGGGCGCGGCTGGCAGAAGCGCTGCGTCGGGCTCGAGGCCTACAGCATCCATGCCGACTGGCGGCGGCTGAGTCGTCGAACGGCCGAGGCAGTCAAGGCGGATGGCTACGCCCTGCTCTGCTATACCCCCAACGACCCGACCGCCTTTACCCATCAATGGCAATGGGGTGTCGATGCGGCGATCAGCGACTATCCAAACCGCTTTCTGGGCCATTTGCCCTGACCTCCCCACGACTCTGAATTCATTACGACAAAGGGCCGCCTGCAGGCGGCCCTTGGACAACAATCAACGCTGAGAAGTTAGGCTTTCTTCACCTTGCTGATGATCCACAGCAGGATCAGCGCGCCGACCACGGCACTGAACAGCGACCCCAGAAACCCGCCGGTACCCATGCCGAGGATCTGCTTGAAGATAAAGCCGCCGATCACCGCGCCGACCACACCGACGCCAATGTTCCCGAGAACACCGAAGCCCCCTCCCCGCATGATATGACCGGCGATCCAGCCGGCCAGGCCACCGATAATCAACCAGGCGATAATTCCCATGATGCCTCCCGTATGTGTCGTGACGAATAGTGAGTGGTGAGTGATAAATGGAGAGTGTGATGTGGCGCCAGTATAAAGACGCTAGAAGGAAGAGCCCGGTTGTGCCAGAAACTCCAGCTCCTCAGGGGTAGAGTCACGGCCCAGGATGGCATTGCGGTGGGGATAACGCCCAAAGCGCAGAATGATCTCGCGATGGCGATGCTCGACACCCAGGTGCCTCTCGAGGCCCGGCTGATCGAACAGCCATGCTGCCTGCTCGTGGATCACCGCCGACTCGCTATGCATGAAGGGCATATACAGGAAGGCTCGCCTCTTGGGCGGCAGCCCGGCATCGGCGCCGCAAGCCACCGCTTCCTGGGCGAGTACCAGTGCCATGGGGTCGGCGGTGAAGGCCGCCGGGGTGTCACGATGAATATTGCGGGAGAACTGGTCGAGCACGATGATCTCGCCAAGTCGACCCGCCGGCGTCTCTCGCCAGCGCCACAGCTCGCCACGACAGGCCGCGGCCAGACAGGCACCGAAGCGTCTGGCAATCTCGGCATCCAGACGCGAATCCTTGCGGAACCATTGAGCCGGGTTGAGCTCATCGAACCAGAATGTCAGCACCTCATCGGGGGTCGTCGTCATAAGCCATCCTTGATTGCTGCGCTGCCGCTGGACCGACTCTCCTGATACCATCCCCGACGTGACACCACAAGCGAGGAGCGTTATCGCATGAATCCCGACCCCCTCTGGTCGATGATCACCTATCTGTTCAATATCCTCGGCATGCTGATCTGCCTGGGAGGCCTGAGCCTGGCTCACTACAGCCGCCATCTGTGGCCGGGACGCATCATCGCCGGCGCGGGGTTCCTGCTGGCCGCCTCACCGACCCTCTACGGCCTTGTTGCCGGCTGACGGAGCCCCCGCATGCGCCAGCCCTTCACCCGTGAGCTACAGGACCTGCTGGAGCGGGGCCGCGATCGCCAGCTGCGGCTGGCGGTCACCGGCCTCTCCCGCGCCGGCAAGACCGCCTTTCTCACCTCCCTGGTCAACCAGCTGCGTCATGCCGGCCTGGAGGCGCGCCTGGACCTGCTGCCCGCCGCCAGGGAGGGCCGCCTGCTGGGGGCCCGGCGTGTCAGCCAGCAGGACCTGGGAGTGCCACGCTTTCCCTACGACCAGGCCATGGCGGCACTCTCGGCGTCCCCGCCACGCTGGCCGGAGCCGACCCGCGGCATCAGCGAACTGCGCCTGACCATCCGCTACCGTCCCGCGCGCCCCGGCCTGCTGGGGGGCGACTCCCGCCAGCTGACCCTGGACCTCTTCGACTACCCGGGCGAATGGCTCCTCGACCTGCCGCTGCTGGGCCTGGACTATCCCGGTTGGTGTGCGCGACAACACACCCTGGAAGGCAACCAGCGCGCCGCCCACTTCGCCGCCTGGCAGGCCGCGGTCGTAAGGCTCGACCCCGCCGCCGAGGCCGACGAGGCACAGCTGGCCGAGATCAGTGAGCACTTCGCCGCCGGACTGCGCAGCGCCCGGGAGGCGGGCTTCGCCGACCTGCAGCCCGGTCGTTTCCTGCTGCCCGGGGACCTGTCCGGTGCGCCGGTCCTGCAGTTCTTCCCGCTGCCCGGGGTTTGCGACATGGACCCCGCGCTCCTGGCCAGCCTGCCCGAGTCGAGCAACTACGCCACCCTGGCGCGGCGCTTCCGCTACTACCAGCAGCATGTGGTGCGCCCCTTCTATCGCGACCATTTCCGGCGCTTCGATCGTCAGATCGTGCTGGTCGATCTGCTGGGAGCGCTGAATGCCGGTCCCGAGCGTTTCCAGGACCTCTCCCGGGCACTCGCCAACCTGATGCAGAGCTTCGATTACGGCCAGCGCAGCCTGCTCTCGCGACTGTTCGCCCCGCGCATCGATCGCCTGGCCATCGCCGCCACCAAGGCCGATCATGTGACGCCCGAACAGCACCCTCGCCTGGTGTCACTGCTCGAGGCCCTGCTGGCCGAGCCCCTCAAGGACCTGCGCTATGCCGATGTCCCCGTACGCGCCCTGTCACTGGCGGCGATTCGCGCCAGCGAGTCGCGCGAGGTCGAGAGCCAGGGACGGCACACCCCGGCGCTGCGCGGCACCGGCCTCGATGGCGAACCGTTGCTGATCTACCCCGGCGAGGTGCCGGAGCGTCTTCCCGACGACGCCTTCTGGACGCGTCAGGGCTTCGACTTTCCGGCCTTCCGCCCGCTGCCCATGGAAGATGGCGCCCTGCCTCATATCCGCATGGATGCCGCCCTCGACTGGCTGATCGGAGACAAGCTGACGTGAGCACGCCCCACGACCCCCGCCCCGGACGGCGTTTCTCCCTCGAGGAGCCGGCCCCTTCCTCCACACCAAGGGATCCGCGCCCACCCGAGGCCTATGCCCACGACCTGCCGAGCCAGGCGCTGACACCGAGTCATGCGCCAGCCGAGCCGGTGCTGGAGGCCAGCCTGGGGCGTCCCCGCAAGCGCCGCTGGGGATTGCTGGTGCTGCTTGGCGGCACCCTGGGGCTGGGGGCCGTCGAGGCCGGCACCACCCTGTATGCCGCCGGCATCGGCGGGGACTGGCTGGCCAGCGCCTGGAGCCTGCTGCTGCTGATCGCCCTGGCCCTCGGCGCAAGCGCCCTCGGCCGCGAACTATGGCGCTTGCGCCGCCTGCGGCGTCATGACCGGCTGCGCATGCGCCTGGGCGGCCTCGCCACGGCAACCCGCGGCGAGGCCGACGCGACCGCCGATGTCCTGCGCCGCGCCCTGAACCTGGATACCGACCACCCGCACTGGCAGGCCTTCCTGACCGCGCGACAACCCCATCACGGCGCGACCGAACTGCATACCCTGCTCGACCATCACCTGCTGGCCCCACGCGACCGGGCGGCCCGCCGCCTGGTGTCGCGGATGTCCGGCGAAACCGCGGTCATGGTGGCGGTCAGCCCGCTCACCCTGGTCGACATGTCGCTGGTGGCCTGGCGTAGCCTGGCGATGGTCGACCGCCTGTGTCGCCTCTACGGCCTGGAACTGGGCTATGCCGCCCGCCTGCGACTGCTGCGGGAAGTGCTGCGCCAGATGGCCTTCGCCGGCGCCACCGAGATGGCCGGTGAGGCCGGCATGGAGATGCTCTCGATGAACCTGGCCGGGCGCCTCTCCACACGGGCCGCCCAGGGGCTCGGCATCGGTCTGACCAGTGCGCGCCTTGGGCTGCGCACCCAGCGCCTGACTCGCCCGCTGCCCTTCGACGAGGAGCAGGCACCGCGCCTGGCGGATCTGCGCCGGGAGCTGTGGCAGCAGCTGCGTCGCCTCGAGGCGGAGGGGGAGCGTGGCGGACCTGATGCGGCTCAAGCTTAGGCCCACCGGGCACCATGTCACATGACCCCGACAAGGAAAACGACTAGGCTCGAGATAGTCCCTGACCAATAAGGAGTCGCACCGTGTACACCTCCATCCTGGTTCCCGTCGATGGCTCCAAGCATGCCCAGCAGGCGCTCGCCGTGGCCTGCCAGCTGGCACAGCAGAATGAGACCAGGCTGATCCTGCTGCACATCCCCGAAAAGCTCGCCCACGATACGCTGCTGGTGTGGGGCATCGGCGCCGTCGACCTCAAGGCCACTGACGAGGAGCTCGAGGCAGCCGGACGCAAGATCGTGGAGCGCGCCGAGCAGGCCGCCCGCGATGCCGGCATCTCCAACGTCGAGACGCAGATCATCCAGGGCGACCCGGCCCGCGCCATCCTCAGCGAGTCACACAAGCGAGGCGTCGACGCCATCGTCATGGGCAGCCGCGGCCTCAGTGACCTCAAGGGCTTCGTGGTCGGCAGCGTCTCCCACAAGGTGGCTCACGCCGCCGAGTGCTCGGTGATCACGGTAAGCTGACCCCCCAGGACAAACCAGATGACGGCGCCAGCAGGCGCCGTTTCGCGTTACCGGCACCCGTGAAGTGCGCCAAGCCACTGATTCATGGCGCGCCCTCGCGCCACGTTTGGCGCGGCGATCGGGAATCCGTATAGTGGCCAGCCTACCCCCGCCACACGTTCGTGATCATGCTGCAGAACAACGCCTTGCTTGCCCAGCTCAAGCAACAGATTCGCTCCACCACCCCTCGTGTCGAGGGCGTGATCAAGGCCACCGAGAAGGGCTTCGGCTTTCTCGAAACCGATGAGGGCGACTCCTACTTCGTACCGCCCCCCGCCATGAAGCAGGTGCTGCATGGCGATCGCGTGGCAGCGGTGCTTCATGAGGAGGGCGAGAAGAAGAGCGTCGAGCCCGACACCCTCATCGAACAGGGACTGGAGCGCTTTATCGCCCGGGTCCAGAAGCGCGATGGCCGGCTGGCCGTGGTGCCGGACCACCCCTCCATCAAGAATGTCCTCAAGGCCCGCATCAAGCGCAGCCTCGATGAGAGCACCATCGGCGATGCCGACTGGGTGGTGGCACGCCTGGTACGCCACCCCCTGAAGGCCGACGACCGCGGCTTCTTCACCCAGATCGACGAGCTGGTGGCCAAGGCCGATGACCCGGCCGTGCCGTGGCGCGTGACCCTCGCCCGCCACGCCCTCGAGCAGGAGTGCCCGGACGCCGGTGACGACTGGCCGCTGCGTGACGAGGGCCTCGAGCGGGCGGACCTGACCGCCGAGCCGTTCTTCACCATCGACGGCGAGAAGACCCGCGACATGGACGATGCGCTGCGCATCGTGCCGCGTGCGGAGGGCGGCTGGGACCTCAGCGTGGCCATCGCCGATCCCACCGCCTACGTCGAGGAGGGGCATGCCGCCGACCTCGAGGCGCGCACCCGTGCCTTCACCGTCTATCTGCCGGGCCAGAACGTCACCATGCTGCCCGAGCAGCTGGCCGACGACCTCTGCTCGCTGTGGGAGAACAAGGAGCGCCCCGTGCTGGCCTGCACGCTGACCGTGCACGCCGATGGCAGCCTGGGCGACTACCGTTTCTTCGCCGCCACCGCGATGTCGCATGCTCGCCTGGCCTACGACCGGGTATCCGACTGGCTCGAGGGCCAGGGCGACTGGGCGCCGGCAGACGCGATCGGCGAGCAGCTCAAGGCGCTGCGCGACCTCACCGAGGCACGCAGTGCCTGGCGTGCCGAGCACGCCCTGGTGTTCAAAGATCGTCCCGACTTCGTCTTCGACCTGGATAGTGCCGGCAATGTGCTGGATATCCGCACCGAGGAACGGCGTATCGCCAATCGAATGATCGAGGAGTCGATGATCGCCGCCAACGCCTGCTGTGCCGACCTGCTCTCGGAGCATATCGGCCACGGTATCTTCAACGTGCACCGCGCCTTCGAGGATGACAAGGCCGAGGCCGCCCAGGAGTTTCTCGCCAGCCAGGAAATCGCCGTGGAGCGCGAGGCCCTTACCGAGCTGCCCCGCTACAAGGAGCTCAAGCGTGAGCTGGAAGGTCGCGACGACGCCTGGCTCGACGCCCGCCTGCGCCGCTTCCAGGGCTTCACCAGCATGTCGGCCAAGCCCGGCCCGCACTTCGGCCTGGGCCTCCCCGCCTATGCCACCTGGACCTCGCCGATCCGCAAGTATGGCGACATGGTCAACCACCGCCTGATCAAGCGGGTGCTCAAGGGGGAGCAGGCACCGGCCGAGGCGAGCCTCGAGCTCACCGAGCAGCTCACCGAGCGGCGCCGCCTCAACCGGATGGCCGAGCGTGACGTCAAGGACTGGCTCTACGTGCGCTACCTGACACCGGCCGCCGAGTCCCAGGAGACCTTCGACGCCGAGATCATCCAGATCAACCGCGGCGGCATGCGCGTGCGCCTGACGGCCAACGGCGCCACCGCCTTCGTGCCGGCACCGATGATGCACAGCGAGCGTACCAAGGTCGCCATCGACGACAAGGAAGGACGTATCCAGATCGAGAGCGAGGAACGCTACAAGCTCGGCGATCACGTTCGCGTGGCGCTGATCGAGGCCCGCGAGGAGACCCGCTCGCTGGTGGCGCGCCCCGCCGAGTAATCTCGCCTCTTCCCCAACTCGCAGGCGATTGCCATGGCGATCGCCCGCTCCCTCCCGACCCCGCGTCGAGGGTCGTCGAACGACGACAAATGTGGCATTGTTTATTCAACAATGAAGAACAAGGATTCCGAATAAGCCGGTCATGTCAGGCCGCCTCGGAATCGACGCAAGGGAAACCCCATGGCCTATCGCTGGGGACTGCGCGGACAGTCCACCCTGAGCCTGCTGCTGGCCTGTCTGCTGGCCCTGATTCCAGCCCTTCTGATCGGCTGGCTGGCCCTCGACAATGTCCGTCACCACTTCGCCACACGCTACGCCGAGCAGTACACCCTTCTGCACATGCAGAAGATTCTGACCCCCGTTTCCCGTGAGCTGGCTCTCTCCCGACGCTTCGCCGACTCGGTAGTGACCCGCGAATGGCTCGGCGAGCCGGACCATGCGGCACGCCGTGACCGCTTCTTCCGCGAGGCCAGAGGGTTTCGCCAGCAGTTCAGTGGTGACGCCTACTTCATTGTCAATCACGAGACCGGCAACTACTACTACAATGACGGCCTTGCCCCTCAGAGCCGTCTTCCTCGCTACCGGGTCGTTCCCGACGATCCCGACAACGCCTGGTACTTCGCGACCATGGCCGGCGGCGACGGCTACAACATCAACGTCAACCTCGACGCCAAGCTGGGGCTGGCCAAGGTCTGGTTCAACGTCAAGATCATGGACGGCGACCGACCGCTGGGCCTGGCCGGCGGCGGCCTCGACCTGAGCCGCTTCCTCGACGATTTCATGCGCAGCAGCGCCCCCGGTCTGACGCCGCTTATCATCGATGCCCGGGGTGCCATTCAGGCCCACCCCGACCGCAGCCAGCTGGCGCTGAGCTCCGGCGCACTGACCGACCTCAACGATGATGCGCCCCATCTGCAGGCGCTGCTCGGCAACGATGCCCAACGCGACCGGCTGGAGACGTCAATCGCCGATGTGCGGCAATATCCCGGCACGGTAGCCACCCTGGAAGCCGAGCTCGAGGGGGCACCGCGCCTGCTCACGCTGGGCTATATCCCCGAGCTCAAGTGGCTGGTGGTGACGGCCCTGGACCTGAAGAGCGCCCCGCTTATCGATAGCCGCTGGCTTCTGCCCCTGGCGAGTGCCCTGCTGCTGGTATTCCTGATCCTGCTGGCGGGATTCGCCTATGGTATCGAACGCCTGGTTCTCGCTCCCCTGCGCGGCCTGCAGCATTCGGCCCGGGCCATCGCCAGCGGCGACTACGACAGCCATCTGCCGACCGAGCGCCGTGACGAAATCGGCGAGCTGTCGAGGGCCTTCTCGCATATGGCGGGTCAGATACAGCGTCACACTCGCGAACTGGAGGAGAAGGTTCGCCAGCGGACCCAGGCCCTGGAGTCCAGCAATGCGCGGATGACCGCGGCCCGCCGCCAGATCGACGCCTCTCTGGAGTATGCCAGCATCATCCAGCGCGCCATCCTTCCCGACCGACAACTGGCACGCCATCTGGCCGACCGCCATGCGCTTCTGTGGCGACCACGAGACCAGGTCGGCGGTGACTTCTACATCTTCCACGCCACCGACGGCGGCTATCTGATGGGGGTGGTCGACTGTGCCGGGCATGGCGTGCCGGGGTCGCTGATGACCATGCTGGCTCGAGCGATCATCGACCACGCCATCCTCAAGGTGGGAGCCGACGACCCGGCGGGCATCCTCAACGAGACCCACCGCCAGAGTCGCGAGACGCTGCATCACGAGAGCCTGCCCGCCTCCATCGCCACCAACATGGATATCGGCCTGGTCTGGATCGAGCGCGACGGCGGACAGCTGACGTTCGCCGGCGCCAAGATGTCGCTCTATGCCAGCGATGGTGAGGAGCTGGCGATCTACCCCGGCGGCCGCCGCGCCCTGGGCCAGCGGCGCGCCATGACCTACGAGAATCGCGTTCTGCCGCTGCATGATCACTGGACCTACTCCCTCTGCTCCGATGGCTTCCTCGACCAGGCGGGGGGCGAGCACGGCTTCGGCTTCGGCAATGCCCGCTTCGAGCAGATGCTCAAGCGCCATGCCACCACCCCGCTTGACCAGCAGATCGCCCGCTACGAAGCGGAGCTCGACGCCTATCGTGGCCAGCATCCGCAGCGCGACGACATTACCCTGCTATGCTTTCGCTTCACGCCGGCCGCACCAGCGGATACCTGATCACAGTACCACCAACCTCATACGCGGAGAGGCCATGGACCTTCTGACCTTGCGTAACACCTACCTCCAGCAGCGCATCATGCTGTGCTTCAACGGCCCCATCTCACGCAGCCTGATCGAGGAGATCGGACACGCGCTGCGCAACTACCTGAACCATCAGTCGGCGGCGCCATCGGCGGCCATGGATGTCTTCGCCGTCTATATCGAGATGACCCAGAACATCCGTCACTATGCGACCCGCCGCGAGTATGGGGAGGAGGACGCGACCGCGACCATCGCCGTGGCGAGAGACGGCGAAGGGCACTATCAGGTATCGGCCGGCAACCTGGTGGAAGACGCCGACGGCCAACGCCTGGTCGAGGCCGTGGAGAGCCTGGCCCCCCTGGATGCGGCGGCTCTCAAGCGTGCCTACAAGCAGCAGCTGCGACGCCCCCGCGACGAGTCGGCCGACAGCGGCGCGGGCCTGGGGCTGATCGACATGGCGCGCAAGTCGAGCCATCCGCTGGTCGCGTCTCTGCAGCCTCTATCCTCTGGCCGAAGCTTCTTCAGCCTGACGGCGACCATCTAAAGGGAGAGTGATCATGAACCAGGACCTGAACCTTGCGGGTAGCGTCTCCACCCCCGCCATCCAGAGTGACTGGCAGGCGGGACGCCTCTGCATGCAGGGAGACTCCTATCCGGAGAACTCCTATGAGCTGTTCGGCCCGGTGATCGGCTGGGTCGAGGCCTATCTCGCCCAGGAGTCACGCCCTCTCGAACTCCGCCTCGAGCTGGTCTATCTCAACACCAGTTCGGTAAAGGTCATGATGGATATCTTCGATCTTCTCGAGGAGGCCTACCAGGAGGGGCGTCGGGTCGAGGTCGTGTGGCACTACGACGCCCGTAACGACCGCATCGCCGAGCTTGCCGAGGAGTTCAAGGAGGATTGCAGCTACCCCTTCGCCATTCGTGCCCTGGAAGTTTCCACGTGAGCCAACGCGAACGGGAGCTGCTGGAGGAGGTGGCAGACCTGCTGGCGACGGAGGAGTACCGGGGGCACAGGCTGCACTCGGCGCTGCAGCGCCTCTATCGGCGTCACCTGGCGCAACAGGAGCGGCTGGAACGACTGGTCACCATCGCCGACGGCTTCCAGAAGGGGGCCCAGCAGGACCTTCAGGAGACACGACAGCAGCTGGAGCGCCAGCGCCGCCGTCAGCACAAGCTGTCGTATATCGCCGACCGCTTCCAGGACCTGTTGCACGAGCGCAACCAGGCACTCAAGGATGTCTCGCGCCTGGACCCCCTGACCGGCCTGGCCAACCGACGCTGTCTGCATGAGCGGCTGGAAGTCCTGACCGCCGATGTGATCCGCCAGCGCCGCACCGCCAGCCTGGTGATGCTGGACATCGACCACTTCAAGACCATCAACGACCGCCATGGACACGCCACCGGCGACCGGGTCCTTGTCACCCTGGCCAAGAGCCTGGAAAGATCGCTGCGGCAACATGACCTCTGTGGGCGCTGGGGCGGGGAGGAGTTTTTGCTGGTGCTGCCGGATACGCCGAGTGATCAGGCCCGCCCCCTGGTGAGACGGCTCACCGAGCAGCTGCGACGCCTCACGCTGACCGCCGATGACGGAGAGACCGCGTTCTTTATCACCGCCAGTGCCGGCATCGCCGAATGGCAGCCCGGCGAGGGGTATCAGGCCACCATCGAGCGCGCCGACCGGGCCCTCCTCGAGGCCAAGCGCCAGGGGCGCGACCGCTGCTGCCTCGCCGAGGCATAGACTCCCCCATCCCTCGCCATGAAAAGGGCCTACGAAAAAGGGCGCCCGAAGGCGCCCCTTTTACATCGCTTGAAGACGAACTCGGCTTACCAGCCGGTCACTTCCTTCAGCGCGTCGCCGATCTGAGCCAGGGAACGCACGGTCTTCACACCGGCATCTTCCAGGGCGGCGAACTTCTCGTCCGCGGTCCCCGTGCCACCGGAGATGATGGCACCGGCGTGGCCCATGCGCTTGCCGGGAGGCGCGGTGACGCCGGCGATGTAGGAGACCACCGGCTTGGAGACGTTGGCCTTGATGTAGGCGGCCGCCTCTTCCTCGGCGGTGCCGCCGATCTCGCCGATCATCACGATCGCCTCGGTGGCCGGGTCCTTCTCGAACATCTCGAGGATGTCGATGAAGCTGGAGCCCGGGATCGGGTCGCCGCCGATGCCCACGCAGGTGGACTGACCGAAGCCGTGATCGGTGGTCTGCTTGACCGCCTCGTAGGTCAGGGTGCCGGAGCGCGACACGATGCCGACCCGGCCGGGCTTGTGGATATGGCCCGGCATGATGCCGATCTTGGTCTCGCCGGGAGTGATAACGCCCGGGCAGTTGGGGCCGATCAGGCGCACGCCCAGCTCGTCACACTTGACCTTGACGTCGAGCATGTCGAGGGTCGGGATGCCTTCGGTGATGCACACGATCAGCTTGATGCCGGCGTTGGCAGCCTCGAGGATCGAGTCCTTGCAGAACGGGGCCGGCACGTAGATCACGCTGGCCTCGGCGCCGGTCTTCTCGACGGCTTCCTTGACGGTGTTGAACACCGGCAGACCGAGGTGCTCCTGGCCGCCCTTGCCCGGGGTCACGCCGCCGACCATCTGGGTACCGTAGGCGATGGCCTGCTCGGAGTGGAAGGTCCCCTGGCCACCGGTGAAGCCCTGGCAGATGACCTTGGTGCTCTTGTCGATCAGGATGCTCATTACTTGCCCTCCGCTGCCTTGACTACCTGCTGAGCCGCATCGGTGAGGCTCTCGGCAGCGATGATGTTGAGTCCGCTGGATGCCAGCTTCTCGGCGCCCAGTTCGGCGTTGGTACCTTCCAGACGCACCACGACCGGCACATTGACACCGACCTGCTCGACGGCACCGATGATGCCCTCGGCGATCATGTCGCAGCGCACGATACCGCCGAAGATGTTGACCAGCACGGCCTTGACGTTGTCGTCGGAGAGGATCAGCTTGAAGGCTTCGGCCACGCGCTCCTTGGTGGCGCCGCCGCCGACGTCAAGGAAGTTGGCCGGGCTGCCGCCGTGCAGGTTGACGATGTCCATGGTACCCATCGCCAGGCCCGCACCGTTGACCATGCAGCCGATATTGCCGTCGAGGGCCACGTAGTTGAGCTCCCACGCCGCGGCCTCGGCCTCGCGCTCGTCCTCCTGGGAGGGGTCGCGCATGGCCTGCAGGTCCGGATGGCGATAGAGGGCGTTGCCGTCCAGGCCGATCTTGGCGTCGAGGCAGTGCAGGTTGCCCTCGTCGGTGATCACCAGCGGGTTGATCTCGAGCAGCGCCAGATCCTTGTCGTGGAACATCTTGGAGAGGCCCAGGAAGATCTTGGTGAACTGCTTGACCTGGTCACCCTTCAGGCCCAGGGCAAAGGCCAGCTCACGCGCCTGGTAGGGCTGTGCACCCACCAGCGGATCGATCTCGGCCTTGAGAATCTTCTCGGGAGTCTCCTCGGCGACCTTCTCGATCTCGACACCGCCCTCGGTGGAGGCCATGAAGACCACGCGGCGGGTGCCACGGTCGACCACGGCGCCCAGATACAGCTCGTCGGCGATATCGGTGCAGGTCTCGACCAGGATCTTGGCGACCGGCTGACCATTGGCGTCGGTCTGGAAGGTCACCAGGTTCTTGCCCAGCCACTGCTCGGCGAAGGCCTTGGCCTCCTCCGCACTCTTGACCAGCTTGACACCACCGGCCTTGCCGCGGCCGCCAGCGTGGACCTGGGCCTTGACAACCCACATGTCGCCGCCGATCTTCTTGCAGGCTTCCGCGGCTTCTTCGGGGGTATCCACGGCAAAGCCCTTGGACACCGGCAGACCATAGTCGGCAAACAGCTGCTTGCCTTGATACTCGTGAAGGTTCATCGATTCATGCCATTGGTTGCATGTGACTCGAACGGCGCCCCGGCTCGACCTCGGCGGTCTGACTCAGGAGGCACCACCGTCCCCTCCGATGCATCGCCGGAAGGGGCACGCCGCCCGGTGGGCGGCGCTTGTTATCCTTACTTCTTTTTCTTCTTGCGATTGGCCATGTGGATGGCATGGCCCTCCACGGCCAACGCGGCCTCATGCACCGCCTCCGACATGGTCGGGTGGGCATAGCAGGTCAGCGCCAGATCCTCGGCACTTGAACCGAACTCCAGGGCGATGACCCCCTGGGCAATCATCTCGCCGGCATGCTGGCCAACGATATGCAGGCCCAGCACGCGGTCGGTCTCGGCATCGGCGATGATCTTGGCCTGGCCCTCGGTGGCATTGTTGGCCATGGCGCGACCGCTGGCGGCAAACGGGAAGGCGCCCGTCTTGACCTCGATGCCCTTGGCCTTGGCATCCTGCTCGGTCATGCCGACCCAGGCCACCTCGGGGAAGGTGTAGATGACGCTGGGGATGGCGTCGTAGTTCATCTCGGCCTTATGGCCGGCGATGATGTCGGCCACCATGATGCCCTCTTCGGAGGCCTTGTGAGCCAGCATCGGGCCGCGCACGCAGTCGCCGATGGCGTAGACGCTCGGCACGCTGGTGCGGCACTGGTCATCGACCTGGATGAAACCGCGCTCGTCGGTCTCCACGCCAACGCCGTCGCCAACCACGCCCTTGGTGTAGGGCTTGCGGCCGACGCAGACGATCAGCTTGTCGAAGGTCACCTCCTGGTCGTTGTCACCGTCGCTGTACTTGACGGTGACCTCGCCATCCTTGACCTCGGAACCGGTGACGCGGGCGCCCAGCTTGATATCCAGCCCCTGCTTCTTGAGCAGCTTCTGGGTCTCCTTGGCGATGGCACCGTCGACCATCGGCAGGAAGCTGTCCATGGCCTCGAGCACGGTGACCTCGGAGCCCAGGCGGTTCCAGACGCTGCCCAGCTCGAGACCGATCACGCCGGCGCCGATCACACCCAGGCGCTTGGGCGTCTCGGTGAACTCCAGGGCACCGGTGGAGTCGACGATGATGTCGTCGGTCAGCGGGGTCGGCGGGATCTCCACCGGCACGGAGCCCGCGGCGATGATGATGTTATCGGCCTCGTAGGTGGTGGCCTTGCCATCCTGGTCGGTCACCTCGACCTGCTTGCCACCGGTCACCTTGCCGGTTCCCTCGATACCGGTCACGCCGTTGGCCTTGAACAGGCCGGCGATACCACCGGTGAGGTTCTTCACGATCTTGTCCTTGCGGGCGATCATCTTCTCGACGTCCACCTGGACATCGCTGGCCTGGATGCCCAGGTCATCGAAGTCGTGCTTGGCTTCAACGAACTTGTGGGAGGCCTCGAGCAGCGCCTTGGACGGGATGCAGCCCACGTTCAGACAGGTGCCACCGAAGACGACCTTGCCCTCCTTGCCGATCCACTTCTCGACACAGGCCGTCTTGAGGCCCATCTGGGCGGCACGAATGGCGGCCACGTAGCCACCGGGGCCCGCACCGATCACGATCACATCAAACTTGTCGGCCATATTGGCTCCTGTTGCATGTCTTGGGTTCAGGGGCCGCCGGGATCAGCCGGCGGCTCGTGCCGCTCAGATATCCAGCAGCAGGCGTGCCGGATCTTCCAGCAGCTCCTTGATGGTGACGAGGAACTGCACCGCGTCCTTGCCGTCGATCATGCGGTGATCGTAGGAGACCGCAAGGTACATCATCGGGCGGATCTCGACCTTGCCGTTCACCGCCATGGGGCGCTCCTGGATCTTGTGCATGCCCAGGATCGCCGTCTGCGGGGGGTTGATGATCGGCGTGGACATCAGCGACCCGAAGATGCCGCCGTTGGTGATGGTGAAGGTACCACCCTGCATCTCGTCGATGCCGAGCTTGCCGTCACGCGCCCGCTTGCCGAAGTCGACGATACCCTTCTCGACATCGGCGATCTTCATGCTGTCGGTATCACGCAGCACCGGCACCACCAGACCACGATCGGTGGAGACCGCCACGCCGATATCCTGGTAGCCGTGATAGACGATATCGGTACCGTCGATGGAGGCATTGACGTCGGGGAAGCGCTTGAGGGCCTCGCTGGCCGCCTTGACGAAGAAGCCCATGAAGCCGAGCTTGACGTCGTGGGTCTTGACGAAGGTGTCCTTGTACTGGGCACGCAGCTCCATCACCGCGCCCATGTCCACCTCGTTGTAGGTGGTCAGCATGGCGGCGGTCTGCTGGGCCTGAACCAGGCGCTTGGCGATGGTCTGACGCAGACGGCTCATCGGCACACGCTTCTCGGGGCGCTCGCCCTCGACGGCGGGCGCCGGAGCGGCGGCCTTGGCGGAGCCGGTGGACGCCTTGGCGCTTTTGGCGCCCTTGGCGGCAGAGCCCTCCTTGACGGCGCGCTGCACATCCTCCTTGAGGATGCGACCGCCCTTGCCGGTCCCCTCGATCTTGCTGACATCGAGGTCATGCTCGGCCACCAGCTTGCGCGCGGCCGGGGCCAGGATCTTGTCCCCCACCTGCTTGTCGCTGGCGCCATCATCGGCGGAGGCAGCCGGCTCGACATCGGCGGCCGTGTCCGCCTCACCGCCGGCGCCTTCGGCGAAGATGCCCAGCACCGCCTCGGACTCGACCTGGCTGCCCTCCTCGGCCTTGATCTCGACGAGCGCGCCGTCGGCGGGCGCCACCACTTCCAGCACCACCTTGTCGGTCTCGATCTCGGCCAGCACCTCGTCGCGCTTGACCGCTTCACCGACCTGCTTGTTCCAGCTGGCCACGGTGCCTTCCTGGATCGACTCGGGGAAGGTCGGCGCCTTCACTTCGTGCTTCTCGCCGCCGCCGGCAGCCGGCTTGTCGGCCTTGGCCTCGGACGATGTCTCGGCTTTGGCCTCTGACGACTTCTCGGCCTTGGCGTCTTGGTTGTCGCCGCTCTCTGCCGACGCCTTGCCGCCCTTGGCCTCGCCTTCACCGATGCGTCCCAGCACCTGCTCGGACTCCACGGTGTCACCCTCCTCGACCAGTGTCTCGGAGAGAACGCCCGCCTCGGGGGCCAGCACTTCGAGCACGACCTTGTCGGTCTCGATCTCGACGATCAGCTCGTCACGCTCGACGCTGTCACCCGGCTTCTTGTGCCAGGCAGCGACGCTGCCTTCGGCAACGGATTCCGGAAAGGTTGGGGCCTTGATCTCGGTAGCCATGTCGTATCCCTTGTAGGTTCTCTCTCGTCCCGGTGGGCGCCATTACAGATTGAAGGCGTCTTCCACCAGCTGGCGCTGCTGTTCGGTGTGCACGGACATGTAACCGGCCGCGGGTGCCGCCGATGCCGGACGACCGGCAAACTTGAGCTTGCCACCCAGACCGTCCTTGAGCATTTCCGCGACGGCACGCATATGGTGCTGACTCGGGTACCAGGCGCCCTGGTTGAGCGGCTCTTCCTGGCACCACACGATGTCGGTGACATTGGTGTACGCCTTGATCGCCTCGAAGAGCTCCTCCTTGGGAAAGGGGTAGAGCTGCTCGACACGCAGGATGGCGACATCATCACGGGCATTCTCCTCCCGCCAGGCGGCCAGGTCATAGTAGACCTTACCGGCACACAGGATGATGCGCTCAACCCTCTCGGCCTCCAGCCCGGCCTGGTCGGCCAGCACCATCTGGAAGCCGCCATCGGCCAGCTCATCCAGGCTCGATGTCGCATCCTTGTGGCGCAGCAGGCTCTTGGGCGACATCACCACCAGCGGCTTCCTGACCTTGCGGATCACCTGGCGGCGCAGCAGATGGAAGATCTGCGCCGGGGTGGTCGGCACACAGACCTGCATGTTGTGTTCCGCGCACAGCTGCAGGAAGCGCTCCAGGCGCGCCGAGGAGTGCTCGGGGCCCTGCCCCTCATAGCCGTGGGGCAGCAGCATGGTCAGCCCGCACAGGCGTCCCCACTTGGTCTCGCCCGAGGAGATGAACTGGTCGACCACGACCTGGGCGCCATTGAAGAAGTCGCCGAACTGCGCCTCCCAGATCACCAGGTCGTTGGGCGCGGTGGTGGCATAGCCGTACTCGAAGGCCAGCACCGCCTCCTCGGAGAGGAAGGAGTCGTGGATGGTGAAGCGCGGCTGACCATCGGCCATGTACTGCAGCGGCACATAGGCGCTGCCATCCTTCTGGTTGTGCACCACCGCATGGCGGTGAGAGAAGGTGCCGCGACCCACGTCCTGGCCGGTGATGCGCACCGGATGCCCCTGGTCGATCAGCGTGGCGTAGGCCAGGGTCTCGGCGAAGCCCCAGTTGAGGGCCAGGCCACCGGCCTGCATCTTGCGCCGATCGGCGTAGATCTTGGCCACCTGGCGCTGTACCTCGACCCCATCGGGAATCTCGCACATCTTCGCCGCCAGGCGCTGGAGCTTCTTCATCGGGACCGAGGTGTCGGCGTAGCCCGTCCACTCATGTCCCAGATAGGGCTTCCAGTCGACGAACAGTGAGGTATTGGGCTGTTGCACCAGGGCGTTGGCCACATGGTTGCCGGCGATCAAGTCCTCGCGATAGGTCTCGATCATGCCCTTGGCCTCCTCCTCGGTGAGGACGCCCTGTGCCACCAGTCGCTCGGCATAGATCGCCCGCGAGGAGGGGTGATCCTTGATCTTGCGGTACATCATCGGCTGGGTGCCGCTGGGCTCGTCGGCCTCGTTGTGACCGCGACGGCGGTAGCACACCAGATCGATCACCACATCCTTCTTGAACTGCTGACGATAATCCAGGGCCACCTGGGTCGCGTGCAGCACGGCGTCGGGGTCATCACCATTGACATGGAAGACCGGCGCCTGAACCATCTTGGCGATATCCGTGCAGTACTCCGTGGAACGCGAGTCCTCGGGATGCGAGGTGGTAAAGCCAATCTGGTTGTTGATGACGATGTGTACCGTGCCGCCGGTCTTGTAGGCACGGGTCTGGGACATCTGGAAGGTCTCCATGACCACGCCCTGACCGGCGAACGAGGCATCACCATGGATGTTGATCGGCAGTACCTTGTTGCCATCGCTGTCGTCACGGCGATCCTGGCGGGCCCGCACCGAGCCCACGACCACCGGGGCGACGATCTCGAGATGAGAGGGGTTGAAGCCCAGCGCGAGGTGCACCTCGCCACCCGGCGTCATGACGTTCGAGCTGAACCCCTGGTGGTACTTGACGTCACCGGAGCCACGCTCGATCACCTTCTTGCCGTCGAACTCGTCGATCAGCTCGCCGGGGTTCTTGCCAAGGATGTTGACCAGCAGGTTGAGGCGCCCGCGGTGGGCCATGCCGATCACCACCTCCTTGATGCCATAGCCCCCGCCACGCTGGATCAGCTCATCCATCATCGGAATGAAGGACTCGCCCCCCTCCAGGCCGAAGCGCTTGGTCCCCGGATACTTGGAGGCCAGGTAGTTCTCCAGGCCCTCGGCGGCGGTGAGCCTCTCCAGCACGTGCTGACGCACCTCGTTGCTGAAGGCGGGCGCACTGCGCACCGATTCGAAGCGCTGCTGCAGCCAACGCTTCTCCTCGGTATCGACGATGTGCATGATCTCGCAGCCGATGGAGCGACAGTAGGTCTTCTCCAGGGCGTCGACGATCTCCTTGAGCGGCGCCTTGTCCATGCCCAGGAAGAACGAGCCGGTCTGGAACTCGGTATCGAGATCGGCCTTCGTCAACTGGTGGAAGGAGAGGTCGAGGTCGGGGACCGGCGTCTCGCTGCGCAGCTTGAGGGGGTCGATATCCGCCTTCTGGTGACCGCGGAAGCGATAGGCGTTAATCAGCTGCAGAACCCTGACTTGCTTACGATTTTCCTCGCCATCGGCGGCAGCGGGCGCGAGTGCCGTACGGCGCTGCCTGGCCAGCTGATGGAACTGTTCGCGGACGGGGGTCAGGGGAACATCATGGTGGGGGCCGTCATCGGGGCGCGGCAGCTCGTCAAAGTACTGGCGCCACTCGTCGGGAACGGCGGAGGGATCATCGAGGTACTGCTCGTATAGCGCCTCCACGTAGTGGACATTGCTGCCACTGACGTGCGAGGAGCGCCACATCAACTCCATTATGCCTTGTTGCATCTCTCGGTCACCCTGCACTGATGGGGTGTGATCGGCGTCACCGCGACGCGGCCACGGCGACATCGGTGGTGCCCTGCCGGCTGGGGCCCATGCGTTTCCGGCATCTCCGGCCATCGTGGGCCGGAAACCTTGAATCTATGGTTACGGAACCTGTGGCCACTCGAACCTGTGGTTACTGAACCTGTGGTTACTGAACCTATGGTCACTCAATCCCATGGTCAAAAGCCGGCGCCCAGGGCACCGGCTTCCGACACTATCTCACTCCTCCCTGCGACACGGGGTCACAGGGGGTGTGCTGCGGCATATGATAACAAGCCACGGAGCTCGATTTAAGTGCCATCGGCTCAGGTGCTATCGGCCAGCAGCATCTCGCGGATCTTGCCGATGGCGCGAGTGGGGTTGAGTCCCTTGGGACACACCGCCACACAGTTCATGATGCCGCGGCAGCGGAACACGCTGAACGGATCCTCGAGCTCGGACAGACGCTCCCGGGTAGCCGTGTCGCGCGAGTCCACCAGGAAGCGATAGGACTGCAGCAGCCCCGCCGGCCCCACGAACTTGTCCGGGTTCCACCAGAACGACGGGCAGGAAGTGGAGCAGCAGGCGCACAGGATACACTCGTAGAGGCCGTCGAGCTTGTCGCGATCCTCCGGCGACTGCAGACGCTCGATGGCCGGCGCCGGCTCGTCGTTCTGGAGGTACGGCTGGATGCGCTCGTACTGCTGGTAGAACAGCCCCATGTCGACCACCAGGTCACGGATGACCGGCAGGCCCGGCAGCGGGCGCAGCACCAGCTTGTTGCCCTTCACCACATCGGAGATCGGAGTGATGCAGGCCAGGCCGTTCTTGCCGTTCATGTTCATGCCATCGGAGCCACACACGCCTTCGCGGCAGCTGCGACGGTAGGCCAGGCCGTTGTCCTGCTCCTTCATCATGTGCAGGACATCGAGCACCATGATGTCGCGGCCCTGGGTGTCGACCTGAAACTCCTGCATGTACGGCGCGGAGTCGGTCTCCGGGTTATAGCGGTAGATGGATACCTGAAGCATCGTGACTCACCCTCGTGTTAGCTGAATTAGTAGGTACGGACTTTCGGCTCGAAGGTGTCGACGGTCTTCGGCGCGAAGTTGACGTCGCGCTTGCCAATCGTCTTGTCGGCCGGGAAGTAGAGCGAGTGCTTCAGCCAGTTGACATCGTCACGGTCCGGGTAGTCGTAGCGGGAGTGCGCGCCACGGCTCTCCTTGCGCTCCAGTGCCGCGATGGCGGTCGCCTCGGCGACTTCCATCAGGTTGTCGAGCTCGAGGGCCTCGACACGAGCGGTGTTGAAGGCGTTGGACTTGTCGGGCAGGTAGGCGTTGTCGATACGCCCACGCAGCTCGGCCAGCTGCTTGACGCCCTTCTGCATGTTCTCCTCTTCGCGGAATACGCCGAAGGAGTTCTGCATGATGGCCTGCAGCTCACGCTTGAGCTCCGGCACGGTCTCGCCGCTCTCGGACTCGTTCCAGCGGGTGATGCGCTTCATCGCCGTCTCGATATCGGACTCGGAGGCATCGAGGTAGTCGATACCCTCGTTGAGCGCCCCCTCGATGAACATGCCGGCGGCACGACCGAACACCACCAGGTCGAGCAGCGAGTTGCCGCCCAGGCGGTTGGCACCATGGACCGACACACAGGCCACTTCGCCGCAGGCGAACAGGCCGTTGACGATCTGGTCCTTGCCATCCTCACCACGCATGATGGCCTGGCCATGCACGTTGGTCGGCACGCCCCCCATCATGTAGTGACAGGTCGGCACCACCGGGATCGGCTCCTTGGCCGGGTCCACGTGGGCAAAGGTCTTGGAGAGCTCGACGATGCCGGGCAGTCGCTTGCCGAGGACCTCCTCGCCCAGGTGATCCAGCTTGAGATAGACATGATCGCCGTTCTCGCCGCAGCCACGCCCCTCAAGGATCTCCATGACCATGGAGCGGGCCACCACGTCGCGGCCGGCCAGGTCCTTGGCGTTGGGAGCATAACGCTCCATGAAGCGCTCGCCATCCTTGTTGACCAGGTAGCCACCCTCACCGCGGCAGCCTTCGGTCACCAGGGTGCCCGCACCGTAGATACCGGTCGGGTGGAACTGCCACATCTCCATGTCCTGCATCGGGAAGCCGGCCCGCAGCGCCATGCCGACGCCGTCACCGGTATTGATCAGGGCATTGGTGGTAGAGGCGTAGATACGACCGGAACCGCCGGTCGCCAGGACGGTGGCCTTGGACTTGACGTGCACCACTTCGCCGGTCTCGATATCCATGGCGATGCAGCCCACCACGTCGCCATTGGCATTCTTGACCAGATCGACGGCGTACCACTCGTTGAGGAAGGTGGTATTGTTCTTCAGGTTGTTCTGATAAAGCGTATGCAGCAGGGCGTGCCCGGTACGGTCGGCCGCGGCACAGGTACGCGCGGCCTGGCCGCCGGCGCCGAAGTCCTTGGACTGACCACCGAAGGGACGCTGATAGATGCGACCATTGTCGAAACGCGAGAACGGCAGCCCCATGTGCTCGAGCTCGAAGACGGCCTTGGGGCCCTCGGAGCACATGTACTCGGCGGCGTCCTGGTCGGCGATATAATCGCCGCCCTTGACGGTGTCATACATGTGCCAGCGCCAGTCGTCGTCGGGGTCGGCGGAAGCGATGGCACAGGTGATGCCGCCCTGGGCGGACACGGTGTGCGAGCGCGTCGGGAAGACCTTGGAGAGCACCGCGGTCTTCTTGCCGGACTTGGCCAGCTCGAGGGCGGCTCGCAGGCCGGCACCACCGCCGCCGATGATGATCGCGTCGAAGGACAGGCTACGCATGTTGGACATGGATCAAGCTCCCCACAGAATCTGAATGCCCCAGACCAGGAAGGCGAAGATGGCCAGGATGACAAGAAGTTGAACGGTCAGGCGAATGGCGGTCGACTTGAGGTAGTCGGTCGTCACGGTCCACAGCCCCACCCAGGCGTGGCCAGCCAGAGAGATGAAGGCCAGCAGCGAGAAGATGCGCATCCAGGTCTGGGCGAACAGGCCGCTCCAGGTCAGGTAGTCGAGATCCGGGTTGAACAGCAGATAGAGAACGATGAAGAGCGTATAGGCCGCCAAGATAACGGCGGAGACCCGCTGGATCAGCCAGTCGGAGAGGCCACTGCGGCCAAGGTTCGTGATGTTGGTTACCATACCCAGACTCCCGCCAGAATGATCAGTACGGCGCTAGCCACCACGGTGATCTGCGCCTTCTTGTGGCCGCCCTCAAGGGTCACACCGATATCCATATCCATCAGCAGGTGCTTGATGCCGGCCACGAAGTGAAAGGCCAGGGCCGACAGCAGGCCCCAGGCGATCAGCTTGGCCAGGAAATTGCCGGCCAGCGCATCGCTTACCGCGGCAAAGCCTGCCGGCGATGAGAGCGACTCGCTCAGTGCCCAGAAGGCAAAGATGGTACCGATGAAGAGGATGACGCCAGTGATGCGGTGAGCGATCGACGTCAGGGCGGGTAGCGGAAACTGTATCGTGGACAGATCCAGATTTACGGGTCGTTTGCTATTCACGGCTCTCTACACACTCTCTATGGCCCACACGGAAAGCTTCGGGTGGCTCCGGGCGGGCGGTGGTTTCGGGAAGGCATCGGCCGTTGCCGGGGGGGCGGCAAGACCGGCTGTACCTGCCAGTCGCGCGGGGTGGATTATAGGGGCCCGTCCGCCCCATGACAAACCGGGAGCTCCCTGACTAGACCATGGTGCAAAGCCTGCCGCCCTCCCTTTCGTTCAGGCTTTATTGCACCATTGGCACCCCGCAGCCCATTATGGTGCTACGCATCAATTCCTCGACAATCCCTGGACATGAGCAGGACCCTCGCACATGCGGCAGCGCACCATTGACCAATTGACAATCGCTGGGACGCTTCTATAGTGGGCAAACCTTTTTCGCCGGCTCCCCCAGCGAAGATGTCGAAGAATGAATGACTTATCGCCCTAAACGAACTCGAGAGGAGGCCTTCCATGGCTGACAGGAAAGCGACGCTGACGGTTGACGGCCTGGACAAGACGATCGAACTGCCCGTCTATTCGGGTTCTCTAGGCCCCGACGTGATCGATGTCCGCGGACTCGGCGCCGAGGGTCTGTTCACCTATGACCCCGGCTTCATGGCCACCTCCTCGTGCCAGTCTGCCATTACCTATATCGATGGCGGCAAGGGTGTGCTGCTGCACCGTGGCTACCCGATCGACCAGCTGGCCAAGCAGTCCAACTTCGTCGAGCTGTGCTATCTGCTGCTGTTCGGGGAGCTGCCCGATGACGCCAAGTACGCGGACTTCGAGTCCCGCGTGCGCAACCACACCATGGTCCACGACCAGATCATCAATTTCTTCAAGGGCTTCCGCCGCGACGCCCATCCGATGTCGATCCTCTGCGGGGTGGTGGGTGGCCTGGCCGCCTTCTATCACGACCATATGGACATCAACGTCGAGCAGGATCGCACCATCAGCGCCATCCGCCTGATCGCCAAGATGCCGACCATCGCGGCAATGTCCTACAAGTACAACGTCGGCCAGCCGTTCAACTACCCGCGCAACGATCTGAACTATGCAGAGAACTTCCTCTACATGATGTTCAGCACCCCGTGCGAGGACTACAAGATCAACCCGGTCTATGCGCGTGCCATGGACCGCATCTTCATGCTTCACGCCGATCACGAGCAGAACGCCTCCACCTCCACGGTGCGCCTGGCGGGCTCCACCGGCGCCAACCCCTTCGCCTGCATCAGCGCCGGTATCGCCGCGCTGTGGGGACCGGCCCACGGTGGCGCCAACGAGGCCGTGCTGAAGATGCTCGACGAGATCGGGGACGACTCCGAGGAGAACATCCAGCGCTTCATCGACAAGGCCAAGGACAAGGATGACCCGTTCAAGCTGATGGGCTTCGGCCACCGCGTCTATCGCAACTTCGACCCGCGCGCCAAGGTCATGAAGGAGACCTGCGACGAGGTTCTGGCGGAGCTCGGCATCGACGATCCCCAGCTGAAGATCGCCAAGCGTCTCGAGCAGATCGCCCTGGAGGACGAGTACTTCGTCGAGCGTCAGCTCTACCCCAATGTCGACTTCTATTCCGGCATCATCCTCAAGGCGATGGGCATCCCCACCAACATGTTCACGGTGATCTTCGCGGTCTCCCGGACCATCGGCTGGATCTCCCACTGGAACGAGATGCTCAGCGACAGCTACAAGATCGGTCGCCCCCGCCAGCTCTACACCGGCCACGACCAGCGCGACTACCCCGGCAAGTAAGCCCGGTTACGCGCGCCCCGTCGCCGCACACGTTATGCTGCAGAAAGCCGCCTTCGGGCGGCTTTCTGCATCCTGTCAGCGTTCGACCACCCATATGAAGAGAGAGCCATGAGCAACACGATCTCGACAGTCGCCTTTATCGGCCTGGGCGTCATGGGCTACCCCATGGCCGGCCACCTGGCCCGTGCCGGCCTCGACGTGCGCGTCTACAACCGCACCCCGGCCAAGGCCGAGGCCTGGAGCGAGGAGTACGGCGGCAGCCACCACGCCACCCCCCGCGACGCCGCCAGCGGAGCCGACCTGGTGCTGGTCTGCGTCGGCAACGATGATGATGTCCGCCAGGTCACCCGAGGTGAGGATGGCGCCCTTCACGGCATGGCCCCAGGCAGCCTGCTGGTGGACCACACCACCGCTTCCGCCGACCTCGCCGGGGAACTCGACGCCGCCTGCCGAGAACTGGGTATCGGCTTTATCGACGCCCCGGTCTCCGGCGGCCAGCAGGGCGCCGAGAACGGCGCCCTGACCATCATGTGCGGCGCCGACGAAACCGACTTCACTCGTGTCGAGCCACTGCTCGACCACTACGGCCGCGCGGTGACGCTGATGGGGCCTGCCGGCAGCGGCCAGCTGACCAAGATGGTCAACCAGATCTGCATTGCCGGCCTGGTCCAGGGACTCGCGGAGGGACTGCACTTCGCCGAGCAGGCCGGCCTCGACCGTCAACGCGTGGTGGACGTCATCGCCAAGGGCGCGGCCGGCTCATGGCAGATGGAAAACCGCCACGCCACCATGATCGCCGATGAGTACGAGCACGGCTTCGCCGTGGACTGGATGCGCAAGGATCTCGGTATCTGTCTGGAGCAGGCACGTCGGCTACAGGCTCGCCTGCCGGTAACCGCCCTGGTCGACCAGTTCTACGCCGACCTCCAGGTGCTGGGCGGCGGTCGCTGGGACACCTCCTCCCTGCTGCGCCGTCTGCGCGCCATGAAGCTCGATTGACCCCTCCGCGGCGGCCCGTCATGGCCGCCGCAACACCCCTTTCCCCACCGCCCTGACGTTTTCCACACTTTCTGTGGATAACCCTGTTCAAAACCCTTCCAAAAGGTCGCACAATCGCCATGGGAAGCGGCCTGGGCTCAGATTGATCATTTTTTGACCTGATCTAACTTGTTGTTTTACAAGACTTTTTAGACAGAGATCGGCGCCACGGGCATTCCCGGCCGGCTGTGCACAGGCAGCCGGCCGGAACGCCGCAAAGTGGACAAGTCAAGTGAAAATCGTCGCGGAATCGCGATCGATGGCAGGCAATCTCGAGGAGTGATCGCCGCCGGGGATAGACATCGGAGAACAAGAAAGGGCATCCTGCTGGATGCCCTTTCTCGAAGGAAGGTGGCGTCCCATAGGGGGTTCGAACCCCTGTTCCCGCCGTGAAAGGGCGGTGTCCTAGGCCACTAGACGAATGGGACGTTATCTTCACGCATGGCACGATTGGTGGAGCCTAGCGGGATCGAACCGCTGACCTCAACACTGCCAGTGTTGCGCTCTCCCAGCTGAGCTAAGGCCCCGTGTGCCGTGAAGACGAGACGTATATTACTGATTCCCCTCCCCTTCGTCAACCCCTTTTATGCCTTGCTCTAGAAACTCAAACCGTAAGCCAGGATGACGCCACCGGAATAACCGGTGGCGTCGATTCTTAGCGCTTACGGCGCCGGGCGAAGCCCGGTTCAGCTCCCCAGGGGGTTACAGCTCTCTGTATTCCTTCTCGAAGCGCTTGGCCTGCTTCTTGGAGACGCCCCCCAGCACCGCGATGGCGTGACGCAGACGCGCCCGGGTCATGTCGGAGCCCAGTATCGCCATGGCGTCCATGACCGAGGTGCTGGCACTCGAGCCCGTGATGGCAATGAAGACCGGCGCCAGCAGGTCCTTCATCTTCATCTCGAAGTGCGCTGAGAGCGCCTTCACCTCGCCAAGCAGCGCCTCCTTGTTCCAGGCTGGCAGGACCTCGAAGCGCCACACCAGGAACTGCAGCAGCTTGACCAGGTCCTCGCGGCCCAGCTTGACGGCGTCGAAGCTGGTCTCGCTGATCGCCGGCACACCGGAGAAGAAGTGGCCGGCCAGGGGGGCGACCTCGGAAAATGTCTCGACCCGCGGGCGCACCTGGGGCAGGATCTCCTTCACGTACTGTTCGTTGAAGGCCCACTCCATCAGCGCCTTGAGGAACCCCTCGTCGTCGAGATCCTCACGAATATAGAGGCCGTTGAGCCAGGTCAGCTTTTCCAGGTCAAAGACCGGCCCGCCCAGCGAGACCCGCTGGATATCGAAGTGGGCCATCATCTCATCGAGGCTGAACTTCTCACGCTCGTCGGGCATCGACCAGCCCATGCGGCCCAGGTAGTTGGTCACCGCCTGGGGCAGATAGCCCATGCGCCGATAGTAGTTGATCGATGTCGGATTCTTGCGCTTGGAGAGCTTCGACTTGTCCGGATTGCGCAGCAGCGGCATATGGCAAAGCTCCGGCATCTCCCAGCCGAAGTACTCGTAGAGCAGCTGATGCTTGGGCGCCGAGTTGATCCACTCCTCACCCCGCAGCACATGGGTGATGCCCATCAGGTGGTCGTCGACCACGTTGGCCAGATGGTAGGTGGGCATGCCATCGGACTTGAGCAGAATCTGGGCATCGACCTGAGCCCAATCCACCTCGATGGTGCCGCGCAGCATGTCCTGAATGACGCAGGTGCCGTTTGCCGGCACCTGCATGCGCACGACATGGGGCCAGCCCTCGTTCTCCCGACGCGCCTGCTCGTCGGCGGGCAGGGCAAGATCGGCGGGCTTGAGCGCCAGGTGCATGCCGGCGGCCTTGCGCGACTCACGCAGCTCATCGAGCTCCTCGCTGGTGCGGTAGCACTTGAAGGCATGACCCGACTCGATCAGCTGGCGGGCGTGCTCGGCATAGATATCACCACGCTCGCTCTGACGGTAGGGCCCATGGGGGCCTCCCACATCGGGCCCCTCATCCCACTCGACGCCCAGCCAGCGCAACGAGTCGAGGATCATCTGCTCAGACTCCGCGGTGGAGCGCACGCGATCGGTGTCCTCGATGCGCAGGATGAACTGTCCACCGTGCTGGCGAGCGAAGCAGAGATTGAACAGGGCGATGTAGGCGGTGCCGACGTGAGGATCGCCGGTCGGTGACGGCGCGATACGCGTGCGTACGGTCATGTCGTTGCGGTGTCCCGGATCCGAGGGTGGGTGGATGAGTGAGTGCTCGCATTATACGCACCTGCCGACGCCTCGGCAGCCGTGGCCCGGGAATCATCGGCGGGATCAGGGGTCCATGTCTGGCAACCCGACGAGGAGCCCCGCATGCTGCCCACCCTTCCCCCAGGTTTCACTGCCCTGGTCACCGGCGCCTCCGGCGGCATCGGCGGCGCGCTGGTCGAGGCGCTGCTGGCAGACCCACGCCCGGGGCGGGTGATCGCCGTCGGCCGCTGCCCGCCCGCCATGGATGACCCTCGCCATGAGGCGCTGGCCACCGACCTCACTCGTGAAGAGGGCTACCAGGCACTGACGGAGCGGATGGGGGAGGGTCCACTGCATCTGCTGTTCAATGCCATCGGCACCCTGCACGATGCCAATCTGGGGATCCACCCGGAAAAGAAGCTGGATGATCTGGACCCCACGAGCCTGACGCATCTGTTTCACGTCAACGCTGTGGCACCCTCCCTTCTGCTCCAGGCCCTGCAGCCCAACCTGAAGGGGAAGCACACCGCGCTGGTGGCAAGCCTCTCGGCGCGGGTAGGCTCCATCGGCGACAACCGGCTGGGTGGCTGGTACGCCTACCGTGCCAGCAAGGCGGCCCACAATATGCTGATGCGGACCGCCGTCATCGAGCTCAAGCGCCTGAACCCAGAACTGGCGGTAGTCTGCCTGCACCCCGGCACCACCGACACCGGCCTCTCGCGCCCCTTCCAGGCCCGGGTGCCCGCCGAGCAGTTGCTGTCTCCGAGCTTCGTTGCCTCACGCCTGCTGACGGTACTTGGCGAGTGCGGCCCGGAGTCCAGCGGCAGTTTTCTCGACTGGGCAGGCAAGCCCGTCCCCTGGTAACGACCGACGGGGCTACTCGACCCGGATCACCTCTACCTGATCGTGGGTGCGCCGTGTCTCGCTCCCCACCAGGAAACGCTGGCGATAGCGGGCCACCTGCCCCAGGCCGTGCGGCGACTGCTGAACCAGAGGCCCGCTGAGATGCTCATTCTCCTCACCCAGGCGTTCACGCACCGAACGCGGCTGGACGCTGCCCTCCTGAACATCGACCGTAACGCGATAGCCACCATCCGGCAGCCCACTGCCGGGACCGAAGGGGCCTGCCACAAAGCCCCCCTCCGCCACCGACACACGCTCCCGCCAGCGCACCCCGCTGAGCTCGCGCTCCACGATCACCTGCAGGCGGGTCGCCTGGGGCAGGTTGGTCTCGCCCTCCACCGTCAGGCGCCGGTCGCTTTCCAGTCGGGAGCTCAACTCGAACATCACCGGCTCATCGAAGGGCGGCACCTCGGGCGCCTCCTCGGTAGAGGCCGGCTCACTGCTCTCGGTGGCCACGCTCATCTCATCGTCCGTCGTCCTGTCGGCGGCCGTCTCGGTAGACTCCGACGGCGACGTCTCCTCGCCGCCACAGCCGGCCAGCATGACCGCCAGCACCAACGGGACTGCCGCGTACAGCGCCCTTGTCATCCACTATTCTCCAAACAGCATCATCAACCTTCAGGCTACCACCGCTCGGGGTCGGCGTCGCCCACCCCTCGGCCTGACGCCCGCGGGCTGGTAGAATACGTCCTCCTCCACGCCTGACCTCCGTGATGCCGATGCCCCAGCTTGACCGCACCTTCTCCGTGGCCCCCATGATGGAATGGACGACCCGCGACTACCGCGCGTTCGCCAGGACCCTCACCCGCCACGCCCTGCTCTATACCGAGATGGTCACGACCGGCGCCATTCTCCATGGCAGCCCCCGCGAGCGCTTCCTGGGGTTCGACGAGGTCGAGCACCCGCTCGCCCTGCAGCTTGGCGGCAGCGACCCTGGCGCGCTCGCCGAGTGCGCGGCCATCGCCGAGGCGTGGGGCTATGACGAGGTCAACCTCAACGTCGGCTGCCCCAGCGACCGGGTCCAGAACAACCTGATCGGCGCCTGCCTGATGGGGCACCCCCAGAAGGTCGCCGCGGCGATCAAGGCCATGCGCGAGGCGGTATCCATTCCGGTCACGGTCAAGTGCCGCATCGGCATCGACGACCAGGACGAGGATGCCGACCTCTCGCGCTTTATCGATACCGTTGCCGACGCCGGCTGTGACACCTTTATCGTGCATGCGCGCAAGGCATGGCTGGAGGGCCTCTCCCCCAAGGAGAATCGTGACGTGCCCCCGCTCAACTACCCCCGGGTGCATCGTCTCAAGGCGAGCCGCCCCGAGCTGCATATCGGCATCAACGGCGGCCTCAAGACGCTCGACGCCTGCCAGGAGCAGCTCGAGTTAGTCGACAGCGTGATGGTGGGTCGCGAGGCCTACCAGAACCCCTGGCTGCTCGCCGGCGTCGACCAGGCGCTCTACGGCGTCCCCGGACCGGCAGCCAGCCGCCATGCCGCGGCCCGCGCCCTGCGCCCCTATATCGCTCGCCGCCTCGCGGAGGGGGCCAGGCTTAACCATCTGACTCGCCACCTGCTGGGACTCTTCCAGGGCCAGCCGGGCGGGCGCAAGTTCCGCCGCCACCTGTCGGAGAATGCCCATCGCGAGGGTGCCGGCCTGGAAGTGTTCGATGATGCCCTGGGCCTGGTCGCCGAGCGCGAGACGCCCGCCGCCGTGGCCTGAGGCCGCTCGGCACACTCTTCAATACAGCGGGTCGGGGGGCGGTTCCAGGCTGGAGTGAAACCCTTCGACCGCGCTCTGGGCCTCCTCGATGGCATCGAAGCGGGCGATATGAAAGAGTGCCTCGCCCTCGTTGGCCAGTGGCAGGCGACTCATGCCGATCACGATACCGTCCGCCATGGCCAGCACCTCCCCTTCCGCGTTGCCGAAGGGATCGGCCACCCGGCCCAGCACTTCGCCCCTGGCCACCCGCGCCCCCAGGCGTACCCTGGGGCGCAGGATTCCATCGATGGGGGCTCTCGCCCAGCTTGAGCCATTGGCCACCTCGGCGGCCGGAGGCTCACGGCGGCGATGCTCCCCGCTCAGCATGCCCAGGCGACGCATCACCCGGAGCACCCCGCGCACCCCGGGGGTGATCGCCCATTCGTCGAAACGCAGCGCCTCGCCGGCCTCATAGGTCAGCACCGGTATCCCGCGATTCTGGGCATAGTGACGCAGGCTCCCCTCGCGCAGCTCGGCATTGAGGATCACCGGCGCCCCGAAGGCATTGGCCATGCGCTCGGTCTCCCCGCCCGCTACCAGCTGGGCGCGAATCTGGGGCAGGTTGGTACGATGGATCGCTCCGGTATGCAGATCGACGATATGTGTCGCCTGATCGACGATCGCCTCGCGAAACAGCGCCGCCATGCGCCCACCCAGGGAGCCCGACTCGCTGCCCGGAAAGCAGCGGTTGAGGTCGCGGCGGTCAGGCAGATAACGGCTGTTCTGCACGAAGCCGAAGACATTGACGATCGGCACGGCGATCAGGGTCCCACGCAGGCCCTGCAGCTGCCTGGAGCGCAGCAGACGACGCACGATCTCCACGCCATTGATCTCGTCACCGTGAATGCCGCCGCATACCAGCAGGGTCGGTCCCGCCTGGCGACCATGGACCACCTCCACGGGAATGGAGAGCGGGGCGTGGGTGTACAGGCGCGCGGCGGGCACGTCGACCTGGGTACGACTGCCCGGCGCGATGGCGACACCGGCAAGGTCGAAGGGGGCTCGAGGCATGGGAACTCCTGCGGCAGAGGTGCCGATCCTGGCGCCCTTTTATACGGCAGTGCGCGGCGAAAGACGAGCATCGTGACATACAGGAATGAATGTAAATCTTGGACGCATCGGATAGAATGAAGGTATCCACTTCTCACGAGACCTGACCATGGCTCGACGCACCAAGGCCGAGGCCGCCGCGACTCGCGAGGCCCTGCTCGACGCTGCCGAAGAGGTCTTCCTCGAAAAGGGTGTCGCACGCACCTCCCTGGAGCAGATTGCCCGCCACGCCGGCATGACCCGGGGTGCCGTCTACTGGCACTTCAAGAACAAGGCGGACCTCTTCCAGGCCATGCTGTGCCGGGTACGCATGCCCTTCCAGGAGCTGATCGCGGAGATTGCCGATCCGAGCCTGGTGGAGCGTCCCCTGGAGGCCATTCGCCTGGCCATCCAGAACGGCTTCGAACGCCTCGAACAACCCCGCTATCGGCGCGTACATGCCATCCTGGTCCATCACTGCGAGGTGTTCGGCGATATCGACCCGCTGGCCATGCAGAATGAGATGACCGACGAGGCCCGCGAGGCCCTGACCGACTACTTCACCTGCGCGGCACGCCTGAAGCAGTTGCGTGAAGACCTCTCCCCCGATATCGCCGCCGAACTGATGCTGGCGCTGCTCGGTGGACTCTTCCATGACTGGTTGCGCAACCACGAGCGCTTCTCGATCGCGATCAAGGGCAGCGAGCTGGTGGCTCTCCAGCTCGAGCTGATGCGCCGGCCCTAGGCCGCCGTGGCCGAGCGTCGCCCACCCAGCCGCAGCCGCCTGAGGTGAGCGCGGGCCTCGCGAAACTCTCCATCCTCGACACTGCGATAGGTGCCCTCCTCAACCAGGTACTTCACCAGTACCCGCCGTTCGCCGGCCCGGGGCATGCTGCCTGCCTTGCCCTGCAGGCGCACTTCGCACTGGGGATCGTCGAGCAGGATCGCACTGGCCACCCCCTCGGCATCCGGCGCCGAGCGCACCTCGACAAGCTCACCCAGCAGGCAGCGCCGATGGCTATGCGAGTAGCGGTGAAACCAGCGCCTCATCGAGTGGCAGAGTGCCGCGGCGAGCGGTGAGGCGACCGCGAAGGCCCCCCACAGCACCACGATCCCCAGCGGGACCCGGAACAGCCCCAGCGCCAACCAGCGCAGCGCCACGAGCTCCACCGTCAGGGTGATGGCCGCCGCCAGCCCCAGCAGCACCGAGAGTGAGACGCTGGCCGGCACGCCCACAAAGCCAAGGGCGACCAGCGAGCTGGCCAGATAATCACCCTTCAGGCTGTCATGCTCGAACAGCTCCAGCGGTGCCAGACGCAGCGCCACCAGCACCCAGTAGAGCAGCAGGAGCGGTATCAGCACACTGAACACCACTACCGGAAAGCTCAGCGCAACTCCCATGACGAACTCCATGGTCACCTCCCCGACACTACTTAGCCAACGAATGGGACCCTGGTAATCACTATAGCCTCTCCTCCCGGACGAAGGCCAAGGAGCGGCAGCACGGTCAGGTAGCCCACAGGTAGCACAGTGAGCCTCATCGGAGTGAGCTGCTTCCCGGAAAGACAAGGGGCGCCTCATAAGAGGCGCCCCTTGTAACAGCCGGCCGAGTCAGGCGATGACTAGCCCTGCTCGGACCCTGCGGCCTGACGCGGCGCCTCCTTGCCGCGCAGCTTGCGTCCCAGCCAGTCGGAGACCGAGGCGATCATGGCGTAGAAGCTGGGAATGAAGAAGCTCCCCAGCACCGCGACCGACGCCATGCCCACCGCCACCGTGGTGCCGATATGGTGGCTGCTGACATCACTCGCCCCGCTGGCCAGGGCCAGCGGCAGGGTGCCGAAGATAAAGGCCAGCGAGGTCATCACGATCGGCCGGAAGCGCAGCTCCGCCGCGCTGATGGCCGCCTCGCGGATCGTCTTGCCCAACTCCTTGCGCTGCAGCTCGGCGAACTCGACGATCAGGATGGCGTTCTTGGCCGCAAGGCCAACCACCACCAGCATGCCGATCTCCACATAGACACTGGTATCCAGCCCGCGCAGCGCAATGCCGCCGATCCCTCCCAGGAAGGCGAAGGGGGTGGCGGTCAACACCGCCAGCGGCAGCGACCAACTCTCGTATTGGGCGGCCAGGATCAGGAATACCATCAGCAGGCCGAAGATGATTGCCAGGCTGGCGGCACTGCCCATCTGGCTCTCCTGGTAGGCGGTACCGGTCCAGCCCATGCCCCAGTTGCTGCCCAGGGTCTCGTCGACAATCTCCTCCATGGCGGTGATCGCCTGGGTTGAGCTGTAGCCCGGCGCCGGGCCACCCTGGAACTGTGCCCCCAGATAGACGCCGAATCGCGATACCGCGGTGGGCTTGGCCTGGCGCTCCAGGGTCACGAACTCCGAGAGTGGAATGCGCTCGCCACTGCCGCCGCGCACGAAAACGTTGTTGAGGTCGTCCGGTGTCTTGCGGAACTCATCCTCATTCTGCAGGTAGACCTGGAAGTTGCGGTTCTGATAGCTGAAGAAGTTGACGAAGCCATTACCGAAGGTGTTCGACAAGGTTGCGTTGAGCTCGCTCAGCGGCACGCCGTAGCTCAACGCCTTCTGCTGGTCGATCTCGGCACGATACCCCGGCACATTGACGTTGAAGGTGGAAAAGACACGCTGCAGCGCCGGATGCTCGCTTGCCGCCTGCATCACCTTGCGCGACGCCTGGAAGAGCTCCTGGGATGTAGCTCCTTCAAAGGATTGCAGATAGCCGGTGAAGCCGCCGGTAGTAGAGAGCCCCATGATCGGCGGCACGTTGAAGGCCATCGCCGAGCCCCCCGGAACCTGGGCGCCCAGCTGCATGATACGCCCCACCAGCTCATCCGCGGTCAGCGTCCGCTCGTCCCAGGGCAGCATGTTGATGAACATCACCCCGCGGGCGGAGTTCACCGAGCTGGCCAAGATATCGTAGCCGGCCACGGCGGAGCTGTACTCTACTCCCTCGATCTCCTCGATGCGGCTGCTCAGCTCGGCCATATAGGATTGGGTGCGTGCCAGAGAGGCGGAGTCCGGCAACTGCACACTGGCCAGCACCACCCCCTGATCGGTCTCAGGCACCAGGGTCGAGGGGGTGACCTGGTAGAGCCACCAGGAGCCACCGATCACGACCGCGGTTAGAAGCAGCGCCAGTCCCCAGAAACGCACCAGCACCTTGACCACCCACATATAGACCGAGGTGATACCGGCGAACAGGCTATCGAACAGGCGCAGCGGCGTGTTCACAGCGCGCATCAGCTTGGACTCGCCTAGCTGCGCCTTGTGCTTGATGAACACCGCCGACAGGGCCGGGGTGAAGGTCAGCGCCATCAGCGCCGAGAAGGCCACCGAGATCGCCACGGTCAGGGCAAACTGCTGATAGATCTGGCCGGTGAAGCCGCCCAGAAAGGCCACCGGCACGAATACCGCGGCCATGATCAAGGAGGTGGCAATGACCGGGCCACCCACCTCCTTCATGGCACGCACGGTGGCCTGGGTGACCGTGATCTCCTCATCCTCGCCCAGCACCCGCTCGACGTTTTCCACCACCAGGATGGCATCGTCCACCACGATGCCGATGGCGAGCACCAGCGCGAACAGGGTCAGCAGGTTGATCGAGAAGCCGAACATGTAGAAGCCGGCAAAGGTCGCCAGTACCGACACCGGCACCACCGACATGGCAATCACCGTGAAGCGCCAGTTCTGCAGGAAGATGAACAGGATTACCCCGACGATCAAGAAGGCCTCGATAAACACCTTGGTCACGGTATCGACGGAGGCGCCGATAAACAGCGTGGTGTCGTACGGCACCACATGCTCCAGTCCCGGTGGGAAGCGTCCAGCCAGCTCGGTCATGGTGTCGTTCACTGCCTGGGCGGTCTCGAGGGCATTGGCGCCGGGCTGCTGGTTGATGATGATCGGCGTCATGGTGCCGCCGTTGAGTCGGGCATCAACCCCGTAGAAGGAGGCCCCCAGCTCGATGCGTGCCACGTCGCTGAGACGCAGCGACGAACCATCCGGATTAGTGCGCAGAAAAATCTCGCGGAAGTCATTGACGTCGTTGAGCCGTCCTCCCGCGGTGATGGTGTATGTGAAGGCCCGCGGTTCGCTCTGCGGTGTGCCGGCCAGGCTGCCCGCCGGCACCTCGGTGTTCTGGGCACGAATCGCCGCGGCCACCTCGGTGGGGGTCAGATCGTACTGGGCCAGCTTGTCCGGATCCATCCAGATGCGCATGGCAAACTCGCCTCCCCCCAGCACCGAGGCATCCCCCACGCCGGGCACCTGGCGCAGCTCGTCGAGGATGTTGAGGGTGGCGTAGTTCTGCATGAACACCTTGTCGTAGTCACCCTGCGGCGAGGTCAGCGCAACCAGCATCAAAATCGAGCTGGAGCGCAACTCAACGGTCACACCCTGGGCCTGCACCGCCTCGGGTAGCTGCGAGAGCGCCCCCTGCACCCGATTGTTGACGTTGATGGTGTTGATATCGCCTTCGGTGCCGATATTGAAGGCCACGTTGAGGCTCATGGAGCCGTTGTCACCGCTGGTCGAGGTCATGTAGAGCATGTCCTCGACACCGTTGATGGCCTCGGCCAGGGGAGCCGCCACCGTCTGCGCTACCGTTTCGGCATCGGCGCCGGGGAACTGGGCACGTACCGAGACGGTGGGCGGCACCACGCTGGGATACTGCTCCACAGGCAGCACGCGCATACTGACCACCCCGACCAGAGTCAGGATGATCGCCAACACCGTGGCGAAGATCGGCCGCTTGATAAAGAAGTTGGAGAAGTTCATCGGGCGTCGTCCTCACCGGCCTCGGCCGGCCCCGACTCGCTCTCGGCAGCCGCCTCCTCGGTCGCCTGGCCCTTCTGGCCGGGCTGGGCAGCCGAACCACCCGCTGCCGCCGCACCCTGCTGCTGGTCACCCGCCTGCATGGAGCGCTCGACCAGCGCCTGAGCATCGCCGTCGAAGGGCAACGGCTTGATGGTCACGCCCGGCTCGATGCCGGCGAGGTCACCGACCACCACCCGTTCACCGGCCTCAACGCCGCCGCGCAGCACCTGCCAGGGGCCGGCCACCTCACCCAGATCCACTGGGCGCGCGCGAGCCACATCATCCTCGTCGAGCACGAATACCTGGGGCCCCATCAGCCCCTGACCGATCGCGATCTCCGGCACCGCCAACACATCGAAGCGCTTGAGGCCCTCGAGTTCGACACGCACGAACTGTCCGGGAAGCACGCGATGCTCGGGATTGTCGAAGGTGGCACTAGCCTGCACCGTGCTGGTAGCCTCCTCCACGCGGGAACCAAGAAAGTCCAGGCGCCCTTCCAGGCGATCTCCCTCAGCATCCTTGAGGCCAGGAAACTCGAGCACTGCCTGAATTTCCTCTATGGCACCGACATTGTTGAGCTGGCGGCGCAGCTCGAAGGCATCCCGCTGGGGCAGCTGAAAACGCACCTCGAGCGGATCCAGCGGCGTGATGGTGGCAAGCTCGGAGCCATTGCTCACCACATTGCCGACGTTGATCCGGCTGAGGCTGATCATGCCCGATACCGGCGCGGTGACTTCGGCATAGTCGAGATCGATCCGTGCGGTGGCCAGTGCCGCCTCGGCCTGGACCACCGACGCGCGTGCCACGCTCAGCTCCGAGCGTGCCTGGTCGACCTGCTGGCGGCTCACCGAGTTCTGGCTCAACAGCCGTTCGAAACGATTGGCATCGCGCTGAGCACGCTCCAGCTGGGCGCGGGCACTCTGCAGGTCGGCCTCACGCTGCCTGACCGCCGCCTGATACACATCCGGTTCGATGGAGTAGAGCACCTGTCCCTTCTCGACCATCTCACCCGGCTCGAAGTGACGCTTCTCGAGGGTGCCGGTGACGCGGGCCACCAGCGTCACCTCATCATCGCTGCGCAGCAGCGAGGGATAGGAACGTTCCAGATCGAGATCCTGTCGGGCCAGCTCGGCCACCTCCACCGGGTGTGGGGGTCGTTCCTGGGCGCCGCCCTGCTGGGCCTGCTGAGACGACTCATCTTGACCACAGGCGGCCAGCATCATGCCGGCGGCCAGGACAAGAAGGCCCGCCCGGCCGATTCGGTATGCAGTTTTCATGCGCGTGGGGGTTCCTTGGGAAAATAGCGGATGAACGAATTTTACATTCACCGGTGTATGGATGTAAAACTTAGCTGCCTAAGCAAGACACGAGGCCCCGCCCTGGATAACCGGCTATCGCTGACCTGCCATTGATGAGCTGCTCGCGATGGCCAGTCATGCATCAATAGCCAGTGCCCAGGTGGCAATGGCTATCGAGCGACCGCCCAGGGCCCAGGAGACTCACTGGGGCGTAGGGCGCTCACCGATATTCATAACCGGATCCTTGCCCGCAGCATCCGGCAGCTGAAGATCGACGCTGGCGCCGTCCAGCCAGGCGTTGACCTCAGCCAGGGCCTCCTCATCGAGGGTGCCCGCTCGCTGACGCAGGGTCAGCAGATTGATCACATAGTCGTAACGCGCGCTGGCCAGCTCGGCAATGGCGTTGTAGAGGTTCTGCTCGGCATTGAGCACATCGACGATATTGCGGGTACCGACCTCGTAGCCGGCGCGAGTCGCATCCAGGGCGCTCTGGTTGGAGACCACCGCCTGGGCGCGGGCCTCTACCGTGGCGACATCGTTGGTCACCCGGGTATAGCTGGAACGCACATCCTGGATGGTGCTGCGACGCTGGTCCTCGAAGTCATACTGGGAGGCCTCCAGCAGGTAGGTGTTCTGGCGTACCGAGGCGCTGGTGCGCCCCCCGGTATAGAGGGGCATGCTGACACCCACCCCGACCTGACTGCTGGAGTCATGGCCATCGATGCCATCGGCATCGCTATCGGCGTAGTTGTAGTTGGCGAAGGCATTGACCTGGGGCAGATGCCCGGCGCGAGCGATCTCCACCGCGCTGCGCGACACCTCGATGCCGGCCTGGCTGGCCAGTACCCGGGGGTTGTTCTGCATGGCCAGCTCCACCCAGGCGCTGCGCTCCAGCGGCATGGGCGGGGCGATGGTCAGCTCCTCGCCCAGGGCATCGATACTCTCGTAGCGCTGGCCGGTGAGCCGTTCGAGTACCTCGAAGCGCACCTGCAGATCGCTCTCGGCACCGATGCGAATCGCCCTGGCCTGGTCGAAGGCCGCCTTGGCCTCCTCCACCTCGGTTATGGCGATCAGCCCCACCTCGAACTGCTCGCGGGCCTGCTCCAGCTGACGGTTGATGGCCCGCTCCTGGGCACGGCGCGCCTCGAGCACCTCATGGGCCCGCAGGATCTCGAAATAGGCGGTCGACACGTTGATCAATACGCCCTGCTCGGTGGCCGCCAACTGGTAGAGCTGTTGCTCAATTTGACGTTCGGAACGTTCTACCTCACGACGATCGATGGCATTGAACAGCGCCTGGGTAGCCTCGAGGGTGAGGCCGACGCGATTGACGTTGTCATCTTGCGATTGAGAACCGCCAGCCAATGCCGCAGCAGCCTGCTGCTGTTCAGGTGTTAGACCACTGAAATCCGGCCCCGCCCCGGAGCTGGACTGCCTCTCATACTCCCGATTGTGGGTAATGTTACCGCTGACTTGCACTTGGGGCAGGAAGTCCGCCCGATCCACGTCACGCCCGGCCTCGGTGCTACGGGTCAGGGCACGAGCCGAGGCCAGCTCGGCGTTGTTCAGCAGGGCGTCGTTGGCGATGGTCAGCAGGTCCGCCGCCTGGGCGGATGTCGACATGATGGTGGCCACCATCATCGGCAACAGGGCACGGCGCAGAACGCGCGACGGGCGGGAACAACGCGACGGGCAGGAAGACGTCATCGGCTCATCCTCGATCGATGGGATATTTACATACATTGTCGCATGTTCAGGCCTCGATTCCACCTTATCATCGAGGAACAATATGGCATATTGTGGTCACTCCAGCGGCGGAGACGAAGCATGCAACACCTTGATTGGGTCAGCGTAGACGATCTCGACGTGGCAGTGCGGGTATGGCATCCCGATGCCCCTCGTACCCTGATCGCCTGGCATGGCCTGGCTCGCCATGGAGGTGACTTCGCCGAGCTGGCCCACCGCCTGGGGCCCGAGTGGCGAGTGCTGGCGCCGGACACCCCGGGGCGCGGCCTGTCGGCCTGGTCGTCTCGTCCCGAGCGTGACTACACCTACGCCGCCTACGCCGGCATCGCCCGGGGCATCCTCGACCATTTCGACCTGGAGCGGGTGCCCTGGCTGGGCACCTCCATGGGCGGCCTGCTGGGCCTGCGCCTGGCCGCCGAGCCCGACACCATCGGGCGCATCGAGCGCCTGATACTCAACGATATCGGCCCCGAGCTGGCGCCCGATGGACTAGCCGAGCTGGGCGACTACTTCTCTCGCCCCCATGAATTCGCGAGCTTCCGCGACCTCGAGGCTGAGCTGCGCCACCACTATGCAGGATTCGGCATCGAGGATGACGACAGCTGGCGGCGACTGGCACTGGAGAGCGCACGGCGCCTGCCCGACGGGCGCTGGAGCTTTCATTACGACCCGCAGATCACCGCACAGTTTGTCCATGACACGCCGCGAGACCTGTGGGCCGACTGGAGTGCCCTCACCTGCCCGCTGATGGTAGTCCGCGGCGCTCGCTCGCCCCTGCTCGCCGCGACCACGCTCGAGCGCATGGCCGAAACACAGCCCCAGCTCATCACCCTGGAAGCGGCCGACTGCGGCCACGCCCCCTATCTCGACCGCGCCGGCCAGGTCGAGCCGATTCGCCACTTCCTCGCCATGGAGGCGACCTAGCACGACTCGAAGGTCGCGCTCCTTCACCTCCACGCTGGCCTAGCGCGTCTCGACCTCCAGCCTCGAGACCGCTCGCTCCACGGCGCCGCGGTAGCCGCCGCCGAACAGCAGCAGATGGTTGAGCAGCGGATAGAGCTGAAACAGCGTCTCGCGACGCGGCCAGTCCGCCGGGGGGGCGCCATCCCAGTAGGCCTCGAAGAAGGCCTCCCCCGGAGAGCCGAACAGGGTCAGCATCGCCAGGTCCACCTCCGGGTAGTGGCGATAGACCGCGGGGTCGATCAGTGCGGGGCCCCTCGGCGTGAAGAGCACATTGCCCGACCACAGATCGCCGTGTATCAGGCTTGCGGGGGCATCCGGCAGCCAGCAGGCCTCCAGACCATGGGCCAGCGCCTCGAGGCGGCCGCGCAGCCTGGCATCCAGTAGACCACGGGCCTGGCACGCCTCGGCCAGCGGCAACAGACGCCTCTCGCGCTGGAAGGCACGCCCATCGGCGAGCGGTGCATTGGGCTGGGGCGTGCGCCCACAGGCGTTGTCGCGATGCCAGCCGTGAGCCTCGCCCACCGCCCCGTGCAGTCTGCGTAGCCCTTCTCCCAGTGCGGCGGGAGCACGACGGTGAGGAGCCACCTCCAGCGCCTCCATCACCAGCCACCCATCGCCCTGGGCCAGCACGTCGGGCACCACCAGACCCGAGCCGGCGGCGGCCAGGGCGGCCAGCCCCTCTGCCTCACCGGCCAGACGCTCGGCGGTGTCCTGCTTGACCACCACCTCGCCTCGGTCGGTGGCCAGGCGATAGACCGCGGCGATATCACCGCCCGACAACGGCGCAGGCTCACCTTCTGGCGTCAATCCGGCCGTGGCCAGGCACGCCCGCAACCTCTCATCCATGCCACCCCTCATCGATGCCACTCCTCACGTTATCGGTGAGGTCCCAGGCTTGCCCTGCAAAGGCATGCCGTCAAGTGCACCAAAAAAACCGCCCGGGGCGGGCGGGAAATGCCTCGTCGGTGGGGCGAAGACAGTGGGGGGGACCCTCGTTCTTAGCGTATCGACCAGGTCGGCTATCTGCACCGCGGCGACCGGATATCGGAGCAAGAGAACGGCACGATGAGCAAGAGAGCCCTGCTATGGCTGACGCAGGCCCCCGAATATGGCACAACGACAGGCTGGATCACCCCGATAGAGGAGTCACACTCATGTACAAGCTGGCGTTCTTTGTACCGGTGGCGAAGGCCGAGGCCGTCAAGGAGGCAGTATTCGCCACCGGCGCCGGGCGCATCGGTGACTACGAGGCGTGCTGCTTCCAGACCCCGGGTACCGGGCAGTTCCGCCCCCTGGACGGTGCCACCCCGCATATCGGCAGGGTGGGCGATCTGGAGCGGGTGGAGGAGCTGAAGGTGGAGCTGGTCTGTGAGGATGCGCTGATTCGCGAGGCGGTGGCGGCGCTACGCCGGGCCCACCCCTATGAGGAGCCGGCCTTCGATGTCTGGCGTCTCGAGGATCTTTGAAGCCGGGGGTGTGCGTCTAGCCGGCGCCGGATTGGCGCTCGCGGTCGGGCACGATGTCGCTCATATGCAGTGGAAACTCGCCCTGCTTGCGGTCGGCATAGAAGTGCCACAACGTGCGCTCGATGGTAGGAAAGGCGAGCTCCTCCCAGGGAATTTCATGCTCCTCGAAGAGCCCCACCTCGAGGCTTTCCGGCCCGGGGGCGAAGCTGCCCTCGAGATCGGCCCGAAAGATCATGAACACCTGGTTGATATGCGGCAGGTTGATCAGGGTATAGAGCCCATGCAGGTGAGTCTCGGCGCAGGCCTCCTCGCGGGTCTCCCGGGCGGCGGCCTCTGCCGTGGTTTCGCCGTTCTCCATGAAACCCGCCGGCAGCGTCCAGTACCCCTTGCGCGGGGCGATGGCACGGCGGCAGAGCAGCACGCGAGTACCGCTTACCGTAAGCGTCCCCGCCACGATACGCGGGTTCTGATAGTGGATGGTCTCGCACTCGTCGCACAGAAAGCGCGGACGATCATCCCCCTGCGGAATCGCGAGGTGCACGGTATGGCCACAGTGGCTACAGAAGTTCATGAGACTCCCAGGCAAGCGAACTGGCTTGACGTTGCGGAAGGCGGCCGGGTAGAAGATACCAAACCCCAATGGAAACCCCATGTTAGAGAAACTTCGCGAACGCCTGCAAGCGCACCGGCCTAGCCGACAGTCGCTGCGCCTGCCCGAGGCGGCGGTGCTGATGCCCATCGTCGACCGCCCCGACCCGACGCTGCTGTTCACCCGGCGAGCCATCCACCTCAATACCCACAGCGGCCAGGTCGCCTTTCCCGGCGGCAAGCGTGAAGCCCGGGATGCCGACCTGCTGACCACCGCGCTGCGGGAGTCCGAAGAGGAGATCGCCCTGCCACCGCAGCATGTGGAGCTGCTCGGCCAGCTGTCGGACGTGATCTCGCTGCATGGCTTGAGCGTCACCCCCTATGTGGGAGTGATTCCTCCCGATCTGCCGCTGCTGCCCGACCCCGCCGAACTCGACCTGATCTTCGAGGTGCCGCTGGCGCTTTTTCTCGAGGACCGTCGCCATCATACCGACGTCATCCCGGTAGACGGCCGGCCCTGGTACGTACCCAACTACCATGTCGATGGCCAGGTCATCTGGGGGCTCTCGGCGATGATGCTGGTGGAGCTTCTCGCCGAGGGGTTCGGCCGTCCGGTCGACCTGCACCGGGAGCCGCCGGGACCGCTCTGCTACTTTCCGGAGCGGCTGCTGCGTATCCAGCAGCATGCCACCGGCTGACCCGGGGGGCCGAGGCCATATGCCCGACAGCACACCCAACAGTGCACCCAACACCAGTGCCGCCCTCTCGCCCGAGGAGCAGGCCCGCTTGATCGAGGAGCATGCGGCGCTTGCCGCCCGCTGCGACCGACTCGAGGAGAGGCACCGGGCCCTCGAAGCGGAGCGTGACCACTACCGCTGGCTGGCCGAGAGCAGCACCGACCTGATCTCGCGCCATGCCCGGGACGGCACCTTTCTCTACGCCTCGGAGGCGGCACGCGAGCTGCTCGGCTATGCCCCCGAGGAGCTGATCGGCGTCTCCGCCTATGACCTGTTTCATCCCACCGACCTGGCCGCCCTGCTCAACAAGTCACCGCGGATCTACTACCGCGACGGCTTCTACCAGCAGACCTATCGCTTCCGCGCCAAGGATGGCCACTATGTCTGGTTCGAAACCACCAGCCGGACCCGCCGCGACCCGGCCAGCGGCGAGTTGCTCGATATTCTCTGTGTCTCCCGGGATGTCGGGCGCCGCATCCGTGCCGAGGCCAACCGCGAGCGGCTGGCCCGGGTGGTGGAGTCCACCACCGAGTTCGTGCTGTTCATGGATGACGATGAGCGCCTCTTCTACGCCAACCAGGCGGCACGCCACCTCCTTCAGCTGCCCCGCACGGGCGGCGCCGCACGACTGGCCGATGCCTATGTCGAGGAGTCGCTGCGCGACCTGCGCGATATCGTGCTGCCCGCCGTGGCCCGCTACGGCTCATGGAGCGGCGAGCTGGCGATGCGTGGGCCACAGGGCGCGGTGCCGGTGCTCAGCGTGGTGATGGCGCAATCCGGGCCCGGCACGGAACCGGGCCATGTATCGTTGCTCAACCGTGATATCCGCCTGCGCCAGGCGGCCGAGGAGCAGGCCCGTCAGCATCAGGCCCAGATCGCCCACGCCAACCGGCTGGCCACCACCGGCGAGCTGGCATCGAATATCGCCCATGAGCTCAATCAGCCGCTGGGCACCATCGGCAACTACGCCAGTGGCGCCCTGCTCAAGCTCGATGCCGGCCAGCCGGCCGAGGCACTGCGCCTGCCCCTCGAACAGATCCAGCGACAAGTAGAGCGCCTGGGGGAACGGCTGCGCCATATTCGCGGCTTCGTGCGCAAGGGCCAGATCCGGCCGCGGCCCACGGTCCTGGCCGAGGTGGTGGACGCCGCCTGCCGGCTCTGCGAATGGCAGTACCAGCAGGCCGGGGTCGACCTCGAGGCGGCCCTCAAGGCGCCACTGCCGAGGGTGATCGCCGACCCGGTGGGACTGGAGCAGGTGCTGGTCAACCTGCTGCTCAACGCCCTGGAGGCGAGCCGCGACCATCCCGGCGCCCAACGGGTCGAGATCAAGGCCCGACGCAGCGGGCGCCGCGAGGTGGCCCTGACGGTGGCCGATCAGGGCCCCGGCATCCCCGCTGACCAGGCCGAATCCATCTTCGCCCCCTTCCACTCCAACCGTGACGAGGGGCTGGGCATGGGCCTGGCCATCAGCCGCACGCTGATGGAAGCCATGAGCGGCAACCTGCGCCTGCTGCCACACACCGGTTCCGGCGGCGCCACCTTTGCCGCTACACTGCTTGCCGAACCTGACCATACCGCTGCCATGAAGCGTCCATGACCGATACCTCTTCACCCTGCATCGCCATCGTCGATGACGACCAGGCCCTGCGTGACTCCCTGGCCTGGCTGCTGGACTCCGTCGGCATCGAAAGCCGCCTCTTCGCCGACGGCGAGGCCTTTCTCGCCGGCGACCCGGAAGGCTTCGACACGGTACTGCTGGACGTGCGCATGCCCGGCCTCTCCGGCCTCCAGGTACAGCAGCGCCTGAGTGAGCTGGAGAAGGCCCCGCCAGTCATCTTCATGACCGGCCACGGCGATGTGCCCATGGCCGTTTCCGCGCTCAAGGCCGGGGCGCGCGACTTCCTCGAGAAGCCATTCAATCACCAGCAGCTGATCGATATCGTCCAGCAGTCACTTCATGCGCACCAGCAGGCGCGTCAGGCCCAGCTCCGCCTCGAGGCGCTACGCGAGCGTTACGCGGCGCTGCGCCCCAAGGAACGCCAGATCCTGGTGCACGTGGCCCGGGGTCTGACCAGCCGCGAGGTCGCCGATCACCTCGGGATCAGCCCCAAGACCGTGGAGATCTACCGGCTGCGCGCCATGAAGGCGCTGGGAGCCACCAACCTGGCCGAGCTGGTACGCCTGTGCGTGGCGCTGGGGCTGGTGGATGCCCTGCCCGAAGAAGCCCCCTGACCTTGGCCCAGCACGGCTGTTGACGGCTGTGCTTGACCTGGGTGCTACACATAAGATGTATATTTCAAGGTTAACCTTCCCTCCCTCGGCCGGATCGCCTTAGCCGGAGGCTGGCCGAGAGACAACCCTGCGTAACCACGCCATCTGGACCAGGAAAATGTCATGCTGAATCGCATCCCTTCAAGCGCCACCCTGCTCATGTCTGCCTCCCTGCTGCTGGGCGCCGGTAGCGCCCACGCCGCCCTGCCCGCCGAGGCGACCCTCTACAAGACCCCCCAGTGCCTCTGCTGCGACAAGTACGCCCGTCATCTCGAGGAGCGCGGCGTCGATGTCACCATCGTCGACGACGTGTCGCTCGGCCAGGTCAAGAAGAGCGTCGGCCTGCCCTACGGCCTCGGCGCCTGCCACACCATCGAGATGGGCGGTTACGCCATCGAGGGTCATGTGCCTTTCGCGGCCCTCGAGAAGCTCTTCGAGGAGCGCCCCGACACCGCCGGCATCGGCCTTGCCGGCATGCCCATCGGCACGCCTGGCATGCCAGGACCCAAGCAGGAAGCGTGGAACGTCTACCAGTTCCGCGATGGCGAGGCCCAGCCGTTCATGACCCTCTGAGGAAAGCCCGCCAGTCAAGATACCACCACCCCTGACGTTCGTGCCCTGCCGCTGGAGGCTTGCACTGGCCTGAAATCTCGGCACCAGCCCCAGCGGTATCGGCTGTCATGAACAGGTCGCCGACAGCCTGGCTCACCTCCTGGAACGGGGGGCATGATCACTACGGGCCATAGCGCCTCAGTCGCGCAGGATGGTCATGCGACGCAGCTCGTCCTCGGGGAAGACCCGACCGCTCTCCAGGGCGACGAACAGGTGCTGAAACACCACGCCGGGCTTGCCGGGCACGATGCCCGATCGAAAGTAGGAGTGCCCCTTGGGGAAGTCGTAGAGGGTATTGACGTCGTCGCAGTCGACCGCGAAGACATTGCGCGGCAGCCGGATCATGTCTTCCGGGCCGGTGTGGCCGAGCCGACGGGAGGCGATGCGATTCCTCAGATTGGAGGCCTTGCTGGCACGCAACGCCAGGTCGTCGGAGGCAAAGTAGACCGTCACATTGCGTGAGCTATGCACGATCAGCTCACCACTGCGCCCCTCCTCCAGCGACTCGTTGACGATATCGGCGGCAACCAGGAAGGTATTGCGAAACAGCAGCGGCACCCCGCCCGGCAGCGAATACTTGTGCCAGATCCTCAGGGTCTCGCGCAGCACGCGATTGCCCATGGAGTGGGCCAGCACGTTGATGCGCTTCAGGCAGGGGGTAGGGTCCTGCTTGAACTGCTCCCCCTCCCGCCAGTCCAGGAAGCGCTGCAGCACGCGGGCGAAGGAGAAGCCGCTCAGGTCGGCCGACTCCTGATCATCCCAGTAGTCCTTCACTATCCCCAGGTCATTGTCACAGGGCCACACCAGAGGCACCACCAGCACCTCGCCTGGCTTGGTCTCATCACACAGCGACTGAAACTCCTGGACCGCAACAAAGACATCTTCGGGCAGATTGGAGAAGCCGTGGATATAGATCAGCACCTGATTGACATCGGCCTCCTTGAGCCGCTGCAGGAAGGCCGAACTGCCGATCTCCTGATACTCCTCCTCCCCCTGCCGCTCGCAGTAGAACACCGAGTTGCTGGCAGCGTTATTGTTGAGGTCGAAGGTGAAGTTGCGGTTGAGCCGAGTGCGAATGCTCTGGGTAGGAAAGCGGTTGGTAATAAACAGCATGGCGGCCACCTCGCAGGACGGCGGCAATAACACCGCCTTCCCTTGAAGTTAGCAGCTGCGCGGGGATTGGCCGCCCTGCTCCGTTAACGCTTCTCGGCGCGCAGGCGCGGCTCGAGCATGGCCAGGTACTCGGCAAGCACCACGGCGTTGTTGTGACGTTCATCCTTGGCGGCGAATACCAGGGTCACCCTTTTCCCCAGGGCGCGCTCGGCCAGGGGCCTGAGCCGTTCGCGATGCTCCTTGAGCTCGCCCAGATAGCGGCGGCGGAACTCGCCCCATTCGTAGTCACCGGCATGGAAGGCCTTGCGCAGGGTGTCGCTGGGAGCGACCTCCTTGGGCCACTCGTCGATTCTCGCCTCCTCCTTGGAGACGCCGCGGGGCCATAGACGGTCAACCAGCACGCGATAGCCGTCGTTGTGGCTCGCGGTGTCGAAGGCACGCTTCAGCTCCAGGCTCATGGGGGTCACCTCTGTCGAGAATGGTGCCCCCAGTGTAGCCAATCGACACCGCAGGCTGGGGTCAGGCCTTGAGCACGTAGCGCAGCACCTCGACCACCTGATCGGTGGTGGTGCACCAGGCCTGGGCGTCGGCATCGACCTCCTTGAGCGGGTGCACGATCTCCTCGCCGTGGAGGGTCACGTAGGGCTTGCCCAGGGCGGCGCAGTAGCCGGCGTCGAAGGCGGCGTTCCACTGCTTGTACTTGTCGCCGAAGCGCACCACCACCAGGTCGCTCTGCTCGATCAGGGTACGCGTGCGGATGGCATTGACCTTGGAGGACTGGTGATCCCGCCAGAACTGGCTCGGGGTCTCGCCCAGATGGTCACCGGCGGCATCGCTGGCATCATGGTCGGTCACCGGTGCGGTGAACACCACATCGAGGCCTGCCGCCTCGGCGCCGCGCTGGATCTCGTCGCGCCAATCGGTGTGGATCTCGCCGGAAAGATAGACGTGAAAGCTCATGGCAGGCTCCTTGCGCAAGTGGACAGATGACCTGCCATGATAACCCAGAAGGCCATTTACTGGAAATGCATTCCATTTCACGCAACCAGCCCCTGTAATGAGCCCTTGCACGCGGAACCTGTCAACCTGATTCGGACAGATCGTTAAAAATTAGTGTCGATTTCGTCGCGGTGGCACCTGCCGCCGATAGCGTCGGGAAGTTCACCACGCTGTAGGGGGCCGGGTCGTCGTCATCGGGCTG
>NZ_JADNRL010000037.1:0-1253 GCF_015595025.1 Halomonas sp. KAO
GGTCAGCAGTCACGGCAAGCACGCTTCGCCAGACACCGCTTGACATTGCCAAGCGAAACGGTAGAATACGCCTTCCTCGCAGGGCGCTGACGACACGGAGTTCGCTCCGGCCGACAGCAAGCGAGACGCTTCACTCGACAGAGTTCGAAGCCGCTCTTTAACAATCGATCAGGTAATTCATGTGGGCGCTTGCCGATGGCTCGGTGATCATGTCATTGAACCATCAAGGCAAGCGACTCGTCATAGATCTTCGGATCTATTTGAGAACGTTTGAACCTTGAGCCAAGTTTGGTGCTACTTCAAGCACTTATGATCTTAAACTGAAGAGTTTGATCATGGCTCAGATTGAACGCTGGCGGCAGGCCTAACACATGCAAGTCGAGCGGAAACGATGGAAGCTTGCTTCCAGGCGTCGAGCGGCGGACGGGTGAGTAATGCATAGGAATCTGCCCGGTAGTGGGGGATAACCTGGGGAAACCCAGGCTAATACCGCATACGTCCTACGGGAGAAAGCAGGGGATCTTCGGACCTTGCGCTATCGGATGAGCCTATGTCGGATTAGCTGGTTGGTGAGGTAACGGCTCACCAAGGCGACGATCCGTAGCTGGTCTGAGAGGATGATCAGCCACATCGGGACTGAGACACGGCCCGAACTCCTACGGGAGGCAGCAGTGGGGAATATTGGACAATGGGCGAAAGCCTGATCCAGCCATGCCGCGTGTGTGAAGAAGGCTTTCGGGTTGTAAAGCACTTTCAGTGGGGAAGAAATCCTCGGGGCCAATACCCTCGAGGGAGGACATCACCCACAGAAGAAGCACCGGCTAACTCCGTGCCAGCAGCCGCGGTAATACGGAGGGTGCGAGCGTTAATCGGAATTACTGGGCGTAAAGCGCGCGTAGGCGGCGTGATAAGCCGGTTGTGAAAGCCCCGGGCTCAACCTGGGAACGGCATCCGGAACTGTCAGGCTAGAGTGCAGGAGAGGAAGGTAGAATTCCCGGTGTAGCGGTGAAATGCGTAGAGATCGGGAGGAATACCAGTGGCGAAGGCGGCCTTCTGGACTGACACTGACGCTGAGGTGCGAAAGCGTGGGTAGCAAACAGGATTAGATACCCTGGTAGTCCACGCCGTAAACGATGTCGACTAGCCGTTGGGGTCCTTGTGACCTTTGTGGCGCAGTTAACGCGATAAGTCGACCGCCTGGGGAGTACGGCCGCAAGGTTAAAACTCAAATGAATTGACGGGGGCCCGCACAA
>NZ_JADNRL010000037.1:1263-1659 GCF_015595025.1 Halomonas sp. KAO
TCCAGAGATGGATTGGTGCCTTCGGGAACGCACAGACAGGTGCTGCATGGCCGTCGTCAGCTCGTGTTGTGAAATGTTGGGTTAAGTCCCGTAACGAGCGCAACCCCTATCCCTATTTGCCAGCGATTCGGTCGGGAACTCTAGGGAGACTGCCGGTGACAAACCGGAGGAAGGTGGGGATGACGTCAGGTCATCATGGCCCTTACGAGTAGGGCTACACACGTGCTACAATGGCCGGTACAAAGGGTTGCGAAGCCGCGAGGTGTAGCTAATCCCGAAAAGCCGGTCTCAGTCCGGATCGGAGTCTGCAACTCGACTCCGTGAAGTCGGAATCGCTAGTAATCGTGAATCAGAATGTCACGGTGAATACGTTCCCGGGCCTTGTACACACCGCCC
>NZ_JADNRL010000037.1:1669-2647 GCF_015595025.1 Halomonas sp. KAO
GGTAGAGATACCTTGGTGCCTTCGGGAACGCACAGACAGGTGCTGCATGGCCGTCGTCAGCTCGTGTTGTGAAATGTTGGGTTAAGTCCCGTAACGAGCGCAACCCTTGTCCCTATTTGCCAGCACGTAATGGTGGGAACTCTAGGGAGACTGCCGGTGACAAACCGGAGGAAGGTGGGGACGACGTCAGGTCATCATGGCCCTTACGAGTAGGGCTACACACGTGCTACAATGGCCGGTACAAAGGGTTGCGAAGCCGCGAGGTGGAGCTAATCCCGAAAAGCCGGTCTCAGTCCGGATCGGAGTCTGCAACTCGACTCCGTGAAGTCGGAATCGCTAGTAATCGTGAATCAGAATGTCACGGTGAATACGTTCCCGGGCCTTGTACACACCGCCCGTCACACCATGGGAGTGGACTGCACCAGAAGTGGTTAGCTTAACCTTCGGGAGAGCGATCACCACGGTGTGGCTCATGACTGGGGTGAAGTCGTAACAAGGTAGCCGTAGGGGAACCTGCGGCTGGATCACCTCCTTATCGACTATGTCACCGACTGTCGGCAAGTGCTCACAATGAATTACCTGATCGACCAGAGCAAAAGACTGTTTGGGTTACCCATTCAGTGGTTTCGCCGGGTCTGCCGCTCAGTTGGTAAGAGCGCACCCCCCTGACCTTATGAAAAGTAGGGTGAGGTCGGCAGATTGCTGGAGAGGACCCGACTGATAGCGCCGGGTCTGTAGCTCAGTTGGTTAGAGCGCACCCCTGATAAGGGTGAGGTCGGCAGTTCGAGTCTGCCCAGACCCACCAATTTGCGTGACACGTTGTTGCTTCTCTTCTCGTGTACCTGCTACACATTGTCGAAAAGCACATTGTCTCACTCAGATTATCCGGGGCCATAGCTCAGCTGGGAGAGCGCCTGCCTTGCACGCAGGAGGTCAGCGGTTCGATCCCGCTTGGCTCCACCATCTTGCAGAAGGTCA
>NZ_JADNRL010000037.1:2657-2837 GCF_015595025.1 Halomonas sp. KAO
TACCCATTCAGTGGTTTCGCCGGGTCTGCCGCTCAGTTGGTGAGAGCGCACCCCCTGACCTTATGAAAAGTAGGGTGAGGTCGGCAGATTGCTGGAGAGGACCCGACTGATAGCGCCGGGTCTGTAGCTCAGTTGGTTAGAGCGCACCCCTGATAAGGGTGAGGTCGGCAGTTCGAGTCT
>NZ_JADNRL010000037.1:2847-3354 GCF_015595025.1 Halomonas sp. KAO
CGCCGACTTGCGTACAGTGCCGGGTCTGTAGCTCAGTTGGTTAGAGCGCACCCCTGATAAGGGTGAGGTCGGCAGTTCAAATCTGCCCAGACCCACCATCTAGCAGCATCAGGGGCCATAGCTCAGCTGGGAGAGCGCCTGCCTTGCACGCAGGAGGTCAGCGGTTCGATCCCGCTTGGCTCCACCATCTTGCAGAAGGTCAGCGTTTCGAGCGAAACGTCGCACCGCCCGCTTGGCTCCACCATCGCTACCCCACAGTCTTACCTGATCGGATCCACAGTCATAAGCCAGCATCACACCGCGATGTCAGGTTTATGACTGTCGATTGACAGTCTGCTCTTTAACAATGTGATTCATGCTGACAAACGTTCTTTCCGCAAGGAAAGAACACGAGATACGTTTCAAGCGCGTATCCGGCAATGTCGTGTGTCATCGCGGACCAGACCCTTTGGGGTTATATGGTCAAGCGATGAAGCGCATACGGTGGATGCCTAGGCAGCCAGAGGC
>NZ_JADNRL010000037.1:3364-4501 GCF_015595025.1 Halomonas sp. KAO
ACGTTTCGAGCGAAACGTCGCACCGCTCGCTGGCTCCACCATCGCTACCCCACAGTCTTACCTGATCGGATCCACAGTCATAAGCCAGCATCGCATACCACGATGTCAGGTTTATGACTGTCGGTTGACAGTCTGCTCTTTAACAATGTGATTCATGCTGACAAACGTTCTTTCCACAAGGAAAGAACACGAGATACGTTTCAAGCGCGTATCCGGCAATGTCGTGTGTCATCGCGGACCAGACCCTTTGGGGTTATATGGTCAAGCGATGAAGCGCATACGGTGGATGCCTAGGCAGCCAGAGGCGATGAAAGACGTGGAAGCCTGCGATAAGGCTCGGCGAGGTGGCAAACAACCTGTGACCCGGGCATCTCTGAATGGGGAAACCCACCCACGGTAACGTGGGTATCCCGCACTGAATCCATAGGTGGCGGGAGGCGAACCAGGGGAACTGAAACATCTAAGTACCCTGAGGAAAAGAAATCAACCGAGATTCCCCCAGTAGCGGCGAGCGAACGGGGACCAGCCCTTAAGCAGGTGACTGATTAGACGAACGCGTTGGGAAGCGCGGCCATAGTGGGTGATAGCCCCGTAGTCGAAAATCTGATCCTGTGAAATCGAGTAGGTCGGGGCACGAGAAACCTTGACTGAAGACGGGGGGACCATCCTCCAAGGCTAAATACTCCTGGCTGACCGATAGTGAACCAGTACCGTGAGGGAAAGGCGAAAAGAACCCCGGAGAGGGGAGTGAAATAGATCCTGAAACCGTATGCGTACAAGCAGTGGGAGCAGACTCGTTCTGTGACCGCGTACCTTTTGTATAATGGGTCAGCGACTTATTTTCAGTGGCGAGCTTAACCGAATAGGGGAGGCGTAGGGAAACCGAGTCTTAACTGGGCGACCAGTCGCTGGGAATAGACCCGAAACCGGGCGATCTATCCATGAGCAGGTTGAAGGTTGAGTAACATCAACTGGAGGACCGAACCAGGATCTGTTGAAAAAGATTTGGATGACTTGTGGATCGGAGTGAAAGGCTAATCAAGCCCGGAGATAGCTGGTTCTCCTCGAAAGCTATTTAGGTAGCGCCTCACGTAGCACCGCCGGGGGTAGAGCACTGTTTCGGCTAGGGGGTCATCC
>NZ_JADNRL010000037.1:4839-6038 GCF_015595025.1 Halomonas sp. KAO
CGGGTGCTAACGTCCGTTGTGAAAAGGGAAACAACCCAGACCGTCAGCTAAGGTCCCGAAATCCTGGTTAAGTGGGAAACGATGTGGGAAGGCTCAGACAGCTAGGAGGTTGGCTTAGAAGCAGCCATCCTTTAAAGAAAGCGTAATAGCTCACTAGTCGAGTCGGCCTGCGCGGAAGATGTAACGGGGCTCAAACCAGGTACCGAAGCTACGGGTTCGTCGAATGACGAGCGGTAGAGGAGCGTCGTGTACGCCGATGAAGGTGGATCGAGAGGTCTGCTGGAGGTATCACGAGTGCGAATGCTGACATGAGTAACGACAAGGGGAGTGAAAAACTCCCCCGCCGGAAGACCAAGGTTTTCTGTTCTATGCTAATCAGAGCAGAGTGAGTCGGCCCCTAAGGCGAGGCCGAAAGGCGTAGTCGATGGGAAACGGGTTAATATTCCCGTACCTCACTGTATTGCGATGGGGGGACGGAGAAGGCTAGGTGAGCCAGGCGTTGGTAGTCCTGGTGAAAGTCAGTAGGCTGGAGAATCAGGCAAATCCGGTTCTCCCAGGCCGAGAGACGAGACGAACTGACCACGGTCAGGAAGTCATCGATGCCACGCTTCCAGGAAAAGCCTCTAAGCTTCAGATACAGTGGGACCGTACCCCAAACCGACACAGGTGGTCAGGGTGAGAATCCCAAGGCGCTTGAGAGAACTCGGGTGAAGGAACTAGGCAAAATGGTGCCGTAACTTCGGGAGAAGGCACGCCGCGTTAGTGTGAAGGCCCTGCGGCCGGAGCACGAGGCGGTCGAAGATACCAGGTGGCTGCAACTGTTTATTAAAAACACAGTACTCTGCAAACGCGTAAGCGGACGTATAGGGTATGACGCCTGCCCGGTGCCGGAAGGTTAAGTGATGGTGTTAGCGCAAGCGAAGCTCTTGATCGAAGCCCCGGTAAACGGCGGCCGTAACTATAACGGTCCTAAGGTAGCGAAATTCCTTGTCGGGTAAGTTCCGACCTGCACGAATGGCGTAATGATGGCCACGCTGTCTCCACCCGAGACTCAGTGAAATTGAAATCGCAGTGAAGATGCTGTGTACCCGCGGCTAGACGGAAAGACCCCGTGAACCTTTACTATAGCTTCACACTGGACGCTGATGTTGCTTGTGTAGGATAGCTGGGAGGCTTGGAAACTCGGACGCCAGTTCGAG
>NZ_JADNRL010000037.1:6048-6417 GCF_015595025.1 Halomonas sp. KAO
CAGCTTCACACTGGACGCTGATGTTGCTTGTGTAGGATAGCTGGGAGGCTTGGAAACCCGGACGCCAGTTCGGGTGGAGCCAACCTTGAAATACCAGCCTGGCATCATTGGCGTTCTAACTCAGGTCCGTTATCCGGATCGAGGACCGTGTGTGGTGGGTAGTTTGACTGGGGCGGTCTCCTCCCAAAGCGTAACGGAGGAGCACGAAGGTACCCTCAGCACGGTTGGAAATCGTGCAGTGAGTGCAAGAGCATAAGGGTGCTTGACTGCGAGACAGACACGTCGAGCAGGTACGAAAGTAGGTTCTAGTGATCCGGTGGTTCTGTATGGAAGGGCCATCGCTCAACGGATAAAAGGTACTCCGGGGAT
>NZ_JADNRL010000037.1:6427-6722 GCF_015595025.1 Halomonas sp. KAO
TGGAGCCAACCTTGAAATACCAGCCTGGCATCATTGGCGTTCTAACTCAGGTCCGTGATCCGGATCGAGGACCGTGTGTGGTGGGTAGTTTGACTGGGGCGGTCTCCTCCCAAAGCGTAACGGAGGAGCACGAAGGTACCCTCAGTACGGTTGGAAATCGTGCATTGAGTGCAAGAGCATAAGGGTGCTTGACTGCGAGACAGACACGTCGAGCAGGTACGAAAGTAGGTTCTAGTGATCCGGTGGTTCTGTATGGAAGGGCCATCGCTCAACGGATAAAAGGTACTCCGGGGAT
>NZ_JADNRL010000037.1:6732-6863 GCF_015595025.1 Halomonas sp. KAO
CGGAGCCAACCTTGAAATACCAGCCTGGCATCATTGGCGTTCTAACTCAGGTCCGTGATCCGGATCGAGGACCGTGTGTGGTGGGTAGTTTGACTGGGGCGGTCTCCTCCCAAAGCGTAACGGAGGAGCAC
>NZ_JADNRL010000037.1:7011-7368 GCF_015595025.1 Halomonas sp. KAO
CGGTGTTTGGCACCTCGATGTCGGCTCATCACATCCTGGGGCTGAAGTCGGTCCCAAGGGTATGGCTGTTCGCCATTTAAAGTGGTACGCGAGCTGGGTTTAGAACGTCGTGAGACAGTTCGGTCCCTATCTGCCGTGGGCGTTGGAGATTTGAGAAGAGCTGCTCCTAGTACGAGAGGACCGGAGTGGACGCACCTCTGGTGTTCCGGTTGTCACGCCAGTGGCACTGCCGGGTAGCTATGTGCGGACAGGATAACCGCTGAAAGCATCTAAGCGGGAAGCCCCCTTCAAGATGAGATCTCCCCGAGGCCTCGAGCCTCCTGAAGGGCCCAGCGAGACCAGCTGGTTGATAGGCCG
>NZ_JADNRL010000037.1:7538-7866 GCF_015595025.1 Halomonas sp. KAO
AGCATCTAAGCGGGAAGCCCCCTTCAAGATGAGATCTCCCCGAGGCCTCGAGCCTCCTGAAGGGCCCAGCGAGACCAGCTGGTTGATAGGCCGGATGTGGAAGCGCTGCAAGGCGTTGAGCTAACCGGTACTAATGGCCCGTGAGGCTTGACCATATAACACCCAAGGGGTCTGTGATGACCCACGACGCCGGGTACGTCTTGAAACCTCTCGGCTCAGCATGAATCACCCCTTTTCGCCTGACGACCATAGCGAGCGTGAACCACCTGATCCCATGCCGAACTCAGCAGTGAAACCGCTCCGCGCCGATGGTAGTGTGGGGCCTCCC
>NZ_JADNRL010000037.1:7876-8007 GCF_015595025.1 Halomonas sp. KAO
CCTTGAAACCTCTCGGCTCAGCATGAATCACCCCTTTTCGCCTGACGACCATAGCGAGCGTGAACCACCTGATCCCATGCCGAACTCAGCAGTGAAACCGCTCCGCGCCGATGGTAGTGTGGGGCCTCCCC
>NZ_JADNRL010000037.1:8352-65334 GCF_015595025.1 Halomonas sp. KAO
CCCATGGAGAGTCCCGGAGTGCCGGCCAAGTCATCGTCAGGCACTTATACCGAGAAACCCCGGGCATTCAGTTGCTCGGGGTTTTTTCATGGCAGGGACCTGCCCCTGCAGCGTCCTGGAGTGCCGGCCGCCGGGGTCTGGAACCTGGAACGCCGGACCTAATATCGACTATCACTCATTGAAAAAGCCCCGAACTCAGCATGAGCTCGGGGCTTTTTGCGTTTGCTGCCTGCCTTTTCAGGGAGCCTGGGGGGGTAGAGGAGGGAAGTGAATAGACTTTAGTCGTTAGACAAAGGTATAATCATCTCAAAGGTCACCAACCGTGAGGTTCATGATATGAGCAAGTCGGCAGTAGCTTTCCCTACCATCTGGGACCGTAGCGGCACTTCACGTAGCGTCGTGAAGCCTGCTCTGCGTGGGCTCTGGCATGGAATGATCAAGCTGGCTGAAGCCCAGTTCGCGGCACAGGCTCGCCGTGGGTATCTTCCCTACGTTTAAGGCATCAACGGGCGCCGACAAACTCGGCGCTCGGCGAGACACGCAAAAGCCCGGACCTGCTGGTCCGGGCTTTTGCGTGGCGCACTTGCAGGAAGGTGCGTGATCAATGCGTGGTCAGACAACGCCCTGGTCAATCATGGCGTCGGCGACCTTGCGGAAGCCGGCGATATTGGCACCCAGCACCAGGTTGGTAGGCTCGCCGAACTCCTCGGCGGTATCGGCGCATTGCCGATGAATATTGGCCATGATCTCCTTGAGCTTCACGTCGACCTTTTCCAGCGGCCACTGTTCCATGCTGTTGTTCTGGGCCATCTCCAGCTGGCTGGTCGCGACGCCGCCTGCATTGGCGGCCTTGCCGGGACCATAGGCGATCTTCGCCTCGAGAAAGCGATCCACGGCATCGGCGGAGGAGGGCATGTTGGCGCCTTCACTGATGCAGTTTACACCGTTGCTGACCAGGACCTCTGCATCGGCGGCGGTAAGCTCGTTCTGTGTTGCACAGGGGAAGGCGGCGTCGGCCTTGATGCGCCAGACCGCATGACCGTCCTCGGGATACTCACCGACAGGGATATAGGTTGCCTCGGGGTGCTGCTCCAGATAGGTCTCCAGCGAAGCGCGGGTGACCTCCTTGAGCTGCTTGAGCAGGTCGAGGTCGATGCCGCGGGCATCATGCAGCGTGCCGCGTGAGTCGGTGCAGGTCACCGGCTTGGCGCCCAGCTCGTATAGCTTCTCGATGGTGTAGATCGCCACGTTGCCGGCTCCCGAGACCAAGCAGGTCTTGCCTTCCAGGGTCTGACCGCGGGCTTCCAGCATGTTCTGGGCGAAGTAGACCGCGCCGTAGCCGGTGGCTTCCTTGCGGCCGATGGAGCCGCCCCAGTCCAGCCCCTTGCCGGTCAGCACGCCTTCATAACGGCCGGTGAGGCGCTTGTACTGGCCGTAGAGATAGCCGATCTCACGAGCACCGACCCCGATATCACCGGCGGGGACGTCGGTATGGGGCCCGATATGGCGATACAGCTCGGACATGAAGGCCTGACAGAAACGCATTATCTCGCCATCGGACTTGCCCTTGGGGTCGAAGTCCGAGCCACCCTTGCCACCGCCGATGGGCAGGCCGGTCAGGGCATTCTTGAAGATCTGCTCGAAGCCGAGGAACTTGATGATGCCGGACGTGACGCTGGGGTGGAAGCGCAGCCCGCCCTTGTAGGGCCCCAGGGCCGAATTGAACTGGATGCGATACCCCTTGTTGACCTGGACGCGGCCCTCGTCATCGGTCCAGCAGATGCGGAACATGATTTGACGTTCTGGCTCGACGATACGCTCGATGATGCTGTGGTCATGATAGTGGGGGCTGCGCTTGAAGAGTGGGCGCAGGCACTCCAGTACCTCCTCCGCGGCCTGGTAGAACTCGGTCTGGGCGGGACTGCTCTTGCGGAGATTTTCCAGTGTCTCATGAACGTAGGGCATCGTCGTATCCTGATGGAAGGTGAATGGGCCGGCCGCGGCGGGCCAATCTGAAAGTGTTTTTCACGGTAACGACTATATAGCAATGCACCATTATGCAGCAAATGTATGGGTCATGCGCACTCTGTGTGCGGTGGTGGTGCAGGCTGCTCCCTGGTTGTCGTCATCACCGGTGCTCGGTGCTGGATAGGACTCCAGCGCCCACTGCGCCGCGAGTTGTTCTGGACGAGGGATTGCGGCGGTCGTGCCGGCTTTCCCTGTGCGTGGTGCGGTGCTAAGGTGCTCTGCCGCCGGTGCCCCGGCAGCAGGTTGGGTTCACGAGGTGCTGTAACGGTAAGGAAGAGACGGCATGGAGAAGACGACAACATATCCGGTGGAGCTTCTCTGCTACTGCCGCCCGGGCTTCGAGCACGACCTGGCTGCCGAGCTTTCCGACAAGGCCGCTTCGCTTGGCAGGGCAGGGCAGGCCGACTTTACACGGGACGCGGGCTTCGTGAGGTTCCTGCTCCCCGAGGGAGAGGTCGCCAATGGCCTGCATCGTGACCTGCCGCTGGGCGGACTGGTCTTCGCCCGGCAGAGCCTGGTGGCGCTGCCGCCGCTGACGCTGTCGCGGGACGATCGACTGACACCGATCGTCGATCAGGTGGCGGCCAGCGGCTGGAGTTTCGAGAGCCTCTGGCAGGAGACTCCGGATACCAACGATGGCAAGGCGCTGGCAGGGCTTGCCAAGGCGCTGGAGCGGCCGTTGAGCTCGCTTCTGAAAAAGCGCAAGGCGCTGCGTCGCAAGGCGGGCGGCAGGCGCCTGCATCTGCTGTGGAGTGCCGGTGACCGGGTCCAGCTGGGGATGAGCTTTCCGGGGAATCGCAGCGAGCTGCCGGGAGGCATCCGTCGTCTGCGTTTTCCCAAGTCGGCGCCCAGTCGCTCCACTCTCAAGCTGGAGGAGGCGTGGCATGAATTTGTGCCGCGGGGAGAGTGGGACGAACGACTCGGCGAGGGCATGCAGGCGGCTGACCTCGGAGCGGCACCAGGCGGCTGGACCTGGCAGCTGGTGCAGCGGGGCATGCATGTCTATGCGATCGACAATGGCCCGATGGACAAGGCGCTGATGGCCACCGGGCAGGTGGAGCACCTGCATGCGGACGGCTTTACCTGGGAGCCTCCGTACCGTCTCGACTGGCTGGTCTGCGATATCGTCGACAAGCCCTCACGGGTGGAGGCGATGGTGGAGCGCTGGCTGGTTCGACGCTGGTGCCGGGAGGCGGTCTTCAACCTCAAGCTGCCAATGAAGCAGCGCTGGCCGGAGGTGGATGCCTGTCTGCGTCGGCTTGCCGAGGCGCTGGAGGCGGCCAGGGTCGAGGCCGAGATTGCCTGCCGCCACCTCTATCACGATCGTGAAGAGGTGACGGTGCATGTGAGACTGAAAGGGTAAGCGTCAGTGCGTGGTGGGTTCGTAGATGCGGATCCGCTCTTCCTCGGTGAGCAGTGGCAGCAGGCGCTGCATCACCTGAGTGCGGGTCTCGCTGGTGTACCACTCCTTCCAGGCACGCAGGTCACGCCACTTGGTGATCATCAGACGCCGGTCGCTGTGCCCCTGCTCCACGAGGCTCTCACCACCCACGAAGCCCTTGGCACCCAGCGACACTCGCATGGCCTCGCGGGCGGCCGCCTCGTACTCTTCCTCGAGGCCGGGCATGATACGGCGTTCGATAATGATCTTGATCATCTTGCAGGCTCCGACTGATTTCTTTAGCACCTAATGCCTTTACAGCGATCTTCAATTGTCACCAGGAGGTTCTCGATGGCGGAGAAACACGACTTTCAGGCCGAACTCGATACCACCGGGCTCTACTGTCCTGAGCCGATCATGCTGATGCACAACAAGGTCCGCGACATGCAGACCGGCGAGGTGCTCAAGGTGGTCGCCAGCGACCCGGCGACCACCCGCGATGTGCCCAAGTTCTGCCAGTTTCTGGGGCATGAGCTGGTCCATCAGCAGCAGCAGGGAGACAGCTATCTCTACTTTATCCGTTTAGGCTAATCCTGTCCCCTCTGCGCCGCCGGCGTGGCTGGGATGTCCTCCGGCACCACCATCAGGGCCAGCGCCTCCAGGGTCGCCGGGTCCTCCTGACGAATCCGATTGGCGATCTGACGCTGAAAGAAGTAGACCCGGCGATGGCGGCTATGCACGGGATAGAGGCAGGCATCGCCGAGCACGATCGGAGTCTGCTCCACATGACGCTCATCGGCGAGCAGCGCCTCGACCGTGCCGTCGCTGTAGAGTCGCCAGCCGCATACCTGCTTGAGCTGCCAGGGGGCCTCGCCGTCGTCCATGCACAGGGCGTGGGTGCCCTGCAGTTCGGGTAGCTGCTGGATCAGGGTGACCTGCTCGGTCTCCTCGTAGTCGAAGTAGCTGGCGGCTTGCTCCAGCTCCATCACCTTGTGCTCCGGAGCGCTATCGAACAGCTCCTCGGTCTCGGGGTCCCGGTAGCCTATGAAGCGGCCATGCTCGTCATCGTCCAGGCGTTGGCAGGGTGTCAGTGACTCCATCCACGCCACCAGGCCCACCACTTCACCATCCTCGCGTAGTCCCCAGGCCAGCAGTGGCATGCCATACAGGGTGTCGGGGCTGGCGTCGAGGCGATACACCATCTCGAGTCCATCAAGCTCCGGCGCCAATCGGACCAGGCGGCGTCTGGCCTGCTGACGCTGGCGCCTGGCATCCAGGTCGATGACCCGGGCAGTGCGGGGTGACATCTGGGTTCCCATGGTGTCCCTCCAGGTGCTGCTTGATCACGGATCCAGGCCGGGCGGCGATCGCCCCGGGCCGGTGCGGAAGCGCTCTGCGTCACTCAGGCACCACCAATAGCATAGACCCGATCATAGGTTAAGCCCTGCATCACGGGGCCGCTAACGGTCATGCCTCGGGGCAGCGTGAGGCGAGCGACTCGCGCCGCTCAAGATGGGCCTGCAGGGTCTGATGGAAACTCGGCAATGGCGCCCTGGAATTTTGCCGAGAGAGCCACGCCTGGCGATAGGCCTGCACCGCTTCCGGCGGCGCCTCAAGGCTATCGAAGAGCGGCAGGAGGCGGGTGAGCCACGCCTCGGCGGCACCATCCAGCGTCGTCAGCCAGTCGGCGAGTCGTCGTGCCTCGGGTGTCTGCCGCGGGTCGGCAGAGAAGCCTTCCGGCGGGCAGTGTCCGGGGGTGGCGAGCGCCCGGTCGAGCAGGGTATTGGCTTCCGCAACGCGCTGTTCGGCGAGCAGCAGGGTGCGCAGCAGCTGTGCCGTGTAGGGGCGGTCGTTGAGCGCCTGCAGGTGTCTCTCGAGTGCCTCGGGGTCGGCCGGTTGCGGAGAGGTTTCCAGCGGCGCATGACTCAAGGCGTGAAGATACTCGAGGGCGGTTAGCTGCTCACTCGGAGGCGTCAGGTCATCCGGGGGCAGTGGGGAGCTGACGCGAGAGAAGCTCTGCGCCCACTCCTCGGAACCGAAGAGCCCATTCCAGCTCGCTTGTGGCAGCTGTCGACGCTTGGTGGCGGTAAGCTGCTCGAGTCTGGCGAGATCATCCGCGGCCAGCCCTTCGACCACCTCGCTCGACAGGCATGCCGTGAGGCGTTGCCACAGTTCGAGTTCGTACTGCCAGCGCTGGCTGGCGGGGGCCACGAGTCCCAGGGTGCTGTTGCGCTGGGCGACCAGGGTGGTGATATGGCATTCACGCAGGGCAAAGATGTCGAGCAGGCCCTCGCGAGTGTCGGGAACGGGGACACGACGTTCGCGCAGCCTGGGGAAGGCACCGATATTGCGTGGCTCGGCGTTCTCGGGAGGTGTGAGGTCGAGGCGCTCGGCAAGGGTTCGCTGATAGTCGTGGAGCAGCCGATCGCTGGCACCGTTGGTGTCGCAGCCTGCCAGCACCAGGGTAAGCACGATGGCCACGATGCCACGGCACATAGGGTCAGGGATGAAGCGGATCGCGTTCGCCATGGGCCACCGCCTTGCTGATTCGTCTCAGTCGCTCACCGAGCAGGATGGCCGCGACGGTGAGCCCTCCGATCAGGCCGATCCAGTAGCCATGGACGCCGAGCGGCGCCACGAGACCGGGTATGCCGCGGGTGCCCAGCCAGTGGCCGCCGGCCATGCCCACCAGCCAGTAGGAGGTCAGCGTGATCACCATGATGATACGTGTATCCTTGTAGCCGCGCAGTGCGCCGCCGAGATTGACCTGTAGCGAGTCGGAGAGCTGGTAGACCATGGCCAGCAGGACCAGCGACAGGGCCAGAGAGGCCACTTCCTGATCCTGCGTGTAGAGCCCGATCACCGGTTCGGCGGTGAACCGCAACAGCAGGCCGTTGATCAGGGCCACGGCCAGGCAGAGGATGATGCCATGCCAGGCGACCCGGCGTGCGTAGCCATAGCGCTGCTGCCCCAGCACATTACCGACCCGCACCGTCAGGGCCATGCTCAGCGAGAGCGGCAGCATGAACAGGATGGAGGTGTAGTTGAGAGCCACCTGATGAGCCGCCACGGTGATCTCGCCGAGGCTGGCGATGAACAGGGCGATCAGCGTGAACAGCGTGACCTCGACGAAGATCGCCACACCGATGGGCAGCCCCACGTACAGTAGTTCGCCGATCAGTCGCCAACGCGGAAGGCTGGCTTTGTGCCATAGCGAGACCTTGCCGTAGGCACGCGAGTGGCGCGTATAGAGCCCCATGCAGAGGCACATGGTCCATAGCGAAAGCGCCGTGGCGATCCCGCAGCCCAGGGCGCCAAGCGCCGGCAGCGCCTGAAGCCAGTGCGGCAGCCAGGGCCCCATCAGGGTGGTCAGCCCCTCGCCGCCGTAGATCAGCACGAAGTTGCTTGGCACATTGACGGCCAGCCCCGCCAGGCTGATCCATAGCGAGGGACGGGTATGGTTCATGCCGTCGGAGAAGGCGCGCAGGGCCTGGAAGAGCGCGGCTCCGGGCATTCCGAAGGCCACCGCAAGAAGATAGCTGCGCGAGCGTTCGGCGACTGCCTCGGGCACCTCCATCAGGGTGAAGATCGGGCCCACCGCAAACCACAGCAGCCCGGCGGACAGAGCACCAAGCACCAGCGCCACCCATAGCCCCTGATGCACGTTGGGCGTTATCTCGGCGATACGTTCTCCCCCTAGCAGCTGGGCGACGATGGGGGTGAGCCCCATCAGGGTGCCGGTCATGAACAGCATCAGTGGCAGCCACAGGCTGGAGCCCACCGACACCGCCGCCAGATCGGTGGCGCTCAGTCGACCGGTCATCATCACATCGGCCACGCTCATGCCGGCCTGAGCCAGCTGGGCGCCACAGATCGGCAGGGCCAGCGCCAGCAGTGGGCGAGTCTCACGGCGAGCGGTTTCGAAAAAGGTGGCCATCGGGCGGCTCAAGACATGCGCTCCATGCAGTCGGGTAGGAGCAGCAATGCTAGCAAGGCCGGGCATTCTTTGCCCGTCTGGCGGGCGGTATACTAGGGCCTCAACCACGATCATGGAGGCCGCGTGACACACCGCCTAGAGGATATCATCGCCCTGTTCGATGGCCTGTTTCAGGAGACCTACCGGACGCGTCTGGTGCGGGGTGGCGATGACCCCCTCTATCTGCCTGCCGACGCCGACTCGCCCTGGCACCGGGTGATCTTCGCCCGCGGCTTCTTTACCAGCGCATTGCACGAGATCAGCCACTGGTGCATCGCCGGGGCGAAGCGCCGCCAGCTCGAGGACTACGGCTACTGGTATCTGCCCGATGGGCGTGATGACGCCCAGCAGCGTGACTTCGAGGCCGTGGAGGTCGGGCCCCAGGCGCTAGAGCTGCTCTTCTCGCGGGCCTGTGGCCTGCGCTTCCATGTCAGCGTCGACAACCTCGATGGCGATGCCGAAGTGGACCGTGAGGCCTTCCACGCCAAGGTCGAGGCGCGTGCGCGACGCTACGAGCGTGAAGGGCTGCCATCGCGGGCAGACGCGTGGCGCCGCACCCTGGCCACCTTCTATGATCAGGGCCTGCCGCTGTCCGAGGCGGTGGCGGCCGGTCGCGCCAGGCTTGCCGCCACGCCTCAGCCGGCCTGAATGGTGCACCACTCTCGGCAGCGGCGATGTGAACCCAAGGGCAGCATCCTTGTCGGACCCCGGCGGTCGCTCCAACCACCTCGTCTGGAGAGCAGGCTAGGCTAGGGGGAGTCATCAACGCCGCGAGGTGCCGCCGTGTTTCCCGACCCGCTACCCCAGGAGCAGCGCTTTCTCGATGCGCTGGCCCAGGACGACTGGCCCGCCGCCGATCAGTCCCTGACGCCAGGCGCCGTGGGGCTCGCCCCTGACGCGCTGATCGAGCTGTTCGAGTCGCAGCTGATGAGCCGTCATCTGGATCTCCAGGCACGGCGTCTGCAGGCTCGCGGTGAGGCCTTCTACACGATCGGCAGCGCCGGCCACGAGGGCAATGCTGCCGTCGCCCTGGCGCTTCGCCCCACCGATCCCGCCTTTCTCCACTATCGCGATGCGGCCTTCTTTCTTCAGCGGGCCCGCAGGGTGCCGGGGCAGACGCCACTGTGGGATATGCTGCTGAGCTTTGCGGCCTCCGCCGAGGACCCGATCTCCGGTGGCCGCCACAAGGTACTTGGCTCCAGGGCGCTGTGCGTCCCTCCTCAGACCAGCACCATCGCCTCACACCTGCCCAAGGCCATGGGGGCGGCCTACTCTCTGGGGCTGTGGCGACGGCTGGGCGGTGGCGGCGAGTGGCCCAGCGACAGCGTGGTGCTGTGCAGCTTCGGCGACGCCTCCTTCAACCACTCGACTGCCCAGGGTGCCTTCAACGCCGCCGCCTGGTCCGCCTTCCAGGCTGTGCCGATGCCGCTGATCTGGCTATGCGAGGACAACGGCATCGGTATTTCCACGCCCACGCCGAAGGGTTGGGTGGCGGCCTGCATGGCCGCACGCCCGGGGGTCCACTATCTGGCCTGCGACGGCCTCGATCTGCTCGATACCTGGCGTGTGGCCCGCGAGGCGGAACGCATCGCTCGCAGCCGACGCCAGCCAGTGTTTCTGCACATGCGCTGTGTGCGTCTGTTCGGTCATGCCGGCTCCGATGCCCAGCAGGCCTATCTGCCAGCGTCGCGCATCGAGACCGATGAAGCCCGCGACCCGCTGCTGATCGGCGCCGGGCTGCTGCGCCGTCACGCGGGACTCGACCGGGAGGCGGTCGCCGCTCTCTATCATCGGGTGCGCGAGCGGGTGGCGCGACTGGCCGAGGAGGCGGTGTGTCGCCCGCGCCTGGAGCAGGCATCGCAGGTGATGGCCAGCATCGTGCCACCGCCGCGGCCCGGACGCGCTCAGCCTTGGCGTGGCGAGGTCAGCACGACATCCGACACCCTGGCTCGACGGCTCAATCAGGCACTCGACCGGCTGATGACCCGCTATTCCCATCTGGTGCTGGCCGGCGAGGATATCGGCCAGAAGGGGGGCGTCTACGGGGTGACCCAGAAGCTGCAGGCGCGCTTCGGGGGGCATCGGGTGATCGATACCCTGCTCGATGAGCAGAGCATACTCGGGCTGGGCATCGGCATGGGGCAGAGCGGCCTGGTACCGATTCTCGAGATCCAGTTCCTGGCCTACCTGCACAACGCCGAGGATCAGCTACGCGGCGAGGCGGCCACCCTGAGCTTCTTCTCCAGCGGCCAGTACACCAATCCCATGGTGGTGCGTATCGCCGGGCTGGGTTACCAGAAGGGTTTCGGCGGCCACTTCCACAACGACAACGCCATCGCCGTGCTGCGTGATATCCCCGGCCTCTTGGTGGCCTGCCCCGCCAACGGCGCCGATGCCGTGGGGCTGCTTCAGGAGGCGGTGCGCCTGGCCGACGAGGAGCAGCGGGTGGTGATCATGATCGAACCGATCGCTCTCTATCACCGCCGCGATCTGCTGGAGGAGGGGGATGGCGGCTGGTGCTTTCCCGACCCGGGAGCGGAGCACCGCCTGGCGCCCGGGGAGTTCGGCCGCTGGGGTGACGGTAACGAGCTTGCCATCGTTACCTACGGCAACGGCGTCCATCTTTCCCGTCAGGCGGCCGCGCGGCTTCAGGCCGAGGGCATCGCCCTGCGCATCATCGATCTCCGCTGGCTCACCGCCATCGATCACGACGCCCTCTTCGCGACGGTGGCCGACTGCGCGCGGGTGCTGATCGTCGACGAGTGTCGCCGTTCCGGGTCGGTGAGCGAGGAGCTAGTGACTGCCCTGGTCGAGCGCGGGCTGCCCGGCGAGCGTCTGGCACGCCTCACCGCCGAGGACAGCTTCATTCCGCTGGCACGGGCCGCCACCATCACTCTGCCTTCGGTTGAAGGCATCGTGGAGCATGCACGGGCGCTGCTGGCGCGATAGCTGGGCGCGTCAGCCAGCGTCGCCGCCGTTGAGGCGTTGATGCAGGTGCAGCATCACCTCCACCTCATGCTCGGGACGCAGCGGCTCCAGGCCCAGTTCGCCAAACAGCTCGCCCCGGGCACGCGACCAGTCGCCGGGGGCGAGGTCATCATACAGGCTGTCGGCGGGGGCCAGCTCGACGAAGGGGTCGAGGCCATAGGTGTCGAAGAGCTGCGAGAGGGCCGCCTCATCGTCGCCGACGCCGGCGGTGTAGAGGGTGGCATTGAAATGATCCCCCTCCAGCTCGCGGATCACGTCCAGCGGGCTGACCCCCATGCTGCCGAGCTCCTCGAGGCTGTAGCCACCGAGTGATACCAGCTCGGCCTCCAGCCACTCATCATCGGGCTGGATCAGGGTGTGCTTGATACGGCCGTCGGCCAGCGTCCAGGCGATTGCCAGCGGCAGGCCGCCCGCATCGCCGGTCTCCACGGCGATAAAGCCGGGGATCGAGTTGTCTGTGCCATTGGGTGGCATGTCAGGAGTCCTCATGTGTCGTGTCGTCGCGGCCTGTCTCGCCGGCGGCGTCCGCGGTCAGCCGGAAGAAACGCCGGGCGGTAGCGGTGGTGGCGGTTGCCAGCTCGGCTTCGGATTCGCCACGCCAGTGGGCAATCTCACGCAGGATCCAGGGCAGCAGGGCCGGTTCGTGACGTCTGCCCTTGAGTTTGGCAGGTAAGTTGCGTGGCAGCAGGTAGGGGCAGTCGGTCTCGAGCATCAGCCGCCTCGAAGGAATCTCCGTGACCAGCTCCCGAAGATGGTGGCCGCGGCGCTCGTCGCATAGCCAGCCGGTCAGGCCGATATGCAGGTCCAGGTCGAGATAGCCGAACAGCGTCGCGCGGTCGGCGGTAAAGCAGTGCACCACGGCATCGGTGATCTCGTCTCGCCAGGCATGCAGTATCTCGCGCATGCGCTGGCCGGCATCGCGCTCGTGAAGAAATAGCGGCTTGCCGTTCTCCGCCGCCAGCTCCAGCTGAGCCTCGAGGGCCCGCTCCTGTTCGGCGGGAGTGGAGAAGTTGCGATTGAAGTCGAGGCCGCACTCACCCACCGCCACTACCTCGGGCTGGCGATGCAGTTCGCCCATGGCGGTCGCGAGGCCGGCGTCCCAGCGGCTGGCGTCATGGGGATGCACCCCGGCGGTGGCATGCAGCGCCAGGCCCTTGCCGGCGTGCTGGCGCGCTATGGTGATGGCCTGTTCGGCATGTTCGCGGTCGGTGCCGGTAAGAATCAGCGTGGTGACGTTGGCCGCCTGTGCACGGCGCAGCACGGCCGGGAGGTCCCGGGCAAAGCTGTCATGGGTGAGGTTGGCACCGATATCCACCAGGGGCGCGGGCGCGGTGAAGCGCAGCGTCTCGGGCAGGAAGTCGTCGAGGGTGTCGGACACGCCTTGGCTCCTGTGCGTGAGGGTCGGCAAAGGCCACTATTCTACCCGTCGGCTGGATGCTGCGGCCACGTCGGGGCGCGCTTGCGTTACACTGGGCGCCCTGTCGATCGAGGAGGACCCCGCGTGACCCTGCTACGTCTGGAACAGCTGCAACTGGCCTATGGTACCCATGTGCTTCTCGATGGCGCCGATCTGGTGCTGGAGAAGGGCGAGCGCCTGGCCCTGGTGGGGCGCAACGGCACCGGCAAGTCGACGCTGCTGCGCCTTGTGGCCGGCGAGATCCTGCCCGATGGCGGCAGCATCTGGCGTGCTCCCGGGCTCAAGATCGGTGTGCTGGCCCAGGAACTTCCCGAGGCCTCCGGCCAGACGATCTTCGATATGGTGGCCGGTGGCCTGCCCGAGGCCGGCGAGCTGCTCTCCGAATACCACCATCTGATTCACGAGGAGGAGCCGGACATGCGCCGCATGTCCGAGCTGCAGACGCGGCTGGAGGCCATCGATGGCTGGTCCTTCCACCAGCGCATCGATGTGGTGCTGACTCGCCTCGGCCTTCCCGGCGAGGCCGAGATGGCATCGCTCTCCGGTGGCTGGCGTCGCCGTGTGGCGCTGGCAAGAGCGCTGGTGGCGGAGCCTGACCTGTTGCTGCTCGATGAGCCCACCAACCACCTCGACCTCGACACCATCGCCTGGCTGGAAGAGCAGCTGCTGGACTTCAGGGGGGCCGTGCTGTTCATCACCCACGACCGCGCCTTCCTGTCGAAGCTGGCCACCTCGATCCTGGAGCTGGATCGCGGTCGCCTGGGGCGCTACCCCGGGGACTACGCCGCCTATCAGGCGCAGAAGAACCACGAGCTGGAGGTGGAGGCTCGAGAGAACGCCGAGTTCGACAAGAAGCTCGCCCAGGAGGAGGCCTGGATTCGCCAGGGGATCAAGGCGCGCCGCACCCGCAATGAGGGGCGGGTCAGGGCACTGGAGCAGCTGCGCCGGGAGCGTAGCGAGCGTCGCGATCGCCAGGGCAAGGCCTCACTCTCCGTCGACAGCGGCGAGCGCAGCGGCAAGCGGGTGGTGAGCCTCGAGCATGTCAGCCAGCACTTCGCCGACGAGACGGTGATTCGCGATCTCTCCCTCGAGGTGCAGCGTGGCGATCGTATCGGCTTTATCGGCCGCAATGGCGCCGGCAAGACGACGCTGCTCAAGATCCTGCTCGGCGAGCTGGAGCCGAGCGAAGGCAAGGTGCAGTTCGGTACCAAGCTGCAGGTGGCCTACTTCGACCAGCTGCGCGCCGGACTGGAGCCGGAGAAGACGGTCTACGACAACGTGGCCCAGGGCAGCGACCGCATCTCCGTGGGCGGCCGCGACCGCCATGTGATGAGCTACCTGCAGGACTTCCTGTTCACGCCGGAGCGAGTGCGCCAGCCGGTCAAGGCGCTCTCCGGCGGTGAGTCCAATCGCCTGCTGCTGGCCAAGCTGTTCACCCAGCCGGCCAACGTGCTGGTGCTGGACGAACCGACCAACGACCTGGATGTGGAAACCCTGGAGCTGCTCGAGGAGTTGCTGCTCAGCTTCGATGGCACCCTGTTGCTGGTTTCCCACGATCGCGCCTTCATGGACAACGTCGTCACCAGCGTGCTGGCCTTCGAGGGCGAGGGGCGGGTGCGTGAGTATGTGGGCGGCTACAGCGACTGGGTGCGTCAGGGGGGCAGCCTGCCGCCGGCCCCCTGGGAAGGGGCGGCGCGCCAGCATGCCGAGCCGGTGGCGGAGGCGCCCGCGGCGGAGCCGGAGAGGAAGGCCTCCTCCACGGGCGAGTCGTCGGCGAGCGCTACCGCGAAGAAACCGGTCAAGCTCTCCTACAAGTTGCAGCGTGAACTCGATGGGCTGCCGGCGGAGATCGAGCGGCTGGAGGGAGAGGTCGCCGAGTTCGAGACCCGGGTGGGCGACCCGGCCTTCTATCAGCAGGAGGCCAGTGAGGTGACCGCCACCCTGGAGGCCCTCGCGGCGCGTCAGGCCGAGCTCGATGCGGCCATGGAGCGCTGGATGGAGCTGGAGGCGATGGCCGCCGGAGAGGCATGAACCATGAACGAAGAGGCGTGAGCGAGGAGCCATGAAAAAGGCGCCCCGGAGGGCGCCTTGTCAGGAAGGAGGCGAGGGGATTATTCCGCGCTCTCTTCCCCCTTCTTGCCGACGCGCACGGCGAGGACGTCGCACTGGGCCCCGTGGAGCACGCCGGTAGAGGTCGAGCCCAGCAGCAGGGCGAAGCCATGGCGGCCATGGGACCCGACCACAATCAGGTCGACATCATTCTCCTCGGCGAAGCGGTGGATCTCGGTGTCGGGCATGCCCACCAGCACGTGCTGATCCTCCTTGGCCACATGGCTGTCGGCGATCTCGGCCAGCCGCTGCTTGGCATGCTCATCGAGCTGGTCCTGGATGCTGGTCAGGTCCATGGGGATATCGCCGCCATAGGCGAAGCCGAGCGGCTCGAGGGTATGCATGATCGAGAGCCGGGCATGGTTGCGGTCGGCAATCTGATGCGCACGCTCAAGCACCCTGTGGGAATCCTTGGTCAGGTCGACGGCGACCAGGACGTGACGATATTCGTTGCTCATGGGACGTCTCCTCGACGGGTGTCTCTCGGTGAATCGTATGCCTTCACTCTAGGCCGGCAGGCGCGGCAAGACAACGATCTATATCAACCATTTCGCATTAACTCGAGGGGAGAGGCGCCAATGATCTGGCTGATTATCCTGCTGACCATGATGCTGGTGATATCACCGGTGATATGGCTCAAGCCCAATCCACGCCAGAAGCGGGTGGGCTCACTGCGCAATGCTGCCATGCAGACGGGCCTCAAGGTAACCCTGCGGGTGCCGCCCCTGCATGGCGAAAAGACTCTGATGCCGGCCTATCGCTGGCCCTACCCACCACGGCAGCCGGGGCCGGACTTCATGCTGGTGCGGGACTCGCACGCGGCCGAGGCGCTCAAGCCCTTCGCGCATGACTGGCGCTGGCGCAAGGAGCCACTGCGCCCCCTGCCCGAGGCGTTGGAGGCCAGGCTCAAGCGACTGCTTGAGCGGCTGCCTCAGGACGCCCTGGTCGTGGAGTCCGGGGCCGACGCCCTGACCCTGTGGTGGCAGGAGTCCCAGGGCTTTGCGCGCTTCTCGACCTATCTGGAGGACTTCGAGGCCCTGCGAGACGGCCTGGCGGGCCGACCCGATGATCGGCAAGTGTCGGGGCCGCCCGCGTTCTAGTCTTCTGCCGTGGCCTCGCCACGCGATTGCAGGGCCAGGCCGTTGTCCTCGATGCGTGACAGCAGCTCGGCCAGAGTGGCGATGTCGTCCTGGTCGAGGCCGGCAAACATCTCGTTGCGAGCCTCGCGTACCACATCGTCGATGCGCTCGAGCAGTGGGGTGGCGGCTGGGGTAAGAAACACGCGCTTGGTGCGGCGGTCCTGCTCACAGGGGCGACGCTCCACCAGGCCCTGGTCGGAGAGCTGGTCCAGGGTGCGTACCAGAGAGGGGGCCTCCACGCCGATGGCGCGGGCCAGGTCGCACTGGGGCTGGCCGTCGCCGAGCCGCCACAGATGATAGAGGGTAACCCAGCGAGTCTGGGTCAGCCCCAGGGGCGCGAGACGCTCATCGATGACCGCGCGCCATAAGCGAGGCAACCGGCTGAGCTGGAACCCGATATTCTCATGCATGGGCAAAGGGCCTTCGGTTCAGGAAGTATTCTCGAATTGTCGGAACCCCCTGCGTGGATTGCAAGCGGGCTTATCATTCGCTTTTCCACTCACTGTTTGGTGCCGGGTTTCCGGCCCCCACGGTGCCATCCTCCTTCTCGGTGTTCCGGTCAGGGCGCTGCGGTGTGGGATTGGCCTCCTGTGGGGGCGTCTCCTCGGCGATGGGCTCGCCACCGCCTGGGACCGGGGGCTGCCAGGAAAGCCCCGGCAGGCCCGCCGGTCGACGCAGGCGACCATCGGCCAGGGTCGCGCCCTGCCCGTCGGCGACCCGAAAGCGGATCACCCCGATGCGTTGACCGCCCTCGGTCATCACATCGATGCGCCACTGCCCCGCGGTCACCTCGGGGAAGTTCTGCTTATGGCTCCAGGCCCGATACCCCGCCTTGCGCCCCCCTTCGATCACCAGCGGTATGCGGTCGACCTCTTCACCCTCGTGGCGCCATACATGACGAATCTCCTCCCGCAGGCCACGCGGGGCGCGGATGGCCGTAAAGGCGAACAGTCCCTGGCCGCTCAGCGCCTCGGGGGTGAGGCGAAGTTCACCCTCCGGTGAGCGGGCGGCCGCGTCGAAGCCAGGCGAGAGCGCCGTGGCGGTGATCCACAGGCTGGCCGGCGGTACCCAGATCCGGCCCAGCCAGGCGGCGCCGGCCAGGGGCAGCAGCAGGGTGAGCGCCATCAGCCAGCGTCGACCGCTCTGGTTGGCGGTGAGATGCAGCAGGCTCGGCAGGCTGAACAGCAGCATGGCGGCAATCGCCAGCAGCAGGCTCTGGTAGGTGGTCAGATGGAGCAGGGTGGGCAGGGTGACCAGCACCACCACAAAGACGCACTGGGCGTGGAAAGCGAAGTAGAGCCAGCGTAACCGCTCGGCGACCCGGTAGTAGAGCGGGTCGATAATCGAGAACAGCGCCATGGCGATCACCAGCAGGGTGAACAGGGCCTGGCCGCTGCTCCATACCGTGGTCGCCAGCAGAAAGGGCAGGCAGAAGAAGAGTGTCTCCTGGTGGATCATCTGGGCGATGAACTGGGTCGCCCCCTGGGCCAGAGTGGGGTAGCCGCGGCGTGCCAGAAGGCGGCCGATCACGCTTTCGGAGAGCAGCAGCAGCCAGGCGGCGAGCATCCCCAGCGCCAGCAGCGCACCGAGCCACGGCTGGCGCTCTGCCAGGAAGAAGCTGCCGAGTCCCGCGGCGAAAGCGATGGGCGGCCATAGCCAGCTCCAGGGCCGCAGTCGTCTCACCACCCCTTCGGCGCGGGCCTGCAGGCGAGTGATGCGGCTGGCGGATGGCGTATCGTGTGGGGTGGGCATGGTTGTCTCGGTTGGACTTACGACTCGGTAAGCCCGCTATCCTAGCAGCATTGCTGGCTGGCCTGGCTGCCATGCTTCTGAGTCAGCGAGCAGGGCTATCGCAGATGGCACCAGCCTGATAGCGCAAGGCGTCGGGGACAGGGTGGAGAGGGGGTCCGAGGACCAGGGATGGCCGAGGTAGCCTACAAGGAAGTACTGGTAGCGCCCCCTCGTAGGCCTGTCGCCGGAATAGCCTTGAGCGGTACTGCTATCTGAAATAGCTCTGAGTCACCGGGGAAGAGACTTGACGTGTGCGCCAGGCTGAACCAAGCTGTGGGCATTCAAACGTCCGTATGAAATCGGGAGGTTCGCGGAATGATCTATCAGGGTAATGCCATCGGGGTGGTACGCGGCGATGACGATATCGCCACGCTGACCTTCGATCTCGAGGATGAGTCGGTCAACAAGCTCTCCAGTGCGGTGGTCACCGAGCTGGAGGAGGCGGTCAAGGCGCTGCAGGGCGAGACCGGCCTGGCGGGCCTGCTGCTCACCAGTGCCAAGGAGGCCTTTATCGTCGGCGCCGATATCACCGAGTTCCAGGCCATGTTTGGCAAGGGCGGTGACTTCCTGGAGTCGATGCTGATGCGGGTGCACGGCATCTTCAACGCCATCGAGGATCTTCCCTTTCCTACCGTCACCGCCATCAATGGCCTGGCGCTGGGCGGCGGCTGCGAGGTGCTGCTGACCACCGACTTCCGGGTGATGAGTGAATCCGCCCAGATCGGCCTGCCCGAGACCAAGCTCGGCATCCTCCCGGGGTGGGGCGGCTGCGTGCGCCTGCCGCGCCTGATCGGTGCCGACAATGCCATCGAATGGATCGCCGGCGGGACCCAGAACCGGGCCGACGCTGCCCTGAAGATGGGTGCCGTGGATGCCGTGGTGCCGGCCGAGCAGCTGGAGGCCGCCGCCCGCGATATCCTGGCCCGCGCCATTGCCGGGGAGCTGGACTACCGTGCCCGCCGTGCGGAGAAACAGCAGCCCCTCAAGCTCGGCCCCATCGAACAGATGATGGCCTTCGAGACCGCCAAGGGGTACGTGGCCGGCAAGGCGGGCCCGCACTACCCGGCGCCGATCGAGGCGATCAAGGTGATCCAGAAGGGCGCCGGTGAGGAGCGCAGCCGGGCTCAGGTCATCGAGGCCAAGGCCTTCGCCAAGCTGGCGATGACCGATGTGGCCTTCAACCTGGTCGGCCTGTTCATGAACGACCAGGTCGTCAAGAAGAAGGGCAGTCGCTACGAGAAGGCGGCGCGTCCGGTGAAGCAGGCCGCGGTGCTGGGTGCCGGCATCATGGGCGGTGGCATCGCCTACCAGAGTGCCTCCAAGGGCACCCCCATCCTGATGAAGGATATCAAGGACGACGCCATCGAGCTGGGGCTCAAGGAGGCCCGCAAGCTGTTCGCCAAGCAGGTCGAGCGTGGCAAGCTCTCCACCGAGAAGATGGCCCAGAGGCTCAGCAACATTCGCCCGACCCTCTCCTACGGTGACTTCGGGCACGTCGATCTGGTGGTCGAGGCGGTGGTCGAGAACCCCAAGGTCAAGGATGCGGTCCTTACCGAGGTAGAGGGTGAGGTCGGCGAGGAGACCATCCTCGCCTCCAACACCTCCACGATCTCCATCGACCGTCTGGCGGCCAATCTCAAGCGTCCCGAGAACTTCTGCGGCATGCACTTCTTCAACCCGGTGCATCGCATGCCGCTGGTTGAGGTGATTCGCGGCGAGAAGACCAGTGACGCCGCGGTGGCGGCGACCGTGGCCTATGCCCGTGCCATGGGCAAGACGCCGATCGTGGTCAATGATTGCCCGGGCTTTCTGGTCAACCGGGTGCTCTTCCCCTATTTCGGCGGCTTCAGCCTGCTGATGGAACAGGGCGCCGACTTCGCCCGGGTCGACAAGGTGATGGAGAAGTTCGGCTGGCCCATGGGGCCCGCCTACCTGCTCGATGTGGTGGGCATGGACACCGCGGTGCATGCCGGCGAGGTCATGGCCAAGGGCTTCCCCGAGCGCATGGGCAGCCTGGGGGGCGAGGGCGAAAGCAGCGCCATTCAGCTGATGTACGAGAACGATCGCCTGGGGCAGAAGAACGCCAAGGGGTTCTACGCCTACGAGGAGGATCGCAAGGGCAAGCCGAAGAAGGTGCGCGACGAGGCGGCCATCGAGCTGGTCAAGGGGGTGGTCAAGGAGAGTCGCGAATTCAGCGACGACGACATCATCGCCCGGATGATGGTGCCGCTCTGCCTGGAGGCCGTGCGCTGCCTGGAGGATAACATCGTCGGCAGTCCGGCCGAGGCCGATATGGCGCTGATCTACGGTATCGGCTTTCCGCCCTTCCGCGGTGGCGCGCTGCGCTATATCGATGCCATGGGAGTGGAGGCCTTCGTCGCACTGGCCGACGAGCTGGCCGGGGAGCTGGGCGCCCTCTATGTCCCCACCGACAAGCTGCGCGAGATGGCGGCTGCCGGCGAGCGCTTCTACGACACTCAGGTCCAGGCCCCGGACCAGGCCTGACCCCACCACCCCTACAGGAGTCGCAAGAGATGAGTTTGAATCCGAGAGATATCGTGGTGGTCGACTGTGTGCGTACCGCCATGGCCAAGGCCAAGAACGGCGCCTTCCGTCACGTGCGGGCCGAGAACCTGTCCGCCGCCGTCATACAGTCGCTGTTCGACCGCAATCCGGGCCTCGATCCGGCCGAAGTGGATGACGTGATCTGGGGGTGCGTCAACCAGACCCTGGAGCAGGCCATGAACATCGCCCGCAATGCGGCGATCATGACCGGCATTCCGCGCACCGTACCGGCCCAGACGGTCAACCGCCTGTGTGGCTCCTCGATGAGCGCGCTGCATATCGCCACGGCCAATATCAAGGCCGGCATGGGCGACTTCTATGTGATCGGGGGCGTGGAGCACATGGAGCATGTGCCCATGACCCACGGCGTCGACGTCAATCCGGCGGCCAGCAAGCATGCCGCCAAGGCGGCGATGATGATGGGCCTTACCGCCGAGCTGCTGGGCAAGATGCACGGCATCTCCCGGGAAGATCAGGACGCCTTCGGCGTACGCTCCCACCAGCGTGCCCAGGCCGCCCTGGAGAAAGGTGGATTCGACAACGAGATCATCGGCGTGGAGGGGCACGATGCCAACGGCTTCCGCGCCATGATCAAGCAGGATGAAGTGATCCGTGCCGATGCCAGCCTGGAGAAGATGGCCGAACTCAAGCCGGCCTTCGACCCGCGCGGCGGCACCGTGACCGCGGGTACCTCCTCGGCGCTCTCGGTGGGTGCCTCGGGCATGGCGGTGATGAGCTACGAGCGGGCCCAGGCGCTGGGTCTCGAGCCCATCGCCCGGGTGCTCTCCACCGGCGTGGCCGGCTGCGATGCCTCCATCATGGGCTATGCTCCGGTGCCGGCCTCCAAGCAGGCGCTCAAGGCCGCCGGCCTCGGTGTCGATGATCTCGACACCGTGGAGCTCAACGAGGCCTTCGCCGCCCAGGCGCTGCCGGTGCTCAAGGACCTGGGCCTGCGCGATGTCATGGACGAGAAGGTCAACCTGCATGGTGGCGCCATCGCCCTGGGTCATCCGCTGGGCTGCTCCGGTGCGCGTATCTGCACCACCCTGCTCAACGTGATGCGCGAGCGCGATACCACCCTGGGTCTGGCCACCATGTGTATCGGCATGGGGCAGGGCGTGGCGACGGTGTTCGAACGCCTGAAGTAAGCACCGGCTCGATGCAGAAAGCAGCGGCGGCGCCCCGAGGGCGCCGCCGCTTCGTTTATAGGTTGGCACTGTCCCAATGCGCCACACTCTGTGGCAGGCTGAAACATCGTCGGCCAGTCCCAGGGAGATGGAAGAGACTTGTGACGGAACATGCTCTTTTTAATTAACTGATTTTAAAGTAGAAGTTTATTAATGGCCTGACTCTTTCATGATCTTCTCAGGAGGAGTCGATTCGTCTCCCCCCCCTCGATAACTTGGCGACAATAATAAACAGGAGAGACTGCCTTGATGATGCTATCCCCAGCGCAAGGCCTAAGTGTTTTGGCCCTGACGCTTACCCCTCTTGCTGCTGCTACTGCGGTAGCCTCCGATCAGTCACTGATTGACCAATATTGCTCGGGCTGTCATCAGGCCAGCGACGAGTCAGGCTCCTGGAGTCGAATCAGTCAGCAGCGTAAGACGCCCGAGGGTTGGGACATGACGGTGGCGCGGATGCAGGTCATGCATGGGCTTGAACTGCCGAACGATGCACGTCGCGATATTGTTAAGTACCTGGCCGACACTCGGGGGCTAGCCCCAGAGGAGAGTGAAGCGCAGCGTGCCCTGATCGAGCGGCGCCTCAACCGCATCGAGTCATTTGACCACCCCATTTATCAGGAGATGTGTGCACGATGTCATACGGGAGGCCGCGCTCAACTACAGCGGCGCTCCCAAGGCGAGTGGGAGCATCTGGTTAACTTTCACATAGGCCAGTTTCAGACCACGGAATACCAGTCCATGGCACGAGATCGTGACTGGTTTGGCGTCGCTTTGGACGAGATCGTCCCCTGGCTGGCGGAAACTCAGGGGCTGACGAGCGAAGCCTGGGAGGCTTGGCAGCAGGCCGAGCCCCATGAACCGGAGGGTGAGTGGCAGCTCTGGGGTCACTGGCCCGGCGAGGGCGACTTCTACGCTGATGTCAGTGTGGTCCCTGCTGAAGGCGAGGATGCCTACAGGGTTGCACTGGATGGTGCCTTCACCGATGGGCGAAGACTCGACGGTGACGGTCAGGCGGTCGTCTATACCGGTTATGAATGGCGCGCTCGCCTGACCCTTAACGGCCGCGACTTCAAGCAGGTGCTGGACCTTTCCCGGGAGCATCCTGGTGGGCGCATCTTTGACGATCTTGATGATGCCCTGGGCATGCAGGTCACCATGCTGCCTCAGGAGGCCCAGGCGGCCAATCTGGTTGCTAGCCTGCCCGCCTCACTCAAGGCAGGCGAGCGTCGTCGCCTGGTGTTATTGGGCCATGGGCTGGACAAGGGCGAGATCGACCTGGGTGAGCATGTAACCCTGCGAAGGGTGGTGGAGCGCAGCGCGCATCGCCTGGTGGTGGACGTCGAGGCCGGTAGCCAGCTCCCCACCGGCTGGTTGCCGGTGACGGTAGGTGAGAGCAGCGCCGACGCGCTCTTGGCCGGCTATCGGCAGGTTGACCGCTTGGAGGTGAGTCCTGCGCTTGGGGTGGCGCGTATCGGCAACGACAAGACGCCGCCAGTCAGTGGTGTGTTTACCGCCGCCGGTTATACCCAGATGGGTGATGAGACGCTCCCCTTGGGACAAGTGCCCGTGCGCTGGGATGTCGCGCCCTGGGACGACATCGCTGAGCGTGACGAAGATGTGAAGTTCGCCGGCGTGATGGATGCGGCGACTGGCGTCTTCAGTCCCGCTGGTGCGGGTCCCAATCCCCAGCGCCAGTACAACGCCAATAGTGTGGGCAACCTACGCGTGACCGCAGCGGTGGAGGGCCAGCCTGAGATTCAGGACGAGGCGCAGCTGATCGTTACCGTGCAGCGCTGGAACAACCCACCGCTTCGTTAAGGAGAGCACCATGGGAATCTTGCAAGCGATACCCCAGAACCTGCATCGCGTGGAAGTGGAAGGCGAGCCGCTCTGGTTCCATATCCCCACCACCAGTCTTTTCGCCCCGGACGACCTCAGCGAGGAGCTACTGGCGCTGGCCAGTCGTGGCGAAGGGTTGGACAGCCAGGCTCTACCCCATCACCTGAAGGCTCTGGGTGGTGATATCGAGGCGCGACTGGAGCAGCTCAAGTCGCTGAAGCTTATCACCGGTGGGGTCGTTCAGGCCTACAATCCCACGGTCGAGGTGGAGCAATTCCCCCTCTCCACCGTGGTGCTTAACGTCAATACCGGCTGCAACCTGAGCTGCAGCTACTGCTACAAGGAAGATCTGGACAATCCTCGGGATGGCAAGAAGATGGACCTGGCCACTGCACAGGCGTCCATCGAAATGGTGCTGCGTGAGGCCCCACAGCGGGATCGTTATAACATCGTCTTCTTCGGCGGCGAACCACTCAGCAACATGCCACTAATCCGCCAGGTGGTCGAGTGGGCCGAGGCACGGATCCATGGGCTTGGCAAGACAGTGGACTTCACCTTGACCACCAATGCCACCTTGCTATCCGAGGAAAAGATCGCCTTCTTCGACGCGCACCGTTTCGGCCTGACGGTGAGCATGGATGGCCCCAAGGCGATTCATGACAAGAACCGCATCGCCGTCAATGGGCAGGGAACCTATGACCTGGTGGCCAAGCGTATCGCGCCATTGCTGGCCAATTACCGCTCGCGGCCAGTGGGGGCCCGGGTCACTCTGACTCGTGGGGTGACCGATGTGATCGGTATCCATGACCATCTGGTCAACGAGCTGGGGTTCGCCGAGGCGGGGTTTGCGCCGGTCACCTCCGGGGACATGGCCGCCTACAACCTTACCAGCGAAGAGCTCAAGACGGTCTTTGACGGCATGGTAGAACTCGGCGAGCGTGCCGTGTCGGCTGCCATCGACGGGCGCGATATCGGCTTCGGCAACTTCAACCAGTTGCTTACCGACCTCTGGGAGGGGCGCAGCAAGGCAGTACCCTGTGGCGCTGGCCTTGGGCTGGTCTCGGTGGATCACCAGGGGGATGTCCACCTCTGCCACCGCTTTACCGGCTCTGACATGCCAACCTTCGGAAATGTCGATGACGGCCTCGATCATTCGGGGCTCAAGCAGTTTATCGAGGCGCGGTCCGACCGCAGCGAGCGAGGCTGTGCTGATTGCCGGATTCGCAACCTCTGTTCCGGTGGCTGTTACCACGAGAGCTACGCCCGCTATGGTGATCCCATGACACCCACCTACCATTACTGTGACCTAATGCGCGACTGGGTCGATTTCGGCATCCAGGCCTATGCCCGCATCTTGCGACATAACCCCGACTTTCTGGACGGCCCCCTGGCCGGGAGGCAGAGCGCATGACCCATAACAAGAAACGTTTCAGTGAGCTGGGGCTGGCCCCGCTCAACCGGAAGGCCCGCGAGATGGAACGAGCCTCGAGTCCCGAAGCCCTGGAAGAGGTTCAGGCCATGCAGACCATCGCCGGCTGTACCTCCAGCTTCGACCCAGGCTGGGAGGTAGATCCCTTCGGCGGTGTCGCCTCGCTGTGCCAGCCCATGGAGGCGGATCTCTACGGCTGTGCCGACCCCTGCTGGTGGCCTGCCCAGGTGCCGGACACCATGAATACCTACCCCGATTGGGGTGAAGGGGCAGAGCGGGCCGAGGATGACTGGCGCAAGCTCGACAGTGTCTACCCGGGGGGGGAGAAGTGATGAAGAGCCCAGTGATGAAGCGACTCAATCTGACCTTGGCGGGCCTTCTGGCGCTCTCGGCACAGCCGCTGCTGGCCGACGATGTCCAGAACGACGCCACGCGCGAGTATCTGGTCACCATGGCGCATCCAAACCAGCTCTATGTGATCGACCCCGAGGCCCGTGAGGTCGTTCGCACCTGCGACGTGAAGGGCGACTTCGGTCCCGGCACCCTGCAGCTCTCCCCGGACGAGCGTACCGCCTATGTGCTGCATCACCGCTGGGAAGAGGCGGTTGGCATTGATCTCACCAGCTGTGAGGAGGTGTTTCGCGCCAGCGGTTCAAGCGATAGCATCCGCGCCAAGTCTATTGCCTCGCTGGCGGTGAGCCCCGACGGCAGCCGTCTCTACAGCGTCTGGGACCGGGTGAGATTGGGCCTCGACCATTACGAGGTGCTGGAGCCGCAGTTGGCGGTCTACGATACCGCGTCGGGCCTGGATGCCGAGCCGATCGCCACCTTCCCGGCACCGCGCCAGGTGACCACCATGGCCGCAGCCGAGGATGGCTACCTGTATCTAGCCGGAGCCGATATCTATCGGGTGGATCCGGAGAACGGCGACACTGAAATTGCCATCGCCAACCGAAACTGGGATCGACCCGACTTTAGCCCGCCCGACTCGCTGGCCATATGGAGCATGGGTGAGGTCACCGACGAGTTCCTGCGTGCCTATACGGTGGCGGAGCATCCCGGTGAGGAGAACGAGGCCTGGCACTGGGGCATCAGCCGTGTGGACTTGACCACCGGAGAGACCGAAAACAAGGAGGTTGCTCCCTTCGAGTTCATCATCTTCTCCATGGTCTCGGATCCTCGCGAGCAGGATGTCTTCTACGGTGTCTATACCCAGCTCAGCAAGCTCGACTCACGCACAAGGGAGATCGTCAAAGTGATCGACCTGGATCATACCTACTACAGCATCAACACTTCCTATGATGGTTCACGGATCTATCTAGGTGGCGCCTCCAGTGATATCGCCATCTACGATGACGACTTCAATGACCTGGGGCGTATTGAGCTGCCCGGCGATATGAGCACCGCGACCCTCAAGGTGGCACGCTTCTAGCTTGCCGTTGCGCGAGCCTACTGGCCGGCGCTTGCCAGAGCGACCGGCCCTTTCTACTGGGGCCAGCGCCTTGAATGAAGAGAGTGTCGATGCGTGAGACTGACGCTGCCCGCGATGAGAGGGCACTGTCCTGGAGCTGGCTCTATCGTCCCCTCAAGGCGAGGCGCCTGGCGCTCGCCCGACTGCTGGGGTTGAGCCTGTCGGCGACGCTGATGGCATTGTTGCCGCCGTTGCTGACTCAGCGACTGATCGACCAGGGCTTGATGCAAGGTGATTTCGCCACCGTCGCCACTTACGTGGGTGCCCTGGTAGCGGTGGGGCTCTCTGCCATGGCGCTGCAGGGGCTGACCCGGCTGCAGCACGTGGCGCTCTCCGCTCGACTGCTGTTGTCACTGCGCCGTGCCTTGCTGCGCCATCTACTGCGCCTGGCACCTGCTCGCTGGCAGGCTCGGGGTCGGGGAGATCTGATGAGCCGTCTCGACGGCGACCTCACCATCCTTCAAGGATTCGCCCTGGATAGCCTGCTGGGCGGCCTCTCCAACCTGCTGGGGCTGGTCGGGGCGCTGGCCATGATTGGCCTGTTCAGCCCTGCCTTGATGGCGCTGGTGGCGGTGTTGGTGCCGATCCAGTGGTTCTGGCTGCGCGCTTGGCGCCCAGCGCTGACACGCCGTCAGGAGGCCCTGAGGGCGCAGAGCGGGGATATCTCCGGCTTCTGGCAGGATACCCTGGCACATGGCCCCTGGTTCCAGGGCCAGGCATTGGAGGCTGCACGGCTCAACCGCTTACAGGGGCTTGGCCACGAGCAGCTGCGGCGCCTCTTGGCGGTGCGTCGGGTGGGGTTTCTCAGCGACATGGGGCCCCAGTTGATCCTCGCCCTGGCCCGGGCTGGGGTACTGCTGCTGGGCGGTTATCTGGTGATCCAGGGACGCTTGCAGCTCGGTGAGCTGGTGGCCTTGTTGGCCTATCTGGGCATGGTGATGGCGCCCATCGGCGGTCTGCTCGGTCTCTATGGAGGCTGGCAGCGGGCTCGAGTCAGCGCTTCACGCCTCGCCGAGCTCTTTGCCGAGCCCGCCATGAGCGACCCTTACCAGGGCCAGAGTCCAAACGGCCCGGGGGCATTGCGTCTCGAGGGCGTGCGTTTTCGACATCCGGGGCAGGATACCTGGCTGCTGGACGGGGTCAGCCTTGGTCTCGAGCCGGGACAGAAAGTCCTGATCGAGGGGCCCTCAGGGGCCGGCAAGAGCAGCCTGATACGCATGCTGCTGGGGCTGGAGGCGCGTGAGGCTGGAGTCATCCGGGTCGATGGCGTGCCGCTCGAAGCCCTTTCCCGTCGTCAGTGGCTCAAGCAGGTGGCGTGGGTTGAGCAGTATCCAAGCCTGCTGCGCGGCAGCCTGGCCAGCAATCTGCGTGCCCTGGAACCTCATGCCACGGATGAGGCACTCTGCGAGTCGCTGAGACGGGTCGGCCTGGGTGAGTGGTTGGCCAGCTTGCCGAATGGGCTCGAGACCGAGCTGGGTGATCTGGGCGGCAAGGTCTCCGGCGGCCAGAGGGCACGCCTGGCCTTGGCACGGGCGCTGCTCAAGCGTCCCCGCCTGGTCCTGCTCGACGAGCCTACCGCGGCGCTCGACCCGGCAGCGGCGAGGGCCTTCGACCTCCTGCTCGATGACGTCCTGGGCGACACGACCCGGTTGATCATCAGCCACCAGGGGGAGCGGTTCGGCCACCTCGATGCCCGTTACCGACTGGAGCGGGGGCGCCTGGCCCCCGTGGAGGAGGCGGCATCATGTCGCTAACGCCGACCCTGGGAGTGATTGACAGTGGTGTTCCCCCAGGCGTGTGCCTGGCACGCTTTCACTCACCGAATGGTACGGAGGCCGGGGACCGGCTGGGCCATGGGCGTGCCATCTTCGCCACCTTGGGCCACTATCTGGCGCTATCGCGGCTGGATATCGCGCTTTACAAGCTTTTCGAGAGACGCTTAACCGCCGATGCCGCGAGTCTGGCGGCGGCCTTCGAATGGCATCTCGAGGAGCCTCCGGCTTGGTTGTTGTGTAGTTTGGGATTGGCCCGCCCCGAGGCGCGGCTGCAAACGGCGGTGGCACGCCTCCAGGCAGCCGGCACTCGTATCGTAGCCGCCAGTCCACGCTTCGGGAAAGCGGTTTATCCGGCTGCCTGGCCCGGACCCATCGCAGTCAGCGGGTTGGCGGGATTACCACCGGGTAAACCGCAGAAGGGAGGCGACGGGCGATGGTATGCCTGTGTCTGGGCGGCTCGAGAACCTCGGGGGGCGAGCGGCGTCTTGCAGCCCTGGCAGGTGGGGCCACCGACACTAAGGGCGCCATCACCACTGGGCGGTGCCAGCTTCGCGGCGGCCCACGCCCTGGGTTACTGGCTGGCCGAGTCGGTGACGGCACTGGCGGGAGATGTAGGAGACCTGACAGGGAGAGCCGGCCAGTCGGAGTGATCGGCCCACCAGCGGATGATGGCCGGGGCGGCGGCGCCCGCTTCGGTCAGCAGTGTCTCCACCCGACGGGTATCCTCTACTTTCATCGCCTCGACCAGCGGCGCCAGGGGAACCCCCGCAACAGCCCGAATGCCTAGGGGCTGATCAGGGGTGAAGACCAGGGCTTGTTCGCTCAGGCGGGTGCCGACAATGGCGAGCCCTCGTCGCACGCGTACCCGCGACCAGGGCTCCGGCATATGCAGTGGCAGTAGGTCGGGCCATTGGCAGCGTTCCACCCAGTAGGGCGCCGGTTCGGCGGTTACCGAGTCCCATGAGGCGGCCTGACGATAGAAGTCGCGACCGGCCCGGGCGAAACGAAAGTACTGGGCGTCCTGGCGACGCTGGTGAAAGCGCTCCAGGGTCGCGATGGGCCGGCCCTTGAGCAGGCTATTGAGCACCGGCGCGAGGCCATGAGCCGAAGAGAGGGCATTGAAGACGCCCTGGCCGGAGAGTGGGTCGATGGCCATGGCGGCATCCCCCAGGCGCCATAGGCGCTTCTCCCGGGCCCGGGTGCGCCCCAGCAGGCTGGGGCGCTGATAGTGATGCTGGATGGAGCTGTCGCCCCAGAGCTCGGCCAGCTCGGGCTGGGCGGCCAGCCAGGCGTCTGGTTCCCGACGCGCCCGGCGTAGCGTCTCCTCCGGCAGGGCCAGCTGCAGGTACTGCTGTCCGGCGAGTCGCGACCACCAGGCCCAGCCGCCGCCGGTGAGCGACAGGGCGGCGCTTGCCGGCGAGGGTTGGGTGGCATCGCCGCGCAGGATCCAGGCCGGGGTGGCCCAGGGCGCACCATCGCGTAACTGGCGCCGTGCCGCCGCCCGCCCCCTTGCATCCACGCCCCAGGGGGCGCTGAGGATGCGGCCATCCGCCAGGGTCAGCTGCGCCCGATCGCCGTCACTCGCCAGGGCCGTGATTCGTGCTTCGATCACCGGAATACCGGCTTCGCGCAGGTCCGCCAGCAGGGCGGCATCGAAGACCGGGCGTGGCAACAGCCACTCGGCATTGGGGGCACGCGCCTCGCCGCCCCACATGACCCGTCGTGGCAGGGGACCCACGGCGCAAGCGGCGGCCCGTGTCAGCCCCAGGCCGTGCAAGGCCTGAAGACTGCGTCGGCTGATACCTTCGATGGCGCGATAGTCGCGGATGCGGCCTGCTACCGTCACCCGCCGGCCGGCGCGATGTAGCAACATGGCCAGGGCCGCCCCGGCGGGGCCGCTGCCGGCGATCAGCACCTCACCGGCTGTTTTATCAAGCATCAAAAGAAGCCCCCTACCAGTAACTGGGCATAGAAGAAGGTCTCGTCGCTGAGCAGCCACTCCGTATAGAAGTTGAGCTCGCCCCCGCCCATGTTGGGACGGTCGGTGGTATCCAGGCTATCGAAGTCGTAGCCCATAGTCCGAGCAGCGCCTGGAGGTCGATGTCCAGGGTGGAGTGGCCGAGATCGGGTATCTCGTAGGCTTGTGCCGGCAGGTCAGCGGCCAGCAGCATGTTGCCCAGCGTCATCGTAGGACACTGGAAGTTATTTTTATTGTGCATTGCGGGTATCTTTTGTGGTTCGAAGGAGCCCCGGCAAGGTGCCGGGGCCTGAGTCCTGTCAGACTATCATGACGACCGACTTCTGCTCGGTGTAATGCTCGATCAAGGAGTCGCTGAGCTCGCGACCGATCCCCGACTGCTTGAAGCCGCCGAAGGGCATGCTGGCGTCCAATAGGTTATGACCGTTGACCCAGACGCTGCCGGCCTCGATCTCCGGGATCAGGCGATTGACCGCGGCGAGATCGTTGGACCAGATGCTGGCGGCCAGGCCGTAGGGGGAGTCGTTGGCCATCGATACCAGGTCGTCGAGCTCGCGGAAGGACTGTACTACCACCACTGGGCCGAAGATCTCCTCTTGCACGCAGCGGCTCTCCTGAGCCAGACCGGTGATCACCGTGGGCTCGACGAAGTAACCGTTCTCTCTGCCCTTGCCGCCGCCGGTAACGATGGTGCCGCCGTCGCTGCGGGCCTGGTCGATGTAGTCCAGTACTCGGTGCTGCTGCTTGGCAGAGACCAGTGGCCCCAGTGTGCTGGTGGCTTCCCAGCCTGGTGCCTGGGTCAGACCCCGGGCCTGGTCGGCGAGCTTGGCGACGAAGGCGTCGTGGATCGTTTCGTGCACGTAAATGCGGGAGCCGGCGGTGCAGACCTGGCCCTGGTTGAAGAAGATCGCCTGAGCGGCGCCTGTGGCGGCGGCCTCGATATCGGCATCGGCCAATACCATCACCGGCGACTTGCCGCCCAGCTCCAGGGTGGTGCGGGTCATGTTCTCCATGGCGGCGTGGCCGATCAGCTTGCCCACCGGAGTCGAGCCGGTGAAGGCCACCTTGTTGATGCCTGGATGGCCGGCCAGGGCCGCTCCGGCGGTGTGCCCCAGGCCGGTGACCACGTTGAGGGTGCCGGCGGGCAGGCCCACCTGCTCGGCCAGTTCAGCCAGCAGCAGGGCGCTGAGGGGGGTGTCCTCGGCGGGCTTGAGCACAATGCTGCAGCCCGCGGCGAGTGCCGGGGCCACCTTCCATACCGCCATCAGCAGTGGGAAGTTCCATGGGATGATGGCTCCCACCACGCCGATCGGCTCGCGGCGGGTATAGGCGACGATCTGCTTATCGTCGGGCACGAAGGGCATGGAGGGGGTCATGCTGCGCCCCTCGATTTTGGTGGCCCAGCCGGCGGTATAGCGGATGAAGTCGATGGCCAGAGTCACGTCCATATGCCGCGAGAAGGTCACCGGCTTACCGTTGTCCAGAGTTTCGAGCAGTGCAAAGTCATCGGCGCGGGCCTCCAGGGCGTCGGCGAGATCCAGCAGCAGCTTTTCGCGCAGGGAAGGGCGCGATCGGCGCCAGCTGAGGAAGGCCTCCCGGGCGGCAGTGATCGCGTCGTCGATATCCGCGGCGTCCCCCGCCGGTACACGACTGATCACCTCCGCGGTGGCGGGGTTGTAGACATCCAGGGTGTTGCCGCTCGCGGCGGGTCGCCAGCGGCCCCCAATGAAAAGGTCGTGACTCTTATCCAGCCAGGATTGAATGGTGGGGGAAGGCTGCGTCATGGTTGTGCTCCTGTGGGGCTGATTTATGATTGTTGGCAGACCTGACTAGACAGCATGGGCCTGCTGCTTGGTATAGCAAGTACTATGCCAGCGTTCTGTAACGTAATAATCACAATGAAAACAGTGGGTAGAGGTGCCTCGCGGAGGGTTGGCCGCAGATGATGCGTCGCCGGACACGACGGCTGTCGCATCTTGGGACACCTCGCCCCATGGGGAGACACCTATGTTGACCAAGGCCGCCCTGCGAACTACCGAGGTGATGCGCCAGGCCCATGCCCGGCTACGTCGAGGACAACTGCCGGTGGATCTGCTCGATGCCAGCATCGGTCGCTCCTGGCAGCGCTGCCTGGATCACGGCCTCTCTCCCGGTAGTGTGCCGGAGTTGCTCAGACTCAGTGGTAGCGAACTGCGGGACCGGCGTGACTCACATCGTCGACTGATCACCCTGGCTGAACCCCTGCTCAAGCGGGTTGCCGAGGATCTGCGCGGCTGCCAGCTGTTGCTGGCTGGCCCCGATGCCACCGTGCTCAAGAGCTACGGGAAACGTTTCGTGCTTGACGAACGGCTACACATCGCTCCCGGCATTATTCTGGATGAGCGTTGGTTTGGGACCAATGCACCAGCCCTAGCGGTGATCGAGCGCGCGCCGGTGCTGGTCAAATCCAGCGAGCATTTGATGTTCCCCGAGAATCCGGTTTCTTGTGTGGCGGCACCGCTGCTTGATGTGAGTGGCGACTGCCTGGGGTTGATCGACTTGACCTTCGATGCCGACCATCCTCGTCCAGAGATCTTCCTGCGGCGGGTGCAGCAACTCACTGGTGCCCTGGAGCAGCAGTTGTTTCGTGATCACTACCAGCAGCGCTGGGTGCTTCAGGTGCATGCATCCCTTACCGAGTTGGATGGGGTGGCGTGCGGCCTGGTGGCGATCAACAAGGCCGGCCTGATCCTGGCAGTCGATCCTCAGGCGGCCCAGTGGCTGGGGCGTGATGCTGCGGGCCTGATTGGTGGTCATATCGAGTCGCTCTTGGGTCGTTCCTGGACGGAGCTTCGTCGCCAGTGTGAGACGAACTCGGCGTTGTTGGGGCTGGAGCTGACCGGCGGACAGTTGGTGGGGCGCCTCAATCCGCCTGAGGCCTGGCGGCCGGCGACCCTGGATGGCGAGGTGGGGGGTGGCTTCGGCAACCGTATGCCGATCAAGTCGTCACGGCCCCGTCGGCCGGTGCTGGAGTCGTTGGTGGCCAGCTGGCCGCAGATCTTGGCCCGGGAAGCGCGCAGGGCGTCCCGGGCCCTGGCCGCGGGGCTGCCGGTCCTGCTGCAGGGCGATACCGGCACCGGCAAGGAGCAGCTGGCCCGAGCCTTGCACACCAGTATCGACGAAAAAGCTCCGTTCGTGGCGCTGAACTGCGCGGCCCTGCCGGAGAGCTTGATCGAGGCGGAGCTGTTCGGCTACGGCGAGGGTGCCTTTACCGGCGCCCGCAAGGGGGGCTATGACGGGCGCCTGGTGCAGGCCAACGGCGGGACCCTGTTGCTCGATGAGATCGGTGATATGCCGCTGGCGCTGCAGGCACGCCTGCTTCGGGTACTTCAGGAGCGGGTGGTGACGCCACTGGGTGATCATCGCGAGGTACCCATCGAGTGTCGGGTGATCGCCGCCAGCCATCGCGATCTGGAGGCTCGGGTCGAGGTTGGCGACTTCCGCGAGGATCTCTTCTATCGCCTGGCCGGTGTGGTGGTCGAGCTGCCAGCGCTGAACCAGCAACAGCCGCTGACGGAAACGATTCGCCATCGCTGGGAGGTGCTCTGTCGCGGTCACGGTCGTGACCTGCCCCTGGCGGAGTCGCTCTGCGAGCGGTTGGCCGCCTATGACTGGCCCGGCAACTGGCGCGAGCTCGAGCACTGCCTGGAAGCGGCCTTGGTCGGCGCCGAACCGGAGCTTGATGCCCTGACACTGGATGCGCTGTCGCCGCGCTGGCAGCGCAAGTTGACAGGAGGGGCCCCTTCAGAGGCATTGGCCATGAGGTCATCGGGGACAGCAGGCGGTCCCCAGGAACTTCGAGAATTACAGCAGGCACATATGCAGCGCACCCTGGAGGCTTGTGACGGCAACTATACCGCCGCCGCTCGAGCCCTGGGGGTCAGCCGTTCGACGCTCTATCGGCGCCTGGGACGCTGAGCCATTGGTCGATACTCTCGAGGTTCTCCGTTGAGGCCTCGGGTGCGGCGGTGATGAACATGAGTGTGCATAGGCGCAGCCGGTACTCAAGGAGGAGTGGCTATCCAATGTCACGGTTGAGAAGATTATCCTTATGGTAAGAGTATTGGAACGCCTGAAGTAAGCACCGGCTCGATGCAGAAAACAGCGGCGGCGCCCCGAGGGCGCCGCCGCTTCGTTTTGGTGGCCACTGGCATCAGATTGCCACCTGCAACAGATTGCCACCTTCGACAGCTTTCCACTCGCTCGACTCCCTCCTGCCGACGGTATCAGTTTGCCATGCCCGCCAAGGCTGCGCCGCGACGAATCTCGTGGCGTACGGGGAGCAGGGCCTCGTCATGGACCCAGCCCCGCTCACGATAGTAGCGCAAGGCGCCATCATGGAGAGGGGCGCTTAGGCCCTCCTCGATCATCACCTGGGGCGTCAGCACCCCCAGGGCGGGATGGGTTGCCTTGAAACGGGTGAACGCGCCGAACACCTCGGACACCAGCCGGTAGACCTGGTCGGCGTCGACATCGGCGCGGGTGACCAGCGTTGCCTTGACGCCGAAGGTGTGAACCTCCGGCTGGTCGGGCCCATAGAGGCCAGCGGGGATCGTGGCGTAGCTGAAATAGGGGTAGGCGTTGACCAGCAGGTCGATGGTGTTGCCGCTGACATCGACGATCTCGGCGTTACAGAGACGAATGGCCTGAGCGACCGAGGAGTTGGGGTGCCCCACCGTATAGACCATGGCCTCGATATTGCCATGGCACAGCTCCATGGATTGCTGATCGGCGGGCAGGTCGTGAACCTGGCGGAAGGTGCTGCGGCTCCACCCCCGGGCATCCATCAGCCTGAGCATGGTGCTGCGCTGCCCGGAGCCCGGGTTGCCGATATTGACGGAGCGTCGCTGCAGATCCTCGAAGCTCGCGATGTCGGCATCGCGACGGACCACCAGGGTGAATGGCTCGCTGTGCAGCGAGAATACCGAACGCAGGGCCGTATCGGCGCCGGCCTGGCGGAAACCCTCGATGCCCTGGGTGGCATACTGATGCAGGTCCGACTGGGCGAGAGCGAATGCCAGCTCGCCACGGCGCAGGGCGCGCAGATTGGCGCTGGAACCATCGCTGGGTTGTGCCCGACAGGGCGTGCTGAGGGTTCGACACAGGGCGCGTCCGACCACGTGGTAGACCCCGGCCGGACTGGCGGTGGCGATGGTCAGGGGTGTCTCGGTATCGGCAGGCAGTGAAGCGTGCAGTAGCAGGCTGGCGATACCTATGGCCAACCGTTTGGCGATGCTGTTCATGACTCACCTCGTAGCAGTGAGTCGGCCAGAGGCACACCAGAACCAGTGAGGTGGCGGGGCAATGCCTGTCAGGAGAGGTGTCGCCCGGTATCTGGTCGACAGGCTGTGTTGTTATCTCGATGGTTATCTTGACGGTTATCTCGATTGTTATCCTGGTGTGGCTATCCTGGAGTCGTTGTCTTGGTGTTGTGGTATCGGCCAGGTTGGCCAGGCGGGGCCCGGCCATTTCTCGATCACCAGGGCCGCCTTTCAGGTATAGCAGGACCGGTGAGGCAGGCTGGGGCATTCAACGTAATTCTATCGAATAAGGTTATAGCACCCCCGCCTCGAGTCCCGCGGCCATGGCCATGGCGAGCTCCTCCACCTGGTCGGTGAAGGACTCCTGCCATTCGCCACGCAGGATCAGCGGTTCCTGCGCCCAGCGCCAGCGCAGGCCGGTGGTGATGCTCTCCACGGCGCGGCGCGTGCCGGTGCCATCATGACCGGCGCGGACATAGAGGGCACAGGGCAGCCCCTGGGTCTGTTCGAGGACCTCGTAATAGCTTCTGTCGAAGAAGTCCTTGAGGGCACCGCTCATATAGCCTAGGTTCTCGGTGGTGCCGAGCAGGATGGCATCACAGCCAAGCACGTCCTCGGGACCCGCCTCGAGGGGTGGCTTGACGATGACCTCCAGGCCTTCGATCTCGGGATGACGGGCGCCCTGCTCGGCGGCTTCGCGAAGCCTGCGGGTGTTGGGTGAGGGGGCATGGGCAACGATCAGCAGACGCTTGGGCATGTTGACAGCTCCTCGTTTGTTTCCCAGGCTACGTTGACGTTCGTCTGTCTTCAATCAGGAGGATTACCGATGGCATTCGCCCTGTCGACCCTGCGCCTCTCCAGTCCCGCCTTCGAGGACGGAGGCGCCATTCCTGCCAAGCATACGGGAGAGGGTGATGATCTCTCGCCAGCGCTGGCCTGGCAGGATGCCCCCGAAGGCACCAAGGGTTTCGCGCTGATCTGCCACGATCCGGATGCCCCCCTGGTGCAGAACGGTACCTACGGCTTCGTGCACTGGGTGCTCTACAATATTCCCGCGTCCACCACCAGCCTGGAGGAAGCGACCAGCGTCGGGACGCGTGGCAAGAACGACTTCGGCAAGCTGGGCTATGGTGGCCCCATGCCGCCGGAGGGGCACGATACCCATCGCTACTACTTCTGGGTGATGGCGCTGGACAAGCCCACCGACGACCTGCCCGAAGGGATCTCCCTGCGGGATCTGCTGCTCAAGGTCGAGCCGCATCTGCTCGGCATGAACCGCCTGGTGGGCACCTACCGGCGCGGCTGATCCCGACCCTGCAAGTGTTCCGACCCTGCCAGCAGCCTGACCCTGCAGTAGCTGGCCCTGGAGTAGCTGGCCCTGGAGTAGCTGGCCCTGGAGTAGAGAGACGAGCGCCCCGGCATCATGTGATGCCGGGGCGCTCTGCCATGGGGCTTGGAAAAAGGCGCGGGTTATTCGCTTAGTGCCTCGAGCAGTACCTTGGCGACGGGCTCCGAGGAGGGCGGATTCTGGCCGGTAATCAGGCGGCCGTCGCGGCAGGTGTAGGGCGCGAAGTCGTCCGCCTTGGAGTAGTCCGCTCCGGCGGCCTTGAGGGCGTCTTCCACCAGATGCGGTACCACCTCGGTCAGACCCACGGCGTCCTCTTCACCGTTGGTGAAGCCGGTGACGCGGCGGCCACGGACGAGTGGCTGACCCTCGGTGTCGCGCGCATGAAGCAGGACGATGGGGGCGTGGCACACCGTCGCCACCGGCTTCTGCTGGGCCCAGAAGGTCTCGATCAGGCGGATGGAGTCGGGGTTGTCCACCAGGTCCCAGAGCGGACCGTGACCACCGGGGTAGAAGATGGCGTCGAAGTCGTCGGCGCTGACCTCGGACAGGCGCCGAGTCGTGGCCAGCTGCTGCTGGGCCTCGGGGTCTTGCTTGAAGCGCCGCGTGGCGTCGGTCTGGCTCTCCTCGGCATCGCTCTTGGGGTCCAGCGGCGGCTGGCCACCGGCGGGGGAGGCCAGCACCACCTCGGCGCCGGCATCGAGGCAGGCGTAGTAGGGCGCCGCCAGCTCCTCCAGCCAGAAGCCGGTGGGCACGCCGGTGTCGCCCAGTTGGTCGTGAGAGGTAAGGACCATCAGGATGCGTTGGCTCATGAAAATCTCCGTGTCAGTGGTGCTGCTTGTCTGGAGTGTCGAGGCCAGTGTGACGCAACAGGTGGTCACAGGGGAATTGAAGTTTGCCTATGGCCGGCATGCAGGCTCTCCATTGCCGTCGGCGATGTGCTCGATGACATGGCGCGGCTGCCAGCATCGCCTTTACGCCCCCAGCGCAAGCCTACCTTGCTTTATATCCCGTACCGTATCTTGTTAATCGCCACGGCAAACCGTGGTAAACGAATTTTTCACGTAGGTTATCGCTTACATTTTCGGCGAAAAGTATTCGGCTGCCCAAGAAACACTAGAGAATTGCAGCTATCATGGAGCCCATATTCGGCCATGCAGAAGGGCAGGCGGTATGCCAGAGATAGCCACCGTGTTCGATAAACATAACTTGCCCTGCCCACTCCAGCGGTTTTCAAAGGAGAGCCGCTTGCAGAGTGAAGGATTCGCCATGTTGAACACTAGAGGGGCATTGCCATGCTGGTCGTAGGAGCCCGGTTTATCGTGCGATCGGCTGCTTTTGACCCAAAGTGGTCATGCTGGCAAAGGCAGCATGCGCGTTTATTGGTGTTATATAGCCACGTCAACGAAAATACATCGAAAAATCAATGGATTGATGTGGAGGGATAAGAATGTTGAACGCGCGCGCTCGTTCAAGTCAATAAACGAGCGCGCTCTCTAATACCTGTTACATTTCAAATTAAGAACACTGTAAGGATATCGTTATGTCAGACCATGTATTAATTGCCTTAGCAAAGAGAAAGCCATTCGCAGCCACTCCTGAAATGCCGGAGGGGTGCAGCTACGACTACGGCAGAGGTCTTTGGACGAAAGCAAATGATGTTTTAGTGTCGCATGGCTCTGAATTCGGCGTACAGGTCACCAAGAAATGCGACGTTGAAACTGGCGAGGATCAAAAAGGAGAATGAGTAAGTTCTGTCTGGTTCTTTGTAGCAAGTATGATTTTTCCGTTGATCTTGTAATCCAAGAGTTAGAGAAAAAGGGTGTCGATTATATCCGGCTGAACAAGGAGGAGCTGTCTGACTATTTTATAAATATTGACCCCGTGAAGAAAGTTTTAACAGTGAAGGGGTACGGGATAAATAGAGAGGTATCGAATGTCACCTCAGTATGGTTTAGACAGCCAGTTTTTATAAGAAATACTCCCGCACACGCGCTTGCTTTAGAAGAACAGCTTTCTAGATCTCAGTGGGCAGCTTTTTTAAGAGGCCTCATTGTGTTCGAAGATGCTATATGGATGAATTGGCCAGCCAGTACTTATTCTGCTGAATCAAAACCATATCAGTTGATGTTGGCTTCAAGGGTAGGTTTTAAAGTACCAGAAACAATGATTGGTAATGATTCAAACCATTTCGAAAAATTTGATGCCGATATAATCGTAAAGTCTCTAGATACTGTGCTTTTACGTGAAGGTGAAGACTGTTTGTTTACATACACATCGAGTATTACTAGCAAAGAGTTAAACGAAAAGAATACAAAGATAGCTCCATTAACGGTACAGGAATACGTCTACCCGAAAACTGATATCAGGGTTACTGTTATTGGAGAAAAAGTACATGCAGTCAGAATAACATCGGCTGGAAGCGGTATCGATGAAGACTGGAGACTACTCAAAAAAGAAGAAATTGAGTATACGGATGTCAAATTGCCGCCTGTTATCGTTGAGTATTGTCGAAAGATCGTCAGTGAAATGGGTTTAAAATTTGGAGCGATCGACCTGATAGAAAGCAATGAAAGTTACTATTTCATCGAAATTAATCCTACCGGTGAGTGGGGGTGGCTTTCGACTGAGAAGCGGCCAATTGAAAAAGATATTGCGAATATGTTGGCTGGATAGATCTCATGCGTTTTATTCATCTAGTCCAAGAAATATTGCCATTCCTTCATTTAAAAGGAATATATGAGAGAAAGCTACGGGACACAAACAAGGTATTAGACGATAGGTATTCCTATTACTTTCAGCTTGAAGAAGAGACTGTATCCAGTCGCCTCAAAGAAGAGCATCAGAGGTCACAAAAAATAGATGATAAAACCTCGAAATTCACATTGGGATTGAGTGTCTGCTTAACCGTTCTGGGTGTTGCCGCAACGGTGGTAGCAAAACTGCTACCGGCTCATGAGTTAAAACCGCTAGTTGTTATGTTTCTCAGTATATGTTCACTATATATGCTTAAAGGGGGTGTTATCTCTTTGGGAGCATTTAAACTAATGCCAACATATGGTTATGGAACTCTTTACGAGTATCGGAAAGCAAATAATGGCACATCTGAAATAGTTAAGGCGTTAATAGGCCAAGAGAACATGAACTTGGTTAAGCAAGTTGGAAATCAAGTTGCCTACATGTGCATTAGAAATGGATTCGTAATGCTTTTGTTTTCGTTACTTCTACTCTCAGCGATATTAACTCATAATGCGTATTTGAATACGTATCAGACAAAAGAAACAACAGAAACTATTTCGAATGACAAGGGATTCGACGTGGTAATCAAATGTAACAAGTCGATGCATTTCGTTTCGCCCCTTCGGGGCTACACCGGACTGTCGCTGCGTTGCAGCGTCAGCCGATGATCGAGGCGTTAAGCCTCAATACGAAGAGATAAGAACCTTAATGAAATATATAGCTCCCCAAATTTCTCTAGATGCATTTCATTGCCCATTGTGTGGCACATATTCACACATGGATTGGTCGTGGCTATCCACACATGATAGGGGCTCAGATTATCTTGAAGCAATGTGCTCCCACTGCAAAAAAGCGAGTCTTTGGCGAGCAACACAGACGAAACAATCTCAGTTCTATTCGAAGGCGACTGAAGGGGAAATGTTATTTCCAGATTTTGGTTTGGCGCCATTGCCAGAACAAGATATGCCAGACGATGTTGCTAGAGATTATCTTGAAGCGGCTAGAATATTCTCAAAATCTCCTCGCGGAGCTGCTGCACTCTTAAGGTTGGGGCTTCAGAAGCTTTGCAAACACCTTGGCGAGAAAGGAAAGAATATTAATGATGATATTAGGGCTCTTGCTGATAAAAATACAGTTCCTCCACTTGTCGTAAAAGTCGCTGATACGGTCCGTATTACTGGAAATAATGCTGTCCATCCTGGCGAAATGTCTGATGAAGACTTCGATCATGTTGCCGAAAAAATGTTCGAATTAATTAATTTTATTGTTAAAAAAGGGATAACTGAGCCTAAGGAGCTAGAGGCGCTCTATGCTCTCACGCCTGAAGGACCAAGAAAAAGTGCAGAAGCTAGAGATGGTCAGTCTAAAAAGGCTTAACAAGCGCATGTTGCCGGACTGGTTTTCCGCTGCGCTCCAAACCAGCCGCAAATGCGGGCGTTATGTATCGTCCGCTCCTGAAGTCTAGTCGTGAGGTAAGTTGGTGAACCCTGAGGCAATCGAGCAATTCATACATTATGGTTCAGTCGTACTTCAGTTTGTCGGTGCGACATCTGTGCTAGGGGTAATTGGTTTTGTTACTGCCTACTATGCTTTCCCACCTAATCTGTCGATAGAAGAAGTCAAAGACAAGACGAAACACAACTACGAGTCCCGACTCGTCATAAAAAACATCGGAAAACTGCCTGCTTTCAATGTCATTGTTGATGTCAGCAGAATGAACCTTGTGATGGGAGGCATCTCGATGTCAGATCTGAACACAACCGATTGTGGAGTGCCGATTAAAAAGCTTGCATCAGGGGAGAAAACAGAACTCCCTGCTGTGCCGCACGTTGGAATGCCGGTTGGCTCTAGCCTTCAGAACTGTGAGTATCAGATGACGTTGAAGTATAAGTTTTGCTTACCGTTCTACAGGACAGTTTTAAAGAAAGTATGGCATGTCGAATTACGCAACTCGGGGGACGACTTCACATGGCAGACAGCCATGCGTTAATACATAACCAAAAGGTCAACCGGACGCCAAAAGCTTATCGCTTTTGGTTCCCTCTACTGCGCTCCGGCGCCGGTTACCATCAGCGTTAATCAGCTATGGCTGAACGTCCGCTTATTGCCGATATCAGCCATATCGGTCACCATGATGAAGGCTTGGCCAATCACTTCCCAAAGACTGACCATCGCCCACCCAAAGAGGTAACCAGGCCATGCAGTTGGTAGAGTTCAAGACGCACCAGTCGCCGGAGATTCAGGCGCTGTTTTCCCGCACCTTTTCCGCTGCCGAGGGACCGGCAGAGGGCGAGCATGTTGCGGGCCTGGTGCGCAAGCTGATGGTCGATAGTGCCCCTGAGGATGTCCTGGGCTTCGTGGCCATGGAACAGGGCCGGATCGTGGCCGGGATCTTCTTCTCGCGGCTGACGTTTGATCCCCCGATCACGGCCTTCCTGCTGTCGCCGGTGGCCGTGCACCCCGACCTCCAGGGCCGGGGCATCGCGCAGCGCCTGATCCGCTTCGGTCTCGAGCGGCTGAAGGCGATAGGCGCGACGCGAATCTTTACCTATGGAGATCCGGCCTACTATTCGCGGGTCGGCCTTACGCCTGCGCCCCTGGAGACGGCGCCCTTCAGGCTCTCCCAGCCCGAAGGCTGGCTCGGTCAGGCGCTGGATGGAGGCGAGGTAACGGCCTCGGCGGGTGCACCGCGCTGCGTCGCGGCGTTCGACGACCCTGCTTACTGGTAAGGTATGTGGTAAGGAGTGCCATGCTGCGGCCTTCGCGCGTTCGATGAGGCCCTGGGGCCGAGTGAGCCGCCGCAGCGGGCCAGTTCACAAAGGAGAATTTCGATGTCCGAGCTTCCACTGCTCAAGGTCTACTACGATGCCATCTGCCCGCGCTGCCGCAAGGATCGCGCCCGCTACGAGCAGTGGGCGGGAGAGGCCGGCGATCGGGTGGTGTGGTGCGATGTGACCGAGCATCAGCAGATGCTCCGCGACAAGGGCGTCGATCCTCAGGCGGCGCTGCTCTCGCTGCATGTGGAAGAGGAGGGCGGGGACATCGTGGAAGGGATCGACGCCTATATCCTGTTGATGCGGCGGGTGCCGCGCCTCGGGCCGCTGGCGTGGCTGATCGGCCTGCCGGGGCTCAAGCCGTTGCTGCGCCGCCTCTACGATGCCTGGGTCAGGCGGCGCCTGGCGAAGCAGGGGCGCCTGCCCTGAGTCCCGCTGGCGTCAAACCTCGCCGTTGAGGGTGACGATCAGGCGTCGTGATCCACCGTGGTCGCGGTGTTCGCCGAGCCAGATGCCCTGCCAGGTGCCCAGCGCCAGGCCACCGTCGCGCACCGCCAGGGTCAGCTGGGTGCCCAACAGGCTGGCGATGACGTGGGCCGGCATATCGTCCGGCCCCTCCAGGGTGTGGCGGAAGTAGGGCAGGTCACCCGGGACCAGCCGGCGCAGGAAGGCATCCATGTCGTGGCGCACATCGGGGTCGGCATTCTCGTTGAGGGTCAGCGAGGCCGAGGTGTGCTGCAGCTGCAGGTGCAGCAACCCCGCCCGGCAGTGGGCCAGCTCCGGCACGGCCTCGACGATGCGCTCCGTGATCAGATGGAACCCCCGCGCCAGGGCGGGAAGACGGATCTCCTGCTGGTGCCACATGGTCTCGTGCTCCTTGTTGTCAGCTGTTGTCAGCGATAGCCCGCCATCAGCTCGCGGATCAGCGGGGTGTCGGCATCGCGATGGGTGGGCAGCTCGAAGCGGGCATGCGCGATGGCGGTGCGCGACAGCTCGGCGGTGATCAGCATCTCGCGCTCCTCGGCCTCGGCGAGCAGCTCGCCGCGGGGGCCGAGGATGCGTGAGCCGCCCCAGAAGTGGCTCTGTCCCTCGGGGCCGTAGCGGTTGGCCATGATGACCGGGGTGCCGTAGGTCATGGCGTAGAATTGTACATTGAGCACCCAGTTCTGCTCGTTGGAGAAATCATCGCTGACCACGCCCGAGGCCGAGTTGATCGGTGCACAGAGCACCGTGGGGCGGGGCAGCAGGGCGGCATGCACCAGTGCCGGGTTCCACAGGTCGGCGCAGATCAGCTGGGTCGCCGACCAGCCGGGGCGCACCTGGGTCTGGGTCAGCTCGTTGCCGTGGGTGAACCACTTGCCCTCCTCGAGGCCACCGTAGGTGGGCAGGTTGAGCTTGCGGTGCACCGCGGTGATCTCACCCTCCTGAAGGATGGCCAGGGCGTTGTAGTATTCGCCGGGACTCGCCTCCTCGACGAAGCCGACCACCGTCTGCATCTCGCCACAGGCCTGGGCCAGTTCGTGTAGGCGTGGGTCCTCCAGCGGCATGGCCACCTGCATCACGCGGTTGCCCAGTCCGTAGCCGGTCAACGAGAGCTCGGGGAAGACCAGCAGCTCGACACCCCTCTCACGGGCCTCGTGCATGGTGGCGAGGTGTTGTTCCAGATTGGCATCCACATCGCCGAGAGTGGCATTGATCTGGGCGGCGCCGACGCGAAGCCTGTCCTGGTAGTGCATCTCTTTCCCCTTGAAAAGAGGGAGGGCCGCCCGCGGGCGGCCCTCCTTGGTATAAAAGCCGCTGTGGAAACAGCGGTGGAAATAGCCGGCATTATGCCAGCCATGCCGTAGAGGTCACAGCAGCTCGTTCTCCTCGAGGAAGGAGTGGGCCACGTCCTCGATGGTCTCGCGCTCGACGTCGACCCGGGCGTTGAGCTCCGCCATGGTCGCGTCGTCCAGCAGTGAGGAGAGCGCGTTCATCTGCGACTCGAGCTCGGGAAGCTCGTCGAGGGTCTCCTGGCGCACCACCGGCGTCAGGGCGTAGGCGGGGAAGAAGCCCTGGTCGTCCTCGAGCACCCGGAAGTCGAAGGCGGGGATGCGCCCATCGGTGGCGAACACCAGGCCCACGTCGACCTCGCCGTCGCGCAGCGCCGGGTAGACCAGGCCGGAGTCCATGCGCTTGACGTCGCCGCGGGAGACGCGGAAGTCATAGGCCTGCTGGAGCGGGCGCCAGCCATCCTCGCGGGCATAGAACTCGGCGTTCAGGGCGAAGGTCAGCGACTCGCCGTCGTTGATCGCCTGGGCCAGCTTGGAGAGGGAGTCGATACCGGTCTCCTCGACGCTCTCCGCGCGCATCGCCAGGGCATAGGTGTTGTTGGCCTCGGAGGGTTCGAGCCACACCAGGCCCTTCTCGGCGTCGAGCTCCTTGACCCGCTGGTAGCTCTCCTCCGGCGAGAGGCTCTCCGTCACGTCGTTGTAGTTGATCAGCGAGGTGCCGGTGTACTCCCAGTAGAGGTCGATCTGGCCGTTCTCCTGAGCCTGACGCAGCACGGCGGAGCCCATGCCGGCGCGAGTGTCGACATCGTAGCCCAGGCCCTCCAGGTACTGGGTGGTCATGCTGGAGAGGATCTGCTGCTCGGTGAAGTTCTTGCCCCCGACGGTAATCTCGGCGGCGCCGGCGGTGGTCATGGCACCGGCCAGGGCCAGGCCGGTCAGGGTGGTCATCAAGCGTTTCATGGCTATTTCTCCTCGTGTGGCTGTATAGGGTTTAGCACGGTTTGAACGGTCAGGCGCGCGACGGGTTGACCCCCCGCGGCACCACCAGGAAGGCGACGGTGGCGATCAGGGCGTCCACCACGATCGCCAGCAGCGCCGTCGGGATGGCGCCGGAGAGCATCATCACCGGATCGTAGAGGTCGATGCCGGTGAAGATCAGCTCGCCCAGCCCCCCGGCGCCGATCAGAAAGGCCAGCGGCACGGTGCCCACGTTGATGGTCAGGGCGGTGCGCATGCCGGCGAAGATCACGTAGAGGGCGTTAGGCAGCTCGACCTTGATCAGCCGCTGGGTCGCCGACATGCCGATTCCGGCGGCGGCCTCCATCAGCGCCGGGTTGACCCCCTTGAGGCCGGCATAGGTGTTTCGCGTGATGGGCAGCAGGGTGGCCACGAAGAGCCCGAACACCGCCGGCACCGTGCCGATGCCCAGGAAGCTCATGGAGAGCGCCAGCACGGCGAGGGTCGGGATGGTGGTACCGACGTTGAGCACCTGCATCAGCGATTCGGCCCAGCGCGCCATGGCGGGGCGCGAGAGCAGAATGCCCAGCGGGATCGCCACGCCGATGGCCAGCCCGCCCGAGACGGCAGTCAGCCATAGATGCTGCACGGCCAGAAACTGCACGTCGGGCAGGTACCAGAGGAACTCATCGATTACCCCGCTCGACTGGGCCCAGATGCCGGCCAGGAAGACGGCGACCAGCAGGAGCGCCTGCAGGGCCCCACGGAGGCTCTGTATCGGCATCGGCTTACTCCTTGCTCGTGGTCTCGGTGCTTGCCTGGGGCGAACGCTCGGCGGTTCGGAAGCGGGCACCCAGGTGGTGCGTCATGGCGCGCTGGGTGATCTGACCGCAGACGCGCCCCTCGTCGTCAACGCAGGGCAGCCAGGTGGCGTCCTTGGCGAACATCAGCGAGGCGACCTTGCGCAGGTCATCGTCCAGGGTCACCGTGGCCGGCACGTTCTGGAAGTGATCGCGACAGTAGCCCTTGGTGGTGCGGGCCTTGGCCCGGGTGATCAGGCCCACCGGCTGGCGCTGGTCGTTCACCATCAGGATGGCGTTCTGGTAACCGAAGTCGTCGATGCGGGCCAGCGCCGTCTCCAGGGTGTCGCCTGGCTTGACCGTGGCGATCTCGTCGGAGACCACCTCGCGGACCCTGACCAGGTTGAGGCGCTTGAGCGCGCGGTCCTCGCCCAGGAAGGACTCGACGAAGGCGTTCCGGGGAGCCGCCAGCAGGTCGTCCGGCTCGGAGTGCTGGACCAGCCTGCCCTCGCGAAACACCGCGATGCGATCGCCCATCTTGATCGCCTCGTCGATGTCGTGGCTGACGAACATGATGGTCTTCTTGAGCTCCTGCTGCATCTTGAGGAACTCATCCTGGATCACCGTGCGGTTGATGGGGTCGATGGCGCCGAAGGGCTCATCCATCAGCATCACCGGCGGGTCGGCGGCCAGCGCCCGGGCCACGCCGATACGCTGCTGCTGCCCCCCGGAGAGCTCGCTCGGGTAGCGCTTGAGAAAGGCGTCGGGCTCCATGGCGATCATCGCCATCAGCTCGCGGGCCCGCTCGCGGTATCTGGCCTTGTCCCAGCCGAGCAGCTTGGGCACCACCGTGATGTTCTCCTCGATGGTCATGTTGGGGAACAGGCCGATCTGCTGAATCACATAGCCGATGTTGCGGCGCAGGCTCTGGGTATCCATGCCGGTGGTGTCCTCGCCGTCGATGAACACCTTGCCGGAAGTGGGCTGGATGATCCGGTTGATCATCTTCAGCGTGGTCGTCTTGCCGCACCCGGAGGGGCCGAGCAGGATGCAGATCTCGCCCCGAGGGACCTCCATGCTGATGTGATCGGCGGCGACCACGGCACCCTTGGGGGTATCGAAGACCTTGGTCAGGTTATCGAGTTTGATCATGTGGTTTCCTTGTCAGAGGCCGGGTAAGAGGCTCGCAGGGTCAGGCCAGCTCGGCGGCCCGCTCCATGCCCTTGGGCGTCAGGCGCTTCTGCACGAAGAGCAGGGTGTAGTCGACGATGATCGCCAGCAGGCTGACCGCCACGGCGCCAACAATCAGCTGGCGCGGGTCGGACTGCGAGATGCCGCGGCTGATGAAGGTGCCGAGGCCGCCGGCACCGATATAGGCGGCGATTGCCATGACCCCGATATTGAGGACCACGGCGGTGCGCACGCCGGCCATGATCACCGGCACCGCCAGCGGGATCTCCACCATGCGCAGGCGCTGGTTGGGGCTCATGCCGATGCCGCGGGCGGCTTCACGCAGCGCCGGGTTGACGTTGTTGATGGCGGTATAGGTGTTGCGGATGATCGGCAGCTGGGAGTAGAGCAGCACCGCGATCACCGCGGGCACATAGCCGATGCCGTGGCCGATCAGCGAAAGCACCGGGATCATGATCCCGAACAGGGCAATCGAGGGGATGGTGACGATGATCGAGGCGAGGTAGAGCACCAGCCGTGCCACCCGCTCGTTCTTGGTGATGGCGATGCCGATGGGCACGCCGGTGAGGGTGGCGAGACCCACTGCCACACCCACCAGGGAGATGTGCTCCAGGGTGCGCGCGAGCAGCAGGTCCAGGTTGTCCAGGGCGTACTGAATCAGCTCCAAGGCGACTCTCCTTTGATGATGGCGTCACGCCGCGCTCGAGGCGGCCTCCCGGGACGCGACGAGGCCATCGCGACGGGATGAGTGCAGACAGAAACGGCGACGGCGTGCCTCACTTGCCGAGCGAAAGCTTATCAAACCTCACGTTCTATTTTTCGGGTGATGACCGGTGAGGCGTACTGGTCAGCATAGACATCACCGATATCGGCGCCTTCGCCACAGGCCGTGCTCGCCTCGTGCGTCATCAAGACGCCTTATCGAAACGGCTGCTAGGATGAATACCGTCTATGCCGCCCATCGCAACGAACTCTCGCTGGCCCATCAGTCCAGCGAGCGCGATAGCGGCATCACCCTGGGAGAGCGTGACGAGCTGCCCCAACTGAACGTGGAGATGTGACCCCGTGAGCCCAGATCACCGAGCCGTACTGCTCCACTTCGCCGACGAAGCCGCCGCGGCGCGCCGCCTGGCCGCTGCCTCCGGCCTGCAGGCGCTGGCCGTCGACCGCCACCGCTTCCCCGATGACGAGCTCAAGCTGACCCTGCCCTTTACCGAGAAGGGCGCCTTTCCCGAGACGCTGGTGATCTACCGCAGCCTGGACAGGCCCAATGACAAGCTGGTGGAGCTGTTGCTGCTGGCGCGCCACGCCCGCCGCCAGGGCGTGGGACGCCTGCTGCTGGTGGCGCCCTATCTCGCCTATATGCGCCAGGATATCGCCTTCCATCCCGGCGAGATCGTCAGCCAGACCCTGGTGGGGGGCTTCCTGGCGGAGCTGTTTGATGGAGTGATCACGGTGGACCCTCACCTGCATCGTATCGAGCGGCTGGAGCAGGCGATTCCCCTCGAGCAGGCGCTGGCCCTATCCGGCGCCCCGCGGCTGGCCGAGCTGGTCGCCGAAAGGCGCCCCGGAGCGCTGCTGCTGGGGCCCGACGAGGAGGCGGGTCAGTGGGTGGCCAGGGCGGCCGAGGTCATCGGCGGTGATCATGGCGTGTGTCGCAAGGTGCGACACGGTGACCGCGAGGTGTCGATTCAACTGCCCGACATTCCCGTGGCGGGACGCGAGGTGGTGCTGATGGATGACGTGGCCAGCTCAGGGCATACGGTGGCCCGTGCTGCCGAGGCGCTGCTGGCGGCCGGCGCGGACTCGGTGGATGTGGCCCTGACCCATGCCCTGTTCGCCGAGGATGCCCTGGCGGTGATTCGTGCGGCCGGGGTGGGGCAGGTGTGGAGCACCGACTGCATCGCTCACCCGAGCAACGCCATCGACATGGCGCCGGTGCTGGCCGAGGCTCTGGCCCGGCTGCTGGAACGGAGGTAGCGGGGGCGCCAACGCAAGCGCCGCCCCGAGGGGCGGCGCGGATAACAAGCCTGGGCGTTGCTCTGTAGCGTTCCAGGCGTGTCGTGTATCAGGCGTAGGCCTGACGCGGCGCGAAGGCCTGCAGGCTTTCCAGGCTCATGACCTTCCAGCCGGTGTCGGGCTGGTCGGTGCGGAAGCCGATATCGTAACCCTGGTCGGTCAGGCGGGATTGCCAGAACTCCTGGGTGGCCAGCTCCTCGGCGTCGTCGGCGCTGGCCGCATGGAAGATGCCGCCACCGAGATGCTGCTCCTGACCGCGGGGATGAATGGCAAAGACATCGACGAGAAAGGGGTGCATGTCGCTCTCACTGAACTGGTGACTGTGAGGCCATCATAGCCCTTGCCTGTCGGGAATGAGAGCGAATCCCGATTCCGTTGCATCACCCCCCATGTCGCTGGTGCATCATTCCTCGGCGGCATGGTCGATGCCACACACGATAGCGCCCCGAATGCCAGGCATTCGGGGCGTCGCGGGCCCTCTCTCCGTGATCAGCTCCTGGTTTTCCTGCGTATTCCCGGGCTTGTCACCGCCACGGTGGGTAAGCGGGCTGGCCGTGTCGAGGCGCGGGTGGTTGTCGAGAAACTCGCGGTGCGGATCGGGCAGGGCATCCAGCGCCTGGAGGCTGCGGGTGATGGCATGAATCGCCGCCGTCACATCCCGGGTATTGCCGGTCTCGGAGATGGTATGCATGTTGCGAATCGGGAAGCCGATCGAGGTGGCCGCGCAGTCCACCGCGGCGAGCACGCCGGCCATGCCATCGGTGCCGGTGTCGACGCCGACGATATCGCGCTGCATGGGGATGGCGTGTTCCCGGGCGGTGCTCTCGATGATGCGATTGAGCTGTTCGCTGGCGATGGAGCCCACCGACATGGTGAAGCCCTTGCCCATCTCCAGTGGCTGCATGCGGCGGTCGCCGATGCCGGGGGCGGCCACATAGTCGTGGTTGACGTCCACGGCGATGATGGCATCGGGCTCGAGCTCGCCGGCGAGCACCCGGCTGCCGAAGCGGCCGATCTCCTCATAGCTGGCGATGGCGAACATTACCCTGACCTTCTCGGTGCCTCCCGCCTCGGCGATCAGGCGTGCCACCTCGGCGGTGACGAAGCAGCCCAGGCCGTTGTCGAGGTAGGCGCCATAGAAGGTGTCCGGGCTGAAGCCGTGACGGATGGGGCGCTCCAGCAGGATGGCATCGCCGGGGCGCACGCCCAGGTTCTCCACCTGCTGCTTCTTGTTGTCGCCATGGATCTGCAGGTCGAGGTAGAGCTGCTCCTTCTTGATACCCTTGTCGCCACTGCGCTGGGCGGGGTCGGAGAAGTGAATGGCGCCCAGCGCCTCCACGGTGCCACCCTGGATACGACGGTAGCTGCCCGGTGCCTCGGGGTCCTCGCTGAACAGGGTCACCTCGTGGCCGACCAGCACATTGGGCAGGAAGGAGTCACTGTTGATCCAGATCTTGCCATCCTCGCCGATGGAGCGAACCTGCATGCGGATCTTGTCGGCGTGACCGATGATCATCACCTTGAACAGATCGTCGCGCCCGGGATGGGTATCCAGCACCACGCTGGCGTGCCCCTTGAACTGGTGCAGCTGCCAGCCTTCGGGAGCGAAGCCCTCGAAATGGGGCTTGAGCACGCCATAGGTCATGGCCCCTTCGAGTCCCACCGGGCTCGGGGCGGCGAGAATCTCGCGCATCAGCTCGAACTGCTCGTCGGGCATGGGGGCGGTCCAGGGGGTAGAGCTCATTCGTTGCTTCTCCTTGTGTGCCGGGCGACACGGCCGAGACCCGCGGAGTTCGGGGCCTCGCGATGCAGGCCAGGCGTGCCGGCAGTGGCTACCTTGTGGATGTTCCCCCGAGTTTATCATGGAGCCAGCCAGGCCCTGCAGGGGCCGAGGGAAGTCACTGGCCCTCTCAGGTGGGGGGCGATGTCATCAACCGGTGGGAAGGAGTCCGCATGCAAGGGCACAAGCGTAGCGATCTGGAGGCGGAGCACCATCCGGAGGCCATTCGCCGCCGGCTGCAGGGAGGCAATGCCGGGCAGAGCCTGCCCGACGCCATCCTGGGTGGCATCGACGGCTGTGTGACGACCTTCGCCGTGGTGTCCGGTGCCTTCGGGGCCGGCTTCTCGGCCACCGTGGCACTGGTGCTGGGGTTCGCCAATCTGCTGGCCGATGGCTTCAGCATGGCGATCAGCAACTATGAGGCGATCAAGGCCCAGCGTGAGCATGTCGACGGGGTGCGCCGCGATGAGCACCATCATATCGATGTGATTCCCGAGGGGGAGCGCGAGGAGATCCGCCAGATCTTCATCGCCAAGGGCTTCGCCGGCGAGACCCTCGAGCGGGTGGTCGAGACCATCTGTAGCGACCGCGAGCTGTGGGTGGAGACCATGTTGCGCGAGGAGCATGGCCTGCAGACCGAGGGTTTGAGCCCCCTGCGCTCGGGGCTGGTCACCTTCGCTGCCTTTCTGGTGGTGGGGGCGGTGCCGCTTCTGCCCTACGCCGTGCCCGGCCTGACGGCCAATGGGCAGTTTCTCTCCAGCCTCGCGCTCGCCGGGCTGATGTTCTTCCTGATCGGCATGGGCAAGAGCCTCGTCTATCACCAGCCGGTGCTGACCTCCGGCGTGCGTACCCTGCTGATGGGCGGCGCGGCGGCGGGACTGGCCTTCCTGACCGGCCACCTCGCCCAGGCGCTGTTCGGGGTTGGCCTCTGAACGGCGGGAGAAAACGACAACGCCACGTCCGGGCGTGGCGTTGTCGGGTAGTCAAGCGTTCGCGTGTCCTGCCAGCCCAGTAGCCAGCCCAGTATCAGCGCCGGGGCCAGGCCTTGGGGTCGACCTTGTCGGCCAGCCTGGGGAAACGGCCGGGGTCGAAGGTGGGCTCCTCGCCTGCCTTGAGCTGGCGCTCGTAATCCCTGAACAGCGCAAATGCCACGGGCGAGAGCAGCAGGATGGCGACCAGGTTGATCAGCGCCATCATCCCCATGGAGAGGTCGGCGAAGCTCCAGATGGTCCCCAGGCTTGCCAGGGAGCCGATCATCACCATGCTCAGTACCGCCAGGCGATAGACCAGGATGGCCAGCGGCGCGCGGCGGCGCCCGGCCAGGTACTCCACGTTGGACTCGCCGTAGGAGTAGTTGGCGATCACCGAGGTGAAGGCGAACAGCAGGATGGCGATGGCGATGAACTGTCCGCCCCATTCGCCCACATGCTGGGAGAGCGCCATCTGGGTGAGCTGGATGCCGTTGGCCTCGTCGCCGGTCAGCAGCTCGGGTCCCGCCATGATGATGATCGCCGCGGTGGCGGTACAGATCACCAGGGTGTCGAGGAAGACGCCGAGCATCTGGATGAAGCCCTGGGCGGCGGGGTGGTTGGGGTGAGTGGTGGCGGTGGCCGCGGCGTTGGGGGCCGAGCCCATGCCCGCCTCGTTGGAGAACAGGCCGCGCTTGATGCCGTTCATGATCGCCTGCGCTACCGCATACCCCACTGCGCCACCGGCGGCCTGCTCGAGGCCGAAGGCGCTTCTGATGATGGTGCCCAGTGCGGCGGGCAGGTCATCGATATTGAGCAGCACCACGCTTAGCGCCAGCAGCAGGTAAAGCAGCGCCATCAGCGGCACCACCAGCTCGGCGACCCGGGCGATGGACTTGAGCCCGCCGAAGATGATCGGCGCGACGACCGCCACCAGTATCAGGCCCATGACCCAGGTGGGTACGGCGTAGGCCTCCTGCATCGCCTGAGCGATGGAGTTGGCCTGCACGCTGTTGAAGGCCAGGCCGAAGGCGATGACCAGGCAGATCGAGAAGGCAATGGCCAGCCAGCGCAGGCCGAGCCCCCGTTCGATATAGCGAGCGGGGCCGCCGCGGAAGGTCTGGTCACCGTGGTCGACCTTGTAGGCCTGGGCCAGGGTGGACTCCACGAAGCTGGTGGCCATGCCGACCAGTGCCGTGATCCACATCCAGAAGATCGCCCCGGGCCCGCCGAAGTAGATGGCTACGGCCACCCCGGCCAGGTTGCCGGTGCCCACCCGAGCCGCGAGGCTGGTGGAGAGCGCCTGGAACGAGGAGATGCCGCCATTGGCCTGGCGTGAGTGGCGCAGCAGCTTGAACATATGGCCGAAGTAGCGGAACTGGATGCCGCGGGTCATGACGGTGAAGTAGAGGCCGGCACCGATCAGCAGGTAGATCAGTACGCTGCCCCACAGCAGGCCATTGCCGCCATCTACCAGCCGGTTGAAGAATTCCATGAAGGTCGCCTGTGTTGCGATGGGTTCGGGCGTGCATTCTTCATTTTTCATCCCTGATGGCAACTTTTTCTGCTGGTGTATCTTCATGTGGTCGTTTCATTGCCAGCAGGGGAGGGGTAAGAGGTTGCCTCTCGATGCTTATCAAGTGGAGGTGGGCCGGTTGCACGATGCCGGGCGCAAGGTATAAGGCAGGCGATGCTACCCCTGGCTCGCCAGGCAGCGCGGCAGGCTGTCATGCAGCGTGTGCGCGGCATGATGCCGAGGTCGGCGAAGCTCCCGCGTCCGGGGCGGCGAGGTTGTCGGGTTGCGCCAGCAGTGCCTGGTCCCGCGTCAGGGGCGGTGAGGGGAGTGGGGAGAGCAGGGTGGCGGCGAGGCGCCAGGCGAATAAGGGCGGCGGCAGCAGTCACGGATGGCGCTGGGCGTCAGGACTAAGAAGATAGTTTCGGCAACCCCTTCAGCGAGGTAGGCACCACTTGTCGGCGGCACTTTCAGGCGCAAATGGTTTCCACAACGATCATCGAAAGCTTTTTGACCTATATTTACAACTAAAACAATGACATAGGGTGGTGTTTTCTAGCCCATAACTTTTATTCATGCATACCCCGTATTTCCGACTTGGACGGCTGCTTTGAATTGAGACAGCCTTGCGCAACTCACGCAAGCAATAATCCCAACGGGGTGAATATTCATGAAGAGCACTAACAAAGTCACTGTACTGGGCGCCGGCAATGCCGGCTTGACTGCCGCCTACCACTTTTCGTTACTGGGCTCCGACGTTTGTCTGTTCGGCTCCGAGGGCTTCGACGAGCAAATCGACTTTATCCGCCAGGCAGGTGGGATCCAAGCCGTCGAGCAGGTGAACGGTGTCGAGATGTCCTTTACGGGCTTTCAAACGCTGGAAGTCACCAAGGATATTCAAGAGGCAGTGGCATTCTCCTCCGTGCTGATCATGCCGGTACCTTCCTTCGCCCAGGAAGCGCTTTTTCGCGATATGCTGCCCTATCTCACCAGTGAGCATCTCATTCTGCTGATGCCGGGTAACTATGGCTCCCTGGTGCTCAACCGTATCAAGAACGAGGAAGGTTATCAGGATCTGGATGTCACTTTTGTCGATGCCATTTCCATTCCCTGGGCAACGCGTATCGCTGGTGAAGCCCAGGTAGGTATTCTAGGTATCAAGGAAATGCTACCGCTGGCAGCGCTTCCCGCCAGCCGTACCCAGCAGGCCATCGAGCGTTTGCAACCTCATTTTCCGATCCCCCTGACGCCGCTGGAAAATGTGATCGCCGCCGGACTTGAAAACATTAACTTCGGAGGTCACCCGCTGCTGACCACCTTGAACATGGGGTTGCTGGAAAACTTCAACGGAAATTTTAACTTCTACAAGGATTGCTGCTCCCCTGCCGTCGCTAGAGTAGCTGAAGATCTTGATCTGGAGCGCCTGGCGGTGGGTCAGGCACTCGGTCTTGAGCTGAGCTCTGAACTCGATGCGATGAATACGCTATATGACATGAATGCTGAAAGTGTTTATGAAATCAATCGAACTTCGGAAACTCACGGAAAGTTGAACTCCGCACCCGACGGCCCGCAGGCGCGCTATATTGCCGAAGACGTACCCTTTCTTTTCGTTCCCTGCTTTGAGTTTTCCCAGCTGGCGGGAGTGAATACACCCATCATTCAGGCCGTCCTCACGATTACCAATGCCTTCAACCGCACCGACTATATGGAGAGCGGACGCACTCTGGAAAAAATGGGAATGGCGGAAATGACCATCGACCAGATACGCCAGGCAGTTTCCTGAACTCCGGAAAAGTAAATGCAACAAGGCAGCCATTTTTATGAATAATAATTCTATATATTACGGAGATGATCATGAAAAGGCTTAGGCTACCTTCCGTTTATACGATTTTATTCTCGCTTATTGTGATTGTCGCCATACTTACCTGGTTCATTCCTGCAGGTAAGTACGATATGGTCGAGAATGATGTGCTGGGCAGGATGGTGCCGGTCGCCGGTTCCTATCATTCCGTGGAAGCCAATTCACAAGGGATATCGGAAATACTGCTGGCGCCTATCAACGGGTTTTACAATCACTCGGACTATACCGCCACAGCAGTCGACGTAGCGCTTTTCGTGCTGATCATCGGAGGGTTTCTTGCGGTAGTCACCAGGACAGGAGCCATCGATAATGCCATCGGGAGAACCACGGAGCGACTCAAGGGACGAGAAATATGGATGATTCCCATCCTGATGGGCATCTTTGCCACCGGTGGTACCGTCTACGGTATGGCAGAGGAGACCATCGCCTTCTACCCACTCATCATTCCGGTGATGATTGCGGCGGGCTATGATGCCCTGACCGGAGTCGCGGTAGTGATGATAGGCGCAGGAATCGGTTGCCTGGGGTCTACCATCAACCCCTTTGCGACGGTAATCGCCTCCAATGCCGCGGGCATCAGCTTCATTCAAGGTATGCTGCTGCGCGTCGTGATTCTGGTGGCAGGCTGGCTGATCTGCGTTTTCTACGTGATGCGGTACGCCCGGTTGGTAAAGCGTCAGCCCGAGCGCTCACTGGTGCGGGATCTCAAGGAGGAGAACGAGGCGCACTTTCTGCACGGCCATAATACCCAGGGCGACGTGGTGTTCACACGTACCCAGAAGCTCGTGCTGGCTGTCTTCGCTGCAACTTTCGCCGTCATGATCTGGGGTGTCACCCTGGCCGGCTGGTGGATGGCGGAGATCTCGGCACTCTTTCTGGGAGCAACGATAGTGATAGGCCTGGTGGCCCGTATGGGAGAGGAGGAGCTAACCACCAGCTTCATCGACGGCGCGCGTGATCTGCTAGGGGTGGCCCTGGTCATCGCATTAGCCCGCGGCATCGTGATGATCATGGATGCCGGTAATATCACCCACACCCTTATCTATTGGGCAGAGTCCATGGTTCAGGACTTGTCGCCAGTGGCGTTCATCAATGCGGTCTACTGGATCGAGGCAGCGTTGTCAGTGTTGGTACCCTCGTCCTCGGGACTGGCCGTGATGACCATGCCGATCATGGCACCGTTAGGGGACTTCGTTGGGGTGGGCAGAGACCTGGTGGTTACCGCCTTCCAGTCTGCCTCGGGTCTGCCTAACCTGATCAACCCTACCTCCGCTATTGTCATGGGTGGATTGGCAATGGGGCGTGTTTCCTATGGCCGATGGTTCAAGTTTACCGCGCCGCTGCTGGCAATGCTCATCATCATGATCATGGTGCTGTTGAGCCTTGGGGTGTTGCTAAGCTAAGAGTCAATTCGTCTAACAGGAGACGGTCGAAACAACAATGGGAGCCAGGCGGCTCCCGTTGCTTGTTTCGCCTTTCGTCATTCCAGTATTCAGGTTGATGCATGGCTGCCATGCATGGTAATCATGAGAGTCGCTTCTCTCCCTCATAAGGGCTTTCTCTCGCATAAGGGCTTTCTCCCGCCAGCTCTCGCTGCATGACCTTTGTGGTATGGTCGACGCCGTAGCGCAAGCGCAAGCAGGCACGCTGTACCAAATAAGACAGCGTCCGGTCGGCGAGAATAAGCAACGACAATGCTCATGTGCCCTGTTATCAGTAGCGTCGAGCCAAGAGAGGGGTAATGAAATTTCAGCAATTGAATGCCTTCAAAGCCGTCTATGAATTGGGGAGTGTGACTGCAGCAGGGGAAAGGCTACACCTGACCCAGCCGGCGGTAAGCAAGCTGATCACGGCCCTGGAACGTCGTGTGGATTTCAAGCTTTTTGAACGCATCAAGGGGCGTCTTGTGCCTACGGATCAGGGCAAGGCGTTTTACCTGGAAGTGGTCAAGGCATTTACAGCTATGGACTCCTTGGCGGAAAGTGCCAGGGATATCCGCACCCACCACTGGGGCAGTCTTCACGTGGACACCTTCCCCCTTCTGGCCCACAATTACTTGCCGCGTCTGTTGGGGAAATTTCTTAAGCAGGCTCCCGAGCTCAATGGAACGTTGAAGGCTTATCGCTCTGAAGAGGTATTGCGTCGCACAGAGATTCAGTCCTGTGATGTAGGCTTCGCTGCCGTCGACAATCCGAATTGTCCGGGGGTCCATAGTACGGAAGTGCGTTGCAGCTGCGTGGCTATTTTGCCGTCGGGTAGTCCGTTAGCAGAAAAGGCTGTCTTGACACCAGAAGACTTCGTGTCGCAGCCTTTTATTCGCAGCGAAATGGATGTCACGCAGCGCCGTGTCAATCAGGTGTTTTCCGATGCCAGAGTTGTTCGTCGTGACGTGCTGGAAGTATCTTTTGCCAGCTCCACTTCGGCCTTGGTGGCAGAAGGAATCGGTGCGGCGATTGTTGATCCATTTACCGCTCACCATGCAAAAGAAACGAACCCGGACATAATGATAAAGTCCTTCGTTCCGAACATTCCTTTCCATTTTCATATCTTGTTTCCTGCCTTGCGCCCGGTGCCGCCATCGGTAGAGCATTTTGTCGAGTCGTTTTTTGCCATGGCTAGGGAAGGTGGTATTTCGCTTCAGCGCCTGGAGAGTTGAATGTGCGTGGCACACAGGGAAGCAAGAGAGCCGCGCATGCTCGGCTCTTCGTCGTTTGAGGGCAAAGGCGGTGATCACCAAGGTTAGGCGGTGCTACCCCTGTCTCGCCAGGCAGCGCGGCAGGCTGTCAGTAAGTGTACGCGGCATGATACCGAGGTCGGCGAAGCTGCCCGCGTCCGGGTCGGCGAGGTTGTCGCGCTGCATCAGCAGTACCTGGTCCCGCGTCAGGGGCGG
>NZ_JADNRL010000037.1:65657-66608 GCF_015595025.1 Halomonas sp. KAO
TGATCTTACCCAGCATTGGTGGACACCGATCTAAGTGATCATTCGGGCTTCGAAGGCCTCCGGGCTGATCATCCCGATAGCACTGTGCCGGCGCTGCCGGTTGTAGTCCAATTCAATGTACTCGAACACCTGTCGTCGCATGGCTTCCCGGGTTGCGAATCGCTCGCCGTGAATGGCTTCGACCTTGAGACTGTGAAAGAAGCTCTCGGCGCAGGCATTGTCGTAGCAGTTGCCCTTGGCGCTCATGCTGCACCGGAGATCGTGTCGGATCAGCAACAACTGGTATAGGGACGAGCAATACTGGCTACCGCGATCGCTATGCACGATGACTCCCTTGGGCATCTTGCGGCTCCACAGCGCCATCTGGAGGGCGTCGCTGACCAGGTCAGCGGTCATGCGCTCGCTCATCGCCCAGCCAATCACCTTGCGTGAATACAGGTCAATCAGCACCGCCAGGTAGAGCCAGCCTTCTCCTGTTGCCAGGTAAGTGATGTCGCCTACCCATTTCTGGTTCGGTGCCGTAGCGCTGAAGTCCTGCTCCAGCAGATTCGGTGCGACTGGCAGGCCATGGCGTGAATTCGTGGTGGCCTTGAATTTGCGAGCGGCTTTCGCCCTCAGGTTCTGCCGACGCAGGCTGACAGCGACGGCATTGCGGCAGATGGCGACGCCAGCATCGTTCAGGTCATGGGTCAGCCTGGGAGCGCCTGAACGTCCCTTACCCTGATGAAAAGCCTGAGCCACGCGCTGATCGGTGATCGCTTGTCGGCGCCGGCGGGGAGAAGGCTCACCTCCCCGTCGTCGCCAGACGTAGTAGCCGCTGCGGGCGACGCCGAGAAACGCACACATCCGTTGAATGCTGAAGGCCTGACGATGCTGCTCAATGAAGGCGTACTTCACTTCAGGCTTTTCGCGAAGTACACCGCGGCTTTTTTTGCGATTTCAAGCTCTTCC
>NZ_JADNRL010000037.1:66618-260820 GCF_015595025.1 Halomonas sp. KAO
TAGTGAAACCGCTCCGCGCCGATGGTAGTGTGGGGCCTCCCCATGCGAGAGTAGGTCATCGTCAGGCACTTATTCAGAAACCCCGGCCCATGGTCGGGGTTTCGTCGTTTTAGGGCCCCCCCATGGAGAGTCCCGGAGTGCCGGCCAAGTCATCGTCAGGCACTTATTTTAAAAAGCCCCGAGCTCATGATGAGCTCGGGGCTTTTTGCGTTTGCGGCGCTGCCAAGGGGGTGTGTTTGCGGCGCTGCCAAGGGGGTGTGGCAGTCCGAGCGGGGGATAGGCGAGGCTGGTAGAATCAGTGTTCGTTTCGTATCACAGCAGGTCGTCATGCAAGCCACTTCTCGCCGCATCGTTACCAATCAGGCGGGGCCGCACCAGGGCCTCGAGACACGCGTGGCGCGTGCCCTGAAGTATCCGTGGCGCAAGCCTGTCGCCGAGCACACCCGCGAAGCCTTCGCATCCGCCGCACGCTGGAGAGAGGCGCGCAGCGACATGCCGCTGATCCTGGATGCCGGTTGCGGGGTGGGAATCTCGACCCGTCGGCTGGCGGGGGCCTTTCCTGATCATGCCGTCATCGGGGTGGATCGTAGCGAGAGCCGGCTGAGTCGGGATCATGGCCCCTTGCCGGAGAACGCCTTGCTGGTCAGGGCCGACCTGGTGGACTTCTGGCGGCTTGTCTTCCAGGCTGGATGGCGGCCGGCTCGTCATTACCTGCTCTACCCAAACCCTTACCCCAAGGCGACACTTCTCAAGCTGCGCTGGCATGGCCATCCGGTCTTCCCGTTTATCCTGGCGCTGGGTGGGCGGCTGGAGTTGCGCTCCAACTGGCGGCTGTATGTCGAGGAGTTTGCGCTGGGGCTCGAGCATGCCACCGGTGCTGCCGCCGAGATCGAAGTGCTGGATCCAGCGGGAGAGTATCTGACGCCCTTCGAGCAGAAATACCACCTTAGTGACCAGCCGCTATGGCGACTAGCACTCGAGTTGCCGTATCGTCCGGAGCTGATTGCGACGGTCTAGGTGGGCAATCCTGAAAGCAATGTGTTGATGGCAAGGAGAGACCGATGCGTTCTTGGCGAGAGCGCCTGACTCATATGGTGCTGTTCGAAGCGTTAGGGCTGGCGATCGTGATCCCGGCAAGCAGCGTGCTGACCGGTCACGATAGCGGCGCCATCGGAGTGCTGGCCGTAGGCCTGGCAAGCGCGGCGATGCTGTGGAATCTGATCTGGAATCGGCTGTTTGATAGCTGGGTACCGACTCGGCGTCGCAGCGTGTGGCAGCGAATCGCTCAGGCGGGCGGCTTTGAGCTGGGGCTGTTGATCATGACGCTGCCGGCGGTGGCGTGGTGGCTGCAGATCGGACTGGTCGAGGCATTCTGGCTGGACCTTGGCTTTATGCTGTTCTTCTTGTGCTACGCGCTGGTCTTCAACACGGCCTTCGATCGCATCATGCACCGCCGGCTGACCCGGGAGAGATGTCGATGAGCTACCTGTATCTGGCCATGGCCATTGTCGCCGAGGTGGTGGGGACTACCGCACTCAAGGCTTCGGAGGGCTTTACCCGGTTGGGGCCGAGTGTGGCTGTGGTGGTGGGCTATGGCCTGGCCTTCTATCTGCTTGCCCTGGTGCTGCGCACCGTGCCTGTGGGAATCGCCTATGCCATCTGGGCGGGGCTGGGCATCGTGCTGGTGACCGTGGCAGGCGTTCTGCTCTATGGTGAAAGGCCGGATCTACCGGCACTGCTGGGTATCGCCATGATCATTGGCGGTGTCGCGGTGATCCAGCTGTTCTCTACCGTCTCTGCCCACTGAAGGCCCACACTCACCCGCTTATGAGCCCTGTCATGCGCTGTTGCCTGCGTCCTGCTGCTGCCCTGCTGTTGCTGTCTCTTATCCTGCCCGCCCACGCATCCGGCTTCGAGACTCTTTCGCGTCTACTCGACAAGGGGTTCCGGATCAGCGCCGAAGCCAGGCTGCTGGATGATGATCGCGTGGTGGCCGCCATAGAGCCGCAGCGCCTGCTGTCCCCCGCGTCGGTCAGCAAGAGCTACCTGGCCGCGGCCGCGCTGGATCGCTGGGGACCACAGCACCGCTTCACCACTCGTCTGATCAGTACACGGGAGCCAGATAATCGCGGGGTCTTGCAGGGCGACCTGATCCTCGAGGGTGGTGGTGACCCGGCACTGACCAGTGAAGACCTCTGGCGTCTGGTGCAGCGTCTTTATCAGACGGGAGTGCGCAGGGTAAACGGCAGACTGCTGGTCAGCCAATGGCGCTTCGGTCCCGTTGAGTGCCTCACCTACGACCGCTGTGAGGCGCGAGAGCGGACTCGTCACGCCTATAGTGCGCTGCTCTCCTCGGCCGGGGTCAACTACGGCAACTGGTGTGTCAATGTGGCACCCGCCGACACGCCCGGAGAGCCGGCCAACGTCACCGGCTGTGATAGCCAGGCGGCCATCCTGGCCATCGACAACGGGGTGGTGACCCGCCCGGACAACAGCGGCACCGAGATCAGCGCGGTGCGCATTACCCGCGATGGCCGCGACGTGATGCAGCTGAGTGGCCAGATCTCCACCAATGCCCATCCTCGCGATATCTATCGGGCCAGCGCCGACCCGGCCGGCCAGATGGCGTTGACGCTGCTGGCGATGCTCGACCAGGCCGGCATCGCCGTGAGTGGCGGGGCGGATACGACCCAGCAGGCACCACCATCCACGGCGACTACGCTGGCCGCCGTGGATGGCAAGCCGCTGCAGGAACTGCTACTGCGCACCATGAACTACTCCAACAATTACATGGCCGATATGCTGGCCCTGAACCTGGTGGCGTCGCCACGCGCTGACCTGCGCTCGGCGGGGGCCGCCATCGAGGCCTTCGTGGCCGGCATTCCCGACCATGGGCCGGTGACTCTGTTCAGCGGGAGTGGACTGACGCCGGAGAATCGCACCTCGGCGCGTGGCGCCAATGCCCTGCTGGATAGTCTTTATCACCGCCCCTCCCTGTTCCCCAGCTTCGTGGCCGCCCTGCAGTCTCCGGACAATGGCGTCATGCGCTTTATTCGGCGTGGCTCCGATACCTTCCAGCGGCATGTGATGCTCAAGACCGGCACCCTCAACCAGCCGGTGACGGTAAGGGCCGTGAGTGGCTATTTCCGCACCGCCAGCGGCCGCTGGGGCGCCTTCAGCGTGCTGATCAACGGCACCGGCAGTACTCCCTACCTGAGCTGGTCCGAGGTCCTGGATCCCCTGGCGATGGATCTCGAGCGCATGATCGATGACCACTGAACGACCCGGTCAACGCGCCAAGGAAAACACAAGGAAGACACGATGAAACCCGGACATACCGGCTGGCGTCATCTGGTGAACTCTACCCGCTACTCGATAAAGGGGCTGAAGGCCGCCTGGCGCCACGAGGCGGCGTTTCGACAGGAACTGGTCCTGTTCCTGCTGCTGCTGCCGCTGGCCGGATGGCTCGGCGATGGGCCGGTGGAGTGGATCCTGCTGCTGGGTAGCGGCCTGGTCGTGCTGAGTGTGGAGCTGCTCAACAGCGCCATCGAGAGCATCGTGGACCGCATCGGCCCCGAGCATCACGAGCTCTCCGGGCGTGCCAAGGATCTGGGGTCTGCCGCCGTCATGATGTCGCTGCTGCTGGCCGGCCTGACCTGGCTGCTGCTGCTGGGTCAGAAACTCTTCGGCTGATACATCGACCCGGCGGGTGCCAGCGGGGGCCTCGCTTCGCTATGCTGGGGGTATTCGCCACCCTGGACGCGAGACGCCGATGCCTCTGCCCGAAGACTTCCTGCCACTGAACGACACTCCCGAACCCCTCAGGGCGCCGCTCGAGCACACCCGGGAGCGGCTCGCCGAGGCGCTGGGGGAGGCCGAACACCTGGCGGAGATGACCGACCGCGACTCCCCCCTGGAAGACTGGCTCGGCCTCGCCGAGCCGCGTCGCGAGCAGCTGGCCCGGGTACTGGCCATATCGGACTTCGTGGCCGAGACGCTGGTGCGCTATCCCGACTGGCTCATGCACCTGGACGCCAGTGGCGAGCTCGATGCCTCTCCGGATCCCGATGTCCTGCGCGGCTGGCTCGAGGAGCGCCTCGAGGAGGTCGAGGACGAAGCCTCCATGCATGCCGTCATTCGGCGCTTTCGTCGCGCGCGCATGGTGGGCATCGTCTGGCGTGACCTGACACGACCCGGGGGTACCGACATGTGGGCCACCTCGGCGGCGGTGTCACGGCTGGCCGAGACCTGCCTGGAGGCAGCGCTGACCTGGCTGGAGACGTTCCTGGAGCCGCGCTGGGGTCGTCCCGCCCTGCGTCGCGACGGCAATGAGCAGCGTCTGGTGGTGCTGGGCATGGGCAAGCTGGGGGCCGGCGAGCTCAACCTCTCCTCGGATATCGACCTGATCTTCGCCTTTCCCGAGAATGGCGAGACCGAAGGCGGGCGCAAGTCCCTCGAGCATCAGGAGTATTTCACCAGGCTGGGTCAGCGCTTGATCGGAGCCCTGGATGCGGTCACCGCCGACGGCTTCGCCTTCCGGGTCGACATGCGCCTGCGCCCTCTGGGCGACGGCGGACCGCTGGTCGGCAGCTTCAACTCGCTCTCCAGCTACTATCAGGACCAGGGGCGCGAGTGGGAGCGCTACGCCATGCTCAAGGCGCGGCCGGTGGCCGGCGATCTGGATGCCGGAGCCGAACTGCTGGCCGGCCTGCGCCCCTTCGTCTATCGCAGGTATCTCGACTTCGGGGCCATCGAGTCGCTGCGTGAACTCAAGGGCATGATCAATCGCGAGGTGAGACGCAAGGGCATGGAGGGCAACATCAAGCTCGGCCCCGGCGGCATCCGCGAGGTGGAGTTCGTGGTTCAGGCCTTTCAGCTGATTCGCGGTGGGCGCGATACCGAGCTGCAGGTGACCTCCTTGAAGACCGCCCTGGAGCGCCTGCCCGAACTGGGGCTGCTGCCCGTCGAGGTGGTCGAGGAGCTGATGCCCGACTATGTCTTCCTGCGCGACCTGGAACATGCGTTGCAGGCCCTGGAGGATCGTCAGACCCAGTGCCTGCCCGACGACGAGCTCGATCGTGAGCGGGTCGCGCTGGCGCTGGGCCTGGAGGGGTGGCCGGCACTGATGGCGTGCCTCGACGAGGTGCGTGGCCGGGTGCGTCATCACTTCGACGCGGTGATCGCCGAGCCCGAGGAGGAGGTGGAGGAGGTTGCCGAGGAGACCGCCGGCGGCACTCCCCTGGAGCAGTGGCGAGCACTGTGGCGAGGCGAGCTCGACGAGGAGGAGGGGGCCGTGCTGCTGGAGGAGGCGGGTTTCAATGACCCCGCCGCGGCGGCACGTCGACTCGGAGCGCTCTATCACTCGCGGCAGGTGCAGGGCATGCAACGCATCGGCTACGAGCGCCTGGAGGCCCTGCTGCCGCTGCTGCTCGATGCCGTCGCCGTGAGCGATGCGCCGGATACCGCCCTGGAGCGCGTGCTGCCACTCATCGAGTCGGTACTGCGGCGCACCGCCTATCTGGCGCTGCTGCGCGAGAACCCCGACGCGCTTGGGCACCTGATGACGCTCTGCTCGGCGAGCCCGTGGATCGCCGAGCAGCTGGCCCGCTACCCGATCCTGCTCGACGAGCTGCTGACGCCCGATACGCTTTACACCCCTGCCGACAAGGCGCGGCTCGCCGATGAGCTGCGCCAATCCCTGGGCCGTATCCCCGAGGAGGACGAGGAGGCTCAGCTGGAGGCCCTGCGCGTCTTCAAGCATGCCCAGACGCTGCATGTGGCCGCATCGGATATCGCCGGGACTCGCCATCTGATGAAGGTGAGCGATTACCTTACCTATATCGCCGAGGTGATCCTCGAGGCGGTGCTGGCCATGGCCTGGAAGCACCTGACCCGCAAGCACGGCTTTCCGCTGCTGGCCGATGGCAGCCGCGCCGATGCGGCGCCGGCCTTCCTGATCGTGGGCTATGGCAAGCTGGGCGGCATCGAGCTGGGCTATGGCTCCGATCTGGATCTGGTGTTTATCCACGATGGCGCTCCCCAGGGTGAGACCGATGGCAAGCGCGTGCTGGACAATGCCATCTTCTACACGCGACTCGGCCAGCGCATCATCCATCTGCTCACCGCGGTGACGCCTGCGGGTACGCTGTTCGATGTGGATATGCGATTGCGCCCCTCGGGCAACTCCGGCCTGCTGGTCACCTCGCTCAAGGCGTACGCCGACTACCAGCGTCGCGAGGCCTGGACCTGGGAGCACCAGGCGCTGGTGCGTGCTCGGGTCGTGGCCGGTGAAGCGCGGCTGGCCGAAGGCTTCGACGGCGTGCGTCGTGAGATTCTGGGGCGTGAGCGTGACGTGGCGCTGCTCCGCGACGAGGTCACCAGGATGCGCCACAAGATGCGCGACCATCTGGGGGGCAAGAGCGGGGAGGGGGAGTTCGACCTCAAGCACGATCCCGGCGGCATGATCGACCTCGAGTTCCTCTGCCAGTACGCCGTGCTGGCCATGGGGCATGAGACCCCGGCACTGCTCGAGTGGAGCGACAACATGCGCATCCTCGAGACGCTGGAGGCCAGCGAGCGCCTGCCGGCCAGGGAGTGCCAGCGCCTGCGGGAGGCCTACCTGGCGCTGCGCAGCGCCGCTCATCGCGCCTCGCTCACCCGTGAGCCGGCACGCGGTCGCGACGAGGCCTTCCAGGATCATCGTCGGGCGGTCATCGAGGCGTGGCAGCGGCTGCTGGAACCTGGCGGGTAAGGGTGCGCCGAGATAGGTAATGCCTCTGGCGTATCAAACGAGTGAAACAAAGCATTATCCAGTCGTTGGCGCAGCTCCTAGCATGGAACCGAAAGTATCTTTCTGGAACCTAGGAGCAAGTTATGACACATCGCCACGCCGGTCGCGTCATCGTCGATTCACTGGCGCTACACGGCGTCGAACGCGTCTTCGTGGTGCCCGGCGAGAGTTATCTCGCCGTGCTCGATGGCCTGCATGACGTCAGCAGCATTGATACCGTGGTCTGTCGTCACGAGGGTGGCGCGGCCTATATGGCAGAAGCCCATGGCAAGCTGACAGGACGGCCCGGCGTGGCGATGGTCACGCGTGGCCCGGGTGCCGCCAACGCCTTCGTGGCCCTGCACACCGCCTGGCAGGATGCCGTGCCCATGGTGCTGTTCGTTGGCTTGATTCCTGTCGCCGACCGAATGCGTGAGTCGTTCCAGGAGTTCGACCCCCACGCCTGGTTCGGTACCCAGTGCAAGCGCGTCTTTGTGCTCGACGAAGCGGAGCGCGCCTCCGAGGTGGTGGCCGAAGCGTTCTTTGCCGCCAGCTCCGGTCGTCCGGGACCCGTGGTGATCGGCCTGCCCGAAGATGTGATTACTCATGAGGTTTCCTCGCGGCTGCATCCGGCGCTTCCGCTTTCCGAGGGGGCCGTATCTAACGCCGAGCTGGAGGCGCTCAAGTCGAGTCTGATGACGGCGCGCAAGCCGCTGCTGTTCGTTGGCGGCCAGCGCTGGACTCCCGAGGCAGCCGCGACGCTGACCCGCTTCGCCGAATGCAACGGTATTCCGGTGGTGCACGACTGGCGCGCTGCCGATCGGGTGCCTTTCGATTCACCGGTCAATTGCGGTGCCTTGGGCTATGGGCGCACGGACATGAGTCTGGCCATGTTCGAGCAGGCCGATCTGTTGATTGCGGTGGGAGCGGTACCGGGCGATGTCCCCACCGAGGGGTTCACCGCGCGTCAAGGCCACGACCGCACCAATATCCTGGTCAATATCGACACCGCGCTGCGCGGTCGCAGCGGCGCCGTCAGTCGTCATATCGTTGCCAGCCCCGTGGCGTTCGCTCAGGCGGTGGACGGCCTCGACCTCGGGCGTCGTGCGGAGTGGGAAGGCTGGCGGGCCGAGGGGCGGGCGGTGCAGGAGGCAACCTCTCTCCTGCCGGCTCCCGAGAGCTTGCCGTCCACGCGTGCCGGGACCGCCCACATGAGTGCAGTGGTGGGTGAGCTGGTCAAGCATCTCCCTGACGACGCCATCTACACCTTTGGTGCCGGTAACCATTGCGCCTGGGCGCAGCGCTTTCTGCCCACGCGCACCTTTCCTAGCCAGCTGAGTACTCGTAATGGATCCATGGGGTACAGCGTGCCGGCCGCCGTGGCGGCTTCCTTGGCGCATCCGGAGCGGCTATGTGTGGTAGTGGCTGGCGACGGCGAGTTCATGATGAACGGCCAGGAAATCGCCACGGCTGTCCAGTACGGCGCCGCCATGCTGATCCTGGTAATGGATAATGGCCAGTACGGCACCATAAGAGCTCATCAGGAAATGCATTTCCCCCATCGCGTTAGCGGTACGGGGCTGGCCAATCCTGATTTCGCCGCGCTTTGCCGAGCCTATGGCGGTCATGGTGAGACCGTGATGTCCAACGATGAAGCGGCAGCTGCGGTAGAACGAGGCCTGCACGCGGTCGTCGAGCTGCGCCGCCCGGCGTTGATTCATGTGATCACCGATTCGCAGCATGACCTGCCCTGAAGGCGATTCCCACAGTCAGTACAAGGAGCCACGCATGACCCAGTATGCCGTGACCAACCCTGCCACCGGCGAGGTAGAAAAAACGTTTCCCACTGCTACCGATGATCAGGTTCGAACGGCGATTGAGGTGGCACATCGTGCCTTCAGCGATTGGCGTCAGAGCGATGTCGCCGCGCGTGCGGCTCTACTCAATCGGGTGGCAGACCTCTATGCCGAGCGTCGAGAGGCACTGGCGGAGATTATCGCGCGAGAAATGGGCAAGCCACTCTTTCAGGGTGGCATCGAGATCGACATTGTAGTCTCCATCTATCGCTACTACGCCGAGCAGGGGCCGAGTCTGCTGGCCGACGAGCCCTTGTCTCCGTCGAGTGGAGGTAGTGCAGTGATACGCAAGCAGGGGCTCGGGGTGCTGCTTGGCATCATGCCCTGGAACTTCCCCTACTATCAGGTGGCTCGCTTCGTTGCCCCCAATTTGATGCTTGGCAATACCATCCTGCTCAAGCATGCGCCGCAGTGTCCGGAGTCGGCGGCGGCCATGGAGCAGATCTTCCGCGATGCCGGTGCGGCCGAGGGCCTCTATGTCAATCTGTATGCCAGCAACGAACAGGCCGCCACAGTGATCGCCGACTCGCGGGTGCAGGGCGTATCGTTGACTGGCTCCGAGCGCGCCGGAGCGGCGGTGGCCGAGATCGCCGGTCGCAATCTCAAGAAGGTGGTTCTCGAGCTTGGGGGGGCCGACCCCTTTATCGTGCTGGAGGATGCCGATCTGGAACTAGCGGTGCAGCAGGCACTGATCGGTCGTTTCGCCAATGCCGGTCAGGCTTGCAACGCGGCCAAGCGGATCCTGGTAGACCGTCGCCTGCATGACGACTTTCTGGACGCTTTCCAGCAGGCAGTGGAGAGCATTGCGGTAGGGGCACCCCAGGATGACGCTACCTTCATGGGGCCGCTCTCCTCCGAGTCAGCCCTCGAGACCCTGGAGGCTCAGGTGCAGGATGCCGTGGCCCAGGGGGCACGTGTCGTGACGGGGGGGCGGCGCCTGGATCGTCCGGGGGCCTGGTATGAGCCTACTCTGCTCACCGATGTGACACCGGAGATGCGTCTGTTTCATGAGGAGCTATTCGGTCCCGTGGCGGTGGTCTATCCGGTGGACGGCGAGGAGGAGGCCGTTCGTCTGGCCAACGACTCTGCTTACGGGTTGGGGGCGGTGATCCACTCTCGGGATATCGAGCGTGCACAGCGTCTCGCGGTTCGTCTCGAGGCGGGAATGGTGCATATCAACGAGGGTCCGGGGTCGGCCGCCGAGTTGCCATTCGGTGGCGTCAAGCGGTCAGGGTTCGGTCGTGAGCTGGGTCCCGATGGCATGGGGGAGTTCGTCAACCGCAAGCTGGTCAAGCTGGCGAGTGGCACCAAGTCATGATCTGACGCCTATTGGCCCATGGCTGGCCGATGTTCATCATACGACAGCGCCTCCTAGGGAAACCGAGGAGGCGCTTCGTTACCACTCACTCAGCTTCTCGCTCTTTGCGATAGTCCCTTCAGGTGTCGATCGAGGGTCGAGCATACCGCTCGGCACAGGCCAGCAGTCGACGGCACGCCTCTATCAACAGCGCTTCGTCGACGGTAAGGCTTAGGCGCACGAAGCCTGCCCCGGAGGGACCAAAGGCTTCGGCGGAGAGCACCGAAACGTCATAATCGTCGAGCAGGGCCTGGCTGAAGGCCTTGGCTGACAGGCCTGTGCGTCGAATGTCCACCAGCAAAAACATGCCTGCTGCGGGGCATACCGCCGACACCAACGAGCTGTCGGCGAGCGACCGGCAGACGGTATCGCGGCGTGCACGATAGGCGGCCTTCATCTCCTCGAGTGCCGCCGGTGGCCGGCGTAGCGCCTCCAGCGCCGCATCCTGGAGAAAGCTTGGGCAACCGTAGAGCATGCACAGCGAGAGGTTGAAGAGGTGGCCGATCAGTCCATGCGGCGCCATCACCCAGCCCAGGCGCCAGCCGGTCATGGCATGGGACTTGGAGAGGCTGTTCACCACCACGGTGCGCTTCGCCATGTCGGGCAGGGTGGCAGGGCATAGATGCTCGCCATCGAAGACCAGATCGGCATAGACCTCGTCCGACACCAGCCATAGGTCGTGGCGATGACACAGCTCGGCGATACCCTCCCAGGTCGCGCGGTCGATGATCTGACCGCTGGGGTTGTGGGGGCTGTTGAGCATCAGCGCCTTGGTGCGGGGAGTGATGGCCGCCTCCAGCGCCTCCAGACGAAGCCGGAAGTCATCGTCGGGGCTCAGGGGCACCTGGCTGATACGCGCTCCCGTGGCCTTGATGGCCGCCTCATAGGTGACGTAGGTGGGTTCGGGGACCACCACCTCATCCTCGGGGTCGAGCAGGCACTGGGCCACGGCATAGAGCCCACACTGGGCGCCGTGCAGCACGATCACGTTCTCGGCGACGACGTCACTCACGCCGAGTTCGCGATATTGTGCGGCGATGGCCTGTCGCAGGGCTAGCTTGCCCTGCATGTCGGGGTAGTGGGTGTGTCCGGCGCGGAGGCTCTCCACCGCGCTCTCGACGATCGGAGCTGGGGTGTCGAAATCGGGATCGCCGACCGAGAGGATGGTCACATCCTCGCCGCGGGCGCGGCGTTGCAGCGCCTGTATATGGATATCCCAGGCAGCCGAGCCTTCACCGGCGATGCGCTGTGTGAGTCGGGAATAGTTCAAGGAAACCTCCGTCGCGAATTAGTGAGGAGTGTCATCACCGCCCGAAAGGCCGGTGTTGCCGAGTGCCTCGACCCGTCGACAGAGCGTGTCAAAGCGCGATGATTCGAGGCCGATAAGCACCAGCCGGGACTCGTTGGCCGGGCGTAGTGCCGACTGCCACCGGGCCTGTCCGCCGCTGAACTGCAGCAGTCGGGGATGGGCATGTCCGCGGCAGCGCATAAACCCCTTGGCCCGCGTCAGCACGTCGGCGTGCGCTTCGAGGAGCCGTGTAAGTTCATCGGCCTCCACCTCGCCAGCAGGTGACAGTGTGACGCTGCGCCATGGATGCCCCTGGCCCCGGGGGGCGGGGGCAAAGCGTGGCGGGGGGGGCGCGGCTTGTGGCTTGGGCGCCCCTTCCGGTGCAGCCAGCTCGAGCCGTACGGCGCCAGGGTTGAGGGAGTCGATCAGGCGGTCGACCTTGGCGCGGTGCTCCGGGTCATCCACCGTCCGGTTGAGCAGCAGCCGGTTGGCAGCGGCGACCTGCTCTCGCCAGGCCGTTCCGATCTGAGGGTGGTCGGCATTGGTGAGTGCCTGGCTGGAATCGATCAGACAGACGACGTCGGCCAGATAAAGCCGTGATGAGATGCGCGCAATATCGGCGATGCGCGCCGGGTTGGCGACGCCGCTGGCCTCGATGTAGATCGCCGTGGGTGGCGGGGTAAAGCGTAGTGCCTCGGCGAGCTGTTCGGCGAGGGTGCCCCCCAGGGTGCAGCAGATACAGCCGTTGGTCAGGCTGATCACGCGGTCGTCCTGATAGTCGATCAGGGCGCTGTCGATATTGATGTCGCCGAAGTCGTTGACCAGGATCAGCGAGCCGGCCGGCAGGCCGGCCTGAATCAGGGCGTTAAGGTAACTGGTCTTGCCCGCGCCAAGAAAACCGCCGATCACCGTCATGGGGATCGGCGTCGCCGCCGCCTCGGCCTCAGGCCTCATGGACCCGGCCTCCCAGCATCGTGGCCACCACGCCTACCTCGGCTAGCGCCTCCCCGTCTCCGGCCAGGGGGTCGCGATCGAGTACCGCCATATCGGCATACTTGCCCATCTCCAGGCTACCGACCAGGTGATCCAGCTTCAGCGTATAGGCCGCTCCCAGAGTCACCGCTTCCAGTGCCTGAGGGACGTCGATTCGCTCGAAGGGCCCCAACAGCTGGCCGGAAGCGGTCTTGCGGGTGCAGGCCACATGAGCGGTGAACAGCGGCCCCAGCGGGGTGACCGGGGCATCGCTGTGAATCGCCAGTGGAATGCCGTGGCGAAGCACCGAGGCGGCAGGGTTGAGCCGCTGAGCCCGCTCCCAGCCAAGCACGGTGTCGGCATGGACGTCACCCCAGTAATAGAGGTGGTTGGTGAGCAGGTTCATGCACACCCCGAGCGCCTTGGCGCGGCGCATCTGGGCCTGGTCGGCAACCTGGCAGTGGTGCAGGGTATGGCGATGGTCGAGGCGTGGCCACAGTTCCAGTGCCTCCTGGAGGCAATCGAGGATCAGCTCCACGGCTTCATCGCCATTGGTGTGGATCTGCAGGTGGACGCCTGCCTGGTGATAGGCCTGAATCACACGCCGTAGTTCCTCTGGAGAAGCATTCCAGGCGCCGTTGGGCATCCCGTTATGGTAGTGGGGCCACTTCATGCGGCAGGTGAAGGCGGGCATGGAGCCATCACTCATCACCTTGGCCAGACCGAAGTGAAGTCGCGGATTGCTCTTCTCGCAACAGGCGGCGAGCCGTTCGATACCCTCATCGATGGGACGGCCGAGGGTGCTCATCGCCGGCACCAGGCGTAGCGGGAAGTCATCTTCCTGGGTCACCGTCTCCAGTGCCTGGATGCCCTCGTCGGTGAGGGGATTGAAGAGGTCAGTGGCGGTGGTGACCCCTGCCTGAGTCGCCGCGCGGCCGAAGCGGCGCAGAGTGTCGGGCTGAGAGACGATATCGAAGACGTTGATGCCAAGACTCTCGTGGATGGCGTGCATGGCCGCCATCTCCTTGATCGAGCCGGTGGGGTTGCCCTGGTCATCGAGCAGGACACCTTCAATATGCGTATGCCGATCCAGTCCAGCCCGCTCGATCATGGCGCTGTTGACGGTCATGGCATGGAAGGAAAGATGCACGATCACAACCGGGCGATCGCTGACGGCGGTGTCCAGCGCGTGGCGGTCGACGACTTGGTCGCCGAAGAAGATAGGATCGAAGCCCCAGGCGATGATCGGCTCTCCGGCCGGCATGGCGTCGGCGGCGGCACGCAGCCTCGCCTGCATGGCGGCCGTGTCCTGAATGCCCTGCCACAGGGTGCCTTCCGGATCGCGACGAGGATAGTAGCCCAGATAGAGGTACTGCCAGAGGGCGCCCTCGTGGGCGTGGCTGTGCCCCTCCACCATGCCTGGCATGATCACCCTGTCGGCGAAGCGGTCGTCATGTTGCATATCACCCTGATGGCGCGCCAGCTCGGCCATGCTCTCGGCATTGCCTACCGCCAGAATGCGACCGTCGCACACCGCGATATGCGTCGCTTCGGGTAGCGACGGGTTCATGGTAATGATCTTCCTGGCACTGAACACCGTGGTGGTCATGGTGATACCTTGTTGTTGAAGAGTGGAGCTTGGATGGCTTCGATTATTGGGAAGGGGGGCGGCAAAGTATAATGTTGAACACACATCCCACCATGCGCCGGAGTTATCGCCGTGAGAATTGAAATCCGACAGCTCAAGGCCTTTATCGTCGTGGCCGACAAGCTGCACTTCGGTCAGGCGGCGACGGCGCTGCATCTAACCCAGCCGGCCCTCAGTCGAACCATTCAGCAGCTGGAGGAGGCTATCGGTGAACCCTTGCTGATACGCAGCAATCGCAGCGTATCCCTGACCGAGGCGGGACGGGTCTTCCTGGACAAGGCGCAGCGTATCGTCGAGGAGCTCGATGATGCCGTTGAGTTGACTCGTCAGGCCGGCAGTGGGGAGCAGGGGCGTTTACGGATCGGCTACACCGATATGGCGTTGCTAGGGTGCCTTCCCGAGGTGGTACAGGCCTTTCGAGAGCGTTATCCGGGCGTCGATGTGGAATTCATCTACGAGCCCAATGCTCCACAGCTGCAGCGACTCGAGGACGGCAAGCTCGACGTCGCCTTTGTTTCCGGGACCATGCAGATCGAAGGTTTCGATGCTCGCGTCGTCCAGAAGGAGCGCTTCGTGGCTCTGTTGCCTCCCAACCACCCCCTGGCCGAAAAGACGGAGATCGCGCTTGCCGATCTCAAGAATGAGCCCTACGTGATCGGTAATCGACGCAACTGGCGTGACTATCGCCGCCATCTCGATGCGATCTTCCTGGAGCACGGCTTCGAGCCAAGGGTGGCCCAGGAGGCGTTCAACAGCCAGGCGGTATTTGCCTTCGTGGCGGCAGGCATGGGGGTCAGCATCCATATCGAGTCGGCGCGGCGCTGGATCGGCGATCGAGTGATCGTACGACCACTTAGCGATGTCACCGCGACCTTCCATACCTCGGCGGTATGGCGATGCGAGCGTGATTCACCGCTCCAGCGCCATTTTCTGGAGCACCTTTATCATCGCCTCGAGCGCTGAATGCCGGGCTTGCGCCCGGCAATGTTGGCTCAGTCGAAGTCTGTGGCCGGGGCAAGCGGAGCGCGACGCGCATCGAGCAGCATGATGCCGGCCAGCATCAGCGCCGATGCAGGCACTCCGACAAACACTGGACTCCAGCCACCGGGCTCGCCCAGCAGCTGCCAGGCCATCGCCACCACCAGACCGGCCCACATGGCACAGGCGCCCGCGCGTCGGCTGGGGCGTGTCCACAGCACGCCAAGAAGAAGCGGCACCAGCAGGCTTGATACCAGGATTGCCGACCCCGTGATCCATAGCTGTATCAGCCGCGGTACCGCCAGCGCCAACAGCAGCGAGATCAGGGCCATGACGATGACCGCGCCCCGGCTGCACATCAGCAGCTGACGGTCGCTGGCGCCCCGAAAGTGGGGTTGAACGAAGTCGCTGACCAGCGTGGAGGCGCCGGCGATGAAGTAGGAGTCGGCACAGGAGACCACGGTGGCCATCAGCGTGATCAGCATCAGGGCAAAGAACCAGAAGGGCATCGCTTCCTGTATGACATGGTAATAGATCATCGCTGGCGGTTCGGCGACGATGCCCAAGCCTATCTTGGCAAAGACGCCGGTCAGCACCACTACCAAGCCGGTGATCAGTACTAGCACCACCGACCACCAGTAAGCCTTGATCGTGGTGCGCAGATCCCGGGCGGCCCAGATGCGTGACCAGAAGTCCTGGCGTACCAGCACGGCAGCGCCCAGGGTCAGCATGAACAGGGCGATCTTATAGGTCGAGATATTGCTCAAGGTAAGCAGCGCCCGTTGACCGCTGTCCCCGGCCTTGGTGACTATCTCTCCCCAGCCACCGGACATCACATAGATGGCAGCAAACAGCGACACGATGCCAATGGTCTGTATGGTGCCCTGCACCGCATCGGACCATACGACCGAGGTGAAGCCGCCCAGATAGGTCTTGAGGGTGAGAAAGGCACAGGCGATCAGGATGCCATGCGTCGTCTCGAGGCCGAACAGTAGCCTGAGAATGGTCGCGAGGGCCACGAACTGCATGCCGGTCAGCGCCGAGATCGCCACCAGGTTGGCAATCGAAGCCGGGTAACGGGCCAGTGGGCCGAAGCGCACTGCAGCGTAGTCGCCTACGGTGAAGAGCTCATGCTTATCACCTACCTGGCGCAGGCGTCGGACGAAGAAGGCCGTCAGGATGGCCAGTACACCGATCAGCGGGAATAGCATCCACATCTGACTGATGCCGATACGATAGGCATCGGCCATTAGTCCCAGCAACATGGCGCCGCCGATAGAGGTGCCAAGAATCGTCAGTATCATCGGCACCAGTGGTATGGAGCGCCCGGCCACGTTGTAGCCGGCGAAGGTCTTCACCTTGCGATAGAAGTAGTAGGCGTAGAGCAGGATGAAGGTCGCATAGACGCCTGTCAGCGCCACGACGGCAGGGAGCTGGTGGTCGGGAATCAGCATCTCGACTTCCTCTGAGTGTTATTGGAGGTGAAACGTCGTTATGGCATTGATGCTATGTCCGGGAGAGTCGCTCCGGACAATGCCGTTTCGCTTTCATGCGATGCGTGAGGTGCATGGTAGCGAGCGATAGAGTCTCTGCCGGCGGTAGGTAATGGGAGCGCCGAATCAGGAACTGACCGATAGCCGTGCTCGATCTCGCTGGTGGACATGCGCCTTGAAGCGACGGTGCTCATCGCGAATAACGGGAGCAAGGACGATCAGCCCGATGATGTTGGGAATGCAGATCAGCACCACTAGGGAGTCCATGAGTCCGACGATCAGGTCCAGACTGACCAGAGAGCCGCTGACGGTCAGCGACAGGAAGACAATCAGATAAGTGGCTTTCACCCGCTTGCGATAGCCGAAAAGCATTTCACTGGCCTGGAGACCGTAGTAGCAGGAGACCAGAATGGTGGAGAAAGCGAATAGAGTCACCGACACCGCCAGTATCAGTGGGAACCAGGGCAGTACAGTGGCGTAAGCTGCCGAGGTCATCTCGATGCCATTCAGCCCTTCTTCCAGGTAGGTGCCAGTGACGACGATGACCAGGGCCGTCAGAGTGCAGATCACGACGGTATCGATGAAGGGCTCCAATAGAGCGACGTGACCTTCGGCGGCCGGGAAGCGGGTTCGGGCAGTTGCGTGGGCAATTGCCGAGGTTCCCATGCCGGCCTCGCTCGAGATCATGGCCCGAATAAAGCCCTGGGTAATAGCGCCCCAGAGGCCACCGGTGACGCTGTCGGTATCAAAGGCCGAAGTCAGGATCGTCATCATCGCCTGGGGAAGCTGGGCGTAGTTGGCTATCAGAATTATCAGCGCCGCGGTGACGTAGAGGAGCGACATGGCTGGCAGTAGCTTCTCGGTGGTCTGAGCGATGCTCTGCATGCCGCCGATGACGATACCGCCCACGAAGCCTGCTATCACCGTGCCGAACAGCCAGGCGTTCTCGTCGAAGAAGCTACCTGCTCCACCGGTCACCGTCACGACCTGAGTGTAAACCTGATTCACCTGGTACATGTTGGTGGAGACAAATGAGGCCAGCATGATGGCTAGTGCAATGAAGCTCGCGAGTGCAGCCCCCAGTCGTGGCCAGCCACGCTCGCCAAGGCCTCGCTTGAGATAGTACATGGGGCCGCCGGAGACGGTGCCATCGGCGTGCACGGTGCGATATTTCACCCCCAGAGTGCATTCGGCATATTTTGTCGCCATGCCGAGAAAGCCCGCCACCATCATCCAAAGAACAGCGCCGGGGCCGCCAATGGCAATGGCAATCGCCACGCCCGAGATATTGCCGAGTCCAACGGTAACCGACAGTGCTGAAGTCAGCGCCTGAAAGTGGCTGACTTCGCCGGGGGCGTCGGGGTCGTTGAACTCTCCTCGTAGCAGACGCAGTGCCAAAGGCAGCGAACGGAACTGCTGGAAGCCGAAACGAACGGTGCAGAAGAGGGCACCTGCAATCAGCCAAAGCACAATAATAGGCACGGAGTTGCCGGCGATAGGCACGCTGGTGAATACAATGCCCATGAAACCATAGACTAGCGTTTCGGCAAGGCCGATAAGAGATTCGGTTACCATGCGGCAGACACCTTGTTGACTTTGTTCTGGCGAGCGATGAAGTGCGCTTGCACATTGCAGGCTGGGCTCACTTACCTTATGAGCCTATCGAGCCGAGAAAGGCGCGCACAATAACGCTGGCAGTGATTGGCGATGCCGTTTTCTGATGGTGCGATGCCGTCCGCTAATGATGACCACAAAACCGAATAATGGCAGTATGTTAGAGTGATAGTGGGAAACGACTTCGTGGCCGCTTCGCGTCGAGGTGGTGTAATGAAAAACTGGGGGCGTGCGTCCCCATGCGCCTGGAGAAAATGTGATGCGACACAATAAGGCACTGGTGCTGCATGGCCCCAATCTCAACCTGCTGGGCACCCGCCAGCCCGAGGTCTATGGCCATGAGACCCTGGATGGCATCAATAACACGCTCCATGAACAGGCGGCGCAGGGGGGCTGGGAAATCACCTGTCGGCAGAGCAATCATGAGGGGGAGCTGATCGACTGGATCCAGGCGGCGCGCCTGGACGGCACCGCGGCGATCATCATCAACCCGGCGGCCTATACCCACACCTCGGTGGCGATCCTCGATGCCCTGAACGCCTTCGACGGCCGGGTCATCGAGGTCCACCTCTCCAACGTGCACCGGCGCGAGAGTTTCCGCCACCACTCCTATGTCTCGCTGCGTGCCGATGGTGTGATTGCGGGGTTGGGGAGCCAGGGCTATCGCGCCGCCCTGGAGGCGGTGATGCAGTCGAACTAGGTGACTAGATGGGCAGCAGGCCGACCTGGGTCAGCAGCCAGATCGACAGGCTGATGGTGAGGAAGGAGGCCAGGGTGCCGACCATCAGTGCGGCGGCACTGGTATCGCCCTGGTCGAACTGCTTGCCGAACAGCGGATAGACGCTGATCATCGGCGCGCAGGCGAACAGCAGGCCGCCCGCAATCATCATCGGGTCTGGCTCGGGAAGCAGTAGCAAGAAGGCCAGCACCGCCAGGGGGTGCAGCAGCAGCTTGCCGATCACTATCTGCCCCATATTGGCCGCCATGCCACGCACCTTCAGGCCATGCAGCATGCCACCGATGGTGAACAAGGCAGCCGGCCCAGCCGCCTCGGCGAGCATATCGATGGCCTTGGCAAGTGGGGTGGGCAGCTGCCAGCCGGTCAGGGCCAGCACCATGCCTGTCAGCAGGCCGATCAATACCGGGTTACGGGAGAGCCTGACGAGTGTCTTGCGCACTATCTGGGTGAGCCCTCCCCCATCATGACGGCTGGCCTCAGCCAGGGTGAGGGCCATAGGAATGATCAGCAGGGTTTCCACGACCATGTTCAGCGCCATGAAGATCGCCGCCGGTGGGCCGATGACCATCACCGCAACCGGATAGCCGATAAAGCCGCTATTGGCCGCCGACATGCCCAGGGCGTGAATGGCCGCGGCATCCAGCGCATGGCCGCGCCAGCGCGCCAGGGCGATCCCCACGGCGAAAACCAGTAACGATCCAAGGCCATAGGCCAGCAGGTAGCCGATATTCAAGGCTTCTTCGAGCGGGGTGGCGGTCAGGGCTCGAATCAGCAGCGAGGGCAGCGCGAAGAACATCACGAAGGTGGCGATGCCCTGCATATTGTCGCGACTCAGCACTTCGGAAAACGCCGCCAGGAAGCCGGCACCGATCAAGATAAAGATCGGAAGCGTGATCGTCAGAATCTCCAGCATGAGGCCTTCCTTGGCAGATCAGCTGATGGTAGTGCGAATCTCTTGCGCCTTCTGCTGTAGCAGCGGCAGATACTCTTGTATCAGGGTGTCGTGATCGATACGGGCGGCATTGGTGCTGATATTGATGGCGCCCAGTAGCTTGCCATTGGCATCGAAGGCGGGAACCGCCAGTGAGCGTAGCCCGGAGTCGAGCTCCTGGTCGGCGATGGCGTAGCCCAGGCGGCGAACCTCGAGGATACAGCGCTTCAGTTCTCCCTTGTCGGTGATGGTCTTGTCGGTATGTTTCTCCAGCGTGACTCGGGCGAGCCAGGCATCCAGCTCCGCCTCGGGTAGCTGGGCCAGCAGCACACGGCCCATCGAGGTATGGGCCGCGGGCAGCCGGGTACCTACCGAGAGCGTGATGGCCATCAGTCGATGTGGTGAAGAGGATCGGGCGACGTAAGTTATCGCCTCTCCGTCGAGTACACCCAGCGAGGAGGATTCACCGCACTGCTGGGTGATATCTTCGAGCACCTGCTGGATCACGCTGCGGTAGTTGTTGCTGGACAGAAAGGCGTAGCCGAGTTGCAGTACCCTGGGGGCCAGTTCGAAGTTTCGCCCCTGCTTGCTGATATAGCCCAGGGCATGGAGGGTCAGCAGGAAGCGCCGGGCGCGGGCGCGGTTCATGCCGGTACGCGCGGCGACCTCGCTGAGCGTCATGCGGGGGTGAGCATCGTCGAAGGCCAGGATTACCTCCAGCCCGCTGGCCAGGGCGGTGACAAAGTCGCGGTCGTCGGGGCTTAGCACGTCTTCCTTGGGTGTCATATTCGCTCCATCCATGCGCCATGCTGGGTTGCTCGAGGTCGATCTCCAATCTAGCATAATGTTCGAATCGCGAACATGTGTGCGTGGTTGGGCTTTAGTCGATTGGCCAGGCTATATCGGCCAGGGCCTATTCCGAACAGACCCGATCCGAACGATATCGAGAGACCACTATGCCTGCCTCCCTGCTGCAGCACCCCTTTATGAGCCAAACCGCACTGAGCCAGTGCAATGCCCAGGCCATGGTGGAGGCCATGCTGGCCTTCGAGCTGGGCCTCGCCGAGGTTCAGGAGGCCCGCGGTGCCGTGCCAGTCCGTGCCAGCCGTTCCATGCGCGAGAGCCTCGAGGCGCATGTCTTCGATAGCGAGGCGATCGCTGCCGGCATCGCCAGCGGTGGCAATGCGGCCATTCCCTTCGTCAAGCAGGCACGGTCGGCACTGCCCGATGACCTCAGGCGCTACTTCCATCAGGGAGCCACCAGTCAGGACGTGGTAGATAGCGCCTTGATGCTGCTGCTCAAGCCGCGCCTGGCGGCGTTGGAGTCTCTGCTGGTGCGATGCCGCAGTGCCGCCATCTCGCTGATGGAGACCCATGCCGGCACGGTGATGGTGGGACGAACGCTGATGCAACAGGCGCTGCCGATCACCTTCGGGGTCAAGGTGGCCCACTGGGCGGTCGGGCTGGAACAGGCGCGTCGCCGTCTGGCGGCAATCGAACTACCGGTACAGTTCGGCGGGGCAGTGGGCGTGCACTCCGGTTTGGAAGGGGCTGGCGGGGACAATCTGGGGCTCGCCTTTATGGATGCCCTCGCAGGACGGCTGGGGCTCGATGTTTCAATACTGCCCTGGCATACCGACCGTCAACCAGTCCACGCCTTGGGTACCGCCCTGGATGCGGTGGCCGGAGCCGCCGAGAAACTAGCCCTGGATGTGTCGCTGCTGACCCAGACAGAGGTCGGCGAGGTCGCCGAGCCTTCGGCTCCAGGCATGGGGGAGTCCTCCTCCATGCCCCACAAGCGCAATCCAGTGCGCTGCGCGTTGATTCGCGGTGCGGCCCGCCAGGTGCATGGTCATACCACGGTGTTGCTCAACGCCGCCGCCCAGCCGCTGGAACGGGGGCTGGGAGAGTGGCATGCCGAATGGTCACCGCTGATCGATAGCGCCCTGTTGCTGGAGGGGGCGCTGGAGCAGGCGGCAGTGCTGCTCGAGGGCCTGGAGGTGCATCCCGAGGCGATGCGGCGCAATCTGGCGGTAACGGGTGGGGGCATCATGGCTGAGCCGGTCGCCAAGCTGCTGGCGCCGACCTTGGGGCCCGATGTTGCCAAGCGGATCAGTGCCGAGGCCGCCGAAACAGCGCGTCTTCAAGGCACTGCCTATGCCGACGCCATTAATTGCCACCCCGAGGTCCAGGGTCGACTGGAAGCCGAGACGGTCGCCCGGGCAACGAATCCCGCCTTGTACCTTGGTAGCAGCAGGGATCAGGTACAGCGTGCCAGGAACTGGTTGATTGATGGTTAAGTTTATGAAAATAAATGGAAAATAATCGTTATCTATGAGGGAGGCAGTGCCTCCCTCGTGTGATTTAAATGGTAGCCAAATTGACGATATGGGTAATGGCGGAGTAGATTGTTCGTATCACAAATCAAAGTTCGCTTGGCGAACTTTAGCAAGAGAAACCGCCAGGAGAAAACCCATGGCTGAGTTCCTGAGCCTGCATGATGCGGTGGCGCGTTACGTCGAGGACGGCGCTACCGTGGCCATGGAGGGCTTTACCCATCTGATTCCCTTCGCCGCGGGCCACGAAGTGATCCGCCAGAAGAAACGTGACCTGACCCTGATCCGCATGACGCCCGATCTGGTCTATGACCAGCTGATCGGCGCCGGCTGCGCCAAGAAGGTGATCTTCTCCTGGGGCGGTAACCCCGGGGTGGGCTCCCTGCATCGCCTGCGTGACGCGGTAGAAAAGGGCTGGCCCCACAAGGTCGAGATTCTCGAGCATAGCCATGCCGCCATGGCCTGCGCCTTCGAGGCCGGTGCGGCGGGGCTGCCCCTGGCCGTGTTGCGCGGCTATGTAGGCAGTGAACTGCCGAGCGTCAATGACCAGATCAAGTTTATCGAGTGCCCCTTTACCGGCGAGCGGCTGGCCGCGGTACCCTCGGTGCGTCCGGACGTCTCCATCGTGCATGCTCAGAAGGCCGATCGCGCCGGCAACGTGCTGGTGGAAGGCATCGTCGGCGTCCAGAAGGAGGCGGTGCTGGCCGCCAGGAAGAGTATCGTCACCGTCGAGGAGGTCGTGGAGGATCTGCGCAGCGAGCCGGGCTACCATCCCAACGCCTGTATCCTTCCCGGCTGGGCCATCGACGCCATCGCCGTGGCCGAGCGGGGCTCGCTGCCCTCCTATGCCCATGGTTACTACCCGCGCAACAACGCCTTCTACAAGGAGTGGGATGCCATCGCCAGGGATCGCGACACCTTCACGGCCTGGATCGAAGAGAATGTCATGAACGCAGGAGGAAACGCCTGATGAGTGCCGCCGATAAGCGTCTGGACTACACCTCTTCCGAGATGATGACAGTGACTGCGGCCCGTGCCCTGGAGAACGGCACCACCTGCTTCGTTGGCATTGGCCTGCCCTCAGAGGCAGCCAACCTGGCGCGCCTGACCCACGCCCCTGACGTGGTGCTGATCTATGAGTCCGGGACCCTGCAGACCAAGCCAGATGTGTTGCCGCTCTCCATCGGCGACGGCGAGCTGGCCGAGACGGCCCTGACCACCGTGGCGGTGCCGGAGATGTTTCGCTACTGGCTGCAGGGCGGCAAGATCGATGTGGGTTTTCTAGGCACCGCCCAGATCGATCGCTACTGCAACCTCAACACTACCCTGATCGGCGACTACCGAGAGCCGAAGGTACGCCTGCCGGGTGGCGGGGGGGCGCCGGAGATCGCAACGAATGCCGGTGAAGTGTTTATCACCCTGAAGCACTCCAAGCGTGCCTTCGTGGACGAGGTCGACTTCGTCACCACGCTGGGCTTCGGCCGCGACGGCAAGGGCCGTGACGGCGTACCCAATATCGGCAAGGGGCCGACTCGGGTGATTACCGACCTCTGTGTGATGAAGCCCGACCCCGAGACCAGAGAATTGGTCGTGGTCTCGCTCCATCCGGGAGTCACCGCCGAGCAGGTCCAGGAAGCCACCGGCTGGGAGATTCGCTTCGCCGAGGTGCTCGAGAGCACCCCCGAGCCCAGCGAGAAGGAGCTCGAGATCCTGCGCGAGCTGAAAGCGCGTACCGAACGAGCCCATGCCGGCCAGTAAGCCGATCAGGAGAGTCACATGACCGACGTATTCCTCTGTCATCCACGCCGCACCGCCGTGGGCCGCTTCGGCGGTACCCTGGCAAGCGTGCGCCCCGACGACATGGCCGCCACCATCTTCAAGGCGGTATTGGCCGAGGCGCCGGGCCTTGAGCCTGCCGCCATCGAAGAGGTCTTCATGGGCTGTGCCAACCAGGCCGGTGAGGACAACCGCAATGTGGCACGCATGTCCGCGTTGCTGGCGGGCCTGCCGACCTCGGTGCCGGGCACCACCCTGAACCGCCTGTGCGGCTCCGGCATGGATGCCGTGGGCACGGCCTTCCGTGCCATCAAGGCCGGCGAGATGGACCTGGCCCTGGCCGGTGGCGTGGAGTCCATGTCCCGCGCTCCCTATGTGATGGGCAAGGCCGACAGCGCCTTCTCCCGGGGGCAGAAGATCGAGGACACCACCATCGGCTGGCGCTTCATCAACCCTCAGATGAAGAGGGCCTATGGCGTGGACTCCATGCCCGAGACCGCCGAGAACGTGGCCGAGCAGTTCAGCATCTCCCGTGAGGACCAGGATGCCTTCGCCCTGCGCTCCCAGCAGAAGGCCGCCGCGGCACAGCAGGCCGGGCGGTTCCAGGAAGAGATTACCGCCATCGAGATCCCGCGCCGCAAGCAGGAGCCGCTGATCTTCGACCAGGATGAGCATCTGCGCGCGACCAGCCTCGAGAAGCTTTCCGGCCTGCCGACTCCCTTTCGTGAGGATGGCAGCGTTACCGCCGGCAATGCCTCCGGTGTCAACGACGGCGCCGCCGCCATGCTGGTGGCAAGTGCCGCCGCAGTCGAGCGGCATGGACTGACGCCCATGGCGAAGATTCTCGGCATGGCCACCGCCGGTGTCGAGCCGCGCATCATGGGCTATGGTCCGGTGCCGGCGGTCAACCGCCTGCTCGAGCGCACCGGCGTGACCCTCGATGAGATCGAGGTGATCGAGCTCAACGAGGCCTTCGCCGCCCAGGCGTTGGCCTGCATGCGCGACCTGGGAATTGCCGACGATGACCCGCGGGTCAATCCCAACGGTGGTGCCATCGCCCTGGGGCACCCGCTGGGCATGTCCGGTGCGCGCCTGTTGCTGACCGCCGCCCATGAGCTGCAGAAGAGCGGCAAGCGCTACGCGCTATGCACCATGTGCGTGGGCGTGGGCCAGGGCATTGCGACCCTGATCGAACGGGTATGACAGGAGGCTTTATATGGCATTTCTGACTATCAACGGGCGCAGCGTCGCCTATCGTCTATTAGGCCCCAAGGCCAACCCGCTGGTCGTGCTGGCCCATCCGCTGGGCATGAGTCAGGCGGTATGGGATGACGTGCTGCCGATGCTGCTGCCGCGCTATCGCGTGCTGACCTGGGACCTGCCCGGCCATGGGGCCAGCCAGGCCTGGGGAGAAGGGGCCATCACGCCTGCCGCACTCGCCGAAGAGGTTCTGGCTCTGGCTAGCCATGCCGGCGCCGAGCGTTTCCACTATGCCGGCACCTCCATCGGAGGTGCGGTGGGCCAGCAGCTGATCGCCGAACATGCAGAGCGCCTGCTTACCGCCACCCTGACCAACACCGGAGCCGTGATCGGCAACGACGAGCTGTGGAACACCCGAGCCGGCCGGGTGCGCCAGGAGGGACTGGCGGCGATGTCCGAGGAGATCGTCCCGCGCTGGTTCGCCCCCGCCTGCTTCGAGGCAGAGCCGGCCCTCAAGGCGGGCTGGTGCACCCAGATGGGGCGCGGTGACGACGAGGCCTACGCCAAGCTCTGCGAGATGCTGGGTCGCGACACCTTCACCGGCAAGCTGTCGGGGAAGGGGGTCAAGGTACAGCTGCTGGGTGGAAGCGAGGACCTGGCCACCCCGCCGGCGACTCTCGAGGCCCTGGCCGAAGAGCTCGATGGCGCTCCTCTGGAGATCCTCGATGGTGTGGGTCATGTGCCCTCCGTGGAGGTTCCGGAGCTGTTTGCCGAGAAGCTGCTGGCGGTGCTGGCCGTGGACCTGGGGGACGTGGGCTCCAGAGGCGTCGACTATGCCACCGGTCTCGCTACTCGCAAACAGGTACTGGGCGAGGAGCATGTGGCACGCTCCACCGCGAATGCCAACAGCCTGGACGCACCCTTCCAGCAGATGATCACCCGCCTGGCCTGGGGGGAGTTGTGGAGCAACGAGGACCTGACCCGTCGCGAGCGCAGCATGATCACCACCGGCATCCTTGCTGCCCTGGGGCGTGAAGAACTGACCCTGCACCTCAAGACGGCGAAGCGTATCGGACTATCCGAGTCGGAGTTGCGCCAGGTGCTGATGCATGTGGCCATCTATGGCGGCGTGCCGGCGGCCAACCACGCCTTTGCACTGGCCAAGGAGCTGGGGTGGGGCGAAACGGCGGAGTGACCCCCGGTCTGCTTCGATATCAGGCCGGCGTGTTGCCCAGCGTATGGCATGTGGCAATACCGTAAGGTCGCCATCTCGATAACAGGAGGTCTGATGTGCTCAATGCGCGGATCAAGCTCCGTCATATCCAGGCCTTCCTGGAGGTGGCTCGCCAGCGAAGCTTTGCCCGGGCCGCCGAGCGGATGTCGATCACTCAGCCGGGAGTCTCCAAGACCATTCGGGAGCTCGAGGAGATCACCGATGCCAGCCTCTTCGAACGGACCCCCCGTGGCGTCTCCCTGACAGAGGCCGGCCTGACCCTGCTGAGGCATGCCGGCCCGGCGCTGCGTGCCCTGGAAGAGGGAGTGGGTGCGCTAGGCGAGGAACATGCCGGCAGCTGGTTGCGTGTCGGGGCTCTCTCCACGGTGGAGAGCCGGTTGCTGCCGGAGGCGATCCTGCGTTGGCAGGCGAGCATGGAGGGAGAGAGCGGGGTCAGTGTAGTCACCGGCCCCAGCGCCTTCCTGCTCTCTCGGTTGCGCCGTGGTGAGCTGGACCTGGTGGTGGGGCGCATGACCGAGGCGCGGGAGATCCTCGATCTCTCCTTCGAGCACCTCTTCTACCAACGCCTGGTTCTGGTGGTACGAAGCGGACACCCGCTCGCCGACAAGGCTCATCTGGAACCACATCAGTTGATGCGCTTCCCCTGGGTGCTGCCGCCCCCTCAGACCACGCTACGCCAGCGGGTGGACAGCTTCTTCGTACGTCATGGTTTGGAGCTGCCGACGAGCCAACTCGAGACGCTTTCCCTTCCAATCGGCCAACACTACGTTCAGGGGAGCGATGCCGTCTGGGTGGCACCGGAGGAGGCCGCATGTGAGGCGGTCGACGCGGGAGTGCTTGCCGAGCTGGCCTTGCCCCTGGAGGAGCGAGGGGGATCGGTGGGGTTATGCATCAATACCAGCCTGGCGCCCTCGCTGGCGCTGGAGACATTCTGTGAGACGCTGCGAGGAGTGGCATCGGGCACCCCATAACCCCTGAGTTATGGGTGGGGCCCAAGGTGTCAATTGGCAGCCCGTGTGACTACCGTCAGACTGATCTGGGTCAATGTAATCTCCCCTGAGAGGAATGAAATGCAATACGACAGCAAGCGATTCGTCGAGCGCGACCGCAACTGGCACCCGCCGGCCTATGCCCCGGGGTACAAGACCTCCGTTGCCCGGTCACCGCAGCAGGCTCTGGTCAGCATGCAGAGGCCTACGGTATCGGAGCTTTCCGGCCCCGACTTTCGTCAACTGCGAATGGGCCCACACGATAATGACCTGCTGCTGAACTTTCGTCAGGACCAGAACCAGGGGCTACCCCAGGGCGAGCGCATCATCATGTTCGGCCGCGTGGTCGACCAGTTCGGCAAGCCGGTTCCTCATACTCTGGTGGAGATGTGGCAGGCCAACGCCGGTGGTCGCTACCGCCACCGAAATGATAGCTACCTGGCGCCGCTGGACCCCAGCTTCGGTGGTGTGGGGCGCACCCTGACCGATGAGCAGGGCTGGTATCGCTTTCGCACCATCAAGCCGGGCCCCTACCCCTGGCCCAACGATCCCAACAGCTGGCGCCCCTCGCATATTCACGTGTCGGTGATGGGCCCCTCGATCTCCACGCGCCTCATCACCCAGATGTACTTCGAGGGCGACCCGCTGATCCCGCTGTGTCCCATCGTCCACACCCTCAAGGACCCCGAAGCCGTGGAGACCATGATAGGTCGCTTGGACATGGCCCGCAGCAAGCCCATGGACTGCCTGGCCTATCGCTTCGACCTGGTGGTACGCGGCGAACTGCAGACCTACTTCGAAAATCAGTAACAGGGGTGACGAGATGAACCAGCCGAATTCCCGACCCACCAGCGAACTGATGCTGCGTGAGACCGCCTCCCAGACCGCCGGCCCCTACGTGCATATCGGCCTGGCCCTGGCCGCCGCCGGCAACCCGACCCGCGACGAGGAGATCTGGAACGAGATGGCTCGCCCCGAGGTCGAGGGTGAGCATATCGAGGTGGTCGGCACCGTGATCGATGGCAATGGCGATCTGGTCCGCGATGCCTTTATCGAGGCCTGGCAGGCCGATAGCAACGGCGAGTATCAGCCGGAATTCGACCTTGAGAAGCCGTTCAACAGCTTCGGAAGAACCGCCACCACCTTTGATCATGGCAGCGAGTGGTCACTGACTACCGTCAAACCGGGCCCCGTGGCTCACGCCAGTGGTCAGTCCCAGGCGCCGCACATCAACCTGGCGATCTTTGCCCGCGGCATCAATATCCAGCTGCAGACTCGCCTCTACTTCGATGATGAGGCCGAGGCCAACGCCGCGTGTCCGGTGCTGTCGCGCATCGAGTCGCCGGCACGTCGCCAGACCCTTATTGCCAAGCGTGAAGAGGTCGACGGCAAGGTGCGCTATCGCCTCGACATTCGCCTGCAGGGCGAGGGTGAAACGGTCTTCTTCGACTTCTGATCGGAACGACTTGTCCATTCTGCCGTGACCCGATCAGTGACGCCGCTCTTTCGGGGGCGGCGCTGGTGTCTATGGCGCCGGCCACTAGCCTAGAGGGGGAACGGTTCCCCCTTCCAACACTGCCCCCCATGCACTTTCGATATAAGAAAAAGAGGTCACCATGTCCAAACCCTGCATTATCTGTGTTGCGATCACCGGCAGCCTGCCGCGCAAGGAAAACAACCCCGCCGTGCCGATCACCGTCACGGAGCAGATCGAGAGCACCCAGGCGGCCTTCGAGGCCGGCGCTACCATCGCCCACTGTCATGTGCGCAACGACGACCAGACGCCCAGCTCCGACCCGGAGAAGTTTGGTCGCCTGCTGGAGGGGCTGAACAAGCACTGCCCTGGCATGATCGTGCAGCTCTCCACCGGTGGTCGTTCAGGGGCCGGCGAGGAGCGCGGCGGCATGCTGCCGCTCAAGCCCGATATGGCCAGCCTCTCGGTGGGCTCCAACAACTTCCCCAATCGCGTCTACGATAACCCGCCGCAGCTGGTCGACTGGCTCGCCGATGAGATGCTCAAGTATGACATCAAGCCCGAGATCGAGGCCTTTGATCTGTCGCATATCCACCAGGCGGTGAGCCTCTCCAAGCAGGGCAAGCTCAAGGCGCCGCTCTATGTGCAGTTCGTGATGGGGGTAAAGAATGCCATGCCGGCGGACAAGCCCACCTTCGATTTCTATATCGAGACCCTCAAGCGGCTGGCGCCCGACGCCCAGTGGTGTGGTGCCGGCATCGGTGCCAACCAGTACCTGCTCAACGAGTGGTCGATCGCCGCCGGCGGTCATACCCGCACCGGGCTCGAGGACAACGTGCGTCTCGATCGCGATAGCCTCGCCTCCTCAAATGCGGCCCTGGTCGAGCGTGCGGTGGCGCTGTGCGAGAGGTATGAGCGTCCGGTGGCGACCTGGCAACAGGCCCGCGAGATTCTTGGACTTTCAATGCCTTCAGGGTCGCCCTGAAAATGAACCGGTGATAACGATGCCCGGCCCGACCTCAGCGTAGGTCGTACTTCTTCAAACGGTAGGCGTAGGCGGGGCGTGTCATGCCCAGCCGGCGGGCGGCGGCGGCAATATTGCCCTCGCTTTCCTCCTGGGCCGCGATCAGCACCTCTCGCTCGATATCCTCGAGGGTCAGCCCGGCATCGAACAGGGCCTGGATATGTTGCCGGGGTGTGTCCTCCGAGTCAGGGATCTCTGTCGGCGCCTCGAGTCGGCCCCGGTCGTTGAGTCCTTGCCCCTTCTCCTTTTGCAGCGTGGGGACTCGGTAGTCGCCGAACAGTGCCCGTTCGGTGATATGTTTCTGGTCGGCGGTGAGAATCACTCCACGTTCGATGGTGTTCTTCAATTCACGCACGTTGCCGGGCCAGGTGTACTGAGCCATGGCCGAGCGGGCCTGGTCGGAGAAGCCCAAGGTGCGGCGCTGATAGTGGTGCTCGCAGCTGGCGAGGAAGTGGTCGGCCAGAGTGGGAATATCCTCGAGACGGTCGCGCAGGGGCGGTACCGTCAGCGTAAAGGCATTGAGTCGAAAGAACAGGTCACGCCGGAAGGCTCCCTCCGCGACCCGCTGGTGCAGATCGTTGTGGGTGGCCGCGACTACCCGCACATCTACCTCCCTCACGTCCTGGCCACCGACACGTTCGATCTGGTGCTCCTGCAGGGCACGGAGCAGGGCGGCCTGGGCACGGGGAGAAAGCTCGGCCAGCTCGTCGAGGAACAGGGTGCCGCCGTGGGCCCGCTCGAAGCGACCGAGGCGTGACTGTACCGCGCCGGTATAGGCTCCCTTCTCGACACCAAATAGCTCAGACTCGATCAGTTCCGGCGGAATGGCGGCGCAGTTGACGGCGACAAAGGGGCCCTTGGCACGCAGGCTCTGTTCGTGAAGGCGCCGAGCCAGGATCTCCTTGCCGGTGCCGGTCTCTCCGAGCAGCAACACCGGCACTTCCGAGACGGCTGCACTGTCGAGCATCGTCAACATTTCTCGAAAGGCGGGTGCCGAACCGATGGGACCCCAGTCATCGTCGGGCCGCTGATGGGTGAGGTCTCCCTCCAGGGTCGCAACCCGCGCCTGCAGCTCGTAAAGCTCATCGATCAGTGGGGCTTCACGCAGGAGGGAGGAGAAGGCCTCATGGTCGGACCACTCCTCGGCCAGCTTGCCGATGATCCGGCACCGGGCGTCGCCGCAGCCCAGGCACTCCACTTCTCGATACTGCACCTCGCGTCCCAGCAGCTGGGTGGCATAACCCGAGGCGTACCCCAGTAGCGTCCAGCACACCGGCGCGCTCTGTACGCCACGAGAACGCCACACCTCAACCTCGAACGAGCCCTGCCAGATGAACTCGCTGTAGAACCGGCCGGCTTCCAGATCGATATCCAGCTGGCCTGGTACTGCCTTGACGTGGCCCAGCAGCGCGTGAAGCTGTGGGCCAGCCAGGAAGCTGTCGTGCAGCCCCAGTTGCCTGCCGCGCAGTGACTCGCCGAGCTCGGCATCCTGCAGGCCGGAGTAGTAGCCCAGGCGGATGAAGACGCCACGGGCGCGCTCCGCTCCCAGGGTGGACACCAGCTCATTACGAAAGAACGCCGACGCCTGCAGCGACATCAGCAACATGCGTTGCTCGCCCAACCAGACCTGCCCCTCCTCCGGAAGGAAACGCAGGGCGTCCATCAGGTCGCGGGCGCTGGGGTACTGGGGAGTGCTGGCAGTCATGAGTCACTCGTCGACAAGTCGCAATGCCAGGATATCACCCAGGCAGTATCAGGAGGTGACGCCCTGGGGTGATGATTTAGGCAATGATGAGCAAATGGTTAACCGATATTAGCGAACGTATGTTCGTATTGCGAATGAATGTTTGCGTGTAATTCGCCTAATGTCTTGATTACCCATGGTTTTACAGTTTCGGCACGGTTCTTGACAGGTAAATAGGGCTGGAGTCCGCTGATAACCTTTTGATTAGACTAAAGTCTAGGGTGTTGGAGGCTCTATCGACGGCAAGCCCATAACGACCAGACGGGTGACATTGACCATGAAAAACATAACAAGGGTGCTTTCCCGGCGCCTCTCCCCAGTGACGATCGGGGCACTGACCCTGTTCGGCTCTCTGCTGCTCCCCTCCGTGGCGGCGGCAGAGAGTGAAACCGATATGCGTGAACCCGCCGAAGTCTACCGGCAGGTCTGTTCCCACTGCCACGAAACGGACGTCGCCAACAAGGTGGCTCCGATCACCATGGCATTCCCCGAAGTGGCCCATGAGGCGCGTGGAAACTATATCCGTATGACGGTACGCAACGGCCGAGCCGCCATGCCGTCCTTCCGCGAAGCCAAGATCAGCGACCCTGAGCTGGAGGCGCTGATTCAGGCATTGATGGGCGGCGATCTGGCGCCCGCCGCGGATAGCGAGGAGTAGCGCCATGAAGCTGACACGGCGACAACTCATGAAGAATGGCCTGCTGTTGGGCGCCTCCGTGCCGCTCTCGCTGGGGGCCGCCTGGGCCTCCGATGTCGGCCTTGCTGATGATCCGGCACATGGCTCGATCAGCCTCTTCGGCGTCGATCGCTCCACGACCGAGCTAGGTCAGGGGTTGCGTCAGCAGGGCTGGACGCCGCGCTATGAAGGTCGTCTCGACCCGTTAGCGCTGAATGCACAGCCCGCCGGCACGCTGGCGACTGGATTTACCGATGAGGCGGGCCTGGTACTGCTGACCAGTCTACTGGCCGGTCGCGGCCGAGTGCTGGCGTTGGGGCGACATGACGCGGGACAGCATCGCCTGCTGAGCCATCGCGGTCCCATCGCGGCGCCGTTGGCGGTAGATGCGGGCAGCTGGCAAGCCGCACTGGGGCGTGAATATGCCCGCCTGGCAACGGCCTCGGGTAGCGCGCGCCATCGCCAAGACATCAGGCGTCCGTACGGTGAGTCCGTCAGTGCCACCGAGCTGAGCTTCCTGGTTCGGCTGTAAGCCCCCGATCACAATAATCGAGAGACGACTTCATGAGCACCACACAGCGAATTCTTCCCAAGGGCGTGTCCGAAGCTGACTTCGACGCTGCCCTCGTTCGGTTCCGCGAGATTCTCGGGGCCGATAGTGTCCTGACCGAAGGCGACCAGCTCGCGCCCTATACCAAGATCATGATGGCCGGCGACGACAAGGACTACATCCCTTCCGCGGCGCTGCTGCCCACCACTACCGAGCAGGTTAAGGGCATCGTGCGCACCTGCAACGAGTACAAGGTACCGATCTGGACCATCTCCACCGGCAAGAACCTGGGCTACGGCAGCGCCGCCCCCGGCGAGACTGGCCAGGTGATCCTCGATATGCACCGCATGAACCAGATTCTCGATGTCGACCCCGAGGTCTGCACGGCACTGCTCGAGCCCGGCGTGACCTATCAGCAGCTCTACGACTACATCAAGGAGAACGACCTCAAGCTGTGGCTGGATCCGCCGGCTCCTTCGGCCATCGCAGGCCCCGTGGGCAATACCCTGGACCGCGGTGTGGGCTATACACCCTATGGTGAACACTTCATGTTCCAGTGTGGCATGGAGGTGGTGCTGGCCAACGGTGAGGTGGTACGCACCGGCATGGGAGGCATCGAGAACTCCAGCTCCTGGCAGGTGTTCAAGTGGGGCTATGGTCCCTATATCGACGGTCTCTTTACCCAGTCCAACTACGGCATCGTGACCAAGATGGGCCTGTGGCTGATGCCCGAGCCTCCGGCCTATCGTCCTTTCGTTATCCAGTACGACGACCTGGAGGATATCGAGGAGATCGTTGATGTTCTGCGCCCGCTGCGCATTGCCCAGATCATCCCCAATGCGGTGGTGATTGTGCACACCCTCTGGGATGCGGGGACTCATGTGCAGCGCAAGACCTACTACGAGGGTAGTGACTCCATCCCGCGCGAGGCCATCGAGCGCATCAAGCAGGATGAGGGCGTCGGCGAGTGGAACGTCTACGCGGCGCTATACGGCACCCCCGAGCAGATTGACGTCAACTGGAAGATCGTCGAGCAGGCCTTCGGAAAGAGTGGCAAGGCCAAGATCATGTACGGCGAGGAGGCCGAGAAACGGGGCGGTGGCTTCGAGTATCGTGCGGCCCTGATGAGGGGGGATATGAACCTTCAGGAGTTCGGCCTCTATAACTGGCGTGGGGGTGGTGGCTCCATGTGGTTTGCGCCGGTCTCCCAGGCGAAGGGCAGCGAGACCAAGGATCAGACCGAGCTGGCTCAGAAGATCCTCGGCAAGTACGGCTTCGATTACGTGGCAGAGTACATCGTCGGCTGGCGCGACATGCACCATGTCATCGACCTACTTTACAACCGCGAGGATCCGGAAGAGACCCAGCGGGCCCATGACTGCTTCGCCGAGCTGATCGACGAGTTCGCCAAGCGTGGCTACGGTCTCTACCGCACGAACACCGAGTTCATGGAGCAGGTCGCGGGGACGTTCGGCGAGCCACTGCGCGAGGTGCACAAGACGCTGAAGAATGCTTTGGATCCCAATGGCATCCTGTCGCCGGGTAAGTCGGGCATCCGCTCCTGATCAGCGGTCGAGTCACACGGGCCACCCTCGGCGTGGTGGCCTGCACACATCAAAGCACAATAGAAACGGTAAACCCCATATGTCCATGCACTTTCCCCTGAAACCACTGGTACCGATGGTCCTGGTTGGCTTGTTGGGCGGCCAGTCCGTGCTGGCCGCGGAACCGGAATCTGCCGCCAGCAACGCAACGATGTCCAGTAATACCACCGTGGTGATGCTGGGCACCGGCACGCCGGTGCTCAAGCATGAGCGCGCCGGTCAGGCCATCCTGGTGGTGGTCGACAAGGAGATGTATCTGTTCGATGCCGGTCCGGGGTTCGTCAGGAACTTCGATGCGCTCTCCGGGAAGGACTTCATGCCCGAGGATATCTACTTCAGCAACGACTCCGTCTACGGCGAGATGAACAAGGTGTTCGTCACTCATCTGGACTCGGATCATGTGATGGGCATGCCGGAGCTGATGCTGCGTCCCTGGGTCATGGGGCGCAGCGAGTCGATGAAGGTGATCGGGCCCAAGGGAGTCGAGGCCATGACCACCAATATCCTGGAGGCCTATGTCGATGATATCGACCATCGCCTGCATGGCACCCAGCCGGCCAACCCGGATGGCTTCAATGTCGATGTCACCGAGATCAGCGAGACCCAGGTGGTGCATCAGGACGACAAGGTGACCATCACCGCCTTCAAGGTGCCCCACGGCAGCTGGGAGGACGGCATGGCGTTCGGCTACCGGGTGGAGACACCCGAGAAGACGGTGGTCATCAGCGGCGACACGCGCCACGAGGAGGCGCTCTATGAGCACTTCGAGGGCGCCGATATCCTGATCCATGAGGTCATGAGTGAGGGTGGTGTTCACCAGCTGCCACAGGATTGGCAGGACTACATGTACCACGCCCATACCAGCACCAAGCAGCTGGCCGAGATCGGCGATGCCATTGAGCCGGAGCTGCTGGTGATGACTCATCCCCTGCTTTTCGGGCAGACCGATGAGCAGCTTCGCGAAGAGATGGCCGGCTATTACGACGGTAATTTCGTACTGGCCTCGGACCTGGCGATCTACGACTGAGGCCGGTCTTCACTCATACATCGCGATGGTCCTGACGCCATCGTGATCCTCCAGGAGGAATCAAGAGATGACGGAACGTTACAGTGACTTCCATCTGCAACCCATCGCCGGCGAGTGGCGCGAGGGAGCGAGCGAGCGCAGCGCAAGGGTGACCAACCCCTTCGATGACAGCGAGCTGCTCGAGATTCGCCTGGCCGACCGCAATGACCTGGATGCCGCCTATCTGTCGGCGGAGAAGGCCCAGGCCGAGTGGGCGGCGACGCCGCCGGCGGAGCGCGCCGGCCTGATGCACCGCGTGGTCGAGATCTTCGACGCCCGCAAGGAGGAAATCATCGACTGGCTGATCCGCGAGTCGGGCAGCACCCGGCTCAAGGCCAACGTCGAGTGGGGTGCGGCGCGCGGCATCACGCTGGAAGCCGCCAGCATGCCGGGTCGCGTGCATGGCATGACCCTGGCCTCCAACGTGCCGGGCAAGGAGAACCGCGTCTATCGCAAGCCGCTGGGCGTGGTGGGGGTGATCAGCCCCTGGAACTTTCCGCTGCACCTGTCGCAGCGTTCCATCGCCCCGGCGCTGGCGCTGGGCAACGCCGTGGTGGTCAAGCCGGCCAGCGACACGCCGGTGTGCGGTGGCCTGCTGCTGGCGCGCATCTTCGAGGAAGCCGGCCTGCCCAAGGGGCTGCTCTCCGTGGTGGTAGGGGCCGGCAGCGAGATCGGCGACGCCTTCGTCGAGCATCGCGTACCGCGCATGATCTCATTCACCGGCTCGACCCCGGTGGGGCGTCGCATCGGTGGCATCTGCAGCGGCGGTGAACACATCAAGAAGGTGGCCCTGGAGCTTGGCGGCAACAGCCCCTTCGTGGTGCTTGATGACGCCGATATCGAACAGGCCGTCAACGCCGCGGCGATGGGCAAGTTCCTGCACCAGGGGCAGATCTGCATGGCGGTTAACCGCATCATCGTCGATGCGTCGCGCTACGACGAGTTCGTCGAGCGCTTCGTGGCCAAGGTCAAGGGACTCAAGGTCGGTGATCCCGATGATATGGCCACCGTGGTTGGCCCGATCATCAACGCCAAGCAGCGCGAGGGGCTGGAGGAGAAGATCGCCATCGCCAGGCAGGAGGGAGCCACCGTGCTGCTTGAGGGCGAGGTCGAGGGCCAGCTGGTGCCGCCTCATGTGTTCGGCGATGTCACCCCCGACATGGAGATCAGCCGCGAGGAGATCTTCGGCCCGCTGGTCGGCATCCAGAAGGCGCGTGACGAGGCGCATGCCCTGGAGCTGGCCAACTCGTGCGAGTACGGCCTCTCCAGCGCGGTGTTCACCGCCGACCTGGCGCGCGGGGCGCGATTCGCCCAGGGCGTCAAGGCTGGCATGACTCACGTCAACGACATGCCGGTCAACGATGAGGCTCATGTGCCCTTCGGCGGTGAGAAGAACTCTGGCCTGGGTCGTTTCAACGGCGACTGGGCCATCGAGGAGTTCACCACTGATCAGTGGATCAGTGTGCAGCATGCGCCGCGCGGCTATCCCTTCTGATTCTACGTCGCCTATAACGCCTGCCCCGCGGCAAGCGGGGTCAGGCCATGCCAATAACAGAGACAACGCACGATGATATTCAAGAACAGCATTCGGCTGGTGGCCCTGCTCGGGACCGGCCTCGCCACCACACCGGCATTCGCCGTCAACGGCCACTACGTGCCGGGCATCGAGGGGCTGAGCGCCGCCGCCGCGCCGCCCGCGGGCCTCTACTACCGCGCCTATCTGATGCGCTACGACATCGACAGCTTCAATGATAAGAACGGGGATGCGGCGCCGGGCAGCAACAGCGGCTCGGTCAACGCCCTGGCCCATCGCCTGATCTGGATCACCGACAAGCAGTTCCTGGGGGCTGACTATGGCATGGAGACCATCATCCCCATGCTCGATACCGAGCTCGATCTGGAAACCTCGGCCGGGAGGCGAAGCTTCGATGACGATGGTATCGGCGATATCTTCATCGGCCCGGTGATCCTTGGCTGGCACGGCGAGCAGTGGGATGCCACCTTTGCCGCCGGCCACTGGTTCGACACCGCCGACTTTGACCGCCATAACCGGGCGTCGGTAGGCAAGGGCTACGGTACCACCATGCTGACCCTGGGCGGTGCCTGGCACTTCGATGCCGAGCGTCGCTGGAATTTCTCGGCGTTGTCACGCTACGAGATCAAGACCGAGCAGGACGCTACCGGCATTACCCCCGGCGATAGCTGGCTGGTGGAGTGGGGCTTCGGTCATCGACTGGACAGCGGCCTGGAACTCGGCCTGGTGGGTTATGACGCCTGGCAGCTCGAGGCAGATGACGGCGCAGCGATCGGCGCCAAGGCTGAGCGCCACGCCATTGGCGCCGAGGCGGGTTACCTCTGGCCCCAGGCCGGGGTGATGCTCAAGGGTGCCGTCTACCATGAATACGATGCTGAGGCCGGTGGATTGAAGGGGCTCGAAAGCGAGGGCGATGCTATCCGCCTGCAGCTGACCAAGTTCTTCTGAGGCAAGGCGGCGTGGAGGCGCCTCGTACACTGATGGCACTCTAATGCCCCGCCGGACCGGCGGGGCCTTCCGATGAAGGAGACTATCCATGCAGATTCAAGCGGCAGTCACCGCCGAACAGGGCAGCGACTTTCAATGGCAATCGGTCGAACTGGCCGAGCCCGCCCTGGGCGAGGTGCGGGTGCGCATCGTGGCCACCGGTGTCTGTCATACCGATGCCGTGGCCCGCGACCTGGGGATTGCCCCATTCCCCATCGTGCTGGGGCATGAGGGAGCCGGCGTAGTCGAGGCCCTCGGCGAGGGCGTGACCGGGCTCGAGGTGGGCGATCATGTGGTGCTGTCGTTTGCCCATTGCGGTAGCTGCGGACACTGCCTGACCGGGCATCCTACCGTTTGCGACACCTTCAATGACTTGAACTTCGGTGGCGCCATGGACGATGGCAGCCACCGTATCGCCCGGGGTGACGAGGCGCTGGCGACCTTCTTTGGCCAGTCGTCCTTTGCCAGTCACGCCGTGGTCAATGCCCGCAATGCGGTCAAGGTCGACCCCGTGGTGGATCTGGCGCTGCTCGGTCCGCTGGGCTGCGGCATCCAGACCGGTGCAGGTACCGTGCTCAACCGGCTCAAGCCCGAGTTCGGCTCCAGCCTGGTGGTCTACGGCTGTGGTGCCGTGGGGCTATCCGCCATCATGGCGGCGCGCATCACCGGGTGCCGTCACATCATTGCGGTAGACGTCCACGATAGCCGCCTCGAACTGGCCCGGGAGCTGGGGGCGACGCATGCCATCAATGGCCAGAATGAGGATACCGTCGAGCGGGTACACGAGATCACCGGTGGCGGCAGCGAGTTTGCGGTGGAGACCACCGGTGTGCCGGCAGTGGTGCGCCAGTCGCTGCAGGCGCTGCGCCCGCTGGGTGTCTCGGCGATCGTCGGCGTCACCCCCGAAGTGACGTTCGACGTGCACCAGGATCTGATGGCCGAGGGCAAGTCGATGATCGGCGTGATCGAGGGTGACTCGGTGCCGCGGGTGTTTATCCCGCAGCTGGTGGACTACTTCAAGGAGGGGCGCTTTCCCTTCGACAGGCTGGTCAGGTTCTATGCGCCGGAGCAGATCAACCAGGCCTTCGAGGACTCGGCGAACGGCACCACCGTCAAGCCGGTGCTGAAGATCGGATAGTATTGTGCCCCGCTGCATGGCGCCAGTCGTGCGTGGCCTGGTGCAGGGTGATGATCTTGTTGAGAGTCTGGATCCCTGCACTGGCAATACCGGTTTCATGCACATCGAGTGACATGGCGGTCTCGGGAGCAGCCTGCTTCGTGAACTGAACTGGGATAGCTCTACCTGAGCCCTGTCTTCTAAGACGACTTCGTAAATAGCGTCGGCTCTTCCCGGTGTCATCGGTTTGGATGACGGGCACCATGCGGCGTGCACTTAAAACTTCATGCTGATACCGCCTGCGATATTGTCATGGGCTTCTTCGTACTGGCCCGTCTCCAGAAAGAGGGTGGTGTTCTCGCCGAGGTGGTACTTGATGTCCGCGACGACGACCCGCTCATTCAGTGCCTCGTTATCATCGTGGCGCTTCTCGGCGTAGCCCAGACTTGTCGTCCAGCGATTGGTCAGGTCGTAGGTGACATTTGTCCCATAGGAATCGAAGTCGCCGGTAGGATGGTCTCGGTTGATTTCGTAGATGCCTGCCAGGTCCAGGCGCCCGAATTCATGGCTCAGCGACGCCACCGAGCGGTGATAGTCATCGTCCGTGGGTAGCTGTTCGGCATTGGTGATGACGTGACCGATGCCTGCCTTGAGGCCTTCGGCGTTGTTATACACCAGTCGAGCGGCCCAGACATCCGAGTCTTTATTGTTGGCATCGTCCAGGGTCAGGCTAGTGCCTACGAAGCGGAAGCCTCCGCCGAACGTCGGCGATACATAGGCGATGACATCACTGGCCTGCTCCACCTGGCCGAAGATGGCGATGTCGCCGGTTTGGGCATGGAAGCGATTATAGTAGTAGTTGTCGATCTCGGAGTAGAGTGCGTTCCACTGACCGGAGGGAATGCGGGGGGCAAACAGCAAGGAGCCATAATCGCTGATCAGTAACAATCTTGCCGTACGAATATAAATGTCGTCATCGGTACCGCCGTTGGGATTGCCCGGCGTCCAGGTCAAGGCGTCATTGTCATTGACGGCGTTGGTGAAGTCGGCGACGAAGTCATAGCTGAGCTTGAGCGGGGTATCATCGAAGGTGAAAAGTCCGTCGAATCCCGCCTCCAGGCCAAAGGCCCAGGCATCGATGTCGCGGTCATCGACCTTGAGTGCGCCGGTCGCCAGTTCGCCCTTGAAATTGGGGCCGCTATGGGATTCTTGGGCCTGTGCCGGTCCGGCTAGGAGGATGGCGCAAGAGAGGGGAGCAAGCCATAGGGGGTGTGTTGCTGCATGGATGTATCCTTTGAGTAGTTTTTGTGATGTAAACGACAGGGGGGGCTGGTGGGATTGTGGTTGCGGGGCTGCTCAGATCCGCAACTTCGGCCAGAGAGTCAACTCCCCGGCCGTAAGACGAATTCGAGTAGACACATCGGTGGCCACCGATGAACGCAAGTATCTTATAAACCTAGGGTTCGAACTTATTTAAAGACATCCAGGTCATCGGCTAGTACCACGTCGCCGTCGTAGTCACGCTGGACTTCCTCGAGTGCTGACTCGATGGGGGCCCCGTAGTGCAGTACATGATAGAGCACCAGCAGGTCGGGCTGAGCGGCGTTCGCCAAGTCAGCCAGCTCGTCGGTCAGGGTATGAGCGTACTGATGATAGGCTTGCCACTGTTCCGGAAGCTCCTTCCAGCCGGAGTGACTGATGACCTCATGGATCAGGATATCGGCCTTTTCAGCTTGCCTTTCGACTTCCTCGTTGATCGAGGTGTCGCCGGAAATGACAATGGTCTTGTCAGGGGTTGTCACCTTATAGCCATAGGCCAAGTCCCAGTGACCATGGGAGACGGGGAATGCCTCGATCCTGATTCCATCCTCCTCGAACACCGTGCCCGGGGCGGTGATTTCGGTGACATCGGCATATGCCGCATCGGGGTTGGTGACCGGGCTCTTGTCCTTGAGCCGGGTCTCGGTGTCATCGGCCAGCATAGTATAGATGCCTTCGCTCATGGCCTGCGTGCCTTCGGGGCCGAAGACCTTGAGCTGATCCGTGCGGCGCCACCAGTAGGTGCCCAGCAATTCCGGGTAGTCCAGAACATGGTCGCTGTGCAGGTGAGTCAGAAAGAGGTGGTCGATATTGACGGGGCTTAGTGGAGCGATGTCGAGACGTTCGGCGGCCTGGGTCGCGCGTTCGATCACTCCGGCGCCGACATCGAAGACATAGGCCTCATCGTTGTAAATGACCGCGATACCGGCTCCCGCGCGCTCCCCATTGGGTACGGGGGTACCAGTACCCAGCATGACCACCTGCGTATCCGCAATAGCTGTGATGGAAGTACCTATTGCAAGTCCTGTTATCGCCATTCCGGAGGTGGTGACCAACCACCCCCAGGCGATTTGAAACTGATACTACGAGGGTGTGGTTATGCTCGGAGTTGCTGGGGTAAGACTAAAGTCGCTTTTCGTGGCGCGGGCCAATGGTTTACTTTTGGCCTATTCTGCGAACTCATGTTCACTATGCGAACGACTGACGCAGCGACAACAATTCTCGGAGGATTACCATGAAAACCAAGTTCACCGCCTGCCTGCTGGTTGCGTCCATTGCCGGCCTGGCCGCGGCTTCTGCTCAATCAGCCACTACCCTGCGCATGGCCCACTTCTGGCCGGGTGCTTCGGGCATTAACCAGGATATCTTCGAGGAGTGGGCCGCAACCCTCGAGGAGGAGTCTGGGGGTGAGCTTAAGGTGGAGATGTTCCCCTCCGGTACGCTGGCCAAGCCAGACTCTCTCTATGAAGCGGCGTCCAAGGGAATCGCCGATATCAGTGCGACAGCGCAGGGCTATACCGCCGGTCGCTTCCCGCTGTCACAGATCGTGGAGTTGCCCGGGGTAGCGACCAGCGCGACCCAGGGGGCCTGTGTACTGCAGACGCTCTACGAGGATGGGCACCTCGACGATGAGTACGCTGACACCCGCCCGCTGTTCTTCTTTACCACCGGCCCCGGGGGGATTCACACCATCGATACCGAGGTGAAGGTGCCGGCTGACCTCGAGGGGCTGCGTATCCGTCGCCCCACCGCAGTGGCGGGAGAGATGCTCGAGAACATGGGGGCAACCCCCGTGGGCATGCCGGCGCCGGATATCTACACCTCCATGCAGCGAGGTGTCATCGACGGTCTGAGCTTTCCGTGGGAGGGGTTAAAGGGCTTTCGTATCAATGAACTGGTCGAGTATCACACCGAGGTGCCGTTCTACACCCTGATCTTCGTGGCGACCATGAACCAGCGCGCCTACGACCGCCTTAGCCCCGAGCAGCAGGCGGTGATCGATGCCAACTCCGGAATGAAATGGGCAGAGAATGCGGGGACGGTATTCGACCGCCTCGACGTGGAGGGCAAGCAGGAGGCAAAGGCAGCGGGACATACCATCCGCGAGATCGAAAGCCCGCTGGAAAATGCGGACTGGCAGAAGCCGCTGCAGGACGGGATCGAGAGCTACCTGGACGAGCTCGAAGAGCGAGGACTGCCCGGTCGCGAGGTCTACGAGGCGGCCCTGGCCGCCAGCGCGTCCTGCGTCGCCGATCAGGGGTAAAGCCATATGCAGTCAACCTTGAAAAGGGCCAGCCACTGGCTGGCCCTGTTGTGCAAGCTAGTGGCCGGCATCGCCCTGCTGGGGCTGCTGGGGGTCACCATCGTTGATGTCACTACCCGCTATCTATCGCGGCTCACCGACGGGAGCGTGGCGTTGAGCGTGACCGGTAGTGTGGAACTGGTGAGCTATTTGATGCTGTTCTCGCTGCTGGCGGCCATGGCCGCCAATGTGGAGAAGAGCCAGGTGGTGGTGGAGGCCTTCTCCCATGGCCTGTCACCCACCATCAAGAACCGCCTGCACGGCGTCTATCTTCTGGGTTTCACGGCCCTTGGCCTGGTGCTCTTTTTCGGTCTGCTGGAGTCCGGCAGTTCGGCTGCTCGGTATGGTGAGGTGACTCAGGACCTGCGGATTCCCATGGGGCCCATCTATTACGCCGCCGCCGTACTCAGTCTGATGCTGGGACTACGGAGTCTGGTCCATGCCTTGTTGAGTGCCATCTTCGGCGTCGAAGGGGAGGTCTCCCATGGGGAGTGAGATGATCGGGGCCATCGGTCTGGGCCTCTTGTTGGTACTGATGATGCTACGGGTACCAGTAGCGTTGACCATGTTGATTGTCGGGGTGGTGGGTTTTGCCCAGGTGATCAGCTGGGATGCCGCCATCGCCCAGCTCAAGACCGTGCCGGTAGAAGTGCTCTCCAACTACAGCTTCAGTGCGGTACCGATGTTCATCTTCATGGGCGTGCTGGCGGCACATTCCGGCATGGCCGGCAAGCTGTTCCACTCTACCCGTGTGATCTGCGGTGGCTGGAAGGGTGGCCTGGCCATCGCTGCCGTCGGCTCCTGCGGCATCTTCTCGGCGATCTCCGGTTCCTCGCTGGCCACCGCCAGCACCATGACCCGTGTCGCTCTGCCCGAGATGGAACGCTATGGCTACAACCGGGGCCTGGCCACCGGCGCGCTGGCGGCCGGGGGAACCCTGGGCATCATGATTCCGCCCTCCATCGCCCTGCTGATCTACGCCATCCTTACCGAGCAATCGGTCGGCGACATGTTCATGGCAGGCCTGGTGCCGGGGCTGATGGGGCTGGTGATGTATGCACTGACGGTCAGCGTGGTGATGCGACTCAAGCCATCGCTGGCGGTGGCCGGCGAGTCGACCACCTGGACGCAGAAGCTGGCTTCGCTCTCTGGCCTGGTGCCCTTCTTCGCGGTCTTTCTGGTAATGATTCTGGGCATCTACTTCGGCGCCTTCACCCCTACCGAGGGAGCCAGTGTCGGCGCCTTCGCCACCCTGCTCTACGCCCTGGTCAAGGGCATGCGCGCAGCCGCGTTATGGCGCAGCGTGCAGGAGACCCTGGCGCTCTCGGCGGTGGTGTTCTTCATGCTGGTAGGTGCCGAGACCCTGGGCTACTTCATCTCGGTGTCACGGATCTCCTTCTCGATTACCGATCTGCTCTATGGCATGGAGCTTTCGCCCATGGTCGTGGTGCTGTGCATCCTGCTGCTCTATTTCGTGCTGGGGATGTTCATGGATGCGATTGCCATGCTGGTAATCACGGTGCCGGTGGTTTATCCGATTATCCAGGCGCTCGGTATCGACCCCATCTGGTTCGGCATCATCACCGTGCTGACCGTTGAGCTGGGGCTGATAACCCCTCCGGTTGGGATGAACGTGTTCGTGATCAAGGCCATGGCGCCTCATGTCGGGTTGGGCGAGATATTCAAGGGGGTAGCACCCTTTATCGTCTCGGATTTCGTGCGACTGGCCTTGCTGATCCTCTTTCCGGCGCTGACGGCGCTGTTCCTGATGTGAGCATCAGAAGTCCCTGGGCCAATCTCTAGACTAACAAGTGCCCCCGAGAGCCATGCTCGCGGGGGCGCTGTCGTTTTTGGGATACTGCCGCGGGCATGATATCGGGGCCGCGCTTAGGCCTGGCGCCGCCGAAACTCACGCGGTGCCAGGCCGGTCAGGCGCTTGAAGAAGCGAGTGAAGTAGGCGGGTTCCGAAAACCCAAGGCTATCCGCAACCTGGGCGACCGTCATGTTGGTGTAGGTGAGCTGGCGCTTCGCCTCGAGCAGCAGCCGTTCATGCAGCAGTTGCAGGGCACTGCGATTGGCGAGGCGCCGGCACAGCAGGTTGAGATGAGCGCTGGTCATGCCGAGCTGCTCGGCGAACCGTTCGACACTAGGCTGCTGACGAAACTGTTGTTCGATAAGTGCCTGGTAGTTCTGCAGATGTACCAGTCCTCGCTCCTGGGGGCGAGGCGCACTCGTGCTGCCGGTGTGGAGCGGTCTCGCGATCAGGCGGGAGATCTCGATGAACAGCGCCTCGGTGAGCGCTTCCAGGATGCGCTCGCGGCCGGGGGCGGGGTGGCGATACTCATCTCCCAGCTGGTCCACCAGGGTCGCGATGCGCCGGGCCGGTCGATCGGCCTCGAGAGGGTAGGCGGTGGCCAGTGACATCGCTCCTGACAGGGCACCCAGCTGCTGCTCCAGCCGTTCGGCCAGGGGGCTGGCCAGGGTGATGATATGGCCCTGGGTATCCGGCGAGAAGTGGAAGCCATGGATGCTCATGGCGGGCACTACGATGATCAGGGGAGCCTCATGGGAGCGCTGGCTCCCCTCCAGCTCAAGGCGGACGCGCCCGGTGGTCAAATGGAGCAGGTGCAGCAGGTCGGCATGGCGGTGAGGCTGGATTTTCCAGTCGTGCAGCCGGCTGCGCTCGGCAATCGATTCCCAGTGGAGTAGATCCGGGGTTGGCCAGTGGCGCGTCTCGCCATACAGCTTGAAGACGGGGACGGCGTTGGTGGACATAAGCTTTTCAGCAGGCATGTGACTAAAGTTGCAGGCTTGTATTGTGATTGTCCATATTTAACTACCAATATTGCCTTATTCGGGGCGGGTTTTCAGTAAAAAATACAATTCATATAGCGAACATCTGTTCACCATTCCAAACAGTGGAGTCTCCCCGTCATGAAAACTCAGGTCGCGATCATCGGTGCCGGGCCCTCGGGCCTTCTGCTTGGCCAGCTGCTGAGCCGCCAGGGAATCGACAATATTATTCTCGAGCGCAAGAGCGGTGAGTACGTGTTGGGCCGTATTCGTGCGGGTGTACTCGAGCAGGGCATGGTCGATCTGCTGCGCGAGGCGGGTGTCGACAAGCGCATGGATGAAGAGGGTGAGGTTCATGATGGTGTGGAGCTGGCCCTGGACAATCGTCGTGTGCGCGTCGACCTGGCCGGGCTGACAGGGGGCAAGACCGTGATGGTCTACGGCCAGACCGAGGTGACGCGTGATCTGATGGAGGCGCGGGAAGCGATCGGAGGCACGACCATCTACGAGGCCGACAACGTGCAGCCCCACGACCTCGAGAGCGATAGTCCCTATATCACTTTCGAAAAGGATGGCGAGACTCACCGTCTCGATTGCGACTACGTGGCAGGTTGCGACGGCTTCCACGGTATCTCGCGAAAGTCAATCCCGGCGGATCGCATCAAGGAGTTCGAGAAGGTCTATCCCTTCGGCTGGCTGGGCCTGCTCTCCGATACTCCGCCGGTGGCCGACGAGCTGATCTATGCCCGTCACGAACGTGGCTTCGCCCTGTGCAGCATGCGGTCATCGACCCGCAGCCGCTACTATATTCAGGTGGGTCTGGACGAGAAGGTCGAGGAGTGGTCCGACGAGCGCTTCTGGGAGGAGCTCAAGCGGCGTGTTCCCGATGATGTCGCCGCCAAGCTGGTTACCGGACCGTCTCTCGAGAAGAGCATTGCCCCGCTGCGCAGCTTCGTGGTCGAGCCGATGCAGTACGGCCGGCTGTTCCTGGTAGGGGATGCGGCACATATCGTGCCGCCCACCGGGGCCAAGGGGCTCAACCTGGCGGCAAGCGACGTCAACACTCTCTATCGGTTGATGGTTCAGGTCTACCAGGAAGGGCGTACCGATCTGATCCCCAACTACTCCGCGACATGCCTAAAGCGGATCTGGAAGGCCGAGCGCTTCTCCTGGTGGATGACTTCGATGTTGCACAAGTTCTCCGAAGAAGAGGACTTTAATACTCGCATGCAGCAGGCCGAGCTCGACTATGTGACAAGCTCCGAGGCGGGGCTGACCACCATCGCCGAGAACTACGTCGGGCTACCCTACGAGTCGCTGGAATAAGCCTGCTCTCTGGCGACCCTTGATGTGGAGCTATCGTGATACGGGCCCGCCTGATGGCGGGCCCGTAGTGTTTGTCGACTCTGCTTACCGCTTCTGCTCCTCGTCTCCCTTCACCTCGTAGTCCCCCTCCAGCACCTGTTGTTCGTGGTGGTTTCCTCTGGAGGAGTGAGTCTCGCGATAATGGGTCTCGCGGTAGCTGAAGCCGCCGCTGACATCTTCGGCCTGATCGGCACGCATCTGCTCCATGCGCTTCTTCAGGCGGTGGCGCAGCAGCGGCATCAGCGCCCAGCCCAGCAGCATGAAGATCAGGCCGAAGACCATGGCCACGATCATCAGGATGCCGAACAGCAGCCAGGCGAGCAGCATCTTGAGGCTGTCGAGCAGGCCATTGCCCTGGCGTTGGCGTGCGCGCTGCTGCCACTGCTGGGCGGCGCGCCAGGCGGGATTCTGGCGGGGATCTCGGTGCGGGCCTTGGGAATCGGGCATGTTAACCTCCAGGGGTCGCGTCGGGTGTGACGCAAGATGAACTGCCCCTTGGAAAGCCCGGGGACAGAGTTCGTTCCTTATAGACTACCTCTTCCACATGTCGGCAACGATCTCGTAGCTTCTCAGGCGGTCCTCCAGGGCATAGACGTCGGTGTTGAGCATCAGCTCGTCGGCGCCGGTCTGTTCGAGGAAGGCCTCCAGCCCCTGCTGCACGGTCTCGGGGCCGCCGACGATGGCGGCGCCCAGGAACTGTTGCAGCTGAGCCTCCTCGATAGGCGACATCTCCAGGTGTTCCACCGGGGGCTTGGCGCTGGTGCGTCGACCACGAATCATGCCCAGGAACTTCTGGCGCATGGTGGAAGCCAGGTAGTCGGCGTGGGCATCGGTCTCGGCGGCGACCACCGGCAGCCCGACCATGGCGTGGGGGCGCTCGAGGACCGCAGAGGGCTGAAAGTTGTCGCGGTAGAGGCGCAGTGCCTCGAACAGATACCCCGGGGCGAACTGGGCGGCGAAGGCGAAGGGCAGGCCCAGGCGTGCGGCGAGCTGTGCGCTGTAGCCGCTGGAGCCCAGCAGCCAGAGGGGGACATGGGTGCCCTGGCCGGGAACCGCGAGCACCCGCTGGTCGGGTCGCGGGTCGTCGAGAAAGCCTTGCAGCTCCTCCAGGCGTTGCGGGAAGTCGTCCACCCCGGCATAGGGGTCACGGCGCAGCGCCGCCATGGTGGCACCGTCGGAACCCGGTGCGCGGCCCAGCCCCAGGTCGATACGCCCGGGGTAGAGGGTTTCCAGGGTGCCGAACTGTTCGGCGATCACCAGGGGAGGGTGATTGGGCAGCATGATGCCGCCGCTGCCCACACGGATGCGCTGGGTGGCACCGGCCACATGGCCGATCAGCACCGCGGTGGCGGCGCTGGCGATGCCCTCGATGCCATGATGTTCGGCGAGCCAGAAGCGGGTAAAGCCCAGGCGCTCGGTCAATTGGGCCAGGGCCACGCTTTCACGGTAGCTGTCGGCGGCGCTGCCACCCTCGCGGATGGGGGCCAGGTCGAGAACGGACAAGGAAGTAGCGGCGAGGCGAGACATGAAAGCTCCGGTTGGCGTGGGGCGAAAAAGTTAGCCTGCTGAAGAGTATTGATGGGGGCGGATCGCCTTCGATGCAATGCCGCTTACGTCGAGACCGCTTCGCCGGGCGGGGGAGGGGCAACTGCCTCGAGCCTCAAGGTGGTCGAGTGACCTATCAATCCCCGCGAGGGCCTCTCATCGCTGGCCTACCGCTGGTGCAGGTCGTAAGCTTTGGGTATCAATGGTGAAATCGGACTTCCGCCATGCCTCCCACTCCTGTTACGGGTGAGCGTCGCCGTCGGGGAGCGACTCGACGGCGACACTCCGCTGCCCGGTATACACGCTTCGATCGTTGGCTCGATCGCCTGGTCGTACTGGCCGTGATCATCGCCCTGGTGGTCGGCGGTTCGGCGTTGATCGTCAGCCTGGTGCTGTAGCCTGGGCCCGCTCATCCCTCCTCGGCTGGATCATGCTGCAAGGACTATGCTGCAAGATGATGGCCGTGTCGCCGTGACGGCGACCAGGCTTGGTCAGTGGTGCCGTCGAGGGGCGGCGGGAGGTGACCATGAACAGTGCAGTGCGCCATGTCTTCGTGGTGGGGCTCAACGACTTCAACCGGGAGCGGTTAGAGAGCCTCAGGGGAGCCGACGGTTGGCGCTTTCATGGGGTCATCGACCCCGCGGCGGTCTACGACACCGAGGTCTTCGACATTTCCGCCATGCTCGATGAAGCCACCGAGCGGCTGGAGGCCTTCGATGGCAGCGTGGATGCCATCGTCGGCTACATGGACTTCCCGGTGTCGACCATGCTGCCGATCCTCTGCGAGCGTTTCGGCACTCGTTCCCCCACGCTGTCCAGCCTGCTCAAGTGCGAGCACAAGTACTGGAGTCGCCGAGTGCAGAAGGAGGTGATCGCCGATTATATTCCCGGCTTCACGGCCTTCGATCCCTTCGATGACGAGGCGCTGGTCCATATCGGCGAAGCCGGACTCTACTTCCCGTTCTTCATCAAGCCAATCAAGTCCTCGGGGTCGCGGCTGGGCTTTCGCATCGACACCCCGGAAGACTTCTACCACGCCATCGAGAAACTGCGTGAGGAGATCGGCCTGATCGCCGATCCCTTCAACACCGTGCTCGAGCGTGCCCGGCTGCCCGACGAGATCGCCGCCGTGGACGGCCACTTCTGCATGGCCGAGGAGATCATCGGCGGGTGGCAGTGCACGGTGGAGGGCTACGTCTTCGAGGGCGAGGTGGTCAGCTACGGCATCGTCGACTCGCTGCGCTATCCTCAGGTGCTGAGCTTCTTCCACTATCGCTACCCCTCGGGGCTGCCCGCCCCCATCCAGGACAAGATGCGCGAACTCACCGACAGGGTGATGCGCCACATCGGCTTCGACAACTCGGCCTTCAACATCGAGTACTTCTGGGACGAGGTGCAGGACCGCATCTGGCTGCTGGAGATCAATACCCGTATCTCCCAGTCCCACTGCGACCTCTTCGAGAAGGTCGACGGGGTCAGCAACCAGCAGGTCACCATCGACCTGGCCCTGGGGCGGCGCCCCGACATGCCGCATCGCCAGGGTGAATACGCCGTGGCGGCCAAGTTCTTCTATCGGGTGTTCTTCGTCGATGCCGTGGCCACCCGAGTGCCGAGTGACGCGGAAGTCGCCGCCCTGGAGGCGGATTTTCCGGGTAGCGTGATCGCCCTTCAGGTGGAGGCCGGGCAGCGCCTGTCGACGCTGCTCGAGCAGGACAGCTACAGCTATGCCCTGGCCTATATCTGGATGGGCGCCGACAGCGCAGAACGCCTCCTCGAGGACTACGAGCGTCTGGCGGCCCGACTGACGTTCGAGTTCGACGAGATCGAAGGCTGACGGAGGAGGACAGGAATGCGCATCGTCACCGATTTTCCGCGCCGGGTTATGGAGGAGGAGACCTGGATCACGCTGCCCGACGGCATTCGCCTGGGGGTGCGCATCTGGCGTCCCGTGGACGCCGAGCGTCATCCCGTTCCGGCGATCCTCGAGTACTTGCCCTATCGCAAGCGCGACCTCACCGCCGAGCGTGACGTCCAGGTTCACCCCTACTGGGCCGGCCATGGCTACGCCGGGGTACGGGTCGATATCCGCGGCACCGGCGATTCCGACGGCGTGCTCACCGACGAATATACCCCCCAGGAGCTCGATGACGGCTTGGCGGTTCTGGAGTGGCTGGCCGACCAGCCCTGGTGTACCGGTGACGTGGGCATGGTGGGCATCTCGTGGGGTGGCTTCAACGGCCTGCAGATCGCCGCTCTGCAGCCGCCTCAGCTCAAGGCGGTGATCACTCTGTGCTTTACCGACGATCGCTACGCCGATGACATTCATCATATGGGGGGCTGTCTGCTCGCCGACAATCTCTCCTGGGCATCGACCATGTTCGACGGCAACGCCTGTCCGCCGGATCCGGAGCTGGTGGGGGATCGCTGGCGCGATATGTGGATGCAGCGCCTCGATGGCAGCGGCCTGTGGCTCACTCAGTGGCTAGAACACCAGCGTCGCGACGACTATTGGAAACATGGCTCGGTATGCGAGGATTACGCGCGGATCCAGTGTCCGGTCTATGCGGTCAGCGGCTGGGCGGATGGCTACTGCAACGCGGTGTTTCGCCTGCTGGAGGGCATAGATGTTCCGCGCAAGGGGCTGGTGGGCCCCTGGGCTCACAAGTATCCGCATCTCGGCGTGCCCGGTCCGGCCATCGGCTTCCTTCAGGAGTCGCTGCGCTGGTGGGATCAGTGGCTCAAGGGCGAGCAGACCGGGATCATGGACGAGCCCATGCTGCGGCTGTGGATGCAGGATTCTGCCCCACCCTCGGCCCGCTACGACGAGCGCCCCGGACGCTGGGTCGCCGAACCCGACTGGCCATCGCCGAACATCCTCCCCTGGGCGCTACGGCTGACCCCGGGGCATGACCTGCTGCCTGAAGAGGAGATGGCGGGGAGCGACCCCGAGGCGACCCTGGATATCCGGTCGCCGCTCTCGGTGGGGCTCTACGCCGGCAAATGGTGCTCCTACAATGCCCCCCCGGACCTGCCCTATGATCAGCGCGACGAGGATGGCGGGGCACTGGTCTTCCAGACCTCTCGCCTGGATGCCCCCCTGGAGATCTGCGGGGCTCCGGTGGTCGAGCTGATGGTGGCCGCCGACCAGCCGGTGGCCATGGTGGCGCTGCGCCTCTCCGATATCGGGCAAGACGACAAGGCCACCCGGGTCTCCTATGGGTTGCTCAACCTGAGCCACCGCGACAGCGATGAGCACCCCGAGCCAATGGAGCCGGGACGGCGCTACCGCGTGCGCATATCACTCAAGCATATTGCCCAGCAATTCGCCGCCGGTCATGCCATCCGCCTGGCGCTCTCCACCAGCTACTGGCCCCTGGCCTGGCCGGCACCCCGCCCGGTCCGCCTGACCGTGTGGCCCGCGGAAAGCCGCCTGTTGCTGCCCCTGCGTGAGCCGCGGCCACAGGAGGAGGCAGCCCTGGTGCCCTTCGCCGAGCCCGAAGGCGCACCGCCCCTGGCCAAGACGCTGCTACAGCCGACCCAGGAGACCTGGCGGGTGATCCGTGATCTCGCCAGCGACAAGACGATGCTGGAGGTGATTCACGACGAGGGGCGCTATCGAATCGACGATATTGGCCTCGAGATTGCGGCTCGGGTCACCGAGCGTTACCAGTACACCTACGGCAATTATGACAGCGTCAGCGGCTGGACCGAGTGGAGGCGCAGCTTCAGGCGTGGTGACTGGGAGGTCCACACCCTGACCCGAACCCTGCTGACCAGCGACGTCGACAACTTCCGTATCCGTGCCACCCTGGATGCCTGGGAGGGCGATACCCGTATCTATGCAGGGACCTGGGACGAGACGATCACTCGGGATCTGGTCTAGCACTTGTCTCTACCCTTGCCCCTCGAACCTCAATGGCCGGGGAGGCCCGCGACTGCTATCTTGGCCCCTTTCTCGATAGGGATGCCCCGCCATGAGCGTGACCGCCGCCGACGCGCCCAGCAGGCCCAGGGCCTCGCGCAAGGAGATTTTGGGTTGGGCGATGTTCGACTTCGCCAACCAGGCCTACACCCTGCTGATCATCACCGTGGTCTTCGGTGAACTGTTCACCACGGTGATCGTCGGTGAGCGCGGCGGCGACTACCGGTTGGCCAACTTCCTGTGGAGCCTGGCGCTGGCCGTCAGCTATCTGCTGGTGGTGGTCACCGGGCCGCTGTGCGGCGCGGTGATGGACTACCGCGCCGAGAAGAAGCGCTTCCTGTTTGCCAGCTACCTGGCCACGGTGGCCGCCACCGCCATGCTCTACTTCGTGGCGCCGGGCTACGTGCTGCTTGGCCTCGCGCTGATCGTGGTCTCCAACTACGCCTACTCCATGGGCGAGTCATTTATCGCCGCCTTCCTGCCCGATCTCGGGCCGCCGGAGGATCTGGGCAAGATCTCCGGGTTCGGCTGGGCGCTGGGCTACGTCGGGGGGCTCTTCGCCGCCGGCTTCACCCTGGTGGCGCTGGGGGAGGCGACGGCGGAGAATTTCGAGCGTATTCGCTGGGTGGGGCCCTTCGCCGCCGGCTTCTTCCTGGTCACCGCCATTCCTACCTTCCTGTGGGTGAAGGAGCGTGGCACGCCGCAGCCCGCCGGCAAGCCCTACCGGGATATCGCCCGGGAGCGTGTCTCGACGACCCTGCATGAGCTGCGGCGCTTTCGGGACCTGGCGACCTTCCTGGTCTCGCTGCTCTTCTCCATGGCCGGGGTCTACATCATCATCGCCTTCGCCTTTATCTACGGCGCCCAGGTGATCGGCTGGGACGAGTCGATTCGCAACCTGATGTTCATCATCGTGCAGGTCACCGCGGCGGCCGGTGCCCTGGGTTTCGGCTTTATCCAGGATCGCATCGGCACCAAGCTCACCTACCAGTTCACCCTGGTGCTGTGGGTGGCGGCGATACTTGCCATCTGGGCCACCCCCGAGGTGACGGCCCTGCTCAATGGGCGCTTCGGGCTCGGCTGGGAGGCCCAGCATCTGTTTCTCTTCGTCGGCTGCCTGGCGGGGCTCTCGCTGGGCTCCAGTCAGTCCGCCAGCCGTGCCCTGGTGGGGCTCTTCTCGCCGACCCGCAAGGCCGCCGAGTTCTTCGGCTTCTGGGGGCTGGCCAACAAGCTGGCCGGTGTCTTCGGCATCATCGCCCTGGGGCTGCTGCAGTCGGTGGTGGGGCTGCAGGCCTCGATACTGCTGTGTGCGGCGCTGTTTGTCGTTGCCATCCTGATCTGCCTGTTCGTCGACCAGGCTCGAGGCCAGCGCGCCGCCGCGGCCTGGGAGGCACGCAACGGCCGCGCCAGGGGTGATCTCTCGGCAGAGTGATCCGTCGAGCGTGGGGAATCCACTAGCCTCGAGTGGGTCAAAGGAGATCGGGGCCTTGCCGGGAGTGACAGGATGAGCGATCAGGGCAGGGGAGTGAAGCGCACCGGGCTTGGCATGATGCTGCTGTTCTGGATGCTGTTCATCGCGACCGGGACCTGGTGGTTCCAGGGTTTCGTGGAGCGCCAGCGCAACCCCAACAGCCATCTGGTCAATGCCGTGGGTGAGGGCACGCCGGTGGTGCTCGAGCGCAATCGCGGCGGCCACTTCGTGGCCACCGGTCGAATCAACGGCGAGCCGGTGGAGTTTCTGGTGGATACCGGTGCCACCTATGTGGCACTGCCGCGGCAGATGGCCGAGCGGCTGGGGCTCGAGGCGACCGGCAGCGCCTGGTTCAATACCGCCAACGGCCGAGTGCGCGGTGATCTCACCATGCTCGATGAGGTCAGCCTGGGCGGCTATGTGGCCCGTGATGTGCGTGGTTCCGTTAGCCTGGGCCTGGAGGGCGATACCGCCCTGCTGGGCATGAGCTTCCTCGACCATTTCGATATCCGCATCCGGGACGCCCAGATGGTGCTGGAGCCCGCCGCAGAGTGAGCGTTGACCATCCCGCAACAGCCACCGCGCCGGTTCTTGTTGAAGACCTGCGCTGCGCCCAATGTCGTCTTGCCGCGGACAAGAGGGGGCAAGCAGACTATAGCGATACTCACCCCCGTGACGGAGCCTGTCATGACCCTCTCGCCATCTCTGCACCAGCGTCTCGGCATCGAGCTGCCTATCCTCCAGGCACCCATGGCCGGTGCCCAGGACAGCGCCCTTGCCATCGCCGTGGCGCGAGCCGGAGGGCTGGGGGCGCTGCCCTGTGCCATGCTCTCGCCCGAGGCCATGGGCGAGGAGCTCGCGGCGTTCCGCGCCGCCACCTCGGCGCCACTCAACGTCAACTTCTTCTGCCATGCTCCTCCCGAGCCGGACCCTGGCGTCCAGGCGCGCTGGCACAAGGCGCTCGCGCCCTTCTTCGCCGAGTTCGGCCTGGATATCGATGCAGTGACCCAGGGGCCAGGGCGTCGCCCCTTCGACCATCAGGCCTGTGATGTCCTGGAACCCTTTCGGCCCGAGGTAGTGAGCTTTCACTTCGGTCTGCCCGACGCCGCCCTGCTCGAACGGATCAAGGCCTGGGGCGCCACGGTTCTCTCCACGGCCACCACGGTGGAGGAGGCTCGCTGGCTCGACGCTCGGGGAGCCGATGCGTTGATCGTTCAGGGGCTGGAGGCTGGAGGGCATCGCGGCATGTTCCTGAGAGAGGAGATCACGACCCAGATGGGCATCCTTGCCCTGTTGCCCCAGGTGCGTGATGCCGTCGGCCTGCCCCTGGTCGCCGCCGGGGGGATCGCCGATGCCAGCGGGGTGGCGGCGGCCCGGGCGTTGGGTGCCGATGCCGTGCAGGTAGGCACCTCCCTGCTGTGCTGCCCCGAGACCACGATCTCGGCGATCCATCGCCGCGCGCTGCAGTCGGAGGCGGCATGTCATACGGCGCTGACCAACCTTTATAGCGGTCGTCCGGCCCGAGGCATCGTCACCCGGCTGATGCGAGAGCTGGGGCCCATGGCCGAGGTGGCCCCGGCCTTTCCCCTGGCCACCTCGGCAATCGCGCCGCTACGCGCTGCCGCCGAGGCCACGGGCAGCGGTGACTTCTCGCCACTCTGGGCCGGGCAGAACGCCAGTCGCTGTCGTCCGATCCCCGCCGCCGGCGTCATCGCCGAGCTTGCCGCCGGGATGTGAGACTGCCGATATCAACTGGCAACATCGATAAATGAGCAAGGAGAGCGCTGCAGCTTCCCCACTGCAACGGAGGTGCCTATGGCGAAGCAGACACATGGGCGTTGCGCCAGCAAGCCCGGTCAGATCCCCGCGGGTGGCTGGCTGGACATCCTGTGGCGCGTCAAGCAGGAGGTCACCCAGGATCTCGTCGCCATGATGGCTGCCGGTATTGCCTTCAATGCCATGCTGGCGCTCTTCCCGATGATCGCGGCCATCATCTCGATCTGGGCGCTGGTGATGGATCCTCAGGACCTGGCGGGTCAGATCATTCAGCTGAGCCGTTACCTGCCGCCCGAGGCCTCCAGCCTGATCAACGACCAGGCACGCAAGATCGGCGAGAGCACCAGTACCGGCCTCAGTCTCACGGCGCTGGGCAGCGTGCTGGTAGCGATGTTTATCGGCTCCAAGGGCGTGCTGTGGATGGTGCTGGGACTGAATGTTGTCTATGGAGAACAGGACAGACGCGGAGCGCTGCATCGCGGCCTGATCGTCGCGGCTCTGACGCTGGGGCTGATCCTCATGCTGCTGGTCACCGTTGCCTTTGTCGCCTTCTTCCCGCTGGCGATCGGCATGCTGGGGCTGGATACCCTGCTGGTAAGGGCCATCGCCTGGCTGCGCTGGCCGACACTGCTGGTGGTGATGATGCTGGTGATTGCCGTTTTCTACCGCTTCGGGCCCTATCGGCGGTCGCCACGCTGGAGGTGGCTCAGCGTCGGCTCTGTCGTCGCCACCTTGGTGTGGCTGACCGGCTCCATTGGGCTATCGCTCTATTTCGGTCGCGTGGTCAGCGTAAGCGAAATCTATGGGTCACTGGGCGCGGTGGTGATGCTGATGCTGTGGTTCTGGCTCTCGGCCTTTGTGGTGCTGCTCGGGGCCGAGTTCAACGCGGAAATGGAGCGCCAGACCTACCGTGATACGACCGTCGGTGAGCCTCGCCCCCTCGGAGAGCGCGACGCCTATGCAGCCGACACCGTGGGCCATGGGGGGCCATGGCGCGGCGTCAGTCCTGGGAAGTGCAAGACCTCCGACCCGGATGATTCCTTATGACGCTGGCCTGCCGGCGCCGCCACCGACATTGCTGCCTTGGGCTGTCGCAGATGGCAGCACCGCTCAAGACTTTTCCGGCGACTGGCCGTCGTTGGAGGGGTGAGTCTGCCCCTGTCGGCTGATATCATGGATATATGAACAGTAATCAAGGCATCGCCGCCCCCCTCGAAGACCCGCTGTATTACCTGGCAAACTTCGAGCATGTGCTGGCCTGGGTGGCCGAGCGCCACGGCGACCTGCTCGGCGATGATGAGCACGCCTTCCTGGCTCTGTTTGCCGGCCTGCCGCTTGGTTCACGGGCGCTGCTGGTGCGCATGGTCATGCGCAAGGGCGAGCACTTTCGCCCTTCGCGGCTGGCCTATCCCGAGATCGATGCCGAGATCGGCGATACCGAGTCGGCGCTGGCGCCGCTGGTGGCGGCCGGGCTGGTGGAAGAGGCGCCGGTGCTCGATGTGGCGACGCTCTTCACCCAGCTGCGACTCACCGAGCTGCGCCAGGCCCTGGCGGCAGAGATCGCCGAGGCGGGCCTGCCTGCGACCGTGGGCAAGGGAGCCCTGCGCGAGGCGCTGCTGGCGCGAGAGCCGGTGCCGCGACCGCTGAGCGCCTGGTGGCCGGAGGCCCCCGAACGAGTGGTGCGGGTGCGCATCATGGCGACCTGTGATCGTCTGCGGCTGATGTTCTTCGGCAACCTGCGCCAGGACTGGTCGGAGTTCGTGCTTGCCGAGCTGGGGCATCAGCGCTTCGAAAGAGTGGCATTCGGTGTCGACTCCCGGGCCTTTCACCGGCGTGACCAGGTCGATGCCTATCTGGCACTGCATGACCTGCGGCGGCGGCTGGAGGAGGGCGAGTCGCCTGCGGATCTGGCCGAGGCGCTGCCCGCCAGGCCCGGCAACTCCTGGCTGGCGTCGCGAGACGCGCGCCTGTGCCTCGCGCTGGGGCGTCGGGCGGAGCGTGACGGGATGGCCGAACTGGCATCGACACTCTACCGACGAGCCGGCTGGCCGGCACCCGAGGCCAGTGGGGAGGGGCGGATTCGCTACCTGCGACTGGCCGAGCGTCAGGGGCGCTGGCGTCAGGCGCTGATCCTGGCCGAGCCGCTGGCGCGTGTCACCCGCGACGACGTGGAGGCCCAGGCCCTGGGCCGGCTGCTGACGCGACTGCGCCGCCGCCTGAGCCTGGTGCCGGAGACGCCTGCCCCCGAACCCGCCCCCGAGCGTTTCACGCTGCGCCTGCCAGGCCCCGGCCGGGTCGAGCAGACGGTACGGGAGCACCTGCATCGCGAGGCGGCACCGGTCCATTATGTGGAGAACACCCTGCTGACCGGCCTGTTCGGCCTGCTCTGCTGGGAGGCGCTCTTCACGCCGTTGCCCGGTGCCTTCTTTCACCCCTTCCAGGCCGGCCCCGCGGACCTCTATCGAGACGACTTCGTGACCCGCCGCCGTGACCATTTCGAGGCGTGTCTGGCACGGCTGGATAATGGTCGATACCGCCGGACGATCCTGGCTACCTGGCGCGACAAGCAGGGGCTTGCCAACTCCTTCGTGCACTGGGAAGCGCTCGATGAGGCGCTGCTCACCCAGGCACTGGCCTGTATTCCCCCCGTCCATCTGCGTATCTGCTTCGACCATCTGCTGAGCAACCTGAGAGCCAACCGGGCGGGCCTGCCGGATCTGATACAGCTGTTTCTCGAGGCCTCGCCGGGTGAGCCGCGCTACCGGCTGATCGAGGTCAAGGGCCCGGGGGACCGGCTGCAGGACAACCAGCGGCGCTGGATGACTCTCTTCCATCGCCATGAGATACCGGCAGCGGTCTGCCATCTGGAGTGGGTGAGGGAGAGATGAGTGGCCCGCAGCCGCTGCGCGTCGGGGTGCGCACCCTGTGCGACGTCACCGCCCGGGAGGGCGACCTCGACCATCGCTTCACTCCCTCGCCCAGTGCCCGGGAGGGGCTCGAGGGGCAGCGCGAAATCGCCAGGCGCCGGGGCGCGGACTACCTCACGGAAGTGGCGCTGGCCGGCGAGGTGGCGGGGCTCGTGGTGCGTGGACGCGCCGATGGTTACGACCCGGCAGCCAATCGTCTGGAGGAGATCAAGACCCATCGCGGTGATATCGCGCGGCTGGCAAGCAACCAGCGCGCCCTGCATCGTGCCCAGCTGCGTAGCTACGGCGCCCTGCTATGCGCCGAGCGACACCTCGAGTCGGTCGAGCTGGCACTGGTTTACCTGGAGGTGGGCAGTGGGCGCGAGACGCGGTTCAGCGAGCATGCCACCGCCGCCGCACTGTGGCAGGAGCTGGCGGAGCGCTGCCGACGCTATCGTGCCTGGGCCGAACGGGAAGCGCAGCATCGCCGCCAGCGTGACGCTGCGTTGTGCGAGCTCGGCTTTCCCTTCGCCGACTTCCGCCCCGGGCAGCGGCATCTGGCCGAGGAGAGCTACAAGGCCGCCGCCACCGGTCGGGTGCTGATGGCTCAGGCCCCTACCGGTATCGGCAAGACGCTGGGTACGCTCTTCCCGCTGCTCACGGCGATGCCGCGACACGGACTGGACCGACTCGCCTACCTGACCATGAAGACGCCGGGGCGACGCCTGGCTCTCGAGGCGCTGACACGGCTGGGCGCCCACCCGAAGCAGGGCAGCCTGGCACTGCGCGTGCTGGAGCTGACCGCGCGGGAGAAGGCCTGTGAGTACCCGGGGCGCGCCTGTCATGGCGAGGCCTGCCCGCTGGCTGCCGGCTTCTATGACCGCCTGCCGGCGGCACGCGAGGCGGCGGCCGAGCGACGCTGGCTGGACCGCGAGTCATTGCGTGAGCTGGCCGTCGAGCATGGGGTCTGCCCCTACTATCTCGGACAGGAGATGGCGCGCTGGAGCGATGTGGTCGTCGGCGATGTCAATCACTGGTTCGATGATCATGCGCTGCTCCACGGTTTGGCGCGGGAGCAGGGCTGGCGCGTCGGGGTGCTGGTGGACGAGGCCCACAACCTGATCGCCCGGGCGCGAGGCATGTACAGCGTGTCCCTGGCTCAGCGCGACCTGGGAAGACTCAAGCGCAGCGCCCCGGAGCGACTCAAGGCCCCGCTGGGGAGGCTGCAGCGGCAGTGGCAGATTCTGGTGCGCGAGGCGGGGCTCGGAGAAGGCGGTGGGCCTGGTCGACCCGCCGTACGGCATCTGGAGACCCTGCCGCCCTCCCTGCTGGGCAGCCTCCAGACGCTGGCCTCCGCGCTCGCCGAGGCCCTGGGAGAGCATCCGGAACTGGGGGCAGAGTGGCAGGAGCTGCTGTTCGAGTCCCTGGCGTTCCTGCGCCTGGCCGAACGCCTTGGCGATCACACGCTGTGTGAGCTGACTCGCGAGGGGCGGGGAAGGGCGCGGCTGGCACTGCACAACCTGATTCCGGCGGATTTCCTCGCGCCGCGCTTCGCCGCGGCGCACTGTGTGGTGCTGTTCTCGGCGACCCTGGGGCCGGCCGATTACCAGCGTGATCTATTGGGGCTGCCCGAGGGCAGCGTCTGGCGAGAGGTCCCATCCCCGTTTGCCGCCAGCCAGCTGGAGGTCTCCGTTCGCGCCGATATCTCGACGCGGCTGCAAGACCGGGAAGCCTCGCTTGATCCCATCGTGGCTGAGATCGCCGCGCAGCATGCGAGGCGCCCCGGCCACTATCTGGCCTTCTTCAGCAGCTTCGCCTATCTGGAGGCGGTCTTTGCCCATTTCGTCGCCTGTCATCCCCGGATCCCCGCCTGGGCCCAGGAGCGACGCATGAGCGAGACGGCACGCGATGCCTTCCTGTCACGCTTCACCGACGATGGTCGTGGCATCGGGTTCGCGGTGCTGGGAGGCGCCTTCGGTGAGGGCATCGACCTGCCCGGTGAGCGACTGGTGGGGGCCTTTGTGGCGACCCTGGGGCTCCCGCCGGCGGACCCCCTCAATGAGGCACTCAGAACGCGGCTGCAGGCTCGCTACGGGCGCGGCGACGAGTACGCCTACCGGGTCCCGGGGATGGTCAAGGTGGTGCAGGCGGCGGGCCGGGTGATTCGCGACCCCGAGGATAGTGGCACGCTGGTGCTGATGGATGATCGCTTCGCTCGCGACGAGGTACGCCAGCACCTGCCTCGCTGGTGGGGGGAGCCGCTTGTCAGGGCGGCCGGGCCGACAGGGCGTGTTCCGGACTGATGCAGGGGCAGGAAAAACCTTAACAAGGAGTTACTGTACCCGCAGCCAGGGCTGTGCTACCTCTTAAGTGGTCAATTCAGATCAATGGAAGTGACAAGGAGGTACTGGCATGGGTATCGAAGTAACCGGTCTTTTAGGGCTCATCTGGCTGATCATCGTCATCTGGGCCATCGTCAAGGTGGCCAAGAGTGCGGCCAGTGGCCTGGCCAAGGTGATCTGGATCATCGTGCTGCTGGTCTTCCCGCTGGTGGGGTTGATCGTCTGGTTCCTGTTCGGCCCCAAGGGATAGCCGTGCCAGGAAAGCAAGTGGCACATCGGGCCGCCCTCGGGCGGCCCGATATTTTTCTGCCTCAGGCGGGTGGCGGGTTGTCACGTGGTTCGTTGCGGTCGCACTTGACGCATTCGAGCGGCAGGCCGAGGCGCGAGCGTCTCCCCGCCGCGGTGATGACCCAGGGGCGCTCCACCCAGGGCGGCTGGTGGCGCACATGCTGGTTATGGCCACAGGCCAGCTCGGCCACCCAGTGGCCTTCCGTGTCGCGATGGTAGCCGATGATAGGCTGTTGCATGGCGTCAGTGCGGTTTCGGTGGCGCCTTGTAGTGACCCGGCACCGTGACGCGCTCGCCGCTCGGTAGGGTGCGCACATGGGTGGGAACGTAGATCCGCTTGATGACACTCTTGCTCATGCTGGACTCCCTGAGTCGCGTCTTGTGCTGTCGAGGCCTTTCAGTGTGTGCTCCAGGACCATGGCAGGCAATACCTCTCTGGGACCATGCCTCTCAGGGATCACGCCGCACGGCCCGTGTTGCTGCATTCATGCAGGCGCGAGTTGTAATTTCAGGTATCCTTTGACAAAAGGCGGCTGGACACTTTGCAAGGCTGCTACACAGCAATCAATGGAGCGTACACGAGAATGGTTGATAGCCTGCAGCCTAGGGAGCAGGATCATGTGCTGATAGTCGAGGATGATGAGCGCCTGGCGAGTCTGACCCGCGACTATCTGGAGGCCAACGGCTTTCGCGTGACACTGGAAGCCGATGGTGCCCGCGGAGTCGAGAGCATTCTTTCCCTGCAGCCGGACCTGGTGATTCTCGACCTGATGCTGCCCGGTGAGGACGGCCTGTCGATCTGCCGGCGTGTGCGCGACGACTATCCCGGGCCTATCCTGATGCTCACCGCCCGCACCGATGACATGGATCAGGTGCTCGGGCTGGAAATGGGGGCCGATGACTATGTCGCCAAGCCGGTGCAGCCACGGGTCCTGCTGGCGCGCATGCGTGCCCTGTTGCGGCGCTCCGAGCCCGTCGAGGAGAGCGGTGAAACGCGCCTTGCCTTCGGCGATCTGGATATCGACAACGCGACCCGCGAGGCGTGGCTGGCGGGCGAGCGCATCGAGCTGACCAGCGCCGAGTTTGACCTGCTGTGGCTGCTGGCCAGCAACGCGGGCAAGGTGCTGACCCGTGAAGAGATATTCTCTCAGCTGCGCGGCATCAAGTATGACGGCCAGGACCGTTCCATCGATGTGCGCGTCTCGCGCATTCGCCCCAAGATCGGTGATGATCCCAACCAGCCGCACCGCATCAAGACCGTGCGCAGCAAGGGCTACCTGTTCGTCAAGGATGCCTGAACCATGCGCCGAGTCCTGGCCGACAGCACCTTCCTGCGTGTCTATCTGCTGCTGGCGCTGGCGCTGCTGCTGACCTTCGGTCTCGGCCTGCTGGGTGTGGCGCTGGTTGACCAGGTACGCCGAGAAGCCCATCGCGAACAGCTGGCCGAGGCGCCGATGCGTCTGCTGACCGAACGACTCTCGAGGCTGCCACCCGCGGCGCACCAGGCCTGGCTCGAGGCGCAAGGCAGACGCCTGGACATGCAGGCCAGTATCGGGCCGCTGGAGGAGGCCTCACTAGGCTACTTCTCGCGGCGCCGCCTGGCCGATGGCAAGGTGCTGGTGCAGCCGCGTGACGATCAGGGCTGGCGGCTGTTTTCGCTGCTGCCCGGGGGGGAGCGCCTGCTGCGTGTCGATCTCGTCAACCTGAGCGAGCATCAGCTGCGTGGCCTGACCGAGCTGCTTGGCCGATGGCTGTCGGAGATGCCCCCCTCTGCACGCCATTCGAGTCTCGAGGACCTGACCCGCGGTAGCCTGTCGGTGTCTCTGGAGGAGGCGCCTCCTCAAGGCCTGGATGACTACCAGCTGCGTCGACTTACCGCCGGTGAGGTGGTGATCGAGCTGCTGCCTGGGCGCTGGTCGGTCGCGATCTATCTGGCGCTTCAGGATCTCAGTGGTGATGCCAGCTGGCTGGTGGTCGGCCCGGTCCAGGCCTTCGAACCGATGCCTGGGTCGCTTCAGCTCCTGCTGGTGCTGATCATGCTGGCCGTGCTGGGCGTGACCATCTATCTGATCGTGCGCGGTGTCGAGGCGCGCATGGTGCGGCTGGAGCTGGCCGCGTCGCGTATCGCGGCCGGACGACTGGATACCCGGGTCAAGGTGGAGAGTGCCGATTTCATCGGGCGTCTCGGCATGGCACTCAATGGCATGGCGGCGCAGGTGCAGTCGCTGCTGCGCGCCCAGCAGGACATGATTCGTGCGGTATCCCACGAGTTGCGTACCCCGGTGGCCCGCATTCGCTTCGCCGTTCAGATGGTCGAGGACATGACCGAGGACCCGGCGGTGCGTCGGCAGCTTCAGGGAGCCGATGGGGATATCCAGGAACTCGATGACCTGATCGACGAGATCCTCACCTATGCCCGGCTGGGCAGCGAGGCCATCAATGGGCGCCAGATGAGTGCCGTGCCGGTGGAGTGTCGCGAGATGGCCGAACGGGTCATCGAGGCGCTGGCCCTTCTGCATGAGGGGCTGACGCTCGAGCTTGCCGAGGGCCCCAGCATGGAGGTGCTGGCCGAGCCGCGTTACCTTCAGCGCGCCCTGCAGAACCTGGTGGCCAACGCCTGCCGTCACGCACGCTCCCGGGTGGTGATCCGGTTGCAGCGAGAGCCTGCCCTGGTGAGGATCGATGTGGAGGATGATGGTCCCGGCGTGCCGCTGGCCGAGCGCCAGTCGATCTTCAAGCCCTTCTCGCGTCTCGACGACAGCCGCACGCGCAGCGCCGGCGGCTATGGCCTGGGGCTCTCCATCGTGCACAAGGTGATGAGCTGGCACGGTGGCAGCGTCGGTGTGGACGACAGTCCCGCGCTTGGGGGGGCACGCTTCACCCTGCTGCTGCCCCAGCGCCGCGAGGCCGAGTAGCCTCAGGCCGGCTTGATGCCGTCGAGTACCGCGAAGGAGGTCTCCCGAGCGGTACGCAGGAAGTCCTCCATCCATGTCGCCTGGCGTGTCTCCTCCCGAATCGCCGCGAAGAGTGTGCTCCACACGCCCTTCTCGCCGAGTGCCACGGCCTTCACGTAGTCGCGCTCCAGGTACTCGGTCAGGGCCCAGTTGGGCAGTGCACAGACACCGCGGCCGCTGGCCACCAGCTGCATCATCATGATGGTCAGCTCGGCGGTGCGTATCTCCCTGGGCTGTATGCCTGCCGGGTCGAGGAACTGGGTGAAGACGTCCAGCCGTGAGTGCTCCACCGGGTAGGTGATCAGGGTCTCTTCGCCGAGGGCCTCGGGGGTGACGAAGCCCTTGCCGGCCAGAGGGTGTTGACGGGCCACTGCCAGCAGTCCCTCATAGCGAAACAGCGGCTCGTAATGCACCCCGGGCAGGGGCTGGGGGTCGGCGGTGATCACCAGGTCGAGCTGCTCGCGGGCCAGGGCCGGGAGTGGGTCGAAGTGGTGTCCGCCGGGGATATCGATCTCCACTTCCGGCCAGTGATCCCGGAAGTGGTCGATGGTAGGCATCAACCACTGAAAACAGCTGTGGCACTCGATGGCCATATGCAGGCGCCCCTGCTCGTTGCCGGCGAGTCGTGCCAGGTCGCGCTCGGCCATGCGCACCTGGGGCAGCACCTGCTCGGCCAGGGTCAGCAGTCGCTGCCCGGCCCTGGTGAACTCCACGGGGCGCGTCTTGCGCACGAACAGCGGGCTGCCCAGACGCTCCTCCAGATCCTTGATCTGGTGGGAGAGGGCCGACTGGGTCAGGTGCACCCGTTCGGCCGCCTCCACCAGGGAGCCGGCGTCGCGCAGGGCGATCAATGTGCGGAGGTGTCGCAGCTCGAGCATGGGTGAGTCACTTTCATTTAAAAGACTTGGAAGCTTAGTTTGATTCACCACTAATGGCCAGCCGGAATCCGCCATATGCTTCATGCAGATCGTTCCAGCCATGACCGTTGGAGGCCGGGGAACGTGGGGGCTGTTATGCTTGGCTCCATCATGAAATCCTGATTCCCGAGAGGAGATGCCGTGTCCCGCCTTCACGCATTCGCCGCCCTGGGCCTGTCACTGCTGCTGGCAGGCTGTGCCACCGCCCCGGCGCCGATCACCACCGATGAGCATGCACCGCTGTTGCCCTCGACCCTCTTTCCCGGCGATGCCGAGGCCTTTATCGCCTGGCGGTGTTCGCCGGACCAGGGGCTGGTAACCGCCGGCGCCGAGGACGAGTTGAGAGTGTGGTCGACCCATGGCGCCTGGCGGCTCACGCCAGCCGTGGTCGCCGGTGGGAAGCGCTACGAGCAGGGGGAGCTGAGCTTCTGGAACACGGCCGATGGCGCCGTCGTCGAGTCGCCGCGTGGGCGGCTGATGTGCCAGGCGAGCATGCGTCGCCTGGCGCTGACTCGCGAACAGCGCCCCGGTGTGATGTTCCATGCCCGCGGCAATGAACCGGGCTGGACGGCAAGCCTTGCCCACGACCGACCCGAAGTGCTCCTCAGCCTCGATTACGGCAGTCGTGAGCAACGCCTTCCCTATCGTGTCACCCAGATGGATAACGAAGCGGGGAGGGTGGTCCTGGCCAGCGGTCGTGGTGATACCCCCTTCGAGCTGCGAATCGAGGCGCGGGCCTGCTTCGATGACATGAGCGGCGAGCCCTTCCCGGCCCGTGTGACCCTGAACGTGGGGGGCGAGCAGTATCGAGGCTGTGGTCAGGGTATCGCCCCCTGAGCGAGGCGAACCACGGGGGCGAGGCCTGTCCGTTCCGGTCAGATCGCTGGCCGGCTGGATAAGGAGGCCCCCGACAAGAGTTGATTTTTCGCTTATTTCGAACGTAATGCGCGTTTTTATGCGCTTTTTATTTCACTTCGTTCATCTATCATGGATGTCATTCACTTTTACCTGATCCAGGGAGACCTCCATGACCACTCGTGTCCTTATGCTTACCGCTTCCATTCTCGGCGAAAACGGTCAGTCGAAGGCCCTCGCCGACCACTTCATCGCCAGGGCCGAGGCGCGTGATGGAGTGGAGGTCACCCATCGCGACCTGGTGGCCGAGGAGCTGCCGCATCTGGGGCTGGCCGAGCTGGGTAGCTGGCAGGTTCCCGTGGCGGAGCGCAGCGATGAACAGCGTGAGCTGGTCGCCCGCTCCGATGCCCTGATCGCCGAGCTTCACGACCACGATGTGATCGTCCTGGCGGTACCGATGTACAACCTTGGCATCCCCAGCCAGCTCAAGGCGTGGTTCGATCGCGTGATGCGCGCCAGGGTAACGTTCCGCTATACCGAGAACGGCCCCCAGGGCCTGTTGGAGGGCAAGCGGGCGGTGATCCTGGCGGCGCGTGGCGGCCAGTATGCCGGCACCGAGAAGGATACCCAGACCCCGCATCTCAAGCTGATGCTGGGCATGATGGGCATTACCGAGGTGGACAGCGTGTTTGCCGAGGGGCTCAACATGGGCGGGAGTCATCGAGATAGCATGCTCAATGAGGCGCGGCAGGCCATCGATGGCCTGGTGGAGCGCCTGTAACTCCAGTTACCGGCTCTTAAGCTGAAGCACCCGGACACAATACAGCGGGGCGGTCATCGGGCCGCCCCGCTGTGTGTCGGTTGTGCGTCGGCGGCGAGGGAAGGCGCACCGGCTCAGATGCGGGTCCAGGGTGGGGCGGCTGCGAGGATGCGCGCCTGCACCGGGCAGTCATCACGGTGGGCGCCGGGCAGGTAGCCGGTACTCATCAGGAACTCGCCGGTGATCTCCGGCCCGGTGAACTTGAAGGTGCGCTTGAAGAGCCTGACCCAGTCGCCGTGGCTCAGCGGATGGTGGTGGTCGAGCCAGCCACGAAAGCCGCCGTGGCGAGCCCGTAGGGCCTGGATAACGCCGGCGTTGTGGATGACCGCCTCGATCTTGAGGCGATTGCGGATGATGCCTGCATCCTCGAGCAGCCGCCGGCGTTCCGTCTCCCCGTAGCTCGCCACCCTGTCGATGGAAAAGTTCTCGAAGGCTCGTTGGAAGGCCTCGCGCTTCTTCAGCACCGTGAGCCAGGAGAGCCCGGCCTGGTTGATCTCCAGCGCCAGGCGCTCGAAGAGGTCATCATCGTCGCCTACCGGGAAGCCGTACTCGTGGTCGTGGTAGGGACCGTGGAAGGGGTGCCCTAGGGCCAGATCACAGTAGTCGCTCATGGACGGGCCCCCCTCTCTGGATAATCCATCGAGTCATTACACCTCCCTCCTGTTGGGGTTTACACTGAGAGCTTACGCTACACGACAAGGAGTCTCACATGCAGTACCTGCATACCATGGTGCGTGTCAGCGACCTCGATGCGTCGCTGCGTTTCTATTGTGACCTGCTGGGCCTCAAGGAGGTGCGTCGCAAGGAGAACGACAAGGGGCGCTTCACCCTGGTCTTCCTGGCCGCCCCCGAGGATGAGGCCCGCTCGGCGGAGCTCAAGGCGCCGGAGCTGGAACTGACCTACAACTGGGACCCCGAGGAGTACGACGGCGGGCGCAACTTCGGCCACCTGGCCTACCGCGTGGATGATATCTACGCGCTCTGCGAGAAGCTTCAGGAGGCCGGCGTGACCATCAATCGCCCGCCTCGAGATGGCCATATGGCCTTCGTGCGAAGCCCCGACGGCATTTCGGTGGAGCTGTTGCAGAAGGGCGAGGCACTGCCGCCCCGCGAGCCCTGGGCATCCATGGAGAACACCGGCACATGGTAACCCTGACGCGTATGCCCCGGGCGCGCATGGCCCGTGCGGTGGCGTCACTGGCGGCGCTCTCTGCGCTGGCCCTGCTGGCCGGCTGTGGCAGTCATGCACCGGCGCCTGGCGAGCCGGTCGGCAGTGACCTGAGCGGCCCGATGGTGGAACAGCGCTGGAACCTGCTGCTGGTGGGCACCAGCGAGCGGCTGTCGATGCCCGAGACACCCTGGTTCGAGATCGGCCGTGACGGTCGCCTGGTCGGCAGCGACGGCTGCAACGAGATGCATGGCCAGGTGCGTCTCGGGGATAGCCAGCGCATCGAGGTCACCGAGCTTGCCACCACCCGTCGCGGCTGCCCCCAGCTGGATGACGCCGCACGGGTCACCACCATGCTGGAGAGCGCCTACCGCTACCTGATCGATCACGATCGCCTGGTGTTCTTCGGTCCCGACCAGCGGGTGCTGGGGGGCTGGCGCGAGGCCAACTGAGGCGGCCCCGGGTCCTGTGACCCGGCCTATAGAAAACGGAAACGAGAAGTGGAAAAGAGAAGCGCCCCGCCGAGCTGAAGTTCAAGGGCTCGGCGGGGCGCTTGCGTTGCGGCCTGTCGGCATGTTGCCTATGGCAGCTCTTCGGCCTCCGGGTCCTCCTTCTGTGCCGGGATCAGATCCTCGCGATTCAGCTTGATCGCGAGCAGCAGTGCCGAGGCCACATAGATGGAGGAGAAGGTACCGATCACCACGCCGATGATCAGGGCGATGGCGAAGCCCTCGATCATGTCGCCACCCAGCAGCAGCAGGGCGACCAGCACCAGCAGGGTGGTGCCGGAGGTGGCGAGGGTGCGCGACAGGGTCTGGTTGAGCGAGTCGTTGAAGATCGCCGGCATGTCGTCGATGCGTGACTTGCGGATGTTCTCGCGGATGCGGTCGTAGACCACGATGGTGTCGTTGAGCGAGTAGCCGATCACCGCCAGCACGGCGGCCAGCACGGTCAGGTCGAACTCGAGCTGGAACAGCGAGAAGGCACCCACCACGATGATCACGTCATGCATCAGGGCCAGCAGCGCGCCGATCGCGAACTTGTACTGGAAGCGGAAGGCCACGTAGAGCATCACGATGCCCAACGCCACCAGCAACCCGAGGCCGGACTGGTCGCGCAGCTGATCGCCCACCTGGGCGCCGACGAACTCGGCGCGTACCAGGTTGACCTCCTCGCCACCATGGCGCAGCAGCTCCACCACGCGGTCGCCGACGTCGGCATCGAAGGCCTGCTGCAGACGAATCAGCACCTCGTTGGCGGCGCCGAAGGTCTGCACCGAGACGTCACGGAACTCGGCGGCCTCCAGGGTCTGGCGCACCGCATCCAGGGAGGGCGCCACGGCGTAGCGTACCTCCACCAGGGTACCGCCGGTGAAGTCCAGGCCCAGGCTGAGCTGCTGGAACAGCAGCGAGAGGAGCGATGCCAGGATCAGCAGGGCGGAGATCCCGAAGGCGATCTTCCGCTTGCTCATGAAGTCGATCTGTCGATTGGCCAGGCTTTTCATGATCACCTCTTATATCCAGAGCTTCTTGACCGGCTTGCCGCCATAGACGAGATTCACCATGGCGCGGGTCACCATCAGGGCGGTGAACAGCGAGGTGAGAATGCCCAGCGACAGGGTCACGGCGAAGCCCTTGACCGGTCCGGTGCCGATCGAGAACAGAATCACCGCCACCAGCAGGGTGGTGATGTTGGCGTCGACGATGGAGGTGAAGGCGCGCTCGTAGCCGGCGTGTATCGCCTGCTGTACCGAGAGTCCCGTGCGCAGCTCCTCGCGTATTCGCTCGAAGATCAGCACGTTGGCGTCCACGGCCATGCCCAGCGTCAGCACGATGCCGGCGATGCCGGGCAGGGTAAGGGTGGCGCCGAGCATCGACATCGCCGCCACCAGCAGGGTCAGGTTGAGTGCCAGTGCCAGGTTGGCGAAGATGCCGAACACCTTGTAGCGGATCAGCATGAACAGCACCACCAGCAGCAGGCCGATCTGCACCGACATCACCCCGCGCTTGATGTTCTCCGCCCCCAGGCTGGGACCGATGGTGCGCTCCTGCACGAAGTAGATCGGTGCGGCCAGCGAGCCCGAACGCAGCAGCAGGGAGAGCTCCGCCGCCTCGGTGGGAGAATCGAGCCCGGTGATGCGGAAGCTGTTGCCCAGGGCGCTCTGGATGGTGGCCAGGCTGATGATGCCGCGCTCGGTGTAGGGGTCGCGGACCACCGTCTTCTCGCCATCGACCACCTCCACGCTGTCGCGGGTCTTGTGCTCGATGTAGACCACCGCCATGTTGCGGCCGATATTGGTGCGGGTGGCGCGGTTCATCAGGGTACCGCCGGTGCCGTCCAGGTTGATGTTGACCTGGGGGCGACCGTTCTCGTCGAAGCTGCGGTTGGCGTTGGAGACCTGGTCACCGGTGATGATCACGTCGCGCATCAGGTCGGCGCTGCGTGACGGCGCATTGCGGAACGTCAGGGTCTCGATCTCGCTGTCCGACGTATCGGGGCGCGCCTCGAGGCGGAACTCCAAGTTGGCGGTGGCACCGACGATGCGCTTGGCCTCCGCCGTGTCCTGGACCCCGGGCAGCTCGACCACGATGCGGTCCGGCCCCTGGCGCTGTACCAGCGGCTCTGCCACCCCCAGCTCGTTCACCCGGTTGCGCAGGGTGGTCAGGTTCTGGTTGATGGCGTAGTCCTGAATCGCGTTGACCGCCTGGTCGGTCAGGGTCATGGCCAGGGCGGCGCCGCGCCCATCACCGAGATTCTCGTACTGGAAGTCGGGGAACTCGCGGCTGATCAGGCTACGCGCGGTGTTGCGATCGTCGGCATCGGTGAAGGTCAGCGTCAGGGTTCGCCCATCGATCCGGGTGTCACGGTAGCGAATGCGCTCGTCGCGCAGCTGCTCGCGCATGGCGCTGGCGTTGACCTCCAGGCGCTGACTCACGGCGGCCGCCATGTCCACTTCCAGCAGGAAGTGCACGCCGCCGCGCAGGTCGAGGCCCAGGGTCATGGGGGAGGCGGAGAGCGACTGCAGCCATGCCGGGGTCGACTCGGCCAGGTTGAGGGCGACCACATACTCTTCGCCGAGCATGGCGGCCACGCGGTCGCGGGCGGCGAGCTGGGCGTCGGGATTGCCCAGGCGCAGCAGGGTGCTGGTCGGACTGCTTTCGACGTCCTTGATCTCGATGCCGGCATCGGCCAGGGATGACTGAATGCGCTCGAGCTGGCGCTCATCGACGGTGGCATCACCGCGCTCGCTGCTGATCTGGATCGCCGGATCCTCGGGGAAGAGGTTGGGTAACGAGTAGACCAGGCCGACGAGCAGGACGATGAGTATCAGCAGATACTTCCACAGGGGATAACGGTTGAGCATGCGAGCCCTGTCCTAGGTTGCTGACGAAGGGGGAGCTGACGCGATCACACTACGGCGGCCACCGGTATGGCCGGCGGCGGTCGAAGATCGGCGCCGGCGTGTCGAGATGCCGGCACCGGGCAGGAGACGGGTCAGATGGACTTGATGGTGCCCTTGGGCAGCACCGCGGCAACGGCGCTCTTCTGCACGTTGACCTGGGTGCCCTCGGCGATCTCCATGGTCAGGAACTCGCTGTCGTCGCTGACCTTGGTGATGCGGCCGAGCATGCCGCCACCGATGACGATCTCGTCACCCTTGGCGAGGCCGGCGATAAGCTGCTTGTGCTGCTTGGCACGCTTGGCCTGGGGGCGCCACAGCAGGAAGTAGAAGATCGCAACGAAGCCGACCAGCATGACGATCTGGGCGATGCCGCCACCGGCGGGGGCATCCTGGGCGTAGGCCGGGGCGATGAAGAAATCCAGCATTGATGAGGGTCTCCTGATTGGGGTAGGTAAGGGGGACTGTCTCGCTCGGGAGGCAGTGACAACCGGTACCGGGCCCTGAAGAACCGGTACCGGTTGCCGTCAATTCGGGGCGGGAGGCACCGGCAGGCCGCGCCGGGCATAGAAGCCTTCCACGAAGTTCGCCAATGTACCCGCTTCAATGGCACCGCGCAAACCGGCCATCAGTCGCTGGTAGTGGCGCAGGTTATGGATGGTATTGAGCATTGAACCGAGCATTTCACCGCAGCGATCCAGATGATGCAGATAGGCGCGGGAGAAGTGCTGACAGGTATAGCAGTCGCACTCTTCATCCAGCGGGCCGGTGTCGTGGCGGTGGCGGGCGTTGCGGATCTTCACGGTGCCCGTGGCGGTGAACAGATGGCCATTGCGGGCGTTGCGGGTCGGCATCACGCAGTCGAACATGTCGACGCCCCGGCGCACGCCCTCCACCAGGTCCTCGGGCTTGCCCACCCCCATCAGGTAGCGGGGCTTGTCCTCGGGCATCCAGCCCGGCAGGTAGTCGAGTACCCTGATCATCTCCTCCTTGGGTTCGCCCACGGAGAGCCCGCCGATGGCCAGGCCATCGAAGCCGATCTTCATCAGCCCCTCGAGGGAGCGTTCGCGGAGTTCGGGGTACATGCCGCCCTGGACGATGCCGAACAGCGCAGAAGGCGAGGTGCCATGGGCATCGCGTGAGCGTTCTGCCCAGCGCAGCGAGCGCTCCATGGAGAGCCGTGCTTCCTTCTCGGTAGCCGGGTAGGGGGTGCACTCATCGAAGATCATCACCACATCGGAGCCCAGCGAGCGCTGCACCGCCATGGACTCCTCGGGGCCCATGAAGACCTTGGCGCCATCCACCGGCGAGCGGAAGTGGACGCCCTGCTCGGTGATCTTGCGCATGGCCCCCAGGGAGAAGACCTGGAAGCCGCCGGAGTCGGTGAGGATCGGCTTGTGCCACTGGGCGAAGTCGTGCAGGTCGCCGTGGCCCTCGATCACCTCCATGCCGGGGCGCAGCCAGAGGTGGAAGGTGTTGCCGAGGATGATCTCGGCGCCGATCTCCTCGACCGACTGGGGCGTCATCCCCTTGACGGTGCCATAGGTGCCCACCGGCATGAACGCGGGGGTCTCGACGCTGCCTTGGGGAAAGGTGAGGCGGCCGCGGCGCGCCCGGCCATCGCTGGCCAGGCGCTCGAAGGTCATGAAGCATTCGTCTCGCATGGAAAGTCTCAACGCTGGGACAAGGCGTCCGGAGGAAAGTCAGGCAGGCAAACGCTGTCGAGGAACACGGAGCTTACTGGTGTAAATGAGTGTTTTAAGACAGCTTTTAACGCAGCATGGCCGAACTCAGGGCGTCTTGCGGGTCAGGAACATGGCATCGCCATAACTAAAGAAGGCGTAGCGCTCGGCGACCGCCTCGCGGTAGGCGGCGAGGGTGGTGTCGTAGCCGGCGAAGGAGGCCACCAGCATCAGCAGGGTGGACTCCGGTAGGTGGAAGTTGGTGATCAGGGCATCGACGCAGCGCCATTCGTAGCCCGGATAGATGAAGATATCGGTCTCGCCGCGATAGGCGGCGATCTCGCCATCCGTGCTCTTGGCGCAGGCACTCTCCAGGCAGCGTACGCTAGTGGTGCCCACGGCGATGACGCGGCGGCCGGACGCGCGGGCGGCCTCTACCTTGGCGCAGGTCTCCTCGCTCACCTCCAGCCACTCGCTGTGCATCTGGTGTTCGCGGATATCATCGACGCGTACCGGCTGGAAGGTGCCGGCCCCCACGTGGAGGGTGACGAAGGCGCGCTCGATGCCCTTCTCGGCCAACCGCTCGAGCAGGGGGTCGTCGAAGTGCAGCCCCGCGGTGGGTGCGGCGACTGCGCCATCGCGTCGCGCATAGACGGTCTGGTAGCGCTCGCGGTCGCTGCGCTCGTCGTCGCGGTCGATATAGGGCGGCAGCGGCATATGGCCATGGCGCTCGAGAAGCTCGATCAGCGGCGTCTCGCCGAGGAAGCGCAGTTCGAACAGGGCGTCGCGGCGGCCCTCCACCACGGCCCGGACGTCGCCCTCGAAGACCAGCTCGGTGCCGGGCCTGGGTGACTTGCTGGAGCGCAGATGGGCCAGGCCGCGGTGGGCGTCCAGGGGGCGCTCGAGCAGCATCTCCACCCTGCCTCCGCTGGCCTTGTGGCCATGTAGCCGCGCCGGGATCACCCGGGTGTCGTTGAACACCAGCAGGTCGCCCGGTTCGAGAACCTCGAGCAGATCCGGGAAGCGGCGGTGGGATAGCTCCCCGCTCGGGCCATCCACGCACAGCAGCCGGCAGTCGGTACGCTGCTCGGAGGGGTAGCGGGCGATAAGCTCGTCGGGAAGCTCGAAATGGAAGTCGGCGCGCTGCATGCGGTTCGGGTCCGGTGGTGTCTGGCAAGCCGCCAAGGATACCGGCTTGGTCGCCTGAAGTCAGGTCCGCGATTGACCTGCGGCCGGGTGCACGTATAATGCTTCGCGCGTTGCCGGCGTGGCGGAATTGGTAGACGCAGGGGATTCAAAATCCCCCGGGTGCAAGCCCTTGTCGGTTCGAGTCCGACCGCCGGTACCATATATGGAACAGCCGCTTACGAGCGGCTGTTCGCGTTTCTGGCCCTTCTCTTCCACCTTGCCTCGCCTTCGTGCAGCGTCCTCTTTTGCGCCGGCACGGCCATTGGGTCTGCGCCGACTCGGCCATTGGGTGCTGAGTAGCGTTCACACCCACTCCCTGAGCCAGGCGTGCATGAATCAGTCGACACTGGTATCCCGAAAGCCGGCGTTGATCAGGCAGTAGAGGCCGTAGCTGAACAGGCCGAGGGCCACCACGCCGAGCAGCCAGGGGCCGAAGGGGCGGGCGGCCAGCACCGTCAGCGCGCCACCGAGACCCTGGGCCTGACTGGGGTCGGTCTGCCAGGCCGACAGGCACAGGAACAGGCCGATGATCATGAAGACCACACCCCGTGCCAGGAGGCCCCAGCGGGTAATGCCCTCGAAGAAGCGGCGCTGGCCGGTCGACATCTGGCGATGATGCCAGTTGTCGAGGTAGCTTCGGGTGATGGCTCGCCATAGCTGGCGCAGACCCACCCCCAGGAATACCAGGCCGACACAGAAGACCAGAATCACGCCTCCCTGGTGACTCATCAGCAGGGCCGTACGGTCCTGGGCGGCGGTTTCACCCGATGACATCGCCGCATTGAGCAGCAGGTCGATGCAGTAGACCCCGAGGCTGGCGTGGGTCAGGCTGCTGATCGTGAAGCCCAGGCGTGTGACGACTCCCTTGGGACCGCGGCCTGCGTCCTCGGTGTCGAGCAGGGCCTGCAGCAGTCGCCAGAGGGCATAGGCGAACAACCCGGCGCCGAGCAGTCCCACCATGATGTCTCCGAATGGGCGCTGGATCAGCTGGTTGATGGATTCCTTGGTGCCCGCATGGCCGCCGCCAAGGCCGGTGGCGGCCATCACGGCCAGGCCCCCGATCAACAGGTAGACGACCCCCTTGGCGATATAGCCGATGCGCGCCGCTACGGAGAGGCCCCGCTTGAGATGCTTCTTGGGGCGGGAGCTGGGAGGTGTCATGAGGTCTCCATATCGCAGGTGTGGCTCAGGCCAGGCTGACGACGACCACCGCCAGGGTGCCACCGGTGAGCAGGTAGCCCGCCAGGGCGAACAGGCCATCATCGGCGAGCAGCGCCAGGCCGAACAGGGTAAGCGCGAGACCGGCGCCGTTGGCACTGAAGGGGATGAACTCCATGGGCGGCATGGCCAGCGCAATCACCAGGCAGACCAGGGCCACGGCAATATGGGCCGGAGGGCGGGTCAACGAGGTCAGACGCTGATGCAGTAGCCGATCCGTCCAGCCGGCGGGGCGCTCCAGCCAGCCCAGCAGGCGATGAAAGCGCTCGCGCGCGATGCGGCGCTCAAGTAGCCACCGCGGTAGCCAGATGCGTCGCCGCCCCAGCAGGAGCTGGCTGCCCGCCAGCAACACCAGGCTCGCCATCAGTGTCGGCATACCCGGGATATCGCCGACCAGGGGAGCCAGCGTTACCAGGCCGGCGAGCAGCAGGAAGGGGGCGAAACTGCGACGCCCGACCGTCTCCAGAATGACACCCAGGCTGATGCTGGCTTCATGCTGGCCGGCCTGACTGACCCGTGCCAGCAGGCCGCTCAGACTGGTGGGCCCACGCTCAGCGCCCACGGCGGGTCACCAGCAGCAGGATTCCCAGCAGGATCAGTGCCGGGCCGATGAAGCCGGCCGGGCTGGCGACTTGCCAGCCCACGATGGGAAGCAGAATGCCCAGGCCGATCATCAGCCAGGCGAACGGTCGAACCGACATGATATGTTCCATACTGAAATGGATCTCCAGTCTAGTCGCTCGCCAGGCAGGCTGCAGCCCGCCATGCACAATGGACTGCGCGCGAATGGGCGGGATGACACAAGGACTGTTGCGGCGTCGCGGGATGTCGTATGGTGGAGCTTTGCAGTCCTTCGCCCACTCGCGGGTGAAGGACTGTCTTTGTTGGTTTCTTGGATAAGCGTTCAATGAACGTTTATCAGCGTGCAGGAGGTGTCATGCTGTCCCGTCCCCCTATTACCATCAATCGGCTCGATGCCGATCGTCTGCAGCGCCTGATCGATGAGGCCAGCGACAAGGACCGCTTCGTGGCCGATGCTCTCGAGGAAGAGCTCGAGCGTGGCGAGGTGGTGGATCCCGAGGAAATTCCCGAGGATGTGGTCAGCATGAACAGCCGCGTCCAGTTCACCGACATGAAGCGTGATCGCCAGATGACGCGCACCCTGGTCTACCCCCATTCGATGGGTGAGGTGGAAGATGCCATCTCGGTGATGGCGCCGGTAGGTGCCGGCCTGATCGGCCAGCGAGTCGGCGACATCATCGACTGGCCGCTGCCCGACGGTGGTCAGGTGCATCTGCGGATAGATGCCGTCCTGTGGCAGCCCGAGCGCGAGAAGCAGTACCACCGCTGAGGTCGCCGCGATGCCTTTCTCTCTATGGCTCTCTCTGGCGGCGGTGTGTGCCATGGGAGCCATGTCGCCGGGCCCCAGCCTGGCCATGGTCCTGCGCCATACCCTGGGCGGTGGCTGTGCCCCGGGCGTGGTGGCAGGGCTCTCGCATGCCCTGGGCGTCGGCTTCTATGCGCTGCTCACCGTGTGGGGGCTGGGCGCGCTGATCGTGCGTGAGCCGATGCTGTTCCAGATCATTGGCTGGGGTGGGGCGGCATACCTGGCCTGGCTGGGCATACGAGCGCTGCGAGCCGGGCGCAACGGCCCGCTGGAGGCGGGGATGGTGGCGACCACGCGGCGCCAGGCGGCTCGCGATGGTGTGCTGGTGGCGCTGGGCAACCCCAAGCTGATCCTGTTCTTCATCGCCCTGCTCAGCCAGTTCATCAGCCCCGGGATGAGCCTGATGGCTCAGGGGGTGATCGTGCTCACCGCCATGCTGATCGATGGTGGCTGGTACGTGCTGGTGGCCCTGGGGCTCTCGCACTCCCGGGTACTGCCCTGGCTTCAGGCGCGTGCCCACTGGATCAATCGCGCCACCGGCGTCATGCTCCTGGCGCTGGCGGCGCGGGTCGTCGCCGGAGCGCTGCCGGGCTGAATGCCTAACCCGGCTTAACGCCTAGCCGGGCAGGCGCGCCAGGATCTCCGCGACCGGAGCTCCCATGGGCAGCACGCCATAGGCGGGGCTCACCTCGCTGCCCAGCCGCGTTCGGCAGAAGGTCTCGCCGACCGCATTCGGGGCATGGCGCAGCAGCAATGCCCCCTGCAGGCACTGGGCCAGGCGCTGGACGAGCCAGCGTACCCTTGGTTCCCGCTCCGGCGGAGGGGCGTCGAGCAGTCGCTCCAGATCATTCAGGGCGGCGTCCAGCTCGCTCTGTTGCCCACGCACCGAGGCCAGCTCCTGCCATAGCGCCTCCAGCACCTCGGGGTGGCGTGCAAGCGCCCGGAGCACGTCCAGGCAGATGACGTTGCCCGAGCCCTCCCAGATCGAGTTGACCGGCGCCTCGCGATAGAGCCGCGCCAGCGGAGCCTCCTCCACATAGCCGATGCCACCCAGGCACTCCATGGCCTCGGCAATGAGCCCCGGGCCCCGCTTGTTGTGCCAGTACTTGGCCAGTGCCGGCAACAGCCGGGCCAGGGCGCGTTCGCTGGCGTCGCCCCGGGCCGCGCCGTCGAAGGCGCGGGCGGTGCGCAGGGCAAGGGCGATACCGGCCTCCACCTCCAGCGCCATGTCGGCGATCACCATCCGCATCAGCGGCTGCTCGGCTAGTACCCGGCCGAAGACGTGGCGGCCCTGGGCGTGGAGCCAGGCCTCGACCAGGGCCTGGCGCATCATGCCCACCGGGGCGGTGGCGGCATCCAGGCGGGTCTGCTGCACCATCTCGAGGAGGGTGGCGATACCGCGATCGGGCGCGCCGATGGGCTCGGCCCAGGCGCCGTGGTACTCGATCTCAGCCGAGGCATTGGCACGGTTGCCGCACTTGTCCTTGAGTCGCTGAAGCTCGATGGCGTTGCGTTCACCATCGGGGGTGAAGCGCGGTACCAGAAAGCAGCCCAGCCCCGCTCCGGTCTGGGCCAGCGTCAGGAAGGCGTCGGACATGGGGGCGCTGCAGAACCACTTGTGACCAGTCAGTCGCCAGCCACCCTCGGCGGGTTCTCCCTGAGGGGTGTCGCTGGGCTGGGCCTGGGTGGAATTGGCTCTGACATCGCTGCCGCCCTGCTTCTCGGTCATGGCCATGCCGAAGGTCAGACCCTGTTTCCGGCTCGCCGGCAGGGCCCGAGGGTCGTAGTGGTTGGCCAGCAGCCCCGGTGCCCAGCGGGCCGCCACGGCGGGCGAGTGACGCAGCACCGGCATGGCGGCATGGGTCATGGTCACCGGGCAGCAGAACCCCGGCTCGGCCTGAGTCATCAGATAGAGGGCGGCGACATGGGCCTGGTGGCCGCCACGGCCCTCCTGCTGCCAGGCCACGGCGTGCCAGCCGCCCTCGATGGCCAGGCCCATCAGCTGGTGATAGGCGGGGTGGTAGCACACCTCATCGAGCCGCCGGCCGTGGCGGTCGAAGAGTCTCAGCTCGGGGGGGTGACGGTTGGCCTGCTCACCCAGGTCACGAACGCGCTCGCTGCCGATATCGCGACCCAGCGGGGCCAGCTGCTCGGCGACCCAGGACGGCGCCTCCCGGGCCAGGGCCTCACGCAGAGGAAGATCGTCGACCAGCAGGTCGCGGTCGCCGACCGGGGGCGGTTGATTGGCGACCTCGTGGGTAGCCAGATGAGTACGGGGGGCGTGATCGGGCATGACGTGTCTCCGCATCGACGGCCTAGCTTGAGCATGGAAGTCGCAGGGCGCGCGGTCAACGTGACGTCATGTCCGGGACTGGTTAGGCTGAAGGCATTTTTTCGGGAGCACAGCCATGATCAATGATTCGCGTCTGCCGGCGCCGCATATCGCCCGCGAGCGCATCCAGCTGGTGGATTCCCGCAACCGCCCATGCGGCAGTGCCTGGCGCGCCGAGATGCGTCGGTTCCGCTTCTGGCACCGCGCCACCTATGTGGTGGTGTGCAACACTCGCGGCGAGCTCTGCGTGCAGCGCCGCACCCTGACCAAGGAGGTCTTCCCCGGCGGGCTCGACCTGGCCGCCGGTGGCGTGGTGGGGGCCGGGGAGGCGGTTCATCTGGCGGCCCGTCGCGAACTCGAGGAGGAGCTGGGCATCCACGGTGCGACGCTGGTGCCGGCGGGGGACTTCGTGCATGCCCGGGATGGCAACCATATCTTCGGGAGTCTCTACCTGGTCGAGCATGATGGGCCCCTGGCCCTCCAGGCCGAGGAGGTGGCCGAGGCGTTCTGGCTGCCCCCCGCCGAGGCCCTGGCTCTGGAAGGCATTACGCCGGATACCCGACAGGCCGTTGAGATTCTGCGTGATGCGGGGCTGCTGGAGGGCACTGCATGAATCGCCCCGTGAACCTCACCCATCTGGACACCGTGACGGCAGCTCTCGAGGGGGCGGCGGCGCCGCCGCCGGCTGGGTAGGCAGGGCATCACGGGGTAGCGCTGCCGTGGGCGGCGTGGCATCGTGAAGGATATCGACTATCGGGGCCAGCGCATGACCATCCACGATCAACGGTCTCTCACCGCCCAGGGCGAGCCCTTCAACTTCGGCGCGCTGCGTGGCCAGGTGCTGCTTATCGTCAATGTCGCCAGTCGTTGCGGCTTCACGCCACAGCTGCGAGAACTGGAGCGACTCTATCGCCGCTATCGCCAGCGTGGCTTCATGGTGATCGGCTTCCCCTGCAATCAGTTTGGCCGCCAATCACCGGAGTCCGCGCAGGAGTTCTGCGCCTTGAGTGCGCGCGACTACCAGGTCAGCTTTCCGCTGATGGAGAAGGTGAAGGTCAACGGCGGTGATGCCGACCCGCTGTTTGTCGAGCTCAAGCGCCAGGCACCCGGAGTGCTGGGCACCGGTATGATCAAGTGGAACTTCACCAAGTTTCTGGTGGGGCGCGATGGTCGGGTGATCCGCCGCTTCTCGCCCCGCGACGGTGAGGCTGAGCTACGCATCGCCATCGAACTAGCCCTGGATGAGGCCTGAGGGGGCTCGAGATCCGCTCGTTCCCGCCTGACGCTGCGAGGGCCTGGTCATCATGGGGGCGTCTCGCCGCGTTCCACCATCAGGCGGCCGATCAGCTCGTTCCAGCGATGCCGCGTCATCATGGTCGTCAGCCCCGAGAAGAGCGCCCAGCTCTTGCGTCGCCACCCCTTGAGCCGCAGGTTGTGGGCCACCAGCTGCTTCATCAGCGCATATTCGTCGAAGCGCTGCCACTCGCCGACCACCGACACCTGGTGGCGCGCCAGGACCGGTGCCAGCTCGATGCGAAACACCCACTCCAGTTCGTTGACCGTCAGCCCGTGGCGTTCGATCACCTCGAGCATCTGCGCATAGTCGCGCTCGCCCGGCTCGCGCTCCAGCCATAGCGGTGCCAGCGACAGCCACAGCTCACCGCGTTCGTCGACCAGGGTCTGGGCATCCATCGTTTGCTCCCGGGGTTCTAGGCAAGGGTAACCAGCTTCAGGACGGCATCCTGCCCCAGCTACCGGTCGGGCTCAAGGGCGGACAGCGGTGGACGTGAACGGCTAGAATAGGGCGATTACCACTCCATGACAGGGTGGCCAAGGCCGCCCACCACACAAATAGCGAGGTCTGACGTGATCATCAAGCCCAAGGTACGCGGTTTCATCTGCACCACCACCCACCCCGTCGGTTGCGAGAAGAACGTACTCGAGCAGATCGAGGCGACCCGGGCCCGCGGCCTCGACAAGGCGAACGGACCCAAGAAGGTGCTGGTGATCGGCGCCTCCAGCGGCTACGGCCTGGCGGCCCGCGTCACCGCCGCCTTCGGCTACGGCGCCGATACCCTGGGTGTGTTCTTCGAGAAGCCCGGCAGCGAGAAGAAGCCGGGCACCGCCGGCTGGTACAACAGCGCCGCCTTCGACAAGTTCGCCAAGGCCGAAGGGCTCTACAGCAAGTCGATCAACGGCGATGCGTTCTCCCATGAGGCCCGCGAGAAGGCGATCGAGCTGATCCAGCAGGACCTGGGGCAGGTCGACCTGGTGGTCTACTCGCTGGCCTCGCCGGTGCGCAAGCTGCCCGACTCGGGCGAGCTCAAGCGTTCCAGCCTCAAGCCGATCGGCGAGACCTATCGCGCCACCGCCATCGATACCAACAAGGACGCCATCATCGAGGCCGAGGTCGAGCCCGCCACCGAGCAGGAGATCGAGGATACCCGAGCGGTGATGGGCGGTGAGGACTGGGAACTGTGGATCGATGCCCTGGATCGCGCCGGCGTGCTGGCCCCCGGTGCCCGCAGCGTGGCCTTCAGCTATATCGGTACCGAGATCACCTGGCCGATCTACTGGCACGGCGCCCTGGGCAAGGCCAAGGAGGATCTGGATCGCGCCGCCGGCGAGATCAATCAGCGTCTTTCGGCCAGCGGCGGCGGCGCCAATGTGGCGGTGCTCAAGTCGGTGGTGACCCAGGCCAGTGCGGCCATCCCGGTCATGCCGCTCTATATCGCCATGGTCTACAAGGTAATGAAGGAGAAGGGCCTGCACGAGGGCACCATCGATCAGCTCAACCGGCTGTTCGGCGAGCGCCTCTACCTGGGCGAAGGACAGGGCGGCAGCGCCGAGACCGATGAGGCCGGCCGTCTGCGCCTGGATGACTGGGAGCTGCGCGACGACGTTCAGCAGGCGTGCAAGGAGCTCTGGCCGCGCGTGACCACCGAGAACCTCTTCGAGATTACCGACTATGCTGGGTACAAGCACGAGTTCCTGAAGCTGTTCGGCTTCGAGCGGGATGATGTCGACTACGATGCCGACGTGGATCCCGTGGCGGAATTCGATGTCGTAACCCTGTAAGGGCAGGACGCCCCCGGCGACCTGCCCTGACATTCGCCGACCCGGAGGGCGCCATGGATACCCGCGAGAGTCAGACCCCGGAAGAGGAACTGCAGCGTCTCAAGGAAATCAACGAACCCGAGGACTTCGAACACCCCGAGCCCGACGAGACACAGCCCGAGGCCCGCGACCCCGCCCGGGGCCTGTCCTGGCTGTTGCCGCTGGCCATCGTGCTGGCGGTTGCCGTGCTGGGTTATCTACTGGTGGTGGGCATGAGCGGCTAGCCGCGCGCGACCGGTAGGGCTGCCGCGAGGCGGGGCTTTGGCTACAATGGGCGACCCTGTTGTTGCGAGAGCCCCGCATGCCCGATACGCCAGCCACTCCCATCGCCTCCACCCAGCGTCGGGTCGGGGTGGTGGTACTGCCGGGGTTCTCCCTGCTGGCCGAGGCCTGCGCCACCGAGCCGCTGGCGGTGGCCAATCGGCTGGCCGACACCCCCCTCTATTCGCTCGTCACCCTGGGGCTGGATGATCGTCCGGTTCCCAGCGGCTCGCGTCAGGTGCTGACTCCCGATCGCGCCATCGCCGAGGATGACGCCCTCGACCTGCTGCTGGTCTGCGCTCCCTGGGGCGAGGCACCGGCGTCGACGCTGCTTGTCTGGCTACGCCGGCAGGCCGCCCAGGGACGCAGCCTGGCGGGCATCGGTGGCGGTGCCGAGCTGCTGGCCAGCGCCGGCCTGCTCGACGGTTATCGTGCCACGGTGCCCTGGCCTCGGTTCGAGGCGGTGGCGGGCGCTCATCCCAGGATCCGCCTCTCGCGTCAGCTGTTCGAGATCGACCGCGACCGGCTGACCTGCGGCGGTGGTACCGCGGCCATGGACATGATGATGACCCTGATAGCGACGCATCATGGCAGCGAGCTTGCCGAGCGGGTCTCGGCGCACTTCGTGCTGGAGCGAGTGCGCATGGCCGACGAGCCCCAGCCATCGGCGCCGCTGGCCGGCGCTCCTCAGAGCCTGGTCGATGCCGTGACCCTGATGGAAGCCAATATCGAGGAGCCCCTGACGACCCATGAGCTGGCCGAGCATCTGGGGGTCTCCCGTCGCCAGCTGGAACGCCTGTTCAAGAAGCACCTGCAGGCGGTGCCCAGCCGCTACTACATGGGGCTGCGGCTGCAGCGGGCCCGGCGACTGCTGCGCGAGAGCGACCGGCCGGCGGGCGAGATCGCCCTGGTGACCGGTTTCTCCTCGGCGGCGCACTTCTCCACCACCTACCGCAATCACTTCGGCCTGACGCCGCGAGAGGAGCGCCTGAGCTGATCAGGCCGGCCTGGCCAGCAGGGCGCGAACCAGCGAGCCCATCATCACCGGCGTATCCTGCTCGATAACGAAACCGCCGGCCTTGAGCAGCGGACGGGCCTGACGGGTAATATCGGTGGCGATGGCCGAGGTCAGGGCGTTGAGGGCCCGGCGACCCACGCCGGAGGGGCGATCATCGGCCTGAAACTTGTCCAGCACGCAGAGCTGGCCGTCCGGCTTCATCACCCGCCTTGCCTCGGCCAGTCCCCGCTGCGGGTCGGGCATCACCGCGAGTATCAGGTGCATCACCACCACATCGAAGTGGTCGTCCGGGTACTCCAGGCGCTCGGCATCCATCACCGTGGTCTGGACGTCCATGCCCAGCGACTCGGCGCGGCGCGCGAGGCGCCGCACCATGGCCGGTGCGAGATCGCTGGCGTGGAGTTCGACGTCCCGGGGCAGGAAGTAGAGATCGAGCCCGGTGCCGGCACCCACCACCAGCACCCGCATGCCGCGCTGCCAGTGCACCTGGGAGAGGGCGATGCGGCGTGCACGGCGGAAGGCGCGCCGGGCCACGGCGTCGTAGATGGGGGCATAGAGGCTATAGCGCCGCCGGTTCCAGGCAGTGGTATTGAACATGCGCGGCTCCTCGCAGGGGAACGTCTCCAGCCTAGCCCAACCAGCCGGAGTGGGGGGCTTTTTCACAAGTTGGCGTCCCAACGCTGAAAGCGGTGGATGGCGCGCCTCTCTATACTCGATGACTGGCGTATCCTGAATGCGCTTTCCCGACTTCACAGGAGGATGTCATGAGCCAGACCCCGACCCGCGCCGACTTCGACCACTACATGGTGCCGAACTACTCCCCCCAGCAGGTGATTCCGGTGCGCGGCGAAGGCAGCCGACTGTGGGACCAGCAGGGCCGTCAGTATATCGACTTCGCCGGCGGTATCGCCGTCAACGGGCTTGGGCACTGCCACCCGGTACTGGTCGAGGCCCTCAAGGAGCAGGCCGACCGGCTCTGGCACCTCTCCAATGTCTATACCAACGAACCTGCCCTCAAGCTGGCGCGTACCCTTGTGGAGCGCACCTTCGCCGACAAGGTGTTCCTGTGCTCCTCCGGGGGAGAGGCCAACGAGGCGGCGCTCAAGCTGGCCCGGCGCTGGGCCTTCGACCAGGCCGGTGAGCACAAGCACCGTATCGTCTCCTTCTCCCAGTCCTTTCACGGGCGCACCTTCTTCACCGTCAGCGTGGGCGGCCAGCCCAAGTACGCCCAGGGGTTCGGCCCGGTGCCCGGCGGCATCGTCCATGGCGAGTACAACAATCTCGACAGCGTACGTGACCTGATCAACGACGATACCTGCGCGGTGATGGTGGAGCCGATGCAGGGCGAGGGTGGGGTGCTGCCCGGTCAGCGTGACTTCCTGCAGGGGCTGCGCGACCTGTGCGATGCCCACGACGCCCTGCTGATCTTCGACGAGGTGCAGACCGGCGTAGGCCGTACCGGCTCGCTCTATGCCTACCAGCAGCTCGGCGTGACCCCGGATATCCTCACCAGCGCCAAGGCCCTGGGCGGTGGCTTCCCGGTTGGGGCCATGCTGGCCACCGATCGCGTCGCTTCGGCCTTCACCATGGGCACCCATGGCTCCACCTATGGTGGCAACCCGCTGGCCTCGGCGGTGGCACTTGCGGCCATCGAATATATCGATACCCCCGAGGTGCTGGAGGGCGTGAGGCAGCGTCACGACCTCTTCCGTGAGCACCTGGAGGCGATCAACGCCAAGTACGGGGTGTTCCGCGAGGTGCGCGGCATGGGTCTGCTGGTCGGTGCCGAGATGAGCGAGGCGTGGCGTGACCGGGCCAAGGATATCCTGCCGCTGGCCATCGAGGAGGGCGTGATGGCCCTGGTCGCCGGGCCCAATGTGCTGCGCATGGCGCCCTCGCTGGTGATTCCCGAAGCCGATATCGCCGAGGGCATGGCACGCCTGGAGCGAGCCGTGGCACGCCTGGTCGACGCCTCGTGAGCGAGAGAGGAGACGCCACCATGCTCGTCGTGCGTCCTATCGCCGCGGCCGACCTGCCCGCCCTGGAGCGGCTGGCGGGGGGCGCCGTGCCGCGGCTTACCAACCTCCCGGTCCATCGCGACCGTCTCGAGGAGCGTATCGCGCGCTCGCGTCAGGCCTTTGCCAAGTCGGTGGAGTGCCCCGGTGACGAGCACTACACCTTCGTGCTCGAGGACCTGGTTCGTGGCGAGGTGGTGGGTACCGCCACCGTGCGGGCCCAGGCCGGCGCCCAGGATGCCTACTACACCTATCGCCAGGAGACGCTGATCCACGCCTCCCAGCAGCTCAACGTGCGTCGTGAGGTGCAGACCCTGGCGCTATCCCACGAGGTCTCGGAGGCGAGCCTGCTGTGTGCCTACTCGCTGGCGCCGCGCTACCGCGGTACCAGCGCCGAGAGCCTGTTGCGCCGAGCACGCCTGATGCTGATCGCTCAGTATCCCGAGCGCTTCGCCACACTACTGGCCATGGCCTTCCCGGGTTATCTGGACGCGGATGGGGAGTCGCCCTTCTGGAACAGCGTGGGGCGCCACTTCTTCGTGCGGGACTATGAGGAGATCAATACCCTGGCCGGGATTCGCTCGAAGAGTTTTATCGCCGAGGTGATGCCGCAGTTTCCGCTTTATCTGTCGCTGCTCACGCCCCAGGCGCGGGCCGCCATCGGCCGCGAGCATCCCGACCACGAGGTGGCCCTGGCGGAGATGCTGGGCGAGGGATTCCAGCGCTCCCGACATGTCGATATCTTCGACGCCGGTCCGGTGATCAAGGCCGAGCGGGAGCGCCTGCAGAGCTTTCGGCGCGCCGCCTGGCATCCGGTGCGAATCCGTCCCGCCCACACCCTGCCCGACGCCGAGCCGGCCATGGTCGCCAACCAGCGTCTGGCCGACTTCCGCTGTGTGGTCGCGCGCTATGCGCTATCCCCCACCGGCCAGCTGATGCTCTCGCCGGAGCATGCCGAGGTGCTGGGCGTGGAGGAGGGGCGCGCGGTGCTGGCCGCGCCGCTTTCCCTGCCCGGCGGCGAGGACCCGGCTACCGAGGCTCATGACCCGGGCTATGACGAGGGGGAGCTGTAATGCGTATTCGACCCATCGCCGAGGGTGACCTGGAAGAGCTCCAGGCGCTGGCCCGGGAGACCGGCGTCGGCTTCACGTCGCTGCCCGACAACCGCGACTTTCTGGCCGCCAAGATTGCCGCCACCACCGACACCTTCCTGGAGCGTACGCCCCCCGGGCGTCGCAACTACTTCTTCGTGCTCGAGGATGAGGTCAGCGGTCAACTCGCCGGCTGCTGTGCCATCGAGGGCGAGGTGGGCCGCGAGACGCCCTTCTATCACTATCGTCTGGGCACCCTGGCCCACTCATCGGTGCAGCTCGACCTGCATCGCACCATCGACACCCTGTTCCTGTGTTCGGATCACACCGGCGACGCCGAGGTGGCCTCGCTGTTCCTGCGTCCCGCCTATCGCGGCGGCGACCGTCGCGCCGAGCGCAATGGCGCCCTGCTCTCCATGGTGCGCTGGCTGTTCATGGCGGAGTTTCGCGACCGCTTTCCCGACAAGGTGCTCGCGGAGATGCGCGGCGTCTTCGACGAGCAGGGCAAGAGTCCCTTCTGGCACTGCCTGGGCAGCCACTTCTTCCCCATGGATTTCGACGAGGCCGACCGCCTGACCGGGCTGGGCCAGAAGAGCTTTATCGGGGAGCTGATGCCCAAGTACCCGATCTACACTCCCTTCCTCTCCGACGAGGCGCGGGACTGCATCGGCAAGGTTCACGAGCAGACCCGACCGGCCCTGGCCATGCTCAACAAGGAGGGGCTGCGCTGGGAGGGCTATATCGACATCTTCGACGGGGGGCCTACCGTTGAGGCCTATCTCGATGACGTGCGGGGAGTGCGCCTGTCACGACGCTGTGTGGCGGAGATCGACCCTGGCCTGAGCGAGGCGGGCGAGCGTCCGCGCTGGCTGGCCGCGACGACCGAGATGGCCCACTTCCGTGCCGCCTGGGTGGGGCGCGGCCCCGATGCAGATGGCACGCTGCACCTGACCGCCGCCGAGGCGGCCCGCCTCGAGGTGGAGGCAGGCGCGACTCTGCGAATCCTGGATACCGAGGAGGATGCATCATGAAGCCGACCCAGTCGCTGCTGATCGGTGAACGCTGGCGCGAGGGCGCCGCTGCGCCCTTTACCAAGCTGGACGGGGTAACGGGGGAACGACTGTGGCAGGGGGGAGGTGCCAGTGCCGAGGACGTCGCCGCCGCGGTGGATGCGGCACGCGAGGCCTTCCCGGCCTGGGCCAGGACCTCCTTCGCCGAGCGCCAGGCGCTGGTGGAGCGTTTCCGGGAGGTGCTGGAGAGCCACCGCGAGGATCTCGCGGCGGCCATCGCCCACGAGACCGGCAAGCCGCTGTGGGAGGCGCGCACCGAGGTGGGTGCCATGATTGGCAAGGTGGCGATCTCGCTGCGTGCCTGTCAGGAACGTACCGGTCAGCGCGAGCGTGACCTGGGAGAGGCGCGTGCCGTGCTGCGTCATCGGCCCCATGGGGTGATGGCGGTGTTCGGTCCCTATAACTTCCCGGGGCATCTGCCTAATGGCCATATGGTGCCGGCGCTGCTGGCCGGCAACAGTGTCGTGTTCAAGCCCAGCGAGCAGTCGCCGCTGACCGCCGACCTGACCCTGCAGTGCTGGCAGGAGGCGGGCCTGCCGGCCGGGGTGATCAACCTGGTGCAGGGCGGAGCGGAGACCGGTCAGGCACTGGCCGCCCACCCCGGTATCGATGGCCTGCTGTTCACCGGCAGCGCCAAGGTGGGGGGGATCCTGCACCGTCAGTTCGCCGGCCAGCTGGACAAGATCCTGGCGCTGGAGCTGGGTGGCAACAATCCGCTAGTGGTCCGGGACGTGCCCGACCAGGATGCCGCGGTGCTGACCATCCTGCAGTCGGCCTTTCTCTCCGGCGGCCAGCGTTGCACCTGCGCGCGTCGCCTGATCGTGCCCGAGGGGGAGGTGGGCGACCGCCTTGTCGAGGCGCTGGTGGATGCCATCTCGCGGTTGCGGGTCGCCGCCCCCTTCAGCGAACCGGCCCCCTTCTACGGCGGCCTGGTCAGCGTGGCCGCCGCCGATGGCCTGCTGGCGGCCCAGGCGGCCCTGGAGGCGCAGGGTGGCACGGTGCTGGCGCGCATGGAGCGACTCGAGGAGGGCACCAGCCTGCTCAGCCCGGCGCTGATCGATGTCACCGGCCTGGAAGTGCCCGACGAGGAGCACTTCGGCCCGCTGCTGCGGGTGCACCGTTACCGTCGCTGGGACGAGGCGCTGGAGCTGGCCAATGCCACTCGCTACGGGCTCTCCGCCGGACTGGTCGGTGGAACGCCCGCCGACTGGGATGACTTCCTGCTGCGCATTCGAGCGGGCATCGTCAACTGGAACCGCCAGACCACCGGCGCCTCCGGCGATGCTCCCTTCGGCGGGGTGGGGGATAGCGGCAACCATCGGCCGAGTGCCTACTACGCGGCGGACTACTGCGCCTATCCGGTGGCCTCCATGGAGAGCGAAGACCTGCACCTGCCCGACCAGCTGCCCCCGGGAGTGAGCCTGTGAACGAGAACCTGAAGACAGAGCAGGGTCTCACGGATTACCGTGAGGTCAATTTCGACGGCCTGGTGGGCCCGACCCACAACTATGCCGGCCTGGCGCTGGGCAATGTGGCATCGATGCGCCATGGAGGCCTGGAGGCCAACCCCAGGGAGGGCGCCCTGCAGGGGCTGGCCAAGATGAAGGCGTTGATGGACGCCGGCTACCCCCAGGGAGTGCTGCCGCCCCAGCAGCGCCCGGACCTGGGTGCGTTGCGAACGCTGGGCTTTAGCGGCAGTGATGAGCAGGTGCTGGCACGGGCCGCCGGCGAGGCGCCGCAGCTCCTGCGCGCGGTATGCTCCGCCGCGAGCATGTGGACCGCCAACGCCGCCACCGTGACGCCCAGCCGGGATGCCCCCGATGGCCGCGTGCACTTCACCCCGGCCAACCTGCAGTCGAGCTTCCACCGCTATCTCGAGCCCGCCACCACCGGGCGCGTGCTGGCGGCGATCTTCCGCGACCCGGCACGCTTCGCCCACCATCCGGTGCTGCCCGCCACCCCGGCCTTCTCCGACGAGGGGGCGGCCAACCATACCCGCCTGGCCGGGGAGCATGGCGAGGCGGGAGTGCATCTCTACGTCTATGGCCGCACCGCCTTCGGCTGGGGCCATCAGGAGAACCCGGCGCCCCGACGCTTTCCGGCGCGTCAGACCCTGGAGGCGAGCCAGGCGGTGGCGCGCCAGCATGGCCTCTCCGCGGCGCAGACGGTATTCGCCCAGCAGCACCCCGGGGCCATCGACGCCGGGGTCTTCCACAACGATGTGATCGCGGTGGGCAACGGGCCGGTGCTGCTCTACCACGAGATGGCCTTCCTGGACGAGGAGGGCACCCTGGAGGCGCTGCGCGAGCGCATGAGCACGCCGCTGATTCCCCTGCGAATCCCCCGGGAAGCGGTGAGTCTCGAGGATGCGGTGGGGTCGTATCTCTTCAACTCCCAGCTGCTCTCCAATGCGGATGGCTCCATGACCCTGGTGGTGCCCGGCGAGTGTCGGGAGAACGAGAGTGTCTGGCGTACCCTGCAGGACCATCTGCTGGCGGGGGCCAACCCCATCGGCGAGGTGGTGGTCAAGGACGTCAAGCAGAGCATGCGTAACGGTGGTGGCCCCGCCTGCCTGCGCCTGCGGGTGGTGCTGGCGGCCGAGGAGCGTGCCGCGCTCTCCGGCCTTGTGCTGCTCGATGACGGGTTGCATGCCGAGCTGGTGGGCTGGGTGAAGCGTCACTACCGCGACCGCCTGACCCCCGAGGATCTCGCCGATCCTGCCCTGGCCAGGGAGACACTGACCGCACTCGACGAACTCAGCCGGCTGCTGGGTATCGGCAGCGTCTACCCCTTCCAGCTGGAGGGGGCGTGACGGAGTCGAGGCGTAATGAGGCCTTGGCTGATGAGACGCTGAGTGATGAGGCGTCCCGCCAGCCGCCCGTGACGAGCACGCCGTTGGCTGCCTATCGGCATGCCCTGGCCCACCAGGGATTCGTCGAGGACAGGTATCAGCGGCTCGCCGCCGAGGCCCTCGAGGCCTGCTTCGATGTCGTGCATGACGCGGCACCGGCGGCCCGGGTGTCGGGCGTCTATCTGTGGGGACCGGTGGGGCGCGGCAAGACCTGGCTGATGGACGCCTTCCATCAGGGCCTTCGCGTGCCCGCTCGACGGCAGCACTTCCACCACTTCATGCGCTGGGTGCATCGTCGACAGTTCCAGCTCGGCGGCACCCCGGACCCGCTGGTCGCCCTGGCCCTGGAGCTGGCGGCCGAGATACGCGTGCTCTGCCTCGACGAGCTTTTCGTCAACGATATCGCCGATGCCATGCTGCTTGGCGGTCTCCTGACGGCACTCTTCGAGCAGGGTGTCGTGCTGGTCTGCACCTCCAATCAGGCGCCTTATCAGCTGTATGCCGACGGCTTCAATCGCGAGCGCTTCCTGCCCGCCATTGCCGCCATCGAGCGCCATATGCGTACCGTCGATCTCGGCGAGGGCCAGGACCATCGCCTGCATCCCGGGCGCCGCCATCAGCGCTACTGGGTCGTCGAGAGCGGAAGTCCCAGGGCGCTGCCCACTCTCTTCGACGAGCTGACGGCCGGCGAGCAGACGACCCAGGCCCCCATCGAGCTGGGACATCGCACCATCGCGGTGCGTGGGCGCAGCGACTCGGTCGTCTGGTGCGGCTATACGGAGCTCTGCGAGCAACCCCTGGCGGCGCTGGACTTCATCGAACTGGTCGACCGCTTCGCGCATATCCTGCTCGATGACGTGCCCCGCCTGAGTGAGGCGCCTCCGATAAGAGGCATCGCCAGGGGAACCGAGGATGGGGTCAGCCGTGTCGAGGCGGGAGATCGTGAGCTGCCACCACTGACGCGCCGGGACGATGGCGTGCGGCGCTTCATCGCCCTGGTCGATGAGTGCTATGACAGGCGTACGCCGCTCTATCTGGAGGCGGAGGTAGCCATGGAGCGGCTCTATCCCCAGGGGCACCTGGCCTTTCCCTTCCGGCGCACCCTCAGCCGATTGCGGGAGATGCAGCTGGCCCGATTCGGCACAGGAGGAGGCTGACTCCTTCGGAGTCGTGTGACATGGTCTATGCTGTGCGGCCATTTGAGGCCGGACCAGCGGGAGAGGGCATACCGTGAGTGAGTTGATCTACTGGCTGGACCTGGCGGGAGTCATTGTCTTTGCGTTGTCGGGGGTGGTGCTGGCCTGCCGCAAGAGCATGGACCCCTTCGGCATGCTGGTGCTGGCCGCCGTGACCGGTATCGGTGGAGGCACCCTGCGCGACCTCGTGCTCGGTGTACGGCCGGTATTCTGGGTCACCGACCCGACCTACCTGTGGGTCATCCTGGCCACGGTGGCCCTCGCCATCCTCGGGTTCCACTATATCCACCGCCTCTCGCGCGGCTTCCTGCCGGTGGCCGATGCCTTCGGGCTGGCGCTGTTCGTGGTGATCGGTGCCCACAAGGCGCTCCAGATGGGGACGTCGGGGCTGGTGGCCGTACTGATGGGGATGATGACCGGGGTGGCCGGCGGCATGGTGCGCGATGTGCTGGCGCGCCGTGTGCCCATGGTGCTGCGTGAGGAGATCTACGCCACCGCGGCGATCGCCGGTGGAACCGCCTATGTGAGTCTGGATGCGTTCGGGGCTCCCGGCCCCCTGGCCATTGCCCTGTCGCTGCTGACGACTCTCGGCATCCGTCTGGCCGCCATTCACTGGCATCTGGCACTGCCGACCTTCGCCTGGGTGGAGATCCCTAGAACTCCCGAGCCATCTCCGCCGGTCGCCAAGGGCGAGCCGCCGGCACCGCCTGCCGAGCCACCACGGCCCAAGGTAAGAGTCCGCATGATTCGTCCCGAGCAGTCACGGCGCAGGAAGAATCGCTCATGAGCCTGCCCCTGCCCAGCCTCCACGCGCGGCAGCTGTCATGGCTTGCCCTCTGTGTGCTGGCGCTGCAGCTTTCGGCCTGTGCCGTGCAGCAGCCCGATGCCGGCCCGGCCGAACGCCACCGGCTGGCGGCGGAGCGAATCCGGGCGACCTATGAAGCCGTGCTCCCCGAACTCTCCGGCGGCAAGCGCCGCCACTACGCCCAGCGCCTCTACCGAGTGACCGGCGAGGAGCGTTACCTGCCGGCCAACCGTGAGTATATGCTGCACCTGGCGGGGCGCCTGGAGGCCGAGATTGCCGAGCTCGCAGTGCCAGGGCAGATCGAACGGCTCGCCAGAGAGAGCGTCGAGGGGTACCCGCGGCGCACCGCAAAACAGCGTGCCCGGGCCGAGATGTTCACCCGGTGGGGCGAGTTCGCCTATGCCAAGGGGCTGCTGTTCCGACTGGTGCAGGCGCACTACCACGGCATGCTGGACGAGGTTCCCGGCCATGAGCGGGCGCTGGACTATCTGGAAGATCTAGCCTGGGAGGCGTTCCTGACGGACGCTGAAGTGCTGGAGGTCTATGCCGCCCAGGTCGCCAATCAGGTGCACTTCCTTCACCAGCTCGGCGTGATGGATCTGCGCCGGGAGGTGGAGGCCGCCTTCCGGCGGCGCTATCCCCCGGACACTCTGGCGCTCCTGTCGACCGCCGAGTATCGCAACTGGCTCTACGGGCTGACACATTTCGTCATTGGCGCCAGCCGTTACTACCAGCAGGAGGTGGATGCCGAGGCGTATGCCTGGATACTCGAAGCCTTCTCGGAACAGTCCGAGCGGATCATGCGCGATGCCACCGAGGATATCCAGGCGGAGGTGGCGCTGAGCTTCCTGCTCGCGGGCCGCGAGGGGCACCCTCTTGTGGACCGGGTACGCGATGCCCTGGCCGCGGCGGTGGACCCCGCCAGCGGCATGATTCCCTCGCCGGACGGCAGCACCGACCTGGAGGGGGGCGAGCACCGCAATGTGCTGGCGATCATGGTGCTTGGGTGGCAAGGGCGACTGTATACGGGGCCTGCCTGGCCGGCCCTCTAAAGATTGGTTCTGGTTTGCCTCCCAGGCCCGGGTAGGCCATCAGTTGACGGGGCGAGCCGAAGAGGGTGATGTCCAGTTCGGCGAGCATCGTCATCGCCGTGATCGGACTCATGCCGTGCGTCGGCCTCAGCGCCTCGGCCACTGGGGCAGCGACCAACCAGGCGGGCACCTGTTGCTTGAATTCAGGGCTTGCAGGCGAAGCCCTACACTTCCTGGTAAAGGCCATGGGCCCTGACCTTGTCGCGATCGTGAAGGCTAAGCTGCTGCTCCAGGCAGCTTTTTATTCGCGTATACAGAGGTTTGATGCTGTCTGGGAGGTCGCTTTCTGCCTGCTTCTGATCGATATAATACGCCGCTCTCAATCCGCAGTGATCAATGGTTTCTCCCGCTTTTTGAAAACGAAGCCCCGAGAGTTTTAGCAATCTGTTAAATCTCGGCTCCATCATGGCAAAGACATGTCGGCGTCCTGAAATTCCTACGATGGCGGTTGCGGCAAGAAATAGACTCAAGCTTATTAATGCAGTCTGATTTCCGTTGTTTTTAGAGACAATATTGCTTATATCCTCGCCTATTGTTCCCGTGGGGGGGGAGGTTTTTTTTCTGAAGCCTGGATGAACGGCAAGCCTGGAAACCTCGCAAAGCTGGTTTTTTGGATAAAAGGCTGGATGAAAGTCGGAGCCTTCTAAGCTGTCTCCACTGTACTCTTCAAGTGGCAGGTTGTTAACCGGATGGTTGGGGTTGTTGTCTATGGTGACCACCCTCAAGCAGCCTGCATCTATATTGCTTTCCTTGTGTTGAAGCAGGCATAGTATAGAGTTATGGTCATACGCGTCCTTTTCTATTGGGCTGTTTGTTTTCTCTCCTATATCATAGTGAAGTTCCTCATGGAAAACCGCATGACGGAGAGAGAAGGCACGCTCTTTTTGCGAGGCAGTATGAGCTATTATTAAGCTAAAGTTATCGAAGAGCTGGTCGGGGTTGATGCCGATACCGCTACCAGAGGAGTGGGACATGACCATTTTCTGGTTTTTTGTTGTGACACCTTTCACCGACTATCTCCTTTTGGCTCGCCCTGCGAGGCATGCTGTGTGGTCTTGAATGTTTCTCTAAGCAGTGATGGCCTGCCCAGGTGGAAGCCTTGTCCGTAGGAGATGCCGTAGGACTTCAGTATCGGCAGGAGAGCCTCCTGGTCGACGAATTCGGCGATAGCCTGCTTGCCGAACCCGGCGGCAATATCGGCAATGGCCTGGACGATGACTCGGCTCTCCTGGCTGACCAGGAGGCTGCGAATGAAAGACCCGTCGATCTTGATATAGTCCACCGGCAGTTGCCCCAGGTAGTGGAAGCTGCTGAACCCTACCCCGAAGTCATCCAGGGCGGTTCGACACCCGAGGTCGCGTAGTGCCTGAAGGACACCACGTGCCGTGGAAAAGTCGGTCACGGCGGCGGTCTCGGTGACCTCCAGGATAAGATAATGAGGGTCGGCTCCGCTGGCGGCCAGTTCCTCGGCCAGATACTGCTTCAGCCCAACATCGTGCAACGACTGTCCGGACAGATTGACCGCCAGAGAGATGCCTTGTTCCTGCAGTTGGTTGAGCGCCCGCAGGCTGTGGCGCAGTACCCAGCGATCGATCTTCACGATCTGGCCGCTGCGCTCCGCGATAGGAATGAACGCCGCAGGGGAGATCAGGCTACCGTCGGCATCGCGCATGCGCAGTAGAACCTCGTAGTGTTTTACGTCGTGATCCTCCAGCCGCATGATCGGTTGTACCATCAGTTCGAAGCTGTCCTCTGCCAGGGCACTACGCACACACTCGACCCAGTGCACCCGCTCCTGCAATTCGTCCTTGGCATTCTCGGAGTGCGAGAGCAGGTGCCACTGCTGGACGCCACTCTCCTTGGCCTTGTACATGGCCACGTCGGCGCTGGCCATCATGTCGGCTGGTGTCGTGCCGTGCGTGGGATACAGGGCAATGCCGATGCTGGCGGTCACCCGATGGCGTCGTCCTGTGGCAGTGAATCCCAGGTTATCGAGCAGCTGGTCGATGTGCTGGGCAACCTGAATCGCCTGGTCCGCATCGGCATGCTCCAGCAGTAGCGAGAACTCGTCGCCTCCCAGGCGGGCGATAGCCCCGCGATGCCCCAGGTTTCGCAAGAGAGTGTTGGCCACCTCGCGCAGCAGACGGTCACCGACATGGTGGCCGCTCAGCTCGTTGACCTCCTTGAACTGGTCGAGATCCAGTAGCAGCACTGCACCTTGCGACTCGCGCGAGAGCGCCATCTGTAGGGCGTCCTGGAAGTAGCGTCGGTTATAGAGCTTGGTCAGGGGGTCGCGTTCGGCCAGCCAGGTCAGGCGCGCCTCTGCGGCCTTGCGCTTGGTGATATCGAGCCCCACCGAGATTCGTGACTTGCCCTCGTCGCCGCCCGAGGGCAGGGGGGCATGGTACCAGGCGATGGTGTACGGACGCTGCCCGGAGATATGTAGGCTCCGCTCTTCCTGCTGCGGAATATCGACGTTGTTTACCGGCGAGGGGCGACCGGCCTCGAACAAGTCGACGAAATGGCGACCCAGGAGAGAGGCGTCGTCGAGGTTGAGCATTGTTCGAGTGTAATCGTTGACCAGGGTGATCCGCCCCCGGCTGTCCTGGGCAATGATGAAGACACGGGCGGTGTCCAGCAGGCTGTTGACGAAGTCTCGTTCCTTGGCCAGCTCATCGACGCGTTGTGCCAATTGGTCGCCGCGCTCCTGAACCTCCACTTCAAGTATCTCGAGCTGGCGAGAGAGTGCCAGGGTGGTGCCTTCCAGCACGTCGATTTCGTCTGGTAGCCGATAGTGGGTCGCGGGAATCGCAGCTCTGACATCGTCGAAGCAGCCGTTGGCAAGCGTTGGGAGTACGCCGGCGATACGACGCAGGCGTGCCATGGGGCGCAGCAGGATCAGCAGCAGCATCAGTTCGGCGGCCAGCCAGCCGATCAGGCCGGCTCCCATCAGGGTATGTGTGTCCTGGTTGATGGCTTGGATCTGCGAGGAGATATCGGAGATCAGCAGGAAGTAGCCGTTACCGCCACCGCTGGTGTCCTCGTTCATTCTTACCGCACTAAGCCCGAGGTCTCGCCCCCGGTCCTGCAGCTGCACAGGGTGCTGAAGCAGGTCACTGATGGGGCTGAGGTGCGAGGCCCGCTGCAGCAGGGGCAGGCTCTCTTTCTGGCGTGTCAGCGCCAACAGGTAACCGTCCCAGGGCGCAAGCTTGCGCCCCTCGGTCAGCTCCTGATCCTCCCGCGGGCCCGTGACCAGCAAGGCAACCTCGGCGTTGGAGACCTCCCTGATCTGGCGGGTCACATCGGCCAGCGAGCGGGAGAGCACGACCAGGCCGACGCTTTTACCCTCCACCAGTATCGGAACGGCGGCTACCTGTTGGCAGTTCCTCGTGCAACTAAGCCGTGTGAGGGGCATTTCCGTGCTTATGACTTGTTGTACCCAGGCATGGATCGGAGGGCTGTCCTCTTCTCGACTGGAGCCCCAGTGACCCAGGAGCCGCCCTTGGGTGTCCGCGACCCATATCTCGTCTACGCCAGCTTCGAGTTGCAGGGTTGGCCACTGGGAGGCCAACGCCCTGTCGATATCGTCTGTATTGCCAGCCTCGAGCGAGAGGCCCAGGTGCGGTGTGGCCGCGGTCAACCCTGCCAGCTGGCGAAGATTCTCGGCTGAGCGCTGGAGGGCGAGGCGAATCATGCGCTGCTGGCGTTCATGATCCTCGTTGCGGCTCTCCTGGAACTGATTCGTCAGGTTCTGATGTCCAAGCCAGGTGAACAGCACCACGAGGCAGACCAGCAATAGACTGCTCAGGGCAATGACGCGCCATGTCAGACTGAGTCGATGACGGAGCTGCAGGGATGAAGGAACAGTCATCTCTATGGAGTCCAGGTCTGGAGTATGGGGTCGTCAGAAACGCAACGAGAATTGAAACAGTAGCATGCTCCAGTAGCGCTCTGTTTTTGAGCTATCCGGGTTGTCCTGAAGTGGTAACCATCCAGTACCATCAATGTGATGATATTCGGCCGCGAGAAGGGCGCGTGGATTCACGTTCCATTGCAAGCCTATGGTGATGTCTTCGGCAAATCGTGAGTGTGCGGGGCCTAGGCCCTGCTCTTCGTATTTCTTTCCCGATCGGTCGTCTTTGTCTCGGATCAGCCTGTCGTAACGAAGTAGCCACTGCCAGTCATCATGGAAGCGCTTTGAATATTGAACATACCAACTTTCACCAGTGAGGTCCGATTCGCGCATTGAGCCACTACCTTTAAGCTCAAGGTTGCGAATCGCATATTCACTAGTTACTGCCCAGCTCCCCGTGTCATATTGTAAGGATAATATCCACGGCTGGAAGTTAAGTTTTCCGCTGCTAGGACCTAGGTTGATATCAAGGTTTACGTCTGCAGTGCTTACCGCTGCGTTAAAACGACCGTTGCTATGTTCGTAAAGTATCTGCGCAATCGATGATGTGTCTCCATTTACTTCACTGTTAAGGCTGGGCGGGAAGAGTTGCGTGCCCAAATCTCGAGTGGTGGGTGTGCCCACGCCGCCTTTAAATCGGACTACGCCGCTATCGAAGCGTTCTTCAGCGTAAATGCTGGCGCCATCTGCCGAGAGGCCCAGGGATCGGGTTCGGTCGAAGTAGATGGACTGAGGAAGCAGAATGCTCGGGCGAGTAAACGCCACATCACGCGTCTGGTTATAGAAGCCGAAGGGGTTCTTGAAACGACCGACCTGTACGCCGAAAGTGCGCTGCTGGTTCGACAGCACCTGATAGTCGATAATACCGTAGTCCAGGACGGGGCGGGCGTCGTCCCCGTCTCCACCGGCGCGTCGACTCAGTGCCTGTGCGGCAATTAATACATTCTCATGGGGACGGAGCGAGACGTTGGCGCCGATCTCGGTGAATTCAAAACTCCCCTCGCCTTCGCTGCTGGGGCCGAAGAAGTTGTTGTCATCGGTGATCACCAGAGCCTGACTCAGAAAACCATGCATCTGCAGAGTGTCCAGCACGCCATTGTCGGCCAGTGCCTGTCCCGACAGGCTCGTCAGGGCCGTCACCAGCAGAGGCGCGAGGTGTCTTTCAATCCATCGAAATGACTTGGACACGTTCATCCAGGTACTCCCTTTCCAGATAGCCTATTGCGCCGGGGGTGGTGGCGATACGCTCGACCATCTCGGCCTGGTGTCTCACACGATCCGGCGCCTGGCCGGTACCGGAGAAGACCATGCGGTCCCACGCCAGCTGCAGTTGATGGGGATAGACGGTCAGGCGCTGCTTGACGAAGCGCTCATGGACCGGATGGTTGTTGGGCAGCACGAACACCCGTACAGCCTGGCCATCAGGCCAGGTGCGCTGACGCATGGCGAAGATGCCTCGCGTGGTATCCCGTGTGAGATGCTGGGTGGTGACATCGCCGTGGGCAACCAGCAGGATCGTCTGCTCGCTGGCAATGGCTCTCCCTCCCGCCAGGGCAATCAGACAGAACAGCAGGGCAGCCTTCAGCCACGCCATGTCACGCCCTCGGATCGAGTGGCATCGCGAAACGGCAGCGAGGCGAGATGGCTGAGGAGTGTCATCTGCAAGGGAACTCTTGTCACGTCATGGGGCGGGTAGGGCGCTGAATGCCGCGGAGGTCCGGGGCAGGCTTCAACGTATTAAGCTACATGACGTGAAGAGGATGTAAAGCGATCGCCTCAACGCGGCTGCCCGGCGGCGGTGCCGCCGGGCGGGGGGCTTAGCCGAAGACCTGGAAGCTTTCGGCATTGATCCACAGGTGAACGGCAATGCTGGCGATGTAGCCCAGCGCGATCACCGGGGCCCAGCGCAGATGGCCCATGAAGGTGTAGTAGCCGCGGGCCTGGCCCATCAGCGCCACGCCGGCCGCCGAGCCGATGGAGAGCAGGCTGCCACCGACGCCGGCGGTGAGGGTGATCAGCAGCCAGTGGCCGTGGGACATCTCCGGCTCCATGGTCAGCACCGCGAACATCACCGGGATATTGTCGACCACCGCCGAGATCAGGCCCAGGGCGATGTTGGCCCAGGTGGCATCCCAGCCGGTGTAGAGCGCCTCGGAGAGCATGCTCAGGTAGCCCATGTAACCCAGGCCGCCCACACACATCACCACGCCGTAGAAGAACAGCAGGGTGTCCCACTCGGCGCGGGCGACGCGGTTGAAGACATCGAAGGGCACCACGCTACCCAGCTGGGCGAGCTTCTTGTCGTCGCCGCGGCGGGCGTAGCGGGTGCGCTTCTTCTCCAGCGAGCGGGGCAGGGTGCGACGCAGGAAGTAACCGAAGAACTGCAGGTAGCCGAGGCCTGTCATCATGCCCAGGACCGGCGGCAGATGCAGGAAGGTATGAGAGGCCACCGCGGTGGCCACGGTGAACAGGAACAGCAGCACGATGCGGCGTGCACCTCGCTTGAGCCAGACCTCTTCCTCGAGGCTGTCCGGCTTGCGGTTCTTGATGAACAGGGTCATCACCACCGCCGGGATCAGGAAATTGACCAGCGAGGGGGCCAGCAGCACGAAGAACTCCTGGAACTGGATCATGCCGGCCTGCCATACCATCAGGGTGGTGATATCGCCGAAGGGGCTGAAGGCACCGCCGGCGTTGGCCGCCACCACGATGTTGACGCAGGCCAGGTTGATAAAGCGCTTGTCGCCCTCGGCTACCTTGGTCACCACGGCGCACATCAGCAGCGCGGTGGTCAGGTTGTCGGCGATGGGCGAGATCACGAAGGCCAGGCTGCCGGTGATCCAGAACAGCTGACGATAGGTGAAGCCCTTGCGCACCATCCAGCTGCGCAGAACGTCGAAGGCGCGGCGCTCATCCAGGGCATTGATGTAGGTCATCGCCACCAGCAGGAAGAGCATCAGCTCGGTGAATTCGAGCAGGGTCTCGCGGAAGGCGTGCTCGGCCTCGGTGGGCATGCCGGCCTGCACATAGACCCAGCCGATCAGCGCCCAGATGATACCGGCGGCAACCAGCACCGGCTTGGACTTGCGCATGTGCAGCTTCTCCTCGCCCATGACGAGCGCATAGGCGAGGACGAAAATGCTCACGGCGATAACACCGACCACGGAGCTGGTGAGATCCAGCTCGCCGGTCACCGCGAAGGCGGCGGGGCTGAACAGTAGACAGACAAGCACGAGACATCCCGACCACCAGGCGGGTTGCCGGGGCCGTAGGGTGGGGTATCCGTAGGATGACATGGCGTTGGATTCCGAAAACGAGGTTCGTGGGAAGGGTGAGAAAGCGCGCATATTCTAACACCTGTAGTGCAGCGCAATATAGGCGCAAAGCCTTACCACCAAAGGAGTAGTGGTGCATTCAGACGACCTCGGCCTCCCTCCTGGCTCGTTTTATGGCATCATCTGCCATCCGGCAGCCGCCGGCCGCTTTCGGATCGCCAACGACGCAGGCAGTGACGCATGTTTCTCGATGAATTTCATACGCTGGCAGGGGACCGTCTCACCATCACGGCGGAGCAGGCCAGTCGATTCGCCAAGGGAGTCGCCGGCGATTACAACCCGATTCATAACCCGGAGGCACGCCGCTTCTGTGTACCCGGGGACCTGCTGTTCGCCCTGGTGCTGGCGCGTTTTGGCCTCTCACAGCGCATGGAGTTTCGTTTCCTCAGCATGGTGGGTGACGGCGTTCCACTGGTTTTCCAGGAGCATGCCGACGGACAGATTCGCGTTTGTGACGACGCCGGCAAGTCCTATCTGGAGGTCTCACGCAGCGGGGCGACCACCCACGACGAGGCAATAGTGGAGGCCTTCACCCGCTGCTATGTCTCGTTCTCGGGCAAGAACTTTCCGCACTACCTCAAGCCGCTGATGGAAGAGAAGGGCGTGATGTTCAATCCGCGCCGGCCGCTGGTGATCTACGACAGCATGGGCTTCTGTCTGGAGCGCCTCGAGGGTCTGACGCCATTACTCGAGCTGCTCGACTCCTCGCTGGAGGTCAATGGCAAGCGTGGCGACACCCTGCTCGAGTTCAGCATCCAGTCCGAAGGCGAGCAGGTGGGGACAGGCTCCAAGAAGCTGGTGGTCAGTGGTCTGTGTGACTACGACGCCGAGGCCATGGACGAGATCGTCGCCGAGTTCTATCGCCTCAAGGCCGCCTACGAGGCTTGAACGGGGCCTAACGTTACACCTTCACCTTGCCCCGCAGGGCCTTGGTCTTGCCCTTGCGGGTCTTGTTGTCCACCCGGCGACGCTGGGAGCCGCGGGTCGGCCGGGTGGGCTTGCGCACCTTGTGCTGTTTCACCGCCTCACGGATCAGTTCGCGCAGCCGAGCCAGGGCATCCTCGCGGTTCTGCTCCTGGGTGCGAAAGCGCTGGGCCTTGATGACCACCACACCCTCCTGATTGATGCGCTGGTCGCCGAGCGCCAGCAGCCGCTCCTTGTAGAAGGCGGGCAGGCTGGAGCGCTGGATATCGAAGCGTAGATGGATCGCCGTGGCCACCTTGTTGACGTTCTGACCGCCGGCGCCCTGGGAGCGAATCGCATTCAACTCGATCTCCCAGTCGCCAAGCTCCACGCTGTTGGAAATTTTCAGCATAAGGGATCTCTACGGGTCAGGTGCCGCGCAGCGGCTCGAGCAAGCCGCCCAGGCCGTTGTGGTCGATCTCGTGCATCAGCGCGAGCAGGCGCCCAAGCTCGCTGTCCGGGAAGCCCTCCCGGGCAAACCACGCCAGGTAGGGCCCCGGCAGGTCGGCGAGCAGCGACCCCTGGTACTTGCCGAAGGGCATGCGCAGCCTGACCAGGGTCAGCAGGTCCTCGGGGTTCACGTTGTCACCTCGTCGATGGTGGGGGGCGGCCATGCTACCGGGATCGGGTCGCCTTGCCCATGGCCGGCAGTTCCACAAGCAGCCCATCTCCCGATAGTCCCTGGGCCACGCGGCTGGCGAGGATCTCGAGGATGCCGGCGTGCTCACCCACCAGGCGTGTGGTGGCCACGCGCAGGCCGGGGGAGGCGGCCATGGCCTGGTCGCAGATCTCGGCGATATCGCCGCCCTCGCCGGCATGGCGCCCCGGGGAGAGAAACAGCATGGCAAGAATCACCTCGCTGCCGGCCAGCGCCTTCGCGGCGAGCAGGTCGGCCAGCAGCGGCTCATTGAAGCGATACGCATCGCCATCCCGGCGCTCCATGGAGGCATAGGTGACGCAGTCGGCCTCGTCGGCCAGCAGCACGCCGAGCTGCCCGGCCACATAGTTGCGCACCGCGGTGACCTCGGGCATCGGGCTGCCATGGTCGACCAGCACCACCTTCGGCGGCTGGCTTTCGCTCATCGTCCGGCGCGCCATGACCTCACGCACGTTATCGGCCAGCAGCCGGGCCAGGCGCAGGTCGAGCCCCGAGAGGGTGTCCACCAGCGGCGCCGTTACCTTGATGCCGAGGTTCGGGTACCTTTCCTGCACTTGTGCCAGGCGCTCCGGCAGATAGCGGGTCAGCGCCTGGCTGGGGCCGAAGAAGAAGGGCACGATCACCAGCTCGGTTACCCCCTCCGCCGCCAGACGCTCGGCCAGCGGGCCCAGCGTCGCCGCCGGCTCGCCCTCCAGCTGCTCGGCCGGGACCTTGTGGGAGTGCAGCAGCGAGGCGGCTTCCACCGGCTCCCCGGTTGCCGCGGCCAGGGCGCTGGCCAGGCGGCGCAGGTTGAGCACGGCCTGGGGGCGAAGGGAGCCATTGTCGACGAGTAGAATGCGTTGCATGCAGGGCCTCGAGATGGTCGCCTTGGGAGGCCTCACCCTAGCCGGCGCCGCCGTCGCTGAAAAGCGAGGCGGGGAAAGGCGGTACAAGGGGAGCTCGTATCGTGGAACAATGCGTCTATTAAGCCACTCGGCGTTTATTAAGCCACTCGTCATACGTGACATCAGCAGAGAGGACTCATGAACCCAACCATCGAGCTGCTCAAGTCCCACCGCTCCATCCGCAAGTTCACCGACCAGCCGGTTTCCCGGGAGCTGCTGGAGGAGCTGGTGAGTGCCGGCCAGGCCGCGGCCACCTCCAGTCATGTGCAGGCCTACAGCATTATCCATGTGAAGAAGCCGGAGAATCGCGAGGCGATCGCCGAACTGGCCGGCGGTCAGCGCTATATCGCCACCTGTGGGGCCTTCCTGGTGTTCTGTGCCGACATGAAGCGTCCCACCGATGCCGCCGAACGCACCGGGGCGCGGGTGGTGCGCGGCATGACCGAGCAGCTGCTGGTGGCCAGCGTGGATACCGCGCTGATGGCCCAGAACATGGCCGTGGCCGCCGAGTCGGAAGGGCTGGGTATCTGCTATATCGGCGGCATTCGCAACAACCCTCAGCAGATCAGCGATCTGCTGGACCTGCCCGAGCATGTCTATCCGGTGTTCGGCATGTGCCTCGGCTACCCGGCCCACGACCCCGACGTGAAGCCGCGTCTGCCCGTGGAGGCGATCCTCAAGGAGGATGGCTACCAGGATGACAGCGAGCTGGTAGCGGCCTACGACGATGCCATGCACGCCTACTACCAGTCCCGTAAGGGCGGTCCCAAGGACATCACCTGGTCACAGAACCTGACTCCGCTGTTCGATACCAAGCTGCGCCCCCATATGCGTGACTTCCTGGTCAAGCGCGGCTTCGAGATGAGGTGACCGTCATGCAAACGCTGCTCGACACCCGCACGGAAGTGACCCAGGCGGCGCGTGCCGCCATCGCCCATATGCCCACCGCCAGCCTGCCGGTGCTGATGGATGAGGGCTTCGCCCGCCGCCTCACCGATGCCGACTTCATGCGTATCGCCGTGCTGCTGGCGCAGAAGAGCTTCGATGAGGGCGGCTGCCCCATCGGGGCGCTGATCATCGACAACGCCACCCGGCGCATCGTCGGCAAGGGGCACAATACCCTGGTGCAGGAGAATCACCCCTACCACCATGGCGAGACCTCCGCCATCCGTGATGCCGGGCGAATCGACTTCAGCCGCACCACGCTCTTCACCTCGCTGAGCCCCTGCGAGATCTGTGCCACGCTGGTCAGCATGCGCGGCTTCAGCCGGGTCGTGGTGGGCGATGTCACCAATGCCTCGGGCACCGAAGCGCTGCTCCAGAGCCGGGGCGTGCGGGTCGATATTCTCGAGGATTCGCAAGGCATCGAGCTCTACGCCCGCTTCCGCGCCGAGCGCCCCGAGCTCGACCTCGAGGACTGGAAGGGGCTCTGCGCCACTAACTAGGCGCTGCGGCCGCCTCCAGTCCGCACCCGCTAGCCGGTCACTCCAGCACGATCAGATGGTTGGGCAGCTCGTTGCGCTCGTGGGTGGCCGGCACCTGCTCCTTGAGATGCTCGCCGCAGGCCTCGATGCACTCGAGGAAGCCCTGCAGCGTCTCGCCCTCCTTTACCCGCCGGGTGAATGCCGCCACGATGGACTGCCAGGCCTCGTCAGAGATACGCGCCGAGATGCCACGGTCGACCAGGATCTCCACATAGCGCTCGGCTTCCGAGACGAAGATCAGCATCCCCGTTCCCACCTCGGTATGGTGGAGGTTCTGTTCCAGGAACTGCCGCCGGGCGAGGTTGGCCGCCCGCCAGTGGCGAACCGCGCGCGGGATCATTCGGGTGGTGATGGCGGGATGGCGGAATACCAGGCCCAGCACGATAAAGGTGGCCCACTGCACCAGAGTCAGTTCCCAGGCCGAGAACCAGCCGGGAAAGTAGTTGACCGCCCCGGGCACTACCAGGGCCAGCAGGCCCGCCCAGAGCAGCGGGATATAGGCGTAGTTGTCCGCCTTCGGCGCCAGTACCGTCACCAGCTCGGCATCGGTGTCGCGTTCGACCCGCTGAATTGCCTCGGTTACCCGGCGCTGCTCGTCTTCACTCAATAAAGCCATGGGGATCGTGATCTCCGAATCCTGATTGTCCTGTCGGTGTCGCCACCGGTAGGGGGAGTTACCAGCCGCCGGACGCGCCGCCGCCACCGAAGCCGCCACCGCCACCGCCGAAACCACCCCCGTCGCCGAAGCCGCCGCCTCCGCGGGATCCGCCACCCAGCGCACCGCCGAGTAGCAGGCCGGCCAGCAAGCCGCCGCGACCACCACGTACCAGGCTCATGACGATCACGAACATCACGAAGAAGAGGATCGATGCCGGCCCCTGCGGGCCCTGCTCGTCGGCTGGGGTGCCGGAAGTGGTGCCGGAAGTGGCGCGGGTATCCATGGGCTCGCCCCCTAGCACCCGGATCATCGCCGCCACGCCTTCGCTGATCCCGCGGGCGTAGTCACCCTCGCGAAAGGCCGGCGTCAGGGTCTGGTTGATGATCGCCGAGGACTGGGCGTCGGTCAGGCGACCCTCGAGGCCATAGCCGACCTCGATGCGTACCTTGCGCTCGTTGGGCGCCACGATCAGCAGGGCGCCGTTGTCCTTTTCCTCCTGGCCGATGCCCCAGTGGCGGCCCAGTTGATAGCCATACTCCTCGATGGTGACGCCCTGCAGGTCGGGCAAGGTGGCCACCACCAGCTGCTCGGTGGTGGCTTCCTCGTGGGCCGCGAGGCGCTCGCTCAGGCGTGTTTCGGTGGCCGGGTCCAGCAGCTCGGCTCGGTCCACCACGCGCCCGGTCAGTTCAGGGAAGTCGATCTCCTGGGCCTGGAGGCCTTGTGCCTGAAGAGCAAGGGTCGCCGTCAGCAGCAGCGCCAGTAGCGGAATGCGCAGAAGATGACTCATTCAAACTCCACCTGTGGGGCCTGGTCCGCATTGTCGGTCGTGGCTTCGAAGCTTTCGCGAATCTCCATGTCGCTGTAAAGCACGCTGTGCCAGAGGCGGCCGGGGAAGGTGCGGATCTCGGTGTTGTAGCGCTCTACGGCGGTGATGTAATCGCGTCGCGCCACGGCGATGCGGTTCTCGGTGCCTTCCAGCTGTGACTGCAGGCTCAGGAAGTTCTGATTCGACTTCAGCTCGGGGTAACGCTCGGAGACCGCCATCAGCCGGCTCAGCGCACCGGTCAGCTGCTGCTGGGCCTGTTCGAACTGGCGCATCTTCTGGGGGTCGTCCAGCGACTCGGCGTCGATCTGGATGGAGGTCGCCTCGGCACGAGCCTCCACCACGGCGGTCAGGGTCTCCTGCTCCTGTCGGGCAAAGCCCTTGACCGTCTCGACCAGGTTGGGCACCAGGTCCGCGCGCCGCTGGTACTGGTTTTCCACCTGGGCCCAGGCCGACTTCACCTGTTCGTCATAGGTGGGGATGTTGTTGACGCCGCAGCCCGTCAGCAGCACCGCCATGACCAGCACGAGGGTGAAACGCCAGAGGCGAGAGTCGGGAAGTGGAGGGTGTCTCGTCGGCATGGGTGAGTCATCCTGTGATTGCGATTTTATGTCGTCTACGGTACAGCTCAGGTGGATGCGAAGGAAGCGATGCCATACCGAGATTCTGCCCGGTGGCGTCGTCGGTGCGACAGGTCCGGATGCCGGGCAGGCGGGTCCACCTTGATTCCCGTCGGACGCGCCCGCATGCAGGGGAGAGGACACGCCCTTATCATCGAACGCTTTTCAGTCCACCTCACGCTACCCGAGGAGAGCCCATGACGACCCTGGTGATCGGTGCCAACGGCCAGATCGGCCGGCAGTTCTGTGAGCTGTCGAAGGCCGCCGGCGAGCCCATCAAGGCGATGATCCGCGACACGGCCCAGCAGCCCTGGTTCGAAGAGCGCGGCATCGAAACGGTCATCGCCGACCTGGAGGGTGACTTCCGTCATGCCTTCGACGGTTGCGACCAGGTGATCTTCACCGCCGGGTCGGGCCCGCATACCGGCCCCGACAAGACCCTGCTGATCGACCTCTACGCGGCCATCCGCAGCGTGGATATCGCCCAAGAGCAGGGCATCGAGCGTTTCCTGATGGTCAGTGCCATGCGGGCCGAGAACCCCATGGAGGCCCCGGAGAAGCTGCGCCCCTACATGGCGGCCAAGTTCGCCGCCGATGCTCACCTGCGCATTGCCGGCGTGCCCCACCTGATCCTCAAGCCGGGCCGGCTCACCGACGTGCCAGCCTCCGAGCGGGTGGCCACCTCGCTCGCGGAAACCGGCGGCGAGAACCAGGTGTCACGCGCCAACGTCGCCCATGCCCTGTTGCACCTGCTCAAGGCACGAGAGCTGGTCGACCGCGAGTTCGTGCTGCTCGACGGCGAGCGGGAGATCGGCGAGGCCCTGCGCTGAGCCGACGCCATGTCCTCGACACCCAGGCCCTCGACACCCAGGCCCTCGACACCCAGGCCCCCGACGATGCACGACCCCGACCTGCCGCCGCGCCTGCGCGCCCTGCTCGAGCGCCTGCCCGCCGAGCAGCTGCCGATAACCTACCAGCAGGCCGCCGAGGCGCTGGGTCTTTCACCGCCGCGCACCATCCAGCGCGTCGCCCTGGCCCTCGAGGCATTGATGCGCGAGGACGTGGCCGCTGGCCGCCCACTGATCGCCGCCCTGGTGGTCAGCCGCCGCGGCGAGCTGCCCCGGGCGGGCTTCTTCGAGCTGGCCGTCGAGCTCGGCCGCTTTCCCGCCGACCCGACCGAGCACGTGGAGGCCTATCGCCGGGAGCGGGCGAAGGCCTTGAGCGGCGGGGGGTGAGGGCGTCGCATATCGGCGCCAGGAGGAAGGCAGCCGCTACTTGAAGCGCGAGCGCGCCTCGAAGGGGGCGCCATCACTCTGCTGGAATCGTCAGCCCACGTTGCACGGCGGGGCGCGCCAGGAAGGCGGCCAGCACGCGATTGACCTGCGGGAAGTCGTCGATACCCACCAGCTCCCCCGCCTCGTAGAAGCCGCCAAGGTTGCGCACCCAGGGCAAGATCGCGATGTCGGCGATCGAGAAGGCCTCGCCCAGCAACCAGTCACGCCCCGCCAGCTGCCGGTCCAGCACGCCCAGCAGGCGCCGGGATTCGCCTACATAGCGATCCCGCGGGCGCTTGTCCTCGATCTCCCGGCCGGCGAACTTGTGGAAGAACCCCACCTGGCCGAACATCGGGCCAATGCCGCCCATCTGGAACATCAGCCACTGCAGGGCCTGATAGCGATCATGGGGGAGCTCGGGCATGAGTTGCCCGGTCTTGTCGGCGAGATAGACCAGGATCGCCCCCGATTCAAACAGCGGCAGCGGCTTGCCCTCCGGGCCGTCGGGGTCGAGGATAGCCGGGATCTTGCCGTTGGGATTCAGCGACAGGAACTCGGGGGAGCGTTGATCATCGCCATCGAAGCTGACCCGGTGCGCCTCGTAGGGCAGGCCGGTCTCCTCCAGCATGATCGATACCTTGACCCCATTGGGCGTGGGCAGCGAATAGAGCTGCAGGCGCTCGGGATGCCGGGCAGGCCACTTGCGTGTGATGGGGAAGGCAGCCAGGTCGGTCATGAGGGAAATCCTTGTGGGAACAACGAAAGTTGAGGAACGTCTTTTCCATCCTGCGTCATAGGGTTCATCCCGGTGAGCCGACAAGCCCGGCCACGCTGACCAATACCAGCACCACGCCCAGGACTCGGAAGAAGACATGCGTCTCGGCAGATAGCAGGTAGCGGTGGACGCGCTTCCCGAGGACCTTGATGGGTGGAAGGCGAGCGGTGTGACGTCATGTCGATCCTCGTGGCGGCGTCAGGAAGCGGGCTCGGGATTGAGGCAGTTGTCGTAGAGGGTCACGGTCGCCGGCCAATCCGAGAACAGGCCCAGGATGCCCACATCCTTGGCCAGCACGTCCAGCACCAGCAGCTTGTCGCCCTCGTTGTCGACCACCGCATCGACGCTCTGGTGGTACCACTCGCCGTCCTCGCTGAGGGGACCGGAACGTTCGAAGCTCCAGGCGATCAGCTCGAGTCCGGCCGCCTTGGCGCGCTCGGCATAGACCGAGGGCACGATGCGTTCCTCGTTCTCGCCGGCCTCGGGACGCGCCTCGAGCAGCATCCACATCGGCGGCGCCAGGATCTTCACGCCCTGCTCGGCGAGCGCCTCCATGCTCGGCGACCAGCTCGCCGGGTCGCGATGATCGAAGGCCTCGTTGTCGTAACGGTCGTCCAGGTAGACCGCCTGAGCGGCGAACTCGGGGGCGTTGTCGATCCAGTAGCGCACGTCGTCCAGGTTGAACGACTGCGGGAAGACGTCCTCGGCCGGCACGCCGGCGTCCGTGTACTCATCGATCATCTTCTGGGCGTAGTCGGCCTGGCTCATGCCGTCGAAGGGCATCGCGACGCTCGGTGCCTTGAGCTCCGGCGTCATGCGCACGCCCAGCGACTGGAACAGCTCGATGCTCTCGGCATGGGTCATCAGGGTGCCGCGGGTGGCGTAGAGGTCGGTGCGCCAGCCGGGCGTGCCGTCGAGATACGCCGCCAGGGAGTCGGCCTCTGTGTTCACGCCGTCCATGCGCCCCTCGAGGCTCTGGAACTCGGCCAGGGTGATATTGCTGGTGCAACACTGGACCGCCTCGGCGTTGGTCAGTGCGCCGGTCTCGGGATCGAAGGCCGGTGGCACGCTGCACTGATCGGCCAGGTCGGTCTCGAGGATGTTGGTCGTGGCGTGCAGGTCACACTGGGAGTGGCGGCACACCAGCGCCTTGTCCTCGGTGAAGGTGACGTCACACTCCACGATGCCGGCGCCCATCTGGGTCGCGGCGATGTAGGATTCCCGGGTATGCTCGGGGAACTGCATGGCCGCCCCTCGATGGCCGATCGAGAAGTCCCGGCGCTGCCAACGATCGGTGTCGGCGGCACAGCGCAGCAGGGTCTCCTTGAGTTGGCGTTCGCGCTGGGTGCTCTCGTCCATGTCCTGGATCAGGAACAGCGGACGGGGTCCCAGGGTAATGTTCTGGGCCGCTTCCACGGCGGTGATCTTCTGTGGGCTGGTGGCCAGCGCGGACGCCGAGGCCAGGGAAACGACGATGCCAATGGCAAGTGCTAGGCCTATGCGTGGCAGCGCGCCGGTCCTGTTCATGGGGTAAGTCCTTTTCATGATGTGCCTCGTGAGTCGCTTGAGTGGTGGAGTGACTCGCTCAGCGTAGCAGAGCCCACGACCGGGGCTGCGTTCCCAGTGGAACCGGGATATGTGGAGAGATGACGACTCCACGGGATATGCTCGATGGCCATGATGGACGCCCCGACAGGCCGTCATGACCCTTGTGCCAGAACGATGCCCACCCGGCATGCCGCCGGGCGGTTCAATTCATTCTCGGGCTGGTGACGCCTCCGGCTTTATCTCCACACGGATCAGGCGCAGCGTGACCTCGTCACTCAGGTTCTCCACCGAGTGGGGGGCTTCCGGCGCCTTCCACATCGTCAGCGGGATGGTCAGGGGCGCATCCAGTTCTCGGGTGTCGAAGATGATGTTGCCGTCCGCGTCACGGTCGATGAACTCCCCCGCCGCCTGGAGATAGAGGACGCTGGGCCATCGATGGGAATGTAGGGGCTCCACCACGCCCGGCAGCAGGGTGACTTCCAGCACTCGCACCCTGTCGTTCTCCAGGAGGATCTTGTGGTTGTCCGGTGCGGCGACCACGGCATCCAGCTCTTCTGGCCAGTTGGCAGGGTCCCCCGTCTTGTAGGTGACGGCAGAAGCCGGCGCGGTGTCCTGGCTGAATGCCGTCATGGGGTGAAGGCACAACATGAGGATGGCAGGGAAGGTGATCAGGGGCTTTTTCATGGCGAGATACCGGTGGTCGAGCGCCCACGTGGAGGGGTGGCGGGTGTGGGTCACTCCAGTGTAGGGAGGTTTTCGGCGGAGAGGTGAGCAGGGGCGTCGCCCGGGTCCGCCCAGTCGCTGGCCAGGGCTCTCGCTCGATGCGCCTTCGGGCTCACGCCCCGCACCCGCTTGAACGCGGCGCTGAACTATCTGTTCGAGACGGTGCTCGACGGCCGCAATGCCTACATTGCCTACATTGCCTACGTAGCCGACGGGCCCGGCCGAGCACATCGAAGCCTATCGCCGGGAGCGGGCGAAGGCCTTGAACGGCGGGGGATTAGGGCGCTGCCCTTGCCGCCGTTGCTCGAGCACGCGGACGTCACGATGCGGCGGCGGGTTGGGCCACCGCCGGGGCGGGCCCCGGCGAGAAGCGATAGCCCAGCAGCCGCATGGCATTCAGGGTCACCAGCACGGTGGCACCGGTATCCGCCATCACGGCGATCCACATGCCGGTGAAGCCCAGCGCCGTGGTAGCCAGGAAGATGGCCTTGAGGCCCAGGGCCAGGGCGACGTTGGTCTTCACGTTGTTGAGAGTGGCGCGTGACAGATCGATCAGCTCGGCGATGCCGGTCACGCGGTTCTTGAGCAGTGCCGCATCGGCGGTCTCCAGCGCCACATCCGTGCCACCGCCCATGGCGATGCCCACGTCAGCCGAGGCCAGGGCCGGCGCATCGTTGATGCCGTCGCCCACCTTGCCGATCGGGCCCCTGCCGGCGGCCTGCCAGTCGCGGATATGACGCGCCTTGTCTTCGGGCATCAGCTTGCCGTGGGCCTCGATGCCCAGGCTGTCGCCGATGGCCCTGGCGGTGCGCACGTTGTCACCGCTGAGCATCACCGCCTGTACGCCGAGGCGCGAGAGGGCCGCGAGGCCCTCGCGGGCATCGTCGCGGGGTTCATCGCGTACGGCGATCAGGCCGAGCGGGCGCTCGCCCTCCACCAGCACGGCGAGGCTCTTGCCGGCCTCCTCCAGGGCGCTGACCTGTGCGCTCTGCCTGTCGTCGAGGAGCCCCCGGTCGAGGAGGTGATGGGGTGGCACCAGGCCAAGCTCACGCCCCTCGACCCAGGCGTCGATCCCCCGACCCGCCACGGCACGGCTCTCGCTGGCCCGGGGCAGCGTCAGACCCTGCTGCTGGGCATGGCCCAGGATGGCCTGAGCGATCGGGTGGCTGGAGTCCTGCTCCATCGCCGCCGCCAGGCGCAGCACCTCGTGTTCGCCCTGGTCGCCGGTCCAGTCAGCCACATCGGTGACCTGCGGCGCACCGACGGTAAGCGTGCCGGTCTTGTCCAGCGCCACCAGGCGTAGCTTGCCCAGCTGTTCGAGCACGGCGCCGCCCTTGATCAGCAGCCCACGACGCGCCCCCGTCGAGAGGCCGGCCGCGATCGCCGCCGGAGTCGAGATCACCAGGGCACAGGGGCAGGCGATCAGCAGCAGTGCCAGGGCGCGATAGATCGACTCCGACCAGGCCATGCTCGAGACCAGTGGCGGCACCACCGCCATCAGCAGGGCCAGCCCGACCACCGCCGGCATGTAGTAGTAGGCGAAGCGGTCGATGAAGCGTGCCACCGGTGCCTTGGCGGCCTGGGCCTCCTCGACCAGGCGAATGACCCGCGCGATGGTGTTGTCCTCGGCACCGCGGGTCACCTCCACCTCGAGGGCGGCATTCAGGTTCACCGTGCCGGCAAGTACCTCATCGTCGACCGAGCGCGAGCGGGGCACGGACTCGCCATTGACCGGTGACTCGTCGAGCTCGGAGGTTCCCGCCAGGATGCGACCATCGCAGGGAACGCGGTCACCCGGCCGAATCATGACGCGCTGGCCAGGGGTGAGGGAGGAGGCCGACACCTCGCGGGTCCCCTGCTCATCGATCAGCCTCGCCGTCGACGGCGCCAGGTTCGCCAGGGCCGAGATGCTGCGTCGCGCCCGAGAGGCGGCCACCCCCTCCAGGAGCTCACCCACGGCAAACAGGAATACCACCACGGCGGCCTCGGCGGCGGCGTCGATCGCCAGCGCGCCCAGGGCGGCAATGCTCATCAGCATCTCGATGGTGAAGGGGTTGCGCATCTTCAGCGCCCCCCAGGCCCCCTGGATGATGGGCACCAGGCCCACCACGGTGGCCGCCACAAAGGGCCAGTTGCCAAGGGCCGGAAAGGTCAGGCGCAGGATAAAGGCCAGCGCCAGCAGGCCGCCCGTGACCAGTACCAGCCGTCCCTTGGCGGTTTGCCACCAGGGGGTTGGCGAGTCGCTCGCCTGGTTTCGCTGATCACCGGTGACGACCCGATAGCCCAGCTCGTCGAGGGTACGCTCGATTGTCTCGTGGTTCGGAGAGCCCTGCGATGCCGGAACAATTTTCACCGAGCCGGTGACCGAGCTTGCCTGTACCTGTTCGATGCCCTCCAGGCGCCCCAGGGCGGACTCGACCTTGCGCTCGCAGCCGCCGCAGTCCATGCCTTCGACCCGGAGGGTCAGCGCCGAGGAGGCTTGCATAGTGGGGGAAGTTTCCATGGTGGCACTCCTGCTGGTAGGTTACTGTCTACAGCATAAACCTTGTAGCAACTATAGATTCAAGGAATAGATTCAAGGGATAGGTTCAAGGAATAGGTTCAAGTCGTTACGGGAGGTTCGTCAGCATGTCGGAGACCAACGCCGCCATCGGCATCGGGGAGCTGGCGCGTCGTGCCGGCTGCAAGCCTGAAACGGTGCGCTATTACGAACGTGTCGGCTTGATGAGTGGTGCGATGCGTACCGAGGGGGGCCAGCGCCGCTATGGTGAGGAGGCCGTGAGACGGCTGACCTTCATTCGTCATGCCCGGGACTTCGGGTTCTCGGTGGACGCGGTGCGTGAACTGCTGACGATGTCGGATCGGCCCGACATGTCCTGTCATGAGGTGGATGTCATCGCCAAGCACCACCTCGAGGAGGTGGAGTCACGGCTGCAGCGCCTCGAGGCACTGCGCGACGAGCTGCGCCGGATGGTGGGACAGTGTGCTGGCGGCAAGGTCGAGAGCTGTCGCATCATCGAGGTGCTGAGCGATCACCAGTTGTGCAACAGCGAGCAGGCCCATGGTGGCGCCGGTGATCTGAAACAGGGCCCTCATTCGTAGCGCTGTCGCCACTCCTTGACCGCGACCTGCTCCTTGAGCAGCTCCAGCATGTCGACCAGCACCTGCTCGGTGACCTGTTCGGAGTGCGGGTCGGTGCGCAGCCAGGCATCGAGGCCGCTTTCGGCCAGATGCTCCACCAGGGTGGAGAACTCTGGCGACTGCAGCCCTGCCAGGGCCTCGTTGACCAGACGACAGGCCAGGTCGGAGAGCGAGGCCTCGAGTCCCCGGGTCAACTGGCCGCCCATCGGCAGGCGCGAGAGCCGCTGGATCTCCGGGCTCTCCGTCAGGGTGCGGCCCACCAGGCCGCGCACGTAGCGCAGGATATCCGGGCGATTGTGGGTGTAGGCACTGCCCGCCATGGCCTCCAGGCGCTGGCTGATCTCCTGGATCAGTGCCTGCTGGCGAGGCCGCACCACCCGCTCCACCACGCTATTGGTGAGGGAGTCGCGAGAACGCACCTGGGCCTGGACGTTGTCCAGCATGCGGATGGCGATGCGGTCGGTGAGCTCCTCCATCAGGATGTCGTAGTACTTGGCGAGAACGGCATAGAGGTACCAGCGGCGTACATCGATCATGTCCAGCCGCTGCAGACGGTGCAGCAGCGAGATGACCCGCAGGACACGCAGCAGCCGGAAGCCACCCAGCGGGATGCAGCCGAGCACGTCGTACCAGTGCACGAAGGGGTAGAAAAACCAGCGGTGATAGCGCCGCTCGGCGATGGCCACCGCCCAGCCCAGCAGCACATCGAGAATAAATACCGCCACGAACGCCAGGTCGATGGTGAGAAAGTTGGCATGGATATGGCGCTCGTAGGCGCCGTGAAGGCCTGGCGTCACGGCCTCGAAGGCGCCGTTCAGCGGCGGCAGCAGAAACAGGCTGTCGAACAGCAGCAGGGCCAGGTTGGCGATGACCAGCGCAATGATCAGCAGGTCCCAGGCCAGATGAACGCGCTCCCCTAATGGGCCGAGAGACGTGTTGCGGGCATCTGACATGGCGCCTCCTGGCGGCGGCATCGTCGTTCGGGGCGGTTACTTGAAGCGTGAGCGAGCCTTCTCGAAGGAGTCGCTCATCGACTTCCAGGCGCGCTCGGCACCCTGCTTGAGGTCATCCCAGGCGTCATCGCCGGAGGCACGCATCTCCTCCAGCTTCTGGCGCAGTTCTTCACGCTTCTGCTCCAGCTGCTCGGCCTCCTGCTTGCGTTCCTCCTTGAGCCTTGCATCGGCCTCGGAGCTTTGCGCCTGTGCCTTCAGCTTGTCGATCTCGGCCTGCCATTCGTCCAGCTTGGCGCGCAGCTTCTGCTCGTAGGCGTCTCGCGTGCTCATCTGTCGCTCTCCTCGTTGTCGACGGTCTGGATAACCTCGAACCCCTCGAAGCGCGGTGGGCCCAGGAAGAGCCCCTGCGCGGCAGGGGTGGCACTATTGATGACATGCTCCTTTGAAGATGACATCTCTACGTCGGTGGGACAAGGGCGCGCCGGGCCAGCCCCGCGGTTGGCCTTGGATCCATCGAGAATAGTCAATTCCTGACCGCCTGGGTCATGGGCTTCCTGGCAGAGTTCATCGCCCAGACTCTTCTGGCTCTTCGACGTTGAACACGCTTCGCAGGTAGTGGACATATTCCGGGTCGCGGGTGGAGGCCTTGCCCGGGGCATCGGAGATCTTGGCTACCGGCTGACCGTTGCACGAGACCATCTTGATGACGATGTTCATCGGCGTCACTCCGGGCAGGTCGCAGGTCAGGCTGGTGCCGATGCCGAAGCTGGTGCGAATGCGCCCCTTCAGCGCCTGCTTGATGGCCATGGCCGAGTCGAAGGTCAACGCATCGCTGAAGATCAGCGTCTTGCCCCTGGGGTCGATGCCCAGCCGCTCATAGTGGCGGATGCACTTCTCGGCGAACACCAGTGGATCGCCGCTGTCGTGGCGCAGGCCATCGAACAGCTTGGCGAAGTAGAGATCGAAATCGGCCAGGAAGGCATCTAGGGTGATGGTATCGGTCAGCGCCACGCCGAGGTGGCCGCGATACTCCTGGACCCAGGCCTCCAGGGCGGCGCGCTGGCTATCCACCAGTCGGCTGCCCAGCTGCTGATGGGCCATCACCCACTCGTGGGCCATGGTACCCATGGGCGCCAGGCCGTGGCGGCGGGCGATATCGACGTTGCTGGTGCCGACGAACTGGCCCGGAAACTCCTCGGCCAGTACGCCGATAATCGCCTCCTGCACCGGCTGCGACAGCCGCCGTCGGGTGCCGAAGTCGGCCAGGCGGAAGTCGGCCAACTGGGCCGGCGTGTAGTCGCGGCGCAGCGCCGCCAGCTTGTCGCGCAGTCGGTCCACCGCCTCATCGATGCGGGCACCGGGATGCAGCACCCGATTGCGCACCTCGCTGATGATCGCCAGGATCACGATCTCGAACAGGATGCTGTGCGACCAGGGACCGTCGATGACGATGCACAGCTCGCTGCCTTCCATATAGGTGGACACGTACTCCGGGCGGAAGCGGTACAGCTCCAGGAAGCGAATGAAGTCGGGGGACAGGTAGGGAAAGCCGCTCAGGTAGGTCGACTCGTCACGGCTCAGGGCCAGGCTGGCCAGCCGATCGATCTGGTCGCGAATCTCGCCCAGGTAGGGCGCCAGGTTCTCGGCGTTGCGGCAGCGAAACTCCCAGGCCACGTTGGCGTTGGGGTACTTGTGGTGCACCCCCTGCATCATGGTCAGCTTGTACCAGTCGGTATCGAGCAGTGAGGTGATGATCTGGCCCGGTGCGCGATACGCGGCCGCCATGGAGTGCTCCCTGTGTGGTGATGGCATCGATGGTCATCGTATCGCCCGGGGGCGGCCATTTCGAGAGGCAACAGACAAGACACCCTTGCTTCGGTGGCATGGCGACCCGGGTCGGTGGCAAGGTCGAGTCAGGCATGTCCGCGTCGCCATTTCGGCCACACCGCGGGAGCGCACCCTCGAAATCCGACAGGAGGAGCCGCCATGAAAGCACTTTCGGGAACGGGATTCGCGATCTTCGGGGCCGCGCTGATTGCCATCAGCTATGGACTGGCGCGCTTCGCCTTCGGGCTCTTCGTGCCCCCGATACGCGACGAGTTGGGCCTCTCCTCCTATGTGATCGGCATCATCGGCTCACTGCCGCTGATCAGCTTCCTGCTGGCCACCGCGGTGGCCCCCGTGATCACCGACCATCTCGGCGCCCGCTATACGGCGGTACTCTCGGGACTCTTCGGTGCTGTGGGGCTTACGCTGATCAGTCGGGCCAGTGGGGCGCTGATGCTGGGCTCGGGGGTATTCGCATGTGGCATCTGCACCGGCTTGATGATGCCTGCGCTGACCGCGGCCATGCAGGCGACAGTCAGACGGTCGTTGCATGGCCGCGTCAGCTCGGTGATGAACGCGGGGACCAGCATCGGCGTGATCGTGGCCGTCCCGACGGTGCTGTTCCTGGCTGGCGCCTGGCGCCACGCCTATCTCTCCTTCGCCGTTCTTGCCGTTCTCGGTGTGATCGCCGCCTGGCTTCTGCTACCCTCGGTCTCGCGGGTCGTGCCGGCCGACGCGGCGGAACCGCCGCCACTCAATGAACTGCCATGGTCGCGTCTGATCCGGCTATCGCTCTTCGCCTACGTGATGGGTTTCGTCTCCTCTGCCTACTGGATCTTCGCGCCTGACCTGGTGGTCACCCTGGGTGGCCTTCCCCCGGGCGTTACCGGGTGGTTATGGCTGGCGGTGGGCATCGCGGGGCTTGGCGGTGCCGTGGTGGCCGATCTGGCCGATCGCAACAACCCGCCGATTACCCAGGCCCTGATGCTGATGATGCTGGCGGCGAGCCTGGCGCTACTGGCTGCCAGCCCCGCCAACGCGGTGCTGGCGGCCTTTTCCGCGCTGGTCTTCGGCCTGGCCTACATGAGCCTGACCGGTCTCTATCTGATGACCGGCATCCGGTTGCTGCCGGGCCGGCTCTCGATGGGGCCGGTGCTGCCCTTCATGGCGGTATCGCTGGGCCAGGCCACCGGCTCGCCGGCAGTGGGGGCGCTGGTGGAGGGCTTCGGCCATGCCGACGCCTTCGCCATGTTCGCGGCCCTCGGCATCCTGGTGGCCATGCTCTCGCCCTTCTACCCGGGCGCCATCGCCCTGGCGGAAGAGGAGGCCACCGAGGAGGAGAGCGGCCTTCAGGCGGCCTATGATCACCAACTCAAGAATGAGGAGGGCGAGCCGCTGGAGGAGCCCGTCGAGGGGGAAGACGAGGCACCCGCCTCCATGTCGTGAACGGCCCCGGTGGCCGGGTGATCACCCAGCCACCAATGGCGAAGGGCAGGGCGATGCCCGGGCTGCTACCCTGTGGGGCATATTAGAAAAACCACACAGGGAACGATCATGGACGATGCCCCCGAGCCCTGCATCACCCTGCACCCGCACTCGCGTCGGGTGCGTATCGTCATCGACGGCACCCTGCTGGCCGACACCACCCGCGCCATCGAGCTGCGCGAGCGCGACTACCCGCCGCGGCAGTACCTCTCCCGCGACGATGTACGGATGGATCTGCTGACCTCCTCCCACACCGTGACTCATTGCCCCTTCAAGGGCGATGCTATTTATTACTCCTTCGGCGAGCACAAGTATGTGGCGTGGAGTTATGAGCGGCCAAAGGAGGGAGTGGAGGAGATTGAGGGGCGGTTGGCATTCTATGGTGATGAGGAAGATAAATGAACATTTTCGACTCGAGCGGGTCATCGCATGGTTATCGTGGGAGCCCGGTTAATCGGGCGATTATTGAACACGCGTACACGTTGAAGTGCAGTATCAGTCTTGCGGTATAGTGCCTGTTGGGTATAAGCGAGGGCATATGTTTAGCCACGTAACATTCGGATGCTCGGATCTGAGTCGAGCTGCCAGCTTTTACGATGCCGTTCTTGAGGTGTTGGGGATTCATCGGCGACCAGTAACTCCAGACGGCGCCCCGGAGTCAGCGTGCTGGGGACTCGCCGGAAATTCTTTGCCGTGTTTTTATGTATATCAGCCGTTCAATGGTAAGGCAGCCAGCGCCGGTAATGGCAGCATGGTCGCCTTCGCAGCATCGTCTGTCGAGAATGTCGAAGCTGCGTACAAGAAGGCTGTAGAGAATGGGGCCGTAGACGAAGGTGCGCCAGGTGAAAGGCCTCACTATGGCCCCGGTTACTATGGCGCGTATTTTCGAGATTTAGATGGGAATAAGGTCCATATCGTCTATCGCGGCGATGTCGAGTAGCACAAGCAAGACATGCGCCGATTACTGGCGAACCTGAGCGGTCGAGAGGAGCTGGCGGAGAACTCTTTTTGCTCCACGAGGGGGCCTCGGCGGCCTGGCCCACGCCGGGAGAGGAAGCCATTCGCTCGGCCTGGACGGCGGGGCCCAACAACTGATGAGGAAAACCGATCATGAAGCTGCCTGACACGATGCTCGGCATCCAGCTTACCGGACATGGCGGACCGGATGTCCTTCACGCCCGCCACGATATCCCCGTGCCGACCCCGGGGCCGGGGGATGTGCTGATTCGGGTGGCTGCTGCCGGCGTCAACAACACCGACGTCAATACTCGACTCGCCTGGTACTCGAAGGGCGACGCTGACAGTGAGGATGCCAGCTGGTCCGGCAACCCGCTTCAGTTCCCGCGTATTCAGGGGGCCGATGTCTGCGGCCGGATCGCCGCCGTCGGGGAGGGCGTGAGCGCCGAGCGGATCGGCGAACGGGTGCTGGTCGAGCCAGCCCTCAGGGAGCATCGCGGCGTGCCGCTGGATTCGCCCTGGTACTTCGGCTCCGAGTGCGACGGCGGCTTCGCGGAATACACCACCGTAGCCGCGCGGCATGCCTATCGCGTCGACAGTGAGCTGAGCGACGTCGAGCTCGCCTCCTTTCCCTGCTCCTACTCCACTGCCGAGAATCTGTTGACGCGGGCCCGGGTCGCATCGGGGGAACGCGTGCTGGTCACGGGGGCCTCCGGCGGGGTCGGCTCGGCCGCCGTCCAGCTGGCCAAGGCGCGTGGGGCCTATGTCATCGCTATCACCAGCGCGGAGAAGGCCGAGATGCTGCGGGAACTGGGCGCCGACGAGGTGGTATTGCGAGACCAGGCGCTGCGCGATGCCCTCGAAGCCGGCAGCGTCGATGTCGTGGCAGATCTGGTCGCCGGCGAGCAGTGGCCGCAATACCTGGAGGTGCTGCGCCGTCAGGGACGCTATGCCGTCTCGGGCGCCATCGCCGGCCCCATCGTCGAACTGGATGTTCGAACGCTCTACCTCAAGGACCTGAGCCTGTTGGGCTGCACGGTGCTGGAGCCGGAGGTCTTCGGCAATCTGGTCGCACACATCGAGAAGGGGCGCATTGCCCCCCTGGTGGCGGCGACTTTTCCCCTCGAGCAGATTGGTGAGGCACAGGCGCTGTTCCAGGAAAAGCGTCATGTCGGAAAAATCGTGCTTGAGGTTGGCGCAGCGGGGTAGTCACCTGGACGCCGAATCGTGGCCACCTCGGGTGTATGGCACTTGCTGTCGATACGGCGAGAGTTAACTCAGCTCACATGATTGTCTTGACTCAGGCCGCGCCTATCATCCAGATGACGGCAGCTCAGCTGATGGTGATGTCCGCCTGGATATTCCCAACCCACTCACCCGCATTACCCGTCTCTCCACCGCGTCCAACAGTTGGCCGCGTCCGGTTTCCACCAGGCTGAGCCAGTGTCTGGCGCGGGTGATGCCGGTGTAGACCAGCTTTGGTCTCAGGGTTGGGTTGAGGGGGCCTCTTCGCTCCCTTCGTGACTGACCACCCGATTCCTGCCGCCGTGCTTGCCGGCGTAGAGGGCGCGGTCGGCCCGCTGGATCAGGTCGTCCAGGTCGGCTTCCTCGTCGCGAACTCCTGCGATGCCGATGGTGACGGTCAGGCGGTGGGCGGGCACCGCTTCCATCACCGTCAGCTCGCTGACCTGCCTCCGCAGGCGCTCCGCCACCATCCGTGCGTCCTTCAGATGGGTCTCCGGCAGGGCCACGATGAACTCCTCGCCTCCGAAGCGTCCGATCACATCCTGGGGCCGGAGGGATCGCTGACAGGCTTCGGCGATCGCGGTCAGTACACGATCCCCCTGATCATGTCCCCAGGTATCGTTGATGGCCTTGAAGTGATCCACGTCGATCATGAACAGGCAGAAGGGCGCCTGGGCGTGCCGCGAGCGCCGTAGCATCGCCTCGGCGCGGGTCATGAAGTGGCGGCGAGAGTCCAGGCCGGTCAGTGCATCCTGCTCGGCGAGCCTGCGCAGCTGAGCCTCGAGTGACCTGCGGTGCGTGATCTCCTCGACCAGCTGGCGGTTCTGCACGCGCTCCTCCTGCAGAAGCGCGAACTGCTTGCGCTGCAGCTTCTCCAGGCGCAGCAGGGTGAAGAAGCCTACGCCATTGGTCATGATAAGCAGCAGGGTGGTGCGCATCACGACCACGGCAGGGGCGTCCGCCGCCATCACGGACGCAACCAGAAAGCCGATGCCCAGATAGAGGCTGGCGACTGCCGCGACGGGCAGCAGATTGGGGATGAGCAGGTAGAAGGCCATGGTGGCGACCACCACCGCCGGCACCTGGGTCGAAAGGGTCTCGGGGCGCAAGGGAACGATCAGGATGATACCGGTCGCCAGTATCCAGAGTGGCAGGGCGTGCAGCCAGACATGGGGGGTGTCGTTGCCCCGCCGTCCGATCACGACGGCCAGGGTCAGGCATGAGACGACCACCAGGGTGCGCATGGTGGTCAACAGGAAGAACTCCGGGGTCAAGCCGGTATAAAAGTAGTCCGAGATGGCAAACATGGCGTAGATCAGGGACGCCACGCTTAGCGCCAGGCCGGTTTCCGTTCGGACTCGTGGCTCGATGCTCCGGCGATACAGCGCTTCCCTGCTCTGCTCGTGGAACTGACCGGTCAGCCGGTGCAAGTGATGTGTGGTGCCTGGTGCCGGCAAGGCCAGGTCCTCCCCGTCCAGTTTGGGTTGAAGGGCATGGCGCCTCTCGCTGGGCATGGTGGCCCTGAAGGTGCCTGGATCCCGGGTCAGGGTATCGGAACCGGGCGTTGCCTGACGTTGAATCGGCCTACGTGGTATTCGCTGGCGCGGAGTCGTGCTGGGGCAGCGAGGCCGGTGATGCCAGACAGACGCGATCGCGGCCGCCGCGCCTGGCGCGGTAGAGCGCCTCGTCGGCACTCTTGAGCAGCAGCGGTAGCCGAGCGGGCCGCAGCTTAGGCTACGCAAATTTTTCTATTTTTTAGAATTTAAATTCCAATTTAAGCCGCTTTTGTTCGACTTTGTCGTTCCGCTAGTATGCTCACAAGCCGTTAGGGCATGAATCTCAAAGCCGAAACAAAGGAGGCACCTCATGAAGTTCAAACCGACCCTTTTCGCTCTGTTCATCGCCGCTCTTCCGATGGTCGCTCAGGCCGGCCAGGCCTCCGAGCGCAGCATTCAGTTGCACGAACCGCTGTCCACTCCCGAACAGGCCACTATCCAGGATTCTCCGGAGCCCGTTGCGATGATGACGATTGCCCAGACCTTCGAGCATGCCGACCAGAGCACTGCGATGGCCAAGGCCCGAGCAAACCTGAGCGCGCAACACCAGGACGTTCCACGTGTGGAAGCGTCCAGCGATGCTCTGCAGTTGAGCCTGAATGCGACCAAATGAAAGGGTGTAGCCGAACGAGGCTACTGAGAGGAAAGGCACGAAATGTGTCGTCGATACAGCAGTGCCTTCCTCTGCCGGTTAGCACGATCCAGCCGACACGATAATGGCCCGCTCATCGAGCGGGCCATTATCGTGTCGGGGCGTCTTTCTTTGTCATTCCGGCCGAATAGATTCATCGATTGATTCGATGAGCCAAAAGAATTTTTCGTGCAGATAGAGATGTGCCCCGCCAACCTGGCGGGGCACATCGTGTGGGTCTCTGGAGTCGGGTCTCCTGCTTCAGTGAAGCGTTACAGCCACCAGAAGCGCAGGGCTTCCTGTGTCAGTGATTCTGCGCCATCTTCCCTTAGGTGCTGGCCGTCCTCGCGCTGCTGGTCGTTGGAAGAATCCGCCTGCATGGCCACGCCTGTGCTTTCTTCCTGCAACGCCTTACGCTGACTTTCCTGATACTGGGAATCCATTGCCATCAGGGGGCCTGTGCTCAGCATCAGTGTCATCATGGCCAGTGCGACGTTTCGAGTTTTCATGGCAATACCTCGTGTCTATAGGGTGATAAGTGGCCTGTACTTGGCAGGGCGACGTAGAGGCAACCTCTCTCGCCGATAGTTAGAATGATAATTCAACCACTATGTAGAATAAAAAGTGCTTATATCGCACTTTTCATTCAATAAAATTGAATGATTTTGGGGCGGGGGCTAACAGCCGCTGACAGCGACAGCCTGCCGCGCGACTGACAGCATCCGGTGAACCCCCGTAGGAGCAGAAGCCTGCCCCTCGAGGGTCAATGTCGTCATTCAGCCAGTTTTCCGGGTGTTCAGGTCTTCCCGGGGGCTCCCAGCCCACTCACCCGCATCACCCGTCTCTCCACCGCGTCCAGCAGCTGGCCGCGGCCGGTTTCGACCAGGCTGAGCCAGTGTCTGGCGCGGGTGATGCCGGTGTAGACCAGCTCCCGGGTCAGGATCGGATTGGGGGCATCGGGGAGGAGCAGGGCGGTGTGGGTAAATTCCGAGCCCTGGGACTTGTGCACCGTCATGGCGTAGACCGTCTCCACCGCCTGCAGGCGGCTGGGCAGCACCCACTTGATCCGGCCACTGCCGTCCCCGGCCGGGAAGGCGACGCGCAGTGCCTGAACGCCGCGAACAGGCCCCTCGGATGGAGCTCGCGGCCGCGGCAGCGCCAGGGTGATGCCGATATCGCCGTTCATCAGCCCCAGGCCGTAGTCGTTGCGGGTCACCAGCACCGGCCGGCCGGGGTACCAGAGCCGCCGGCCGTTGCCGGTGTCGATCAACCCCTCCTTCTCCAGCGCGGTGCGGATGCGCTCGTTGAGCCCCTCCACGCCCCAGGGGCCGCGGCGCAGGGCGCAGAGCAGCTGAAACTGGCCGTGGGCGGCCAGCACCGCGCGGGCCCAGTCATCCAGGGTCTCCCGGTCGATTTCACCGTTCGTTTCCGCCGGTGGCGCGGTGTCTTTCATCGTCTCCAGATAGTGGCGATACCCCACCGGTGGCGGCAGCGGCTGGCCGCGCAGCCGGCGACCCTCGCCGGCGCCGGGGAAGCCTTCGGCGTGACCCGAGACCACCAACCGTTCCAGGCGGCGGTCGTGGTCGGTGTCGAGCTTGAGGTGCGAGAGATCGGCGTAGCCGTGTTCGAGCACGCGGCGAATGTCGGCGCGCTTCTGCCTGCCCGGTACATCTCGATTGACCGGGTCACGCCTGACCGGGGCACGCTTGACCGGGTCGCGATTGACCGCACCGGCGAGCTGGCCGATGCCGCTCTCGGCATCGAAGCGGTGACTGACCCGCAGCATGGCGATGGCCTGGTCCAGCGGCGCCCCAGCGGGGTCGAGCATCTCCGTGGGCAGCACCTGGCCGGTGGCCTCGCTGAGCCAGTCGGCGGTAGCCGGCGTGTAGTGGCCACCCTCGGCCCGGGCACACAGATCGCCCAGCACCGAGCCGGCCTCGACCGAGGCGAGCTGGTCCTTGTCACCCAGCAGCACCAGGCGGGCACGGCGCGGCAGGGCGTCGAGCAGCGCGGCCATCATCTCCACATCGACCATGGAGGCCTCGTCCACCACCAGCACATCCAGCGGCAATGGATTACGCGCGTTGTGGCGGAAGTGGCGGGTATCGGGGCGCGAACCCAGCAGGCGGTGCAGGGTGGTGACCTCGGTGGGGACCGCTTGGCGAAGTCGCTCGCTGTTGTCCTGGGAGGACTGATGAGTCGCCGATAAATTGGGCTCCCACAGGGTGGCCAGGCCGTCCAGTCCCAGGGAGCTGACCTGCCCGGCGATGGACTCGTTGAGTCGCGCGGCGGCCTTGCCGGTGGGGGCGGCCAGGCGAATGCGCAGCGGGCGCTGGCCTTCGCTCAGGGCCAGGGCCTGCAGCAGGGTCAGCAGCTTGACCACGGTGGTGGTCTTGCCGGTGCCGGGCCCGCCGGTGATCACCGCGAAGGGCGAGCGGATGGCCAGGGCACAGGCGGCCTTCTGCCAGTCCAGGGTGTCGGATGACGGGAAGAGGGCGGCAAGCGCCTGGGAGAGCGTGCTGGTCTCTGCCGCATGGTGAGCATGATCGGTGCCCCCACCGGCGTCGCCCTCCAGGCGGGCGGCGATATGCTGCTGGATCGAGCGCTCATGATGCCAGTAGCGGCGCAGGTAGAGCCGAGTGCCCTCGAGCACCAGCGGGGTACTGCCGGGGCCGTCGCCGATGATCGTCGGGTGAGCGAGCGCCGTCAGCCAGTCGGCGAGGCTGAGCTCGGTGAGCAGCTGGCTGGGTCGAGGCGGTGGGTCCTCCAGGCTGTCGCCCTCCGGCGGCAGCGAGAGTGCCAGGTCGGGCTCGGCCAGGGTCTGGGTCAGGTCCAGGCAGACATGGCCGCGGCCGAGCTGGTGGCTGGCGAGTGCCGCGGCCAGCAGCAGCGGGGTGGGGGTGTCGGCCACCTCCCGGGCCAGGAAGGCGGCGAAGGCGCGGTCCAGGGCGCGCAGCCAGCCGCGATCCACCCAGCGGTCGAGCAGGGCGAACAGTGCTGCGGTGTCGTGCAGGGCCTCGGCGGTGGGTGAGAAATCGCTCACGGTGGACTCCCTGGACCTCATGGCTGTGCCTCCGGGGTGGTAGCGTCGGCGTCACGAAACAGGGCATCGAGCGCCTCGATCAGCTGGCGTGGCGGACGTTCGCGATGCACGCCGCGGGAGGGGGCATGCTGGCCGCGCAGGAATACGTAGAGCGCCCCGCCCAGATGACGGTCGATATCGTAGTTCGGCAGGCGTGCCCTGAGCAGTCGATGCAGGGCCAGCAGGTAGAGGCAGTACTGCAGGTCGTAGCGCCGCTCGAGCACCGCATCGCGCATGGCCGCCTCGGAGTAGGCCTCGTCGTCACGGCCCAGGTGGTTGGACTTCCAGTCCAGCACGTAGAAACGCCCCTCGTGTTCCACCACCAGGTCGATAAAGCCCTTGAGCATGCCATTGAGACGGTCGCGCTCCAGTGCCGGGCGTGCCGCGCCGCCCAGGGTGTGAGTGCTGACCAGCGCGTCCAGACGCGTGGTATCGACCCTGTGCGCGGCGAACCAGAACTCCAGCTCCACCTGGTAGCGAGTGCTCTCCAGCCGGTCGAGGCGCAGTGGCGCCACCGGGCCTTCGGGGGCGTTCGGCACCGGCAGCTCGCTTGCCAGCAGGCCGCGCAGCCAGGCCTGCAGCGCCGGGATGCGATCGCGCCAGCCACGCAGGTTGGCGCGCCGCGCCAGGGTGTCGTCCAGCCGCACGGGCTCGGCGGCCAGTCGCGAGAAGCCCTCCTGGCCGGCCCACTCCAGCAGGCCGTGCAGGAAGGTCCCCGCCGCCGGGCCCCGCGGGAAACGGTGAATGGAACGATCTGCGCTTGGCCATACGGCGTTGATATCTTGCTCGAAATGCTCATTTAACGGCGTGTGAACTCCGCCTTCTCGCAAGATATCGCCTTGTCTGGCCTTCGCTCGATGGCGTTCCATGTCTGGCGCCACCCTGTCGCTGGGCTCGTCGCGCAACTCCCGGGCGGTGGCCTCCAGAGCGGTTTCGGGCTCTATCAACAGTGCCGTTTCGGGTTCTTCCAGAAGAGCGGACTCCTCCTCCCCACCGCCGATGCGTCCGCTGCCCATCTGTAATGCGGAATAGCTGGCGATCCACCAGTGCTCCCGGGCTCGACGAACGGGGCTCAGGGCCTCGCGCAGGGGCGCATCGCTGGTCTCGAGAGCCACCACCCGGTTGTCGGCCTCGGGGGCCGGCAGCACCTGTAGCTCCGTCTCCTTCGCCCCCTGGGCAAGGGGGAAGAGGGCCTCGAGCAGTCCATCCGTCGCGGGTGGCGAGAGCGGCGCCCCGGCGGTCAGTACCTGGCCGATGGCGCTGCGCTCCAGCTCCTTGAGCGGCGCGAGGCCCAGCCAGGTGGCATGCCGCGCACGGGTCAGGGCCACATAGAGCTTGCGCAGGTCCTCGCCCAGACGCTCGTCGTCGGCGCGTGCCAGCACGGTTTCGTCGGGCTCCAGGGAGAGCCGGGGGCGCCCCGCCTCGTCATGCCAGGTCAGCGGCAGGTCGCTGGCCTTCTTCGCCCGGAAGGCGCAGATAAAGGGCAGGAAGACCAGCGGGTACTCCAGCCCCTTGGACTTGTGGATGGTGATCACCTGGACCAGGTCGGCGTCACTCTCCAGGCGCAGCCGGTGGCTATCCGCCTGGGCCGGCGGCTGGGCACGGGCCTCGCCGAGGTGGCGGAGCAGGGCGTGCTCGCCGTCCAGTTCGGCACTGGCCTGCTGGAGCAGTTCGCCCAGGTGGAGAAGGTCGGTGAGGTGGCGTTCGCCGCTGGTACTCTTCAGCAGCCGGGTGGGCACGCCGAAGTCGGCCAGCAGCCGATGCAGCATGGGCAGCACCCCCTGGCGCTGCCACTGGCGTTGATAGGCCCGGAACTGCAGGACGCGCTCCTCCCAGACCAGCTCGTCGTGCTGCAGGGCATCGAGTGCGGCGAGGCTCATGCCCAGGCTGGGCATGGCGAGCGCCGCATGCAGGCGGCGCTCGCTGTCGGGCTCGGCGCAGGCGGCCAGCCATATCTCCAGCTCCAGGGCCGCGGGCGTCTCGAACACGCCCTCCTTGTCGGAGAGATAGACGCTCTTGATGCCGCGCTCGAGCAAGGCATCGCGGATCGCCCTGGCCTCGCCGGCGTTGTTGACCAGCACCGCCAGATCCGAGGGCGCCAGCGCTCTGAATGGCTCGCCGGGCTCGCTGAAACCGGTGCGCCCGGCCTGTCCCTCGCGCAGCAGTTCGGCCATATGGGTGGCACAGCGCGCCGCCATCTCCTCGAAGTAGGCACCCTTGGCGATACCCTCTTCGGCGGCACCGTCCTCGGTGGGTAGATGCCAGAGCGTCATCGCGGGCACCGGGGCCCCCTCGCGGGTCAGCACATCCTTCCTGCCCTTGGCGGCGACCGGCAGGAACGGCACGGGGTTGTCGCCTTCGGTCGAGCGAAACAGGAAGGCGCCGCGCCCGGCCGGGTGCGACTCGGCGAACCGAAACACCCGGTTGACGGCCGCCACCATCGCCTCGGCCGATCGGAAGTTGGTGCCCAGGGTGACATGGCGGCCGGCGGTGTCGCGGCGGGCCTGCAGGTAGGTGTGGATATCGGCGCCGCGGAAGGCGTAGATCGCCTGCTTGGGATCGCCGATCAGCAGGATGCCGCTGGGGGTATCGGGGTCCGGCTCCGCCGCGAGCCGATAGACATGGTCGAACAGCCGGTACTGCACCGGGTCGGTGTCCTGGAACTCGTCCACCAGCGCCACCGGGAACTGGCGCCGCACATGGGTGGCCAGGGCCTCGCCGGAGGGGCCGGCAAAGGCGACATCGAGACGCTCGAGCAGGTCATCGGGGCCGAGTTCGGCGCGACGCTGCTGTACCCGCCGGCGACGCTCGTTCATCCAGCGTACGGCGTGGGCCAGCAGGTCGGCATGGGCATCGGGCAGGGCCTGGAGCCGGTCGGGCAGTTCGGCGATGGCCTGCAGGGCGGGGTGGTCCAGGGGCGCGCCGTCCTTCCAGATCTCGGCGATGCCCTCCGGGGTCAGGCGCTTCCAGGCGGCGTCGGTCAGTGCCGGGGTGTCGAGTTCGGGGTCGTTGACCCAGTCGCGCAGGGCGCCCAGCCAGTTGGCGCGGCTTTTGCTGTTGAGCTTGCGCTGATCGAAGGCCTTGCCGGCGGCGGCTGTCTCCAGGGCCTCGTCGAGCTCATCGAGCCAGGCGGGCCAGGGCGCCTTGAGCTCGCCCAGCACTCGCCTGCGTTCTGCCTGCATGCTGGCCAGCGCCCCGGCGGGGGACGGGGCATCGTGGAGCAGGTCGGCGTCGCCCTGCAGGCGGCGTACGTCCTCGGCCAGGGCGTCGGGGCTCTCCCAGTAGCGGCTGACGACCGCCAGGGCCTCGGCATCCAGGGCGTAGTAGAAGCTGCGCCAGTAGTCCCGGGCAACCTCGAGCTCGAGTTCCGACTGGTCGAGGTTCATCTCCAGGGAGAAGAGACTGCCGCTCTCGAAGGCGTGCTCGCGCAGCATGCGGTGGCACCAGGAGTGGATGGTGGAGACGGCGGCCTCGTCCATCCACTCGGCGGCCAGCTGCAGGCGCCGAGCGCAGGCGGGCCAGCGCTCCCGGGGGTAGCTGTCGCGCAGGGCCAGCAGCGGGTCGCTCGAGGGACCGGAGTCAGCGGGGGAATTATCCACTGCCGGTTCGTCGAAAAGGTCCCTTGCCATGGACGGGGCTTTCCCTGAGGCAGGCCTCTGCGGAGGCGCTGTGAACCCCTCCCTGGGCGCTACCGATGCCGTCCCTGGCATAGGACCTCCGCGACGACCTGCCCCAGGCGCCCCTTCGGTGGCTTCTTCTACTGCCTTACTGAAATTGGACGGAGCTTCCGATTGAAACACCTCGGCGGCTTCCACCAGCCGAGCACGGATGCGGTCGCGCAGCTCCCGGGTGGCGGCGTTGGTAAAGGTGACCACCAGAATCTCCGGCGGGGTAAGGGCGCGGGGGAAGCTAAGGGTGTCGGTCTCGTCCCGCGGGCCCAGTACCAGGCGCACGTAGAGCAGGGCGATGGTGAAGGTCTTGCCGGTGCCGGCGCTGGCCTCGATCAGCCGGCTGCCGGTGAGCGGCAGGTGGATCGGGTCCAGGGTCGGGGGCGTCTGGTCCTGTGGGGTCATGTCCTGTCTCCCTTGCCCTTTCCGGTGCTTCCCCTGGTGCTCTTCCCTTTCGGCTTCTTCACCGCATGTAGCAACGGGGCGTAGAGCGCCTCGGCCAGCTCGGCGAAGCCGCCGGCCTCCGTCGAGTGCAGCATGATCTCCAGCTGTGGCCACTGGCGCATCAGGTAGGCGTCGCGGCCGCGCTCGCCATGGTCATTGTTGAAGCCACTGCCGTAGTAGGCGGTGACGAGGGCTCTCCAGGCCTTGTCATCCTCCGCGCCTGCCTCGCCGGCGAGGCAGTGTTGCATGGCCTGGGGCGTGCCGCCCTTCTCGAGCCAGGCGAAGGCGGCATCCCGGGCCAGCGGCAGGGGCGTGGCCATGCCGTGCTGCCAGGCGGCGACGATGATCGCCAGGTGCGCGCGGGCCTCCTCGGCGGGCAGCGGAGCGAGGGTGCCACCACCGGCGCGGGAGAGCAGCCGGGTGGTCATGGGCCCTTCCAGCTGGCCGGCGAGATGGGCGACCCAGGGGGTGAGCCAGTGCTTCCAGTGGTACCTGCCCTTGTTGACAAGGCTGCTGGTGGTAAGCAGCACACGGCAGCGCTCCATGGCATCGTTGACCCGCAGCTCGCCCAGCCAGTCCTCCAGTACCGGCGTGTCGCCCGGTGTCTCCCGGAGGTCGAGGGAGATGTCCAGCGGCTCCTGCATGGCGTGGGGCCACTCCTCGAGCACCTGACGATATTCGGAGAAGAGACTCTCCATGGGCTCGACGAGCTCGTCACGCATGCGCTCGGCGAAGCCGCCCATGGCCAGGCGCCCCTCGCGCTCCAGACGCTCCAGGGTGGCCAGCATGGCGGGTTCATGGGGCTCGCCGGCCTCCACCGCCGCGCGGCTCGCCTCGATCAGGGCATTCTGCAGCTGCCAGCGATCGAGGCCGTCCAGGGTGAAGGGTTCGCTGTCGAGGGACTCGGTGGCCTCGGTGTCGAGATGGACCTTGAGGCGAGTGTTGTAGAAGGCCTCCACCGGCGCCTTGAGGAAGTTGCCCAGCTGGGCCAGGGTCAGCGGGTTCTCCTGGCGGAATGGCGCCAGCGGTGTCGCCATGGTCGAGTCGGCCTCGGACTCGGCGTCGGGGCGATGCAGCTCGCGCCACTCGTGGGCGTAGGTGGCAAGACCCGAGCCCTCTCCACCGGTGCCCGGTGCCGCACCCCGGAAATAGTCGATGCTGAAGGGTTGCAGCGGGTGTTCGGTGGTCAGCGCGGCCAGCAGGGCGTTGCCGTTGGCCTCGTCCTCGCTTCCGGCCAGGCGCCAGCCCCGGGCGAGGTGATCGCGCAGCTGACCGAGCAGCACCGAGGGGGGCTGCTCCGTGTTGTCGATGATGCTGCGTCCCACCCAGCTGATGCTCAGCCGATCGCGGGCCGAGAGCAGCGCCTCGAGGAACAGGTAGCGGTCGTCCTCGCGGCGCGAGCGGTCGCCGGGACGGTAGTCCTGAGCCATCAGGTCGATATCCAGCGGGCGCTGCACCCGCGGGTAGTCGGCATCGTTCATGCCCAGCAGGCAGACGTGGCGGAAGGGGATGGCGCGCATCGGCATCAGGGTGGCGATGTTCACCGCCCCGGCCAGGAAGCGCTGCGAGAGGCTCGCCTCGTCGATCTGGGCAAGCCAGTGCTCGCGCACCACCGAGAGCGGCAGGGGTTCGCTGAGCTCGGCCTCCTCGGCGCTCTCTTGCCAGCTTTCCAGTGCCTGCTCGAGCCGGGTCAGCGCCATCAGGTCCTGGTCCGAGTCGGCCAGGAAACAGGCCTCCAGCAGGCCGCGCAGCCGCTCGCCCCAGGTGGCCACATCACAGGGCTCGGCCAGGGTGCGCCACTGGGTTTCCAGGGTATCGACAAGGTCAATCAGCGGGCCGGCCAGAGCCGCCTCCAGGCCGCCGATATCGTCATAGGGTTCCACGTCCTGCCAGGGCCCCTCGGCGGCGGCGCCTACCGCATAGCCGAGCAGCAGCCGGCGCAGGCCGAAGGACCAGGTGTTGGCGGTGAGGCCCTCCGGCAGGTCGAGGCTCTGGCGCTGATGGGCGTCGAGCCCCCAGCGAATGCCGGCACCCTCGATCCAGCGGCGCAGGGTGGGCAGGCCACTCTCCGGAATGCCGAAACGCGCACGCAGCGCCGGCACCTCCAGCAGGTCGAGCAGGTCGCTTACCGAGAGTCGCAGCTCCGGCAGGCGCAGCAGCGATTCCAGGGCGATCAGCAGCGGCAGGCGGTGGCGGCTGGCCTGGTCGGATAGGGTGAAGGGGATATGGCGCGGATCGTCGGCGTCGAGGCGGCCGAATACCGCCTGCACCGCGGCGGCGTACTGGTCCACGTCGGGCACCATCACCAGGATGTCGCGGGGCTTGAGGGTCGGGTCCTCGCTGAAGGCGGCGAGCAGCTGGTCGTGAAGGATCTCCACCTCACGCAGGGCGCTGTGGGCCACCTGAAAGCGCAGCGAACGGTCGTGGGCCGGGTCCACCGCCGGCCAGGTGTCGCGGGTCTCCTGGAGGGGGCGCAGCTCGAGGATATCGTCCTGCAGCTGGCGAAGCAGGCCGGGGTTCATCTCCGGGGAGGCCGCCGCTGCCTCGCTCTCGCCCAGGGGGGATTCGAACAGGTCGATGCGCAGCGACTCGCCCTCGAACAGACGACGATAGGCCTGGGCCTCGTCGAACTCATCCAGCAGGCGCAGGTAGTCGCGGCCCTGCTTGCCCCAGGCGGCCAGCAGAGGCTGGGCATGCAGATGCAGCTCGGTCTCGGCCAGGTCCGCCGGCATGCCGGGGCGCCGCTGCTGGCGCCGGCGCTCCGCCCGAAGGAGGTCCTTGTGCTCGATGATATCCGCCCAGTAGTGGCGGCAGGGGTTGTGCACGCAGAGCAGCACCTGGCTGACCCGCGCCATGGCGGCCAGCGCCTCTAGGGTCTGGGCGGGCAGCGAGGAGATGCCGAAGACGATGACCCGGCGGGGCAGGCCGTGAGGACGATGCGTTGTGTCGAGCTCCCGGCATGCCGCCAGAAAGCGTTCGTGCACCGCCGCGCGGCTCGAGGCGAGGCCCGCCTCACCATGGGCCCTGGCGATATCGTCGCGCAGCACCCGCCACAGCTCGGCCTGCCAGCACTGCTCCTCGGCGAGGGGGCGCGCCTCGCCCCGGGCGGAGATCAGCACATCCTCCCCCTTCGCCCAGGCGGCGAGCCAGTCGGCGCGATAGACCTGGTACTGGTCGAAGAGGTCCGCCAGGCGCTCGGCGAGCTGATGGCGCTTGCGCAGGTCATCGTCGCCTTCCAGGAAGCGTGCCAGGGGAGCGAAGGTGGAGGAGTCGAGCAGGGTCGGCAGCAGCCGCATCAGCCGCCACGCCAGGCGCGGCTTGTCGAAGGGGGAGACCGGGGGCACGGCGTCTTCGCCTTCTCGTTGGGAGAGCACGGCCCGGTAGGCCTGCCACAGGAAGCGCGCGGGCAGGGTCACGTCCAGGGCCGCGGCGATCCCGGCGCCACCCTGGTCGCGGTCCTCGGCGAGCGCCAGCTTCAGCCACTGGCTGATGCCGTTGCTCTGCACCAGGATCGTCTCGTTCTCCAGTGGCGCGAGCGGGTGGCGGCGCATCCATTCGACCGCCAGGCCCCGCAGGGCCTCCAGGCGGTTGCCATGGATCACCATGAACCCGGGAGTAAGCTCGGTTTCCTGGGAGAGGCATGAGGGCATGGCGAGTCCTTCGCAACGATAGGCGGACCCTCATGGTGCCGTAAATCGGCAGGGGCATGAAGCGGGGCATGCCCCTGCCTCGGGGCTATCGCCGTGACCGACAGGGTGATAGCGAAAGGCGCCGGAACGGTCTTGAGCGGTACTGCCATCTGCGATAGCCTTGGCCCCTGCCTATGGTTTAGGGCCGAGTCATTCAGGGAAGGGGATAAACTCCTCCTCGTCCCCCGCCACCCTGGGGAAGTTCTGGGCCTTCCAGTCCGCCTTGGCTTGCCTGATGCGCTCGCGACGGCTGGAGACGAAGTTCCATTCGATATGGCGATGGCCCAGGTGCTGCCCACCGACGATGGCGATGCGCGAGTCGCGTGTTGCCGTCAGCTCGATGTCGGGGGCATCAGTCAACACGGCCATCGCGTGCTCGGGGATGCGGGTGTCATCGGTGTTCAGCTCACCCTCGGCCACATAGACGGCGCGCTCCTCCGCCGCCGGTACCTTGATGCTCTGCCCGGCGCGCAGGTGCGCCTCGACATACAGCGTGTCCGCAAACACCTTGACGGGCGAGGTAGCGCCGTAGGCGCTGCCCATGATCACGCGGATCGGCACGCCCGCGACCTCGACACGGGGGATATCGGCGTCGGGGTAGTGGTAAAACGCCGGATCGGTCTCCTCGTCGGCTTCGGGCAGCGCCAGCCAGAGCTGAAGGCCGTTGAGGCGATGGGCCCTCTCGGTGACCTCCGGGCGCTCACGCTCGGAGTGGTTGATCCCCCTGCCCGCGACCATGAGATTGACGTCACCGGGGCGGATGGGCTGGTAACTGCCGACCGAATCCCGGTGCAGTATCTCGCCCTCGAACAGGTAGGTGACCGTGGCCAGGTTGATATGCGGGTGGGGCCGCACGTTGATGCCTTCCCCGGCGGGGAAGTCGGCAGGACCCATATGATCGAAGAAGATCCAGGGGCCGACCATGCGGCGCTTCTGGACGGGCAGCAGGCGACGTACCGAGAAACCGCCCAGGTCCTTGTCACGCGGCTCGATCAACAGGTCGATCGCCTGGCAGCCGACCGGACTTGTGCAGTCCTGGTCAAGGGCTTCATCGGGTTGCCGTGTCAGTGTGCTCATCGCTGTTCTCCTGCCTGCAGTTGCCGGGTCCAGTCGCCCAGGGCCGTTACCAGCTTGGCGATGAACTCGCGGGTGGTCTCATCGGTAAGACGGCCTTCGGCATCGAAGCGTTCATGGGCAGAGGCAATCATCACTTCCGGCTTGTTCACGCAGTGCATGTCCAGGAAGACCATGGAGCGCCGCAGGTCGTATTGCGCTCGCACGCCGCCCAGCAGACTCATGCTGGCGCTCATGATCGCGGCGGGCTTGCCGGCGAATGGCTGAGGCTGCTCGCGGGAGACCCAGTCGATGGCATTTTTCAGCACGCCCGACATCGAGTAGTTGTATTCCGGTGTGGCGAACAGCAGCGCGTCGGCTTCCTTGACCTGCTCCACGAGCCTGGTCACGGCAGCCGGTACGTTCTCGTCACGCTGGTCCTGGTCGTAGAGGGGAATCCGTGACAGATCGGCGAACTCGATGCTGATGTCGGCAGGGGCCGCGTCTCGGGCCGCATGAAGTGCCGCGGTATTGTAGGAATCCTTTCGCAGGCTGCCGGAAATGGCGAGAACCTTGAGTGTGTCAGTCATGACGTCTCCCTGGACGATGTGATTGCAGTTGGGGTCGAACCAGCGGAGGTCGGTGACACCGCCGGTCGACACTATCCCGAGGCGTTATGCCAGATCAAACAGTAGAATTTCCGAGGCCTCGACGCCGGTCACGTCGATGGACTCGCCGGGCTCGAAGGCGGCGGCGTCGCCGGCCGAGAGCCGCTGGCCGTTGACCTCGGCTTCGCCGCGGACCACATGCAGCCAGGCATGGCGTACCGTCGGTGTCGCTGCCTGTTCGCCGGCATCGAACAGTCCGGCATGGAGGTTGACGTCCTGGTTGATGCTGACCGAACCATCGCGGCCCGCTTCGGAAACGACCAGTCGCCACTCACCCTGTCGCTGTTCTTCCGGAAAGCTCTTCTGCTCGTAGCTGGGAGCGATACCCTGCAGCTTCGGCTCGATCCAGATCTGCAGGAAGTGAAGCTCCTCACTCGAGGAGTTGTTGAACTCACTGTGCACCACACCGGTGCCCGCCGACATGCGCTGTACATCACCGGGTTGCATGACCGCCCCATTGCCCATGCTGTCCTTGTGGGCCATGGTGCCCGACAGCACGTAGGAGATGATCTCCATGTTCCGGTGCGGGTGGGCACCGAAGCCGGCCCCGCCCTGGACTCGGTCTTCGTTGATGACACGCAGCTTCCTGAACCCCATATGGGCGGGGTCGAAGTAGTCGGCGAACGAGAAGGTGTGTCGGGAGCGTAACCAGCCGTGATCGGCATGACCGCGTTCATTGGCGCGTCGCAGTATCATGTTGCCTCCTGGATGTCTCGGGGAGTTGATGTCTGGGGAAATGACACCGTCACACGATGGCGCCTTATCGAGGCCGTGACGCCGATCACGGCCTGGTCTCGAGTGCGGACCGACGAGCCTCGGTCTCCATCATCGACGGTTGAGGTCTTTCTTCTGCCCTTGAAAGGCTTATTGCACCTTCCTGGCCAGATGCTGATCCAGCGAGAACCGTCCGCCACCGCTGATCGCCAGTGATGCCGAGATGGCGGCCATGGCGAGGGCAAATTCATAGCCGTTGTTGCTCATGAACATGCCGTTGCCGATATGGACAGTGAAGATCGCGACCAGCATGGTGACGGTCAGGACCAGTGCCGCGGGGCGCGTCAGCAGGCCGATCAACAGCGCGAGGCCGCCGAAGAACTCGGCACTCCCGGAGGCGAGGGCCATCAGGTAACCGGGCTCCAGGCCAATGGAGGCCAGCCACTGCCCGGTTCCTTCCAGGCCGAAACCGCCGAACCAGCCGAACAGTTTCTGGGCGCCGTGAGCCATGAAGATGATGCCGGCGGGAATGCGCAGGGCGAGGGGAGCCAGGCTTGCCGGGGTCGCGAGTGCCTTTTGAACGAGTGCCGTAGTCATGTCGTACCTCCTGGAGTATGGGATAAGCCGGGTGGAGAGCGTCGTTGGTGGCTAAGCCCTCCGAAGCGATGTGTGCATGGTAGGCGTTCACTTGTATCGATGAAAAGCGGCTGTTTTTGCACTTTATGTTCGATATTTTAGAAATGTTTTGAGCGGAGCGTGCCGGTGAGCGAAACCATCACGTGCGCTGCCGGGGGGCTGGGCGCACTCGAGAATGGGGTACCATCGAGGAAGGATTCGATAATGGAGGCACAGTCATGAGCGACTATCTGCTGGGCGAGCAGGAGCTAAGCGCCGGAAAGATCTACCGGCTGTTCTCGGGCAGCATCTGTCCGCGACCGATCGCCTGGGTCTCGACCCTGGACGACCGTGGCAATGCCAACCTGGCACCCTTCTCGTTCTTCAATGTCGTCAGCGTCAACCCGCCGGTGCTGGGCTTTTCCCCCCTGCTCGATGGTGACGCCAATCCAAAGGGCACCATTCGCAACCTGGAGCAGGTGGGCGAGTGCGTGGTGCATATCAGCGGTGAGGGGTTGGTTCAGGAGATGAATGCCACCAGTGCCGGGCTCGAACACGGTGATGACGAATTCATCCATGCCGGGCTAGAGAAGGTCGCCATGGCTGGCGTTTCGGTACCCAGAGTGGCCGGGGCACCGGTGGCCTTCGGCTGTCGGCTGCGTGAGATCATCCGCTTCGGTGATCAACCACTGGCCGGCAACCTGGTGCTCGCCGAGGTGGTGTCGATCCATGTCGACGATGCCGTGTGGGATGGCCGGCACGTCAGCGTCGAGGGGCTGCGCCCACTCGGGCGAATGGCCGGCAATGACTACGCCCGCTGCAGCGATCTCTTCGAGGTGGAGCGCCCGGCCTCGGGGAGCGCCATGAGCGCCCAGCAGCGCGGCGGTTGAGCCGGATGGTGAGCTCGACGCCACTCACAACGCCTGACGGTCGCTATATCGTCGTTCGTGGCCGGCTATGGCGCTGCAGTGACCCCTCCCTGCCGGACTCCCAGCGCAGGGAGGAGGTACAGCGGCTGATGAAGGCCCGTCGCGATGTCGGCCAGGCCCGCCGCACCGGTGACACCCGTGCCGAGCGCGAGGCACGTGAACGGGTCGATGCTGCAAAGCGGGCGCTGGGCGAGCGCGGCCCGGTGTGGTGGGAGGACAATGCGCCGGACTATACGCGGCGCAAGGTCGAGAACACTCCCTATGCGGACTGGTTCGCTGGCTTGGGGGCTAGATAAGGATGCCCCCGTTTGGCTCAAGCCTGAGGCTGGCAAGGGCGCCCCTCAGCGGTAGGTGTCCTCAAACTGCTGGCGCAGCTGGTTCTTCTGCACCTTGCCCATGGTGTTGCGGGGCAGGCTATCGATGAAGAACACCCGCCTGGGTTGCTTGTAACGGGCCAGCCGTCCCTCGAGATGACCGAGCACTTCAGCCTCGTCGAGCCTGTCCCCAGGCTGTAGTACCACCACGGCGGTAACGCCCTCGCCAAGGTCGGGGTGGGGCAGGCCGATCACCGCCGACTCCACCACGCCTGCATGCTCATCGATTACCTCCTCTACCTCCCTGGGGTAGACATTGAAGCCACCGGAAATTACCAGGTCCTTGTCACGGCCAACGATCTGCACGTAGCCATGGCCGTCGATCATGGCCAGGTCGCCGGTAATGAAGAAGCCGTCATCCAGCAGCTCCTCACGCGTCTTCTCGGGCATGCGCCAGTAGCCGATGAAGACGTTGGGGCCGCGCAACTGAAGGATGCCGATCTCGCCATCGGCCACTTCCCGGCCGGTCTCGCGATCGATGATGCGGATCTCCACCCCCGGTAGCGGCCGACCCACGGTGCCGGCACGGCGCGTCCCGTCGTAGGGGTTGGAGATATTCATGTTGGTCTCGGTCATGCCGTAGCGCTCGAGGATGGCGTGACCGGTCTTCTCCTCGAAGGCCTGGTGAGTCTCGGCGGTCAGCGGTGCCGAACCGGAGACGAACAGTCGCATCCTGGCGGTAACCTCGGGAGTCAGGCGCGGGTCTGCCACCAGGCGGGTATAGAAGGTGGGTACCCCCATCAGCACCGTGCCGTGGGCCATCGCCTCGATGATCACGTCGGCATCGAACTTGGCCAGGAAGAGCATGCTGGCGCCGGCCATCAGGGTGACGTTGCAGGCCACGAAGAGGCCGTGGGTGTGGAAGATCGGCAGGGCGTGGATCAGCCGGTCCGTTTCGCTGAAGTGCCATGCCTCGGCCAGGGTGGCGGCATTCGAGCCGAGGTTGCGGTGGGTGAGCATGGCCCCCTTGGAGCGCCCGGTGGTGCCGGAGGTGTAGAGGATGGCGGCCAGGTCGTCTTCGTCGCGGGGCTCCACCGCCTCGTGCGGGGTCGCCGCGGCGGCCGCTTCCACCAGGCTGCCGTCGGCGGCGGTGCCCAGGGTCTGTACCGCAGGGCAGCCGGTCTCGGCGGCGAGTGCGCGCGCCTCCTCCACGGCGGCGGGGCGACAGACGAACAGCGCCGGCTCGGCGTCACCGAGGAAGTAGCGGATCTCGTCGCCGGTGTAGCCGGTGTTGAGTGGCAGATAGACGGCACCGATGCGCAGGGTGGCCAGGTAAAGCAGGATTGCCTCGGGACTCTTGTCGACCTGCACCGCTACCCGGTCGCCGGGCGCCACGCCCAGCTCGATCAGGGCGCCGGCCAGGCGTGCACTCATGGCCAGCGCATCGGCATATGAATAGTCGCGCCCCTCGCGGGTGGTGATGAAGTCGGCGTCGCCACGCTCGTGCATGCGGCGGGCAAAGGTCTCGAACAGGTTGTGGCTCATTTTGTCGCTTCTCCCTTGGCCTGCTTCCTGGCCTTGCGAACGAGGTCCTTGACCTCGCTCGAGCAGGCCACGGTTCCATGGGCCGTGTAGTTCTCGTGGTTTCGCTCGATATCGTTGAGCACGTAGAGGTAGTTGACCATCAGGCCGGCGCCTTGCTCGATCCCCTTGGTCGAAATGTCACCTAGCCAGTTGATGCGGTGCAGCTCGGCGCCGTTTCCCAGGTGAAAGCGGGCCACCGGATTGAGCGGCAGGCCACGGGTGTTCTTCTCTTCGGCAAGATAGCGTGCGGCTAGTGGCCGGAGCCGGGAGCCAAACGTCTTGGTGAGTTCATCGTTCCGGTGCCAGCCGGCATTCTGCATGTCGCCGATAGCGTCGCGGAGTTCGGTAGGTAGGTTCTCGTCGTGGCCACGTTCGGCCAGCCACTGGGCAAAGCCCGGAACTGGCGAGAGGGTGACGAAGTTCTTGAGCTGTGGCAGTTCCTGCTTGAGTTCCTGCACCACCTGCTTGATCAAGAAGTTGCCGAAGGAAATGCCACGCAGGCCAGTCTGGCAGTTGCTGATGCCGAAGAAGGCGGCCGAGTCTGCTTCCTCGGGCTCTTCTACGCCACCGTCCTCGCCGGCCAGGATTGGTTGGATACGCGCCGGTAAGCCCTTGCACAGCGCTACCTCCACGAAGATCAATGGCTCGTCGCCGATCGCCGGGTGGAAGAAGGCGAAGCAGCGTCGGTCCCGGGCATCGAGGCGTCGACGCAGGTCGTCCCAGTCACGGATCTCATGGACCGCCTCGTAGCGGATGATCTTCTCCAGGATTGAGGCCGGAGTGTTCCAGTCCATGCGTTTGAGCATCAGGAAACCACGGTTGAACCAGGAGCCGAACAAGTGTGCAAAATCGGCATCTATGGCCGCGAGGTTTGGGTGCTTGCGGAGCATGTCGAGAAGGTCCTCGCGTATACGAACCAGCGAGTAGGTGCCGTCGCGAGCCAGGTTGAGACGCCGGAACAGCTCCTGACGACGTGGTTCGCAGGCCTCGAACAGGGCCTCCAGGGTGGCGTTGTCGCGGCTCTCGCGGTATGCCGCGTAGGCGGCATCGATGGTCGACGGCTCGGCGGCAAACTCTTCACTCAGTCGGGTGAAGAAGGCCAGACGCTCATCTGCGGTTAGGCACTCGTACATTTCCAGAGCGCGGCTGGCCAGGGCGATGCTGGAGGCTTCGCCGTCGCTCTCGAGTAGTGCATGGCAAGCCGCCACCAGGTCACCGTGATTCGGCGACTCGCCAGACCCTCGCCTTCGCCTCAGCAGGGCGTCGCGCTGAGTAATGTTGTTGAACAGCTCCTGCAGGAAAGTCATGTTCATGGTGTCGACTCCATCAGCCCATCAGCAGGTTGGGCAGCCACAGGGCGATACCCGGGAAGAAGCAAAGCAGAATGATCGCCAGCACCATGCACAGGGCGTAGGGCAGGCTGCCCATCAGAATGTTGCGCAGCGATATATCCGGCGCGATGCCCTTGATGATAAACAGGTTGAGTCCGACCGGCGGAGTGATCAGTCCGATCTCCAGGTTGATGGTCAGCACAACCGCAAACCAGTAGGGATCGAAGTCGGCGGCGAGAATGATCGGCAGCAGGATGGGGGCTGTCATCACAATCACCGCTACCGGTGGCAGGAAGAAGCCGGCGACCAGCAGGAAGAGGTTGATCACCGCCATCAATACCCAGCGATTGACCTCCAGGTCGGCGATGGCGCCGGCCACGGTCTGGGTGATGAACAGTGACGAGAGCGCATAGGCAAACACCTCCGCACAGGCAATCACCAGCATGATCATCACACTCTCGCGCAGCGAGTCGCGCATGATCAGCTTGATCGGTCCGAGCTGCCACATGCGATAGATGATGATCGCCAGGGCCAGGCACAGGAAGGCACCGACGCCGGCCGCCTCGGAGGGGGTTGCCACGCCACCGTAGAGTGCGAAGAGGATGCCTACCACCACCGCCAGGAAGGGCAGCACACGAACCAGCGCCTTGAGATTGGTGTCGACGTTGGCCTTGATGGTCTCCTTCATCTGCCCGGCGGCCTGTCCCAGGGGATTGTTGTAGCCGCCGGCCATCTTGCAGGCGATCACCGTCCAGATCATGAACAGACCGGCCAGCATGAAGCCCGGCACCACCCCGGCGATGAACAGGCGACCGATGGAGGTCTCGCTGGCGATACCGTAGATGATCATGGTCACCGAAGGCGGGATTAGAATGCCCAGGGTGCCGCCGGCGGCGATGCAGCCGGCGGCGACGCCATCCGGGTAGCCGCGGCTGCGCATCTCGGGAATGCCCATCTTGCCGATGGCCGCGCAGGTGGCGGGGGAGGAACCGGAGAGGGCGGCGAAGATCGAGCAGGCGCCGATATTGGAGACGGCCAGGCCGGCGGGCAGTCGGCCCATCCACAGGTCCAGCGAGCGATAAAGGTCACGGCCGGTAGGGGAAGACGCTACCGCTGCGCCCATCAGGATAAACATGGGGATGGCCACGAAGCCGAACTCGGCGAGACGTTCGAAGAAGGTCTCGCCGAAGTAGGTGAGCTCGGGCAAGCCGCGGTCATAGAGCAGCGCCATCAGCGAGACACCGCCCAGCGCGAAGGCGATGGGGGTGCCAATGGCCATCAGTACCATGAGTGCGACGGCAACGATGATGCCAAGGGTAATAGGGTCCATGTCAGTCCTCCCCTCGCAGCATTTCGGCGACGTACTGCAGCGTCAGCAGGGTGGCGCCAACAGAGACTGGCAGCAGAGCCGGCCACAGTGGAGGGTTCCACACGGTGCCGGTGGTCCACTGGCCGTGGAAGGCCTCGACGACGTAGACCCAGCTGCCGTAGGCCAGGGCGGCACAGAAGGCCAGGCCGAAGAGCGAGGCGATCCACCACATGACCTTCTTGGCGATTCCGCCCAGGGCGTCGGGCAGCAGGGTGATGGCCACGTGGCCACCGGTCATCAGCACATAGGCGCTACCCATCAGCATGGCGCCGGTGACCGAGAAGATGGTGAACTCGGTCTGCCAGCTGGTGCTCTGGCCCAGCACGTAGCGCACGAAGACCATGTGGCAGATGGCCAGCACACCGGCAATGAACATCGCGGCGGCGAGATAGGCCGAGGCGCGGGAAATGGTATCCATCAGGCGGATATAGACGTGAACAAGCGGCAGGCGTCGGGAGTGTGGCGAGGAAATGGCCATGGTCATGTCGTCCCTCATGAGTCAGGGGCGCCGGCCACCTGGGCCGGCGCCGATGGCTGAAAAACGAACCGCCTTACTCGACGGCCAGAGCGGCGTCGATCAGAGCCTGGCCGTTGGGGACGTTGTCGGCGAAGTTCTTGTAGGAGGTCTCCTTGGCAATCTTCAGCCAGGCGTTGTAGTCCTCCTCGCTCATGCTGACCACCTCTACGCCATTCTCCTCGTAGGCTTCGACCATCTTCTGGTCCAGGCCAGCAGCCTCGGCGGCGAAGAAGGCCTCGGCTTCCTCGGCAGCAGTGGTCAATGCCTGTTGCTGCTCGTCGTTGAGCTTCTCCCAGCTCTGGTTTGAGATCAGGACCGGCTCGTACATGAACCACAGTGCATGCTCGCCGGGCTCGGTGAGGCAATCTACCTGCTCGTAGATACGGTAGGAGACGAAGGACATCGAGGAGGTGTTGGCAGCGTCCAGGACTCCGGTCTGCAGTGCGGTATAGATCTCAGAAGAGGGCATGGAGGCGATCGAGGCTCCGGCGCCTTCCAGCATCTGCTCGAAGGCGGGGCCGGCTGCGCGGAAGGTCTGGCCGTCGACTGTCTCGGGGGACGTGATGCAGTTCTGGCTTGAAGCGAAGCCTCCGGCCAGCCAGGCGTCGGCCAGCACGCGGGCTCCACCTTCGTTGATGACCTCCTTGATCATATCCATGAACTCGGAGTCATTCAGACGCTGGGCGTGCTCGTGATTACGTACCAGGCCGGGCATCAAGGTCGCGGAGAACTCGGGATGACGGCCACTGGCGTAGTCGAGGGGCAAGGCAGTGATGTCCAGGCGGCCACGCGAAATGGCGGCCCACTGCTCGCGCGCCTTGAACAGCGACTGACCCGGATACACTTCAATTTCCAGGCCGACGTCGGCTTCGGCGACCTTGTCGGCGATCATCTGGACCATCTCGTCACGCACATCTCCCTGGCCGCCGGGGAACTGGTGGGAGGCCCGCAGGACAGTCTGGGCGGAGGCGGTGGTGCTGACGGCCAGGGTGGCGAGGGCCAGGCCCGCCAATAGTGGGCTGATTGAGCGTTTCATGGCATCTCCAGCTAAGGTTGTTCTTGTATGAAGTGTTTATCAGCAAGGCTGATGTATACTTCAATAGACCTATTGGTATGCCAGTGTCAATTTTGCGGTGTTAGACCAAGGTGGGTCTTCTACGGGAATGGAGGAAATCGTGCCATGAAACGCTCCAATGCACAGCGCCTCAGGGACGCTCTCGAGGATGACATCATCAATGGTCGACGAGCCCCGGGGGAGCGTCTGGATGCCGATGCGTTGTGTCATGAGTTCGGTGTGTCGCGTACACCGGTGCGGGAGGCAGTGCAGCAGCTGGTGGCCAGTGGTCTGGTAACGGTCTCGCCCAAGAAAGGCACCTTCGTGGCCAGAATTGGCATCGATGAGCTTATCGAGATGTTTGAGGTAATGGCCGAGCTGGAGGGTATGTGTGGCCGCCTGGCTGCTCGTCGCATCGATCAGGCTGAGCTGGAAGTGCTGCGCCAGGCCCATGAACGTTGCGAGGTCGCCGCCAGGGCTGGGGACTCGGACGACTACTACTATGAGAACGAGGCCTTTCATGACTGCATATACCTTGCCAGCCACAACGGCTTTCTGGCCGGTGAGGCGAGGCAGCTGAAACAACGCCTGAAGCCCTACCGACGGCTGCAGCTGCAGGTACGCCAGCGGCTCATGTCATCGTTGGAGGAGCATCGCGACATTGTCGCGGCGATCGAGTCCGGTGATGCCGCAGGTGCCGAACAAGCCCTGCGCGAGCATGTGTTGATCCAGGGGGAGCGGTTCAGCGACTTCGTTTCCAGCGTGCGACGCTTCGGCCTCGGTCGGGAGGCAATGGACGGTGGTGAGGCCTCTCGCTAGTCTCCCACAGGGTTATTCCAGCAGCATCGGCACCTCGCCCGCCTCGAAGGCGAGCAGCCAGCGCTTGCGGCCGATGCCACCGGCGTAGCCGGTCATGCGACCGTCACTGCCGATCACCCGGTGGCAGGGCACCACGATGGAGATGGGATTTCTGCCGTTGGCGGCGCCTACCGCGCGCTGGCCGCCCTTGCTGCCCAGCTGCTCGGCGAGTTCGCCGTAGTTGCGGGTCTCGCCATAGGGGATCCTCTCGAGTGCGGACCACACCCGGCGCTGGAAGTCGGTGCCCCGGGGGGCCAGCGGCAGGTCGAAGTCGCGGCGGGTGCCGGCAAAGTACTCGGCCAGCTGCTCGCGGGCCTGGTCGGTCAGCGGGCCGGGGTGGGGTGGGTCGGTCTCGGTATCGACGAAGTCGATCTCGGTGATGCCGGTCGCATTGGCGCGAAGGCGAATCAGGCCGAGGGCGTCGGCCGCCGGTGGCCGGTAGTAGTCGATGGTGTCGCGGCTCATGCTCATGGCGTGCTCCTGGCAGTGCGAAGGCCTTCCCGGAGTCTACCCGCTTTGATGGGTGGTGCCACAGAGTGAAACGGCCCCGCGGGCAGCTCGTGCGCGCGGGGCCGTTGCGGGTGACGCCTGAGTATCACACCTGGGCGTCACACCAGTTCGCGATTCTCTTCCTGCGCCTTGCGACGATCGCGGATCACGGCGCGGCAGATCAGTGTCAGCACGCCCAGGGTCAGGGCGGGCCAGATCAGTACGTAAAAGGTAAACAGCGTGGTCATGGTCGATCTCCTCCGGGTGGCGCCGGGGTGGCCGGCGCTACCCATATGGTTGATGGGCGAATATCAGCGCTGGGTGGCGAGGCCTGCGGTCACCGGAGCCTCTTCCGGCCGCGTGGTCGGCTTGGCGTCCTGCGCCGAGTCGCTGTAGTTGCCCACGCGTTCGGCGATGGTGTCGAAGTCGAAGCGCTCGCGGCTGTTCAGGCTCATCACCACGCAGACCAGGGTGCTGGTGCCGTAGGCGGTCAGCGAGGCCAGCAGCACGGTGTAGTCGCGCAGGAAGCCGGTGGCGAAGATCAGCATGGCGATCATTGCCAGAAACCCGGCGATAAAGCCGACGGTGCGGCCGAAGAAGCCGAATGCCATCAGGCCGATGATCACGCCGCCGCCGATGCTGGCCAGCAGTTCGAAGAACAGGCCGCCGGGACCGGCCAGGTCGACCAGCTCGAAGCGCGCCACACAGAACAGCACCATGGCGACCAGTACCGATACGGTAAAGGCCTGGTTGGTAATGCGGTTCCAGAAGCAGCTGGCGATCACCGGGAAGACGATGGCTCCCCACAGGGCACCCACGAAGACCAGCATCACCAGGATATCCAGCGAGAAGCTGGCGAAGACGATGCCGACGACCGTGGCGGTGATCATGGTCAGGCGGCCCACCAGCAGCATGCGTTTGGGGTCGACATTGTCGCGGGCGATATTCTTGCCGTAGACGTCGGCCATCATGATCGCCGACAGTGCCGAGAGGTCGGAATCGGCGGTGGAGGAGAGCGAGCCGATCACCAGGATAAAGAACAGTGCGATGAAGATCGGCGGCAGGTAGCCGGAAACCATCTGCGGAATCAGGTTGTTCATGTTGCCGTTCAGCGGCTCCATGCCCAGCGTCAGCGCCATCAGGCCGATCATGCCCAGGCCGATGACGATGGCGCCGTAGCCCACGGTGGCGGTCAGGAAGGTCGGCTTGATGTGATTCTCGTTCACCGCGAACAGGCGCTGAGAGATGGTCTGGTTACCGATGGCATAGGCCAGCACGGCGACGAAGAAGGGAGCGCCCTGGTTGAGGATGGCATCGCTGGAGAAGAAGTTGGTCTGCTCCACGGTCAGGTTGTCGAGACCGGCGACCAGCTCGGAGGGGCCGCCCATGGCGAAGAACACCGCGGGAATGATCACGATGGCAATGGCCATGAGCGCCACCAGCTGGGCGAAGTCGGTGAGTACCGAGGCACGAAAGCCCGACCACAGGGTATACATCAGCACGCCGACACCGGAGATGATGACGCCGGCCTGGAAGGAGAGCGGCGAAAGCACCGAAACCAGCGCACCGGCGGCGGTGAAGTTGACCATCAGGCTGATGATGCTGCCCAGCACGTTGGAAAACGCCAGGATCAGCTGGCTGGAGCTGCCGTGACGGGCGTGGATCAGCTCGCCAAGGGTGGCGGCGTTGGGGGCGAGCTTCCTGAAGCGCCGGCCGAACGGGTAGATGAACAGGATCATCAGGGCGCCCCACAGGCCATAGTGGATGGGGCCCGAGACGCCATAGGTGTAGCCCGAGGTGGCGGCGGCGTAGAAGGAGGCGGCCCAGATCCAGGTGGCGGTCATGCTGGCGGCGCCGATGCCGAACCCGATGCGGTGGTTGGAGACCATGAACTCGTCGGCACACTCCTTCTTCTTGCGGATGCCGAGCGTGAGCAGGTAGGTGCCGCCGTAGAAGGCCAGCAGCAGCAGGATCACGGTCAGGGTGGAGAATTGGTATAGAGATTCGCTGTTCAAGGGCAGTCCCTCGGTAGGTGGATAGAACACGTCCTGGGCACTTCTTGTCGGTGCTGTAAGCAGGACGCAATGGGCCGAGCCGGGCAAAATCCGAACGATAGACAGGGGCTAGCGCGCACAGGAGGTCCTGGGCGGCGGCAGCGGCGCTGTAGCGGGTGGTCGGCTCTATGGCGGCAGGCGAGTGCCGCGACAATACGGTATTACCCCAGCGCGGGGGGAGCAGGTGGAGGGCGTGACGGCATGCGTCTGCCCTTGTTGGCAAAGTGTAGCGACATGGATTCCTTCTCTTTCGATAACGTCATCGACGATCGGCCGAGGTAACGGCGATCCAGTCTGCGATGAGGCAAGACCAGGGGGGCGGGGCGCAGGGGCCATCGCCCGTCAGAGAGCCGCTGGAGGCACAGTGGCCTGATCCAGGGCCCACTTACCCTACCCACACAGGGGGGATATGTCCAATCGGTCTCGAATCAGAAGGCAATTGTGCTCAGCTACGCCGAAAAGCTCGCCTCGAGAAGGAGGGGGCGGCGCGCTTCGGCTCCGCGGCGGCGACCACGCTGCCCGCGACCACCAGCACGGCCGCCAGCGGCAGTCGCCAGTCCGGTACGCTGACGCCCGCCAGTACCAGGAAGAGGGTGGCCACCACCGGCACGCCATGGGCCAGGTTGCCGACGCGGTGGGCCAGGGGATCGCGCATGGCGCGGTCCCAGGCCAGCATGGCCAGTCCGTAGGGGCCCAGCCCCAGGGCGACGACGATCACCAGGGTGTCCCTGGCAGGCAAAGCGATGGTGCCCTCCAGGGCCAGGCTGGCGCCGCCGGTCAGCAGGCTGGCGATCAGCAGCAGGTGTGGCATGCGGTCTCCCAGGCGCCAGGCCGCGACCTGTCCCGCCAGGGAGTAGAGCGCCCAGCACAGCGCGCCCAGCGCAGCCAACAGATAGCCCACCCAGGAGCCGGAGGCGCCGCCGCTCAGCGCCTGGGGCCCCACCAGCAGCGCGGCGCCAGAGAAGGCCAGACTGGTACCGAGCAGGCAGTTCCCCGGCAGGCGGCCCAGGGCTCGCCACTGGCTGGCCAGCAGAAACAGCACCGGCCAGGTGTAGAGAATCAGCGCGACCTGCTCGGCCGGCGCCCGGTTGAATGCGGCGAAGCAGGCGCCTACCGCACCGGCGGTCAACAGTGGCACGCCCAGGTAGACGACCACCCCTTCCAGCGGACGCAGCGGGGCATCCCGGTGACGGCGACGGCGTGCCATGGGCAGGGTGCCCAGCGCACCGGCCAGCAGTGCCAGCGCCGAGAGGCGCAACGGCGGCAGGTCGCCCGCCTGATTGGCCAGCAGCGGTACCAGCGCCCACAGCAATACCGCCAGCGCCGCGGCGCCGCCGCCGAGCCAGGGAGAGTGTGTGAGGTGTGGACGCTGAAGTTGCATGGTCGAGGCCTCCCGTGAAGCGTGGATGGAGTCAGACTGGATGTTGACCCCATGCTAGCCGTGCCATACTCATCACAATATCGATCTTAATTGATCATTCTCATCAAGAGGATTGATGAATCATGCGTGCCCCGACCCTCGATCTCGCCCTGCTGCGCACCCTGGTGGCGGTGGCCGATACCGGAAGCGTCACCGCCGCCGCGCGGCGCCTGGCCTTTACCCAGTCGACCGTGAGCATGCAGCTCTCGCGCCTGGAGGCGGTGCTCGAGGTGTCGCTCCACGAGCGGCAGGGGCGGCGCATCCGCTTCACCGCCGAAGGGGAACGGCTGCTGGAGCATGCCCGACGGCTGCTGGCGCTCAACGACGAGGTGCTGGCCGACATGCGTACACGGCGTGTCACCGGAGAGCTCAACCTGGGGATTCCCGAGGACTATGCACCGCTGCTGACGGCGGTGTTCTCCTGGTTTCATCAGCTCTATCCGGATGTCGGTCTGCAGGTCACCTGCGGCGTCAGTGCCGAGCTGGTGGAGCGCGTGCGTGCCGATGAACTCGACCTGGCGCTGGTCACTCGTCAACGCCGTTCGCCGGGCGGCGAGATGATCCGCCGCGAACCGCTGACCTGGGCGGTGGGGCTGGAGCGTCAGCCGCCGCTCTCCGACCCCCTGCCGCTGGCACTCTATTCGCCCGGCGCGGACCTCTTTCGTGAGTCGGCGGAGGACGCCCTGGCCGCCGCGGGTCGTGACTGGCGGGTGGCCTATACCAGTCAATCCATGGCCGGGCTGGCACCGGTGGTGCAGGCGGGGCTGGCCATCGTGGTGGTCACCCGCAGCATGCTCGGGCCCCAGCTGCGTGCCCTGGACGAATCCAGTGGAATGCCGCCGCTGCCGGCCGTGGAGCTGGCCCTGCACCGTGCCGCCCGCCGCCCGACCGAGCCCGCCCGGCGCCTGGCCGAGCTGATCCGTGAAGAGCTGGCGCCGGCCAGAATGAGCTGGGTCAGCCGGGACGAGTTAGGTCGATAGCAGGGTTATCGAGGTTTCCGACAGGGTGATAGTGAAAGGCGCCGGGGACAGGTCGAAGAGGGGGTCCGAGGACCAGGGATGGCCGAGGTAGCCTACAAGGAAGTACTTGTAGCGCCCCCTTGTAGACCTGTCGCCGGAACAGTCTTGAGCGATGCTGCCATCTGCAATGGTCCAGGGGTCGACAGGAGTTGGGTCGATAGGGAGATGTCCGAGCGTTATACTCGGGTATTTACTCCTCTCTTTCCCCCGGCCACGCTGGCCCGCGACTGGAGCCGCCATGTTTCCCGAGTTCACACTGCGTTTCGCGCGCCTGCCCGAACGTTTCTATCTGCGCTTCGACCCCGTGCCGGTGCCCGAGCCTCGACTGGTCGTCTTCAATCGGCCGCTTGCGGAGGCGCTGGGCTTCGATCTCGACGCCTTCGAAGCGCAAGGCGCCGCCCGGTGGTTCTCCGGCAATCGTGTACCACAGGGCGCCGAGCCCCTCGCCCAGGCCTATGCGGGCCACCAGTTCGGGCACTTCAATCCGCGTCTCGGCGACGGTCGAGCGGTGCTGCTCGGCGAGGTGACCGATCGAGAGGGCCACCTGCGCGATATTCAGCTCAAGGGCGCCGGCATGACCCCCTTCTCCCGGGGGGCCGACGGGCGTGCACCGCTGGGCCCGGTGCTGCGCGAGTATCTGATCAGCGAGGCGATGCACCGGCTCGGCGTGCCCACCACCCGAGCGCTTGCCGCGGTGACCAGCGGCGAGCGGCTGTTTCGCCGCGTGCCGGAGCCGGGGGCCGTGCTGACCCGGGTGGCGGCGAGCCATCTGCGGGTGGGCACCTTCCAGTACTTCGCCGCGCGTGATGATGGTGAGGCGGTGCGCATGCTGGCTGATATGGCCATCGAGCGGCACTATCCAGGCCTGCTGACCGCCGAGCAGGGCGAGGGCGAGCGCTACCTGGGCCTGCTCGAAGCGGTGGCCGACCGTCAGGCGTCACTGGTGGCGAAGTGGATGGGGTTAGGCTTTGTCCACGGGGTGATGAATACCGACAACTGCACCATCTCGGGCGAGACCATCGACTATGGCCCCTGCGCCTTCATGGAAGCCTACTCGCCGACCATGGTGTTCAGCTCCATCGATGAGCAGGGGCGCTACGCCTACCGCAATCAGCCGTGGATCGCCCAGTGGAATCTGGCGCGTTTCGCCGAGACCCTGATTTCGCTGATCGACGATGACCAGGAGACGGCGGTCGCGAAGGCCACCGAGGTGATCAAGCGCTATGAGCCGTGGTACGAGGCCGAGTGGCTGGCGGTGATGCGTGCCAAGCTGGGGCTGGAGCGGGAGGAGGAGGGCGACCGTGAGCTAGTCGAGGCCCTGCTCGAGGCGATGCAGGCCGGACGCGCCGACTTCACCCTGACCTTTCGCCGCCTGAGCGAGGCGCTGGAGCAGGACGCCCCCGCGCTGTTCGAACTGTTCGAGACCGGCGACGGCCTGGCCGCCTGGCTGCCGCGCTGGCGCGAGCGCCTGGCTCGGGAGACGGCCGATGCCGGCGCGATCGCCGCCCGCATGAACGGCGTCAACCCGCTCTATATCCCGCGCAACCACCAGGTGGAAAGAGTGATTGCCGCCGCCGTCGAACACGACGACTTCGGTCCCTTCGAGGCCCTCGGTGAAGTGCTGGCAGAGCCCTTTACCGAGCAGCCTGGCCGGGAGGAGTATACGCAGCCTGCCCCGTCCACCGAGCGGGTCTTTCGCACCTTCTGCGGGACCTGACAGGCCACTGCCACAAGCCGAAGCTGGGCGCACGGATCGCCAACTGACCCTCAATGATTGAATGGCCGGCCCGGCGGTCTCAAGTTTCAATCGTCGGTCATGGTCTGGGCCCTGTATCTCTTGGGGGCCAGGCCATTTCGTTTCTGCTTCCGTTTCAGGCATCAGCCGGCGCCGGTCGCCGGGATCACCATCTCCTTCGTCGCCCCCATCAGAAAGGCGCGGTTGGCCTCCAGCGCCTCGCGCAGGTAGTCCCACAGCAGGCGCACCCTGGCCAGCCGGCGCTGCTCCTGCCGGGCGGTGATCCAGAACTGACGGTCCACCGCGATCTCCTGCTCCAGCACGTTGTGCAGGATCGGCGAGGTGCTGGCCATGAAACAGGGCAGGATGGCGAGCCCCGCACCGTGGACGCACGCGGCGTGCTGCGTGGTCACGCTGGTGCTGCGCATGGTGAAGTGGGGCGGCTTGCCGATGGTCGACGGCTCGAGCAGCGGCTCCAGATAGCTGAGCTGCTCGCTGAAGATCAGATCGTCGACATAGCCCACCAGACGATGTTCGCCCAGCTCGGAGAGGTGCTGCGGCGTGCCGTGGCGAGCCAGATAGCCCTCGCTGCCATAGAGCCGCAGGCGATAGTCACACAGCCGCGAGATCACCAGGCCTGGGCTGACCGGGCGCTCCACGGTGATCGCCAGGTCCGCCTCGTGGCGGCTCAGGTTGACCACCCGGGGCAGGGCGAGCAGGTCCAGGGTGACCCCTGGATGGCGCTCGCAGAAGGCCGAGAGCAGGGGGGCGATCACCCAGGTGCTGAAGCCTTCGGTCACGCCGAGGCGGATCTGGCCACTGATCTGGTGGTTCTTGTCGGTCAGGCTCTCGCCGGCCTCGAAGGCGTGACGGGCCATCTCCTCAGCGTGGGCGAGCAGCTGCTGGCCGGCCTCGGTGAGGTGATAGCCATGGGTGCTGCGCTCGAAGAGCTGGGTGTTGAGCCTCTGCTCGAAGCGCCGGGTGCGCCGCGACAGGGTGGAGTGGTCCAGCCCCAGGCGTCGGGCGGCATCGGTAAGCCGCTGACTGCGGGCGACCTCGAGGAAGATCTGGATGTCGTGCCAGTCGAGCATGATGGCTCTCCACCGGGTGGTTTGCTTGTGCATTAATGCACAAGCAATGTGCCCGAGTACCCGTTGTCATGCCATGCGACCTCTGGATAGACTCATCTTCACTCTCTTGCGTGTATTTCTACACACAAAGTCTAATGACGGATGATGGCAACGGCCGCCGATACGGCCCACAACGACAAGCCAGTCCTCCGCCAGCCACAGCATGACACCGACACGACTCGATGCCGGTAGCGACAATCCAGAGGAGCACGCCCATGTCAGTCCGCGAAATCCCCATGTACATCGACGGCCAGCCCATCCAGTCCGCCAGCCAGGAGTGGCGCGATGTGGTCAATCCCGCTACCCAGGAAGTGGTGGCTCGGGTGCCGTTCTGTACCGCAGAGGAGGTGGAGCGTGCCGTGGCCAGCGCCAAGGAGGCCTTCAAGACCTGGCGCAAGGTGCCGCTCGGCAAGCGCATGCGCATCATGCTCAAGCTGCAGGCGCTGATCCGCGAGCATACCGATGAGCTGGCCGCGCTGATCACCGAGGAGCACGGCAAGACCCTGCCCGATGCTGCCGGTGAAGTGGGTCGCGGCCTGGAAGTGGTGGAGCACGCCTGCTCGATCACCTCCCTGCAGCTGGGCGAGCTGGCCGAGAATGCCGCCAACGAGGTGGATGTCTACACCATGCACCAGCCGCTGGGCGTGGGCGCCGGCATCACCGCCTTCAACTTCCCGATCATGCTGCCCTGCTTCATGTTCCCGCTGGCCATCGCCACCGGCAACACCTTCGTGCTCAAGCCCTCCGAGCAGGATCCCAGCTCCTCCATGCGTCTCGTCGAGCTGGCCCACGAGGCGGGCGTGCCGGCCGGCGTGCTCAACGTGGTTCACGGTGGCCCGGACGTGGCCAACCAGATCGCCGACCACCAGGACATCAAGGCGCTCTCCTTCATCGGTTCCACCCACGTGGGCTCGCTGCTCTACAACCGCGCCGCGGCCGCCGGCAAGCGCATGCAGTCGATGATGGGCGCCAAGAACCACTGTGTCGTGATGCCGGATGCCAACCGCAGCCAGGCGATCAACAACCTGCTGGGCTCCGCCTTCGGTGCCGCCGGCCAGCGCTGCATGGCCAACTCCGTGGTGGTGCTGGTGGGTGAGGCGCGCGAGTGGCTGGACGATATCGTCGAGGGCGCCCGCAACATGAAGGTGGGCCCCGGCACCCAGACCGACGCCGACCTCGGTCCGCTGGTCTCGCCCCAGGCCAAGGAGCGCGTCGAGCGCCTGATCACCGCCGGCGAGAAGGAGGGGGCCAAGCTGCTGGTCGACGGCCGCGGCTACGAGGTGGAAGGCTACCCGAACGGCAACTTCGTCGGCCCGACCCTGTTCGCCGACGTCACTCCGGAGATGACCATCTACCGTGAAGAGGTCTTCGGCCCCGTGCTCTGCGTGGTAAGTGTCGAGACCCTGGACGAGGCGATCGAGTTCATCAACGCCAACCCCAACGGCAACGGCACCTCGATCTTCACCAACTCCGGCTGGGTGGCGCGTCGCTTCGAGACCGATATCGACGTCGGCCAAATCGGTATCAACGTGCCGATCCCGGTGCCGGTCGCCTACTTCAGCTTCACCGGTTCGCGTGCTTCCAAGCTCGGCGACCTGGGCCCCAACGGCAAGCAGGCCATCGCCTTCTGGACCCAGACCAAGACCGTAACCGCTCGCTGGTTCGAGCCCGAGAACGTCTCCAGCGGCATCAACAGCACCATCTCTCTGGGCTGATCCTTTCGGCCCAGTGAACAGCGGCCCCGTCTCGAAAGAGGCGGGGCCGCCTGCGTTCAAAGTAGACGCTGGCAGCGAACCCAGTAAGTGGCCCGGCTGCGGGCTCGCAGTGAGGGTCGCCATGACGCCCAGCCGGACCCTATAGCTGCTACCCTGGGTAGCCGTCGATAGGGCAGGGAGAGGAACACCATGGAACGGTTACCGGAAGGCCTCTATGAGCGGCTTCTCGATGAAGAGCTCAGGGAGCAGCTGGAGGCGCAGCCTGATCTCAAGCCAGTGTTACGTAAGCTCGATGATGAGACGGCTCCCCACGTCTACGCCCAGTTCCTCGGCCAGTTACTTCATCAAGCCTTGCGAATCGTCGATGGCGATCATCGCCTTCCTCTTCTCAATCGCCTTATCGAGCTAATGTCGGCTACCGATGGCCTCGATTATCTGGCGCGAAAGAAACTGCTGGAGACGGATAAGCCGGTGCTTGGCGAGCTGGTGCAGGGTGCCCAGCGTCTGCCCCGACCGGCTACGCCACTGGCGACCAGTGCTCTGTTGACCGGGCTGGGGCATGACCCGCCCTTGGAGCACGAGCTTCGTGCCGAAATGGCTACGGCCGATAGCGTCGATATCCTGGTGTCATTTATCAAGTGGTCGGGGCTAAGGCTGTTGATGCCCGCCTTCGAGCACTTGGCCGACCGTAATATACCGGTTCGCTTGATCTCCACCAGCTATATGGGGGCCAGTGACCCGACGGCGCTGGAGTGGCTGACCCAACAGTCCAATGTCACCGTGCGAGTCTCCTACGATACCGGTGGCACGCGACTGCACGCCAAGGCCTATCACTTTCGACGTGCAAGTGGGTATTCAACCGCCTATATCGGCTCCGCGAATATGTCTCACTCGGCGATGACCCAGGGGCTTGAGTGGACCGTCAAGGTTACCGCCCAGGACATGCCGCATATTCTTGAGCGCTTCGAGGCGGAGTTTGCCGCCTACTGGGAGAGCGACGAGTTTGAGCCCTACACGGAGTCTGATTTCACGCGATTTCGGCGTGCGATCGCGGCCCATAAAGAGCGCGCGCAGAGAGGGGCAACGTTCTTTGCCGAAATCACACCACGGCCTTTTCAGCTCAGAATTCTTGAGGCGATCGATGCAGCACGCCAGCGCGGCTCGTATCGTAATCTGGTGGTCGCGGCCACCGGTACCGGCAAGACGGTGATATCGGCGCTGGATTATCGGCGGATCTGCGAGCGGGAGGGGCGTCAGGTGCCTTTGCTATTTGTTGCCCATCGCAAGGAGGTCCTGGAGCAGGCTCAGTCCTGTTACCGCACCGTGCTTCGCGACCAGAACTTCGGTGAGCTCTGGGTCGGTGGGTACGTGCCGACGGAACATCGTCATTTATTTGCCTCGGTTCAAATGCTGAACAGACAGCGGCCATGGGCATCATTGGGAGCCGACCACTTCCACTATGTGGTGATCGACGAGGCCCATCATGAGACCGCCAGCAGCTATCGGGCACTCCTCGAGGAGCTTGAGCCGGCCGTGCTGCTTGGGTTGACGGCCACGCCCGAGCGAATGGATGGAAGCAGCATCCTGCCGGACTTCGATGGCGACTTTGCTGCGGAGATTCGACTCCCCGAGGCCCTCGAAGAGAAGCTGCTGTGTCCCTTTCACTACTTCGGGGTCAGCGATAGCGTCGATCTCAGCGATGACAGCCTGTGGCGTAACGGCCGATATGATGCTCGTCAGCTGGAGCATCTGCTGACCGGAGACGACTTCCGTGCCAAGCAGCGGGTGGATACCGTTGTGCAGGCTTTGGAGCGTTATCAGCCCGACCTGCACGGTGTGCGCGCCGTAGGATTCTGTGCCGGGGTACGCCACGCCGAGTATATGGCGGAGTGCTTCAACCGGCTGGGCGAAGCGTACCGGGCCGCCGTGATTGTTGGTGACACGCCGACCGAGCTGCGTGCCGAGCGACTGCGCGAGTTCCGCGAAGGAAGACTCCCCTTTCTCTTCACCGTCGATGTACTGAGTGAAGGGGTCGATGTTCCCGATATCAACCTAGTGATGTTCCTGCGCCCTACCGAGAGTCTGACGGTGTTTCTGCAGCAGCTGGGTCGTGGTCTTCGTCATGCGCCAGGGAAGGAGTGCCTCACCGTTCTGGACTTCGTTGGACAACCCCATCGTCGCTACCGACTGGATACCCGGTTTACGGCCTTGCTAACCGGGCGGCGCCAACGCCTGGATCGAGAGGTGGAAGCCGACTTTCCCAGCCTACCGCCCGGCTGCAGCATCCAACTCGAGCGGGTGGCGCGAGAGCGAGTGCTTGGCAAAATCCGCTCGGTACTGGCCGACCTTAACCACTTTATTCCCGAGACGCTGCGCACCTGGTCGGAAGAGGTGGGGCAGCCGCTCACCTTCGGACGCTTCCTGGAGGCGACCGGGCTGACGCCTGTCCAGGTGCTGTCACGCCGTAGCTGGACCGAGTGGAAGGCGTTGGCGGAGCGGCGAGCGATGCCCGAGGACCCCGATCTCGATCAGGCGCGCAAGGCGTTGCCGCGTATCGCACTGCGTAGCGACCCCGAACTGCTCACGGCCATCGAAACCCTGGGACAACCCGAGGGCGTCGAGGAAGCGCTGGGGCGCTACGACACCGCGCAACAGACGGCGTTGCACTATCTGCTGTGGGGAAGGAAGGGCGGTCTGGTAGGTATCGACACTCTCGAGCAGTCGCTGCACAAGTGGCGAGATAACCCCAATGTGGCGGCAGATGCCGCAGAAGTGGCTGCATGGCGACGCGGCCACCAGCAGGTACCGCTGCGTCCCCTTAACGATCTTCCATTCGACTGTGGGCTGCTATTGCATGGCGCCTATGGGATGGCAGAAATCAAGGCAGCACTTGGGCTAGCAAGCTTGGAGAAGCCGGGCTCGACCGGCGTGGGGGTGATCCATGCTAAGGAGATTCGCGCCTATATCCACCTGGTGACCTTCCAGAAAGATGACAGCGATTTTTCCCCCACGACGCGTTATCGCGACTACCCCATCAGCCGTACGCTACTTCACTGGGAGAGTCAGTCGAACACCACGCAGCTTAGCTCTACGGGGCAGAACTACATCCACTTTCAGGAACGCGGTTATACCATTCTCTTCTTCGCACGCTTGACCAAGCGAATCGAGGGCGAAACGGCACCCTTTATCTTCCTGGGGCCCGCGAAGGCATTGACGAGCCTTCAGGGGGACCGGCCCATCGCCATGACCTGGGAGTTGGCCCACCCCATGCCGGCCGGGATGTTCGAGGAGGCGAGGCCGGCATAGCCGAGGCCTCGACAAACCGCATGCGACTTTAGCAGGCGTGTTGACGTTAACGTAAGCTGATATCGTGAGCGAGGCGACAACAACCACAAACCAGGACTCACCATGACCAGTTCAATCAGCCGTTTTCCCGTACCGGAGTCGATCCACGACCTGCCCGACGATATCCGCGACGCCATCCTGGCGGTGCAGGAGAAGGCCGGCTTCGTGCCCAATGTCTTCCTGATGCTGGCGCATCGCCCGGCCGAGTTCCGCGCCTTCTTCGCCTACCATGACGCCCTGATGGAGCGTGAGTCCGATACGCTGACCAAGGCGGAGAAGGAGATGATCGTGGTGGCCACCAGCGCCCGCAACCGGTGCCTCTACTGCGTGGTGGCCCACGGTGCCCTGGTGCGTATCTACAGCAAGGACCCGTTGCTGGCCGACCAGGTGGCGATCAACCATCGCACCGCGCCGATCAGCGAGCGGCATCGCACCATGCTCGACTTCGCGATGTACTGCGCCCTGGAGGTGGGGGAGCTTACCGAGGAGTGGGAGACTCGCCTGGAGTCGGCCGGCTTCACTCGCGACGATATTTGGGATATCGGCGCCGTCGCCGCCTTCTTCGGCCTCTCCAACCGCCTGGTCACCCTGACCGGCACGCCACCCAACGAGGAGTTCTACCTGATGGGGCGGGTACCGCGGGAGAAGTAGACAGCGAGCTCCAATAATTGATTGGCGCGATGTATAGGCTGGTAGGCTAATCATCGAAAAGGGTCATATACCGGGCGAACAACCAGTTATTGGAGGTGTGACCGTCATGAAGAAGATCGATATAGATATTGTTTCGGATATTGCCTGCCCCTGGTGTGCCATCGGCTATGCTCGGCTGGAGCTGGCCATGCAGCGGCTGGCGTCAGAGTTCGCATTCACGATCCGCTGGCACGCCTTCGAGCTGAATCCTGAACAGAGCGGAGAGGGGGAGCCGATCCTGCCGGCGCTGGCGCGCAAGTATGGGCGCAGCGAGGAGGAGATGAGCGCGTCTCAGGGTCAGATGATGACCATCGCGGAGGAGCTCGGCATCAACTTCGCGAAGATCCAGGAGCGACGCACCTGCAATACCTTCGATGCCCATCGGCTGGTCAAGTGGGCCGGTGAGAAGGGCGAGGCCACCGCCGTGAAGCAGGCGCTGTTCGAGGCCTATTTCGGCAGGGCGGAAGATGTCTCGGACCCCGATGTGCTTGTCCGCTGCGTTGAGGCCGCGGGGTTGTCCCCGGAAGGCGCCGGGGAAGTGCTTGAGTCGGCGCAGTATGCCGATGCCGTGCGCGAGGATGAGGCCCGCTATCAGCATGCCGGTGTCTCGTCCGTTCCGGCCTTCATTATCAACGACAAGTACCTGATTGCCGGGGCGCAGGAGCCTGACACCCTGGTGGGCGCACTGCAGGAGATCGCCGCGGAGTCGCCATAGCCGGCAGCGTGGGTTTATTGTACCGACGCGGCCCGGGGGATGGCCCTTGGCGTTATCCGGTCGGCACCGATAACCGGCCTGGATCTGTAGCCCCCTGACACCAACGACGCCCTGCCGGGGGTGACCGGCAGGGCGTCGCTGGTGTCAGGGGTGCCGTAGGACGGGGATCAGCGACCGCCGAACGCCTCGGGCATGATCGTCTGGGGCAGGAATAGGAACAGGTCCGGGATCAGGATGCCGGCCATAATGATCAGCATCACCAGGCCGATCAGCGGCAGGATGGCGACGAAGGCCCGGGGGGTGGAGACCGCGCCGATCTGGCTGGCGATCAGCAGACAGATGCCGTAGGGCGGCGTCACCAGGCCCAGGGTCAGCGACAGGATCACGATCAGCGCCATATGGATCTGGTTGATGTCGGCGGCCACGCAGATGCTCTGGATGATCGGCAGGAAGATGATCACCGCGGTGACCGGGCTGAGCACGGTACCGATGATCAGCATGAAGGCCATGACCATCAGCATGATGCCGATGCGTGTCTGGGTGACCGAGAGGATGAAGCGGGCCACCTCGTCGGCAATGCCGAGATAGGAGATCAGCCAGCCCATGATGCCGGCGGCAGCCACGGCGAACATCGGCAGCGAGTAGGCGATCACCGACTCGGCGAGGATGCCGGGGAGGGCGCGCAGACGGATGGCGCGATAGAACACCACCGCCAGCAACAGGCCCACCAGCACCGCTACCGAGGCCGCCTCGGTGGCGGTGAACACCCCGGCGGTGATGCCGCCCAGCACCACGATGGGCAGGATCATCGGCGGGGCGGCGACCAGGCCGGTGCGAGCGACCTGGCGCAGCGAGAACTCGCTCTCCGCCTGCAGGTTGTGGCGTCGGGCCACGCTGTAGGCGTAGCCCATCTGGGCCAGGCCGATCAGCAGCCCCGGTACCACGCCGCCCAGGAACAGTGCGCCTACCGAGACGTTGCCGAAGGCACCGTAGATCACCATCAGGATCGACGGCGGGATGATGCCGCCCAGCACCGAGGAGGCGGCGGTCAGTGCCACCGCGAAGGGCGAGGGGTAGCCGGCCTTCTTCATGGCCGGGATCAGCACCGCGCCGACGCTGGCCGTGTCGGCGGCAGCCGAGCCGGAGAGGCTGGCGAACATCATCGACACCATGACGTTGATATGGCCCAGGCCACCGCGAATATGGCCCACGGTGCTGTCGGCGAAGCGCAGCAGGCGGTCGGTGATGCCGCCATCGTTCATCAGCCGTCCCAGCAGTAGGAAGAACGGTACCGCGAGCAGCGGGAAGGAGTTGATGCTGGCGAACATCTGGTTGACCACCGAGGTCAGCGGAATATCGAGCTGCCAGATGGTGATGATGGAGGCCAGGCCGATGGCGAAGGCGATGGGGACGCTCAGCGCGATCAGCAGCAGGAAGCTGGCGATAAGCGTAACGATGGGACTCATGAGCAGGTGCTCTCCTCGGCTGCGGTGGACGTCGAGGCGGGTCGACCGATCAGGGCGCGAATATCCTCGTGGAGCACCTCGAGGGAGAACAGCGCCATGGCCACGCCGGCGATCGGCATCGCCATGAAGACGTAGGCCATGGGGGTGCCCAGCGATACCGAGCGGCGCCCCCAGCCCATGTCGGTGAGGATCTGGCCGTGGACCACCAGTACATAGATCAAGGGCAGGCAGGCCAGGCCGCCGAACAGGCGCAGGGCCCGGTTGGTGATCGCGAAGCGAGGGGGCAGCATCTCGATCACATAGTGGCTGCGCCGGCGTAGTGCCACCGCGGCGCCCAGGAAGACCGACCAGATGAAGCAGGCCATGGCCACTTCGTCGGACCAGGCCACCGAGATCTTCAGATAGTTGCGTGCCAGTACCTGATACAGAATGGTGGTGATGAAGACCGCGAACAGGGTCCCGCTCACCAGCAGGAACAGGGTTTCGATAAGATCGTTGAGTCGCCGCATATCGTGTTGCTCTCCCGAAACGACACGGCCGCGGGGGCATGCCGCGGCCGTGTCGGCACTGTTACAGCTCGCGGATCAGTGTCAGCAGGTCATCCACACCGCGCTCGGCGGCATACTCGTCATGAAGGGGCACGCTGGCATCGATGAAGGCCTGCTTGTCCACCTCGGTGACTGTCACGTCCTGCTCCTTCAGGGTGTCGATCAGGGCGGCGTCGTACTCCACCCCCTTTTCGGTACCCAGCTCGCCGGCCCGCTGGGCGGCGGCCAGCACGATGGCCTGATCCTCCTCGGAGAGGCGCGAGAAGCTACGCTCGCCGATGGAGAAGTGACTCATCATCACCTGGTGTTCGGTCTTGGCGTGGTAGGGCGCCACTTCATAGAGACGGCTGGAGTAGAAGCCGCTGATGGTGCTCTCGAAAGCGCCGATGACCCCGGTCTGCATGCCGGTGTAGATCTCGGTCCAGGGCAGCGAGGTGGTCAGCGCGCCTACCGCCTGCCACATCTTGGCGTCCAGCTGCGAGCCGGTGATGCGCATCTTGACGTCGTCCAGATCGGCAGGCTCGGTGACCGGTCCGGTGTTGGTGCTCAGGTTGCGGGTGCCGCCGCCGGTCAGTGCCAGCAGCTTGAGGCCGGTGCCGGCGCTCTCCATCTCCTCGGCGAAGTGGGCGAACACCGCTGAGTCGGGGTCGGTGGCCGCACGGAAGGCGTCCATGTCGTCGAACAGGTAGTTGAGACTGAAGATCTCGAAGTCCTGCACGTAGGGGGCGATGTTCTGGACCCCGCCGATGATCATGTCGGTGGTGCCGATGCGGATCTCGTCGACCACGGTCTGGTCATTGCCCAGCTGGCCGCCGGGGAACAGCTCCACGGTGATCCGCTGGTCGGTCGCCTCCTCGACCTCGGTCTTGAAGGCCTCGGCGGCATCGACCCAGGGGTGGGGCGCACTGACCACGGTGGCCAGGCGCAGCTTCTGGGCCAGGGCGGGGGAGGCGGCCAGCAGGGTGGCGGCGGAGAGCAGAGTGAACTGGGTAAGACGTGTTGTTATGGCCATGACAGGCGCTCCATTGGTCGTCAGAGGGGGTGCGCCGGCAGGCCGGCGCGGGTTTCGTTGTCGTTCAGGAGGCGGCCACCGGCTCGCCCAGGGTGTGCATCAGGCGGTTGGCCCAGCCGAACAGGGTGGTCGCCAGGGTCAGGTCGAGGATCTCCAGCTCGTCGAGGCCGGCCTCGCGCAGGCTGGCGATGTCATCGGCGCCGACCTTCGGCGGGCATTCGGACAGGCCCACCGCAAAGCGCAGGATGGCCTGCTGGCGGGGGTCGAGCCGGGCCTTCTCGCCGTGGAAGAAGATCTCCTGCATCACGGCGTCCTCGCCGGTCAGCTGGTTGTAGCGCTGGGCATGCACGGCGGCGCAGTAGATGCAGCGGTTCACGAACGAGGCGGCCACGGCGCCCAGCTCGCGCTCGGCACGAGACAGGCCGTCGGGGTCATACATGATGCCGTTGAACAGCGCCGTGCGAATGCGCAGCGACTCGGGATCATGAGCCAGCACCAGTACATAGTCGGAGACCTTGGTGTTCGACGGGGTCTCCTTGAGGGCCTCACGCTGGGCCGGGGTCGCGTTGTCGAGATCCACCGGGGTCAGGTGCGGACGCCACTGGGGCACACGGGTAGTGAACTTGCGGATCACACGGCTCATGTCGGCTCTCCCATCACGGCCAGCACCGCGGCCACGCGCAGCTGGTAGTTGACGAAGGCGACCAGACCCGCCAGGCGCACGATATCGCTCTCGGCGATGCCGGCCTGCTGCAGGCGCTGGATATCCTCGGGGCTGGCGTCGCGAGGGGACTCGGTGACGAGGTCCACATAGGCGACGATGGCCATGAGCCGGGCGTCCTCCGCCGGGGGCTGGGCGCCGGGCGTGGCCAGTACGGCCAGTTCGGCGCTGCTGCCTTTTTCGTCGAGCAGGGCGGCGTAGTGCTCGGTCAGTCCGGACTGCTGACAGATCCGCGCCATGCGGCAGGCGAGCACGGCACGCTCGGCATGGGAGAGCCCGCCCGGATCCTCGGGCAGCAGGGCCGCTTCGTAGGAGGCCTGGGTGCGGCTCATCAGCGCCTGGCGCCGTGCCAGGGCGTCACCCAGCGGCCTCTGGGCCGCCGCCACGCCGGCGGCCTGCTCGAGTACGTGCTGCGGAGTCGAGTCCGCGGATGAAGAGGGGGAGGTCATGACGACTCCTTGTCGATAACGGGGCGATGGTTCACGGGCGCGAGATCAGGGCAGCGGTTCGGGCTGCCACTCGTCGCCGAGCAGCTCGGGGGTGTCGTAGGCCTGCAGGGTCTGCCAGTGGGTCTCGATATCCTCCCGGTAGAGCTGGGCGGCGATGGCGCTGGCCAGCCAGCTGGCGCCCTCGCTGATGCCGGGGATATCACCGCTCACCTTGCCCATGCTCAGCGAGGCGCCGTAGTTGAAGCAGTGAATGTTGCCAAGCCAGGGAGCAGTGCCGGGCTGGCGCTCCTGGAAGGCGAAGTCGCTCCCCACATAGGGGAAGTTGCCCAGCTCGGCGTGCTCGAGTTCCGCAGGCGGGCTGTAGCGATCCTTCCACAGCAGGATCCGATCGGCATAGCCGGCCAGCTCGGTGCGTGCCATGGGGTCGATCTGAAAGCCGGTACCCAGGATCAGGTAGTCGCAACGCAGCTCCTTGCCCCGGGAGGTCTCGATGACGATCTCGTCGCCCTCCATGCGCGTGGCGGTGACGCCGGCATTGAAGTGGAAGTGGGCATTGGGGTGGCGGCTGACGCGCAGGGTCGAGCCGCGGGGCGGCGGCGTCTGGGTGACGAAGGAGTAGTGCATGAAGCGCCAGCGCCACTCGTCGGGCAGCCCGGCGTAGCCATGGGTGAAACCGAACGAGCCGATGCCCATCATTTTGTTGATGGTGGGCATCGCCGGGCGGCGAATCAGGTGGCGGACTTCCCGGGCGCCATGCTCGAGCGCCTCGGCGGCGTTGTCCACCGCCGAGGCACCGACGCCGACCACCACCACTCGCTTGTCGGCCAGGCTGGCGAAGTCGATCTCGTCGGAGGAGTGGGCCCAGACGTGGCGCGGCAGCGGGTCGACGAAGGCCGGAATCTTGGGACCGCCGGTGCCTTCACGGCCGGTCGCCATGATCAGCTTGCGGGTGAACAGGGGCTCATCGGGGGCGTTGCGGCCTGAGAGCTCCAGCTGCAGCAGGTCGCCTTCGGGGCGCACATGCTCCACCTTCACCTCGTTGTCGACGGGCAGCTCGAGCACCCGGCGATACCAGCGCAGGTAGTCCATCCACATCGGGCGCGGGATCTTGTCCAGGGCCTCCCAGGCCTCATTGCCGAACTGGGCCTCGTACCAGGCGCGAAACGTCAGCGAGCCCATGCCGTAGCTGGGGCCGGGTAGTGTCTTGGGAGAGCGCAGCGTCTCCATGCGCGCGTAGTCCAGCCAGGGTCCCTCATGGCCCTCGGGGCTGCGGTCGAGGATGCGGATGTTGCGGATACCGCCGGAGAGCAGGGCAAAGGCGGCCACCATGCCGCACTGGCCACCACCGATGATCACGACGTCGTGGACATGCCTGCCAGTGGCCGTGTGCCGGGAGGGCACCCAGTTGGCGGCGGGCAGATTGAGACACGCCAGGTCGTGGCGCACCCGGGCGTTGAGCTGGTCGAGGCCGGCGGTGGCGAAGGATGGCGTCTGGGTCATGGAGTCATCTTCTCGTCTTGGGCGGAGGCGGCCTCGCCGGATTCGTGTGGCCACCAGAACCAGCGCAGCGCCTCTTCGTCTTTACAGCTGCTCGGGGGCGGCTCGATGACAGACGTGCGCGCGCTATCGACCAGCGCCTGAGCCTGGGCGAAGCACTGCTCGAAGTCTGGCGGAGTCGGTTCGGGGTGGGGTGCGTCGGGGCTCAGCAGAGCGCTCAGCGAGGGCGTTTCGCAGGGCGCCTGAGCCTGGCGAGCACGCCAGGTACCACTCTGCACATCGACACGATAGAGCCGCATCAGCACGGCGGCATGACGGGCGATAAATTCGACGGCATCGATAATATAGCAAGCCGTCTCACTGTTAAAGAAGTAATTAAAACCGAGTCTTACCCAGCCTGGGCGGAATAAGCTTTTTCCCTTATGGACTAGTTCGGCATGTTGTCGGGCCTGGGTCTCACTGATGTCCAGCAGGGAGTGAGCATAGGGACCGGCGCAGGAGCAGCCGCCCCGGGCCTGGATACCGAACAGGTCATTGAGCAGTGCCACCACCAGGTTATGGTGCAGCAGGCGCGACCCGGCGGAGATATTGAACGAAACGATGCCCAGGCGCGGGGTGTGCCGCGGCCCCAGGATGTGTAGGTTGTCGAGTCGCGACCAGCGCTCCATGGCTCGTTGGGTCAATGCCGTCTCGAGTTCGGCAATGTGCGCAGCCCCCACCTGCTGCTTGAGGGTGAAGACCAGCCCGGTGCGAATGTTCTCGACGATGCCGGGGGTGCCACCCTCCTCGCGCCGTTCGGGGTCGGTGACGTAGTGGTGTTCGCCGTCGGTCACATAGGAGACGGTGCCGCCACCGGCCACACCGGGCACGGCGTTGCGGCACAGGGCGCGGTCGATGACCAGGACGCCGGAGGTGCCGGGCCCGCCGATGAACTTGTGCGGCGACAGGAAGATGGCGTCGATATGATCGTTGGCGCCGGGGGCGCTTTCCGCCATGTCGATCGGCACATAGGGGCCGGCGGCGGCATAGTCACAGGCCAGGATGCCGCCGTGGCGGTGGACCAGCGCGGCCAGCTGGCGCACGTCGGTCAGCACGCCGGTAACGTTGGAGGCCGCGGAGAAGGCCGCCACCTTCAGGGGCCGCTCGGCATGGGCCTGGAGCGCGCGCTCCAGCTCGACCAGGTCGGGCAGGCCGTCGGCGTCAAGCGGGATGCGTACCAGGTCGGCATCGGCCTCGCGCCAGGCCAGGTCGTTGGAGTGGTGTTCGAAGGGGCCGATGAAGATCACCGGGCGTGCCGCTTCGGCCGGCCGGTGCAGGCCGGGCAGGTCGAGAATGCGCGAGAAGCGGTCGATGGCCGCGGTGGCGCCGCTCCCGGCGAAGATCACCGCGTGTTCGGGGCCGGCCCCCACTCCCTCGCGCACGGCCTGACGGGCCGCCTCGCGCAGCCGGGTGGTGCGCATCCCGGTGTAGGAGGTCTCGGTATGGGTGTTGCCGTAGTTGGGCAGCACCTCCTCCTGGATGACCCGCTCGATCATGTGCAGGGCACGGCCCGAGGCAGTGTAGTCGGTGTAGACCTGGGGGCGCGGTCCGAAGGGGCCGGGAATGGCTCGGCCTTCGCCGATGATGTCGTGACGGATGCGCGCGACCCACTCATTGGCCCGTGGAGAGGGGGAGGGCGTGGGTGCGCTTGACGTGCTCCATGGAGAAACAGGATGTGACATTGCTCAGCTCGATTCTGGAAATGAGTCGCTTGTAGAAGGCGTCGAAGGACTGGTTGTCACGGGTGATCACCTTGAGCAGATAGTCGTACTCGCCGGCCAGGCGATTGACCTCGATGATCTCATCGAGCGCCTGGGTGACCGCCTGAAAGCGGTCCAGCCAGGCCTGGTTGTGCTTGTCGGTCTTGATCATCACGAACACGGTCAACCCCAGGCCCAGCTTCACGGGGTTGAGCACCGCGACACGCCGTTCGATGAAGCCTTCCTTCTCTAGGCGCTGAATTCGCCGCCAGCAGGGGGTCGGCGACAGGCCGACGCGGTCAGCGATCTTTGCAATGGATAAGCTAGCATCGCGCTGAAGTTGATCAAGGATTTTGGAGTCAAAGCTGTCGATTGGCATGATATTTCCTGATTTTCCCGTCTTTTAGAAATTTTATTTCAGGCAAAAGGGGGCGGCAGGTCAAGGTGCGCTACTGCAGACGCATCACCATGGACAGCCGTCGCCATGGACAGCCGTTGGCTTCGCAGTCCACTCTAATAGGTCGTCATTGCTTGTATGCTCAGGAGACCTGTCATGTCCGATTCCCCGAAAGATATCCGCCGCCACTCCGCCCGGGTGGTGGATGGCCCCGGCAAGGCGGCCAGCCGTGCCATGTTGCGAGCGGTAGGCTTTCAGGACGAGGACTTCGCGAAGCCCCAGGTGGGCATCGCCTCGACCTGGAGCAACCTCACCCCCTGCAACAGCCATATCGACGAGCTGGCGCGTCACGCCAGCGACGGGGCGGACAGCGCCGGCGGCAAGGGGGTGATCTTCAACACCATCACCATCTCCGACGGCATCGCCAACGGTACCGAGGGCATGAAGTACTCGATGGTGTCGCGGGAGGTGATCGCCGACTCCATCGAGACGGTGGCCGGCTGCGAGGGCTTCGATGGCCTGGTGGCCATCGGGGGCTGTGACAAGAACATGCCCGGCTGTCTGATGGGCCTGGCGCGCCTCGATCGTCCCAGTGTGTTCGTCTACGGCGGCACCATCCAGCCCGGCAAGAACCACACCGATATCGTCTCGGTGTTCGAGGCCATGGGCGCTCATGGTCGGGGTGATATCGACCTGATCGAGCTCAAGCAGATCGAGGAGACCGCGATACCCGGCCCCGGCTCCTGCGGCGGCATGTATACCGCCAACACCATGGCATCGGCCATCGAGGCGCTGGGCATGAGCCTGCCGGGCAGCTCGGCCCAGAACGCCGTCTCCAACGACAAGCGCGAGGATTGCGATGCGGCCGGTGCCGCGGTGCTCGAACTGCTCGAGCGCGACCTCAAGCCCTCGGACATCATGACCCGCCAGGCCTTCGAGAACGCCATCAGCGTGGTGATCGCCCTGGGCGGCTCCACCAATGCGGTGCTGCACCTGATCGCCATGGCGCGCACCATCGGCGTCGAGCTGTCGCTCGCCGACTTCACCGAGATCGGCAAGCGCGTGCCGGTGGTGGCCGACCTGCGCCCCAGTGGCCACTACATGATGAGCGAGCTGGTGGCGATCGGCGGCATCCAGCCGCTGATGAAGATGCTGCTCGATGCCGGCCTCCTGCACGGCGACTGTCTGACGGTGACCGGCAGGACCCTGGCCGAGAACCTGGCCGATGTGGCCCCCTATCCTGATGACCAGCGGATCATCGCGGCGCTGAACAACCCCATCAAGGCGGAGAGCCATCTGCGTATCCTGCATGGCAATCTGGCGCCGGAAGGGGCGGTGGCCAAGATCACCGGCAAGGAGGGCACGCGCTTCGCCGGCACGGCGCGGGTGTTCAACTCCGAGGAGGAGGCCCAGGCAGGCATCAACGATGGCAGCGTGGTGGCGGGAGACGTGGTGGTGATCCGCTACGAGGGACCGCGAGGCGGCCCCGGCATGCGCGAGATGCTCACCCCCACCTCGGCGATCATGGGCCGGGGGCTCGGCAGCGAGGTGGCGCTGATCACCGACGGGCGCTTCTCCGGCGGCAGCCACGGCTTCGTGGTGGGCCACGTGACCCCCGAGGCGTTCGACGGTGGACCCCTGGCCCTGGTGGAGGATGGTGACCGGATCACCATCGATGCCGAGGCCGACACCATCGACGTCGCCCTCACCGTCGAGGAGCTGGAGAGCCGCAAGTCCGCCTGGCAGCCGCCTGAGCCGCGTTACACCCGTGGGGTGCTGGCCAAGTACGCCCGGCTGGTCAGCTCGGCTAGCACCGGGGCGCTGACCGACCTTCCGGAGTAGCGTCGGGAGGCATCAGGGTTCGCAGCTGGCGGTGTGCCGCAGGCGCAGCCGGTTGCGCAGGCGGCGCGCCAGGATATCCACGCCGATATTGAGCAGGGCGGTGATCAGGATCAGGATCATCGCCCGGTCGAAGCGGATCTCCTGGATGGCGCTGTCGACATGGAAGCCCAGGGTGGCGATGCCGAGGATGCCGAGGATGGCGGTCTCGCGCATGATGATCTCCCAGCGGTAGAACAGCAGGGCCAGGAAGGGCCCGTAGAGTCGCGGCGTCAACTCGAAGGCGTAGCGCTCGATGCCGTGGGGAGCGTCGGCGCGCAGCGTGATCGCGTTGCTGCGCTGGCCCACCAGGTGGCCGATGATGCCGCCGTTGTGGATCGCCAGCGCCACCACCGCCGGCAGCATCGACGGGCCCCACAGCTGCAGCAGGATAAAGGCCAGCAGGTATTCCGGGGTCGAGCGCAGGACCACCAGCACGCCGTGACCCAGCGCACCGCGTATCCGGCCGCTGGCGTGGCGTCCCGTGAAGTGCTGCGAGACCAGCGGATAGAGCATGAGCGCCAGCAGCCCCGTCGCCACCAGGGCGATCTGGGTCAGCAGCAGGGTGTTCCAGATGCCCGGCAGCGCCTCGTCGACCAGCAGCTCCCCCAGCCAGGGGAGGAGCCCGGCGAGCCCCTCGCCCTGGCGCAGAGGCTCGGGAACGATATCCTCGGTGAAGAAGCGTGAGACGCTCTGCCAGCGAATCGGCAGGCCGTCGCCGAGCATGAAGGGGGCGGCCAGCAGGTAGAGCGGCAGCAGGCGCGGGCGGGCCCAGAGCCTGAGGGTGCCGATCAGTCCATAGAACAGCAGCAGCAGCGCACCCACCGTGGTGTAGTGTCCCTGGGCGAACGAGGACTCGAGGTAGAAACCCAGGGTGGGCATGCCCACGAAGCCCAGCACGGCGCTGGAGCGCAGGCCGCACTCCAGCCGGTAGGCGGTGTAGGTCGCCAGGTGGGGCCAGGCCTGGCTGAAACGGCTGTAGAGGAGGGCCGAGACCCTGCCGCTGCCGTGGGGGATCACCTTCGACGGCTGGGGGTCGCTCTCGTCGAGAATCTCGGCATACACCTTGGCGAAGATGCCTGCATAGGGAATGGCGATGGCGAGCACCCCGGTCAGCGGGTGCAGACCGAAGAACTGCAGGAAGATCAGCGCCCAGAACAGCTCGTGAATGGCGCGGATAAAGGCGCAGCTGGTGCGCACCGCGCGATGCTGAAACAGCAGCGCCAGCAGCAGGCCCGCCGCGGCGCCTGCCCCCACTCCGACGAAGGCAAAGGCCAGGGTGCGCACGACCGCCGTGCCGAGATAGTCCACCGCCGTGAAATCCGGTCGCGCCAGCCCCTGCAGCAGGCGGCCCAGCTCCGCCCAGGGGGCGTGGGCGCTGATCTGGAGGTCGGCCAGGGCGAGGCAGACGAGGGCCAGCGCAACGAAGCCCAGGCTGGTGCGTACGGTTTTCGATCGCCACATGGTCAGTAGAGCACCAGCAGATCCCGGGCGCTCAATCGGTGGCTGGCCTCGTCCAGGGCGATCCTGCCATCGGCGATGCCCACGACCCGGTCGGTGAAGCGCAGGGCCAGCTCCACGTCGTGCAGGGCCACCACCGAGGTGGGATAGGCCTCGCCCAGCGCGGCCAGCACCCGCTCGGCCAGCGGGCCGTCGAGCGCCGATATCGGTTCGTCGGCCAGCAGCAGGTCGCCCCGCTGATGGAGCGCGCGGGCGGCCGCGACGCGCTGGCTCTGGCCACCGGAGAGCTCGCCGACCGCGGCCCAGCACTTGTCGGCGATATCCAAGCGTTCGAGCAGTGGCATGATGGCGTCGATATCACGGCGGAAGGGGCGCGCCAGGGTAATCAGGTTGTACCAGGTGGGGTGCCGGGCGAGTCCGCCCATATAGACGTTGTGGAACACGCTCAGCGAGGGTACCAGGCCCAGCTGCTGGGGCATCAGGGCGGCACCGTGATGGCGCCAGCGCTGCTGCATGACACCCAGCAGCGTCGACTTGCCGGCGCCGCTCCTGCCCACCAGGGCGACGCGTTCGCCGCGGGCAAGCGTCAGATCGAGCGGGCCGATCACGCGCTCCCCGCCGTAATCGGCCACCACATCCGTGAGAGCCAGCGAGGTCATCAATCGAGGATGTCGAGCTGCTGGCCGACCTGACGGATGATCTCGTAGTCGTCATTGCCCACCGGGATAAAGCCGGAGCGCGGGAAGCTCTCCAGCAGGGCGGGATCCTCCATGCCGAGCAGCGCCTGCTGGACGCGGTCGGCGAAGCCCTCGCCGAAGCGCTCGTCGACATCACCGCGAATCGTCCACTGGTAATCGGGATAGGCCGGGGTCTTCCATACCACCCTGACGCTGTCGGTATCGATATTGCCGGCGTCGAGCTCGTTCTCCCACACGGTGTAGTTGAGGGCCCCCAGCTGGTAGGCGCCGGAGGCGACCAGCGAGGCGGTGCGGCTGTGGTTGCCGCTGAAGCCGACGCGGGAGAAGAGCTCCTCCGGGGCCTCGCCGAAGGCCTCGCGCAGGTAGTGTTCGGGCATCAGGCGTCCGGAGGTGGAGCCCTTGGCGCCGAAGGTGAAGGTCATGTCGCGCATGGCTTCGACCAGCCCCGCGTCCTCTTCCAGGCCGGTGCTCTCGTGGGCGATGAAGTAGGTCCGGAACTCGGCATCCTCGACCCCCTGGGCCAGGGCCCGGGAGCCGGGCACGCGCTCGCGGGCCTGGACGCCCGAGAGCCCGCCGAACCAGGCCAGCTGCACCTGGTCGTTGCGAAAGGCGGTGACCGCCGCGGCGTAGGACTTCACCGGCACGAAGCGTACCTCGACCTCGAGCTCGTCGGCGAGATAGTCGGCGACCTTCTGGAAGCGCTGCTGCAGGCGTGTCTCGTCCTCGTCGGGAATGGCGGTGAACACGAAGGGAGCGGCAGCGGCAAGAGGAGCGGCAAACAGCAGCGGCAGAGCCACGGGCAGCACGCGGGCGAGGCGTCGGAGCATGGGGGTGTCCTGGTCGGAAATGGTCCGTTGCCATGATACCGAAAAAACGCCGGGCGTCCGATGTCGGTGCGCCCGGCTATCGGGTCGAGTGCATGGGGCGGCGCTTCGCACTCGGGAAGGATGAAGCGCCGTTCCTCAGGCCTCGATACGGGAAACCCGGATCGGCAGGCCCTGACGCACGGAGGCGCCGCTGACGCCCTCGAGCCAGGTGCCGGCGACCTCGCGAGTCGGGTCGGCGAAGCCCAGATCGTTGATGTTGACGCCGGCGCCGACCCATTCATTGCCGGAGAAGGCTTCGCCGTCGATGAGGTGCTGGCTGGCGCCCAGCTCGGTGTGACCGTAGCTGTGCTCGATGCCCAGGGCCCCCTTCATCACGCCGTCGCTGACCAGCGCGAGGGCGGTCAGCGCGCCGCCGGGGCTTTCGATGCGCACCGTATCGCCATGCTGGATACCGTGACGAGCCGCGTCCTCGCTATGCAGCAGCACCGGGTTGTAGGGCTTGATCATGCGCAACCGCTCCAGTCCGATGGCGTAGGAGTTCATGATGTTGGACTTGTAGGAGAACGCCAGCAGCGGCCACTCCTCCTCCGGGTAGACCTCGCGCATCAGACGCCCGTCGGACATCTCGGCCTTCTGGAAACGGGGGGTGCCGGCCAGGCGCTCGCCGGTCTGGCTGTTGAAGGCGGTACCCACCTTGGGGTTGTAGACACACAGGGGCCGCGACCAGGCGTGGCCAAGCTTCTTGTCGCCCTTGTAGGCGGCGCTGTGTTCTTCGAAACGCCCGCCCCGGGCATAGAGATAGGCCACCGGACCGCGCTCGTTCTCCGGCAGGGTGCGCTCGAGCTTGCCGAGCAGTGGCTCGATGCCGCCATGCCGGATATCGCTGTCGCTCGCCGCGGGAAGGGGTTCGCCCTGGTAGGCGATATTGGCCGCCGCGCGCAGGAAGAAGTCCTCGGCGCGGTTGAGCGGATGTAGCCTGCCCCCGGCGTCGGGGATCGCCTTGTCACCGAAGCCGGGCAGTCCCAGCCGTTTTGCCGCGGCGATGAAGAAACTCTCCATGCTGACCGGCTCGCCCTCCGCGGTCTTCTGCTGACGCGGCTCGACGATGGGCCAGCAGGCGGTGGTCATCCTGGTCAGGGTGCCGCTCCAGGCGCCGGTAAAGCCCCACACCTCGTACATCACCGAGTCCGGCACGATGTAGTCGGCATAGCGGCTGGTCTCGTTGATGAAACCGTCGATGGCCACGTAAAGTCCCAGGTTGCGCGGGTCCTTGAGCTTTTCGCCGATGGTGCTCTCGAGACCGGCCTGGCCGTAGAGGGGGTTGGCCATGCAGCCGATCACCGCCTTGATCCTGTAGGGGTAGCCATCCAGCGCCGAGGAGAGCTGCTCGGTGAGGATGGGTGGTGCCAGGGAGCGCCACGGCGCCTTGGCCGGGTAGGGGTTCTCGCCGGCGGCCACCTTGCGTTTGTACTCCGAGGTGTTCTCGTAGGCAAAGCGGCTGCGCGACACGAACACGCCCTTGGGCCCGCGCTTGCCGGGGAAATCCGACAGGTCATAGCGCGGGCCGCTGCCGGTGCCGTTGAACTTGCCACCGCCCAGGGCGGCGCCGCCCTGACGGTTGAAGCTGCCCGCCAGCAGATTGAGCATCATGATGCCGTAGGCGCCGTAGAAGCCGGTGGCATTCATCATGCCGCCGTGAGTGTCGACCACGGCGTCACGGCCATAGGCGGCGAAGCGCTCGGCGATACGCTGAATGAGGCGGGCATCAATGCCGCAATGGTCGGCGTACTCCTCCAGGCTGTATTCGTTGGCGGCGTCGCGCAGCTTGGTCAGGCTGCTCTTGACCCGGAGAGTGCCATCCGGGCCCTCGATGTCACGCTCGACGAACAGCGTCGCCCTGCGCACCTCGGCGCTGGGCTTGAGCTCGCCGTCGGCGTCCACCACCACCAGGTCGTCGGCGTCGCTGTCGGCTTCGGCTCGGCCCAGGTCGGAGAGGCGCAGGAAGTGGCCCCGGCGCGGATGTCCGTCGGTCTCGATCACCAGATGAGTGGCGTTGGTATGGCCGTTCTCGTTGGCAGCCTCGGCGGCCTGAGGGCTGGGGATGGCCAGATAATCGGCGGCGTAGGCCTCATGCTCGATCAGCCACTGGATCATGGCCATGGCGAAGGCAGTGTCACTGGCCGGGCGAATCGGCACCCAGCGGCTGCGCTCGCCGGCGGCATGCGATGCCGCCGCGTTGAGGCCCGGGTCGATGACGATATAGTCCAGGCTGCCGGTGGAGCGCGCCTCGGCCAGCAGCCGGCCCTGGCGCTTGAAGGGGTTGCCCGCCTGGCTGGGTGCGGTGCCGATGAACAGGGCAAACCTGGCGTTGGTGTAGTCCGGCTTGACGTGCGCGTTCTTGGCCAGGTCGCCCATCAGTGCGCCGGAGCCCATGCGAAACGCCAGGCCGCAGTAGGAGCCGTGGTGGCCGTAGTTGCGGGTGCCGAAGGCGTTGAAGGCGAAGCGCTTGAGCAGCGCCGAGCGGCCGTAGTCGGTGGCCTCCATCATCAGCAGCTGATTGGCCTTGGGGCCGTATTCGGGGTTGTCCGGGTCGATCAGCTCGTCATGGTTGTGGATGGCGCGCAGGCCGTCAACGTGGCCCTCACCGAACAGGTCCCCCCCCTCGCAGACCTCCTCGATCAGGCGCTCGAAGGAGATACGTTCCCAACGCCGCTCGCCACGGCCGCCGACCCGCTTGAGGCAGTCGGTGACTCGGTGGGGGCTGGTCATCTGGGCAATCATGGCGTTGCCCCGGGCGCAGGCGGTCGAGCGTCCGGCCAGGCCCTGCTCCTGATAGGCGCTGACGCTCTTCAGCGCATCAGCCACCGGGGTGCGCATCGGCAGGTGCGGGTCGGAGGAGAGCGGGTGATAGGGGTTGCCGATGGTACGCAGCACCTCGTCGCTCTCGTTGTCGATACGTACCCGCACGCCGCACTTGGTAGTGCAGCCGTAGCAGACGGTGAAGGCGGTGCGCTGATCGGGGTTCAGCGTCAGTTCACCGCTTTCCAGGTCAACCCGGTATTCCGGCGCCAGGGCGTTGCCGTAGATGTGATGATCCGGCTTCTCGCCGGCGCTGCCGGTCACCCCCTTGGCCATCTTGACCAGCGGGCCGGAGTAGCCGGCGGCGAAGGTGGCCGTGCCGCCGGCGGCGACAGCACCCTTGAGCAGACGACGACGTGACTTATCCATGGCTGGGGGCTCCTTCGGATGATGCGGAGATGGGAGTGGCCTCGGGCGCGGTGGCGACAGGCTCTGCCTGCGGGTCGCTGGAGGCCTCGCGCCAGGGCACGAACAGGTCGATCAGCAGTACGGCAGTCAGCCACAGGCCGAAGATGCCGATGATGCCGAGCAGGCCGTAGGAGCCGAAGGCGACGTGATAATCGTGGAAGCCGGCGCTGTTGCGGGCCACGGTCTGGACGTTCATCAGTACCACCCAGCGGAACATCCAGGCGACGTGCAGGGCCAGCAGGCCGAGAATCCAGCCCATGGCCTTGCGGCGCGTTGGTGAGCGGCGCATGACGAAGGCCAGGGTGGCCAGCAGTACACCGGCGATGCCGCCTTCGATGGCGGTGCTGCGCCAGGCGGCGCTCTGGCTGACCGAATCCAGCGCGGCGGCCACCGAACCCGAGACGGCGTTGACGCCGTCGAGGAACCAGGTCAGGGCGATGAAGCCGGTGACCACGCAGGCGCCGACCAGGATGGCAAGCATCTGTCGGTTGGTGTCAGGGTGACGAATGGATGAGATGCGATTGAGCACCAGAACCAGGCCACAGCCACCGATCATGCCGGTGGCGACAAACATCGGCGGCAGCCAGTTGGTGTTCCACAGCGGACGCCCCTTGACGATGGCGACCTCGAATCCGGTGTAGAGCATGATACCCAGCGAGGCAAACAACGCCCCTGCGCCGACGAGTGCGAGCACCGCACGCGGCGCCTGCCACTCGCCCCAGGCGATCCAGCCGGCCACGGTGGAGAACCAGCCATCGTCCTGGCGACTGCGTGCCTTGAGGGCGGGGCGCCAGGCCAGCCAGGCCAGCAGCACCACGGCACCCAGGTACATCGGCAGCAGGAAGCTGCCCAGCGACATCCACGACCAGGGTGTCGGGTAACCGTAGAAGTGCCAGAAGCGCAGCGGCTGATGCAGATCGGCCAGCAGGGCAACGGGGGCCACCAGGGTAGTGGAGACACAGGCCAGCAGCGCGATGCGTGCGGTGGTCATCCACGCCTTCTTGCCCAGGATCAGCCCCGGGGCGGCCAGCCATAGCGTCGAGTAGGAGAGGGCGATCAGGAAGAAATACTGCACCGCCCAGGGGTACCAGGCGATGCCGTAGCGTGGCACGACGACCTCAGTGACCAAACTCATAGCCCACCTCCTTGCCATCCATTCCCAGCACATCCCAGATGCCCGCCTCGGCCTGGGGGCGAGTGGTGAAGCGCTCGTCCATTCCCAGGTAGAAGACCTGCGGCAGGGTGTTCTTTTCCGGTTGCAGCACCATCAGCTCCTCGCGGTGCTTGTCGATCAGGCGGCTGATCTCGCTGTCGGGGTCTCGCATGTCGCCGATGATCCGCGCGCCGCCCACGCAGGACTCCACGCAGGCCGGCATCAGGCCGGCTTCCAGGCGATGGGCGCAGAAGGTGCACTTGTCGGCGGTCTGGGTCTGCTCGTTGATGAAGCGGGCGTCGTAGGGGCAGGCGTTGACGCAGTAGGCGCAACCGACGCAGCGGTCGCTGTCGACCACCACGATGCCGTCCTGGCGCTGGTAGGTGGCCTGCACCGGGCAGACCGGCACGCAGGGCGGGTTCTCGCAGTGGTTGCAGAGGCGGGGCAGCATGAAGGTCGCCACCTCTCCGCTGCTCTGCTCTTCCACTTCGAACTGTGACACCACGGTGCGGAAGTTGCCCAGCGGGGCGGCATTCTCGATATGGCACGATACGGTACAGGCCTGGCAGCCGATGCACTGGCGCAGATCGATCAGCATGCCGTAGCGCTTGGTGGGGTCGCCTTCGCGACGCGGTGGCTGGTCGTTGATGCCGGCGCTGGCGACGCTTGCGAGCGGGATCAGGGCGGCCCCCGCACTCAAGCGGGCCAGCTGGCCGAGAAGGGTGCGGCGAATGGGGTCCATGGCGCCTCCGGTGGCTAGGTGGGGCGGGATCTTCCGCGCATGGAAAGGACAAGGCTGATACCGGAAGGCTACCCTCGGCGGAGGCGACCAGGCTTGATGTCGATCAAGATTTTGTTAGCAAACTCTTAATGATCGCTTAATGTTCACGCAAGGTGCTGATGTGACTAAGGTTTATTCTGACAGGGGGAGACAATAAAAAACGCCCTGCGCAGGGCAGGGCGTTCGCTGTTCGGGGGAGGGTCATCGATCGCGTCGTCAGTGGGTAGCCCCCTGCTCCGTCACCGTGCGGTGGACGAGGCGTAGCTCATCGATCGAGAGGTGCTCCAGCTTCCCCGCCAGGAGGTCGCTGATCTTCTGCATCGGCAGCCCGGCGCGGCGAGCGATCTCGCGGCTGCCGAGGTCGGACACGGCGATCAGCCGGGTCACGATGCGCATGAGGCGTGTACGTTGTTCCAGGTCCCTGACATCGAGGTCAGGGCTGCTTCGCGGAGGGTCCAGGAGTTCCGCGGATCGGGACTGTCGTGCCGTGCTCATGATGCTCCATTGGGCGGTTGCGACAGTGACACTATGGCGACTCGCCGCCGTTTTTTCCAGTGTCGATTGCCTACGGCTTTGGTGGAAGGTGACGAGGGCGTTGTCGACGAATGTCTACCCCAGGAATGTGGCACGTCTATTGCTGTGAGTCGTGTGTTTCTCTATTTTGTCGACGTTAATTAAAAACAGAATTTTTTCCCCAAAACGATAACTTTCGAGGATCCCATGACTCAAGATGTCGAGACCTCTCAGGGCCAGCTCTCGCGTGTGCTGGCTCGCAAGGACGTTCTCGCCCTGGCCTTCGGGGCCATGATCGGCTGGGGCTGGATCGTGCTGACCGGCAGCTGGATCCAGTCGGCCGGTAGCCTGGGGGCGATTACCGCCTTCCTGCTGGGCGGGTTGATCATCGTGCTGGTGGGCCTGACCTACGCCGAGCTCGCCTCGGCGATGCCTCAGGTCGGCGGCGAGCACGTCTATAGTTACCGCGCCCTGGGCCACTTCGCCTCCTTCCTGTGCACCTGGGCGATCACCCTGGGCTATGTCAGCGTGGTCTCCTTCGAGGCCGTGGCGCTGCCCACGGTGGTGGAGCACCTGTTTCCCGACTATGCGGTGGGGCACCTGTGGACCATCGCCGGCTGGGAGGTGAAGGCCACCTGGGTGGCCGTCGGCGTCATCGGCTCGCTGCTGATGATGTGGATCAACTATGTCGGCGTGCGTACCGCGGCGCTGGTCCAGAAGGTGGTCACCCTGCTGATCCTGGCGGTGGGCGTGATGTTCATTACCGGGGCGCTGTTCCAGGGCAGCAGCGATACCATGCAGCCGCTGTTCAGCGTCGAGCAGGGCGTGATGGGCGGCATCATGACGGTGATCATCATGGTGCCGTTCATGTTCGTCGGCTTCGACGTGATTCCCCAGGCCGCCGAGGAGATCAACCTGCCGTTTCGCGAGATCGGCCGGGTGCTGATGATCTCGGTGATCCTGGCGGTGTTCTGGTATGCCTTCATCATTCTTGGCACCTCCCTGATGCTCGATCCCGAGGCGCTGGGCGCGAGTTCGCTGGCGGTGCCGGATGCCATGCAGGCGGTCTTTCAGGCGCCCTGGGCGGGCAATCTCATGATCCTGGCGGGTATCGCGGGGATCATCACCAGCTGGAATGCCTTCTATATCGGCGGTTCGCGGGCCATCTACGCCCTGGCGCACTCCGGCATGCTGCCGGCCTGGCTGGGCAAGCTGCATCCGCGCTATCGCACGCCCACCAAAGCCATCCTGGTGATGGGAGTGCTCTCGGCGATCGCCCCCTTCCTGGGACGTCCGGCGCTGGTATGGCTGGTGGTGGCAGGCGGCCTCGGGATCGTGGTTGCCTATCTGTTCGTCTCGCTCTCCTTCGTCGTGCTGCGCCGTCGCGAACCCGACATGGAGCGCCCCTTCAAGGTGCGCCACGGCAAGCTGGTCGGTGCCCTGGCGGTGCTGCTCTCCCTCGGGCTGTCCGCCATGTATCTGCCGGGCAGCCCCTCGGCACTGTCGGCCGTCGAGTGGATGCTCTTCGCCGGCTGGATGCTGCTTGGCCTGGCCCTCTATGCCTGGTCCCGTGTTCGCTACGGTGTCGCCTACAGCGACAGGATGATGCAGCGTGAGCTGGCTGGCGGTGACCCCTACCCGGGGCTTTGACGCCCTCCTGCACGAGTAGGCCTTTGAAGCCTGTTGTCGCCCCGGCCCTGTGCCGGGGCGATGCCATGCATGCCCCGCCGTGTGCCCCGCCCGTGTGCCTAGCTTGCGTGTCATGGGGTCCGGATACCAGCAGGGAAAGCCAGTGCGCGGGGCCGAACCGGCAGCGGCTTAATAAAAAGTATAAAACCAAATACGGTTGACGATATTGGAAAGTGTCGATATTTTGTATGGACCATCCAATATCCCCTGGAGCCCTGACATGACCGTGCTGAGCCAGCTTCCCGAAACCGCCATGCCTCTGCCCGCCGATATCCGCGGCTTTACCCTGGCACCGTCTGCCCAGTCTCCGCGCCTGCTGCAGCTGACCATTTCCCGCGAGGTGGTCGAGGCCTTCCTCGCGGCGGTCAGCGAGTGGCCGGTGCAGGCGCTGGAGTACAAGTCGATGCTGCGGTTTCGGGTCGCCAGGATTCTCGATGACCTGTGCGACAACACCCTGCAGCCGGTGCTGATCAACACCCTGGTGGATCGTGCCACCGGTGGCTTCCAGGTGGTGCCGGAAGGGCTGGATGATGTCGAGCAGGCCGATGACATGGTCAAGCTGGCCACCGCCGTGGCTCACCTGATGGGCCGTTCCAACTTCGATGCCATGAGCGGGCAGTACTATGCGCGCTTCGTGGTCAAGAACGTCGACAACTCCGACAGCTACCTGCGTCAGCCGCATCGCGTGATGGAGCTGCACAATGATGGCACCTTCGTCGAGCAGGACACCGACTACGTGCTGATGATGAAGATCGACGAGCAGAACATGGAGGGCGGCAACTCCCTGTTGCTGCACCTGGATGACTGGGGGGACCTGGAGCGGTTCTTTGCTCATCCGCTGGCCCATCGGCCCATGCGCTGGACGGCACCGCCCAGCAAGAACGTGGCCCGTGATGTCTTCCACCCGGTGTTCGATGTCGACCGCGAAGGCCGCCCGGTCATGTCCTATATCGACCAGTTCGTGCAGCCCAAGGACTTCGAGGAGGGCAACTGGCTGACCGACCTCTCCGACTCCCTGGAGAGCAGCCCGGGCATTCTCTCGGTGCCCAATCCGGTGGGCAGCTTCCTGCTGATCAACAACCACTTCTGGCTGCATGGTCGCGACCGCTTCAAGCCGCATCCGGACCTGCGTCGCGAGCTGATGCGCCAGCGCGGTTACTTCACCCATGCCAAGACCCTGCGCGATCCGCGCCAGGTGTAAGACGTGCCCAGGATCAACGGGTTACCCTGACGAAGCCACGCCGTGTAAACGGCGTGGCTATTCTATTGCTGGAGCGAGACTGACTGCTGGAGCGAAAACGGCATGCACGACTTTATCATCATCGGCGGTGGCATCCTGGGCATGTCCACCGCCATGCAACTCAAGCAGGCGTATCCCGACCGCAGGATGCTGCTGCTGGAGAAGGAGGCGGGACCGGCACGGCATCAGACCGGCCATAACAGCGGCGTGATCCATGCCGGGGTCTATTACACCCCGGGCAGCCTCAAGGCGCGCTTCTGTCTCGAGGGCAATCGCGCCACCCGGGCGTTCTGTGATGAGCACGGCATCGCCTACGACACCTGCGGGAAGCTGCTGGTGGCGACCAGCGGGCTCGAGATGCAGCGCATGGAGGCGCTATGGGAGCGTACCGCCGCCAACGGCCTTGAGCGCGAGTGGCTCTCCGCCGAGGCGCTGGCCGAGCGTGAACCCAACATCACCGGGCTGGGCGGGATCTTCGTGCCCTCCAGCGGCATCGTCGACTATGCCGAGGTGACGCGTGCCATGGCCGCCGAGTTCGAGCGGATGGGCGGCGAGATCCGCTACAACGCCGAGGTCACCGGCCTGGAGGAGCGCTCCCGGGAGGTGGTGGTATCCAGTTCGGCCGGCGAGTTCACCGGGAGTTATCTCGTCACCTGCTCGGGGCTGATGGCCGATCGAGTGGTCCGCATGCTGGGCCAGGATCCGGGCTTCACCATCTGTCCCTTCCGCGGCGAATACTATCGGCTGCCGGAGAAGCACAACCGCATCGTCAATCACCTGATCTACCCGATCCCCGACCCCTCCATGCCGTTTCTCGGGGTGCACCTGACCCGCATGATCGACGGCAGTGTGACGGTGGGCCCCAATGCGGTGCTGGCGTTCAAGCGCGAGGGGTATCGCCGTCGTGATATCTCGCCTCGCGACCTGGCACAGATGTTCACCAATCCGGGGATTCTCAAGGTACTGGGCAAGAACCTGCGCCCGGGCCTTGCCGAGATGAAGAACTCCCTGCACAAGCGCGGCTATCTCGAGCTGGTGCGCAAGTACTGTCCGGAGCTGACGGTCGAGGATCTCGAGCCCTATCCGGCGGGAGTGCGCGCCCAGGCGGTATCCCGGGACGGCAAGCTGGTCGACGACTTCCTGTTCGTGAACACCCGGCGCACCCTCAATGTGGGCAATGCACCGTCGCCGGCCGCCACCTCGGCGCTCCCCATCGGCAGCCATATCGTCGACCAGGTGAAGACGATGGTGGAGGGGTGAGCCCCAGACCATCGTGGCATTGCCGAAATTCTTCTGAAACGTAGAATTTGCGCCGATAGGTTCTCACGCTGGGTCCGTGCTAGCTTGGGGGCCGTACGCTGTTAAGGCGTCGGAAACGACTACAAGACAACCTGGTTGCAGGACCGGAGGAATGCCATGAAAGCCTTGAAGTATGCCGCTGTCGCCTCGCTGATCGCGACGGCTCCCTTGGCGGCTGCCCAGCAGCAGCTCTCCATCGCCACCGGTGGTACCGGCGGCACCTATTACCCGCTGGGTGGCGGCCTTGCCGAGATGATCGGCAAGCATCTCGAGGGTTACGAGGCCGTCGCCGAAGTGACGGGGGCCTCGGTGGAGAACATGGGGCTGGTGTGGCGCGGAGACTCCGATCTCGCCCTGGCCCTGGCCGATACCGTTCATCAGGCCTACAGCGGCACCGGCGACTTCGAGGGCCGCCAGCTCGAGAACATCCGTGCGTTGGCATCGGTCTACCCCAACGCCGTTCAGCTGGTGACCCTCGCCGACTCCGGCGTCGAGAGCCTTGCCGACCTGAAGGGCAAGACGGTCTCGGTAGGGGCGCCGGGCAGTGGCACCGAGCTCAACGCCAGGGCGCTGCTCGAGGCCAACGGCATCGGCTACGATGACTTCGACCCGCGCCGCCTCAACTTCAACGAGACGGCCGATGCCATCCGTGACGGTGATATCGCCGCCGGCTTCTGGAGCGTGGGGCCGCCCACCAGCTCGATCATGAACCTGGCCACCACCCGGGATGTCCGCCTGGTCGGCCTCTCCGACGAGGAGGTGGCCAATGCGCGCGAGAGTGTGCCGGTCTTCGCTTCCTACGAGCTGCGTGCCGGCCTCTATGAGGGCATGGAAGAGGGCGTGCAGACCATCGGTATCCCCAACGTGCTGGCGGTGAGCAGCGAGATGGACGAGGAGCTCGCCTACCAGATCACCAGGATGCTCTTCGAGCGCACCGATGAGCTGATCGAGGTCCACCCGGCGGCCAACGACACCACCGTGGAGTTCAGCGTCAACTCCACCCCCATCGCCTTCCATCCGGGCGCACTGCGCTACTACGAGGAGGTTGGTGCCGAGATCGCCGACCACCAGCGTCCCTGAGGCGGTGCGTGACTGGTATCTGACAGCAGGGCGGGCCGCCAGGCCCGCCCTGCTGCTGTGTGCAGGCCTGTTCCTGACCAGCCCGGCGGTGGGTCAGGAGCCGGCCCGCCTGGAGGTAAGCGGCGAGCAGGGGAGCACCCTGGTATCGCTGCCCATGCCCGAGGGCGAGGGCTGGTGCCTGGAGTGGAACCACTCGGTAGAGGGGTTTCCGGTCCTCGACTGCTATCGGCATCGCGATGGACGCATGGTGCTCGAGCGTAGCCACCTGCCGGACTTTGCCGCCGGGCTCGATCATATCCCCGGTCGTGGTCGCCAGGTATCGGACGGCGAAGGGGGGTACTGGATCGAGGATCTCGACGAGCCGGTGCCGGGCAATGCCTACCGCCTGCGGGTGGGGAGTCTCGCCGTCGACCACCGTCTGGTGGTGGATGGGCAACGCATCAGTCTGAGCCAGCTGGCCGCCGACCACCGCGTTACCGTGCGCCTGGTCACTCCCGCTGGCGATCCAACACCCTGAGAAAATCGCAATGAATGATTCGGACAACTCTCCTATCGTGCCCGGCAGCCAGGCGAGTCACGCCCGGCCGGTGCTGTGGCTGATCACGCTGGTGGCGGTAGGGCTGTCACTGTTCCAGCTCTATTCCGCCGGCATCGAGCCGCTGGGGCTCTTCTACCAGCGCAGCATCCACCTGATGCTGATCATGATGCTGGCCTTCCTGATGTTTCCGGTATTCGGCCCGCGACGACCCCGCGGGCTCATCGGCTGGCTGCTCGATGCCACCTTCTTCGCCGGGGCGCTGGTCACCGGCGGCTACCTGGTGCTCTACCTCGACGAGATCATCAATCGTGCCGGCTTCTGGAGTCAGACCGATATCGTGGTCGGCTGCATCGCCACCGTGACCGTGCTGGAGGCGGCTCGCCGTGCGGTGGGTCTGGGCATGACGGTGATCGGGGTGATCGCCCTGCTCTATGCCTTCGCCGGTCCACGCGGTGATCTTCCCTGGCTGGGGGAGTGGCTGCCCGGCATCCTCGAGCACCGTGGCTACAGCCTGGATCGCCTGGTGGGCCAGCTCTACCTGGGGCAGGAGGGCATCTTCGGCCTGCCCATGGGCGTTGCGGCCACCTATATCTTCATCTTCGTGCTGTTCGGCGCCTTTCTCGAGATCACCGGCGCCGGCAAGTTCTTTATCGACCTGGCCTACGCCGCCACCGGCCGCCAGCGCGGTGGACCGGCCAAGGCGGCGGTGATCGCCTCGGCCGGCATGGGATCGATCTCCGGCAGCGCGATCGCCAACGTGGTGACCACCGGCGCCTTTACCATCCCGCTGATGAAGCGCCTTGGTTACAAGCCCCATCAGGCCGGGGGCATCGAGGCGGCGGCCTCCACCGGTGGGCAGATCATGCCGCCGCTGATGGGCGCCGGCGCCTTCCTGATCGCCGAGTACACCCGGATGCCCTACCTCGATGTGGTCAAGGTCAGTATCCTGCCGGCGATCATGTACTTCGGTACGGTCTACCTCTTCGTGCACATCATCGCCCTGAAGCAGGGCATGCAGGGCATGGCCAGGAGCGAGCTGCCGCAGATGCGCGACGTGATGTCTTCCGGCTGGCACTTCCTGCTGCCGCTGGCGGTGCTGGTGTGGCTGCTGGTGATGAACATGTCGCCGATGCGGGTTGGCTACTACGCCATCCTTACCATGCTGGCCGTGGCGGTACTGCGCTTTCTGGTGTGGATGCTCTTCGTGGCCCCGCAGCAGGGGGAGCCGGTGACCGGCGAACGCCTGGCCACCGCCACCCGCAATGGCCTGCTGAAGCTGATGGAGGGGCTCGAGCTGGGGGCTCGCAATGCGGTCGCCGTCTCAATGGCCTGTGCGGTGGCCGGCATCATCGTCGGGGTGGTGGGGCTGACCGGGCTGGGTCTGAAGTTCTCCTCCATGATGCTGGCCTTCTCGGGTGGCAACCTGCTGCTGGCCCTGATCATGGTGCTGCTGGCCAGCCTGGTGCTGGGCATGGGGCTGCCGGTGACCGCCAGCTATATCGTGCTGATCGTGCTGGTCGGCCCGGCACTGACCGCCGAGTTCGGCGTTCCGCTGCTGATCGCCCACCTGGTGGTGTTCTGGTACTCCCAGGACTCCAACGTCACGCCGCCCATCGCCCTGGCCGGCTTCGCCGGGGCGGCGATCGCCGGGGCCAAGCCGATGGAGACGGGCTTCCAGGCCTGGAAGTTCGCCAAGGGGCTCTATCTGATCCCGCTGTTCATGGTCTACAACCCCGAGATCATCATGGGGGGACCCTGGCCGCTGCTGATATGGACCGGGTTGACGGGCTTCCTTGCCCTGGCCGCCTTCGCCGCGGCGCTGGAGGGCTATCTGTTTACCCGCATGGGGTGGCCCATTCGCGCGTTGCTGCTGCCGGCCATCGTGGCGGTGTTCTATCCCAGTCTGATGGTGGAAGCCGCCGGTGCCGCGACGATGCTTGCCGTGATCGCCGGCAACTGGGTGGCGAGCCGGCGTAGCGCACTCCCCGCCTGACGCTACATACGCCGCATGAGGCGTGGCATGACGAAAGAGGCCCGCTCGGTTTCCCCGGGCGGGCCTCTGTCTGGTGCAAGCTTGGTGCAAGGCGCGTGAGTTACTGGGTCGAGGCTTCCGCTTCGGCTTCTGCTTCGGCCTCCGCCTCGGCTTCTGCCGCCGCGTCCGCCGTGGCATTCGCGGCTTCCTCTGTGGCCTCGGCCGTCTCCTCCGTGGCACCCAGTGCCATTTCCTTGGCCTCTTCGACCAGTTCGCCGGTCTTCTCGCGAGCGGCCTCCACGGCGTCGGCGGTCATCTCCCTGGCCGAGTCGACAACATTGGCGGTGGCGTCACCCGCCGCATCCAGGGCGCTGGAGGTTTCTTCAGCGGCCTCGTCTCCCGCCGCCTCCAGGTTCTCGCCGGCGGCTTCGGCGGCCTCACCGGTTTCCTCGGCGACCTCGTCACCCGCAGCTTCGGCGGATGCGGCGGCCTCACCGGCCTCCTCGGCGGCTTCGTCACCCGCGGCTTCCAGGTTCTCGCCGGTGGCTTCGGCGGCCTCACCGGCCTCCTGGGCAGCCTCTTCACCCGCTTCATCCATGGCCTGACCCGCTTCCTCGGCGGCCTGTTCGGATTCTGCAGCGGCTTCATCCAGCGCCTGCTCGGTCTCGGCGGCGGCTTCGTCCATGGCCTCACCGGCCTCGTCGGTCGCCTCGTCGAGCTCTGCTTCCGTGGCCTCCGCGGCTTCGGCGGTAGCGTCGGCCGACTCCTCGACGGCCTGTTCGGCGGACTCGGCTGCCTGTTGCGCCTCCTGCTTGGCGGCCTCCTCGTGCTGGGTCGCCTGGTCGTTATCGGAGTCGCAACCGACCAGCAGCAGCGAGCCGGCGAATGCCGCGGTAAAAATCAGGGAACGCTTCATGGTTAGTCTCCTTCTTTGAGTTTCAGGCGAGCTAGTCCAATCTGCCCACAGAAGCCACTGTAGCAGCCAATGAAGCAGACAGCATGAAAGCTGCTGTCTGTTCTCGGCAACAACTGGGGTGTAGCCCTGGCTGTCTGCTCGGTCAAGATGACTGGGAAGGCCTGCGCCGCTAAAATGATCGGCTTTCCTTTTATTCACTCTTTTCCTGTAGGGGAAGTCCCGAGGAGCAGGCCATGCAGTCCGCTACACAGACGCCGAAGGTCGGCGTGATCATGGGGTCGAAATCTGACTGGCCGATAATGGAACATGCCGTCGAGATGCTCGAGCGTCTGGGAGTGGCCTACGAGACCCGAGTCGTCTCGGCCCACCGTACCCCGGACCTGCTCTTCGATTACGCGAAGTCGGCGGCCGAGCGCGGCCTCGAGGTGATCGTCGCCGGCGCCGGCGGCGCCGCTCATCTGCCGGGCATGGTGGCCTCCCAGACCGCGCTGCCCGTGCTGGGGGTGCCGGTGGAGTCCAAGTCGCTCAAGGGGCTGGATTCACTGCTTTCCATCGTGCAGATGCCCGGTGGTATCGCCGTGGGTACCCTGGCCATCGGCAAGGCGGGTGCCACCAATGCGGGGCTGCTGGCGGCGCAGATCGTTGGCCTTCAGGATGACAGGGTGCGCGCCGCCGTGGAGGCGTTTCGCGCCGAGCAGACGCAGACGGTACTCGACAATCCTGACCCCCGGCCTGATTCACGGACCGAGCCCTGATAGAGAGACAATGAGGAGATCATCATGAATATCGGTGTTCTGGGTGCCGGTCAGCTCGGTCGCATGCTGGCCCTGGCCGGCTACCCGCTGGCCAACCGTTTTACCTTTCTCGATACCACCGGGCATCCCAGTGCCGGTATCGGCGACGTGATGGTAGATACCGACCGCAGGCATCTGGCGGCCTTCCTCGAGAAGGTGGATCTGGTCACCTACGAGTTCGAGCATCTGCCGGTGTCGCTGGTACAGGAGATCGAGGAGGTGAAACCGGTCTACCCATCCAGCGAAGCGATTCGCGTCTGCCAGAACCGCGCCGAGGAGAAGGCGCTGTTCGACCGCCTGAGCATTCCCACCCCGGCCTACCGCCTGGTGGAGAGTGCCGACGAGCTGGAGGCGGCGGCCCGCGAACTGGGAACGCCGGTGGTGGCCAAGTCGGTCACCGAGGGCTATGACGGCAAGGGCCAGGCGGTGCTGCGTGACCCCGCCGAGGCGGCCGAGGCATGGCGTGCCATCGCCCATCCGCGGCTGATCGTGGAGGCCTTCGTCGACTTCGTGCGTGAGGTGTCGATCATCGCGGTGCGTGGTCGCGACGGTGAGGTGGTCTTCTACCCCATGGCCGAGAACCAGCACGTGGATGGCATCCTGCGCTACTCCATCGCCCCGCTGCCGGACCTGGCCGACAGCCTGCAGCAGACCGCCGATGGCTATATTCGGGCGCTGCTCGATGAGCTCGACTATGTGGGCGTGCTGACCCTGGAGCTGTTCCAGTGTGCCGACGGCAGCCTGCTGGCCAACGAGATGGCGCCCCGTGTGCACAACTCCGGTCACTGGACCCAGGATGGTGCGGTGACCAGCCAGTTCGAGAACCATCTGCGTGCCATTCAGGGGCTGCCGCTGGGCGATACCGCCGCGCGCATGCCCACCTGCATGGTCAACGTGATCGGCCAGGAGGGCGACTCGTCCGCCATCCTGGCGCTGCCGGATGCCCATCTGCATCGCTATGACAAGAGCGAGCGGGCCGGTCGCAAGCTGGCCCATGTCAATCTGCTCGCGCCGACCCACGAGGCGCTGCTGGAGCGGGTTCGTGCCTGCGCCGCGCTGCTTCCCGAGGCGCCTGCGCCAAGCTTCAGCTTCGAGTAGGTCCGCAGGTCCCGGCCAGATACAGGCTCCGGCCAGGCCGTGTCCGGCCCGTACGCAGACAGGCCGCCCCAACCGAGGCGGCCTGTCTGCGCTGTATGGCCTGGTCGCTGTAGTAGCTGGTCGCGGAGGAGGGGCTCAGCCCATCAGCAGGGTGCTGGCCAGCATACCGCCGCCGAGCAGCAGCACGAACAGCGTCAGGGCGAGGATAAAGGGCTTGATACCCAGGGCCTTGAGTTTTTCCATGCGGGTCTCGTAGCCGAGTGCCGCCATGGCCATGGTCAGCGCCAGCTGGCCGGCCAGTACCAGGCCCTGGTGCAGCGGGGCGGGCAGGGTGACCAGGCTGTTGAACACCACCATGGCCAGGAAGCCGAAGGCGAACCAGGGGATCACCAGGCTGGCCCTCCCTGCGCCGGCCTCGGCGGGCTGGTGGCGCAGCCACCACTGTCCGACGATCAGCAGGAAGGGCACCAGCAGCATCACCCGTACCAGCTTGACGATCACCGCATTGGCCAGGGCGTCGGGGCCCACTGCCTCGCCGGCGGCGACCACCTGGGCGACCTCGTGCACGGTGGCACCGATATAGACACCGAACAGCCCCTCCTCCATGCCCAGCAGCGGGTAGAGCAGCGGGTAGACCAGCATCGCCAGGGAGCCGAACAGCACCACCGTGGCCACGGCCATGGAGGTGGCCGCGGGGCGCGAGCGAATGGTCGATTCGGTGGCGAGTACCGCTGCGGCGCCACAGATGGCGCTCCCGGCACTGGTCAGCAGGGTGGTCTCGCGATCCATCCCGAGCACCCGGGTGCCGATCAGGTAGCCCGCGATGAGCACGCTGATGATCACCAGAGTGTCGAGCAGCAGCACCCTGGGGCCGAGTGCCATGATCTGCTGCAGGGTCAGGGAGAGACCGAACAGCACGATGCCCCCGCGCAGCAGCCAGCGAGTGGCGAACTTCAACCCCGGGCCGGTGGCGGTAAGGCGCCGGGCCAGGGGCAGGTTACCGGCCACGATGCCCAGCAGCAGCGCCACCACCAGGGGGCTTATCCCGGCATCGGCCAGCGGAGGGAGCCGCGTCAGGCCGAAGCCGGCTATCGTCAGGGTTGTGCAGACCAGCAAGCCTTGCCACATGTCATTACTCTCTCGTGTGCTGTCCATGTGGCGTATGTTATGCCCTAATAACACATCAGGTTATCAGTTAATAACGAACTGGCTTTTCGGAAAAACCGATATGACATCCATGGTGAGCTTTCGCCAGCTTCAGGTCTTCGCCACGGTGGCGCGTCTCGGCTCGGTCAGCGCCGCCGCCCGAGAGCTGTGCCTGTCACAGTCGGCGACCAGCCAGGCCCTCTCGGAGCTGGAGCGCCAGCTGGGTGTGGCGCTGTTCGAACGCCATGGCCGGCGCTTGCGGCTCAATGATCTGGGGCGCCAACTGCTGCCCCGGGCCGAGCAGCTGCTCGACGGTGTCGAGGCCTTCGTGGCGGCGGCCACCGAGCCCGAGGGAGAACTGCATGGCGTGCTCGACGTGGCGGCCAGTGCCACCGTGGGCACCTACCTGCTGCCGGGGCTGGTCGGGCGCTTCAGCGAGGCACACCCGGGGACGGACCTGCGCCTGCGACTGCGCAATACCCACGAGGTGATCAGCGATGTATTGCGCCTGGAGGCGGATCTCGGCCTGATCGAGGGCGAGTGCCGGGAGCCGAGGCTGGAGAGCGAGTCCTGGTGTGAAGACCGCCTGGTGGTGGTCTGTGCCCCCTCTCACCGACTGGCAGGGCAGGCGCGGCTGGATGATGCCGCCCTCGCCGAGGCGGCATGGATCCTGCGGGAACCGGGCTCCGGGACGCGAGAGGTCTTCGAGCAGGCGATGCGCGATCGCGGGGTGTTGCCTCGGGTACGCATGGAGCTTGGGCAGCATGAGGCGATCAAGCAGGCGGTGCTGGCCGGCCTGGGGCTGGGGTGCCTGTCACGACTGAGCGTGGCCGGGGAGCTCGCCCGCGGCGAGCTCGTCCCGCTGGACAGCGAACTGGACCTGCGTCGGACCTTCTCCCTGGTATGGCACCCCGAGCGTTATCGCAGCCCGCTGTGGCAGGCGTTCAAGGTGTTTCTGGTCGAGGTGCGCCACTCAGCCCAGTCCTCCGGCGATCCCTAGCCACAGGGCGATGGCCGCGAAGTGTCCGGGATACCAGCCGAGCCACAGTCGTCGCGGCATGCCAAATGGCACCCTCGGGATCAGGCGATGGGCGCCGGCGGCCAGCAGCAGGATCGCCAGGCAGGTGGCGACGGTGAAGGACTTGGCCATGTCGGAGCTGTTCATCAGGCCGGCCACCGTGAGCAGTGGCAAGGCCATGGCAGTGGCGATGAGGCGCTCGACGAAAGCCACGCCGCCCTCGTGTAGGGGCTGAATGGCGATCATGTAGAGAGGGATCATCAGCAGGCCCAGGTGGCTATACTCGACCCAGAAACCGGCCGTGGCCCAGGCGGCGACGGCGAGGCCGACCTCGGCGATCAGCTGCATGGGACCGAGCGCACCGCGCTCGAGGCGCTCCCTCAGGGCCTTCAGCCAGGCGCCGCCGGTCAGGCCGAGTGAGAGGGTAAAGCAGATATTGAGGATCAGGCCATCCGCGGCTCGGGGCATCAGCATATAGGGCAGCTGAGCCACCAGGCCGATCATCAGGATGCGTCGGGCATAGCGCAGCGGATTGCGGGTGTTGAAGAGCCCGTGCCAGGCCACCATGGCCGCGAACAGGGGAGGCCGATGGAGGAGCCGGCCCACCCCAGCCCCCAGCTGTCCGGCACCACGTAACGTGACAGATGATCCACCGTCATGGTGATCAGGGCCAGCCACTGGCCCCAGCCGGTCCAGGTGGATGAGGGGCGAGCCAGGCCTCCTTTGGCATCGATGGTAGGGGTTACCTGCAGGGTCATCGGAACCTCGCGGAATGAGACTGAACAGCATGGACTCAAGGCGCGCGAGGGAGTTCCGGGTCGCGATTCGGCGACAGACAGCAGCTTCTCAATAAGCTGGGTAGAGGAGGATACCAGCCAGCTCACCGGTAGTGTGGAGGCCTCTCACGGTGCGGGCGTATCGAAGTACTTCCGGGCGATGGCGTCGTAGGTGCCATCTTCCTTCAGGGCGGTGAAGGCCTCATTGAAGTCCCTGGCCAGCTCGCGGTCGCGCTTGCGGAAGGCGACGCCCACGCCCTGGTCGAAGTAGCGGGCCGGCTCGCGAACCAGTTCGCCGAGGCGCTGGAAGTCGCTCTCCTGCTCATCAATATCCACGAAGGACTGTGCGGTGGGGTACTCCATGAAGGCCAGATCCAGGCGCTGGGTGCGCATGTCGGCGACCACATCGGCCCAGCTGGCGTAGCGACGCACCTCGACGGTGTCCCCATGGAGGTCGGTCACGTAGTTGTCCTGCAGAGTGGCGGTCTGCACCCCGACGACCTTGCCCTCGAGGCTGGCGGGGTCGGTGATATCGATGTCGCTATCCTGGTGGGCGACCCAGACGCTGGGCATCCGGAAGTAGGGGTCGGAGAACAGTACCTGGCGACGACGCACCTCGGAGATGGTCATGGCGGACATGATGGCGTCGTACTTGCGCGCCATGAGCCCCGGAATCAACCCGTCCCAGCTCTGCACCACCCACTCGCACTCCCGCTCAAGGTAGGCACAGACGGCGTTGCCCAGCTCGATGTCGAAGCCGGCCAGGGTGCCGTCGGGCAGGCTGTACTCGAAGGGTTGATAGGGCACGTCGGTGGCCAGGCGCAGAGGTGCCTCGGCCTGGACGGATGAGGTGGCCAGGCCGGTGCACAGGGCGGCGGCCAGCAGTAGCTTCGGTCGATACATGGAAAGTCTCGCGATACAGAGGACGGGCAGAAACAATCTCCGAGAACGGAGGTTTGACCCTTCAATTATATCGAGGTGAAGCGAGATTTTCAGAGCAATCAGCCAATACGAAGCAGCATGGTAGAGCGAATGGCAGCCAGAAGGAGCCGCGGGGTCGACTCGATGCCGGCAGGCCACACCGCAGGCGAGAGAAGGGGGAGGCGAAAGAGGAAGGGAACGTGGTCGTGGGAGAGGGCGTGGACTGCCCCGGGAGTGCCGGGGCAGTCCGGAAATCACTCGCCGAAGTACTCGGCGTGGATCTCGTCGTAGGTGCCATTCGCCTTCAGTTCGGCCAGTGCCTCGTTGAAGGTCTCGGCCAGCTCCTGGTCACGCTTGCGGAAGGCGATGCCGAAGCCTTCACCGAAATACTCCTTGGGCTCGGTGATCATCTCGCCGACCACCTTGTAGTCGCCCGCGTCGCTGTCGAGCAGGGTGGACTTGCCGATCGGGAAGTCGAGGAAGACCGCGTCGAGGCGGCCGGAGTCCATGTCCAGCACCATGTCATCGGCGGTAGCGTAGCGTTTCACGTCGGCCACGTCGCCATACATGTCGGTGGCGTAGTTGTCCTGCAGGGTGCCGCGCTGCACGCCGATGGTCAGACCCTCGAGGGTCTCCTTGGAGGGGGTGCCGATCTGCATGTCGCCAGGGGCGAACCAGGCCGAGGGCGGGGTGATGTAGGGGTCGGAGAACAGTACCTGCTCGCGGCGCTGCTCATTGATGGTCATCGACGACATGATGGCGTCATACTTGCGCGCCATCAGGCCGGGGATGATGCCGTCCCACCCCTGCACGACCCATTCGCAGTCGATACCGATCTCGGCACACAGGGCGTTGCCCAGATCGATATCGAAGCCGGTGAGTTCGCCATCCGGGGTACGGTACTCCATGGGCTCGTAGGGGACGTCGACGGCGATGCGAAGGTCACGCACCTCGGCGCTGGCGGAGCCGGCCACCAGGGCGGCACCGAAGGCGCCGAGGCTCAGAATCTTGTGTAGCTTCATGGGCTGGTCCTGTCATTGTTGGTGGAATCACCTTGAGGGTGATGACAGGCCAACCTTAGCGGATCCGCCAGGGGGTCGAAAGGGGAGCCGGCGTGGAGGTAAACGCCAGCTCCCAACGATCGTTTGACGCAACCTCAGCCGCCGGCGGGCTTGAGGTGGGCCAGCAGACGCTTCTCCAGGTAGCGGAAGAGGTAGAGGATGGCGAAGGTCAGGCAGAGATAGATGGCCGCCACGAACAGGAAGGCGTCGAAGGGGGCATAGAAGCGTGCATAGACGAAACGCGCCGCCCCGGTCAGGTCCATGAGGGTGACCACGCTGGCGATGGCGCTGGCGTGGAGCATGAAGATCACCTCGTTGCCGTAGGCGGGCAGCGCGCGGCGGAAGGCGCTGGGCAGCACGATCCGGCGCAGCATGAGGCGCTGGGTCATGCCATAGGCGCGTGCCGCCTCGATCTCGCCGCGGGGGGTGGCCTTGATGGCGCCACGGAAGATCTCGGTGGTGTAGGCCGCGGTGTTGAGGGTGAAGGCGGCCAGCGCCGGCACGAAGGGCTTCTCGAGCAGCACCCAGAGCCAGGTATCCTGGATGCCCTCGACGAACACCACCCCGTAGTAGATCAGGTAAAGCTGTATCAGCAGGGGGGTGCCGCGGAACACGTAGCAGTAGAGAAAGATCGGCAGGCTGATCCAGCGCTGTCGTGAACCGCGGCCGATGGCCAGGGGAACGGCCAGCACCAGGCCGATCACCAGCGACAGGAACACCAGCTGCACGGTGGTCACCAGTCCCTCGCCGTAGTAGCCGAGGGTCTGCAGGGTGAAGATGCTGTTGTCGGCCAGCAGGGCCTCGAGTCGACTCATCAGGGCGTCCATCACTTGACCTCCCCGAAGCCGACATCATAGCGCTTCTGCAGGCGGGCGAAGCCCCACTCGGAGACGCTGGCGATCAACAGGTAGATGGCACCCACGATGAGCATGAAGGTGAAGGGCTCGCGGGTCGCCTTGGAGGCCTCGGCGGCCACGCGCACCATGTCGGAGAGCCCGATCACCGAGACCAGGGCGGTGGTCTTGAGCAGCACCATCCAGTTGTTGGAGAGCCCGGGAATGGCGTGACGCATCATCTGCGGGAAGCGGATGCGCCGGAACACCAGCCAGGGCCCCATGCCGTAGGCGCGGCCGGCCTCGATCTGGCCGCTCTCCACCGCCAGGAAGGCGCC
>NZ_JADNRL010000037.1:260830-277790 GCF_015595025.1 Halomonas sp. KAO
CTGGGGCAGGCCGGTCAGCGCGGCGAGCATCTGGCCGGTCTGGTTGTTGTCGGTGTCGATGGCCTGCTTGCCGAGGATGACCAGGCCCGGCTGCTCCTCCTCGACCAGCTTGGCCAGCGCCTTGGCGGCACCCAGCGACTCGACACGCTCGTCGCTCTCGACATGAATGGCGCGATCGGCGCCCAGCGCCAGGGCGGTGCGCAGCTGCTCCTGGGCGGCCTTGGGCCCCACGGTGACCGCGACCACCTCGCTGGCCACGCCTTTCTCCTTCAGGCGAACCGCCTCTTCCACGGCGATCTCGCAGAAGGGGTTCATGGCCATCTTGACGTTGGTGAGGTCGACGTCGGAGTGATCCGGCTTGACGCGGATCTTGACGTTGTAGTCGATGACGCGTTTGACCGCGACGAGAACCTTCATCGTGCTCAATGCTCCAGTGAATTCAAATGGCCATGGCGGCCTTCAAGCCGTCGTAGACCGCCTCTTCGGCGGTGCGCGGGGCCAGGCAGTCGCCAACCAAGGTGACCGGTAGCGTGGCCCAGCGATCCTCATCCTCCGGAGACACAACCGGCTCTCCACCGCAGGAGAGCACCAGATGATCGACCCCTTCGACAACCATCGGCTCGGCTCCGCCGGTGTGATAGAAGTAGACACTATCGTCGTCGACGCCGAAGGCGCGAGCATAGGTCATCACCCGCACCCCCAGATCGTGGAGACGCGCCACGGTAGAATCACGTACATAGCTCTGTAGCGACTCCCCGGGGTGCAGGCCGTTGGCCGCCAGGGTGACCCGCGCTCCTTCTCGGGCCAGCAGCTCAGCCACACCAACTCCGACCCAGTCCCCTTGAGTGTCGTAGATCACCACATGACCACCCGGCAACGAGGCACCATCGAGCAGCGCCACGGCCTGGCTCACCGGTAGCTCACCCAATAGTTCAAGAGGCGGCGTGTAGGGTCGGGCCCCGGTCGCCACCACGACTCGCTCGAAGCCCTCCTCGACCAGTGTCTGCGGCGTGACGTGCCTCTGGGTCGCCACCTCGACGTCGGCACGCTTGAGTTCCTCCATCAGGTTGGTAACCAGGCCACCGAACTCGCTGCGCCCCGGCAACAACTGGGCCTGGTTGGCCTGCCCGCCAAGCCGGCGCCCGGCCTCGAACAGGGTGACCTCATGTCCACGAGCGGCGGCCACCACGGCGGCCTTCATGCCCGCCGGTCCGCCACCGATCACCGCTACCCGCCGCGAGATCTCGGCACGGCCGAGATCGTCGTAGAGAAGCTCGCGACCCGACTCCGGATACTGGATACAGGAGATGGGTATGCCGCGGTGAAAATGCCCGATGCAGGCCTGATTGCAGCCGATACAGGCCCGGATACCGTCGGCATCATTCCGACGGGCCTTGGCCGGCATGGCCGGGTCGCAGATCAGCGCTCGGGTCATGCCGCATAGGTCAGCCGCTCCGGACCGTATGACCTCCTCGGCCTCATGGGGCTGGTTGATGCGACCGGTCAGGATCAGCGGCAGGGAGAGATCCGCCCGCAGGGAGCGTGACTCTTCACTCAGATAGGCACTCTCGTAGCTCATCGGCGGCACGATATGCACCGACCCGCCAAGCGTGGCGGAGGTGCCGGCCACCACGCTGGCATAGTCGAGGCGGCTCTCCAGATGGCGGAGGGTCTCGATGGCGATGTCCTGACCCATCCCCTGCTCGTCCCGCTCATCACAGGAGAGACGCAGCCCAACGGCCATCCTATCGCCGACCTCGCGACGAATGGCGTCGATGACCTCCTCGAGGAAGCGTACTCGATTGGCGAAACTGCCACCGTACTCATCATCACGCCGATTGACCCGAGGGTTGAGGAACTGTGCCGGCAAGTAACCGTGGCTGGCGAGAATCTCGACACCCTGGATACCAGCCTCATGCATGCGCCGGGCAGCCGCGGCGAAGCTCTCGACGATCTCGTGGATCCTGGCGCGCGACAGGCCACGGGGCATCACCCCGAAACGCTCTTGAGGCACGCCGGAGGCGGAGTAGGCAACAGGCCTCAAACCATCCGACGACTCCATGATCTCGCGACCGGGGTGAAAAAGCTGGGCAAACAGTACACTTCCATGCTGCCCACAGGCTTCAGCCAGGCGTCGATACCCGGGAATACAGGCGTCGTCGTTGGCCATCAGCAGGTGCGACGTATAGCGGGCACTCTCATGTACCCCGGAGACCTGCAACACAATCAGGCCAGTGCCATGGCGAGCGCGCTTCTCGAGATACGCCACCAAGGCATCATTAACGATGCCATCCTCGGGTAGGCAGGTATCGTGGCCGGTAAACACGATCCGATTGGGGATCGTGCAGGGGCCGATACGGAACGGTGAAAACAGGTTTGGAAACAGCCCCTGAGTACTCATTGCTGGGCCTCCGCTGCTTGGTGAGTTTGCCCACGACGTTGTGACTTGCGGCCGTAGACACGCTTGACCTGCCAGAAAGCCAGCAGCCCCACGCAGAAGACCGAGAGGCCGTAGCCCATCGACAGCAGGCCCTCGCCGCTGAACAGATGGAAGTCACGCCCCTGCGCCGTGGCATAGGGAATGGCGTAGAAGGCGACCAGCAATCCGGCGATGACAAGACCAGCCACCATGACCACCAGGGGCCAGGCCAGGGTCTTGTTCACCTCTACCGGATCGAGCTCCTCCTCTGGAGTACGATGCAGCTCATCGAAATAGCGCAGGGCGGAATCCCGAGGACGGGTGACGCGGGAGACCACCAGCAGGCACACCAGATTGGTCACGAAGCCCAGGATGAAGGGGTCCAGGTAGACCGGCAACGACACCATACCGGCCTGGTCCAGCAGCTTGGCCCCGATATTGACCACGAATCCTACCAGCATGCCGACAAAGGCCGCCGGGGCGGTGATGCTACGATTCCAGATGCACAGGAACGCCACAGGACCCCAGGACGAAGCAAACAGGGTTCCCGCGAAGTAGGTGATCCACATCACCGCCGGCGGCTGGAAATACGCCAGTAGCAGGCTGATCGTGGCGGCAGCGAACATGATGATCCGACTGGTGCGCAGCGCCTTGCTATCCTCCTTGCGGGAGGTCTTGAGGATATCGTTGGATACGCTGAAGCCGATCAGTGACAGGAAGGTCGAGCACGACGACAGGGCGGCGGCCATGATGCCGGAGATCAACAGGGTCCCGAGCAGGGTTGGCATCATGTTCATGCCGGCCCATACCATGACGCGCTCCGAGGGTGAGATGTCCGGGTTAGCCAGGTTGATGGCCGCACCGCCGAACATCAACACGACATACAGACCGGCAAGCACCAGACCCGAAATGCAGGCCGAGCGCACTACTACATGCTCACTTCTGGCCATCAGATAGCGGCTGGTCTGCCAGGGGCTGACCGCCAGCACCAGCGACCAGGAAGCGCCGAGCACCAACGCCCAGATCAAGGCCTCGCGCCCCGATGCCCAGTAGGCGCCCTCTCCCGTCAAGCCATGCCAGGCGATGATGCCCGGTTTGTCCTCATAGGTAGCGAGAGCCGTCAGCGTCGACTGCCAGCTGCCGCCTTCGCCTAACAGATAGGGCAGCGCAAGGATCGAGACCAGGGTAAAAAGCAGGAACATGATGGTATCGGTCAGCATCACGCCGCGAGAACCGGAATAGAGCGTGAAGATCATGTAGCCCAGCCACATCAAGACTAATGCCACTCCGGTGGGAATGCCCGCCACGTCGGCGATCAGAATCGATCCACCTTGGGTGACGGCCAACAGGTAAGCAGTCAGGCCGATCACGGTGGTGACCCCTGCCAGCACCTGCATGGCGCGGGAGTCGAAACGCTTGGCGAAGAACTCAGGAATGGTCAGCGCCCGGCTACGACGCACGAAGCGCCCGAAGAATACCGCCCCGATCACGTAGCCACTGGTATTGACCCCCACCAGGGCGAGCATCAGGAAGGCATATCCATCATAGGCGAACCCCGTCTCGGCGAGAAAGGCATTGGTGCTCAGGAAGCTGGCCACCAGGGTGCCGACGATCAGTAATGTTGGAGCGCGTCGACCCGCGACGAAATAATCGTCCAGCCCTTTGACCTTTCGGCCGGCGTAATTGCCAACCAACAGATAGATGGCGAGGCTGACCAGCAGCCCCCAGAAGTAGATGTTCATAGGTTTGTCCTTATATTAGTGAACCTTTGCATGAACTACCAAGTTGAGATATCACTCAGAGTGAAAAAATATACTAAAATTTTTACCAATACTCATAAGACCTTAGTATTTTGCTGCTGATAAAGACATTGAGAAGCATGCGGTACAATATGCGAGACAATCTTTCCTACAGGGCAGCTACCACCATGACCCCAAGCACTCACCTTCAGGGGAAGCGGATTCGCAGTCTGCGTAAGCTGAAGGGCCTGACCCTGGTACAACTCGCCCAGCGCACCGGCCTCTCGCATGGCTACCTGAGCCAGATTGAGAGGGGGATCAGTCAACCTTCGATCGGCTCTCTGGTGGAGATCGCCCAAGCGCTGGGCGTGACCATGCAGTGGCTCTTCTCGGACCCGCAGGAGGGAGCGGAAGGGAGTGAACGTCCCCTCGACGAGCGCCTCGTCAAGAGAAAGCAGCGTATCGAGATCCAGTATCAGGACGGCATCGTCGATCAGCTGCTAACCCCCCGCAGTAACAACAACCTGGAAGTCATCTACTCGAGCTACCCGCCCGGCACCGAGAGCGAGCCCTACTCCCACAAGGGGCACGAGGCCGTGCTTGTGCTCCAGGGGACTCTGGAAATCGAGGTAGGTGACGATCGATACACCCTGGATGAGGGTGACTGCCTATCGTTCACCAGTAGCGAGCCCCACGCTCACCGGAACCTGAGCGAAGGAGAAACCACGGCCCTATGGTTTGTTACCCCCGCCTCTTTCTGAACAGGGGCACGGATTCGCCTCCGACCTACTTTGCCTGTGGCTCACCGCCGGCGGTATCGATGCCGTAACGCTTTATCCGGCGCATCAGCCAGGACTGGGTGACGCCAAGCTCCTGTGCGGCCTTGCGAGTGCTGCCTGTAAGCTCCAGCGCCTCACGAATCGCTTCACGCTCGAGATGCGCCAGACGTTGTGGCAGGGTCTGGGTATCGAGATGGCTGCCCATGGCCACTGCCGGCAGATGGTTCTCACGGCCAGGTCGATGGATAAACAGATTGCCGGCCCTGTCGCGTTGCCAGGTGCAGCCCAGGGACTCGACCCAGTCGAGCAGCAACTGGCGACCGGCGACATCCTCCGGGGTCATCGCAAGACGGCGGCTACCGCCATTGGGAGAGGGCCCCACCCCACCACCGACATTGACCCTTGGGTGGAACAAGGGTCTAAGGTGACAGGTGCCGAGGTCATATGCCCTGGCGGGCATGGCGGCAGAGCCTGCATGCCAGCGGCTAGGTGTATTGCTTTAATTCAGGCCTGATAAGGAGGTTGATGTATGAACACCCCCTCTTCAACAGCGTCTACCCGGCATGACACGGCGCATGTCTACCGCATGAAGATGGAGCAGCATCTCTGCCCGTTCGGTCTCAAGACCGTGGATCTGCTCAAGCGCAAGGGCTACACGGTAGACGACCATCCCCTTACCTCACGCCAGGCCGTCGAGGAGTTTCAAGAGCAGGCCGGGGTCGACACCACCCCACAGGTCTATATCGGTGAAAAGCGCGTGGGGGGTTATGAAGAGGTTCGGGAATATCTGGGAATGAGTGTGCCCGGCGAGAAGGAGACGACCTATCGCCCGGTCATCGCCATCTTTGCGACCTCTCTGCTGATCGGCCTGGCGGTGAGCTGGGTGGCCGGTGGTACGCTCTTCTCGTCACGCATGCCGGAGTATGCGATTGCCACCGCCATGACCCTGCTGGGGCTTCAGAAGCTGCAGGATGTAGAGAGCTTCAGCACCATGTTTCTCAACTATGACCTGCTCGCCCAGCGCCATGTGCCCTACGGCTACCTCTACCCCTTCGCCGAGACCCTGGCCGGCCTGCTGATGCTGGCAGGCGCCCTGATCTGGCTTGCCGCGCCCCTGGCGCTGTTTATCGGCACGGTAGGTGCCATCTCGGTCTTCAAGGCCGTCTATATCGACAAGCGCGAGCTGAAGTGCGCCTGCGTCGGGGGCAACAGCAATGTTCCACTGGGGTTCGTTTCCCTGACCGAGAACCTGATCATGATGGCCATGGGTATCTGGATGCCGCTGAAGCTCCTCGTGTTGTGATCAGCCCTCCTGGCGACTGTGCCGGCAATGCTGGCGGCTGTCCCGGCAATGACAGGGGGGAGTCCCGGGCATCAGGCAGCGCTTACCAGGCAGGCCGCCAGCGCCGCCTCCAGCTGTCGCTCATCCGGCAGGCTGCCCGTCTCGCCGATGACCTCGAGGCGCGAGTCGCGGCGCCAGGCGCTGTCGGTGAGGGTCAGCACGCCGTCGGCGCGGTTATATAGCTTCCAGCCGGCATCGGTAGCAAAGACCCCCTTTACCCTGAGCGGCTGGGGCAGTTCGGCCAGTACATTTCCCAGTCGATCGAGATCGAAGGTGTCCTGAGGATGCCAGCGCCAGCCGAGGGTTGCATGTCCCAGGGCCCCGCCGGTTTCGCGCTGCGGCCTGCCCCGCTCGGGTAACGGGGCTTCGAACGCTCCCGAGGCCAGAACATCGCTCGCGGCCTCCCGCAGGCGACGATGAGCCTCGCTGTCGAGCGCTTCTCGCGTCACTGGCGCTCTTTCACCATCCTCTTCACCCTCCTCGCCAGCCATCAGCTGCGCCAGGGGGAGCGCGCCACCGGGCGCTTCGAGGACCCAGCGCTTGGGTGGCCAGAACCCTTCCAGCCACTCGCCTGCGGCGGCCCGCTGCGCCGGAGTGGCCAGGTCGGTCATGGTCAGCGCCACCCCGTCGGCCATGGCGATCTGATCGCGGAAGGTCTCGTGCTCGCGTGCGCGCGGATCATCCAGGCGGCGGGGATCGAGCAGGGCCACAATGCTGCGCACATCCAGCACCTCGGCAAAGGCCTCTCCGCGCAGTACCTCCAGCAGCCCCGCTGGATGCCCCAGCCCCGATGGCTCCACGATCACCCGATCGGGACGGTGACGGTGAAGCAGGTTGACCAGCGTCGCCTGAAGCACGAAGGCCAGCTGGCAGCAGAGACAGCCACCGGGCAGCCCCTTTACCACCAGGTCATCGCGGGTCTCGAACATCGCCTGATCGATTCCCACTTGCCCGAACTCATTGATCAGCACCGCCCAACGCTCACCGGGCGGCTTCTGCTCGATCAGGCGGTGGATCAGGGTGCTCTTGCCGCTGCCCAGGAAGCCGGTGATCAGGTGAACGGGGATATTGGCCAGGGGTTCGGGCATGAGGGAATCCTTGGGGGTGAAAGACATTGTTATAAAATAACATAAGAACCAAGGACTGGGAGGCCCAGACGCGATGCGGGGGCACCCTCTTCTACAGATAACGCTTCATGCTCTACAAATGACGCCTCATGCCTGTCTATGAAGGCCTCGAGGAGCCAAAGTTGGCGCCATTCTGAATCAAGAAACCGTTGTGTCAGTGACTTGGTTGCCATCCTCTTCGCCTGCTCCACGCGGACGCTCTTGCCAGGCAGTAAGGTGCTGATGAATGACTCCCTGGAGCGTCATGGGGTCATCCGCCTCCAGGGCGGATAACATGTCATGGTGCTCTTTCAGGCTACGCTCCACCCCCGAGACCCGGGGCCAGCCCGGACCGGCCCCACGCAGCCCCTGCTCACGCAACCAGTTGACCTGTCGCGCCAGGGCCGCGTTGCCGGCCAGATCCGCCAGGGCGCGATGAAAGCCATGGTTGGCCAATGCCATGGCCTCACCGTCCTGCTCGCGGGCCGCCTTCTCAAAGCCCTCCATAGCCCGCCGCACCATGGCCACTCCCGCCGGCGTCTTGCGCGCCATCATCAAGGGCACCATGGCCTGTTCGATCACCAGGCGCGCCTCTGTCAGCTCCTCACGCTCTCGCCGGTTCCAGTGGCGCACGCGGTATCCGCGGTGGGGCACATGCTCGATGCTGCCCGTCTCCGCAAGTCTTTCCAGTGCCCCACGCACCACGAAGCGACTCACGCCATATTGCTCGGCCAGGGTGTCCTGGCGCAGCCAGCTACCCGCCGGAAACCGTCCGCCGCTCATGCCTAGACGAAGTCGCTCCTGCAGCCAGGCTATCTCATTGCCACTCGTGATCTTCAGCATGGTTTCCTCCAGCAAATTCCCTTGCAGATTGGCGCCAATTATATATCATCTTCATCGCTATTGATAATCATTGCCAAAAGGATACGACATGCATTCCCGGTTCCTGCCCGCGCCACTTACCCTGGCCATGTTGGCCATCACTTTTGGCGCCTCTACCGCCTGGGCCGAAGAGGACATCACGCTGGACACCCTGGTGGTATCCAGCGACTGGCTGGGCGCGACCCAGGCGGATCCGCGTACCACCCCGGGAGGACGCCAGTCCCTGGGTGAGGAGACGCTGGAGGCAGGCGAGGTGCGCAACCTCGAGGACGCTCTGGCACGGGTGCCGGGGGTGCATGTTCAGGACGAAACCGGCACCGGCATCCTGCCCAACATCGGCGTGCGGGGTCTATCTCCACGACGCAGCGAGCGGGTGCAGATACTCGTCGACGGCATACCGGCAGCCCTGGGGCCCTACAGTAATATCGGCGTGTCCCTGTTCCCCGTGACCCTGCCCACCCTGGAGAGGGTCGACGTGGTGAGGGGCGGCGCCGCGGTTCACTACGGCCCCAATAACGTCGGGGGCGTGCTCAACTTCGTCACCCGTGGCATCCCCTACGAGACAGAAACCCAGCTGCGCGAACGACTCACCGTGGATGAGGCGACCGGCCATGTGCTGACCGACAGCTACCTGCGAGCCGGCGGACAAGTGAGCGAGCAGCTGGGGCTTCAGGTGCAGGCCAACGTTGTGCGGGGCGAGGCGGGTCGCGAGCATAGCGACACCGAGGTCGACAACTTCATCATCGACGGCGAATATCTGATCGATGACGCCCACTCCCTGGACGGCCAGCTGCAGTACTACCAGGTCGACGCCGAGCTTCCCGGTGCCCTCTCGCCGGATGCCTTCGAGCGTGATCGCACCGACTCACAACGCCCCCACGATCGCTTCGAGGCCGACACCTGGCGCGGCCACCTGACCTGGCACTGGCAACCCAACGCAGACGTCGACTTCAGCTGGCGCCACTTCGGCCATCGCAGTGATCGCACCTTCTGGTTCGGTCAACATCTGGACAAGACGACCGACTTCCACTGGGCCGACCCCGCGGCACCCACCACCCACGTAGCCGACTCCCCCCGTGCCTTCCGGGTCTGGGCCAGTGAGCCGCGACTGGCACTACGCCGCGGCGACCATACCCTGATGCTCGGTGCCCGCTATCTGGAGGAGCGCGTCGACTTCGACGTCAACCGCCGCGAGCAGGCCAGCGGCACGACCCATGAGGTGCGCCGCTGGGACTTCGATACCCAGGCCGTGGCAGCCTACGTCAGCGATACCTGGCGGCTCGGCGACAGCGGCTGGACCCTCACGCCGGGGCTGCGCTACGAGCAAGTCGAGATGGACTACGCGGATGCCCTGGGCGGCGATGAGGACGATAACCGCGCCGAAGAGTGGCTACCCGGCCTGACCGTCGGCTATGAGGCCAGCGATGCCTGGTACCTCTTCGCCAACAGCCAGCGCTCCCTCACCCCGGTGCAGCTGGCTCAAGTCACCAATCCCGGTGACGTTGCCAACGAGACCGCCTGGAACCACGAGCTGGGAGCACGCTACACCGCCGGGGACTGGCAGGCATCGAGCACCGGCTTTGTCATCGATTACCAGGACCAGGTCGTCAAGCAGCCCGACAACAGCCTCAAGAACCTGGGCCGCACCCGCTACCGGGGGGTGGAGACCCGCGTGGGCTGGGCGCCGGCCGGAGGGCCGCTCAGTCTGGAGGGGGCCTGGACCTGGCTGGATACCGAGCAGCGCGACGGTGAGTATGCCGGCCGGGAGGTGCCCAATGCACCGACACACCTGCTCAACCTGCATGCCGCCTGGACCCAGGGTGACTGGACCTGGAATCTGAATGGGCGCTATGTGGCCGAGAGCTTCTCGGATGCCGCCAATACCCGCGAGGAGACAGCCAACGGTAGCGCCGGCGTGCTGCCCGACTACTGGCAGGTGGACACCAGCCTGGCCTACCGGCTGCCGGTGGCCGCCGACGCCAGCCTGACCCTGGGCGTGCACAACCTCACCGACGATGACGCCTACTTCCGCGGTGTGGACGTGAGCCCCGTGGGGCGCGTGCCGCTTGCCGGTCGTGCCTACAGCCTGGGGCTGGACATGACCTTCTAGGTGCTCATCGCCCCCCGCCCCGCATCCGGCCAGCCGCATGCGGGGCGCTCACCCGTCAGATTCACCAGTCAGCTCACCCGCTATCGGAGACGCCATGCCCTCCTTCCCTCTCCAGCGTCACATACGGCGTCCACACCCGGCCTGGCTGTTCCTGGTGGTGGGGATGATATGGCTCCTGCTGCCGGACAGTTCCCAGGCGGACTCGCCAGATTCATCTGACAGGGTCACGGTCACCGACCTGGCCGGCCGTGAGGTCACCCTTCCCCATGGTGCAAAGCGGGTGATCCTCGGCGAGGGGCGGCTGCTCTATACGCTGGCCGCCCTGCGTCCGGAGGATCCCTTCGCGCCCCTGGTGGGCTGGCGAGACGAACTCAAGCGTTTCGACCGCGATGTCTGGGCTCGCTACCGGGAACGCTTCCCTCACGCGGAATCCCTGGTCACCTTCGGCAAGGCCGCCAACGGCGAGTTCAGCATCGAGCAGGCCCTGGCCCTCGAGCCCGACGCCATCGTCTTCGACCTGGCCGCCTGGCCTGTGCTGCGCGATGGCCCGGCCCTGTCGGTACTGGAAGCCGCGGGCATTCCGGTAGTGTTCGTCGACTTCCTGACGCGACCGGGCCAGCACATGGCGCCGAGCGTGCGTCTTCTCGGCCGGCTATTCGCCGCCGAGGAGCGTGCCGAGGCCCTGCTGACACTGCGCCGGAAAAGCCTTGAGGCCGTGGCGGACCGGCTACCCGACACTCGCCCCAGGGTGCTGGTGGAGACAGCGGCCGGCCTCCACCCGGAGTGTTGCCGCAGCGTCGGCGACGACAACCTGGGGCGCGTCGTGCGCCTGGCCGGCGGCGACAACATCGCCGCCGAACAGATCCCCGGCGTATTCGGACGCCTGCATCCGGAGTGGGTACTGGCCGAGAACCCCGACGTCATCGTCATGACCGGCGGTGACTGGCAGGAGCTGAGCGGGGCCGCGATCCCCATGGGCTATGACGCCTCGGCGAGTGAAGCACGCAGGGCCATGCGGTCGCTGACCGAAGCGCGGCTGGGCTGGCCCGAGTTGTCCGCCGTGCGCGCGGGGCGCGTCCATGCGCTCTGGCATCAGTTCTACAACACGCCCTATCAGTTCGTGGCGGTACAACGCCTCGTCAAGTGGCTGCACCCCCAGGCCATGGCCGACCTCGAGCCCGAGGCACTGTGGCGCCACCTCCATGAGGAGTTCCTGCCACTGCCGGCAGAGGGGGCCGTCTGGGCGACGCTTGAGGAGACCTCGCCATGAGCCTCGACTCCGCCATCGCCATGGGCCGACCGGTGGCCGCCGATGGCTTCCAGCGCCGCGAAGTTCGCCACCGGGCCTGGCTGCTCGCCGGCGCCGGCATGCTGCTGGCCGCCTTTCTCGCCGACCTGCTGCTAGGACCGGGCGGGCACCCCCTGGGCCAGGTGCTCGAGGCCCTGCTGATCCCCGAGCAGGCAAGCCCGCTCGTCCGCATCACCGTGTGGCAACTTCGCTTGCCCACGGCCCTGCTGGCGGTACTGGCCGGCGCGGGGCTGGCCGTTGCCGGCGCCCAGATGCAGACCGTGCTCGACAACCCCCTGGCCGACCCCTTCACCCTGGGCCTGGCCTCTGCCGCAAGCTTCGGCGCCGCCCTGGCCGTGGTGGCCGGCATCAGCCTGCTGCCGCTGGCAGGGCACCTCGCCGCCGCCGGCAACGCCTTCGTCTTCAGCCTGGTGGCGGCCGGCATCATCCACTCGCTTAGTCGCCTGCGTGGCGTGGGGCTCGACACCCTGGTCCTGCTGGGCATAGCGACCATGTTCACCTTCAACGCCCTGCTCGGCTTGCTGCAGTACCTGGCCTCTCCGGACGCCCTGCAACAGTTGGTGTTCTGGTCACTGGGCAGCCTGTCTCGGCCCAGCGGCCTCAAGCTGGGTCTGATCGCCGCCGTTCTCGCGGGCACCCTGCTGCTGAGCCACCGGCTGGGCTGGCAGCTGGGCGCCCTGCGCCTGGGCAGCATCCAGGCGCAGGCGATGGGAGTGCCCGTGGCGCGGCTGCGCCTCGGTATGCTGGCCGCCATGGCGCTACTCACCGCGGTGGTGGTGGCAGCCGTCGGGACCATCGGGTTCGTCGGCCTCGTGGCACCGCACATGGCACGCCTGCTGGTAGGCGAACAGCAGCGTCATTTCCTGCCGCTCTCGGCACTCTGTGGCGCCACCCTGATGTGCATCGCCGACCTGCTCAGCAAGCTCGTCGTGCCGGGGCTGGTGCTGCCCATCGGCATCATCACCGCGCTGGCCGGGCTGCCCGCCTTCTTCCTGCTGATTTTGCGCCGGAGGCCCTCCTGATGCATGACGATAACCTGCTTGTTCACTCCGTAGAGCTCGACGGGCGTCTCGCCGTCGAGGGGCCTCTGGCGGCCCCCGCCGGCGCCGTGACGGTACTGCTGGGACCCAATGGGGCCGGCAAGTCGACCCTGCTCAGGGCCCTGGCCGGCATCGAACCGGCCAGGCTGGCGGCGAGCCTCGGCGGGAGCGGGCTCGCCACCCTGTCGTCGGCCGAGCGTCGCGAAGCCTTCTACTACCTTCCACAGTTAGGCGGCAGCCAGGCGGCGCTGAGCGTACACGAAGCGGTGCTCCTCTCGTACAAGACCCTGCACCCGGGGCGCGTTCGTCGCCAGGATCTCGCCCACGTAGAGGCGGCTCTCGACAGCATGGGACTCATGGCGCTGGCGGGGCGACGGCTCGCCAGCCTGTCAGGAGGACAGTACCAGCGCGTCGCCATCGCTCAGGCCGTGGTGCGACGGCCCCGGGTGTTGATGCTCGATGAACCCACGAGTGCGCTGGACCTCCACCAGCAGCTAAGGGTATTGGAGTGGGTGCGAGCGGAAGCGGATCGCGGCCGTAGTGTGCTGTTGGCGCTGCATGATCTCAATCTGGCCGCGCGGTTCGCCGATCACTGCTGGTTGCTGAAGGAGGGTCGCTGCCAGGCGGCGGGCCCAGCAACGGCCTGCTTGACGGCTGATCATCTCGAGCCACTCTTCAACGTCCGGCTCAGCGTCGACACGGGGCCCGATGCAAGCCTTCGCATTCAGGCCCTGGGGCTGTGATGGTGCCAATGGGAGAGCGGGAGACACCCTGGGATTAACCACCCAGGCGCCCCCGCTACCGGCAGAGCGGCGTTTCCATCATCGAGATGCTATCGAAGGGAAGTGGCAATGCCCGTCGACTGGCCAGCGGGGCGCGGCGGTGATGGCTCATCCCTTGATCACGGCCAGCGGCTCCAGCACGACCTCCACCCCGACCAGATCCGTCTGGTGACGCATCACCGCATCGATATCCTTGTACGAGCCAGGGGCCTCGTCCAGGTCCTTGCGCCCGCGCAGGGCGTGCAGCACGCCGCGCTGCTTGAGCTGCTTCACCTCCTCCTTGAAATCCAGCCTTCTGCGGGCCTGGGCACGACTCATCACTCGACCGGCGCCGTGGGAGCACGACGCGAAGGAGTCGGCCTCGCCCTTGCCTCTCACCAGGAAGGAGCGGGTGCCCTGGGAGCCGGGAATCATCCCCCACTCCCCCGCCCTGGCCCGTGTCGCTCCCTTGCGGTGCACGATCACCCGCTCGCCGAAATGCTCCTCCTCGGCCGCGAAGTTGTGCGGCTTGTTGATAAAGTGCGAGAACTCGACCCCGGGCAACACCTCGGCGAACGCCTGCTTTACCCGCTCCATCATCAGCCGCCGGTTGGCCAGCGCAAAGGCGATGCAGTAGTTCATCTCGTCGCGATACAGGGCGAAATCCGCGGAGGTTGCCGGCAGGTGGGCCAGATCCTGGGGCACCCGCTCCCCCTCGGCCTCGTTCAGGCGTTTCGCCTGCGCATGGTAGTGGTTGGCCACGGTATAGCCGAGGTTGCGCGAGCCCGAGTGGATCATGATCCAGATATGGCCATCCGAGCCCTTCTGCACCTCGATAAAGTGGTTACCGCCCCCCAGGGTCCCGATCTGATACAGCGCCCTGTCGTATTCGCTCTCCACGATCGGCAGGTGCCCCTCTCGCTTGGGCATCCAGGCCTCATCCTGGGGAGCTTCGTGGCGTGCAGCCCCGACGGGCACCGTCTCGCGGATCAGGCCCATGATCGCCTTCAGATCCACCGTCTCGATCGCATCGAGACTCGTCCGCAGAGAGCACATGCCGCAGCCGATATCCACGCCGACGGCGTTGGGCACCAGAGCGTCGCGGGTGGCCAGCACACCGCCGATGGGCATGCCGTAGCCCTGGTGGCTATCGGGCATGATGGCGATGTGCCGGAACGCATAGGGCAGGTTGGCCAGGTCTCGCGCCTGCTCCAGCGCCCCCTCATCGAGCTGTCTGGCCTCAAGCCACAACTTGATCGGCAGGGCCTCCGTGGTGATGACGCTCTTTGCGCAGGACGCCTCAGCGCTGTTCTGTTTCATCAACCCCCTCCTTGCCAGGGTCAAAAACGGTCGGTGGCCACACGACGATTTGCCAGAACCTCACCGCCTTATTACAGTATAGAATAATCAGTTACTTTATAATCGCCAAAATAGAATAGCGAATAACCACGGTCATTCGTGCCGCGTCGCGCAGAGGATGGCACCGGAAAGCGTTGGACAGCGACAAGAGCCAGCACGGCCGAAGCGGCGGCCGCGGTGTGACAGCCTGAATCCAGGCACAGCCGCGACAGCCCCACCGATAGCCCCAGAAACCCCCACACACAGGTATCGCCATTGTTTACGGACCTCGTCAGTGACCTTGATAACGACTCACTGGAGCCAGACCTGTTACTGGACGTGCCTTATGTGCCCACCGATGAAGCGGTGATCGAAGAAATGCTCAGCCTGGCCAATGTCGGCCGGAAGGACATACTCTATGACCTGGGGTCGGGGGACGGTCGAATTGTGGTTGCCGCGGCCAAAACCCGCGATGCCCGCGGCATCGGTATCGATCTTGACCCCTTGAGGGTCGCCGATGCCATGGAGTATGCGGGCTGGACAGGCGTCGAGTATCTGGTCGATTTCATTGAAGAGAGCCTGTTCACGGCGGACATCAGTGAGGCCACCGTGGTCACGCTCTACCTACTCGACTCGGTGAACGTGGAGCTGCGCCCGCGGCTGCTGAGCACGCTGCGCCCGGGAGCCCGCATCGTGTCACACGCCTTTGACATGGGCGACTGGCGAGCGGATGAACGAGGCCGCATCAATGGTACCAACCTCTATCTATGGATTGTGCCGGCCCAGGTGGCGGGAACATGGGAGTGGACAGGAACGGACGACCGGCAGTACCGCGTTGAGCTCAAGCAGAAGTACCAGGATATCACCGGCAGTGCCTGGCTGGAGGGCCAGGCAGCCCGCCTGGAGTACACCGAGCTTCGCGGCAATCGGCTAACGTTGCTGCTGCGTGAACATGACACTGCCCCGCTCGAGCACTTCACCCTGTGCTTTGCAGACGGCCGGCTGGAGTCCGCCACGCACCAGTTTTGACGCCCCCTCTTGAGGATGCCGAAGCAGCCAATATTGGTCACGATGCTCCCTTGATACCGCCTTTCCTCATCAATCCCCGGGTGTGGCGTGCACGTGTAGGAGCCCCCTGTGTGCCGAGGTGGGCCAGCAGACGCTTCTCCAGATAGCGGAAGAAGTAGAGGATGGCGAAGGTCAGGCACAGATAGATGGCCGCCACGAACAGGAAGGCGTCGAAGGGGGCATAGAAACGCGCATAGACGAAACGCGCCGCCCCGGTCAGGTCCATGAGGGTGACCACGCTGGCGATGGCGCTGGCGTGGAGCATAAAGATCACCTCGTTGCCGTAGGCGGGCAGCGCGCGGCGGAAGGCGCTGGGCAGCACGATCCGGCGCAGCATGAGGCGCTGGGTCATGCCATAGGCGCGTGCCGCCTCGATCTCGCCGCGGGGGGTGGCCTTGATGGCGCCACGGAAGATCTCGGTGGTGTAGGCCGCGGTATTCAGGGTGAAGGCGACCAGCGCCGGCACGAAGGGCTTCTCGAGCAGCACCCATAGCCAGGTATCCTGGATGCCCTCGACGAACACCACCCCGTAGTAGATCAGGTAAAGCTGTATCAGCAGGGGGGTGCCGCGGAACACGTAGCAGTAGAGAAAGATCGGCAGGCTGATCCAGCGCTGCCGTGAACCGCGGCCGATGGCCAGGGGAACGGCCAGCACCAGGCCGATCACCAGCGACAGGAACACCAGCTGCACGGTGGTCACCAGGCCTTCGCCGTAGTAGCCGAGGGTCTGCAGGGTGAAGATGCTGTTGTCGGCCAGCAGGGCCTCGAGTCGACTCATCAGGGCATCCATCACTTGACCTCCCCGAAGCCGACGTCATAGCGCTTCTGCAGGCGGGCGAAGCCCCACTCGGAGGCGCTGGCGATCAACAGGTAGATGGCACCCACGATGAGCATGAAGGTGAAGGGCTCGCGGGTCGCCTTGGAGGCCTCGGCGGCGACGCGCACCATGTCGGAGAGCCCGATCACCGAGACCAGGGCGGTGGTCTTGAGCAGCACCATCCAGTTGTTGGAGAGCCCGGGAATGGCGTGACGCATCATCTGCGGGAAGCGGATGCGCCGGAACACCA
>NZ_JADNRL010000037.1:277800-278159 GCF_015595025.1 Halomonas sp. KAO
GCGGAAGGTTTCGCCCATGTAGGCGCCGAAGATCAGGCCGATGGTGATCACCCCCGCCACGAACTCGTTGACGTTGATGAAGATATCCCAGCCGAAGTGCGTATAGAGCTGGTCGGTGATCGCGTTGATGCCGATCTGGCCGCCGAAGAACAGCAGCATCATCAGCACCAGGTCGGGCACGCCGCGGATGATGGTGGTGTAGAGGGTGCCGATGGCGTGGGCCGCCCGACTGCGCGACATCTTGGCGCTGGCGGTGATCAGGCCCAGCACGATGGCCAGGAGCAGCGACAGCACCGCCAGCTCGACGGTGATCAGCGCGCCCTCCAGCAGTCGCGGGCCATAGCCGTGAAGATTGATCA
>NZ_JADNRL010000037.1:278169-278769 GCF_015595025.1 Halomonas sp. KAO
ACGGAAGGTTTCGCCCATGTAGGCGCCGAAGATCAGACCGATGGTGATCACCCCCGCCACGAACTCGTTGACGTTGATGAAGATATCCCAGCCGAAGTGCGCATAGAGCTGGTCGGTGATCGCGTTGATGCCGATCTGGCCGCCGAAGAACAGCAGCATCATCAGCACCAGGTCGGGCACGCCGCGGATGATGGTGGTGTAGAGGGTGCCGATGGCGTGGGCCGCCCGGCTGCGCGACATCTTGGCGCTGGCGGTGATCAGGCCCAGCACGATGGCCAGGAGCAGCGACAGCACCGCCAGCTCGACGGTGATCAGCGCGCCCTCCAGCAGTCGCGGGCCATAGCCGTGAAGATTGATCATGGGGCTTACCTCGTGGGCCGGCTCAGTGCTTGGGGGCCAGGAATTGTTTCAGGCGTTCCGAGCGGGGGTTGCCGAATACCGCCTCGGGCGGACCGGACTCCTCGATCACGCCCTGATGCAGGTAGATCACCTCGCTGGAGACGTCCCGGGCGAAGGCCATCTCGTGGGTCACCAGGATCATGGTGCGCCCCTCGTCGGCGAGGCCGCGCATGACCTTGAGCACATCCCCCACCAGTTCGG
>NZ_JADNRL010000037.1:278896-279402 GCF_015595025.1 Halomonas sp. KAO
CCCCTGATGCAGGTAGATCACCTCGCTGGAGACGTCCCGGGCGAAGGCCATCTCGTGGGTCACCAGGATCATGGTGCGCCCCTCGTCGGCGAGGCCGCGCATGACCTTGAGCACATCCCCCACCAGTTCGGGGTCCAGGGCCGAGGTGGGCTCGTCGAACAGCATCACCTCGGGGTCCATGGCCAGCGCCCGGGCGATGGCGCCGCGCTGCTGCTGGCCACCGGACATCTGGGCCGGATAGGCATTGGCGCGCTCGCTCAGGCCCACCCGCTCGAGCAGGGCGTGGGCCTGCTCGATGGCCTCCTTCCTGGGCTTGCCGAGCACCTGCACCGGCGCTTCGATGATGTTCTCGAGCAGGGTCATATGGGCCCAGAGATTGAAGTTCTGGAACACCATGGAGAGCTTGGCGCGCATGTTCACCACCTGCTGCCAGTCGGCCGGCTCGCGGCCGTGCTTCGTCTCCTTGAAGCGGATCGCCTCGCCATGGACGATCAGCTCGCCCTCGT
>NZ_JADNRL010000037.1:279718-324953 GCF_015595025.1 Halomonas sp. KAO
CAGGCCCTTGAGGACGTCGGTATCGCCGAAGCGCTTGGTGATATGGCGCACTTCCAGCGGGATCGGGGTTTCGGCCATGGGTCGGGCTCCGTTCAGGCGTGTCGCACGGCGTATCGGCAGGATGGACTCTGCCGACCTTGGCACGGGGCGGTGATGAGTTGGCAAAGGGGCAAGATTCTACCCTCTGTTTATCGTTGTTATAAGACTTTCCGGTCAGCGGTGGCCCGGCATGGGCCCAGGCATCACTCGGGCGGGGGCGTCGGTGTGGCCAGCAGGGCGGCACGGGCGCCGACTTCCACCGTGGCGTTGGGGAAGACGACCGATAGCGGGCTCGTGCCGACGCGGGTCTCGCCCTGGCTGGCATCCTCGGCGAGCAGGGTGCCCGGGGCAAACTCGGTGAAGTTCGGGGTGTCATCGGCAAAGGCCAGCCGGAACGCTTCGCTATGGCGGATCAGCTCCTGCTCGACCCGGTAGAACACCATCCGCTCGGGCGGCGCCGCGCTCGGCTCGTGACCCTCCAGCAGGGCCTGCAGCAGGCGTGCCATGGGCGCCAGCGGGGTCAGGTCATTGTGGCCGAAGGGCAGGGCATGGCCAAGTTCCAGGGTAAAGGCCTGGGCATCGTGGTAATGCTTGCTGTAGTGGGAGAAGGTCCAGCTGTGGCAGTGCTGGTGAAGCACCGCCTGGATGTCCGCCCCGGCCAGCCACCGCCACTGCTCGGGCGCCACGGCGGTGGTTTCGCTCCAGGGGTTGACCACGAAGCGAGGGTAGCGGCTTCCCCGGATGGCGGTATGCAGGTCGTAGTGCAGGCGCGGCCGGTCCGCATGGCGGGTGTAGAAGGCATCGACCGCCGCCATCAGTTCGCGCGCACGCTCCGGCTCCATGCCCTGCTCGTCGAGGTCGCGGCGAAACAGCCGGTTGAGGTTGGTGTTGATGTAGCGGGTCTGCTCGCGGGTCGCCGGCGGGCTGCCGAGGATCACCAGCAGCGGCGCTCCGAGCCTGAGCTCGCCGGCCGCCAGGCGCATCAGCAGGTCGTCCAGCAGCTCCATGGGGGCCGTCTCGTTGCCATGAATCCCTGCCGAGATGACACAGGCATGAGCGGAGGGAGCGGGGGAGTCGGGCAGCAGCTCCAGCAACCCGTGACCGAGGCGGCGGAACTGCCCACCGCATAGCTCGCCGTGTGTTGGGAATTCGGCCTCGTCGATGCTCTGCTTGAGCCATGTCTCGAGCATGGTGTTATGCCTCCTTGCGCCAGGTATCGCAGACCTGGCCCTGTTCGACCCAGATCAGCTCTTCCACCGGAAAATCCAGTCCCCTCGCCTCGGCCACCAGCGCCTGACGAGTGGCCTCGTCCAGACTGGGGGTGCGGGCCAGTATCCACAGGTAGTCCCGGTCGGGACCGGCAACCAGCGACCAGCGGTAGTCGTCGTCGAGGGCGAGCACATTATAGCCGCCATAGAAGGGGCCGAAGAAGCTGACCTTGAGCCGGCCCACGTCCTCGTCACCGATGAAGTAGGCGCGCCCCTCGGCCAGTTCGATCTCGCCATCATCGAGCCTGACGCCTCGATTCAGCACGCGCACGCCGCCGTCATCGCGCAGCGAATAGTCCGCCGTGACGCACTCCATGCCGCGTTCGAAGGAGTGGTCGAGGCGAGCGATCTCGTACCACTGGCCCAGGTAGCGGTCGAGCTCGAAGTCGGTGACCGGTTCGGTGCCCTTGGGCAGGCCGGTACAGCCGGCCAGCAGCAGGGCGATGCCCAGGGTGGGCAGCAGGGAAGAGTGTGGCATGGAAACTCCTGTAGTGAGTCTGGCGATGGCTGTGACCTTTGCCGCATGGGAGGTAGCAGAGAGGCGATCTAGACTGGACGACTGCCGATTGCCAGGCTACCGATTCCCGGGAGAAGCGCCATGCAGGAACACAGCCGTCGTCTCAATGCCCACTATGATGCCCTCGCCGAGCGAGGGGAGGGAAGCCTGACATGCCGGCTGCGGGAGGCCTATCGAGCCACCGGGCGTGATCCGGACCGGCTCACCCTGGACGAGATCGCCGGCATCGACCAGCTGCATCTGGGCGGACGCGGAGCCAGCCGCTCGCTGGCGGCCCTCGGCGAGTGGCAGCCGGGGAGGCGGGTGCTGGATGTGGGCTGTGGCACCGGCGGTGCCAGTCGTCTGCTGGCCGATGAGTTCGGCTGCGAGGTGCTCGGCGTGGACATCACCGCGGCCTTTGTCGACGTGGCCAGCTGGCTGAGCGCGGCAACCGGACACGGCGACAGGACCCGCTTCCTGTGTGCGGATGCGGCCCGCACGCCGCTGCCCGATGCGACCTTCGAGACGGTGTGGTGTCAACACGCGCTGATGAATATGCCCGACGTGGCGGGCGTGCTGGCGGAGTGGCGGCGCCTGCTGGTCCCCGGTGGGCGGGTGCTGCTCCATGAGGTGGTGGCCGGTGACAATCCGGAGCCCCTGGCGCTGCCGGTGCCCTGGGCCAGCATGCCGGCTGAGAGTCATCTGCAGACACGCAATACCCTGGAGGCTCGCCTGGCCGAGGCGGGATTCAGGCTCGAGGCGCTCGAGGATGTCACCGAGGCCGCCCTGGCCTGGCGGCAGAAGCACAGCCGGCGGGAATCGGGCGAGCCGCCCGCCGGGCCGGCCCTGCCGGGGCCCGTGGCGATCTTCGGCGAGCGCTTCCTGACCATGGGGCGCAATCTGCGCGACAACCTGGCGGCGGGCAGGGTGCGTATCCTCGAGGGGGCGTGGCTCCTCGGGTAGCGCCCTGCTCGAGACACTCAAGCGGTTCAGGCCACTTGGCCGATGACGCGCTCGGCGATGGCGCGCCCCAGGGTTTCGGTGGTGCCCCGGCCGCCGATATCCGGGGTCAGCACCGCCTCGTCGCCTTCGGCCAGCACCGCCTCGAAGGCGGCGACGATGGCCGCGCTGGCCTGCTGGTGACCGAGGTGCTCGAGCATCATCGCCGCGGACCAGATCTGGCCGATGGGGTTGGCGATGCCGCGTCCGGCGATATCCGGGGCGCTGCCGTGGACCGGCTCGAACAGGCTGGGGAAGGTGCCCTCGGGATTGATATTGGCCGAGGGGGCCACGCCGATGGTGCCGGTGCAGGCGGGTCCCAGGTCGGAGAGGATATCGCCAAACAGGTTGCTGGCCACCACCACGTCGAACCAGTCGGGGTGCATCACGAAGTTGGCGGTGAGGATGTCGATATGGAACTGGTCCACGGCGACCTCGGGGTAGTGCCTGCCCATCTCGGCCACCCGCTCGTCCCACCACGGCATGGTGATGGCGATGCCGTTGGACTTGGTGGCCGAAGTGAGCTTCCTGCGTGGCCGTGAGGCGGCCAGCTCATAGGCGAACTTCAGCACCCGGTCGGTGCCGTGGCGGGTCATCACCGTCTCCTGGATCACCACCTCGCGCTCGGTGCCCTCGAACATCCTGCCACCGACGCTGGAGTACTCGCCCTCGGTGTTCTCGCGCACCACGTAGAAGTCGATATCACCCGGCTGGCGGTTGGCGAGCGGGCTTTTGATGCCAGGCAGCAGGCGGCAGGGGCGCAGGTTGATGTACTGGTCGAAGCGGCGACGGAACTGCAGCAGCGACCCCCACAGCGAGACATGATCGGGCACGGTCTCCGGCCAGCCCACGGCACCGTAGAAGATGGCGTCGAACTCCTTCAGAATCTCGAACCAGTCGTCGGGCAGCATCTGGCCATGTTCGGCGTAGTAGTCGCAGCTGGCGAAATCGAAGGGCGCAAGCTCGAGCGCGATGCCGAAGCGCTCGGCGGCGGCCTGGAGGGCACGCACGCCCTCGGGCATCACCTCCTTGCCGATGCCGTCGCCGGGGATCACTGCGATGCGGTGGGTCATGTGGCTTTCTCCTCTTCTATTCAAGCCTTGGAACCGGCTCCACTCTAGTCGCTGACAGTCGCATGGCGCGACAGGCAAGTGAGATTGTTAGGGTGATAATTTAAAAAACGGGAACTTCAGCTATATGGCGAAGTCGGTAGGAAGCAGGCGGTAGGGCACAGGGCGTTGTATCACTTGGCTTCCAGCCACGACGTCGCGACTCGCGGCGGTACCTAGGGAGGTAGATCATGAACAGGGTGCAAAGATTGACGCTTGGTGCAGCGGCCGTATCTCTGATGCTTGGCTTGGCTGCGTGTTCTGGCATGTCGACACAGGACAGGAATACTGCCCTGGGGGCGGGTGTCGGTGCTGTCGGCGGCTCGGTCCTGACGGGTGGCAGCACGACTGGTACCGTCGGCGGTGCAGTGGTCGGCGGCGTTATCGGCAATCAGGTCGATGACGACGATGATTGATACTTGAATGTGGCGCAGTCGACCGACCCTTATGCCGGATCGGCTGCGCCGACTGATATTCTCCACGTCGACGTTTCATCAGTCTTCCCTCCAAGGGCTCTGCGGTGTGACCCCAGGAACATTGACAAGGGGCTGCAAGCGCAGGCCGCACGCCTTGCAGTACGTGATGCTGGCTTCGAGGTTGAACCCTCCACGATTCATTCAAAGAATCGAATCGCGGAAGCGGCGGATCCTTGTTCAAGGACGGTAGAGCGCTGGGGCATGCGCGCTTCCAGGCAGCGTTGTTAACCAGATTGGTTGGGTGCTCGCCATTGAGTTCATGCTGGCGCAGGGGGGCGCGGGAGCATTTCGATGGAGCCGTTGCAGGTTGGAATTCAGGAAGATAGGCTTTCACTCATAGTGGATGGGCCTCTGGCATCGGGTTGTTGGGGTAATACGCTGGCTTCTCGAGAGAAAGCCCTCCGCTATCTTCTGTTTCAGGCCGGCCTCATGAATAAGCAGGGGTAACGGCAAGGGTTGCCTACACCGTGCAGCGGAGCCCCCAGTCGTGAACGTCATCATGTTTACCAACACCTATCTGCCCATCGTCGGCGGGGTCAGCGAGTCGGTGCAGCGCCTGGCCACGCGCCTGCGCGAGCTGGGGCATCGCGTGCTGGTGGTGGCGCCGCGTCTCGACGGTCAGCCCGAGGACGAAGAGGGGGTGGTGCGGGTGGCCGCCGTGCAGCACTTCAACGGCAGCGACTTCTCGCTGCCGGTCCCGATCCCGGGCCAGCTCCACGAGGCGGTGGAGGCCTTCGATCCCGATATCGTGCACTCCCACCACCCCTTCCTGCTCGGCGATACCGCCGCCCGCACCGCCGAGACCTATGGCCTGCCGCTGGTGTTTACCCACCACACCCTCTATGAGCACTACACCCACTATGTGCCCGGTGACTCCCCCCGCATGCAGCGTTTCGCGGTCGCGCTCTCCACCGAGTACACCCGGCTGTGTGACGAGGTGATCGCGCCCAGCGAGAGCATTCAGCGGCTCCTGGTCGAGCGTGACGTCGAGACGGTGATCAACGTGGTGCCCAGCGGGGTGGATACCCGGCGCTATCTGGCGGGTGAGGGGCAGCGCTGGCGAGAGCGGCTGGGGATTCCCGATGATGCCTGCGTGATCGGCCATCTGGGGCGGTTGGCCCACGAGAAGAACCTCGACTTCCTGGCGTGCGCCATCGGTCTGGCACTGGCTCGTGACGATCGTCTCCACTGCCTGGTGGTGGGGGAAGGGGAGGCACAGGCAGACATGGAGGCTCGCTTCGATGAGGCCGGCGTACTGCCGCGGGTGCACTTTACCGGACGCCTGCAGGGTCAGGCGCTGATCGACGCCTACCACGCCATGGACCTGTTCGCCTTCGCCTCCCACAGCGAGACCCAGGGCATGGTCGTGGCCGAGGCCATGGCCGCCAGGCTACCCGTGGTGGCCGTGGACGCCCCTGGGGTTCGCGAGGTGGTGCGCGATGGCGGCAACGGTCGACTGCTCGAGAGCGACGATGCCGAGGCCATGGCAGCGGTGCTCGGCGAGCTCGTCGACCCGGAGCGGCGAGCCCCCCTGGCGGCAGGAGCGGAGGAGACGGCGGCGGCCTTCGACGAGATGAGCTGTGCCCAGCGCTGCCTGGAGGTCTACCGCCGCGCCATCGCCTCGGGTGGGCCCTTTACCCATGCCGACGAGGGAGGCTGGGAGTTGATGCGACATCGACTGGGCGCCGAGTGGCAGATGTTCAGGCATCGAGGTCGCGTGCTCGGCAAGCTGGTGTATGCCACCTGGGAGGAGGAGCGTCCCGATTGGTGGCCCGGCGGGTCCCCGAAGTAGGCCACGCTCAGCGCCGGCGATCCGCCCAGCGCTTGAGCGCGACCAGCAGCAGCACCGCCAGCAGCAGGCCTCCGGCCCCCCAGGCCAGCTCGCCATGGCTCTCGGCGGTGGCCAGCTCACCGAGCTGGCTGCCCAGCAGGGTGACCCCGGCGAGCCCCGGGGCGATGCCCAGTAGCGATCCCAGCATGTAATCGCGCAGACGCAGATGGAAGGCGCCGGCCATCATGTTGGTCAGGGTGAAGGGGGCCAGCGGCAGCAGGTTGACCATGGTCATGGTGCGGATGCCGCGACCGGAGAGGTAGCGAGAGACCCCCCTGAGGCGTCGACCGCCATGGCGCAGCAGCGCTTCGTGGCCGATGCGCCGGCCCACCCACCAGGTCACCAGCGAGGCCGTCATGGTGCCCGCCAGGGCGTAGCCGAAGCCCCACCAGGGGCCGAACAGCAGCCCGGTGGCACCCACCAGCAGGCTCAGCGGAAACATCACCAGCGAGGCCCCGGCGTAGATCGCCATCACCGCCAGCACGGCCCAGGGGGCATCCCGCCAGGCCACCGAGCCCTGGGCCAGTGCCAGGAGGGCGTCGACGGTAAGCAGGTCCTGCATGGCCAGCCACTGCCAAAGCAGGCCCAGGGAGACGAGCAGAGTGAGCAGCAGGGCAAGGATGCCGATAGGGCGACTCATGGGGCGTGAAGACTCCTGGTGAGCGTCACGCTACAGCATACGGCAGCAGGCCCGGCATCCAAAGCCGCCGCCGGAGCCGGACCTACAGGCTGGCCTCGACCGCCGGCCAGGCAGGCTTGCCGTCCAGGGTCGTCACGCCTTCCAGCATGGCCTCGACGCGCTCGGGATGCTCGTGCAACCACTGCCTGGCGACGGCTTCCGCGTCGCGCTTCTTCTGGCCGAACTCGTTGATCATCCAGCTCTGCTCCTCGGCGGCGAAGGTGAACTGCTCGAAGAAATCGACCAGCCCGGGATGTGCGTCGGCATAGTCGCTGCGCAGCATGTTCAGCACATCCGTCTCGCCGTTGTTCTCGCCGAACAGATCCTTGGGGTCATCGAGATAGTGCATCGGCAGCTCGAGGTTCATCCAGTGGGGCGTCCAGCCTACCCAGACGATGGGTTCCTCACGGTCAATGGCGCTGCGGGCGGCGCCCAGCATGCCTACCACGCTGGTATCCATCACCTGCCAGTCACCGAGACCCCAGGTGTCATCGTCGATGGCTTCGTGAAGGACCTCGCTGGCGGCCGAACCGGCGCCGAAGCCGTGGATCTCGCCGTCGAAGAGCTCGCGGTGGTCGTCCAGGTCGGCGAAGCTCCGGATCCCCTGTGCGTAGAGGTAGTCGGGGACCACCAGGGTCATCCGGGCGCCGTCGACGTTATTGGCGACCTTGACCACGGCGCCACTGGCCTCGCGTGGTGTGTACATGTTGGCCTGGGCGGGCATCCAGCCGCCGAGAAACGCATCGATGTCGCCGGTCTCCAGTCCCTGGTAGACGACCTGCAGACCAAGCTCGTGGGTGCGAGTCTCGTAGCCCAGGGGAGCGAGCAGCTGCTGGGCGATCTCGGTCTTGACGGCGATGCCGGGCCAGGCAGGCACACCGAAGTCCAGTACGGCCTCGTCGGCGAGTGCCGGGCTGGCCAGGCCGAGGGTCAGGGGCAGGGACAGCAGGGCAGGAGTCAGGGAAAGACGCATGGCATCTCCTTATGGTGGGTCATCAAGCCGCCACCGGATTGAGGTTATCTATTGGGTGGCGGCAATTGGGGGTATCACGCCTGCCGGGCCAGCACCCTCAGGCGGGATTCGCACATGTCGAGATCCAGATAGGTGCCCTGGAGATGGCGGCGACCGCTGTTGGGGTCGAAGGCGTTGCGGCCGTGCAGGACGCGCCGATTGTCGAAGGCGACCATCTCGCCCGGGGCCAGGGCGAACTCCAGTCGATGCTGTGGGGCGTGGACTCGCTGCCAGAAGGTGCGATAGGCGTTATACCAGGCTTCGATGGTCTCGGCCGGCAGAAGAAGGCTGTCGCGAATCCAGTTGTTGAGGCGTACCTCGATGACGCTGCCCGCCTCATCGAGGGCGATGACCGGCGCTCGACAGACGATATCGTGATGCTCGTCCTGGAAGCGGAAGTCGATAGGGGTCTCGCTGAGCAGTCGAAAGGCCTCGGGGGACGATTGCCGCAGGCTCTCGGCGGCGGCGAAGCCGTCGGCGAAGATCGACTCGCCGCCCTCGGCGCCATTCTCCAGGCAGTAGAGCAGCTGAATATCCGGCGGCTGGCGCCAGTTGGGCAGGTCGGTATGCAGTGCCAGGGCGATGGCCGTATAGGCGGCATTGTTGGGGTTGGGCTTGGAGCGCACATCGAAACGCGCACCGAAGTTGGTGGGGCGCAGCGGCCCGATGCGCTCGGCCAGGCGACTGACCTCCTCGTCTGCCAGGGGGCCCTCCTCGAGCAGCACCAGGCCGTCGCGGAGCAGGGCGGTCAGCCACTCACGCTCGCCTGCGGCGCCGGCGGTGAAATCACCATGGGCCACGCGCGCGGGGCTGAAGCTCTCTCCCCAGGGGCGACGCCTGGGCACCACATCCTTCGGCGGGCAGCCCGGGCGACGTTGATGCAGCCAGCCCGCATCGAAGCGGCTGACATGGCCGTCGGCCCAGGTCACCGTCAGGTTGCCGTTCTCCACCTGTACCTCCACTGCCGCGTCGGGTGCCTCCCGGGGCAGGGAGAGGCGCTCGCGAGTCTGTGGGTGGCGGCATTCGGGGCAGGCACAGTGGTCGCGCAGCCAGATCAGCGGGAACGAGGCCTGCTCATCGCCTTCCCAGGACAGCAGCAGAAAACGGTCGTCTGCCCCGGCACGAGTGAGGCCCGGTGCCTGGGTGTAGTCGTTCAGCTCGCCCATGGGCAGATGCGGGCGTTGTTCGCGGGTCAAGGACATGATCACTCTCCTGGCGGTTGGCTGGCGCCAAGGATGGAGATTGCCCCCGGCGTTCACAAACGATTAATCTGGCGCCTATGACCCAAGTTTATTTATGGCAGCCTATTTCATGAGCGCCCTGCCCCCATTGGCCTGGCTCCAGGCCTTCGAGGCCGCCGCCCGCACCCTGAGCTTCACCGCCGCCGGACAGGAGCTTGGGGTGACCCAGGCGGCCATCAGCCAGCGTGTTCGTCTTCTGGAAGACCGCCTGGGTCAGAAGCTCTTCGTGCGTCATCCCCGCAGCCTGAGCCTGACGCCGGCCGGGCAGTCGTGGCTGCCCAGTCTTCAGGACGGCTTTACCCGGCTGGCCGAGGGCACCCGGGAGGTCTTCGGCGAGACCGATGAGGCACCGGTCACGCTACGCACCACACCGGTGGTGCAACAGAACTGGCTGGCGCCGCGACTATGCGCCTTTCGCCGCGAGTATCCCGAGGTGGCGTTGCGACTCGTCAGTGCCATCTGGCCCGACGATTTCGGGCCCGAGGGCGCTGACATCGAGATCCGTTACGGTCAGGGAGGGTGGCACGGCATGGAGGCGGTATCGCTGGGCAGCGACACCATGCTGCCCGTGTGTGCCCCGGCATTGGCCGAGCGCATCACGAGGCCGGCCGACCTGGCGGAGCACACCCTGCTGCATGCGGTGGGATTCGAGGTGGGGTGGCCGACCTGGCTGGAGGCCGCCGGGGTGCCGGCACTGGCCTCGCGTCGAGCCCCGCTGATCTGTGATACGCAAACGATGACGCTGTCTCTCGCGGCACTGGGCGAGGGCATCGCCTTGACGCATCGGCGGCTGGTGGAGCACCGAGACGATCTGGTGGCGGCGCTCGACTGGGAGGTCGAGAGCGACGAAGCGTTCTGGCTGGTGCGCCCGGTGCGCGCACCGGCCCGGCCGGAGGCGGCGCTGCTCTGGGAGTGGTTGAAGCTCCGGCTCGCCATGGATCTCTCCTGAGACAGCCGGCAGGCTACCCTTTCCGGTGCTTCGCAGGGGCCGATGCTTCCTTAAGATTCGATGCTTCGCAGGGGGCGTGGGGCTGGCCTACAGCCCCCTCGATGCTAGCCGTCGGGCTGGCGCTGCATAAACCAGTGAGTCACCCCGATCACGGGCTCGCTGGCCAGGGTCTCGAAGCCGAAGCGTCGATAGAGCCGGACATTCTCGGGAAGGTCGGTCTCCAGGTAGCCCAGGCCGCGTTGCCGGTCGAGGTGATCGCATAGCTGACTCAGCAGCCGGCTGCCGACTCCCTGACCCTGCCACTCGGGTGCGACCGCCAGCGGCCCGAGGTGCCAGTGAGTCGGCATGCCGGCGTCTCGCCTGGCCCACACCCGCACCCAGGCCCGCATGCGCAGGGCGCTCACCGGGCCGTTCGCGAGCAGGACCGGCAGCGCCCGCCCCCGGTCGGCAAGGGTCGGCTGGCAGCCACCCGGGGCGGCCAGGGCCGCCACGCCGACCAGCCGTGGGCCCGCGAAGGCGCCAAGGATCCGGCCGCCCTCCAGCTGGCGCTGCAGGAAGGGGGTGAAGATTCGTCGCAGGGTGCGCTCACGCCGCACCGGATCGGCCCCGAAGGCCCTGATGTGTGTGGGGTTGTCGCGCATGCCCCGGCCGAGCAGCCCGGCGGCGGTCCGGGCCTCGGCCCTGGTCAGGGTACGAATCTCCAGTCTCTCCAGGGATCACCCTCGGTGCGCTGCCCCGATGTCATTCGGGCCATTTTCAGTTAAGCAACAGGGCTATTGCGCCAGATACTCCTCGAATGCCGCCAGGGTGGCATCGATGGCCGCGTCATCCAGGTCGCGGTGCACCACCAGGCGGGTGTCATAGAGCACCTCGATCAGGATCTCGCGCTCGGCCAGCCAGGCCCGCAGTGGCGCGATATGTGGCTCGGGCACCCGCAGGAAGAGCATGTTGGTGGCCTGGGAGAGCACCTCGATGGTCGGCAGTGCCCGCAGGCCCGCCGCCAGGCGCTCGGCGCGGCGGTGGTCATCGGCGAGGTCCGCCATCTGGTGGTCCAGCGCGTAGTGGCAGGCGGCGGCGATGATGCCCGACTGACGCATGCCCCCACCCAGCACCTTGCGCCAGCGGCGTGCCGCGTCGATCAGTGCCTGGGGGCCCACCAGGGCCGAGCCCATCGGCGCACCCAATCCCTTGGAGAAGCACAGGGAGACCGTGTCGAAGGGCGCGCAGAGCGTTGCCAGCGAGGTGTCGGTGGCCACCGCGGCATTGAACAGTCGGGCGCCGTCCAGGTGGGTGGCCAGGCCGTGCTCCCGGGCCAGCTCGGTGGCCTGGTGCATATAGTCGGCATCGATCACGCGTCCGCCGATGGTGTTCTCCAGTGCCAGCAGGCGGGTGCGGGCGAAGTGGAAATCGTCGGGCTTGATGGCGGCGCGGATGCGCTCAAGCGGCAGCGAGCCATCCTCGGCGTGCTCCACCGGCTGAGGCTGGATGCCGCCGAGAACCGCGGCGCCGCCGCCTTCGTACTTGTAGGTGTGGGCCTGCTGGCCGGCGATATATTCGTCGCCCCGCTGACAGTGGGCGAGCAGGGCGGCCAGATTGCTCTGGGTGCCGCTGGGGAAGAGCAGGGCGGCGGCCTTGCCGGCACGCTCGGCCAGGGCGTTTTCGAAGCGAGCCACGCTGGGGTCATCGCCCCACACATCATCGCCCACCGGGGCGGCATGCATGGCATCGCGCATGGCGGCGCTGGGGCGGGTGACGGTATCGCTGCGCAGATCGATCATCGGTGCCTCCAGAGGGTAACGGGCAATCGGTAATGAACCAGTGGGGTCAATGGTGTTCGGGCCGGGCGTGGTCCGCCGAGGGCGGCAGTCGGGCCAGCGTCTGCTGGCGGAAGTAGCGGCCGAGCAGATCGAAGAGGGCCGGGTAGGCATCATGCAACAGGTCGGGGGCGGTGAAGAAGGCCTCGCAGCAGACCGCGAAGCATTCGCCGGGGTGCGTGGCGGCATAATCGTCGATGGGGGTAGCCTCACCGCGAGCGAGACGGGACTGAAGGTCATCCCACACCGCCATGAACACCCGGTGCCACTCCCGCGGGTCGATATCGCCGGGCAGCGGCGGGAAGCCGTCAACATCCAGGGAGTTGCCCAGGTCGAGCTTGTGGGCAAACTCGTGAATCAGCACATTGAAGCCCGAGAAGTCGCCGCTCTCCATCAGGTCGGGGAAGGCCACCACCACCGGCCCCTGGTGGGAGGTCTCCCCGGCACGCTCGTCGTCATACTCGTGGACCACGCCGAACTCGTCCATCTCCTCCACGCGACGCCGAAAGGCATCGGGCAGGATCAGGACCTCATGGACATTGCCGAAGGCCTCGAGGTGTTCGTCGTCGCGCCAGCCCAGCGTCAGCAGGCAGGCCTGACCGGCCAGGGCGAGCCGCGCCGGCAGGTCGAAGGGCGTGGCCTCGGCAAGCTCCGGATGCAGGCTGATGCGCTTGGCGTGCAGGAAACGCCAGGCGCGCTGGCCCAGGCGCCGGGCCTCCTCCTCACCGAGGGCGGCCAGCAACGGTACGCGGTGGCGCGCCTCCCGCCAGGTCTCTTCCGGCAGGGGATGGCGCGCCGCGAAGCGCTGCTCGCGCCAGCGGCGCAGGCGGTTCAGCATCGCTCAGGCGCCTCCTCAGCTCTCGTCGAGGTCGGCCCCGGATGTCCGGCCCCCGGACTTCCATGACCAGTCGCGCCAGCGCAGGTCGAACAGGTCCTTGCGGCGGTCCTTGAGGTTGGTCACCGAGCCCTCGTTACGCACCACGGTCAGCCGGGTCAGGTCGAGGTCCGAGAACAGCATCATCTCGGTGTTGGGGGTGGTCTCGTTGAGGACGGCGTCGTGGGGGAAGGCGAAGTCCGAGGGCGAGAACACCGCCGACTGTGCATACTGGATCTCCATGTTCTCGATGGAGGGCACATTGCCGACGCTGCCGCACAGCACCACATAGCACTCGTTCTCGATGGCGCGGGCCTGGGCACAGTGGCGCACCCGCAGATAGCCATTCTTGGTATCGGTCCAGAAGGGCACGAAGAGGATATCCATCTCCTGCTCGGCCTGCAGCCTTGGCAGCTCCGGAAACTCCACGTCGTAGCAGATCAGGATGCCGACGCGTCCTGCATCGGTGTCGAATACCTGGAGGCCGTCGCCGCCCTCGATCACCCAGTCGCGGCGCTCCTGGGGCGTGATATGCAGCTTGGCCTGACGCTCGAGGGTGCCGTCGCGGTGACACAGGTAGGCGACGTTGTAGAGGCGGTCGTCCTCGCCCATCTCGATCATGGAGCCGGCGATGATATTGATATTGTAGGAGACCGCCATGCGCGAGAGCTCGGTCTTGAAGCGCTCGGTAAAGCTGGCCAGGAAGCGGATGGCGGCCATCTGGTCCTGCTGGGCTGCGCGGTCCTGCAGCCCCATCAGCGGGGCGTTGAAGAGCTCCGGGAAGACCGCGAAGTCGCTCTGGTAGTCGGAAAGGGCATCGACGAAGTACTCCACCTGCTGCAGCACCGCCTCCACCGAGTCGAACTCGCGCATCTGCCACTGCACCGCACCGACACGGACCTGGGTCTTGCGGGTGTCGAGGACCAGCTCGGCGGGCTCATAGAGGAAGTTGTTCCACTCCAGCAGGGTGGCATAGCCCTGGGACTTCTCGTCCTCGGGCAGGTAGTCGCGCAGCAGGCGCTTGACCTGGAAGTCGTTGGCCAGCTGGAAGGAGAGGATCGGGTCGTGGATCTCCTTGCGGGCCACCCGGTCGATGTACTGGGTGGGGCTGAGCTCCTCGGCGTGCTGGTGGTACTGGGGAATGCGTCCGCCGGCGAGGATCGCACGCAGGTTGAGCGAGCGGCAGAGCTCCTTGCGGGCATCGTAGAGGCGTCGTCCCAGGCGGTAGCCGCGGTAGTCCGGGTGAATCAGCACGTCCAGCCCGTACATGGCGTCGCCCTCGGCGTTGTCGAGGATCACCTCGCGCTTGCCGATCAGGTCATCATACTTGTGCGGATTGGTAAATTCGTCGTAATCGACCCTGACGGTCAGGGCGATGCCCACCAGGCGGCCGTCGTCCTCGATGGCGACCTGGCCATCGGGGAAGTCACCGATCAGTCGCTCGATGGTGTGTCGTGACCAGGCGCCGCCGATATCGTGGTAGACGGCATCCATCAGCGACTCGAGCTGGGGGTAGTCGTCCAGCGTCAGATTGCGAAGCGTGAGGTGAAGGTCGTCGAGGGACATGGCGCATCCTTGGTCGGTCGGGTCAGAGCGGGCAGTCTAGCATGGGCGGTCTGTGCTGCCTTGTGGGACAGCGGGGCGGCGGCCTAGCGGCTGGGTCAGGGTCTGGGCCATCACCACGCCGGCCAGGATCAGGGCGCCGCCCAGGAAGTGGAAGAGCGCAATGCGCTCGCCCAGGGCGAACATGGCGATGATGGCACTGAACAGCGGCATCAGGTTGATGAAGATGCTGGCCTGGCTGGCGCCGATGCGGCGAATCGCCAGCATCCACAGGAAGGTGGTGATGATGGAGGCGGGGATGCCGGCGTAGAGGATCAGGCCGATATTGCTGGAATCCACCGGCGTCATCGGCCCCAGCAGATAGGGCGGCAGCAGGATCAGCACGGCGAAGATCACCTGGCCATAGAGCAGCACCCAGGGCGGCAGCGCGATGGGCCAGCGCTTGAGCATGACGCCATAGAGCGCATAGCAGGTGGCGGCCACCAGCATCAGGGCGTCGCCTTTCGCCACCGTCAGCTCCAGCAGCGAGAGCGGGCTGCCGCGTCCCAGCAGGATCGCCACGCCGACCAGCGCCAGGGCACCGCCGGCCACACCGCCGAGACGCGGCGGCTCGCGCAGGATCAGGGCGCTGAGCAGCACGGTAAGCAGCGGTACCATGGCGGCCAGGATACCCATATTGGTGGCGCTGGTGGTCTCGGCGGCCATATAGGCGAGCCCCTGCCAAAGCCCCATGCCGAGCAGCCCCAATACGGCGAGCTTCGGCCACTCCCGGCGGATCGTCGCGCGGTGCTGCCAGGCCGCCGGGGCCACCAGGGGGGTAAGCACGGCCAGCGCCAGTACCCAGCGCAGGAAGGCGATGCTGCTGGGGGCAATGGTGCCGACGGTCAGCTGGTTGATGGTCATGTTGCCGGACCAGATCAGCACGGCGCCGAGGGGCGCCAGGAAGGCAAGCGGTGACATTCAGATCCTCTCATTTCCAACGCAGGGGCCCCGCGGGTGGCGGAGTGCGAACCCATCATCATACTGGTCACTGTCCTTAGGGGCATCGGCCAGGCACTTCCAGCGCCGTCAGCCGGTGGTTCTGTGCCTCTCCCGGATCGGTGGTAAAATACGCGGAATGCTCGGTGCCGATACGGCTTATACTCGAACTACCCCATCAGCCGAGGCGCCTGCCATGAACGATCCGAGTGTGACGGACCCGCATCAGGCCGACAGTGACATGCAGACCGACTATGTCATCGGTCAGGATAATATCGAGGGGCAGCTGGGCCCGTTTGGCTTCGATGTCCACAATCGTGTCTTTGTCATATCGGCCCTGGTCTCGGTGGCGTTCATCCTGTTGGCTCTGATGTTTCCAGACCTGGCGGGGCAGCTGTTCCAGTCCGTCGTCGCCTTCTCCACGGGGAGGCTCGACTGGTACTTCATGATCGTTGTGGACTTCTTCGTTGTGTTCTGCCTGGCGCTGGTGATCCTGCCCCATGGGTCGGTGCGGCTGGGAGGGCCGGAGGCCCGGCCCGAATATAGCTATCTCTCGTGGTTCTCCATGCTGTTCGCCGCCGGAATAGGCATCGGCTTGATGTTCTTCGGTGTGCTGGAGCCGGTCTACCATGCCAACGTCTCGCTGCCGCTGGGGGTGACATCGCCCTTCGGCACCGAGGGCGCACTCGACCCCGCTGCCATCGCCGAAGCCAGCGCCATGGGGCTGGCGGGAACCTACTTCCACTGGGGGCTCCATGGCTGGGCGGTCTATGTGGTGATGGCCCTGGCGCTGGGGATCTTCACCTACAACAAGGGGCTTCCCTTCTCCATCCGCTCGGCCTTCTTTCCGCTGCTTGGCGAACGCGTCTGGGGCTGGTGGGGGCATGCCATCGATATCCTGGCGGTGTTCTCGACCCTCTTCGGATTGGCGACCTCGCTGGGGCTGGGGGCGCAGCAGGCCAATGCGGGCATGAACTTCGTCTTTGGTCTCGACGTCAGCACCCAGTTTCAGGTGGTGACCATCATCGTGGTGACCGGGGTGGCCCTGGTCTCGGTATGGCGTGGCCTCGAGGGCGGTGTGAAGAGGCTCTCCGAGGTCAACATGATGCTGGCGCTGCTGTTCTTCTTCTTCGTGCTGTTCGCCGGACCGACGCTGGTGGCGTTGAACGGCTTCTGGACAGGTTTGACGACCTATGTCACGGAGTTCATCCCGCTCTCGATGCCCTTCGGTCGTGAGGATGACGCCTTCCGCCAGGCCTGGACCGTCTTCTACTGGGCCTGGTGGGTCAGCTGGGCGCCCTTCGTGGGCATGTTCATTGCCCGGGTCTCGCGAGGACGCACGGTGCGCGAGTTCGTGATATGCGTGCTGCTGATCCCGAGCCTGTTCATCTTCATCTGGATGGGCGTGTTCGGCGCCACGGCGCTGAATCAGCTCTATGCCGACCCCGCAGGTAGCCTGGTCAAGGACTACGTGATCGATGCCTACAGCCCCGAGCTGTCACTCTTTGGCATGCTCAACGAGCTGCCGCTGACCAGTGTGATGTCGTCCCTGGCGATCTTCCTGGCGCTGGTCTTCTTCGTGACCTCCTCCGACTCCGGATCGCTGGTGATCGATACCATCACCGCCGGCGGCAAGATCGATGCACCGCGTACGCAGCGCATGTTCTGGGCCTCGGTGGAGGGGCTGGTTGCCATCGTGCTGCTGATCGGGGGTGGACTCACGGCGCTTCAGGCGGGGGTGACGGCGACCGCGATTCCCTTCTCCGTGGCGATGCTGCTGATGTGCTACACCATTATCAAGGCCCTGAACGGGGAGCTGCGACGGCATCGCCAGGCTTCATAGACCTCGCCTCGGAGCGGTAACACGTCGCCGATAACGTAATCGACAGGGCCCCACCATGGTGGGGCCCTGTCGTCGCTCGGCAAGGGGGGCTCAGACGACAGCGGCGACGCCGGCGCGGGCGATCTGCACGTCCTGGTCGGGCTTGACGCCGGAGATGCCGACGGTGCCGGCGACCTCACCCTCTACCAGCACCGGCACGCCGCCGGCGAGCAGCGACTGCATGGGGGCGGTGACGAAGGCGGTGCGGCCACCGTTGATCATCTCCTCGAAGGCCTGGGTCTCGCGCCGACCGATGGCGGCATTGCGGGCCTTCTGGGTGGCCACATCGGCGCTGAAGGGGGGCGCGCCGTCCATGCGGCGCAGGCCAAGCAGGTGGCCGCCGTCATCGGCGACGGCGATGGTCACGCCCCAGCCGTTGGCTTCGGCCTCCTTCTGGGCGGCATCGAGGATGGCGTTGACATCGGTCAGGGTCAGGACGGGCTTGGTCTTCATGAGTGGTCTCCTGGGTTGATATTGGCTTCGAGCTTCGAGCTTCGAGCTACTAGCCGCTTGCAGCTCGAGGCTCGTTGCTCGTAGCTGGTGTTAATGCCTCATCCACGATTTCGATCCAGTGGCGCACCGTTGTGCGGTTGGCACCATTGAGATGGGTCTGGCAGCCGATATTGGCCGTCACGATCACCTCGGGGCTGCCGGCCTCCAGATTGTCGAGCTTGTTGTCACGCAGCTGCATGGAGAGCTCGGGCTGGGTGATGGAGTAGGTGCCGGCCGAACCGCAGCAGAGATGGGCGTCGGCCACCGGCGTCAGCGTGAAACCGAGCCGGGTCAGCACGCCTTCCACGGCCCCCCCCAGCTTCTGGGCGTGCTGCAGGGTGCAGGGACAGTGGAAGGCGAGGCGCCGGGACCGCGCTACCTCGAGGGCATCGAGCTCCTCGTCCCGCAGCACCTCGACCAGATCCCTGGCAAGCTCACTCACCCGGGCGGCCTTGTCGGCATAGTCGGGGTCGTCGGCCAGGAGCTCGGCATACTCCTTGACGAAGGCGCCGCAGCCGCTGGCGGTCTGTACGATCGCCTCCACCCCCGCGTCACCTTCCTTTTCGATATGTGGCCACCAGGCATCGATATTGGCTCGCGCTCGAGCGCGCCCCTCGTCCTGGGCGTTGAGGTGGAAGTCGATGGCGCCGCAGCAGCCGGCTTCACTCACCGGGACGAGGCCGATACCCAGGCGGTCCAGCACCCGGGCGGTGGCGGCATTGGTGTTGGGTGACAGGCCCGGTTGCACACAGCCCTCGAGAATCAGCATCTGCCGGGCATGGCGCTTGCCAGACGGGCGCTGGCCCGCATCCACCGGGGCCGGGGGCATCTTCTCCTTCAGGGGGCCTGGTACCAGCGGCCGGAAGGTGAGACCCAGCTTGAACAGGGCCTGAAAGCGTTTCGGGTCGACCAGGGCCTTGCGCAGGCCATAGCGCAGTGCCCGCTCCGACGCCTTGCGAGGGACCCGGCGCTCGATCTCGGCGCGGCCGATATCGAGCAGCTTGTGATACTCGACCCCGGAGGGGCAGGTGGTCTCGCAGTTGCGACAGGTCAGGCAGCGGTCGAGATGAAGGCGAGTCTGTTCGGTGACCTTGTCACTTTCCTCTGGCGCCTCGAGCATCTCCTTGATCAGGTAGATGCGTCCACGGGGCCCGTCGCGCTCATCCCCCAGCAGCTGGTAGGTAGGGCAGGTGGCGTTGCAGAAGCCACAGTGAACACAGCTGCGCAGCACGCGGTCGGCCTCGCGGATATGCGGTTTCTGGAGGTCTTCGGCGGTGAAATGCGTCTGCATGTTTGACGTCTCTCCGTGTATCTCAGAATGCCGCGTAGAGCCGGCCCGGGTTGAAGATCCCCTGGGGGTCCAGCTGCGTCTTCAGATTGCGGTGATATTTCTCGACCACCGGGGCGAGGGGCGTGAAGGGGGCATCCTGGGGGGCGCCGCCCGGGCCACCCCAGCGGGTGGCATGGCCACCGGCCTGGCTGGCGATCGCGCGCATCGCTTCGGGGCTGGCATCGCTGCGCACCCAGCGCTGGGTGCCGGCCCAGTCGTAGAGCACATCGCTCTCGCGTGACACGCCCGGCAGCTCGAGCGCCGGGGTGTGGTGTGGCAGCGAGAGTCGCCAGATCGGGAGCGCACTCTCGGCGCCGAAGAACGCCAGCCGCTGTTCCCGCAGGGCCTTCCAGAAGCCATCGAGGAGTTCGTCCCCCCCCAGGCGCCTTGCGGTGGCTTCCACCGAGCTGGGGCCCCCTTCGAGGCGCAGGTGCAGGGCGCCTTCAAGCCAGGCGGCGGCGGTAATCGGCAAGGGTTCCCGTCCCCACTCGGCGAGCTTCTCCAGGGCTTCCTGCTGCGGCATCTCCAGGTGCAGGCTGCGGGTGGCCGCCGGCAGCGGCAGCACCTTCATGGAGACCTCGGTGATCAGCCCCAGGGTGCCCTGGGCGCCTACCATCAGGCGCGAGAGGTCGTAGCCGGCGACATTCTTCATCACCTGCCCGCCGAAGCGCTGTTCACTGCCCTGGCGGGTGATGATGCGGGTGCCCAGCACGAAGTCGCGCACGCTGCCCGCCCAGGGGCGGCGCGGGCCGGAGAGGCCGGTGGCGATCATGCCGCCGACGGTGGCCTCCTCGCCGAAGTGGGGGGGCTCGCAGGGCAGCATCTGGCCGTTGGCCGCCAGCACGCTTTCCAGCTCGCGCAGCGGGGTGCCGGTGCGTACCGAGACGATCAGCTCCACCGGGTCGTACTCGGTGATGCCGCGGTGCTCGCGGGTGGACAGGGCTTCTCCTTCCACTTCACGCCCGTAGAAGGCCTTGGTGTCGCCGCCGACGATGCGTAGCGGTGAGCCCTCCGCCTCGGCACGGCGAATGCGTTCGGCCAACGCCTCGCTGGCATCGTGGTTGATAATGTCGCGGCTCGGGGTGTCGTTCATGGTCACCATGTCTTGTGTCTCTCAGCCGTGGCTCTTCGGGGCCTGGGTCGGGGCGGGAGCATCGCCGGCGCTCTTGGTCAGGCGGAACTCGGAGCAGCGGGCCGGCGTGGGGATGTTCTTGCCCGGGTTGAGCAGCTCTCTGGGATCGAAGGCCGCCTTGGCGGCGCGGAAGGTGGCCAGTTCGCAGGGAGTGAACTGTACGCACATCTGATGAATCTTCTCGCGGCCCACGCCATGCTCGCCGGTGATGGTGCCACCCACCTCGACGCAGAGCTCGAGGATGCGGCTGCCGAGCGCCTCGGCCCGCTCGAATTCGCCGGGCTGGTTGGCATCGAACAGGATCAGCGGGTGCATGTTGCCGTCGCCGGCGTGGAAGACGTTGGCCACACGCAGGCCATACTCCTCGCCGAGATCGCCGATGCCCTTGAGCACGCGGGCCAGCTCGCGACGAGGAATGGTGCCATCCATGCAGTAGTAATCAGGCGACATGCGTCCCACGGCGGGAAAGGCGTTCTTGCGGCCGGCCCAGAACAGCGCGCGCTCGGCTTCATCACGGGCCTGCTGGATACCGGTCGCGCCGGCTTTCTCCAGCACGCGGCGCACGGTCTGACAGTCGTCGTCCACGTCCGCCTCGACACCGTCCAGTTCACACAGCAGGATCGCCTCGGCCTCCACCGGGTAGCCGGCGCCGATGAAGTCCTCGGCGGCGCGGATCGCCAGGTTGTCCATCATCTCCAGCCCCCCGGGAATGATGCCCGCGGCGATGATGGCACCCACGGCATCGCCGGCCTTCTCGATGTCGTCGAAGCTGGCCATCAGGACCTTGGCGCTCTCGGGCTTGGGCAGCAGCTTGACGGTGATTTCGGTGACCACGCCGAGCATGCCCTCGGAGCCGTTGAACAGGGCCAGCAGATCGAAGCCGGGAGCATCCAGGGCGTCGGCGCCCAGGGTCATGGGCTCGCCCTCGATGGTCAGCACCTCGACCTTGATCACGTTGTGCACGGTGAGGCCGTACTTGAGGCAGTGCACGCCGCCGGCATTCTCGGCCACGTTGCCGCCGATGGAGCAGGCGATCTGGGAGGAGGGGTCCGGGGCGTAATAGAGCCCGTAGGGGGCTGCCGCCTCGGAGATCGCCAGGTTGCGTACCCCGGGCTGCACCCGCGCGGTGCGCGCATCGGGGTCGATCTCGAGGATACGACTGAAGCGTGACATCACCAGCAGCACCCCGTGCGCAAGCGGCAGGGCGCCGCCCGACAGGCCGGTGCCGGCACCGCGGGTCACCACCGGTACGCCCAGGGCGTGGCAGCGCTTGAGCAGGGTCTCGACCTGGGTGAGTGTCTCGGGCAGCGCCACCAGCATGGGCAGGGCGCGATAGGCGGAAAGGCCGTCGCACTCGAAGGGGCGCAGGTCCTCCTCGCGATGCAGCAGGGCCATGTCGGGCAGTGCCTGGCGGAGGTCGGCCAGAACCTCGGCCTGGTCAAGAAGGGGTGGCTCGCCATCGAGCCGAGCGTCGTACTGTGTATTCATCGGGGTTTCCCCATACGTATCGTCAAGGTGGAAGGTCCGGGATGGCGGCTCGTGGGTGCGTGGCGTGCCCTGCGGCGTGCTTCACCACTCTCCTATCCTGGCAGCGCTGGCGCTGCTGTCCAGCTTGTGGTGCACTGGTCAGACCAGATTTTGGTCTGATCGGAGGAGGCCAAGGTGTTGACTCATGAGGAATCACTCGGCGGACAGCGCACCCCGGAAGGGGTGGCCGCGCGCCTCGAGCGGCTGATCCTGGACGGTATCTTCCGTACCGGCCAGCTGCTGCCCTCGGAGCGGCGGCTGTGCGAGCGGCTGGGCGTGTCCCGCGCCTCGCTGCGCGAGGGGATGCGCATCCTGCGCAGCAAGGGCATCATCGAGACCCGTCACGGCCGTGGCTCCACGGTGGCCGCGCTGCTTCCGGCGCGCGAGCAGAGCCCGTTGATGCACCTGTTTCGCGACCACCCGCGGACCCTGTTCGACCTGCTCGAGGTGCGAGCCCTGCTCGAGGGGGAATCGGCGCAGCTGGCCGCCAGTCGCGGCAATCCGGCAGACAGGGTGCTGATCACCCGGCGCTATCGGGAGATGGCCGACTATGTGGCGAGCGCCGACCCCATCGATGTGGAGCGTCTGGCGAGGCTCGACCACGCCTTCCATCTGGCGATCTCCCAGGCCTCCCATAACCCGGTGCTGGTACACACCCTGCAGAACCTGACCGAGCTGCTGCTCAGTTCGGTCTTCGCCTCGGTGAAGAATCTCTATCATCGTCCGCAACCCCGCGAGATGATCAACCGCCAGCATGCGCGCCTGCATGATGCCGTGGTCAAGGGCAAGCCGCAGCTGGCCCGTCGTGTGGCACTGGAGCACCTGAACAGCATCGGCGAGGCCCTGCGCGAGATCGAGGCCGAGGACGAGCGCCTGGAGCGATCGACGATGCGGCTGGAGGGGTGGGAGTAACCCCTTCGCCTGTCGTCACCGCAGCTCGGCCAGTGCCTCAAGACGCCAGCGCCCCCGGCAGTGCCGAGGGCGCTGGCGCGCATGAGGCTCGATCAGCCGAGGCCGAGCAGGGGATCGCCGATGCCCAGCACATAGAAGGCGAGCAGCGCGATGATCCCGGTGGCGACGAGGTAGTAGATCGTCGGCAGGATCGTCTTGCGGATGGTCTCGCCCTCGCGGCCGAGCAGGCCCACCGTGGCCGAGGCGGCGACCACGTTGTGAATCGCGATCATGTTGCCCGCGGCGGCACCCACGGCCTGCAGGGCCACCATGAAGGCGGTGGAGAGGCCGAGCTGCTGGGCGACATTGAACTGGAAGTCGGCCAGCATCAGGTTGGAGACCGTGTTGGAGCCGGCGATAAAGGCCCCCAGCGCGCCCACGGCAGGGGCGAAGAAGGGGTAGATATCGCCCACGCTGTTGGCCACCAGCTGGGCCATGGCGACCGGCATGGAGACCAGATCGGCGGCATTGACTCCCGAGTTGATCAGGATCCGTACCATGGGAATGGTGAAGATCAGTACGAAGCCGGCGCCGAGGATGGTCCGGGTGGACTCGCCGAAGGCCGCCTTGATCTCGCCCATGCGCATGCGGTGGAGCAGGGCGGTGAGCAGCACCACCATCAGCAGGATGCCACCCGGCAGGTAGAGGGGCTGGATGGCGCCGGAGACTCCCGCCTCGCCGAGGATATTGCTCCAGCCGAAGGAGAACGACGTCAGCGCACTCTTGAAGGGTTCGATGGTGCGCGAGGCGACCAGGATCACAGCCAGCAGCACATAGGGTACCCAGCCCATCAGGGTGGAGACCGGTGCCTTGCCGGTGACGTCATCCAGCTTGATCTCGAGCTTGCCGATCCAGTGGTCGGGCCAGGCGTTGCTCTCCGGAAAGTCCCAGGTGTCGCTGGGGATCAGGAAGCCGCGGCGAGCGGCCGGCACGACGATGGCCAGGCCGACCATGGCACCGATCATCGACGGGAACTCCGGCCCCAGCAGCACGCCGGCCAGCATGTAGGGCACCACGAAGCTGATCCCGGCGAAGATAGCGAAGGGGGCGATGGAGAGTCCCTCCCTCCAGGAGCGGTTGGCACCGAAGAAGCGCACCATGACAACCACCATGATCAAGGGCATCAGGATGCCGACGATGCCGTGGGTCACCGCGACCTCACCGGCGATCAGATGGAAGTACTCCATCCAGCTGGCCCCACCGGCCTCGAGGGTCTCGGTAATGCCGGTGCGGTCCAGGCCACCGGAGACGCCCACCACGATGGGGGTGCCGACGGCACCGAAGGAGACCGGGGTGGACTGGATCATCATTCCCACCACCACGGCGGCCAGCGCCGGGAAACCGAGTGCCACCATCAGCGGGGCCGCGACGGCGGCGGGGGTGCCGAAGCCGGAGGCGCCCTCGATAAAGCAGCCGAACAGCCAGGCGACGATGATTGCCTGGACGCGGCGATCGGGGCTGATGCCGGAGAAACCGTTGCGGATGGCCTTGATGCCGCCCGAATGCTTCAGGGTGTTGAGCAGCAGGATGGCACCGAAGATGATCCACAGGATCGATACCGTGAGCATCAGGCCCTGGAGGGTAGAGGCCATGACGCGGGTGGCGGTCATCTCCCAGGCAAACAGGGCGATGATGGCGGTGACCACGAAGACGATCGGCATGGCGGTCCTGGCCGCCATGCGCAGACCGATGAGCAGCACGCCGGCAAGCACCAGGGGCGCGAAGGCCAGCAGTGCGAGAAGGGTGTCATTCATGGATAGGGTTCCTCGATCGGGAGTCGTTGTTGTGACCAAAGGGGATCGGCCGAATGTTCAGCCAGCCGGACATTACGGCGTCAAGGAGAGGCTTTCCATCTCTGGAAAGTTGGTATGACCAATCTTTCGATAACTTCTCTATCCGTCGCCTTATCGCTAAGCGACTGATAAGAAAATGAAATTTAAAAAACAGCAGGAGGCGGGGGGCGTTAAGCCCCAAGTGTTTATTAGACTAATGGACAGCAGCCTCGCCGAGGGTGAGCATGGTGAGCGGCCTGACACCGGGGCCAGGAGCCTGGCAGACTTCGTCGGGTGATTGCCCTTTACGCTGAGGAGAGGTTCGTATGTCTCGAGTACTGTATGACCTGTGTGGTGTCGACGAGGAGCTGCGCTTCTCGCCATTCTGCTGGCGCGTGCGATATGCCCTGGCTCACAAGGGGCTGGAAGTCGAGGCGCGGCCGTGGCGCTTCACCGACCGGGAGGCCCTGGCGTTCGCCGACCATGACAAGGTGCCGGTACTGGTCGATGGCGAAACGGTGGTGACCGACAGCTATGAGATCCTGCGCTACCTGGACCGCACTTACCCGGAGGCACCACTGATCGGTGAGGGCCTTGCCGCGGCACGCGCCCGCTTCTTCAAGCATTTTGCCGAGCGTACCCTGGCACCGGCCATGCTGCGTACGATCATCATGGATCTGCTCAATGCCATTCATCCCGATGACCGGGACTACTTCCGCGAAACGCGTGAAAAGCGCTTCGGCCGTACGCTGGAGGAGTTTCACTCGCCCTCCAGGGGGCTCGCCCAGCTCGATGCGGCGCTCGAGCCCCTGCGCGGCCTGCTCAAGGAGTCGGAATTCATCGACGGAGCGTCCCCGGCAGCGGCCGACTACCTGGTGTTCGGCAACTTCATGTGGGCGCGCTGCGTTTCCAGCGCCGATCTGGTCTCCAATGCCGATCCGGTCCATGCCTGGCTCGAGCGCATGCTGGATCTGCATGGTGGCCTGGGGCGGCACGCCATGCGCATCACCGACATCGAGGGTGCCTATCGCTGAGGCGGCCCGCATCGACGGTGGGTCAGGGCGTGGCTGACGTACCGTCATCGTCGGCGGCAAGCAGGGCCACCACCTCGTCGTCGCTGACCTGATCGAAATCGGTAAAGAACTGGCCCACGGCGGCGAAGTGCCCGGGCACCCCGATACAGATCACCTCGTCGGCCAGCGTTTCCAGCCGCGCCACGGTGTCGGGCGGCGCCACGCCCAGGGCGGCGATCAGGCGTGCGGGATGGCGCTGGCGAAGGGTCGCCAGCGCCGCGGCCATGGTCGCGCCGGTGGCGCTGCCGTCATCCACCACCACCAGGGTGCGCCCCGTCGGTTCGATGGGGCTGCGCACCGGGGTGTAACGCCGGCGGCGCTCCTCGATCAACTCCCGCTGGCGGGCAATCGCACCGGCCAGCCACTCCTCCCGGCAGTGCCGTGCCTCCTCCTCCAGGTGCACGCTGCCATCCTCACTGACCGCGCCGATGGCGTACTCCGGATTGCCCGGTGCACCGATCTTGCGCACCAGCACCACGTCTAGCTCCCCCTGCAGGGCGTCGGCGATGACCCGCCCCATGGGCACCCCGCCGCGGGGAATGGCCAGCACCAGCGGGTGGAGGCCATGCAGGTGGCTGAGCCTCGTGGCCAGGCGTTCGGCGGCGTCACGTCGGTGTTGAAACATGGATGATCCTCCTGGCGGCTACCATTCCTCAGTCTAGTGGTTCCCGAGGTGATACCCCCATGTCATGGGGCCCCCCCGCGGGCTTGCGGTCCCTGACTCCAGGGAATGTGTTGGCAAGGTCGATCAAGCATCGGCCGGAGAAGAGGGGTTTTTCGTATACAGTTTTATGGTCTATTCTGTGAACACTGATCTTAGTTCAGTGTATCCAATAACCACAACAAATGGAGAGCCCTCTTATGCAGGAGTGCATCCCCAGGCCCCGTCTGAGCGCCGGCCTGCTGCTTGCCAGTCTCGTCGCCGGTAATGCCCAGGCGACAACCTGGAGCGATACCTTCATCGGCTATCGCCATGGCACCCAGTTCACCGAGCCGGGCAACCCTCGTGACATCGAAAAACACGTGCTGCAGTTCACCCATGTCAGCGGTTACTCGCTCGGTCAGAACTTTCTTAATCTTGACGTGCTGCAGTCCGACAGCGCCGACCCGGCCAGCGGCGGCGATAGCGGTGCCACCGAGGCCTATCTGACCTATCGCCACCAGCTGCAGCTCGGCAAGCTCACCGGCGAGCCAGCGGCTTTCGGGCCGATCAAGGACGTGGCGTTGACCGGTGGCTTCGACCTCAACACCAAGAACACCGACTTCGCACCGCGCAAGCGCCTGCTGGTGGTAGGGCCGACGCTGAAGTTCGACGTGCCCAAGGGGTTCGTCGACCTGAGCCTCTTCTACGCCCATGAGTGGAACCACTGCGGCGCGAGCTTCTGCGACGTCAACGAGATCGAGTTCGACCCCTACTACCAGATCAACCTGGCCTGGGGAGTGCCTTTCGTGGCCGGCCCGCTGCCGCTGAAGTTCCAGGGGTTCTACAACTATAACGGCGAGAAGGGAGAGGACTATCAGGGCAACGATACCGACCCCGAGCAGTTGATGCGCACCTCACTCATGCTCGACGTCGGCCAGCTGGCCTGGGGCGAGGCGAACCAGCTGTGGGCCGGGGTGGGTTACGAGTACTGGCGTAACAAGTTCGGCAACCACGGCAAGGATGAGGTGGATACCGATGCGCCGACCTTCCAGCTCGAGTGGCACCTCTAAGCGACTCGAGACGATAATAATGTGTACAACTTTATGTTTAAAGAGTCCACACTGCTGTGGTCATTGGTATCGACATGCGGTATGCATTGACGTCATACAACAACAGCCCCGGATAGCCCCATGACAACCAAGACGCGCAATACTTCGCTGTTTGACTTTCAAGGGCGGCCGCCGGTCTACAAGGCGTTGCCCATCTCGCTGCAGCACGTGCTGGCGATGATCGCCGGCGTGATCACCCCGCCGATCATCATCGCCGGGGTGGTCGGCTCGACGCCTCAGGAGAAGCTGCTGCTGATCCAGGTGGCGGTGCTCGCCTCGGGTCTCTGCACCCTGTTCCATCTCTACGGGGTGTGGAAGTTCGGCGCTCGGATGCCGGCGATCTTCGGCGTGGGCTTCGCCTATGTACCGACCCTGATCGCCGTGGGTGGCCAGTTCGGCATCGAGGGCATCCTCGGCGCCCAGCTGATCGGCGGTATCACCATGATGGTGGTCGGTTACTTCATTCAGTACATTCGCCACCTGTTTCCGCCGATCGTGGCGGGCACCGTGGTGCTGGTGATCGGCCTGTCACTTTACGACATCGCCATTCGCTACATGGCGGGCAGCGGCAACGTCAACGCCGAAGGGTTCGGTGACCTGGCCAACTGGATGGTGGGCATCATCACCCTGCTGGCGGTGCTGGGCGCCTCCCAGTTTGGCCGCGGCGTGGTTCGGCTGTCGGCGATCATCGTCGGTATCCTGGTCGGCTATGCGGTGGCGCTGCCGATGGGCATGGTCGACTTCAGTTCGGTGGCTGCAGCGCGCTGGCTGGCCGTACCGGAGTTCATGCCCTTCCAGCTCGAGTTTCACTCGGCGGCGATCGTCTCCATGGTGGTGATCTGCGTGATCAACTCGGTACAGACCATCGGTGATCTCTCCGCCACCAGCGTGGCGGGGATGAACCGCGAGCTGAAGACCAGGGAGCTGACGGGCGGGCTGCTGGGCAACGGCCTGACCACCGCCCTGAGCTCGCTGTTCGCGGCACTGCCGACCTCCACCTTCAGCCAGAACGTCGGCATCGTCGCCATGACCAAGGTGATTAGTCGATCGGTGCTGGCCATCGCCGGCCTGTTCATGGTGCTCGCTGGCCTGAGTCCCAAGTTCAGCGCCATCATGACCACCATTCCCTATCCGGTACTGGGCGGTGCTACCGTCACGGTGTTCGGGATGATCACCATGACCGGCATCCAGCTGCTCATCAAGGATGAGCTTTCGGCCCGCAACGTGACCATCGTCGGCCTCTCCCTGGCCCTGGCCCTGGGCATCTCCCAGGTGCCGGCGGCCATCGAGCAGTTTCCGCAGATGGTCCAGAACGTTATCGGGGGCGCGCCGATCGTGGTGGCGGCGATCACCTCCTTCGTGCTCAATATCGTGCTGCCGAGTCGATCACTGGCCGACGAGCGGCGTGAGCGCGAAGAGATTGCTCGGGCCGACGCCGAGGCTGCAGGGCAGGGTCCTGACGCTCAGCCGCTGACGGATGTCGATACCGAGGGTGACGCCCCCCTCGGTACTGCGCCCCATGTCAATCGCTGACCTGACGAGGCCCATTGATGTAACGCCTGTACCACGCTTCCGCCCGGCATGATGCCGGGCGGTGTCGTGTTCGAAGCATGGGGCGCCGGTTGCCCGGCGCCTTGTCTGGCTGATTGGCGGGGAGAGGAGCCGTCGATCGGGAGAGGCGTCAGGCGTTGGCTTCGGCTCGTGCCTCGAGGCGGAAGCGGGCGATGCGGTTGATCTGTTCCACCGCGGTGCGGCGTTCCTCGGCGGGGTCATTCTCGAGCCGAGTCTCGAATGCGTTCAGGATGGCATAACGGTCGTTGCCCTTGACGGCCATCACGAAGGGAAAGCCGAACTTCTCCTTGTAGGCCTCGTTGAGCCGCTCGAAGCGTGCCATCTCCTCCGGTGAGCACTGATCCAGGCCGGCGCCAGCCTGCTCCCGGGTCGAGTCGTCGGTCAGCTCACCGGCGACGGCGGCCTTGCCGGCGAGGTCAGGGTGGGCGCGAATCACCGCGAGCTGGTGTTCGGCGGAGGCGTCGGTCAGTACCTCACCCATGGCCTTCGCCAGGCCTGCAGGCGAGTCGTGGTCAGTGTTCAGTCCCTGCTCCCAGGCCAGCTCGGCAACCCAGGGAGAGTGCTCGTAGATCTCCCCGTAGGCGGCCACGAAGGCGGACTTGTCCAGCTGGCTTGGGGGCGGAGTAAGGGTGTTGTGGCTCATTGTCATTCTCCTTGGCGGGGTGTGGCAGGGGGTCACGACGATTGACCAGGCAGCTTGTCGTGAGGGTGTCGACTAAATGTATACAAAAAATATTTTGAAATGTACCCCTAAACTGGCTAAAACTGTCTTCATGCTCTCAGGTTAACCCTGAGCAGCCGATATCAACAAACGAATCCGGCCCTTATCTCGACAATTCACGAAGTGACACCAAGGAGTATCACCATGGGACGCCTGACCACCCACGTACTCGACACCGCCAAGGGATGCCCGGGCGAGGGTATCCGCATAGAGGTCTATCGGCTGGAGGGCGAGCGGCGCACTCGTCTCAAGGAAGTGGTGACCAATGACGATGGCCGCTGCGACGATCCGATCCTCGATGGTGAGGCGTTCGTCACCGGTCAGTATGAGCTGGTCTTCCATGCCGGGGACTATCTGCGCGCTCAGGGTGTCGAGGCCGATGAGCCGCGCTTCCTCGACGTGATTCCGCTGCGCTTCGGCGTGGCCGATGCCGATGCGCACTACCATGTGCCACTGCTGCTCTCGCCCTATGGCTACTCCACCTATCGCGGTAGCTGAGGAAAGCCCTCTCGCCGACAGCCCATAACAAGACGCTAGACGAGGCCTCTTATGCAAGCCTACCTGCTGGACTTCGGAAACTTCATGCTGCGCTGGCTACATGTCATCGCAGCGATTGCCTGGATCGGGGAATCGATCTATTTCGTGATGCTGGATAATGGGCTACGTACCCCCAAGGCCGCCGAGGATCGCGACAAGGGGGTGTTCGGCGAGATGTGGGCGGTGCATGGTGGTGGCTTCTACCATAACCAGAAGTACGCCACGGCGCCGGCCAAGCTGCCCGAGGACCTTCACTGGTCATTCTGGAAGGCCTACACCACCTGGCTGTCGGGCTTCGCGCTGTTCATCCTGCTCTACATGGCCAACCCCAGCTTCTACCTGGTCAATCCCAATGCCAGCTGGGAGTGGGCCGCCAACATGAGTGGCTGGCAGGCCAATGTGGTGGCGCTGTTGTTCCTGCTTGGCGGCTGGGTGGTCTACAACGAGCTGTGCAAGCGCATCAGCCCCGACATGACCCGCGATGGTCTGCTCAGTGTCGCGGTGGCGGTGATGATGGTGGTGGTTGCCTATCTGAGTACTCAGATCTTCTCGGGACGGGCGGCCTTTCTGTTGACCGGCGCGGTGATGGCCACCGCCATGTCGGCCAACGTCTTCTTCTGGATCATCCCGGGCCAGCGCCGCATGGTGAAGGCGATGAAGGCCGGGGAAGCGCCCAATCCGCTTGACGGCAAGCGCGGAAAGCAGCGTTCGGTGCACAACACCTACTTCACGCTGCCGGTGGTCTTGCTGATGATCAGCAACCACTACTCCTTCGCCTACTCCCACGAGTCTGCGTGGGTGATCATGTCGCTGTTCATCTTCGCCGGCGCGCTGATTCGCCAGTTCTTCGTGTTGATGCATGCCGGCAGGATCCAGCCGGCCTATCCGATCGCCGGAACGGCCCTGATCGCCGTCGCCTTCTGGGTCGCCATGCCGACCGTCGGTGTCAGTGCGGGACAGGCCCAGGCGTCCGCCAGCGTATCGCTTTCCGAGGTGCAGCCGATCATCGAGTCTCGCTGTGTCGCCTGCCATGCCAGCGACCCCACCCAGCCTGGCTTCAATGCGCCGCCGGCGGGCCTGGCTTATGACACCGGCGAGCAGATCATGGAACAAATGCAGAAGATCCAGGGGGTCGTTGCCAGCGGCTACATGCCACTGGGCAATATCACCGGCATTACCGAGGAGGAGCGCGCCACCATCGCCGCCTGGTCGCCATGACCTGTAAGCCCATGTGCGATGCCGCTGACTCGCCTTCCCGTTGGCTTCTTCAACCTGGCAGTGTGTAGGCGAGCAAGTGACGTAATTGCCCGGTTTTTGCGTATACAATATGGATAGCCAACCACAGGGAGCCAGGTCACATGAACCAGCGTCAGGAGGTCCGGGGGCGTCGCGGCAAGAACGGGGATGGGGCCGAACGTCACGAGGCGATCCACCGGGCGATCAGCGATGCCATCATCGAGCATAGGCTCAAGCCCGGTGCGCGCCTGCGCGAGGATGCTCTAGCCGAAGTATTTGGGGTCAGTCGCACCGGAATCCGCAAGATCCTCCAGCGGCTGGCGCTGGAGCAGCTGGTCACCCTCACACCGCGACGCGGAGCCAGCGTCACGCGGCCTACCGCCGAGGAGGCTCGGGAGGTGTTCGAGGCTCGCCAGATGGTGGAGTGCGGACTGATGCCCGAGGTGGCACGGCGCATCGACGAGGAGAGCGTTCATGCATTGCGCGAGATCTCCGACAAGGAGCAGCGGGCCCTGCGAAAGGGCGAGCATAGTGCGGCGATTCGTTATTCGGCTGATTTCCATACGCGGCTGGCGCGTCTCGCCGGCAATGCCACCCTGGCCGATTTCGTCGAGCGGCTCTGCTTTCGCTCCTCGTTGATTCTGGCGGTCTATGGCAAGCCTGGTCATCTGGGGTGTGAGACGCATGACCACGAGGATCTGATCGGCTACCTGCAGGAGAAGAGTGGCGAGCGTGCCGCGGCGTTCATGAGTCGCCACCTCAAGGCGATCGAGGAGTCCCTGTCGATTACCGAGGAGGAGGAGGAAACGCCCGACCTGCAGCGCATCTTCGCTGGCTGAAGGCACGGCTCGACAAAGGCTCGGCTTCGACATGCAACGGCCGCCTGTCAGGCGGCCGTTGCATGTCGAGGTGGGCGGTGGGGGGGCTTGCCTAGAGAGAGGCGGGAGAGGTGAGAGGATCGAGAGACGGCACTTTCTGCCGCCGCATCAGACAGTAGTAGAAGATCCCCCCCAGTGCGGCACCGATCAGCCAGGCGTAACCGCCAAGAGCCTCGAGAGCCGGCACCCATACCGAAGAGATCGAGAACAGCGCGGAGAGCAGGAAAGCCCAGATGGCACGCTTGTTCCACCCCTTGAGATAGTAGTAGGCACTATCGGGAGCCGCGGAGAACATCTCCTGAATGTTGAGCCGCTGGCGTCGAATCAGGTAGTAATCCACCACGATGATGCCGTAGAAGGGTGCAACGATGGCGCCAACGGCATTCACGAACCCCGAGATGCCGACCTGGCTGATCACCGATACCCAGAGGCCACCGACGAAGAAGGCCACCACGGCGGTGATCAGCCCGCCAATGCGGAAGCTGATATAGCGTGGAAACAGGTTGGCCAGGTCATAGGCCGGCGGAATGAAGTTGGCCACCAGATTGATGCCTACGGTGGCGGCGAAGAAGGTTATCGCTGCGATGATGGTCAGTGGCAGTGAGTCAACGTGGGCGATGATGTCCGATGGATTGGTCATGGTTTCGCCGAACAGCGCCAGGGTGCCGGCGGTGATGATCAGGGCGATGAAGGAGAAGAAGGCGACATTGAGTGGCAGGCCTACCAGGTTGCCGAGTTTCATCTGCTTCTCGCTCTTCACGAAGCGGGTGAAGTCGCCGAAGTTGATCACCACCGCTGCAAAGTAGGCGATCATCGTACCGGTAATCGCCAGGAAGGCACCGATTGCACTGCCGTTATAGTCGCTGCTGCCGCGGAAGATGGTATCGACTGCCGGCAGCAGGTCGCTGCCAGCGCGCACCCACACGATGATCATCAGCGCGATCATCACCACATAGACCAGCGGCCCGGCCCAGTTGAGGAAGTGCTTGATACGTTCGATGCCCTGCCAGAACAGGGCGATCTGGAAGGCCCAGACGATCACGAAGGAGAGCCAGTCCAGGGCCGACATGCCCAGCCACTCGCCGCCGGGGTTGCCGAATAGCGATGTGAGCAGCAGAGAGACCGCCGTTGAGGCGAAATAGGTCTGGACGCCGTACCAGAAGATGCCGGTGATGGCGCGCAGCATGGCGGGGAAGTTGGCCCCGCGAACTCCCATGCTGGCACGAATCATCACCGGAAAGGGGACACCATACTTGACGCTGGGCTTGCCGCTCAGGTTGACCAGCAGCATTACCACAAAGCCGGCGAGAACGATCGCTGCCATCACCGCCCAGCCGTTGAGGCCGTAGGAGATGAACAGCGAGGCAGCCAGGGTGTAACCGAACAGGCTCTGGATGTCGTTCGACCAGACGTTGAAGATTTCAAACCAGCCCCAGCTGCGATCGGCCTTCTTGATGGGGGCCAGGTCCTTGTTGTAGAGGCTGGGGTCGATATGCCGGATCTTCAGCTCTTGGTCGGACATGTGAGTCATGTGTGAAGCCTTCTGGTCTCGCTGTATTGACGGGCCTTACTGCCAGGTAAGGCCGGGTTCGTGGTCAGGGGAGCCTGATCTGCAGGTGCCTTACTGACAGAATCGCTGGCAGGGTGCCCAGTTCTTCATCAAGAGGTAGTAGGTGATGCCCGCGGGGATCAGGCTCGCGTACCAGGATATTGACGAGAAGCTCAGCGCGGCGATGATGCCTGTGGCGGTGGCGATCAGGGCGGCCGGGTTGACGCCCCGATAGGGCCCGGTCTCGTTATACAGCTTGTCGAGGTCCAGGGTGCGACGCCGGATCAGGAAGTAGTCCACCACCAGGATGGCGAAGATCGGGCCGAGGAAGGCGGAGTAGGTCTGAACGAAGAGCTGCAGGCCATCGGCGGAGTCTGGCTGAACCAGTTTCCACGGGAAGGTGGCGAAGGCGAGCAGGCCGACGATCACGGTAGCGATCTTGAACTTGATCTTGAAGACGTCCATGAGGACATAGGTGGGCGGCACCACATTGTTGAGCACATTGGTGGTGACCTGGGCGAAGGCGATAAACAGCAGGGTGGCCATCAGCAGCGGCGTGTTGTCGACAGCGTTGGTAAATACCTGGATCGGGTCGGCGGTTCCCGTAGCCTCGGACACCATGTAGCCGATCAGGCCCATGAACAGGGTGCAGGGCAGGATTGACATGGCGTAGATGGTGGTCAGAAGCCCGGCGCCGGTCCCACGCCTGTGTTCTCGGGCGTAGTCGCTGACGTTGAGCATCATGGTGCTGTAGATGCCCAGGAACAGCATGGTGGCGCCCCAGAAGGGCATGCCCCAGGAACCTTCCATGGTCAGAAGGCTTGTGGAGAGCTCATCACCGTAACGCTGCACGGTGGCGTAGAACATGTACATCAGGGAGGCGAGGATGAAGGCGCTGCCGATATTCTCCAGCCACTTGATACCCTGGAAGCCCATCACCGAGAGAGCGATCTGCAACAGCTGGAAGGTGATGAAGTAGAACACCAGGTTGTCGAAGCCAAACAGCGTGGTCGACACCATGTTCAACGCCCCGGCGCCGATCCAGCTCTGGAAGCCGTACCACACCACCGCCGGCACGGCGCGTACCAGTCCCGGCAATCTTGTGCCGGTGAAGCCGAAGGCACTACGCGCCTGCACCATGAAGGGAATGCCGTACTTGTAGCCGGCGGCACCGTTCAGTGCCAGGGCGATGCCGATCACGAAGCAGCCAATGGCGATGGCGAGTGTCGCCTGAACCAGGTTCAGGGTGCCGACAACGCTCGAGCCCATGGCGAAGGTGCCGATGGAGACGCAGCCGCCGAACCAGGCCAGGAAGTAGGAGGCGCGTCCCATGATTCGGGTCTGCTGGGGGGCCAGGGATTCCTGGCCCGGCGCCTTGTGAGCGTCGCTGCCCGCGGGTTGGGGAGCGGCCGCTCGAGCCGCGTCGCTGTAGGTGGTCGGGTTGCTCATGCTGATGTCCTCGCAAGTGCGTTGTGGTTATCTTTGCGCATCCGTCAGGAGGGCTTGCGGTGTGGTGAGCGCCAGATGAGCTCTCACATGTCGGTGTTCAGGGCGCGTCAAGCGCCTATCGGCGTGTCGGTTGCAGGTTCGAGAAGCCCTCGTCGCGCCCGCTGAAGGGTTTCGGGCGTGGGAAGGCCAGGTCGCCATGCTTGCTGGTGCCAAGCCCCAGGCCGGTCAGGGCCTCGGCCAGCTTGACGGCGGCGGTAACGCCCTCGACGACCGGCAGGCCGACCTCGCGGCTGATGGTGTCGGTCAGATCGGCCATGCCGCCACAGCCCAGAACGATAGCGCCGATCTGGTCTTCGTCGCGGGCGCGTCGGCACTCCTCGATGATGCGGGTGAGGGCGGCGTCACCATCGTTCTCCAGGTCGAGTACCGGTATCTCGGCGGCCCGTACCCGGCGGCAGTGGTGGGAGAAGCCATACTGGTCAAGCAGATGCTCGGCGATGATGCCGGTGCGCGCCAGCGTGGTAACGACGGAGAAACGAGTGCTGATCAGCGTTGCCATATGAAAGGCCGCCTCGGCGATACCGATCACCGGTGCCTGGGTCAGTTCCCGGGCGGCGAGCAGGCCCGGGTCGCCGAAGCAGGCAATGATGTAGGCGTCGGCGCCATCCTTTTCACCGTTCAGTATCTCCTCGAGCACCCCCACGACGCTGATGGCCTCGTCGAAGTGGCTCTCGATGGAGACCGGGCCGTGGGAGGGTTGAGTGGCGACGATTCGGGTATCCGGGGCACTGACCCTGCGGGCCGCTTCGCCGATGGTCTCGGTCATGCCGGCGGTTGTATTGGGATTGATGATATGCAGGTTCATGGAGGAGTTCCGTGTCTTTGTCCTGTTTGTACACAAAGTAGAGTCATTTTGTTCTGGAAGCAACGCGGATCCTTGTCATCCCGCCGTGGGCCTTCAGCCCGCCTGTGGCGCGGCTTTCAAGCCATTTTTCGCCGTTTTCCCCGGCCTGATGGATACCCGACATTGGTCTAACAGGGTGCCTTGCTTCATAGGATGTCGCCAATTTGTATAGCTTTTTGTATTCAATTTCGGGGGCGTCTACGGCTTGAAGTTGCCCTGGAGACACATTATTTTTGTTTTTGTATACACGGGAGCAGGCCGCATCGTCGGGATCGCCGCTCCCATAACAATCAGGACACTTCGCCATGACCCATGCCTCCGCCTCCCACTACCCTCGCGACCTGATCGGCTATGGCCGCACCCCGCCCCACGCCAACTGGCCCGGCAATGCCCGAATCGCCGTGCAGTTCGTGCTCAACTACGAGGAGGGCGGCGAGAACTGTGTGCTGCATGGCGACGAAGGGTCCGAGCAGTTCCTCTCGGAGATCATCGGCGCGGCCAGCTATGCGGACCGCCACCTGAGCATGGAGTCAATCTATGAGTACGGCTCGCGGGCCGGGGTGTGGCGCATCCTGCGCGAGTTCGAGCGTCGCGGCCTGCCGCTGACCGTTTTCGGCGTCGCCATGGCCCTGGAGCGCCACCCCGAGGTGGCCCATGCCTTCAAGGAGCTGGGTCACGAGGTCGCCTGTCATGGCTATCGCTGGATTCACTACCAGGAGGTTTCCGAGGAGGTCGAGCGCGAGCACATGCGGCGTGCCGTCGATATCTTCCAGTCGCTCTACGGCGAGAAGCCGCTTGGCTGGTATACCGGCCGTGACAGTCCCAATACCCGTCGGCTGGTGCTCGACGAGGGGGGCTTCCTCTACGACAGTGACTACTATGGCGACGACCTGCCGTTCTGGACCCGCGAGAAGGACACTCAGGGCGTCGAGCATGACCATCTGGTCGTGCCCTACACCCTGGACACCAACGACATGCGCTTCGCCGCGCCCCAGGGGTTCAACACCGCCGACCACTTCTTCACCTACCTGCGTGATGCCTTCGACGTGTTGTATGCCGAGGGGGAGGAGTCGCCGAAGATGCTTTCGGTAGGCATGCACTGCCGCCTGCTGGGACGCCCGGGACGCTTCCGCGCCCTGCAGCGCTTCCTGGATCATATCGAGGCCCACGAGCGGGTCTGGGTGACGCGGCGTGTGGATATCGCCCGCCACTGGGCGGAGCACCATCCCGCGCCCTGATCCGGTGTCATCCCCGAACCCGAGAGGTGGGCGGTGCGCCGCCTACCCGACCTGCCGTCTACAGGAGCCAGCATGCTTGAACTCGAGGCCCAGCCCCTCACTCCCGAGGCCTTCGCGCCCTTCGGCGAGGTGATCGATACGCGAACGTCGGACTCTTTTCCCATCAACGCCGGCCGCACTCGGCGCTATCACGACCTGGCCAGGATCGAGACCCTGGGGGAGGGGGCCCGGGCACTGATCAGCATCTTCGTCAGTCAGCCCGTCGAGCTGCCGCTCGAGCTGCCGTTTCTCGAACGCCACCCCCTGGGCAGCCAGGCCTTCGTGCCGATGCATGAGGAGCGCTTCATCGTGGTGGTGGCGCCCCCCGGCGACACCATCGAGCCCGACAGCGTGCGCGCCTTCGTCACCGATGGTCGCCAGGGCGTCAACTACCGCGCCGGGGCATGGCACGCCATCCAGTCGGTGCTCGAGCGCGAGGGCGAGTTCCTGGTGGTCGATCGCGGCGGCGAGGGCAACAACTGCGACGAGTACCCCATCGACATCCGCGTGACCCTGCCGCAGGGCGAGGCCGTCACGCCGACCGAAAGCGAACAGGAGTCCACCTCATGAGTCAGCCGCATCAGTCCTCTCGCCAGTACTATGCCCCCCAGGGCGGTCATCCGAGCCAGAAGGTGATGACCACCGACCGCGCCATGTTCACCGAGGCCTTTGCGGTGATTCCCAAGGGGGTGATGCGCGACATCGTCACCAGCAAGCTGCCCCACTGGGACAACACCCGCCTGTGGGTGCTGTCGCGTCCGCTCTCCGGCTTCGCCGAGACCTTCTCCCAGTACATCATGGAGGTCTCCCCGGGTGGCGGCAGCGAGCGGCCGGAGAGTGATGCCGGTGCCGAGGGGGTGCTGTTCGTGGTGGAGGGCGAGATGACGCTGACCATCGAAGGCGAGAAGCATCGCATGGTGCCCGGTGGCTACGCCTTCCTGCCGCCCGGCTGCGACTGGCAGCTGCGCAACGAGACCGACGCCCCGGTGCGCTTCCACTGGATCCGCAAGGCCTACGAGTATGTCGACGGCATCGACGTGCCGGAGGCCTTCGTGGTCAACGAGAACGACATCACGCCGACCGTGATGCCCGACTGCAACGAGGTGTGGGCCACCACCCGCTTCGTCGACCCGGACGACCTGCGCCACGACATGCACGTGACCGTCGTCACCTTCCAGCCCGGCGGCGTGATCCCCTTCGACGAGACCCACGTCATGGAGCACGGTCTCTACGTGCTCGAGGGCAAGGCGGTCTATCACCTCAACCAGCAGTGGGTCGAGGTCGAGGCCGGCGACTACATGTGGCTGCGCGCCTTCTGCCCGCAGGCCTGCTATGCGGGTGGCCCGGGGCCCTTCCGCTATCTGCTGTACAAGGACGTCAACCGTCACATGGCGCTGCCCTACAGCCAGCGCCGTTGAGAATCGGTACAGCAGTCATCTGGTGACAAGGCAGTGCCTCGGTGTCTTGTGCACGAAGATGTCTGCGTGACTGGATTCTTGAAGAAGATTTCTACTTGAAAAGCCTCAATGATCTGATTCATTGAGGCTTTTTTGGATGTATAAAAAGTTTGGAAAATAATTCCAAAAAAACTGGCGGATCTAAGGGTAGGTGTCTATTCTCATTATGCAGAATGATTTTCCATAAAAATAAATGTTCACAGGAGTAAGCCGCCATGCCTCGGATGACCGCCGCGGAAGCCGCTGTTCATGTACTCAAGAAGGAAGGGGTCGATGTTGCCTTCGGCGTGCCAGGCGCCGCCATCAACCCCTTCTACGCCGCAATGCGTCGGATCGGTGGGGTGGACCATATTCTGGCGCGCCATGTCGAGGGCGCCTCGCACATGGCCGAGGGCTACACCCGCGCCGAGGCCGGCAACATCGGCGTGTGCATCGGCACCTCCGGCCCGGCCGGCACCGACATGATCACCGGTCTCTACTCCGCTTCCGCAGACTCCATCCCGATCCTGTGCATCACCGGTCAGGCACCGACCGGCAAGCTGCACAAGGAGGACTTCCAGGCGGTGGACATCCAGGCCATCGCCGGCCCCGTCACCAAGTGGGCCATCACCGTGCAGGAGCCGGCCCAGGTGCCGCGCGCCTTCCAGCAGGCCTTCCAGATCATGCGCAGCTCGCGTCCGGGACCGGTGCTGCTCGACCTGCCCATCGACGTGCAGATGACCGAGATCGAGTTCGACCCGGACACCTACGAGTCGCTGCCCGCCTACAAGCCGGCCGCCAGCCGCGCCCAGGTGGAGAAGGCGCTGGGCATGCTCAACGAGGCCGACAAGCCGCTGCTGGTGGCCGGGGGCGGCATCATCAACGCCAATGCCGGCGACCTGCTCACCGAGTTCGCCGAGCTGACCGGGGTGCCGGTGATCCCGACCCTGATGGGCTGGGGCGCCATTCCGGATGATCACGAGCTGATGGCGGGCATGGTCGGCCTGCAGACCTCGCACCGCTACGGCAACGCGACCCTGCTCGAGTCCGACTTCGTGATGGGCATCGGCAACCGCTGGGCGAACCGTCACACCGGCACGCTCGAGACCTATACCGAGGGCCGCAAGTTCGTCCACGTGGACATCGAGCCGACCCAGATCGGGCGCATCTTCGGCCCAGATTACGGCATCGTCTCCGACGCCAGGGCGGCGCTCGAGCTGTTCATCGAGGTGGCCCGCGAGTGGCAGGCCGCGGGCAAGCTCAAGGAGCGCAACGCCTGGGCCGAGGCGTGTCAGGAGCGCAAGCGCACCCTGCTGCGCAAGACCCACTTCGACGACGTGCCGGTCAAGCCCCAGCGCGTCTACGAGGAGATGAACAAGGCGTTCGGCAAGAACACCCGCTACGTCAGCACCATCGGCCTCTCGCAGATCGCCGGCGCGCAGTTCCTGCATGTCTACAAACCGCGCCACTGGATCAACTGCGGTCAGGCGGGCCCGCTGGGCTGGACCATCCCGGCCGCCCTGGGCGTGCGTCGCGCCGACCCGGACACCGAGATCGTCGCGCTCTCCGGCGACTATGACTTCCAGTTCATGATCGAGGAGCTGGCGGTCGGGGCGCAGTTCAACCTGCCCTACCTCCACGTGGTGGTGAACAACTCCTACCTGGGGCTGATTCGCCAGGCCCAGCGCGGCTTCGAGATGGACTACCAGGTTCAGCTCGCCTTCGAGAACATCAACTGCCCGGAGATCAACGGCTACGGCGTGGATCACGTCTCGGTTGTCGAGGGGCTGGGCTGCAAGGCGATCCGCGTCACCGAGCCCGACCGGATCGCGCCGGCCTTCGCCGAGGCCCGGGAGCTGATGAAGGAGCATCGCGTGCCGGTGGTGGTCGAGGTCATCCTCGAGCGGGTGACCAACATCGCCATGGGCACCGACCTGGCCGGCATCAACGAGTTCGAGGCGCTGGCCGAGAACGTCGCCGACGCGCCGAGCTCCATCGCCGCGCTGCGTTAAGGAACACTAGTCTCGTCGCCGATGGGGAGCGGCGGCGGGCGCTCCGGCAATATCGCCGAACCACACGAAAAGAGACAGGGAGATGCACATGACCAAGTTTGCCGCCAATCTCAGCATGCTGTTCACCGAGGTCGACTTCCTCGACCGCTTCGAGGCCGCCGCCAAGGCCGGCTTCAAGGGCGTGGAGTACCTCTTTCCGTATGACTTCGAGGCCGCCGAGATCAGGAAGCGCCTCGACGACAACGGCCTGACCCAGGTGCTGTTCAACCTGCCGGCCGGCGACTGGGACGCGGGTGAGCGCGGCATCGCCTGCCACCCGGGGCGCGTCGAGGAGTTCCGCAAGGGTGTCGACCAGGCGATCGCCTACGCCAGGATGCTGGGCAATACCCAGGTCAACTGCCTGGCCGGCATCAAGCCCGAGGGCGTCGGCGACGACCAGGCGCGCCAGACCCTGATCGAGAACCTGCGCTTCGCCGCCGAGAAGCTCGAGGCCGAGGGCATCCTGCTGGTCGCCGAGCCGATCAACACCCGCGACATCCCGGGCTTCTTCCTCAACCGCACCGCCCAGGCGCTGGCGCTGTTCGACGAGGTGGGCTCGAACAACCTGAAGCTGCAGTACGACATCTATCACATGCAGATCATGGAAGGGGATCTGGCCCCGACCATCGAGGCGAACCTCGCGCGCATCGCCCATGTGCAGCTGGCCGACAATCCCGGCCGCCACGAGCCGGGCACCGGAGAGATCCACTACTCCTTCCTGTTCGCCCATCTCGAGCGTCTCGGCTATGAGGGCTGGATCGGCTGCGAGTACAAGCCCAAGGCGGGTACCCAGGAAGGCCTGGGCTGGCTGGACGGGGTTCGCGGCTGAAATGGCCGCTGGCTTCCGGTCGGGATGAGCTTTTCCGGCGCCAAGACGCCGCGAGGGCGCTGTGAACCCTTCCCTGGGCGCTACCGACGCCATCCTTGGCGTAGGACCCTCGCTCTGTCTTGGCCCCGGCGCTCATCCCTGGTGTCTTGAGCGACGTTTCCAAACAGAAAACACTCTAGATCCAGTATCAGCACTTCACGTGACAGGAGAGATATCATGAGCAAGATCGGTTTTATCGGACTGGGCATCATGGGCCGTCCCATGGCGGGCCATCTGCTGGATGCCGGCCATGAACTGACCACCGTCAAGCGCGGCACCCTGGACGAGACCCTGGCCTCCAGGGGCATGCAGGAGCTGGCCGATCCCAAGGCGGTCGCCGAGGCCTCGGAGGTGATCATCACCATGGTCCCGGACACCCCCGACGTCGAGGAGGTACTGTTCGGCGAAGGTGGCGTGATCGAGGGCCTCAAGCCCGGCACCCTGGTGATCGACATGAGCTCCATTGCGCCGATCCCGACCCAGGAGTTCGCCAGGCGCATCACCGAGGCAGGCGGGGAGTATGTCGACGCCCCGGTCTCCGGCGGCGAGGGCGGTGCCATCAACGCCACCCTGACCATCATGGTCGGTGCCACCGATGAGGGGTTTCGGCGCGCCACGCCGATCCTCGAGGCGCTGGGCAAGACCATCACTCATATCGGTGGCCACGGTGCCGGCCAGACCTGCAAGGTGGCCAACCAGATTGTCGTCGCCCTTACCATAGAGGCGGTGTCCGAAGGGTTGTTGTTCGCCTCCAGGGCCGGTGCCGACGTGGCCAAGGTGCGCGAGTCACTGCTCGGTGGCCTGGCCCAGTCGAAGATTCTCGATGTCCATGGCGAGCGCATGATCAAGCGGACCTTCGAGCCCGGCTTCAAGATCAAGCTGCACCAGAAGGATCTCAACCTGGCGCTGGAGGGAGCGCGCACGCTGAATCTGTCGCTGCCCGGCACCGCCAATGCCCAGCAGCTGTTCCAGGCCTGCGCCGCCAATGGCGGCGCCGACTGGGATCATGCCGGTATCCTCAGGGCCCTGGAAGTGCTGGCCGATCATGAGGTAGGACAGTAAAGGTTCGTTCGCTGACCCGGTGCTGGGTCAGCGACGACAGGGGAGGTGACTGCTCCCTGTGGAGTCTGTCGGGGCTACGCCGGCCGCCAGTAGCCGGCCGAGATCGACGGACTCCGGGAGGTTGGCGTCGGGTCGTCACCAGCCTCCCAGGTCGCCTATGGTGGCCTTTCCCGGCGACAGGGAACGCCCTGTCGTCGGGTTCTTTAACTCGACCCCCGAATCATAGGTGCCCGGCGTGCATCATCAGCTTGAAGAGGAAAACTCCATGATCACTCTGCCGACGCTCTCCACCCCGGAGGCCATTGCCGCGCTGTCGGAACCCGAGGCCCTGAGCTGGCTACGCGGACTGGCCGATGCGGCCGTGAATGCCGTGCACCCCGACAGCCTGCTGCCCGCCGAGCTGCCGCCGGCACCTGCCGGGCGCACCGTGGTGGTGGGAGCGGGCAAGGCCGCCGCCGCCATGGCCGCGGCACTGGAGCGGGCCTGGCTGGCCCAGCAGCCCGAGTCGCCGCTGACGGGGCTGGTGGTGACTCGCTACGGGCATGGTCCTCAAGGGCAGGGCCCCCAGGGGCCGCAGGGCGAGGGCCGGCGCATCGAGGTGCTCGAGGCGTCGCACCCGATGCCCGATGGCCTGAGCGAGGAGGCCGCCCGGCGCATGCTCGAGGCGGTCGAGCCGCTGGGTGAGGATGACCTGGTGATCGCGCTGATTTCCGGCGGTGGTTCGGCGCTGATGAGCCTGCCGGCACCGGGCATCACCCTGGCCGACAAGCAGGCCCTCAACCAGGCCCTGCTGCGCTGCGGGGCACCGATCCGCGAGATCAATACCGTGCGTCGCCATCTGTCGGCGATCAAGGGTGGGCGGCTGGCCACCGCGGCCCACCCGGCTCGGGTGCTGACCTGGCTGATCTCCGATGTGCCCGGTGACGACCCGACCCTGATCGCCTCCGGTCCGACGCTGCCGGATGCCAGCTCTCCGGCGGATGCCCTGGCCACCCTGGAACGCCATGGCATCGAGATTCCCGATGGCGTGCGCCGCCATCTGGAGGCCGCCGACAGGGCGCCGGCACCGGGTGATTCCGACTTCGCCCGCGATCGCTCACGGGTGCTGGCGCGTGCCTGTGACGTCCTGAACGCCGCCCGCATGGCCGCCGAGGCGAGCGGCATCGAGGTGCGTGTGCTGGGCGATGATCTCGAGGGTGAGGCTCGCGATCTGGGCCGTGCCCAGGCGCGCCTGGCGTTGTCGAGTCAGAGCGAGCGGGAGCGGCCGCTGCTGCTGCTCTCCGGTGGCGAGACCAGCGTTACCGTGCGAGGTGATGGCCGCGGCGGGCGCAACGTCGAGTACCTGTTGGGCCTGTTCGAGGCACTTCAGGGGGCGCCGGGCATCCACGCCCTGGCCATCGATACCGATGGCATCGACGGCTCGGAAGACAATGCCGGTGCGCTGTTTGCGGCGTCCGACCGGGCACGGGCGGAGCGTCAGGGGCTTGACCCCGACGCCTTTCTGTCACGCAATGATGCCTACACTTTCTTTCAGGCATTGGACCGGCTGATCGTGACCGGCCCGACGCGGACCAATGTCAACGACTTCCGTGCCATCCTGATTCTGCCGAGGACGCCATGACGCTACCCCCCCACGCTCCCATCCATGATCCCATTCGCCGCACCAAGATCGTCGCCACCCTGGGTCCCGCCAGCGACCGCGAGGGCGTGCTCGAGGCCATGATCGCGGCCGGTGTCGACGTGGTGCGCCTCAACTTCTCCCACGGCACTGCCGACGATCACCGCCGCCGCCTGGAGCGAGTCCGCGAGATCGCCGCTCGCCTGGGCAGAAGCGTCGCCGCCCTGGGCGATCTGCAGGGGCCGAAGATCCGCATCGCCCGCTTCCGTGACGGCGCGGTGGAGCTCGCCGAAGGGGCTGCCTTTACCCTCGACATGGCCCTGGACGGCGATGCGGGGAATGAGGAGCGCGTGGGCTGCGACTACAAGCAGCTGATCGAGGATGTGGTGGCGGGCGACCGCCTGCTGCTCGATGATGGCCGGCTGGTGCTGGATGTCACCGCCGTGGCGGGCCGGGAGATCCATACCACGGTGACCGTGGGCGGCAGGCTCTCCAACAACAAGGGCATCAACAAGCTGGGCGGCGGACTCTCGGCGCCGGCGCTGACCGACAAGGACAGGGCGGACCTCGCCACCGCCGTCGACATCGGCGTGGACTATCTGGCGGTCTCGTTTCCGCGGCATGCCGCCGACATGGCCGAGGCCCGCGACCTGCTGGGCGAGGCCGGCAAGGAGATCGGCCTGGTGGCCAAGCTCGAGCGCGCCGAGGCGGTGACCGACGAGGCGACGCTGGACGGCATCATCCAGGCCTGCGAGGCGGTGATGGTGGCGCGTGGCGATCTCGGCGTGGAGATCGGTGACGAGAAGCTGATCGGCACCCAGAAGCGCATCATCAAGCG
>NZ_JADNRL010000038.1:0-409 GCF_015595025.1 Halomonas sp. KAO
CTTCGCAAGCATCACCGAGCCCAAGGGGGCGCCCAGCTCCCATGTGATGGGCAAACAGCTTTACTGGCTGGTAGGCGATGATCCAACCGACGACACTGCCTACCACCTGCTGGCACCGCTCTATGCCACTGCGCTTACTCACCGCTTCTATGCGCAGGTCAGTCCCAATACCTGGTTTTTTGGCGATCACAACAAGGCGGCGCGTAAGGCGTTGAAGGACAAGGCACCATTTGAAGGTGGTTATACCAGCTATCCTAATCTAGCCGTCCAGAAACTCGGCGGCACCAAACCGCAGAATATCTCACAGCTCAATAGTGAACGAGGCGGCCAGAATTATCTTCTGGCATCGTTACCGCCAAACTGGGATTCGCGCGAGGTGTACGCACCGATGCGCGACCCCTTTCGAGCA
>NZ_JADNRL010000038.1:663-1042 GCF_015595025.1 Halomonas sp. KAO
TCAAAAGGCGCCCGAACGTCTGGCGCATCGTGGATGATCTCAAGCGCTTTCTGGAAACGGATCCTGCCAAGAACATGCACACCCGTGACCTGCGTGATGACCTCACCTCCATGCTGGTCGACGAGCTGATGCTGTTCACATTTGATATCCACTCCTTGGCGCCAGGCTGGACGGAGGATGAGAAGTGTCAGCTGGCCCTCGAAGAGCAGTATTGGCTGGATCCAGGGCGAGCCGATGAGGATAGCGAGTTTGCCGAGGCGCGCTGGAAGTCAAACTGGCATGAAGCCATCAGCTCTCGTGCGGCTAGCTGGCTTAACCGTGAACTGAGCGACAAAAGTCCTCTCAGCCTCGGCGATGCGGAACATCATCATTGGAAGCG
>NZ_JADNRL010000039.1:0-439 GCF_015595025.1 Halomonas sp. KAO
AACAGTTCAAGATCTCCCGTGAGGACCAAGACGCCTTCGCCCTGCGCTCCCAGCAGAAGGCCGCCGCCGCCCAGCAGGCCGGCCGCTTTGCCGAGGAGATCACCGCCATCGAGATCCCGCGGCGCAAGCAGGCGCCGCTGCTCTTCGACCAGGACGAGCACCTGCGCGAGACCACCCTCGAGAAGCTCGCCGGCCTGCCCACCCCCTTCCGCGAGGGCGGCAGCGTCACCGCCGGCAATGCCTCCGGGGTCAACGACGGCGCCGCCGCCATGCTGGTGGCCAGCGCCGCGGCGGTGGAGCAGCATGGCCTCACGCCCATGGCGAAGATCCTTGGCATGGCCACTGCCGGCGTCGAGCCGCGGATCATGGGCTACGGCCCGGTGCCGGCGGTGAACAAGCTGCTCGAACGTACCGGAGTCTCGCTTAACGAGATCGATGT
>NZ_JADNRL010000039.1:741-1030 GCF_015595025.1 Halomonas sp. KAO
GCCTTCGCCGCCCAGGCGCTGGCCTGCATGCGCGATCTGGGCATCAAAGACGACGACCCGCGGGTCAACCCCAACGGCGGCGCCATCGCCCTGGGCCACCCGCTGGGCATGTCCGGCGCGCGCCTGCTGCTGACCGCGGCCCACGAACTGCAGAAGAGCGGCAAGCGCTACGCCCTGTGCACCATGTGCGTGGGTGTGGGACAGGGCATAGCGACTCTGTTGGAGAGGGCATGATGAGTTGCAAGTCGCGTGTCAGAACCGGCTACTTGAATTCAGGGTTCAAAGTGAG
>NZ_JADNRL010000040.1:0-392 GCF_015595025.1 Halomonas sp. KAO
TAATGGTGAGGCAGAGCTTGCGCCAGGAATTTCTATTTACCGAGTTGGTGGTCATACCGACGGTCTACAAGTTGTCCGAATTCATACTCGAAGAGGGTGGGTTGTCCTAGCCTCTGATGCATTGCATTACTATGCAAATTATGACCAGAAGAACCCCTTTCCGGCAATATTTAATGTCGGCGACATGTTACAAGGATACCAGCTGATAGGTCGCCTAGCCGATTCTCGACATCATATCATTCCCGGACATGATCCGAAGGTTCGGGAGATTTACTCGAAACTGCCAATGGTGGAAGCTGGAATCTATCTTCTGCATGAGCACCCATGTAGTAAGCGCTGACTCTACGAGAAACGAATCGGATATATTATTAGGACCTGTCAGGCCCTGGGTT
>NZ_JADNRL010000040.1:663-1030 GCF_015595025.1 Halomonas sp. KAO
CCAATTATGGCATGGCTAATCGGACCTGGCTTGCAATTATTTCATAGTTGTAGTCGTTGTTATATGGTGTAACGTTTCGGGGTTAGATGTTCTATTAACAGTTGATGGGAATCTCCCGTCACATGAGGATGAACCTTTTCGGAAGACAAGCTCTTCGTTCCGTTACAGTTCATGTGATTATTGATAAAGCAACCCGTCTTGTCCTTTGGTCATGCTGGCATGAAAAATAAGACTTTGCGTGATTTGAATGGGGCAGTTATTTTTATTTTGTCATCGTTGAATAAATCCAAAAATCTTGCGAGGATTTAACATGAAATTGTTTAAAAGAGTAGTGAAGGCGGTTTTTATTACATCTGCTGTATGTTCT
>NZ_JADNRL010000040.1:1317-1656 GCF_015595025.1 Halomonas sp. KAO
ACGCACAAGCTAGACAACTGAATGCAGCGCCTGGGTTGCCTCCGGCACATCCGTCACATACCCCTCTTTACACAGAATTTTCCAAACTTTTATCGGAAAATACCGAAGGACGTCTTACAGCAAAAATTTTCGGGCCTGAAGTGACCTCCGTTTCAAACATGCGAGCTGCATTACGTAATAAAATTGTGGATGTTGGTTTTTTTCTTCCTTCTTACTTCCCGGCTGATTTGCCAAACATCAATTTAGTAGCTGACCTTGCGGTACTTGGCGATAATTCATTGGTCATGAGCTCTGCTATGGCGGAATATGTTACCACTTGCATTGACTGTCAAGATGAAT
>NZ_JADNRL010000004.1 GCF_015595025.1 Halomonas sp. KAO
TTTGGCGTGACCTGATGATCGGGCAGCTCGGTTGGCGGTTTCGGCATGATACGGGCTCCTGAACCTCGGGCTCTGATATTGAGCTTAACTCACTGAGCCGGTGTATGGATGCAGGTTGACACACAGGGTTTGGGCTACTGCATTAGCATATAATAATTCAGAACTGGATGAGCCCCCTACAAGCTGGGCGGACTTTTGGGATGTTGAAAAGTTTCCAGGAAAAAGAGGATTAAGGAAAGGGGCAAAAGGTAATTTAGAATTTGCTTTGATGGCAGATGGGGTTAAGAGAGAGGAAGTATATGATCTGTTAATGACTCAGGCCGGAATTGATAGAGCTTTTGAAAAGCTTGAGGAACTTGAGCCTCATATTCAATGGTGGGAAGCTGGTGCTCAGCCACCTGAATGGCTTGCTTCCGGAGATGTGGTTATGACAAGTTCATATACGGGGCGGATTGCAAGCGCTATTGAAGATGGGTATAGCTATGGAATTGTATGGGACGGTCAACTCTATAGTGTAGACTCATGGGCAGTAATTAAGGGTGGCGATAATAAGAATTTAGCTTTTGAATTCATCAATTACGCTAGTTCTGAGCAGCCTGCAACCGAGTACCCTAAGCTTATGCCTTATGGAGTGCCGAATAAAGCTGCACTAGAAAAATTAGAGGGCGATATAAAAGCATATCTTCCTGGCTCTGATGATAATATAGCTGTGGGCTTGAGGGAGGACACATACTTTTGGGTTGACTTTCAAGACGAGCTCAATGAAAGGTTTAACTTTATGATATCTAAGTAGCCCTCTTTGTGGGCAGCCTACGCGCTGCCCACAAAACTTTAGCACGCTACTTTCCGATAATTGGTATGACTATAGGTGATTTTTTCTAATTACTATAGGTCTATTATTAGTAAATATCAAAAGGGCTGGCCATGGAACTCGCAGAAAAATCAGACCAAAACCCAACATTACGACTAGGTCGAGAGCTAAGCTTAAGAAAGGGCTATAAAAAAAGCGAGAGATTAAAGAAAATCAAAGCTTTTGCATTGGTTTTTCCTCTGCTTATGTTTTCTGTTAGTATGTTTGTATTTCCTATTGTGGTAATGTTTAAGAATAGCATTGTTGACTCGGAGCTAGTCCAAGCATGGCATAATACTCCTGAGGTAATACAAAACTGGCCAGGGCATGACCTTCCTTCTGACGATATTTTTTTCGCAGTTGCAAACGATATCGTTATATCTTCTTCTGAGCGCGGTTTAGCAGCAGTTGCAAGAAGGCTGAATTATGAAAAATCGGGTATGAGAAGTTTGTTGAGCCGTACGGGGAGAAAGGTAAAAAAGGACTCATTCACTACGCCAAGTGAAGCTAAGGCTTTGCTTTTAAATGTTGACTCAAGGTGGGGGGAGGTTTCAACATGGCAGGCAATAAAAAGAGCCTCCTCTATTATGACAAGTAAGTATCTTTTGCAGTCTCTCGACCTAAAAATAAATAATGAAGGAAGTCTTGCTAAGGTTGATGAAAGTAGCGCAATATATTTTGGGATACTGATTAAGACATTGTTTATATCTTTTGTTGTTACTTTAACGTGTCTTGCCTTGGGATTCCCTTTGGCTCATCTTATCGCGAATTCTTCCGAGAAGACTTCACGCATTATGCTGATATTTGTGCTGCTCCCGTTGTGGACATCTTTGCTTGTGAAAACTAGCGCCTGGATGGTTTTGCTGCAGAAAAATGGACTCGCAAATAACCTGCTTCAAGGCTTAGGAGTGATTAGTGAGCCCCTTTCAATTCTTTATGCTCGTCCAGCAGTTTATATAGCAATGACACATTTGTTGCTTCCTTTTATGATTCTTTCTTTATATAGCGTTATGAAAAATATCCCCCCTTCTTACTTTAGGGCAGCAATTAGCCTTGGCGCTACGCCGGTAAAAGCCTTTTTGAAAGTGTATATTCCTCTTGCACTACCTGGAATAGTTGCGGGATGCCTTTTATGCTTTGTTATATCGTTAGGCTACTACATAACGCCTGCACTCGTCGGCGGAGCAGGTGACCAGATGCTTAGTTACTTTATTGCTTACTACACGAACACCTCAATGAACTGGGGTCTTGCTTCTGCTTTAGGAGTGGTACTTTTTGTTATTAGCTTGATCTTGTTTTATCTTTATATAAACCTGAGCTCCTCTAAAGAAGAAAGAGTCAAATCATGATTAAAGCATATACAGAGATTGGTAAGGCATCTAGGCTGGCTTATATGGCTTCTGCTATTGCTGTACTAGGCTTTATGAATTTGCCTTTGGTTGCTATCCTCCCTGTTTCATTTAACCCAAGTGATTTTTTGAGCTATCCTTCTGATGGATTTTCGCTACGCTGGTATCAAGAAGTGATTAGTTCTAGTGCTTGGGTTTCTTCACTCAAGAATAGTTTGGTGATAGGTGTGTTGGCCACGACTTTGGCTGTCATATTAGGGACTCTGGCAGCTTTAGGCATTAATATGGCTGACTTTCCTGGGAAAAAACTCGTTAGTGCATTGATAATATCACCTATGGCTGTTCCCATAATAATCTCTGCGGTCGGGCTCTATTTTTTCTTTGCGGAGCTAGGTATCGTGGCTACTTATACTTCAATGGTGTTAAGCCACACCCTTTTGGGTACTCCTTTCGTTTTTATCACGGTTAACGCAACTCTTCGCGGCTTTGATTTTACTTTGGTTAAAGCAGCGCAAAATCTAGGCGCTAACCCCACGGGAGTGTTTTTTAAAGTTGTTCTCCCTTTGATAATGCCTGGTGTTCTAGCCGGAGCTTTATTTGCCTTTGCAATTTCCTTTGACGAAGTGGTTGTTTCTCTTTTCATAGCCGGCCCTGAACAAAGAACTCTTCCTATACAAATGTTTGCTGGGCTTAGAGAAAATATAACGCCTGCGATTGTGGCAGTGGCTACGCTTCTAACTTTGTTCTCGGCAATTCTTTTGCTAGCATTAGAAGCTTTGAAAAGAAGGAGGTGATTATTAGTTTTTATTTTTTTGATTAAAGTTAATTTGGTTAAGCCAGGCAGTGGACCTGTCTGGCTTACCTTTTGGCACGGATCGAGTGAGGCGTTAACCAGCTATTTTTTTATAGATATTAGAAAATATTTCTCTTGCAGGATTATGCTCTTGGCTCTTTTTTGTCAATAGGCATACTGCGTTTGATGTATGAATTTTTTCCGGGAGTACTGCTCTCATTTTTCCTTCTAATAGCCACTTTTTCCCCATGTAGGGAGGAAGAAAACCCAGATAATATCCGCTTAATATCATTGATGCGCGCATATCTAAGTTTTTTGCAGATGCTGTTATATTAACTTTAGACATGTAATCTATAATAGCTTCGTCATTCATTGTGACTATTTCTATAAAGTTGTATTTTTGAGTCTTTTCTACTGTGATGTCCTCATCAGGGGTGCTAAATAATGGGTGTCCGAAGCCGCAGTACAAATATAATTTCTCATCGAAAAGCTTTGTAATGTTAAGGCTGCTTGATACTCTTGGTATTACGTTAATACCAAGGTCCGCTTTACCACTGAGTATCGCTTGCTCCACTTGGATAGGGTCTCCAGAAAGTATTTTTATGTAAGAGTTTGGGTGGTTCATGTGGAATTCTGATATGGCTTGGGAGAGTTTTAGCCTTTCATCCCATACTGCATTATCAGAAACATACAAAACAAGCTCTCCGCTAATATCGATTTGAGCCTTCTGAACTTCATTTCTAAAGTGATCTATGTTGTTAAGAAGGGTGCAAGAGGCCTTGTAGATTTTGTTTCCCTCAGGAGTTAGTGAAAATCCAGATCTTCCTCTATTGCATAAAGTCATTCCTAGTCGTTTTTCCAAATCGGAAATGTCGGTACTTATTGCTGACTTTCTTTTGTTTAGTGAAAGCTCGGAGGCAGTTATTCCTCCACACTCAACAACAGCTTTGAAAACCCGGATTAGCCTTATTTCGTAATCTGTTACATTGTTTAGTTTCTTCATGGCTTCTGCTTTGTTTTGGTTTAAAAACTTTGAAGTGAGCTTCACGTTGAGTGCATAGCTTGTCAAGCTGAGAAAGTGATGCGTAATCTGCCATACCTGCTAGGGTGGCTGTTACACGAGGTGTGCTGAGTGATTATCAGGGTGCGCGTATTTTGTCAATAGTAATTAGGGGTGTCTATTTTTTGGGGGGGTAGTAACCCTTGCCCTTGAAAGTGTCGGTGATCACGGTGGCTTTGCGCTTCGCGGTCCAAGGGTGGTGGGGTCAGTTCTTGAACGGCATCCTCCTACCTTCCTGATGATTGCACTTCGTTGGTGCAGTTTTGGAAAGGGCACTTCATCATGTGGCCTGCCGACTCCTCTTGTACCATAGTCTGAATTAAACTAGTTAGATGCAGGTTGACAGCTGAGGCGTGGTCCCCTTCAATAGCTATCTGATGATGCCGTGTGATGCTGGTGATAAACCCTGGTTCTCAGGTTGTCCCTGTAAGCATTTCACGAAGCCTTTCGTGCTGCGTAGCACCTTGTTTTTTCGGGCTTTTTAAGTGGTGTGACTTGTAATCAGTAGGTCCCGGGTTCGACTCCTGGTGTCGGCACCATTTAAAGCATGATATTTCAATCGCCTAGCGCGATTCCCCAACCGCCCGAGAGGCGGTTTTTTGTTGTCCGCGTAAAATTCCTGCTCGCTTTCCCTGCCAGCGCTTCCTGGGCCTCTCCTGTCGACCCTTGTGACGCGCCCAGAGGAGGCCGCTCGGTCGCAGCACGTGGTTACCGAAACGAAGCCAACTTCATCGTCATGATCTACCCGATTGGCTCCTCGGTGAGGCGCCTTTTCGATCAGGCCAGGTCCACATGAAACGACGAAGAACCCAAAAAACCGCTTCCTTTAAGTGGGAAGCGGTTGCTTCTTAACTACTACGTGGATGTCGGATTACAGGGTCATGAAGGGGGTGGCCTCCCCGTCGCGGAATTGGTAGACGTTCCAGTCCTCCTGCTTTGGTCCCGGCATGCCGGGGGTGCCGATGGGCATGCCGGCCAGGCCGATGCCATCGGTGTCGGGGCGCTCCTCGAAGAGTTTCTCCATGGCCGCGAAGGGAACATGCCCCTCGATCACGTAATCACCCATCTCGATGGTGTGGCAGGCACCGAGCCCGTAGGGCAGGCCGACGCGCTCCTTGACCTTGCCCAGCTCCACGTCGTCGACGATGGTGACGCTGACCCCGCGCTCCTCGAGCTGGCGTGCGTACTCGTCGCAGCAGCCGCACTGGGGGTTCTTGTAGAGGGTGGCCTCGGTTGGCGAGGCAGCCTGAGCGGTGCCAGCGCCTACCAGCAGGGCGGAGGAAAAGAGCAGCGTAGAGGCGAAGCGGTTCATGAGCGATCCTCCCGGGAACGATGGGGCATGAAGAGATACTTGGCGAGGGCGAGGATGCCGAGGCCCAGTAGCAGCAGGAAGGTCAGCGGCATCAGCCATCCCATCCAGCCCATTGAGCCCATCAGAGCGAAGCATTGATTACTGAACATGGTAAGACTCCTGATGATGATGATTCATACAGCCGATCGATGGCCGGTGTGTCGGCGTCATCGCGATAGCGGGGAAGGAGTCAGGGCCTTGGAGGTTCGCGAGGTGGTGGGGCGATGAATTCGACCACGGCCGCGCCGTCGGTGTCGGCCAGGGTATCCGGAGGGGGCGGGAAGATGAGAGGGAGCGCCGGCATGGCCACACAGCCGGCGCAGTCAGAGGCAGCGAAATCGAACATCTCGACCTCGGCCGTGCTGCAGTCAGCAGCGCAGCTATCCATGGCCGCCTGGGCGACCAGGCCGGACACCGACAGCAGTACCGCGAGCAGCAACGCCAGTAGGCGTCCTCCTCTTGCACGGTGCTGCGATCCGGCCGATATGGTCATGGTGGTTCCCTTGTCTTCCTTGCGCCATTCTGTGCTCGTCATGCGATCAATCACATTGACCCAGCGCAATGTCGAGCGAGATGGCATGGAGCATGCCCGCCGGGTGGCGATTTGCCTTACCAGGCCCGGGCAGGCAATCATGGTTTCAGTTATGAGCTTACAACCTATGGGTAGCACCGAGGTCAAGGTGTGAAGAGGTTTACAGCATTTTTCTTTCGCTGAGTTCAGCCTGTTTTCAGGTTTGTGCGTTACAAATGAATCTCACCCAACGCAACTCAACGAGGTAATATCATGCGCAAGACATTGCTGGCCCTGGCTCTGGGCCTGACCACGAGCACGGCATTCGCTGCCGGTGAGCACGGCGGCTCTCACGAAAAGGTGAGTGGTGCCGATATCGATCGCACCATTCGCTTCGAGGCGGGCGACATGTGGTTCAACCCCGGGAGCCTCGATATCGCACCGGGTGAAACCATCAAGTTCGAGATCGTCAACACCGGTAATCTCGAGCATGAGTTCGTCATCGGCGACGCCGAGGCTCAGGAATCCCACCGAGAGATGATGCAGGAGATGGGGGGGAGCCATGGCAACGGTGGTCACGGTAGTCACGGAGGCCATGGCATGGCCGAGGGCGAGCATGGTGGCAGCATGCCATCCGTGACCATTGCCCCGGGCGAGACGGCAGAACTCGTATGGACTGCCCCCCGGAATGTCGACGTCCTGGAGTACGCCTGTAACATACCGGGCCATTACGAGTCGGGCATGTTCGGGAATATTGATTTCCAAGGGTGAATCTATCACATGAAACTGTTGCTTCTTGAAGATGACGATCTGCTCGCCGATAGCCTGGCCGAGAGTCTCAAGGACAACGGTTATCGGGTCGATCTGGCCGCTTCGCTCAAAGTGGCCAGGTATCTGATGGCAACCGAGCATTATGAACTGGCAATCCTCGATCTCGGCCTTCCAGACGGTTCAGGCCTGGATTTGCTCAAGAAGTGGCGTAAAGCGGGACACAGCTTTCCTGTTCTGATTTTGACTGCACGAGATACCTGGGAAGATAAGGTCGTGGGCCTTGAGGGGGGGGCTGATGATTACCTGACGAAGCCCTTTCATGAGCCCGAGCTCATCGCCAGAATCAGGGCACTACTGCGCAGGAAATCTGGCAGCATGTCCCATGAGCTTGCTCTCAATGGTATTACGTTGGATGAGGCCAGCAGATGTGTCAGCGTTAACGGGGATGCTTGGCAGTCCCTGACCGGCACCGAATTCGCGTTAATGCGATATTTTATGCATCATCCGGACCAAGTCCTTTCTAAGGAGCGTCTCCTCCAGCAACTTTATGCATTGGATCAAGATGCGGCGTCGCCTAATATTATTGAAGTATATATTTCCAGACTGCGACGGCACGTAGGAAAGTCTGTCATTCAGACTCGCCGTGGGCAGGGATATGTCTTTGTTACGCATTGACCGACGAAGCCTGCGAATCCGCTTGCTAGGCTGGCTCTCTGGTATTGCCATCATCGTGACCGGGGCTACATGGCTGTTGCATGGTATCTTGCTTCAAGACCTGGCGCGAGATTTTCTCGGAGAGCGCCTGAAGCGTGAGGCCGAGCATGCAATCGAGCAAGTCAAGCAGGATGATATTTCAGCCCCTGACGTGCTGGATTCCGCGAGCCACGGTTTTCAGGCCTTTCACCACCTGTACGTTCTTCGCTTAGGAAACGATACCTCATCTTCAGACCCCCGCTGGGTGGAGGCGCTAGACTTCTTACTGGATGATACCAGAGATGATCTCGTGGAAGTCAGGGATGGAGAGCAACACTTATTGGTATATCGACGGCCTTTCTCTTTAGAGGAAGAGCGTGGGGTGTTGCTGGTTGGTGAAGATTTTTCTCAGCTAGATGCGGGGCTGCATGAGCTTCACTGGTGGGTAGCGGCTATTGCGGCAGTTCTGTTATTACTCCTGGTGATGCTGAATATTCTGGCGGTCAATCGTGGTTTGATACCTCTCTCACGACTCCGAGATCAGCTTGGAGAACTTCGGACTGGAGATCGAGATCGCCTATCCTTGGAAGTTCCTTCTGAGCTTGATAGCTTGGTTATCCAGCTCAATCGATTCATGGATGAAATTGATAGTCGCTTGCAACGTTCCCGTGACTCGGTGGCGAACTTGTCTCACGCACTCAAGACGCCGCTCGCGGCGGTAACCCAGGTGTTGCAAGGGGCGCGACCTATTGACGATGTTCGGCGTAAAAAACTGGTTCAGCGACTTGAAGAAATACATGCTCAACTGGATGCAGAGCTTAGGCGGTCAAGGATTGCGGGCCCGAATGCAGGGCGTATGTCTGACCTCCATCGTGATTGCACAAGATTGATCGATATGTTTCGAGGTCTTTACCCAAATATTGATTTCACGATGAGGCTTCCGGAGGAGATCGAAAAACGAGTGCCCATTGAATCTCAGGATTTTTCAGAGATGCTGGGGATTGTGCTTGACAATGCCGGTAAGTGGGCCAGCAGCAGAGTGGATTGTCGAATTGTGATCGATGATGGCCTCAGGATTACCGTCGAGGACGATGGCCCTGGCATTGCAGCAGATGACCTGCCTCGCCTTGGTCAACGTGGCCGGCGATTGGATGAACGTCATCCCGGGTATGGTCTTGGCCTGTCTATTCTGGGGCAGCTCATGACGCGCTATACCGGAGAGGTGAGCTACCGAGTTAGCGCATTGGGTGGCTTGTGTGTGGAGATGGAGGTTCCCATCAAGGAATCCCCCACCTGATGGTGAAATTTTCAGGCCTGTTTCAGGTTCGTGCTTCACACTGGCCCGCGACAAACATTGACGGGAGTCACACATGGCAAACTCGCGCGTCATCACGCACCCGCTTTCACGTCGTCAGATCCTGAAAGGCGGGGCTGCGCTTGGTCTTGGATCGGCAGCGGCCCTGAGCCTGCGTCCTAGCTGGGCCAACCCCTGGGGCCGGACCAATGCCTACTCCAAGGGAGTCGAGGAGGGCCCCGAGGTATCGCTGGCCATCCGGCGGGAGTCGATCCTGATCGACGGCAAGGAGGCGCGGCCAATCAGCATCAACGGTACCAGCCCTGGTCCGATGATCCGTCTCAAGGAAGGTCAGGATGCGGTACTCAAGGTCACCAACCTGCTCGATGAGCCCACGTCCATCCACTGGCATGGCCTGCTCCTGCCGCCCGAGATGGACGGCGTGCCGGGGGTAAGCTTCCCCGGCATCGCCCCGGGCGAGACCTTCACCTACCGCTTCCCGGTGCGCCAGAACGGCACCTACTGGTATCACAGCCACTCCGGCCTCCAGGAGCAGCTTGGCCATGCCGGCCCGCTGGTCATCGACGCCGCCGGGCGTGAGCCGTTCCGCTACGACCGCGAACACGTGCTGCTGCTCACCGACTGGACCTATGAGGACCCGATGTCGGTGTTCCGCAACCTCAAGACCGCCGAGGGCTACTACAACTTCCAGGAGCGCACCATCGCCGACTTCTTCGCCGACGTGCGTGAGAAGGGCTTCGCCGCCACCGCCGAGATGCGCGGCATGTGGGCGCAGATGCGCATGAGCTCTCGCGATATCGCCGACGTCACCGGCAGCACCTATACCTACCTGCTCAATGGCCAGTCGCCCGAGGAGAACTGGACGGCGCTGTTCCAGGCCGGTGAACGGGTTCGCCTGCGGGTAATCAACGGCTCGGCCATGTCCTACTTCGACGTGCGCATCCCGGGGCTCAAGATGACCGTGGTAGCCGCAGACGGCCAGCCGGTGCAGCCGGTGCCTGTCGACGAGTTTCGCATCGGCGTGGCCGAGACCTATGACGTCCTGGTCACCCCCAAGGACGACACCGCCTACACGATCTTCGCCGAGGCCATGGATCGCAGCGGCTACGCCCGGGCCACTCTGGCGCCCCGCGAGGGCATGGCCGCGGAGATTCCTGAACGTCGCCAGATCGCCGACCGTGGCATGGAGGCCATGGGGGCCCACGGCATGGAGGGCATGGACCACTCCGGGATGGGCGGCTCAGACATGCAGGGTATGGATCATTCCAGCATGAACGGCTCGGACATGCGGGGCATGGACCACAGCAACATGCAGGGCATGGATCATTCCAGCATGAACGGCTCGGACATGCGGGGCATGGACCACAGCAACATGCAGGGCATGGATCATTCCAGCATGAACGGCTCGGACATGCAGGGCATGGACCACGCCAACATGCAGGGCTTGTCAGGTGAACAGAACAGGATGAACGCCAATGGCATGCTGGCGGCAGGGGCGGCGCAGCCTGGCTCTCGCTATGACCAGGCCGGTATCGGCATCGATCCCGACACGCGCCGGGTGCTGGTCTATCGCGACCTCAAGGCCTTCACCCCCTGGCCGGATCGCCGCGAACCGCAGCGTGAGCTGGAGCTTCATCTCACCGGCAACATGGAGCGCTACATGTGGTCGTTCGACGGCAAGAAGTTCAGCGAGGTAACGGGCCCCATCCACTTCGAGAAGGACGAGCGCCTGCGCCTGATCCTGATCAACGACACCATGATGGAACACCCTATCCACCTCCACGGCATGTGGATGGAGCTGGAAAACGGCCACGGTGAGCTGATTCCCCGCAAGCACACCCTCAACGTCAAGCCGGGCGAGCGCGTCTCCGCGCTGATTACCGCCGATGCCGAGGGCAGCTGGGCCTTCCACTGCCATCTGCTCTACCACATGGATGCTGGCATGTTCCGGGTCGTCAAGGTTTCGTAAGGAGAAGGCATGAATAACAGAACCCCACTGACCGCCGTAGGTGTCCTACTGGCCACGACCACGTTTTCCGTTGCCCAGGCCAAGGATGGCTACGATGCGCCGGCTGGCTGGCCGTCACCGATTGTGGAGCACAACATGGGCATGGCATTGTTCGACAGGCTCGAGTATGCCGTGCCCGACAAGGGGGAAGAGGCCGTGGTTTGGGACTTCCAGGCCTGGTACGGCAGTGACGTCAATCGGGTCTACCTGAAGTCCGAGGGCGATAACGTCCAGGGCGACGGCGAGGATGCCGAGTTCGAGTCCCTGGAACTGCTCTATAGCCGGCTCGTCGCCGACTTCTGGGAGCTCCAGGGTGGCGTCGGCTACCAAGGCGGCGTCTTCTCCGACGACCACGCCGAGCGCACTTATGGCGTGCTTGGCCTGCAGGGCGTCATGCCCTACGGCATCGAGACCGACGTGGCGTTACAGGTTAGCGACGAAGGCGACGTCTCGGCCAGTTTCGAGGGCGAGTACGACCTGCGCCTGACGCAACGCCTTTATCTGCAGCCGCGCACCGAGATTGCCGTGGCCGCCAGCGAGGTTGAAGAGTTTGGCGTCGGTGAGGGGCTCAACTCGGTGCGCGTCGGCATGCGTTTGGGTTACGAGGTGACCCGGCGGTTCGCTCCTTACGTGGGTGGCTACTGGGAGAAGCAATATGGCGATACCGCCGACCTCTCGCGTGCTGGCGGTGATGCCACGGAAGATACCGGTGTTGTGGCCGGAGTCAGGTTGATGTTCTGACGTTAATTGTGTTTTTTTTCGATGCTTGCGCCACCGGAAGGTGGCGTTTTTTTCATGATTTCCGACGGGATTTTCAGTTTCATTTCAAGTTCCCCACCTATCATGAGGATGTCACCAATAAGGAGGGACCTCTGATGAAACTTAAAGCAATCACATTTGGAGTGGTAGTGACGAGTGCACTCTCAATGCCCGTTCTGGCCGATGTAGGGCACGGTGCCCAAGGGTTGCCGGTTCTGGAAAGAGGGACATCCGATACGCAAATCCTGACAAATGGAGTTCCGGACCGCTTCCAGATCAATATTGATCATCCCACCACGCTGAGAGTGAGTAGCATGCATTTCTCGGGAGTATCGAGCCAGGGAGTCAATATCAAAGCGACATTGTATGACGATAATGGCAACCCTGTGGCGGAGGATTCCAGCCCGCAAGGCCACTTCCAGCTCACTCGACAGCTGGAGCCTGGCAATTACCAGCTAGAGGTCTCGGGAACTTCAGCGGGTTCGGGCCACGAAAATACTAGTAACCGGTACGACCTACACGTCTCCTATTAAAGAAGTAAAGCGAGAACTTGGTTGGATAGAAAGGGCCAGCGTAAAGCTGGCCTTTTTATTTGAGACGCATTTCGAGGCGTAGTGTTCAGCGTAGGTTCAGAAACCGATGCTAGTCTAAAAAAGTCGTAGCATACGACATTAAGTACAATATAGTCTGCACTGAGGTGTCATTATGTGGAATAACAAAAAGTCCTCCCTAGGAAGCTTGGCGGCTATGGCCTTGGCAACGGGGGCGACTTCTACGCAGGCCTTGGAAACCCAAGTGGGAGAGACCACGGTAGGGCTTTATGGTTACGCCAGGCTGAACATGACCTATAATTTCGATCGGGATGCCGGATCGGCTAACGAAGGTTACTTTGCTGAAGTCGCAGGGTCAGATGACGAGGATGTCGGAGATCAGTTGCAAGTATCAGCTACCCAGAGCCGTATCGGCTTTCGGACCAGTACACCTGTCGAGGGAAGTACGCTTGACACCGTCATCGAAGGGGACTTCTGGTCCTATAACGATGATAATGCGCGCTTCAGGTTACGACATGCCTATGGTTCCTGGAATGATATTCTTGCTGGACAGACCTGGTCGAATTACAACACCTTCGTCGCCGCCACGCCCACATTGGATTTCTTCAGCACAGCGGGAAGCTATGGTGGCTATGGAACACGTCTTGCCCAGTTGCGCTACACCATGGGAGCATTCTCGATAGCTGCGGAGGATCCAAAGGCACAGCTGGCGGAGAATATCGACGGCTCTATGCCTGAAGACGCCTCGTTGCCAGATAATGACGATGCCGTATCATCGATGCCGGCATTCAGCCTGCGCTACGAAGACAACTCCGGAGACTTTTCCTATTCAATCGCCGGCATCGCCCGACAGCTGAAGTACGATACCGGCAGCGAGAAGGATACGGAAATGGGCTATGGGGCCTTCGCCGCAGGTGCCTATCAAGCTGGACCGGTGACTTTGAGAGCGATCGTGAGCGCCAGCGAGGGGGCGAACAGTTACCTCTATCTGGCTGGTGATTACTTCAACGGTGCCGATGCCTACGTTGATACTAACGGCAAGTTGAAAACGTTATCTGACGATGGCGGGGCCATTGGTTTTTCTTATCAAATGTCGCCACAATATTCACTGAACGCGTCTCATGGCTATACCGATGTCGGTTTAGGTGAGACTACCGTGGGGGGGAATGCTGGTAGAAAGAACAAGAATACTTTTCTGAATTTAATGTGGACTCCCAGCGAGCGTTTGATGTATGGAGTTGAGTATGGATATTTCGCAACGGAGTTGGCCAATGGTCGTGAAGAAGATGCGAGCCGTGTGATGGTGGCTGCCCAGTATGAATTCTAGAATGAATTAGTAGTATAGCAAAGAAGCTGTTTTGATCGATTGCTTGGGCGACTGCCCAAGCTTTTTATGCGTACTAGTCAAGGCGTACAAGTAAGTGGCCTAGGCCATTTTTTGCGTATTTTTTAGGCGCGAACTGACGACTATTTACGTGAAATAAAATAATGGCCTGGATCATGTTTTACAAGCTGGTTGTTAAGGGTGAGTTCAGGTAGGAATCGTATCCTGATCCTGTTACCAAACAGGAAGAGAGGGTTGACATGAAAATCAAATTCGCACTTGCCGCCGCCATCATTAGCATAGTTGCTACGCCCGCACTTGCCAGTTTTGGTCATACTGAATCCCAGGGCAGGCAGCTGACGGAAGGGATCAATCCTGGTGGGATTTTGACCAGCGGCTTTCCACATGAATATGTACTATCGTTAAGCGAAAGTTCAGAGGTTAAAATCGCCAGTGACCACTTTCCAGGATCATCAAGTATTACACTTAGGATGAGGGCAAAGTTGATGAGTGATTCAGGGAAAGTCATTGCGGAAGCAGATTCACAAAACGGAGACTTCACGATTGATGAGATGCTTGATCAAGGCGAATATCGCCTGATAGTTTCAGGGGATAGTGGTGGGCTTGGTGACAGCGATATGCATCAATACAGCCTACATGTAGATATTCAATGATTCAGAGTTGGCCAGCCAATGCTGGCCAACGCTTATTCCAATGTTTTTTTAAGATGTCATAAGTGGTGAATAGGTGTGGTTCGCTGATTGATGATTTATGTTGCTGAAGCCGCTGTGTTTTGCTGAGCGCAACCCTTTTTCTTGGGAAGCCGCTGTGATCAAGACGGCATTGTTACTTACCGGTGTCTTGGGTGTCGCCTGGATGCCAGCGATTGCTGTTGCTGGAAATGAAACGGATTGAAGCACCCCGGCTTTCTCGGAGACTCGCTGGTTGAGTCAGGCCGTCTTCTTGGCCTGACCCTGTTGCTCATAATACAGGGCTTCTCGCTCGGCCTGCCGGTCCCAACTGCGCAACGTCCCCGGAGTGCAGCCGATCTTGGGGGCAATGGCATCGATGGCCGCCCACTGCGAGGGATAGTCAGCCTCGTGTTCAAAGACCATGAGGACCGCCCGCTGACGGACCTCAGGGGTATATCGCTTGGTGGTGTTCATGGCTCCATCCTCTCAAGGTTTGGAGCCTCCGGGAATCCCGGGACGGTTCAGTGCTGTGATATTTATTGACGCTTTTGGTATTGCCTTGTGTCTACTATCTGTGGAAATGCAGTCGTGTGAGCCATTTCTAACTAACAGTATCGGCGAGGCTGGGTGGCACATGAGAGATGCTCGAATGCGATACTTGAGGGCACCCAGCCTAACACGAGCGGTTATTCGTATTATTGATGTAAGGATTGCCAGTGACGGAGCCTAGCGCCAGATTGATTTGCGATTTGTGAGCCCATATTCAGCTTGCGTTCAGGCCTTGGGGTTATGCTGGGCATAAGGGATCACGCTTGACGATGCAGCCAACCCGCTGGTGTAACGTCGAACGGTTCGTAGAGGCTTGAAGTCGCGAGGAAATCGCCATGATTGCGTACCCACAAATCGATCCAGTGGCATTCTCCCTCGGACCGGTACAGCTTCACTGGTATGGCCTGATGTACGTGGTGGGGCTGACGACTGCATGGTGGCTGGGGCGGCGGCGAGCAAACCGCCTCGGCCTGACCCACGATGATATCGGTGATCTGATCTTCTACGGCGCTCTGGGCGTCATCATCGGGGGCCGACTGGGCTTTGTGCTGTTCTATGGTCTCGATCAGCTGCTGACCAACCCCTTGTGGCTGTTCAAGGTCTGGGAAGGAGGCATGAGTTTCCATGGGGGCCTTGTCGGTGTTCTGATAGCCGCGTGGCTGTTCGCTCGACGTCACCGCCTGGCCTACCTTCAGCTGACCGATTTCATCGCTCCGCTGGTGCCGATCGGTCTGGGTGCCGGGCGTCTGGGCAACTTCATCACTCACGAGTTGCCGGGGAGGGCCAGCGAAGTGCCTTGGGCGATGGTCTTTCCGCCCATGTTGGGTTTGGGTTCCGAGCCGCGCCACCCATCAGCACTCTACGAGTTTGCCCTGGAGGGAGTGGTGCTGTTTGCCGTGCTGTGGTGGCTGTCACGGAAACCGCAATCGCAAGGACTTATCTCGGGGCTATTCCTGCTCCTATACGGCATCTTCCGCTTCATCGTGGAGTTTGTGCGCCTGCCCGATCCTCAGCTGGGTTTCATCGCCTTTGGTTGGTTCACCATGGGGCAGCTGTTGACGTTGCCAATGTTGGCAGCAGGAGCGTTTCTGGTCATTGCTGCACATCGTCGCGAACAACAAATGGTCGCCTCATGATGAATTCGATGCACGAGCACCATGCTGGACATGGCGATAGCATTGCCAAAGGCTGAAATGCCAACGACATTGAACTTTAAGGGGGTTGTCATGAAACAACATCGAGAACACCGGTTAGGAGTATCTGAAGTCAATCTAGTGACTCGTCACTTGAAGCTCTATTCCAGCGACCTGAATGCGGTTCACGCGGCTGTAGTGGATATCGATGGGCTATACGGGCTCGACAGTGTTTCGTTCGATGAGAAGAAACGAAAGCTTCACCTGGCCTATGATGCCACACGTCTCTGCCTCGACTGCGTTGAAGATATCCTCGACAAACATGCGGTCGAAATGAGTCGTGACTGGTGGAACCGCTTCAAGGAGGAGCATTATCGGTTTGTCGATCAGAATGTGAAGGACAATGCCAATAAGGAGCCTTGGAGCTGTCATTGAATGGCAGTCATGACCTTGCACGGGCTAGCCTTAGGGTGAACGCTGCATGAAGCTACGCTCATTCCGTTCGGCCCCGGAGCCTCATGTTGCGCTTTTTGCCTTTCTGCTGAATCTGCCTTGGGAGTTTCTACAGGTTCCGTTGTATGCGGGCATGCCTGCGATGCCACATTGGGAAGCCGTGCAGACTTGTACCCAGGCGGCGCTTGGCGATGTGGTAATTGCGTTGATGGCGTATTGGTCGGTGGCTGTATGGCGTCGACGTCGTGACTGGCTTCGGGGCTATGGGGCCAAGGAGTGCTTGGGCTTCGTGCTGCTGGGTGTCGGGATCACGGTGGCGATGGAGTGGTACGCGACGCTGGTCAGTCAACGCTGGGAGTATGCACCGCTAATGCCCCGCGTGCCGTGGTTGGGCACGGGCCTCTCGCCGTTGCTCCAATGGTTGATCTTGCCGCCGCTGATGTTGTGGATGTCGCGCCGTCATCGGCTAGGAGCTGAAACTGTATCCAAACAGAGGATTTGACTATCGGGTGGCACATAGGTTCTACACTTCGATCCTATATCTGCCAATGCAAACTCTACTCTTCGTCAGCGTGAGAGTGTCGGAATGTCAAGAGGGCGCTGAGTAGGGTCCGGTTTCATGACCCCAAGGAGAGAGATGATGGAGTCACTGGATAGAACCCCACAGTATGAGCAGAATAGCCTTTCTCTGATTGGTGCGATTGCCTTAGGTACCGGGGTCATGATTGGCGCTGGTATTTTTGCCTTGACGGGACAGATGGCCGAGATGACGGGAGAACTTTTCCCATTAGCCTTCTTGTCAGCGGCACTCATCGTCTCCTTCAGTGCTTATTCCTATGTGAAACTGTCCAATGCCTACCCGTCAGCTGGTGGTATTGGCATGTACCTCCAAAAAGCCTATGGGCCGACGCTGACCACCGCTTTTCATGCGCTTCTAATGTATTTTTCCATGGTGATAGCGCAAAGCTTCTTAGCGAGAACCTTCGGGTCCTACACGCTAGAGCTTTTCGATGTGAGGGATAGGTCGCTGCTTGTTCCCCTATTGGGTGTTGCGTTGCTGATATCCGCTTTTTTACTTAACCTCTCTGCCAACAAGATGATCCAGGGGGTTGCGTCAGTACTCGGGTTCATAAAAATTGGTGGGATCATCTTGTTTGGGGTCGTTGGTGTCATAATTGCCGACTCGGTCGGCATGGAAACCTCGGTGTCGGCGCCCGAGGGGTCTCTTGCAGGCTTTCTGGGAGCAACCGCGTTGGGAATCCTGGCCTTCAAGGGATTTACAACGATCACCAACAGTGGTTCAGAGATAAAAGATCCCCACCGCAACGTCGGCAGGGCGATCATGATATCTATCGGTCTTTGCGTCGTGATCTATGCGCTGGTGGGGTTGGCCGTTGCGAGTAACCTGTCCCTCTCGGAAATCATCGAAACTAAAGATTATTCACTTGCGGCTGCAGCGCGGCCGGCTCTTGGAGAGGCCGCCGTTTGGTTCACCGTCATCCTCGCCATGCTTGCTACCGCGGGGGGCATCATTGCCAGTATATTTGCGGTCTCTCGCATGTTGGCGATGCTGACGGAGATGAAGCTAGTGCCACATCGCCACTTTCATATGCCAGGCAGTATCCAGAAGCATACCTTGGTCTATACAGTTGTGCTTGGCTTGATCTTGACGGCATTCTTTGATCTTAGTCGTATCGCTGCGCTTGGCATCATTTTCTATTTAATTATGGATATAGGTATCCATTGGGGAGTGTTGCGTCATCTGCGTAAGGAAATTGAAGCAAGCGCAACCGTGATAGTGATTGCAATACTTCTGGATATGGTCGTGTTGGCAGGTTTTCTGTGGGTAAAGGCTACGACAGATTATTTGGTATTAATTGTTGCTCTTGTCGTGATGGCGGCTATCTTGCTTGCCGAGCGATTCTTTCTGTCTCGTACAGGGGATTCTGCTTCAAACGAGAAGACTCATTCTCATTGAAGTTTCAGGTTTGCCTGTCTCGGCTCCGTCTCATGACTGGAGGCCAAAAGTCTCCCGGTATGCCACAAGACGGGGCAACACTACCAAGGCGCCTGGCGGCCCCAATCGCGATGCAGAGCATCCCTTCTACAACCTGAATCACTGTAATGTGCGAAGAATCTCTATTTCGCCAGGGCAGCCTCTGCGCCGAGAGGGCGCGAGGGGCCACCAGGTTCAGCGAGGAACCGGACGGGTGATGCGCTTGGTCTCGAGATATGCCTCCAGGCCCTCCTGGCCCAGCTCCCGGCCGATGCCGCTGCGCTTCATGCCTCCCCAGTTGCCCTGGGGAGGCGCCAGCTGGTCGCTGTTGCACCAGATATTGCCCGCCTCCAGTCGCCGAGCGATGGTGTCGGCGCGGTCCGGATCTCCCGATACCACGGTGGCTGCAAGGCCGTAGTCGCTGTCATTGGCCAGCGAGACCGCCTCCTCGTCGCTGGCAACCCGGCGCGCGCAGAGCACGGGGCCGAATATCTCCTCCCGCCACAGCTGGCTGGTCGTGGGAACATCCCGATATAGCCGAGGCGATACGAAGCATCCGCGCTCGGGCATGGGCGGCGTGGGTGTCTCGCTGTGAAGCCCCTCCGCCTCGGCCTGGGCCAGATAGCGGTTGACCCGCTCCTGCTGGCTGGCATTGACCAGGGGCCCCAGGGTGGTTTCTTCTGCGAGGGGGTCCCCCGGCTGAAGCTCCGCCATGGCGGCATCGACGGCAGCGTAGAGCCGGTCTGCCAGGCGCTCGTGGACGATCAGGCGGCTGGTGGCCGAGCACATCTGGCCGGCGTTGTAACAGATGCCGGCGATCACCAGGTCACGGGCGAGGGTCAGGTCGGCATCCTCGGTGACCACGATCGGCGACTTGCCGCCGAGCTCCAGCGAGACCGGCCGCACGCCGCTGGCGGCGGCCCGCATCACGGCTTCGCCCACCGGATTGCTGCCGGTAAAGGAGAGCTTGTCGATGCCGGGGTGCTGACTCAGGGGCGCGCCGATCCCCTGGCCATCGCCATTCAGCAGGTTGAACACCCCGGGTGGCAGGCCGGCCTCCAGCACGATCTCGCACAGTACCTGCTCCGGCAGGGGCACTACTTCCGTGGGCTTGAACACCACCGTGCAGCCGGCAGCGAGTGCCGGCGCCAGCTTCCAGGCACTGCTGACCAGGGGAAAGTTCCAGGGCGTGATAAGGCCGGCGACCCCGACCGGCTCCCAGTAGCGATAGGCCGCCAGTCCCGGCTGGCCGACATCCTCGCGGCGGCCCTGGCGCTCGCCCAGGGCCGCCGCCGCTTCCGCGTAGTAGCGATAGCAGTCGATGGCATCGTCGAGGTCCTGGCGTGCCTCGCTCAGCGGCTTGCCGTTGTTGCGGCTCGATAGCGTGGCCAGCGTTTCGCGACGCCGCTCGAGCCCCGCGGCGATGGCCGCGAGCCGCTCGCCGCGCCGGGCCGCCGGCGTGGCACGCCAGCCGGGAAGGGCCCGCCGAGCGGCGGCTACGGCGGCGTCCACATCGGCCGGGTCGCCGCCTGTTATCTCGCCCAGCGGTGTCTCGTGATAGGGGTCGACGATCGTCAGCCGGGTGCCGCCGCGGCTGGGAACCCATTGGTTATCGATAAACTGCTCGTTCAGGCGTTGCATCAGTGGACTCCTGTTCCGTGCGTGGTCAGCCAGCGTCGACGAGTCGGCTGCATGCCGGGAAAGTTAAGCTCGACCAGGCGAAGCATCAGCGTCAGCACCACGGTGGTGGCGAGATAGATACCCGCGATCAGCATCAGTGGCTCGTAGACCAGGAAGGTCTCGTCGCGAATGATATTGGCGGCCTGCAGCAGGTCCATCAGGGCGATAGTGGAGACCAGCGGGATCGACTTGAGCAGCAGGATCATCTCCCCGGTGAGCGTGGGCAGACAGAGCTGTAGGGCCCGGGGGAGCCATAGCCGAACGAGAACCTGGAAGGGCGACAGCCCGAAGGCGCGGCCGGAACCTGTCAACCTGATTCGGACAGATCGTTAAAAATTAGTGTCGATTTCGTCGCGGTGGCACCTGCCGCCGATAGCGTCGGGAAGTTCACCACGCTGTAGGGGGCCGGGTCGTCGTCATCGGGCTG
>NZ_JADNRL010000020.1:0-463 GCF_015595025.1 Halomonas sp. KAO
TCGCTTGCGCTAACACCATCACTTAACCTTCCGGCACCGGGCAGGCGTCATACCCTATACGTCCGCTTACGCGTTTGCAGAGTACTGTGTTTTTAATAAACAGTTGCAGCCACCTGGTATCTTCGACCGCTTTCGGCTCCACCCGCGAGGGGTTTCACGTACCGGCGGCGTGCCTTCTCCCGAAGTTACGGCACCATTTTGCCTAGTTCCTTCACCCGAGTTCTCTCAAGCGCCTTAGGATTCTCACCCTGACCACCTGTGTCGGTTTGGGGTACGGTCCCACTGTATCTGAAGCTTAGAGGTTTTTCCTGGAAGCGTGGCATCAATGACTTCCGGACCGTGGTCCGTTCGTCTCGTCTCTCGGCCTTGGAGAACCGGATTTGCCTGATTCTCCAGCCTACCGACTTTCACCAGGACAACCAACGCCTGGCTCACCTAGCCTTCTCCGTCTCCCCATCGCAAT
>NZ_JADNRL010000020.1:473-604 GCF_015595025.1 Halomonas sp. KAO
TCGGACCGTGGTCCGTTCGTCTCGTCTCTCGGCCTTGGAGAACCGGATTTGCCTGATTCTCCAGCCTACCGACTTTCACCAGGACAACCAACGCCTGGCTCACCTAGCCTTCTCCGTCTCCCCATCGCAAT
>NZ_JADNRL010000020.1:614-1658 GCF_015595025.1 Halomonas sp. KAO
CCCGTTCGTCTCGTCTCTCGGCCTTGGAGAACCGGATTTGCCTGATTCTCCAGCCTACCGACTTTCACCAGGACAACCAACGCCTGGCTCACCTAGCCTTCTCCGTCTCCCCATCGCAATACAGTGAGGTACGGGAATATTAACCCGTTTCCCATCGACTACGCCTTTCGGCCTCGCCTTAGGGGCCGACTCACTCTGCTCCGATTAGCGTCGAACAGAAACCCTTGGTCTTCCGGCGGGGAGGTTTTTCACCTCCCTTGTCGTTACTCATGTCAGCATTCGCACTCGTGATACCTCCAGCAGACCTCTCGATCTCCCTTCATTGGCTTACACGACGCTCCTCTACCGCTCATCATTCGATGAACCCGTAGCTTCGGTACCTGGTTTAGCCCCGTTATATCTTCCGCGCAGGCCGACTCGACTAGTGAGCTATTACGCTTTCTTTAAAGGATGGCTGCTTCTAAGCCAACCTCCTAGCTGTCTGAGCCTTCCCACATCGTTTCCCACTTAACCAGGATTTGGGGACCTTAGCTGACGGTCTGGGTTGTTTCCCTTTTCACAATGGACGTTAGCACCCACTGTGTGTCTCCCACGCGTCACTCACCGGTATTCGGAGTTTGCCTCGGGTTGGTAAGTCGGGATGACCCCCTAGCCGAAACAGTGCTCTACCCCCGGCGGTGCTACGTGAGGCGCTACCTAAATAGCTTTCGAGGAGAACCAGCTATCTCCGGGCTTGATTAGCCTTTCACTCCGATCCACAAGTCATCCCCGCATTTTTCAACATACGTGGGTTCGGTCCTCCAGTTGATGTTACTCAACCTTCAACCTGCTCATGGATAGATCGCCCGGTTTCGGGTCTATTCCCAGCGACTGGTCGCCCAGTTAAGACTCGGTTTCCCTACGCCTCCCCTATACGGTTAAGCTCGCCACTGAAAATAAGTCGCTGACCCATTATACAAAAGGTACGCGGTCACAGAACGAGTCTGCTCCCACTGCTTGTACGCATACGGTTTCAGGATCTATTTCACTCCCCTCTCCGGGGTT
>NZ_JADNRL010000041.1:0-470 GCF_015595025.1 Halomonas sp. KAO
TGAGTTTTTCTAATTTCAAGATCCTCTCCTTGATTCAAAGTTTCCATATAAAAAACGGTGTGGTAAGGCGCGCCGCCCGGATGGCCCGATTGTAGGCAGCCACATTTACCGGCGTCGCCTCCACCAAATTGTTATACGCTACTAGCGCCTTCCTTTTGCTTTGTAGTATTGAAGGGCTTCGTCGGAAACTGGGCCATCGACGTCGCCCGACTGCCTCTTGCGCATCTCAAAATCTTGCACGGCTTTCCGCTCCAATCGACGCTCCCACCATTTCACCTCGCTTAGCATCCGTTTGGCTTTAGTCCTCAGCGCCTCAGCGTTCTGCGATTCAGCGGTCAGAGAACACTGTGGCGGTTCTAGTCCCTGCTCCTTGCAATAATCCAATGCGTCCGCCAACCCCTGCGAAGAGATGATCTCGGCGGATGCTTCCGCATGCTTCTTTGCGCAGGATCTTGCCTCTCCTACTAGAT
>NZ_JADNRL010000041.1:732-1169 GCF_015595025.1 Halomonas sp. KAO
GCCATCAGCCGCGTGACGAAGGAGCGTCGGCTGCATGGCCTTGTTGTGCATGAAACTCAACCTCAAGATTCTCATTAAACTCTTCTGGAGTCATGATCATAGTGATGTCCGACAGATCGCCGACTTCGAGCCAGAAAGAGCTTTCTGCGGAAACATCGGAATCAACGAGAAATCTGTATTCACTTTGAACCTCATATACTGAGCGCTTGTAGAACCCCACCTTATCTGCATCTAATGTTCCATGGAACTCATGCTCATCAAAACACTCAACTAGGCCCCGGGCGATTCGAAAGCATTTTTCCCTGAGAGTGGCTTCTATTCTGGCGATAAATTCGCGAGAATTCGTAATGACGACACAATATTGACCCAGACCAAAATTTGATCGATGAATAGCAAGAGATGCCTTGAAACGCTCAACCTGGTCTTCAGGTATCTGA
>NZ_JADNRL010000042.1:0-438 GCF_015595025.1 Halomonas sp. KAO
ACCATATCCTGCTCTCCGACTCGCTGGAGGCCGACGAGGTCCGCGTGCTCGACCACCTGTTCTCCGACCACCTGCCGATTGCCGTGGATATTCGCCTGCCACCGGCCTGCCTGGACGCCTGCCTGGCGACTAACCGGGGCGAGACCCGACGCCAGCGCTGACCACCGCCACACGGGCAGAGCGTATAGTCAACGTTGGACCGGGTGGCTGCCGCCGGGGCACCGATGTGCGACCATACCGACCCATCAGACGCGAAGACTGAACAACGAGACCTACCCCATGGCCCAATCCCGCGCGCTGCCAGGCGCCATCGTATGGCTCGACCGTGCTTCCGAATGGCTCGGCAGGAGCCTCTCCTGGCTTGTCCTGGCGATGATGCTCATCCAGTTCCTGATCGTGGTGCTGCGCTACGTCTTCAACTTCAACAGCATCGCCATG
>NZ_JADNRL010000042.1:737-1100 GCF_015595025.1 Halomonas sp. KAO
CCTGGACCCTCAAGCACGACGGCCATGTGCGCGTGGATATCTTCTATCGCGCCATGACGCCGAAACGCAAGGCACTGGTCGACCTCTGCGGCACCCTCTTCCTGCTGCTGCCGGTGATGATCTTCGTGCTCCTGTCGAGCACGAAATATGTGGGCAATTCCTGGCGCATCCTCGAGGGTTCTCCCGATTCGGGCGGCATCCCCGGCGTTTTCCTGCTCAAGACGCTGATCCCGCTTTTCGCCGGACTGATGATCCTCCAGGCGCTGGTGGAGGCGAGCCGCCACTTCCTGGTCCTCACCGGGCGCATGAATCCCCCTGCTAACGACCACGACCATGCCGAGGAGCGCCTGTAATGCTGGAGTT
>NZ_JADNRL010000005.1:0-157224 GCF_015595025.1 Halomonas sp. KAO
CCTTGACCTCATGGTACGCATCGGGGCTGGTGACCACCTCCAGGCTGTCGTCCTCCAGGGTCACGATATCCTCGGGCTCGGCCTCCAGGGTGGCCTCGATCACCGCCTCTTCCGAGAGGCCCGCGGGGAGCGCCAGGCGCCCCTGCTTGTGAAACATGAAGGCCACCGAGCCGCTGGTGCCGAGGTTGCCACCACTCTTGTTGAAGGCGTGTCGCACCTCGGAGACGGTACGGTTGCGGTTATCGGTGAGGCACTCGACCATCACCGCCACCCCCTCCGGTCCATAGCCTTCGTAGATGCACTCCTCCATGGCGTCGCCGTCGATATTGCCCGCGCCACGATCGATGGCGCGCTGCACGGTGTCCTTGGCCATATTGCTGGAGAGCGCCTTGTCGACGGCGGCGCGCAGGCGCGGGTTATCCGCCGGGTCAGGGCCACCCTGGCGCGCGGCCACGGTCAGTTCACGAATCAGCTTATTGAAGATCTTGCCGCGCTTGGCGTCCTGAGCCGCCTTGCGGTGCTTGATGTTGGACCACTTGCTGTGCCCAGCCATGCTCTTCTCCTTAGCTTCAACATGACACCGGCGCCCCTCGGGCGCCGGTGTGATCACTTCGGGTCGCAGCCGCCGTTACTCGCCGGCGGTCTCCGCCCTCGCCTTCTGCCGCAGGCGGATATTGAGCTCCTTGAGCTGGTCGCCACTGACCTCACCCGGGGCGTCGGTCATCAGGCAGGCCGCGCTCTGGGTCTTGGGGAAGGCGATCACCTCGCGGATGGTACGTCCGCCGGTCATCAGCATCACCAGCCGGTCGAGACCGAAGGCCAGGCCGCCGTGGGGCGGAGCACCGTACTGGAGGGCGTCGAGCAGGAAGCCGAACTTCTCGCGAGCCTCCTCTTCGCCGATGCCGAGGATCTCGAAGACCTGGCGCTGCATCGCCTGATCATGGATACGAATGGAGCCGCCGCCCAGCTCGGTGCCGTTGAGCACCATGTCATAGGCCCGCGAGAGCGCCCCGGCGGGGTTCTCCTTGAGCTCCTCGGGGCTGCAGGCCGGTGAGGTGAAGGGGTGGTGCAGCGGGCTCAGGCGGCCATTGTCGTCGGCCTCGAACATGGGGAAATCCACCACCCACAGCGGCGACCACTCCTGGGTATAGAGGTCGAGGTCCTCACCCAGCTTGACCCGCAGCGCGCCGATCGCCTCGTTGACGATGCGTGTCTTGTCGGCACCGAAGAAGATGATGTCGCCATCCTCGGCACTCACCCGCTCGAGCAGCTCCTCGACCACGTTCTCCATGAACTTGACGATGGGCGACTGCAGTCCCTCGAGGCCCTTGGCACGCTCGTTGACCTTGATCCAGGCCAGCCCCTTGGCGCCGTAGATGCCGACGAACTTGGTGTACTCGTCGATCTCCTTGCGGGAAAGCTTGGCTCCGCCCGGCACCCGCAGGGCGGCCACGCGACCGTCGTCGGCACTGGCCGGGCCGGAGAAGACCTTGAAGTCGACCTGCTTCATCAGGTCGTCGACGTCGGTAAGCTCGAGCGGAATACGCAGATCGGGCTTGTCGGAGCCGTAGCGGTTCATCGCCTCCTGCCAGGTCATCCGCGGGAAGTCGGGAAGCTCCACGCCGAGCACGTCCTGGAAGAGTTGGCGAATCATCGCCTCGGTGATGCCCATGATGTCCTCTTCCTCCACGAAGGAGGCCTCGAGGTCGATCTGGGTGAACTCCGGCTGACGGTCGGCGCGCAGGTCCTCGTCGCGGAAGCACTTGGCGATCTGGTAGTAGCGATCGAAACCCGCCACCATCAGCAGCTGCTTGAAGAGCTGCGGCGACTGGGGCAGCGCGAAGAAGCTGCCCGCATGGGTACGGCTCGGCACCAGATAGTCACGGGCACCCTCGGGGGTGGCGCGGGTCAGGATCGGGGTCTCGATATCGAGGAAGCCCTGCCCCTCGAGGTAGGCCCGCACGCTGTGAGAGATGCGTGAGCGCAGACGCAGCTTGTCGATCATCTCGGGGCGACGCAGGTCGATATAGCGGTGCTTGAGACGCACCTCCTCGCCCACCTTGCCGTGCTCGTCGAGCTGGAACGGCGGCGTGGCGGCGGTATTGAGCACCTCCACCTGCTTGGCCAGCACCTCGATCATGCCGGTGGGCATGTTGGGGTTCTGCGTGCCCTCGGGGCGCAGCCTCACGCGGCCCTGGATGCGCAGCACGAACTCGCTGCGGGCGCGGTCGGCATTGGCGAAGGCCTCGGCGGTGTCGGGGTCGACCACGACCTGGGCGATACCATCACGATCGCGCATGTCGAGGAAGATCACGCCCCCGTGGTCACGGCGGCGGTGAACCCAGCCGCACAGGGTGACCGTCTGGTCCACCAGGGTCTCGTTGAGCTGGCCGCAATAATGGCTGCGCATGTCGTGTCCTGTTCTGTTGCGTGGTGTAAGTCAAATAGTGTTCGAGTTAGGGGGTCGAACCGCTAGGGGGTGGCGGGCCCGAGGGCCGCCACCCCATCCTGCTAGTCTGGCGTGGCGCCCGAGGAGGCGCCGCCATCATCGGCAAGGTTCTTCTTGTTGCCGGACTTGAAGTCGGTCTCGTACCAACCGTCACCGGCCAGGCGGAAGCCGGCAGCGGAGACCAGGCGGATCAGCGCCGAGGTCGTGCAGGCGGGACAGTCGGTCAACGGCTCGGCGCTCAACTTCTGAAGCTTTTCGAGGCGATGGCCGCAAGCCTTGCACTCGTATTCGTAGATGGGCATGGTTTGATCACTCCAAATCGTCACTACCCAGTTCAGGACGCGGTCGGGCCCGGCCCGACCCCAATGGATATGGGGCCGAGTGTGGCGACTTCCAAGCCTGCCAAAGCGCGCTATTATAGCGCGCCTCATACCTGTGCGGGCAAGGCGCCCCTCATCCAACGAGGAAACCTGTAATGAAAGCCGTCCTTCTCGATGCCGCAAGCCTCGGTCCCGATATCGACCTCGCTCCCCTTCACGAACAGGTAGACGAGCTGGTGGTGCACCAGCGCAGCACCACTCACGAGGCCCAGACCAGGCTGGCAGATGCCGAGGTCGCCATCGTCAACAAGGTGGTCCTGGATGCCACGACAATTGAGGCGCTGCCCTCCCTGAAACTGATCTGCGTGCTGGCCACGGGCACCAACAATATCGACATGGCCACGGCTCGGCGCCTGGGGATAGAGGTCAGGAACGTGACGGGTTACGGCACCGCCAGCGTCGCCCAGCACACCCTGATGCTGCTGCTGACCCTGGCCAATCGCCTGCCGCTCTACGGGCGCGATGTGACGGCAGGTCGCTGGAACGAGAGCCCCTTCTTCTGCCTGATGGATCATCGCACCCTGCAGCTCGAAGGGAAGCATCTGGCCATTGTCGGGCAGGGGGAGCTGGGGGGGCGCGTGGCCCAGCTCGCCGAGGCCCTGGGCATGCGGGTGACCTTCACCGCCAGGCCTGGCAACGAGGCTCAGGATCAGCGTCCCGGCCTCGCCGAACTGGCCCCGGAGGTCGACGCCATCAGCCTGCACTGCCCACTCAATGAAGCGACCCACCACCTGGTGGGTGGCGATCTGCTGGCCAGGGTCAAGCCCGGCGCCCTGCTGATCAACTGTGCCCGAGGCGGCATCATCGACGAGGTCGCGGCCCTGACGGCCCTTCGCGAAGGGCGCCTCGGCGGGCTGGCGGTCGATGTGCTCCCCGAGGAGCCACCTCGTGATGGCCACCCGCTGCTTGATGCCTTGAATGAACCGCTCAACCTGATCGTCACGCCCCACAATGCCTGGATCACCCCCGAGGCACGCCAGAATGTGGTGACACTGACGGCCAACAACCTGAGTGACTGGAAGCGGGGGCAGTGATCATGCAGCAGCTCGACGACTCACCAGGCGAGGCCTGGGGCGACAGCGCCCCTCGGTTCCACTGCTATAACTTCGGCTCCATCAACCTCGATCATGTCTATCGCGTGCCCCACCTGGTGGCACCGGGGGAGACACTGGCGAGCCATGACTACAGCGTAGGGCTGGGTGGCAAGGGCGCCAACCAGTCACTGGCCATGGCCCGGGCCGCCGGGACAGTCAGCCACTGGGGTCGCCTGGGGCGGCAGGATGTCTGGGCTCGTGACGCCCTGTCCCGGGCCGGCGTCGACGTCGAGCATGTGACGCTGCTCGATGGGCCCAGCGGCCACGCCATCATCCAGGTCGATGACCGAGGCGAGAACGCCATCATCCTGTTCTCGGGGGCCAACCATGGCACCACCCAGCAGGAGCTGGCCACACTCGTCGCCACCACCCAGCCGGGCGACTGGTTGCTGCTGCAGAACGAATGCAGCGGCCTCGAGACGCTGATCCCCCTGGCCGTCGAGCATGGGCTGAAGGTAGCCTTCAACCCGGCGCCCATGGATGACAATGTGGCTAGGCTCCCGCTTCATCTGTGCTCACTGCTCTTCGTCAACCGCACGGAGGCCGCCCTGCTCGTCGGGCTCCCCGTGGAGAGCCGTGCCCAGGCGCTGCTCGACGCCCTGGCACAGCGACTGCCCGAGGCCGAGATAGTACTGACCCTGGGGGGAGAAGGCGCCTGGCACCAGCGACACGGCATGTGCCGACATCAGCCGGCGCTACCGGTCGTGGCCGTCGACACCACCGCGGCCGGCGACACCTTCATCGGCTACTACCTGGCGGCGCTTCAGGCTGGCAGGTCGATCGACGACTGCCTGCGTCATGCCGCTACCGCCGCGGCCCTCGGGGTGCAGCGGTCCGGCGCTGCGGAGAGCATCCCCACCCTCGATGAAGTCCAGCGCGCCCTGCAACAGGCCCCTGTCTCCCCCGATGCCCCCGTCGACCCTCAAACCCCGTAAACCCGGAGAGTAATGTGACCCACTCCATCATCTTTGATACGGACCCGGGCGTGGACGATGCCCAGGCCATCGCCATTGCGCTGCGCCACCCGGAGATCGACCTGCTTGGCATGACGACCACCTACGGCAACGTGGATGTCGAGACCGCCACCCACAATGCCCTGCTGCTCGCCGAGCTGGCCGGGCGCGAGATTCCCGTGGCCCAGGGCGCCGCGGCACCACTGATCAAGCCGCGCCATGCCCCTCCCGCCCATATTCATGGCGCCAACGGCCTGGGCAATATCACGCTGCCGACGGTAAGCGGTCGAGCGGAAAGTCGATGTGCCGCGCAGTTCATCGTCGATACGGTGAATGAGCGCCCTGGAGAGGTGACCCTGGTCGCCGTTGGCCCCCTGGGCAATCTGGCCGCGGCGCTACAGCTCGACCCGACTCTTGTCGACAAGGTGAAGGGCGTGGTCGTTATGGGGGGCTCCATCCGTGAAGGGGGAAATGTGACCCCCGTGGCCGAAGCCAACATGTTCAATGACCCGGATGCCGCGGCTCGGGTGCTTACCGCTGGCTGGCCGTTGACCCTGGTGGGCCTGGATGTCACCCATCGCTGCGTGCTGACTCCGGCCCATATGGCGCGGATCGAGGCCGGCCAGGGCGAACTCGGCCGGGTGCTGGCAGGCAGTTACGCCTTCTATCGCGACTTCTATCAGTCGGCTCTGGGCATCGACGGCTGCTGCCCCCACGATAGTTGCGCCCTGGCCTGGCTGCTGCGCCCGGAGCTGTTCACCACCTCACGGGGCCACCTCTCGGTGGTGACCGAAGGGGCCGCCGAGGGCCAGACACTCTTCGCACCCGAGGGACGTGGCTTTATCGAGGAGCGCTGGTCGCGCACTCCGCTGGTGGATGTGTGCGCCGGGGTCGAAGGCCAGGCCGTCAGCGACTGGATCGCCGAGGTACTTGCCTGAGCCGTCAATCTCCCGCCTAGCCGGTACGAAAGTCATCCGGGGCATGCGTCTCGACAACATTGAACTCCACATGGGTAACCCGGGCATGCTCCGGGCCCCTCCAGAGCCACTCACCGACCTCCCGGACCGCTTCGGGTCGGCCGCAAAGCAGCACCTCCACCCGGCCGTCGGGCAGATTGACCGCATGGCCGGTCAGGCCCTGCTGCAACGCCTGCTCCTGGGTGGCACGGCGATACCAGACGCCCTGAACCTTGCCGGTCACCAGGGCCTTTACGCAGGTCGTCTCCATGACGCGCTCCTTGTCGATACATCTATGATGCCCTTTTCTACCAGCCGGGCCTCATCGCGGCCAGCCGCTGAGGTCATGACCCAGATGAATGGCTCAGGTCGCGATCTGGGGGCTGGCTGACTAGGCCGACGGGCTCTTTCCCGCCGGGCTTTCGCTTTCCATGCTCTTGCTTGCTGGACCTTCGGCGTCGCCTCGAACACTCTCCAGCAGTTCGCGCTTGACCTCCACGGCGGTGACCCGAGGTACCAGGGGCCTGCCTCTCGCGATTAGGTGACAGCGAGTAAAGGCCGCCCCGAACAAAAGTATTAGAGAAGAATAATACACCCAGAGCAGGATCATCACCACCGACCCTGCCGCTCCGTAGGTGGAGGCGGTGGCCGTGTGAGAGAGATAGAGGGCGATCATCGACCGGCCTACCGCAAACAGCAGTGCCGTGACCACGGCTCCTACCATGACGTCTCGCCAGCTCAGCACTACATCGGGAAGCACCTTGAAGATGGTCGCGAACAGCAGCGAAATGATCACCAGCGAGACCAGGAATTCGGCCCCGGTGGTCAGCGCTCCCACATAGGGCAGCAGCGTGTCGGCGGCCTGCAGGGTAGCGCGCAGCATGACGCCAAGTACCAGCGACACCAGCAGGATGAAGCCGATGGAGAGCACCACGGTCAGCGACAGCAGACGATTCTTGATAAACACCAGGGCGCTGTTGGCGCTGGGGCGTGCGGTCACTCCCCAGATGGTATTCAGCGAGAACTGCATCTGGGCGAACACGGTGGTGGCACCCACCAGCAGGGCCCCTACCCCCAGCAGGCTGGGCAGCAGCCCCGACTCCTCGATGCGCGACTGGGCGACGGCAGCCTCGATGGCCGCGGCGGTATCATGCCCCATGGTGCCCTGTAGCTGAGCCACCACCTGGCCATGGGCCGCCTCCTCGCCAAGCACCAGGCCGATCACGGTGACCGCGATGATGATGGTGGGCGCCAGGGAAAATAGCGTGTAGAAGGCCAGCGAACCCGCGTAGCTGAACGCGTTGCGTTCAAGCCATAGCTGGACCGCCCCTCGCGTCACTCGCCACCAGAAGATCACCTCGGTCTTGAGCCGGGCGAGCGACAGCTCTTTCGCTTCAAACATCGAACTTCCTTGCTTCGCTGTGATGTAGTCACAGGATAGCCGAACCCCGCCCCGGGCGTCTCGTCCGCTCCCGGTACATTGCAAGCCATCGGGGTGGCTAACATAATGGCTGGGTCACTCCATCACAGGCCTGCCATGACCCCTTGCACGGACGCCATTTCCGATAGCCCCGATTTCGACTGCCTGGTCTTTATCGGCCGCTTCCAGCCGCCCCATCTGGGGCATCTCGCGGTCATTCATGAGGCCCTGAAGCGTGCCAGGCAGGTGATCGTGATGGTGGGGTCGGCCTGGCAGGCGCGCTCGCTTCGCAATCCGTGGCGCTTCGACGAGCGCAGCGCCATGCTGCGCAGTGCCTTCGATGTCGAGGAGAATGAGCGGCTGGCCGTGGTGCCACTGCTCGACGCCCTCTACAACAATGATGTCTGGGTGCGTGATGTACAACGCAAGGTGCGTGATATTGCCAGCCCCCAGGGAGCGCGCCTGCCGCGTATCGGGCTGATCGGGGCCAGCCGCGGCCAGTCCAGTTATTACCTGGCGCTGTTTCCTCAATGGGAGTCGGTGAGCGTGCCGCTGGTGGAGGGGATCTCCGCCAGCCAGATCCGCGAACGGCTATTCCACTCCAGCCCGTCGGCCGGCGACTACCTCAGTACCGGGGCCTTCCACGACCTGCCACCCGGCGTCATCGACACCCTCCACGCCTTCTGCGCCGGCAATGACTACCGTCAGCTGATCGAGGAGCAGGTACTGCTCGATCAATATCGCAGCGCCTGGGCCCAGGCGCCCTACCCGCCCATCTTCGTTACCGTCAACGCGGTGGTCGTGCAGTCGGGGCATGTGCTGCTGGTCAGGCGCACATCGGCGCCCGGCAAGGGGCTTTACGCCCTGCCGGGGGGCTTCATCAACCCTCACGAGCGGCTGCTGGATGCGTGCCTGCGGGAGCTACGCGAGCGGGTGCGCCTCAAGGTGCCGGAACCGGTGCTCAAGGGCTCGTTGCGGGGCCAGCGCCTGTTCGACGAGCCGCATCGCAGCTGGCGGGGGCGAACACTGGCCGAGGCCTTCTACTTCGCCCTGCGCCCCGAACAGCAGCTGCCTCGTCTCAAGCCGGTGCAGGGTGGCGATCATGCACGCTGGGTGGCGCTGGCCGATCTCGATCCGGAGAGCCTGTTCGAGGATCACTTCTTTATCATTCAGGACTTCCTGGGCCTGCCCGCCGATTTCGGCATGCCGTGAGTCGTGAAAGAGTCGAACCCTGTTGTAGATCGATCCCTGTTTTAGTCAGCCCTGAAGAAAGTCGCGCGGCAGTTTCTGCATCTGCTTCCAGAGCTTCTCGACGCCGGGCTTGTGTACCAGGGAGCAGCGATAGAGACGTATCTCCAGCGGGATGTCCCACTTCTCGTCGCCGGCCCGGACCAGCCGGCCATCTCTTAGCTCTTCGCGGATGCAGAAGTCGGGAATCCAGGCCAGCCCCATGCCCTGCATCACCATGCCCTTGAGCCCTTCCGCCATGGCGGTCTCATAGACGGTGCGCAGCCGCAGTCGCAGGGGGTCGTTCTTGAGCAGCATGCGTACGCTGCGCCCCAGGAAGGCGGCTCGGGTATAGGAGAGGTAGGGAATCGGCTCCTCGGCTTGCAGGGGGAAACGCGGCTCACCCTCCTCGTCCGGTAGACACACCGGTGCCATCTTGACCTGCCCGATGGAAAACGAGGGAAACACCTCGGAGTCCAGCTGCATGGTGGCGTGGGAGTCGTGATAGGCCAGCATCAGATCACAGTTGCCTTCGCGCAGCACATGGATGGCCTCCCCCACGTTCATGGCCACCAGTCGCGTGGGAAGCTCGCCGATGCCCTGCTGCAGACGCGAGATCCAGGGCGGAAAGAAGCTCAATGCGAGGGAGTGGGCGGCAACGATGTCCAGTGCTTCGTTGGCCATGGCCAGGCCCCGCAGATGCCCCAGGCTCTCGTTGAGCTGCTCGACCAGGTTGCGCGCCGTGATCAGGAATAGCTGCCCTTCAGGGGTCAGCCCGACCGGCGTGGTGGAACGGTCGACCAGCGTGGCCCCGACAGCCTGCTCCAGGGAGCGAATACGGCGACTGAAGGCGGGCTGAGTCACATGACGCTGGCGGGCCGAGGCGGAAAAGCTGCGTGTGTTAGCCAGGGCAACGAAGTCCTCTAGCCATTTGGTCTCGAGGTTCACCGTGACTCCCGATTCATGATGAGGGTAACGACCGGACTCGCCGATCACCGCAAGTAATTAATATATCACTGAATTGGCGCCATCAGGTAGGCGGCCCTGGACATCAGCTTGCGCCATAACGGCCGCGATGTGACCTCCTCGACGCTGATCTCGCGGCAGTGACTGAAATCCACCTCGAGCATCTGCTCAACCTGCGCGGCAAACTGGCGATCCGGAAGGAAGGCCGTGATCTCGAAGTTGAGACGGAAGGAGCGGTTGTCGAGGTTAACCGTGCCGACGCTGGCCGCCGCCTGGTCGATCAGCATCACCTTCTGGTGCAGGAAGCCGGGCTGGTAGCGATAGACCCTGACGCCGGCGCGCAACATATCGGGCAGAAAGGAGAAGGCGGAAAGGAACACCAGCAGATGGTCGGGGCGCTCGGGGATCATGATTCGCACGTCCACACCGCGCATGGCCGCCAGGCGCAGTGCATCCTGCACGCTCTGGTCGGGCACGAAGTAGGGACTGGTGACCCAGAAGCGTTCTCGGGCGCTGTGGATGGCATGCTGGACCAGCAGGCTGGCGGTATCTTGCGTATCCGCCGGCCCCGAGGGCACGATCACCACATCATGGCACTCCTCGCAGATGGTGGTCGGTATCCAGGAGAGGTTGATCAGCTCACCGGTCGCCCAGTGCCAATCCTCCCAGAACGCCTCCTGCAGTCCCAGCACGCTGGGGCCGGTAAGCTTGAGATGGGTGTCACGCCATGGGCCGTGACGTGGATGCTGCCCCAGGTATTCGATGCCGACATTGAAGCCGCCGACCCAGCCCTCCTTCCCATCCACCACCACGACCTTGCGATGGTTGCGGAAATTGATCTGGAAGCGATGACGCAGGCCACGCGATGAGCGAAAGGCGTAGACCTCGATCCCCGCCTCGGCGAGATCACGCAGATAGCCCTCGTTCAGCTTGTGGCTGCCTATCTTGTCGTACAGGAAGTAGGCCCGTACGCCACGCTCCACGGCGCGCTGCAGGCACTCCTTGAGTTGCAGGCCCAGGGCATCGTTGCGCACGATGAAGAACTGCACCAGCACATACTCCTCGGCCCTGTCGATACCGGCGAACAGGCTGTCGAACGTCGCCTGACCATCGACCAGAAGCTCGGCCCGATTGCCACTGGTCATGGGCATCTGGGCCAGCTGTTCCACGGCACGCACATCGGGGTCTGAGTTATCGGTCAGGTAGGGGGCGACATGCGAACGGTAGCGTGCCAGCACACGGCGCAACACGCTGTCGCGCTGTCCCCGGGCGGTGACATAACCGTAGAAGCGCGGCTGTCCGAAGATCCAGTAGGCGGGTACCGCCAGGTAGGGAAGCGTGATCAACGAGAGGATCCAGGCGATGGCGCCCTGGGAGGTGCGACTGGAGAGCAGCGCGAGTATCGCCGAGACGATACCTGCCATGTAAAAGGTGAAGATTACCAGCCCTAACAGCCAGGACGTCATGAACTCTCCCTGCAGAAACTCTCGTCACCGGCTGCGCCGGCCGTGATGGCGCGAGCCCACGCCTTCGCGAGGGAGATTCCCGCAACACCTTGTTGGGGAGTCAGCATACCCAAACGACGGCGGCCCCGCCAAGAGGCAGGGCCGCCAGGATCACCGGCAGGCCTCAGGCGCGCTCGGCGATGATCTCCTTCCACTTGGCGGGACCCGTCTGGTGGACCGAGGTGCCCTGGCTGTCGACCGCGACGGTCACCGGCATGTCCTCCACCTCGAACTCATAGATGGCCTCCATGCCAAGGTCCTCGAAGCCCACCACGCGAGCCTTCTTGATCGCCTGGGCCACCAGGTAGGCGGAGCCCCCCACTGCCATCAGGTAGACCGCCTTGTTGTCGCGGATGGCCTCGATGGCGGCTTCACCGCGTTCGGCCTTGCCGACCATGCCCATCAGGCCGGTCTCCTCGAGCATGGTGCGGGTGAACTTGTCCATGCGGGTGGCGGTGGTGGGGCCGGCCGGCCCCACCACCTCGTCGCCAACCGGGTCCACCGGTCCCACGTAGTAGATGAAGCGCCCCTTCATGTCGACGGGCAGTGGCTCACCCTTGGCGATCATGTCGACCATGCGCTTGTGTGCGGCGTCGCGACCGGTGAGCAGCTTGCCGTTGAGCAGCAGGGTGTCACCCGGCTGCCAGGTCTGCACCTCTTCCGGCGTGATGTTGTCGAGGTCGACGCGCTTGACGTTATCCCCTGCCTCCCGCGTGACCTCGGGCCAGTCCTCGAGCTTCGGCGCCGGCAGTGAGGCCGGACCGCTGCCATCCAGGGTGAAGTGGGCGTGGCGAGTGGCGGCACAGTTGGGAATGATGGCCACCGGCTTGTTGGCCGCGTGGGTGGGGTAATCCTTGACCTTGATGTCCAGCACCGTGGTCAGGCCGCCGAGCCCCTGGGCGCCGATGCCACTCCGGTTGACGCGATCGAACAGTTCAAGGCGCAGCTCCTCGGCACGGTTGGTGGCACCGCGAGACTGCAACTCCTGGATATCGATGGGGTCGAGAAGCGCCTCCTTGGCAATCTCCATCGCCTTCTCCGCGGTGCCGCCGATGCCGATGCCGAGCATTCCCGGGGGGCACCACCCTGCCCCCATCTTGGGCAGCTGCTCCATGACCCAGTCGACCACGCTGTCGGACGGGTTGAGCATGGCGAACTTGGACTTCGCTTCGCTACCCCCGCCCTTGGCGGCCACATGCACCTCGACGCTGTCGCCGGGGACAATCTTGTGGTGGATGATCGCCGGCGTGTTGTCGCCGGTATTGCGGCGGGCGCCGTCGGGATCGGCCAGCACCGAGGCACGCAGCACGTTATCGGGGAGCTGGTAGGCGCGACGGACGCCCTCATTGACCATGTCATCGAGGCTCATCTCGGCTTCCCAGCGAATGTTCATGCCCACATGCAGGAAGACGGTGACGATGCCGGTGTCCTGACAGATAGGACGGTGCCCCATGGCGCACATGCGCGAGTTGATCAGGATCTGGGCGATGGCATCCTTGGCCGCAGGGTTCTCCTCGCGCTCATAGGCCTGTGCCATGGCATCGATGAAATCCTTGGGGTGGTAGTAGGAGATATACTGCAGCGCATCGGCAACGCTCTGGATCAGGTCATCCTGACGAATCACGGTCATGGGCAAGGAGCTCCTCGGCTTGTCGGCATGCCCGCATCCTGGCGATATTCCACTGCCGGTAAGCGGGCTGAAACGCGGGCATTATACCCTACCCTGCGGCCTGTCGACATTGTTGCCACCGAAGAGCTGAATAGGCTGTGATGCCATGCAAGATAACGGTATAAGCTACTCCCGGTATCATCACTGACGGTCACCTGGTCCATCGCCTGGCTCCCTAGCCAAGCGCCAGCTGACGCTCCTTGAGATCATTCAGCCGGTCGCGCAGGCGCGCGGCCTCCTCGAACTCGAGGTTCTGGGCGGCCTCGAACATCGCGTCCTCCACTCGGGTCAGTTCCCGCAGCAACTCCTGGGGCGAGAGCTCGGCGGGATCATAGACGGCGGCCGGCTCGGCAACCTTGCGCTCACCGCGACGCCCCTTGCCCTTCTTGCCGGGGGTCTGGGCCGCCTCGAGAATATCCGCCACCGAGCGGGTCACCGTCTGGGGCGTGATGCCGTGCTCCTCGTTGAAGGCGATCTGCTTGGCACGCCGCCGCTCCGTCTCCTCCATGGCACGACGCATGGAGTCGGTCACCCGGTCGGCGTAGAGAATGGCGCGACCATTGGCGTTGCGGGCCGCCCGCCCGATGGTCTGGATCAGCGACCGCTCGTTACGCAGGAAGCCCTCCTTGTCGGCATCCAGGATGGCCACCAGGGAAACCTCCGGAATATCCAGGCCCTCCCGCAACAGGTTGATACCGACCAGCACGTCGAACTTGCCCAGGCGCAGGTCGCGTATGATCTCCACCCGCTCCACGGTATCGATGTCCGAGTGCAGGTAACGCACTCGCACTCCATGCTCATCCAGATACTCGGTGAGATCCTCGGCCATGCGCTTGGTCAGGGTCGTGACCAGCACTCTCTCGCCGGCGGCGGCACGCAGCTGGATCTCGGACAGCAGGTCATCCACCTGGGTGGTGGCCGGCCGCACCTCCAGTTCGGGGTCAAGCAGGCCGGTGGGGCGCACCACCTGCTCCACGACGCTGCCGGCATGCTCGGCCTCGTAGGGGCCCGGCGTCGCCGACACGAAGATGGTCTGGGGGCAGATCGCCTCCCACTCCTCGAACTTCATGGGGCGGTTATCGAGGGCGGAGGGCAGGCGAAAGCCGTACTCCACCAGGGTCTCCTTGCGCGAGCGGTCGCCCTTGTACATGCCCCCGACCTGGGGAACGCTGACGTGACTCTCGTCGATAAGCAGCAAGGAGTCATCGGGCAGATAGTCGAAGAAGGTGGGCGGCGGCTCCCCGGGGTTGCGGCCCGAGAGGTAACGGGAGTAGTTCTCGATGCCATTGCAGTAGCCGAGCTCCAGCATCATCTCGATATCGTACAGGGTACGCTGCTCCAGGCGCTGGGCCTCCACCAGCCGCTCATGCTGTCTCAGCCACTCGAGACGCTCGGCGAGCTCGGCCTTGATCCGGTCGATGGCCCCCAGAATGGTTTCTCTGGGCGTCACATAGTGGGACTTGGGATAGATGGTCATGCGCGGCAGCTGGGCGCGCACCTCGCCGGTCAAGGGATCGAAGAGCCGGATCGAATCGATCTCGTCGTCGAACAGCTCGACGCGCACCGCCTCATCCTCGGCGTCCGCCGGGAAAATATCGATGACATCGCCGCGCACCCGATAGGTGCCGCGCTTGAAGTCGAGGTCGTTGCGGGTGTACTGCAGTTCGGCCAGACGACGCAGGAACTTGCGCTGATCGATCAGCTCGCCTCGCGTGAAGTGCAGGCGCATCTTGAGATACTGATCGGGGTCGCCAAGGCCGTAGATGGCCGATACCGAGACCACGATCAGCGCATCGCGACGCTCGAGCAGGGCCTTGGTGGCGGAGAGCCGCATCTGCTCGATATGGTCGTTGATCGAGGCATCCTTCTCGATGAAGGTATCCGAGGAGGGCACATAGGCCTCGGGCTGATAGTAGTCGTAATAGGAGACGAAGTACTCCACGGCGTTGTCCGGAAAGAACGCCTTGAATTCGCCATAGAGCTGGGCCGCCAGGGTCTTGTTGGGCGCCATGACGATGGTCGGGCGCTGCAGGCGCTCGACGACATTGGCCATGGTGAAGGTCTTGCCGGAGCCCGTGACCCCAAGCAGGGTCTGATGGGCCAGCCCTGCCTCCAGGCCACCCACCAGAGCATCGATGGCCGACGGCTGGTCGCCGGCGGGCTGAAACTTCGAGGCGAGGCGAAAGGGCTTGCTCATGGTCTCTCCGGGTTGGTTCGGCGCATTACGCAGCCGGCGCTCGGGGGTGACCCGGGATCAGGCCTGGGTCACGGCGCGGGTGCTCACTTCCACCGTGGAGCTGGTCATCAGCCGATGGATGGGGCACTTGTGGCTGATCTCCTCGAGTCGAGCGACCTGCTCGGGATCGCTGATGCCATGAAACTGCATCTCGACATCGAGCCGGTAGGTGCCGTGGCGCTCCTCGCTGTCATCACGATGCACCTTGACGCTGATCCCCTCCAGGGACCACCCCTTGCGGCGGGCGTACATCAGTGAGGTGATCGCCTTGCAGGCTCCCAGTGACAGGTCGAAGTAGTCATGGGGGTCGGGGGCGCTCCCCTCGCCACCGAAGGCTCGCGGCACATCGACGAACAGCTCCTCGAAGCCATCGAGTTCTACCCGCTGTCGAAAGATATGGTTGCGTACGCTCTGAATCTCAATGGTCTTCTTCATGCACGCTGCTCCCTGCTTACTTGACCTGGATGGGAAGCCCGAGTGCTTCTACCGCCTTGATCAGCGCCTCGCGCCGGGCACGACCCTCCACCTCGGCGCCGTGACGTCCAACTTCCGCGCTTTCGACGCCGTCGAGCATCATCAGTGCGGTAGTGATGCGGTTGACCTGATCGGCGTCGGTGACGCCCTCGAAGCTCAGCGATTGATGGGCCATGACATGACTCCCGGATTGCCTGGCGTGAATAATGCGGAGATTCTAGCATGAGCCACCCCGGCCAGCAGCGGTTGCAATGTCGCCCCCCCGCCCACATGTATTGGTGTATACCGATATTCCCCTGACACGATGAGGCCCGCATGCACGACTGGATTTCCGAGTTGGGCGCAGAGTCGCTCACCGACGACCGAATCAGCTTCGACACACAGGACCCCGCACGCCAGGCCCTGGATGGCACGGTGGTGACACCGCTCGTGCAGTTCGGTGTGCTCGACGTGAAGGGCGCCGACGCCGAGAAGTTCCTGCAGGGCCAGGCGAGCACTCAGCTCACCCTGGTCGACGGCCACTTCGCGCCACTGACCATGTTCTGTACCCCCAAGGGGCGCATGCTGGCCAACGCCCAGTTGCTGCGCGTGGCAGAAGAGCACTACCGGCTGATAATGCATCGTGACCTGGTCGACTCCCTGGCGGAGCATCTGCGCAAGTTCGCCGTCTTCTACAAGGTTGAGCTGGCCACGCGGCAGGACCTCGCCCTGATCGGACTTATCGGCCAGGAGGCCGGCGCGCTGGCCGAGGTACGCCTGGGGGTTGCCCCACCGTCCCACTGGCACCAGGCCGGCGATGCCGAGACTCAGCTGCTGGCGCATCCAGGCCCCCGCCAAAGGCTACTGGCTCTCCTGCCCGCGGATCGCGCCGCCGATATCTGGCGCCGGCTGGTCGACCAGGCCACGCCGGTGGGCAATGCGGTCTGGTGCCTGCACGACATCCAGGCGGGCCTGGCCTGGTTGACCGCCCAGCATCGCGACGCCCTGCTGCCCCAGATGATCAACTGGGAGGCGCTGGGCGGCATCAGCTTCAAGAAGGGCTGCTACACCGGGCAGGAAGTGGTGGCGCGTGCCCACTTCCGCGGGCAGGTCAAGCGCCGGACGATGCGCGGCCAGCTCGAGGGAGCGGTTTTGCCCGAGATCGGCAGCCCGGTAGTGGATAGCCGCGAGAAGTCGGTGGGCGAGGTGCTCGCGGCGGAGCGTGACGCCTACGACCAGGCCGAGGTGCTGGTGGTGATGAGCACCAAGGAGGACATGGGACCGCTGAGTGTGGCGGGACAGAAGCTGAAGCTGCTGAAGCTCCCTTACCCCGTCGAACGCCTGGATCCGGAAACCCTGGCCACCCTATAACCCAAACAGGCGGCGGGCATTGGCGGTGCTGTTCGACGCCACGCACTCCGGCGACTGGCTGCGCAGCGCCGCCACCGCACGACAGACCTGATCGACGGCGGCCGGCTCGTTACGCTGCCCCTGATGGCCGGCCAGGGGCATATCGGGGCTGTCGGTCTCCAGCACATAGCCGTCATCGGGAAGCGACCTGACCGCCCGGTGCAGACGCCTGGCCCGTTCGAAGGTGACCGCTCCCCCCAGCCCGACAACGAACCCCAGCTCGAGGAATCGGCTCGCCTGTTCGGGGGAGCCGGCGAAGGCATGGATCAGCCCACCGACTGGAGGCGCCAGCTGGCGAAGCCGCTTGGCTACCTTGTCGTTTGCCTGCACGCAGTGGATCACCACCGGCAGCTTCCTCGCCTTGGCCAGCCTGAGCTGAGCATCGAACAGCTTCCACTGGGCCTCGAGAGTCTCGGTGAAACGGGCGTCGATGCCGCACTCCCCTATCGCCACCACCTGAGGGTTGTCATCCAACGCCTGGGCCAGGGCATCGAGGTCCGCGTCACGGTGAGATTCCATAAAGTAGGGATGCAACCCCAGGCAGACGCTGACATCGTCACGCCCGCCCAGCGCCAGCACCGCGTCCCAGCGTGCCCGGGTGGTGCCGGGGACCACGAAATGCCCCACCCCCGCGGACCTCGCCCGCTCGAACACGGCGTCGCGGTCGGCGTCGAAGGCGGGGAAATCGAGATGGCAGTGAGCGTCGATCAGCATAGCAGGTGCCTGTTCCAGTATCTCTGGTGACTCCGTTTGGGCGATTCATCCTGTGTCGAATGGCCAGGCGCCGCTGCCTCGCCTCGACACAGGTCCAACCCGGGGCAATGAAAACTGAATGGATACATTTCATCACCTTTTACTCACATAGATGGGTGGGAAAAGCCCTTTAAACGTACTACGTTGGACATGAGGCGATAAATAGAAGGAGGTCTGCGGAACTGCTTGAGGTCAAGCTTCAGTCTCATAGAAAGCTCGAGATGACTGCTGTCGACAAGGCCGCACAACATGCATCTTCTCGTATTAAGGGGTGTACACCATCTCGATATGAGATGCATGGAACGCAACATACCTAGATGGAGAAACGGCATGAAGCATATCGTACATACCACTGCACTCATGATGTTCCTTGCTCTATGTTCAGGTACCGCACTTGCTGCCGATCATCAAAAGGGGGACATGGACGAGATGGCTCCTCACAGCGGGGTGGATTCGGCTAACGACGCCGGCGATGGCACCGCCAGCGGCACAGACTCCATGAAGCTATCGGAGGATGAAGTTACCCCGGATAGTGGCGTGGATTCCGCCAACGACCCCGAAGACGGCACCGGCAACGACTCCAAGGTGTTGCCGGAAGGTACAACCGCTCCTAACAGCGGTGTGGACTCCGCCAACGATCCGGAAGACTGACCTGCACTGACCCTGATTGACCTTTCATACGACTGGTCTTCCAGCCAACAACGCCGACCCGTCTTGGGTCGGCGTTGTCGTTCATGGCCGCGGACTCAGCTTTCCTGGCGGACTCACCTTACCTGTTAGTGCTCCCCTGTCAGTGCTCCCGGGTCGCCTGGAAGCGGATCTCGGGCCAGCGCTCCTGGGTCATCTGCAGATTGACCCGCGTGGGGGCGATATAGGTCAGGTAACCGCCGCCGTCGATGGCCAGATTGGCACCGGCCTTGCGCTTGAACTCCTCGAGCTTCTTCGCATCGTTACAGTAGACCCAGCGCGCGGTATTGACATTCACCCCTTCGTAGACGCAGTCGACCTTGTACTCCTCCTTGAGGCGATGGGCGACCACATCGAACTGCAGGGTACCCACGGCGCCGAGGATCAGATCGTTGTTGGCCATCGGCATGAATACCTGGGTCGCCCCCTCTTCGGAGAGCTGCTGCAGGCCCTTCTGCAGCGCCTTCATCTTCAGCGGGTCCTTCAGCTGGACACGCTTGAACAGCTCCGGGGCGAAATGAGGAATGCCGGTGAAACGCATATCCTCACCCTGGGTGAAGGTATCACCGATCTGGATGGTGCCGTGGTTGTGCAGGCCAATGATGTCACCCGGCCAGGCCTCCTCCACCTGGGCGCGATCCGAGGCCATGAAGGTCAGCGCATCGGCAATCTTGACGTCCTTGCCGATGCGAACATGGCGCATCTTCATGTTCTTCTCGTACTTCCCCGAACAGACGCGCAGGAAGGCGATACGGTCGCGGTGCTTGGGATCCATGTTGGCCTGAATCTTGAACACGAAACCGGTAAAGCGGTCGTCCTCGGCCTCCACGATGCGCGCGTCGGTTTCACGGGGCTGGGGAGGCGGCGCATATTCGACGAAGCCATCGAGCATCTCGCGTACGCCGAAGTTCCCCATGGCGGTACCGAAGTACACCGGCGACAGTTCGCCGCGGCGATAGGCCTCCAGATCGAACTCATGGGAGGCGCCGCGCACCAGCTCCACCTCCATGCGCAACTCCTCGGCCTGCTCCTCGCCGAGCAGCTCATCCACCTCGGGGTTGTCGAGCCCCTCGATGCGCTTGTCGTCGGGAATGCGGTTGCCCTGGCCCTGGGTGTAGAGATGGATCGTATCGTTGTAGAGGTGGTAGACCCCCTTGAAGTGGCGGCCCATGCCGATGGGCCAGGTCATCGGCGCACACTGGATGTTGAGCACCGTCTCGACCTCGTCCATCACCTCGATGGGGTCGCGAATATCGCGGTCCATCTTGTTGATGAAGGTGAGAATCGGCGTGGTACGCAGGCGACACACCTCCATCAGCTTGATGGTGCGAGCCTCGACACCCTTGGCGCCATCGATCACCATCAGCGCCGAATCCACCGCGGTCAGGGTGCGGTAGGTGTCCTCGGAAAAGTCCTCGTGGCCTGGCGTGTCGAGCAGGTTGACGATGCGCCCCCCATAGGGGAACTGCATCACCGAGGTGGTCACCGAGATGCCACGCTCCTGCTCCATCTTCATCCAGTCGGAGGTCGCGTGACGGTCGTTGCGCTTGCTCTTCACCGAGCCAGCCATCTGGATGGCATTTCCAAACAGCAGCATCTTCTCGGTGATGGTGGTCTTGCCCGCATCCGGGTGCGAGATGATGGCAAAGGTGCGTCGAAGCCCGGTCTCATGGGCCTGTTTCTGGTCTGACATGCGTTGAGGTCGCCAATTTGTACTCGCCCCAGGCCTGACGAGTGGTCATGCCGGGTCGAGAGAGGAGTTTGGCGCCTATTCTACGCCCTCGCCAGGGTGAAATGTAGGCCGAGCGCACCCCTCATCGACTCGGCCGCGCTATCATGGCCGGGTTCTCAAGGAGCCAACATGCCAGCCACCCAGCCACTTCCACTCTCCACGCCCAACCGCAACCTGGTACGCCTGACCATCGTGCGCGGCATCACCTGGACGGGGTTTCTGGCGGCCATCATCTTCGGTGTCGAGGTGCTCGGCTTCGAGCTCGAGGTCACCGCGGTGATCAGCGTGATACTGGTGATGGCATTGATCAACCTGGCGACCTGGTGGCGCCTGGGGCGTCATCGCGATGTTACCGACGGTGAATACCTGCTCCACCTGCTGGCCGATGTTGGCGGGCTGACGCTGCTGTTCTACTTCACCGGCGGCGCCAGCAATCCCTTCATCACCTACTACCTGGTGCCGGTCACCATCGCCGCCGCCACCCTGCCCTGGCGCTGTGCCTGGATCATCGCCGCCACCTCGATGCTGGGCTACAGCGCCCTGCTGGCCTTCTATCATCCCGTCCCGCAGCTTGGAGGGGGACACGGCTCCAGTGGGGAGTTGAATCTGCATGTGCTGGGCATGTGGCTCAACTTCGCCCTGTCGGCGGGACTGGTGACTTTCTTCATCTACCGGATGGCCCATGCGTTGCGCCGCAGGGAGCAGGCGCTGTCTCGCACTCGTGAGGCCGCGCTGCGCAATGAACAGGTGATCGCCGTGGCCACTCAGGCCGCCGGCACCGCCCATGAGCTGGGCACGCCTCTCTCTACCATGGCGGTCCTGCTTTCCGAAATGCGAGAGGAGGCGGAGGCCGACGACCACCCCAGACTGCAGCAGGATATCGAGCTGCTGCGCCAGCAGGTGGATACCTGCAAGTCACGACTCCAGCAGCTCGTGGAGAGTGCCGACCGACGTCGCATGGGCAAGCCGCAGATTACCGACGCCGAAGTGTGGCTGGGTGGCGTGGTCCAGCGCTGGCTGGTGCTGCGCCCCGACGTCAGCCACCAGATGAGCGTGGCGGAGCACCGCAGCCGCCCCATGCTGGCCGTCGATACGACCCTCGAGCAGGCACTGATCAACCTGCTCAACAACGCCGCCGATGCCAACCCCGACGATATTGCGGTCAGCCTCGACTGGGATGACGATGAGGTGATCGTCGACATTCGCGATCACGGCCCCGGGGTCGCCCTCTCCATCGCCGACCAGCTGGGTGAGACCTTTGTCTCCACCAAGAGCAAGGGAATGGGCATCGGCCTGTTCCTGACCCACGCCACCATCAACCGTTTCGGCGGCGGTGTCAGCCTCTATAATCACCCGGAGGGTGGCACCCTGACCGAGGTCGTGCTGCCACGCGCGGCAGGCACCGAATGAATTCACCTACCATCCGAGCGAGAACCCCATGCAAGAGACGCCCCAACGCCTGCTGATCATCGACGATGACGAGATGTTCTGCCATGTGCTTGACCGCGCCATGACCCGCCGCGGTTACGAGGTGGTGGTTGCCCGAGACGCCCAGGAGGCCCTCTCCCTGGCGCGACAGCACCGCCCCGCCCTGACCACGCTGGATCTCAAGCTGGAGCACGAGTCCGGACTCAAGCTGCTTCCGGAACTGCTGGAAGTGGTGCCGGAGTGCCGCATCGTGATCCTCACGGGCTACTCCAGCATTGCCACGGCCGTGGAGGCGATCAAGCTGGGGGCGGTCAACTACCTGTGCAAGCCGGCCGATGCCGACGAGGTGCTGGCCGCCTTCGAGAAGGATGATGGCGACCCGCAGATCGAGGTGGCCGACCAGCCCCCTTCCATCAACCGCATCGCCTGGGAGCATATCCAGAAGGTACTCCAGGAGCACGACGGCAATATCTCCGCCACCGCCCGGGCCCTGGGCATGCATCGACGCACCCTGCAGCGAAAGCTGCAGAAGCGGCCGGTGCGCCGATAAGCTTCCAGCTCCGGGCGAAGCCCGGTTATTGAGCCGTCCATCCCAGATCGATATTCCAGCTGGCACCGGTCACGGCACCGGCCGAGTCGGACGCCAGGTAGGCCACCAGCTCGGCCACCTCGGCGGGCTCGATCAGTCGTTTGACGGCGGCATTCTTGAGCATGATCTGTTCGATCACCTCCTGCTCCTGCATCCCGTGCAGCTTCGCCTGGTCGGCGATCTGATTGTCGACCAGCGGGGTCTTCACATAGGCGGGACAGATGGCGTTGGCAGTAATCCCCTGGTTCCCCCCCTCCAGGGCGGCGGTCTTGGTCAGGCCGATCATGCCGTGCTTGGCGCTGATATAGGCCGACTTGCCCGGCGATGCCACCTGGGCGTGTACCGAGGCGATATTGACGATGCGCCCCCAGCCATTCTCGCGCATGGAGGGCCAGACGGCCTGGCTCAACAGGAAGGGGGCCGTCAGCATCAGGTCGATGATCTGACGCCACTTCGCTTCGGGGAACTCCTCGATCGGCGAGACGTGCTGAACGCCGGCATTGTTGACCAGGACATCGACGCGGCCGAAGCGCTTGATCGCCTCGGCAACGGCGGCCCGACAGGCATCCCCATCGGTCAGGTCTGCCTGGAAGAAGCTGGCGCCCGCCTCTTCGGCCACCTCTCGACCCGCGGGGTTGAAGTCCACCGCCAGTACCTGGTGGCCCAGGCGGCAGAAATGACGAACCACCGCCTCACCGATACCGCTACTGGTACCGGTGACGAGAGCGACGCGGGGGGTGACGGACGCAGACATGGGCAACTCCTTGCTCGAACGATGTAGGGGGTTGGGGTTGAGGTTAGCGGCTCTTCAGGAGCCATCAGCACAAGAACCATCAGCATAAGGGGATCTAGGCAGGCCGCGCCAGCTCCAGTCGTCCTGTGCCGTCACTCCTGCGGCTCGGGCGGTGAAGATGCCGCTGCCTCGCGGGTCATGACACGCTCCATCAACCGCTGGGCGAGGCGGCTGGCGTCCTGACGCGAGGCCACATCGGTCAGGTCATCGAGCAGCACCAGGCGCCAACAGACGACCTCATCGCCCAACGCGACCGCCTCCATGGGATAGCGACCCGAGGGCAATGTCAGCATGCAGCGCTCACCCACCTCGGGTCGAGGGGCATCCGCTCGGTCAGGCAGCATCACCAGCCATAGCGAGACCGGCGTGACCAGGGCCCCGACCAGCTGCTCGCCATGCTCGGGGAGACGATAGCACTGGAAGCAGAGGGCATCCGCGGCCAGCAGGGGGTTGAACTGGGGCAGTGACTTCGACTCGCGCAGATGAGTGGCGGTCCAGGCCTCGGCGAGTCGCCGCAGGCGCTGATACTGTTCGGGCGTCAGGGCATGCATGAGGCTCTCCATGTCGATAATCGGCGCCAGTATAGGCGCAGGGGTCCATCGGGCCCAACCAGGCGTCGGCGCAGGGTCGATGGAATTGCTAGGCTAACGTCATCCCGATAGCCACCCACGATAGCGACCCACTCAAGCCGAGGTAATCCACCATGACCGACAACGAGCGCCTGCAGCACGCCCTGGAGATCGCCAGGGAGGCGGGCGAGATGATCCAGAAGGCACGTCATGACCGGGATTTCAGCCAGTCATACAAGGCTGGCGAGGAGCTGGTGACCGATATCGATGTGGCGGTGGATCGCCATATCCGGGATCGCCTGGAATCCACCTTCCCCGGGGAGGCCCGCCTCAGCGAGGAGCTCTCTCCCAAGCGCAGCGAACTGGCGGCCGAGGGGGCGCTATGGGTCGTCGACCCCATCGATGGCACCGTCAACTTCGCCCACGGACTTGCCCATGTGGCCGTTTCCATCGCCTGGCTGGAGGATGGTGTGCTTCGTGTCGGTGTTGTGCATGCTCCCTTCCTGGGCGAGACCTTCACCGCCATTCACGGCGAGGGAGCCTGGTGCAACGCTCGACCGATCCACGCCAGCCGCCGCAGGGAGTTGAGCCGCAGCCTGGTTGCCACCGGCTTTCCCTATCGGCGTGATAGCCGGCCACCGCTGATGCGCCGGCTGGCCGCCGTACTGGAGCAGTGCCAGGATGTGCGTCGCAATGGCTCGGCGGCACTCGATCTATGCGATGTGGCCTGCGGTCGGCTGGATGCCTACTACGAGAGCGTCTCGCCCTGGGACTTCGCGGCGGGCTGGTTGATCGCCAGGGAAGCGGGTGCCCGGGTCGGTCATCTCTACCCCTGCCCCGAGGGCATCCCGGAAGCCCTGTATGGCGAGAACCTGCTCGCCTCGAGCCCCGGCATCCACGCCGAGCTGGGCGATCTGCTACGGCGTGCCGATGCCGGTGAACTTAACGGGCCATGAATAGGGGTCATAAACAAGGTACGGCTCTTTTGCCATGACCAACTTCAATACCCCTATAGCCGCTCTCAATGGCTCGACTTGCCGGTGCCTATTGGCCAGGGGCGCACCGATCGTCGACAATGGTGACCCGTTCCATTCATGTTCGCGCTGATAGCGCCGAGGAGTTTCGATGTTCGTGACCATCTATGGCCGCCCAGGCTGCCCCTTCTGCGTCTTCGCCAAGGATCTGGCCCAGCGTCTCGAGGCGCGCGATGCCATAGACGGCTATCGCTATGTCGATATGCCCTCCGAAGGACTGACCAAGGCGGATCTCAGCGTCAAGGTGGGCCAGACCGTACATACCGTGCCTCAGGTGTTCCTCGATGACACACCCATCGGCGGCTTCTCCGAATTCGATCAATACGTGCGTGAGGGCGGACTGCTGACTGCCACCGCCACCCACTGAACCAGGGCAACGGCGGCTGCGTGGTCCAGGCGTTGAAAGGCGCTTCTCTGCCGGCGCCTATACTTCCCGCCAGTCATGCCGACAAGGGAAGCGGGTTCGATGCAGAGGGCAGAGTTCATTCAGCAGCTATGGCTGGATTTCATTCATCAACATCCGGAGATCGGCGGGCTGCGTCTATGGCCCCCCGGTGCCTCGGCAGAATATCTCGCCCTGCTGACCCTCAATCACCGCCATCACGGCATGGAAGCCCTGCTGCCATCCCTCGAACACTTCGGCTTTCGCATCCGCCATCGTCACGCCATGGCGGATCGAGGGTTGCTGGTCAATCTACTGGCGCCGCCTCAGGAGGGGCCATGGCTGGCGGTCGCCGAGCTGCAGATCGGCACCCTGTCGAGACAGCCGAGGGCGCTACTCGAGGAGCTCGTCGAGCGAGCCCCCGAGACCGCACACCGCGGCCCCAACCGCCTGTGCCGTGGGCGCCCCTGGCCGATGCCGGAGTGGCAACGTTACCAGGCGCTTCATCAGGCTCACCCGCTGGCGGCGGTACTGGCCATTAACGGCCCTCGCGTGCATCACGTCGGATATGACTGCCAACGTCTCGGCACCTCGATTGACGACCTGCACCGAGGAATGGAAGAGGCCGGCCTTGCCGGCACCGGTGACCGTCATCATGGCCTCTTCCCCATCTCGCCGATGGTCGACTATCGCTTCTACCCCTCCGGTTCGCGCAACCTGCCCTTCGCCGAGGGGGACGAACATCGGGTCGAAACCGGCGGCATCGCGCTGGTCGAGAAGTCGGTAACCACTCATCAGGAGCGCCTGGTCGAGCTGCTGCTTCCCCATCACACCCGCTGTGAACTCTCCTGAGCTCATCCACATTTTCTGTGGATAACGTTGTGAAGCACTCTCCTCAGGCCCCGAGACCATCGGACCTGCGGCGCAACGGTCATAAAATCGCCACCCATCAACGGCCACGGCCCGGACGCTGAACGTCCGGGCCGTGGCGGGATCGGGCAGTGATCGGCTTCAGTCGAAAGTCATTTCCGGAACATGGTCGGGCACCACCAGCTTGCCCGCCGTCAGCTCCTTGATCTCCTCCACGCTGACACCCGGTGCACGCTCCTTGAGATGGAAGGCGCCATCCTTGATCTCCAGGTAGGCGAGATCGGTCAGCACGCGGTTGATACAGCCAGCACCGGTCAGCGGCAGGTTGCAGCTCTCGAGCAGCTTGGACTCGCCATGCTTGGAGGCGTGGGTCATGGTGCAGATGATATTCTCGGCGCCCGCGACCAGGTCCATGGCGCCGCCCATGCCCTTGATCAGCTTGCCGGGGATCATCCAGGAGGCGATGTTGCCGTTCTGATCGACCTCGAAGGCGCCCAGCACGGTCAGGTCGACATGACCGCCGCGGATCATGCCGAAGGACTCCGCCGAGTCGAAGATCGCCGCCCCGGGGCGCGCCGTCACCGTCTGCTTGCCGGCATTGATCATGTCTGCATCGACCTCCTCCTCGGTGGGGAAGCGCCCCATGCCGAGCAGGCCATTTTCTGACTGCAGCATCACGTCGATCCCGTCGGGGATATAGTTGGCCACCAGGGTGGGAATGCCGATGCCGAGGTTGACGTAGAAGCCATCTTCCAGCTCACGCGCCACGCGCATTGCCATCTGTTCGCGAGTCAGTGCCATCTTGTTGCCTCTTTGTTCGATAAGAAACGGTCGGTGATATACGCTCGTTGCGCGGGGGTCACGCTTCGCGCACGGTGCGCTTCTCGATGCGTTTCTCGAAGGAGCCCTGGATGATACGGTCGACATAGATCCCCGGGGTGTGGATCTGGTCCGGCTTCAGCTCGCCCGGCTCGACGATCTCCTCGACCTCGACCACCGTGATGCGACCGCAGGTGGCCGCCAGCGGGTTGAAGTTCTGAGCGGTGTCACGGTAGACCACGTTACCGTAACGGTCGGCCTTCCAGCCCTTGATGATGGCGAAGTCGGCGTGAAACGCTTCCTCGAGGATATGCGGACGACCATTGAACTCGCGCACCTCCTTGCCCTCACCGATCGGCGTGCCATAGCCCGTGGCGGTATAGAAGGCCGGGATGCCCGCGCCGCCGGCGCGCATCTTTTCGGCCAGGGTACCCTGAGGCGTCAGGATGACCTCGATCTCATCGTTGAGCATCTGCTGTTCGAACAGCGCATTCTCACCGACATAGGAGGCATAGATCCGCGAGATCTGCTTGTCCTCGAGCAGCAGCCCCAGGCCGAAGCCATCGACGCCACAGTTGTTGGAGATCACGGTCAAATCCTTCACACCTTGACGCTTGATCTCAGCAATCAGGTTCTCGGGAATACCGCAGAGGCCAAAGCCACCGGCGGCGACGGTCATGCCACTCTCGATGCCTGCCATCGCCTCTTCATAGGAGTTAACGCGCTTGTCGAATCCGGCCATAGGACGCCTCATTTGTTGTGGCTGAAAAGTACCCGGGAAGAATAGCGGGTCTGTGGAGAGTCGTAACCCCAGTGTTGGCTCAGGGAATATATTTGTTAAGTTTGTTTTTTTTATCATTTGATCGCAAAGACTTATTAATTTAACTTTCGTCGCATAGACTTCGCGGATACCCGACCCATGACCGCCAAACAGCTGCGCGCCTTCCTGGCCGTCGCCCAGACCCTCAGCTTTACACAGGCCTGCGAGCATCTTCACCTCTCCCAGCCAGCACTGAGCCTGGCGATCAAGGGCCTCGAGGAGAGCCTCGGCGGACGCCTGCTGACGCGCACCACGCGCAGTGTGCGCCTGACGCCAGAGGGCGAGTCGCTGGTCCCGCTGGCCAAGCGGTTACTGGCCGAGTGGGACAACACCGAAGAGCTGATGCGCCAGCGCTTCACCCTGCAGATGGGACGCCTCGGGGTCGCCGCCATGCCCTCCTTCGCCAGCAATCTGTTGCCCCCCGCCTTGATGGCATTTCGCCAACGTTATCCGCGCATCAACATCACCGTGCATGACGTGATCAATGAGCAGGTCATCGACATGGTACGCAACGGCCAGGTGGAGCTGGGGATCGCCTTCGAGCCAGAGGCCACGGGCAGCCTCGCCTTCACCCCCCTGTTCAATGACCGCTTCGTGGCCGTGGTGCCGCCCCGCTCGCTGCTCGCCCGGCACGCCCGGCTTCACTGGGAGATGCTGCTTACCCACGACTTCATCGCCCTGCAGCGCCCCTCCATGGTGCGCCGACTGCTGGAGCAGCAGCTGGAGGCCGAGGGGCTGGCACTGGCCACCGCCTTCGAGAGCCACCAGCTCGCCACCGTCGGCAGGATGGTGGCCAGCGGACTGGGCGTCAGCGCCGTCCCCTCGTTGTGCCGTGCCCAGATGGAGGAGCTTGGTGCCTGTTGCCTGCCCCTGGAGGCCCCCGCCATCGAGCGCGCCGTTGGCATCCTGACCCATGGCGAACTCTCCACCGCCGCCCTGGCCCTGAAGGAGGTCATCGTCGAAACCCAGCATGCCGCTGACCAGCCCCCTGTCACTCCCTAGATGGCTGGGGGATTGCTGGCGGTGCTGGGCAGGCACCGGAGGATCCTTTAGCATTGCCCCATTATCGTGATCACTCATGGAGACCGGCATGTCGACCCTCAGGGGCATTGTCAGCCTGCTGTTGCTTATCCTGACCACCCTGCTATGGGGTCTTCCCCTGCTTCTGATGACACTGGTCAAGCTGGTGACACCGGGCCATCGCTTGCGCCTGGCGGTGCTCAAGCTGCTTAACGCGATAGCCCTCAACTGGATCGGCCTCAACCTGTGGTGGATGCGGCACTGGCTGAAACCGAATCTGGAGATCGAGATTCCGGAAGGCCTCTCCCGCCGGCAGGGCTGGCTGGTGCTCTCCAACCATCGCAGCTGGACCGATATCTTCGTGCTGTTCTTCGCCCTGCATCGTCGCATTCCCATGCCGCGCTTCTTTCTCAAGCGGGCATTGATCTGGGTGCCCATCGTGGGGCTGGCCTGGTGGGCCCTCGAGTACCCCTTCATGCGCCGCATGACCGCCGAGCAGAGGGCCCGCCACCCTCACCTCGCCCGTCGTGACCAGGAAGCCACGGAGCGCATGTGTCGGCGCGCCCATGAAATGCCCATCGCCATCTTCAACTTCGTGGAGGGCACCCGCTTTACAGCGGCCAAGCAGGCCGCCCAGGCGTCACCCTATCGGCACCTGCTGAGGCCTCGCGCCGGCGGCGTCGCTCAGGTACTCAACCTGCTGGGCGATCAGCTCGCCGGCATCACCGATGTTACCCTTCACTACGACAACCCGAACCCGAGCTTCTGGGGCTACCTGTGTGGTCGCGAGGGTCGTATCGTGATGCAGACCCGTGTCCTGCCGGTCGAAGACTGGATGCATGGCGGCAACTACCAGGACAACGCCAGCGACAAGGAACGCTTCCACTCATGGATCAATACGCTTTGGCAGCAAAAGGACGAACGGCTCTCGCGCTTCTGATCGCTCTGCTGCTGCTTACCGGGTGCGCCTCACAATCGACCGACAGGGTCACACGCGACGCGGCAAAGGCCTCTCGTAACGGTGGCTGGGTTATCGTGCAGCGGGGTGACACCCTGGGCACCCTGGCACAGCGCGCAGGTATCCCCCTCGAGCGACTGCAGCGCTTCAATCCGAATGTGAACGCCAGACGCCTGGCCGTTGGCCAGCGACTGCTGATGCCCACCCAGCGCGAACGCGCCCCCTACCGTGGCCCCTACCGTTATCAGGTGCGCCCCGGTGATACCTACACCCGTATCGCCCGGCGCTTCGCGACCCAGGCCTCGCGTATCCAGTCAGCCAACCCCGGTGTACGGCCCACCCAGCTCAAGGTCGGCCAGCTGATCCAGGTTCCGCTTTCCGCGCGCAGCACGGCTTCCCGTTCCAGTGGCGGCTCGAGCTCGAACTCGAGCAAGCCGAGCGCCCCGCGTCGCGCCAGCCTGCCGGATCCTGGGGCGCTCCCAGGCTCGGCGCGTCGCTGGCCCTGGCCGCTGGATGACTATCGCATCGCCAGAGCCTACGGCACCGACAGCCACGGCACCCTGCAGCCCATGCTGCTGGCCACCAAGCGTGGCGCCAGGGCCAAGGCCGTCGCCTCTGGCGAGGTGCGTTATGCCGGCAGCATGCGTCAGCTCGGCAAGGTGGTAATCGTCCATCACCCCGACAATCTGCAGAGCGTCTACGCCCTCTGCGATCGCCTGCTGGTGGAAAGTGGTCAGGACGTCACTCGTGGGGAGGCACTCTGTAGCGTGGGTCACAGCAACGCCACCGAACGCCATGATCTGCTGTTCGACCTTCGCCACGGCGGCAAGCCGGTCAATCCGCGCCGCGTGCTGCGTTGAAGCGGGTACTGGAGGCACCACCCCTATGGCTTAGCCATGGTGTGCTGACACCCGCAGAGTCCGACCGCCTGCTGAGCCAGCTGGATCAAGCGCTCTGCTGGCAGCGTCCCACACTGCGCCTGTATGGTCGCGAACACCCCATCCCACGTCGCCAGGTCTGGATGGGGGATACCAGAGCCTGCTACCGCTATTCCGGGCGTGACTTCACCCCCAAGCCCTGGCATCCGATCGTGGCCGACCTGCGCGATCGGGTCGTCGCCACCCTCGCTTCGGAGGGAATCGATGCCCGCTTCAATAGCGTGCTGCTTAACCGTTATAACGACGGTGATGAACGCATGGGGTGGCACAGCGATGATGAGCCCGAGCTCGGCGATAGCCCACTGATTGCCGCGCTCAGCCTGGGCGCCGAGCGTCCGCTGCGCTTTCGCTGGAAGAACCGCCAGGCCCCCGCCTTCAACCTCTGGCTACCCCACGGCAGCCTGCTGGTGATGGGGCCCGGGGTCCAGGCGCAGTTACAGCATGCCCTACTGCCCCGACGCATCCCGGGCCTGCGCATCAGCCTGACCTTTCGCCGAGTCCTCGGGCCAGGTTGATGCTGAACAAGCGATGTTTCATGGGTCGGCGCATAGCTCGATAACGGTATAAAACACTCCCCTACGCAGCACCTGCGTCACCTCACACGGGCCCTGGAGTTGGCCCGCCCCCCCCCTGGGACTGGACACCTAGGGCGTCTCACGCTCCTGCATCTCCTCCCGATAGGTCCTGGCCAGTTTCGACTTGGTGGTGTCATCGAATACCCGCCCGGCCAGCTGAAAGACCTCCTGCTCCTCCTCCTCCAGGTGATGAAGCACCAGCTCCTGCAGCTTCCTGGCCGCGGCCAGCCAGCCCGGCGAGCTGTAGTCCGTGGTATCGAGCGCCTCGAGCGCCTCATCAATCTCGTGATGCTCGGCGACACTGTGCCTCGCCTTCTCCTGGGTCAGGTCGTACTCCATCATCGGTACGTAGAGAGAACGCTCCTCGGCCCCGGCATGATTGATCAGTTCGGCGCGCAGGCGCCGATAGAGCTCGTCGCGCCCATCGCTGTCACCGCTGGTTTCGACCAGCAGCGATAACAGTCGACGCTGCTTGTCGTGGCTCTCACGCAGGGCCTCGAAAATTGTCATGGCACTCTCCCCCGGTAGTCATCGATGTCATGGATAGGCGCACTGCCTGGCCGGCAGGGCCTCGGTACCAGTCTGGTAGGCAAGGGCGACAACGACAATCTCGCGACGCTAGCCACAACGGAGCTCCCAACGACAGGAGGCGCCCCGCGGGGCGCCTCCTGTGATGCTGCACAAGCCTGCGGGATCACGACTTGTCGTGGTCCAGCTCCTCGCCCGGCAGCACGTCTTCGCCATTGAAGTAGGCGCGTGCCAGCTTGAACACCACCGGCGACAGCAGTGCCAGGGCGATCAGGTTGGGAATCGCCATCATGGCATTGAAGGTGTCGGCCATCAGCCAGATGAAGCCCAGGCTCGCCAGCGCCCCCACCGGAATCGCCAGCACGAACAATACCCGGTAGAGCATGATCGAGCGGGTGCCGAACAGGAACTGGAAGCACTTCTCACCGTAGAAGGACCACCCCAGGATGGTGGTAAAGGCAAACACCGCCAGTGCCAGTGATACCACCTCGTTGCCCAGGCCCGGCAGTGCCGCGTCGAAGGAGAGCGCGGTCAGCGAAGCGCCGGCCTCGCCCGTCTTCCATACGCCGGCCGTCAGGATCACCAGGGCGGTGATGGAGCAGACGATGATGGTATCGATAAAGGTACCCAGCATCGCGATCAGACCCTGGCGAACCGGGTTCTTGGTCTGCGCCGCGGCATGCGCGATGGGCGCACTGCCCAGGCCCGCCTCGTTGGAGAAGATCCCGCGCGCCACGCCGAAGCGAATGGCCGCCATCACGGCCGCACCGGCGAAACCACCGACGGCGGCGTGGGGATTGAAGGCGTAGGTGAAGATCATGCCGAAGGCGCTGCCGATCTGGTCGGCGTTGATCGCCAGCACGAACAGACCCGCGATCACATAGGCGATACCCATGATCGGAACCAGCTTGCCCGCCACCTTGGCGATCCGCTTGATGCCGCCGAGGATCACCGCGCCGGCCAGCACCATGATCACCACACCGGTGACCCAGTGGGGCAGCCCGAAGGTGCTGTCGAGGGCGTCGGCCACCGAGTTGGACTGCACGGTATTACCGATGCCGAAGGCGGCGACGGCGCCGAAGAAGGCGAAGGCACCACCCAGCCACAGCCACTTACGACCCAGGCCATTCTTGATGTAGTACATCGGACCACCGATATGGTAGCCGGTGCTGTCCGTTTCCCGGAAGCGAACCGCCAGCACCGCCTCGGCGAACTTGGTGGCCATGCCCACCAGGGCGGTGATCCACATCCAGAACACCGCACCGGGGCCACCCAGGGCGATAGCGGTGGCCACGCCGGCGATATTACCGGTGCCGATGGTCGCCGACAGCGCGGTCATCAGGGCGTTGAAGGGCGAGATCTCGCCATCCTCCTCGCCCTTCGACTTGCCATCGGGGGTGTGCTTGCCATCACGCCCCTGCCACATCAGCTTGAAGCCTTCCCCCAGCTTGCGGATCGGCATCAGCTTGAGGCCAGCCTGCAGGTAGATCCCCACCCCGAGCAACAGGATGAGCATCAATGGCCCCCAGACCACGCCGTTGATGGCGCTGAAGATACTGTTCAAGGTTTCCACGTGAATCTCCCTAAGCGGTTTATTGTTATGCGCTGCGGCTCACCGCCCACTGTTCGCACCTCGATCAACGAACGACGGGCAACCGATCCGTGAACCTGTACCGCGAGAATCGATCACCATGGCTCTGGCGCATGATTCGCCGCAGCATGGCTAACCGGCCATGCGAACCCCAACACAATCCCGCGTAACATAGCGGATTTTATGGTCATCGCACCACCCAGACGAACGACGCACGTTCAACCGTCGCCCCTCCGCCTCCCTCATGTTTCCGATCAGAAACATGAAGGGGGTGACGGCGCCAAAACTGGACGAATACCTCGCGACCCGCCACCCTGAGTGACGAGCCATCAGAGTGAGCCCCTGGCGATGATGATGGACTCGCCAAACGCCGCCGATGGCGGTAGCATTCCCCTGTCTGGAAAAACTTTTCTTATAGGAAATATCGATGAGCTCTATTCCTGCCAATCTGCGCTACGCCGACAGCCACGAGTGGGTCCTCGACAATGGCGACGGCACCGTGACCATCGGCATCAGTGATCATGCCCAGGAAGCCCTGGGTGACGTCGTCTTCGTCGAACTGCCCGAGTTGGGCCGTACCCTCGAGCTCAAGGAGGAGTTCGGTGTGGTCGAGTCGGTCAAGGCCGCCTCCGACCTCTACGCCCCGGTGGCCGGCGAGGTCATCGAGGTCAACGAGGCGCTGGAAGACGCCCCCGAGACGCTGAACGAGTCCCCTTATGAGGATGGCTGGATCATGAAGGTGCGTCTCGAGGACGCCACCCAGATCGACGACCTGCTGGACGCCGACGGCTACCAGGCCGTGGCCAGCGCCGACGACTGATCCTGCGCTGATTGCCTCACTCCCCGGCCCGCTGGGTCGGGGCTTCCACGTTCTACCGTGCCGCCTGTGACGGCGACCGGTCCTTACTTTATCGACAGGGTGTGACATGGCTCTCGACAACCGCCGCCTGGCCGATCTGGCCGCTCATGATGCCTTTATCCAACGCCATAACGGACCCCGCGAGCAGGACGTGAAGGCCATGCTCGCCGAGCTGGACATGCAAAGCCTGGACACCCTGATCGAACGCACCGTGCCCAGCGATATTCGCCTGGGCCGGGAGCTCGACCTCGAACCGCCGCGTAGCGAGGCCGAGGCACTCGACTACCTCAAGCGCCTGGCCGCCCAGAACCGGACCTACAAGAGCTATCTGGGACAGGGCTACCACGGTACCCACCTGCCGACGGTGATCCAGCGCAACGTCCTCGAGAACCCCGGCTGGTATACCGCCTACACGCCCTACCAGCCCGAGATCTCCCAGGGCCGCCTTGAAGGGCTGCTCAACTTCCAGCAGATGGTCATGGACCTGACCGGCATGGAGCTGGCCAACGCCTCGCTGCTCGACGAGGCCACCGCCGCCGCCGAAGCGATGGCCCTGTGCAAGCGCGCCAACCGGAAGGCCAAGAGCGATGTCTTCTTCGTCGCCGATGATGTCCTGGCCCAGACCCTGGACGTGGTGCGCACCCGTGCCGCCTACTTCGGCTTCGAACTGGTCGTCGCCCCGGCGGAACAGCTCGCCGAGGTCGATGCCTTCGGCGCCCTGCTCCAGTACCCTGGCGAGAGCGGCCGGGTGACCGATCTGGCGCCGCTGCTGGAGGCGGCCGGCAAGCGCGGCATCATGACCTGCGTGGCCGCCGATATCATGAGCCTGGTGCTGCTCAAGGAGCCCGGCGCACTGGGTGCCGATATCGTCGTCGGTACCACCCAGCGGTTCGGCGTCCCCATGGGCTTCGGGGGACCCCATGCCGCCTTCTTCGCCACCACCGACAAACTCAAGCGCTCGATCCCGGGGCGCATCATCGGCGTCTCCAAGGACAGCCGTGACGGCCAGGCGCTGCGCATGGCGATGCAGACTCGCGAGCAGCATATCCGCCGCGAGAAGGCCACCTCCAACATCTGCACCGCTCAGGCACTGCTGGCCAATATCGCCGGCTTCTACGCTGTCTACCACGGTGCCGAGGGGCTGCGCACCATCGCCGGGCGCATCCATCGCCTGACCACCCTCCTGGCCCTGGGCCTTCAGGAGAAAGGGGTGGCACTGGCCCACGACAGCTGGTTCGACACCCTGCGCCTGACCGGCGTCGATGCGGGCAAGATCCACGGGCGCTGCCTCACCCATGAGATCAACGTCCGTTACTTCGACAATGGCGACGTCGGCATCAGCCTGGATGAGACCACCACGGCCCACGATCTCGACGTTCTCTTCGACGTGCTGCTCGGCGAGGAGCATGGCCTCTCGGTTCGCGAGCTCGACGAGCGGGCGCTGTCCGATGGGACGAGCGGCATCCCCGCGGCCTGCCGCCGTGAGAGTGACTTCCTGACCCACCCCACCTTCACGCGCTACCGCAGCGAGACCGAGATGCTGCGCTACCTCAAGCGCCTGGAGAACAAGGACCTGTCGCTGGCCCACGCCATGATTCCGCTGGGGTCGTGCACCATGAAGCTCAACGCCACCAGCGAGATGATCCCCATCACCTGGCCGGAGTTCGCCACGGTGCACCCCTTCGTGCCCCGCGACCAGGTCGCCGGCTACAAGCAAATGATCGACGAGCTTTCCGCCTTCCTGGTGGAGATCACCGGCTACGACCATATCTCCATGCAGCCCAACTCCGGGGCCCAGGGCGAGTATGCCGGTCTGGTGGCCATTCGCCGTTACCAGGCGTCCATCGGCGAGGGGCATCGCGATATCTGCCTGATCCCCAGCTCGGCCCACGGCACCAACCCCGCCTCTGCCGCCATGGTCGGCATGAAGGTCGTGGTGGTCGAGTGCGACGCCGAGGGCAATATCGACATCGCGGACCTGCGGGCCAAGGCGGAAAAGCACAGTGATGCCCTGTCGGCGATCATGATCACCTACCCCTCCACCCACGGCGTCTTCGAGGCCGGGGTACGCGAGGTGTGCGCGGTCGTTCACGAACATGGCGGCCAGGTCTACGTCGACGGCGCCAACATGAACGCTCAGGTGGGCCTCTCGCGCCCCGGCGACTTCGGCGGTGATGTCAGTCACCTCAACCTGCACAAGACCTTCTGTATCCCCCACGGTGGCGGCGGACCGGGCATGGGCCCGATCGGTGTCAAGGCACACCTGGCCCCCTTCGTCTCCAACCATGTGGTAACACCCATCGACGGTGTCAACGCCGAGTGCGGCGCGGTATCCGCGGCGGCCTTCGGCAGCGCCTCGATCCTGCCGATCTCCTGGGCCTACATCAAGATGATGGGCGCCCGGGGACTGCGTGAGGCCACCGAGCTGGCGATCCTCAACGCCAACTATATCGCCAAGCGCCTGGGCGACCACTACCCGGTCCTCTACAAGGGGGAGAACGGTACCGTGGCCCATGAGTGCATCATCGATATTCGCCCGCTCAAGGCCAGCTCCGGCATCAGCGAGGAAGACATCGCCAAGCGTCTGATGGACTATGGCTTCCACGCCCCGACCATGTCCTTCCCGGTGCCGGGAACGCTGATGATCGAACCCACCGAGTCGGAATCACTCTACGAGATCGACCGCTTCTGCGACGCCATGATCGGCATTCGCGAAGAGATCACCCGGGTCGAGGCCGGCGAGTGGCCCGTCGACGACAACCCGCTGGTACGGGCGCCCCACACCATGGCCGACCTGATGGATGACGGCTGGGAGCGCCCCTACTCGCGCGAACTCGGTGCCTTCCCCAGCGAGGCCGTCAAGGCAGCCAAGTACTGGCCGGCGGTCAACCGGGTCGACAACGTCTTCGGTGATCGCCAGTTGATCTGCTCGTGCCCGAGCATCGACGAGTATCGCGACTGACGCCCGCGAGGCAGCTGCGCGTCATGTCAAAGGGCCCCGCTGGTGCGGGGCCCTTTTTTGTGCTGTGGCAATTCTTTGTACCGTGGCAATTATTGTACCGTGGCATTTTTTTACTACGGCAATGGCTCGACCTCAGGCGAGTCCCCATAGCCATGCAGGGCGAGACGACGCTGCTCGCGAAAGTCCTCCAGCAGCCGGACATAGCGGCGCGGCATTTCGCTACCCGCCCGGGTGACGCGATAGAGGGTTTCATATACCGCCACGGGCAGCTCCAGCGCCTTGACCTGACGCTGCCAGGGCGATGTCTCGAGCACGGGCCGTGATACCACCGTAAAGCCCAACCCCCGCGCCACGGCATCCATCACCATGCCCACTTCATTGGTGAAGCCCTGGCGGCGGAAGTGGCTCATGGAACGAAACTCGCGGGGGAAGTTGCCGCGCAGCAGGGCGCTGGCATGATTCAGCCCATCGAAGTAGCTGATAAAACCGATCCCCATCAGCTCGGCCAGGCCGGTCCCGGCGAAATCCGCCGGAACCACCAGGCAGAGTGGCTCGTGATGCCAGAGTGTCACCTCGAGATCGGGATGGCGCATGGGCTCGGTGACGATACCCAGGTCATAGCGGCCGGCCAGCACATCCTGGGAGATCTCCTGATTGAACGCGAAGCTGTAGCTGACCGTCAGTTCGGGATGCATCTGCTGCTGCCCGAGCAGAAAGGGGTAGAGCATCGCGCCCACGCTGCCTGGCGAAGCAAGCCGACAGTCTCCCGAATAGGTCGAGTCGGCGTCCAGGGAGTGGCGAAACTGCTCGTGTTCGGCGAACAGCTTGAGGGCATAATCATAGACCCGCCGCCCCGCCTCGGTCAGCGTGAAGCGCCGTCCGTGACGCTCAAGTAGTGACTTGTCCAGATAGCGCTCGAGCTTGCGCACATGCTGACTGACCCCGGGTTGGGTCATCTCCAGTCGATGCGCGGTCTGGGTGAAGCTGCCGGTCTCGACAAGGGTGATGAAAGTTCTGAAGTAGAGCGCGTTAAACATGTGGGATCACACGACGAGTGGAGAAATGATTCTATCACTGCAATCAGGCGCGGCGTGATAGCATCAGAAGTGCACGTTTCCGCACGACAAGGACGCCCACATGCCCGATACCATCTCTACCACCATTTCGCCGGAAGGCAGCCTCGAGATTCTCTCTCAGCATGAGGTGGCGCGGCTGCATGACACCTCCCGCGCCGGTCTGCACGACCTGCTGCGCCGCTGTGCGCTGGCCGTTCTCAACTGCGGCTCGCCCACCGACGACGGCCTGGCCCTGATGGAGGCCTACGCCGACTTCGATATCGAGGTAGTGCCTCAGGACCGGGGCATCCGCCTCAAGCTGACCAATGCCCCGGCCGAGGCCTTCGTCGACGGCAAGATGATTCGTGGCATACGCGAGCATCTCTCCTCGATACTGCGCGATATCGTCTACGTCTACAACGAGATCCAGGGCCACCAGCGCTTCGACCTGACCACCGGCGAAGGGACCACCAACGCGGTGTTTCATATCCTGCGCAAGGCCGGCACCCTCAAGCCCGGCATCGACCCGAGCCTGGTGGTGTGCTGGGGCGGCCACTCGATCTCACGGGAGGAGTACGACTACAGCAAGGATGTCGGCTATCAGCTGGGGCTGCGCGACCTGGATATCTGCACCGGCTGCGGTCCCGGCGCCATGAAGGGCCCGATGAAAGGGGCCAACGTCGCTCATGCCAAGCAGCGGCGCCATCAAGGGCGCTACCTGGGGGTCTCCGAGCCCGGCATCATCGCCGCGGAGGCACCCAATCCCATCGTCAATGAACTGGTGGTGATGCCCGATATCGAGAAGCGCCTTGAGGCTTTCGTTCGCCTCGGCCATGGCATCATTGTCTTTCCCGGTGGGGTAGGCACCGCCGAGGAGATCCTCTACCTGCTGGGGATCCTGCTGCATCCCGACAACGCCGACATGACGATGCCGGTGATCTTTACCGGCCCGGCCAGCAGCGCCGACTACTTCCAGCGCATCGACGAGTTCCTCGTCTACACGCTGGGCGAGGAGGCACGCCGCCGCTATCGCATCATCATCGACGACTCCATCGAGGTGGCACGCGCCATGCGCAAGGGCGTCGACGAGGTCACCGAGTACCGCTGTGCACGCCAGGATGCCTTCTACTACAACTGGCGGCTGACCATCGACCGCCACTTCCAGGCTCCCTTCGAGCCTACCCACGAGGCCATGGCCAACCTGGCGCTGGACAGCCAGCAGCCGGTACACGAACTGGCCGCCAACCTGCGTCGGGCCTTTTCGGGCATCGTCGCCGGCAACGTCAAGGAGCAGGGTATCCGCGCCATCAAGGCCCACGGCCCCTTCCGGCTCAAGGCCGAGCCCGAGCTGATGTCACGCCTGGATGCGCTGCTCGACTCCTTCGTCGCCCAGGGGCGGATGAAGCTTACCGGTGACTACGAGCCCTGCTATACGCTTGGGTAAGCCCTCGCCGGGACAGCCCCCCGAGGGTATGGGAGACTGTCCCGGCTATCCACTAGACAGCGGCTTCACCCAGAGACCAAGGGCATGCAGCAGCAGCCCCAGGGTGGTGCCATGGGAGAGCCATAGCTCCCAGCCGATAAAGTCGCTGAACAGGGCATGCCAGCCGCCCATTCCGGCGACACCGGCCAGTAGGCATAGTCCCAGGCGACCCAGCAACCGAGGCAGACGCGCCCTGTCGGCCACATCCAGCAGTCGCCACTGCAGCACGCCCACCAGGCAGACCACGGCCAGCGCCATCAGCATCAGGTTGAAACGGTTGCCATGACCGCCCACCAGATAGCGCGGCAGGCTGGCGAGCATCAGCAGGGCGAGACCCAGCAGCAGGCTGAGCCGTTCGGCGGTCGGCTGGCCACCCATCTCAGGCGACCTTCAGCTGCTGTGACTCGATCCACTCCTCGACCCACGGAATGGCCGCATCGTCGGCCATGAAGGTCTCCATGGCATCGACCTCGAGACGCTCCCCCAGCCGCTGGGCGCCCTGCCCCTCCAGCAGTTCATCGAGCTGGCGGCCGGCACCACAGAAGGTATCGCCGTAGGAGCTGTCCCCCAGGGCAATCAGCCCGTAGCGCAGCGAGCCGAGCCCCGGACTCTTCTCGGCGATGGCCTGGGCAAAGGAGGCGAAGCTGCCGGGGTAGTCACCGCTACCGGTGGTCGAGACACAGAACAGCGCCAGGTCGGCGTCGGCGGCGGTCAGGTCCTCCAGAGTGGGATTCTCGAAGATCTCCACCTCATGCCCCGCCTCCTCGAACAGTGGCTTGACCTGCTCGGCAACATCCAGAGCGCCGCCATACATGGTTCCCACGAAGATATTGAGTTTTGGCATGTCACGGATTTTCCTAATAAATTTGCGTAAATGGTAACATATCTCGCGATTGCCCCGCATCCGGCGTGAGGCAAGCCGCTGCCGACCCGGTCTCGACCCGGATCCATCGCGGGGCACTATGTCGCATGGCAACAATCTCATCTCCGCCTCGACCCGCGTATAATAGGGGGTTTCACCCCTGACGGAGATATCATGCAGCAGACGTTCGAGGCATGGATCACGCCGCTGATGATCGGCGGCCTGATCCTCTTCATGTGCTTCATCATCTGGGACCTTGCCAAGAAGTCCAATGCCGGCCGATTCGGCACCATCATGCTGTTTGTGGTGCTGGGCGCAGGCATGCTCGGCTATGTGCTCAAGGTGATCATCACCTGGGTCCTGGAGAACGGTGGCGCCGTATAGCCATGCCCAGCATGAAAAGAGCAGCATGAAAAACAGGAAGGGCCACCCCATCGGGGTGGCCCTTCGTTCTTGACGAGTCGTTACCGGCTGTTATCGCTGGAGGGTGATGCCGTCGGCAGCGTCAGTGGTGCTCTCCACGATACCCTTCGACCTGACTCTTCAGCTTCTGCCCCGGCCGGAAGGTCACCACTCGACGCGCGGAGATGGGGATCTCCTCGCCCGTCTTGGGATTGCGCCCGGGCCGTTCGCGCTTGTCGCGCAGATCGAAGTTGCCGAAGCCGGACAGTTTGACCTGCTCGTTCTCCCTCAGGCACCCACGGATCTCCTCGAAGAAGGCCTCTACCATGGACTTGGCCTCCCGCTTGGAGAGGCCGAGTTCGGCATGCAGGTGTTCGGCGAGCTCCGCCTTGGTCAGTGCACCCATCGCTGCTCTCCTCTCCAGGCCCTTGCGGGCCCGCTAGACGATCGACACCCACCTGCCTCGCCCCGTGGAGATACCCCACTACGTACGTAGCTCGGCCCCCAGGTGTTGCCGGGACTCGTTGACGATGGCATCGACCAACTGATTGATTTCCTCGTCATTAAGCGTGCGCGAAGGATGCTGCCAGGTCAAGCCCAGGGCAACGCTCTTGCGCCCTTCCGGCACGCCCTTGCCCTGGTAGACGTCGAACAAGCGGCATTCGCTCAGCCACTCTCCCGCCTCGGCACGCAGGGTGTCCAGCAGCGCCTGCACGGGCAGATTCTCATCCACCAGGAACGCCAGATCGCGGCGCACCTCGGGGTAGCGCGATAGCGGCATAAAGGCCGGCACACGGCCGTGGGTCAGGGCATCGAGGCGAACCTCGAAGAGCAACGCATCGACCTTGAGTCCCAGCTGGGCACGCACCGCCGGATGCAGGGTGCCGATCCAGCCGGCCTCCTCACCGCGATACAGCAGACGGGCACACTGCCCCGGATGCAGTGAGGGGTGCTCGGCGGGCTCGAAGCGCCACGCCTCGGCATCACCGCCCATGGCCATTAGGCTCTCGAGATCGCCCTTCAGGTCGAAGAAGTCGACCGCCATACGCTCGGCGGCCCAGCCCTCCGGTTCGCGGCTGCCACATACCAGCGCGCCCAGCATCGGCACCTGTGCCAGATCATCGAGCTCGCCACGAAAGATGAGACCGGTCTCGAACAGCCGGACCCGGCTCTGCTGGCGATTTAGGTTGTACTGCAGGGTCCGGATCAACCCCGGAAAGAGGCTGGCCCGCATCACCGAGAGGTCCGCGGAGATGGGGTTGGCCAGCACCGGCGACACCGCCTCGGGAAGCAGTGTCTTCTGCAGCTCGGGCGCGACGAAGCTGTAGGTCACCGCCTCCTGGTAGCCACGCGCCACCATCTGACGCCGCAGGCGGGCCAGCGGCGTGCGCGCCTCATGATCGCTGCGCAGACCCAGACGGGCCTGGGGGCGGCGGACCGGTAGGCGGTTGTAGCCATGGATACGCGCCACCTCCTCGATGAGATCCTCCTCGATGGCGATATCGAACCGCCAGCTCGGCACCTCGGCACGCCATTCGGCATCGGTCGCCTCGACATCCATGCCGAGCCGCTCGAGTATCTCGCTCACCTCCTCGACGGCAAACGTCTTGCCGAGGGCCTGCTCGAGCCGTGTACGCCGCAGAGCGACGCGACGCGATGCAGGCAGGTGGTCGTCGCTGGCTACCTCGACCAGGGGCCCGGCCTCACCGCCTACGATATCGAGCAGCAGGGCCGTGGCCCGCTCGACCGCCTCACGGGTCAACTGGGGGTCGACACCGCGCTCGAAGCGATGAGAGGCATCCGTGTGCAGGCCATAGTCACGCGCCTGACCGGCCACCGCCAGGGGCGTGAAGAATGCCGACTCGAGGAAGATGTCGCGGGTCTTCTCGTTGACGCCCGACTGCTCCCCGCCCATCACCCCGGCGATGGCCAGCGGGCCGCGTTCGTCGGCGATCACCAGGGTCGAGGCATCGAGGCTGACCTCCTGGCCGTCGAGCAGCACCAGACGCTCTCCCTCCCGGGCCAGGCGCACGATCACCGCACCGCGAAGGTTGTCGCGATCGAAGGCATGCAGCGGCTGCCCCAGCTCGAGCATCACATAGTTGGTGATATCGACGACCGGGTCGATGCTGCGCACACCACCACGGCGCAGGCGCTCAACCATCCACAGCGGGGTCTCGACGGTGACGTCGACCCCCTTGATCAACCGCCCGATATAGCGGGGGCAGCGCTCGGCGTCCTCGACGCGAACCGCAAAGGTCTCATCATGGCTCGCCGGTACCGCCTCGCATGCGGGGCCCTGAACAGGAAGACGGTTGAGCACGCCGACCTCACGGGCCAGGCCCTTGAGGCTCAGGCAGTCGCCGCGGTTGGGGGTCAGGTCGACCTCGATGGTGCAGTCGTCCAGCCCCAGCCAGGCGCGCAGGTCCTCGCCCTTCGGTGCATCGGCGGGCAGCACCAGGATGCCCGGGGAGGTCTCCTCCTCGAGCCCCAGCTCGGACGCCGAGCAGATCATGCCACGGGACTCCTGCCCCCGCAGCTTGGCCTTCTTGATCTTGAAACCCGACGCCTTGGCGTCATCGGGCAGCACCGCGCCCACTCGAGCGAAGGCCACCTTCTGCCCCGCCGCCACATTGGGTGCACCACAGACCACCTGAACCGGTTCACCGCTGCCATCGTCGACCCGGCAGACGCTGAGCTTGTCGGCATCCGGGTGCTGCTGCTTCTCTACCACCTCGGCTACCATCACGCCCTCGAAGGCCGCCGCTACCGGCTCCACGGCATCGACCTCGAGCCCTGCCATGGTGATCTGGTCGGCCAGTGCCTGGGTTGCCAGCTGAGGGGAAACCCACTCGCGCAGCCAGTGTTCGGAAAATTTCATGACAAATCCTATCGCTGTGTTCTGCGTTTCCGGTGGACGATCAGGCGAACTGGCGCAGGAAGCGCAGGTCGTTGTCGAAGAACAGCCGCAGGTCGTTGACCCCATAGCGCAGCATCGCCAGGCGCTCGGCTCCCATGCCGAAGGCGAAGCCGGTATAGCGCTCGCTGTCGATGCCGGCGTGCCGGAACACTTCGGGGTGCACCATGCCGCAGCCCATCACTTCCAGCCAGCCGCTGTGGCCACACACCCGACACCCCTCGCCTGCGCACATCACGCACTGGATATCGACCTCGGCGGAGGGCTCGGTGAAGGGGAAATAGGAGGGCCGGAAGCGCACCGAGAGATCGTCACGCTCGAAGAAGGCATGCAGGAAGTCCTCGATCGTGCCCTTGAGATCGGCGAAGTTCACCCCCTCGTCAACCAGCAGTCCCTCCACCTGGTGGAACATCGGGGTATGGGTGAGATCCGAGTCACTGCGGTAGACCCGCCCGGGGCAGACGATACGAATCGGCAGACTACCCTCCTTCATGGTGCGCACCTGAACCGGCGAGGTGTGGGTGCGCAGCAGCCGGGTAGCGTCGAAGTAGAAGGTGTCGGCCATGCCCCGCGCCGGGTGATGGGCGGGAATATTGAGCGCCTCGAAGTTGTGGTAGTCATCCTCGATCTCGGGGCCCACCGCGACGTCATAGCCAACGCGGGTGAACAGGCTCTCGATGCGCTCCAGGGTGCGAGTCACCGGGTGCAGCCCACCGCTGGGCTGACCACGCCCGGGGAGGGTCACATCGAGTCGCTCGGCGGCGAGACGCGCCTCAAGGGCGGCCTTCTCGAGAGTGGCCTTGCGCGACTCAAGCTCGGCCCCCAGGGCCTGCTTGGCCTCGTTGATTCGCTCGCCGGCAGCCGGGCGCTCGGCGGCGGGCAGCTTGCCCAGCCCCTTGAGCAGCGCGGTGATCTCGCCCTTCTTGCCGAGGTAGCGCACGCGCAGCTCGTCCAGTGCCGGGATGCTGTCGGCGGCCTGGATCGCCTGGCGGGCCTCGGTGACCAGGTTGGGAAGGTGGTCCATCCGTTGCGCTCCGAATTCGATACGTAAAACACAGGGCTAAAAAAACAGGGGAAGAGCGGCTGCTCTTCCCCTGCGACGCCTACAGACACCCGGCAGAAGCCGGGTGGCCGAAAATGACGCTGTCTCTTACTGGGCAGCCTTGGCCTTCTCGACGATGGCAGCGAAGGCTGCCTTCTCGTTGACGGCCAGGTCAGCCAGGACCTTGCGGTCGATCTCGATTCCGGCCTTCTTCAGGCCACCGACGAAGCGGCTGTAGGACAGGCCATGCTGACGGGCACCGGCGTTGATACGCTGGATCCACAGGGCACGGAACTGACGCTTGCGCTGACGACGGTCGCGGTAGGCGTACTGGCCTGCCTTGATGACCGCCTGCTTGGCGACGCGAAAGACGCGGCTCCGGGCACCGTAGTAACCCTTGGCCTGCTTGAGAATCTTCTTGTGACGGCGACGGGCGACGACGCCCCGCTTGACACGAGTCATAGCTTACTCCTGACGAAAAATGGTTCTACCAAGGGTCTTACAGGTTGGGCAGCATCCGCTGAATGAGCGGCTTGTCCGCGTCGTGAATCTGCTTCATGCCACGCAGTTGACGCTTACGCTTGGTGGACTTCTTGGTCAGGATGTGGCTACGGAACGACTGCTTGTGCTTGAAGCCGTTGGCCGTCTTCTTGAAGCGCTTGGCAGCGCCGCTGTTGCTCTTGATCTTCGGCATGAGAATAACTCCGCTCGAGGTTCTTCAGAAAACCCGAGGCCGACGCAAGGCATGACACCTTGCGCCCGTTGAACCGGCCACCGGATCACTTCTTTTGGTACTGCTGGTACCGCTTACTGCTTCTTCTTGGGCGCAATGATCATGATCATCTGACGACCTTCCATCTTCGGGAAGGATTCGACACTCCCGAGATCTTCGAGGTCGGCAGCGATCCGCTCCATCAGCTTGCGGCCGATGTCCTGGTGCGCCATTTCACGACCGCGGAAACGCAGCGTGACCTTGCCCTTGTCGCCCGCTTCGAGGAAACGCGTCAGGTTCTTCATCTTGACCTGATAGTCACCCTCGTCGGTGCCAGGCCGGAACTTCACTTCCTTGACCTGAATCTGCTTTGTCTTCTTCTTCTGAGCCGCCTTCTGCTTCTTCTGCTCGAAGACAAACTTGCCGTAATCCATGATCTTGCAGACGATCGGATCGGCATTGGAAATCTGCACGAGATCCATACCGGCGGTCTCGGCGCGCTCCAGCGCCTCGCTGGTGGGCACGATGCCCAGCTGCTCGCCGTCGCTGTCAATCAGGCGAACCTGATCATCGGTAATACGCTCGTTCATGGGCGGACGCTTGTCCTGGGGACGTCCACGTTGGTTGCTACGCTTGATGTTCCGTCTCCTTAGGCAATTGACGAATGTCTCTCACCGAGCTCTTCTCCGAGGCGCGCCATGAGGTCATCGACCGTCATGGTACCCAGATCTTCACCACTGCGCGTACGCAGGGCGACCGAATCGGCTTCGACTTCCTTATCTCCTACCACCAGGAGATAGGGAACTTTCTGCAAGGTATGCTCCCGGATTTTAAAGCCGATCTTCTCATTCCTCAAGTCCGCCTTGACGCGCAAGCCGAATTTCTGCAGCCGACGCTCGAGATCCAGCACGAACTCACGTTGGGAATCGGTGATATTGAGGATCGCCACCTGCTGGGGAGCCAGCCATAGCGGCATGGCGCCGGCATGATGCTCGATCAGGATTCCCAGGAAGCGCTCGAACGAGCCGAGGATCGCACGGTGCAGCATTACCGGTGTCTTGCGGGCACCATCCTCGTCGACGAACTGGGCACCCAGCCGTCCCGGCAGATTGAAGTCGAGCTGCAGGGTACCACACTGCCAGACCCGATTGAGGCAGTCGCGCAGGGAGAACTCGATCTTGGGACCGTAGAAGGCGCCCTCGCCCGGCTGAAGCTCCCACTCGAGGCCGGTGGAGTCGAGCGCGGCCTCGAGACCCGCCTCGGCGCGATCCCACAGCTCCGCCTCACCCATGAAGTCATCGGGGCGCGTCGACAGCTTGAGCTCTACCTCGTCGAAGCCGAGATCCTTGTAGACCTTGAGGGTCAGGGCAATAAACGCCTCGGCCTCGGACTGAATCTGCTTTTCCGTACAGAAGATATGGGCGTCATCCTGGGTGAAGCCGCGCACCCGCATCAGACCATGCAAGGAACCAGAGGGTTCGTTGCGGTGGCAGCTGCCGAACTCCGCCAGACGCAGCGGCAGATCCCGATAGCTCTTGAGGCCCTGATTGAACACCTGCACGTGGCAGGGGCAGTTCATGGGCTTGATGGCGTAGTCGCGCTTCTCCGACTCGGTGGTGAACATCAGCTCGCTGTAGTGTCCCCAGTGACCGGACTTCTTCCACAGCGACAGATCCACCACCTGGGGCGTCTTGATCTCCTGGTAACCATTCTCGATCTGCACCCGACGCATATACTGCTCGAGCGCCTGATACATGGTCCAGCCGTTGGGGTGCCAGAACACCATCCCCGGCGCCTCTTCCTGGAGGTGGAAGAGATCCATCTTGCGCGCCAGCTTGCGGTGATCGCGCTTCTCCGCCTCCTCGAGGCGCTTCAGGTAGGCCTTGAGCTGCTTCTTGTCGGGCCAGGCGGTGCCATAGATGCGCGTCAACATGGGCTTGGTGGCATCGCCCCGCCAGTAGGCACCGGCCAGCTTGGTCAGCTTGAATGACTTCAGGTGCCGGGTATTGGGCACATGCGGCCCCCGACACATGTCGACATACTCTTCATGATGATAGAGCCGAATCGTCTCCCCTTCGGGGATTTCCCGCACGATCTCCTGCTTGTAGGGTTCGTCGCGGTGCAGGAAGGCGAGCATTGCCTTGTCGCGATCGACATACTCGCGAACCACATCATAGCCCTTGTCGATCAGCGCCTTCATGCGCTGTTCGATGGCTTCGAGGTCCTCGGGGGTCGCCGAGCGGCCAAAGTCGATATCGTAGTAGAAGCCATCATCGATGACCGGGCCAATGGCCATCTTCGCATCGGGATAGAGCTGCTTGACGGCATGACCGATCAGGTGGGCACAGGAGTGACGCACCACCTCCAGCCCCTCGGGGTCCTTGGCGGTGAGGATCGCCACCTCGGCATCACGATCGATGATATCGGCGGCATCCACCGGCACTCCGTCGATCTTGCCGGCCACACAGGCCTTGGCGAGTCCGGGGCCGATATCCTCGGCCAGTTGCATCACGCTCAGCGGGGCATCGAAGCGTCTCTGGCTGCCGTCAGGCAGGGTCACGATTGGCATGAAGGGGTCCTTTCGCGCAGTGGTGGCCCATACGAAAGACCACATGTCGCAGTGAACAAAGAGTGAAAAGGTGCTTGTCAGCCGGAACCCGGCCATCGCCATGATTAGAGAAGAACTGCTCCAGGCGAGACGGTGCCGGGCCGGATGACGCGCCACGATAACAAAGCACCACTTATGGTGCCACTGTGCCGACGCAACAGGGGCGCCCTGAGGCGCCCCTGAAGGCGAGTCGAAACTCGCCGTGAACACGAACCCGGACTTACTGGCTCATGATCTCCACACGACGGTTCTGGGCACGGCCGGCGTCGGTCTCGTTGGTGGCGACCGGACGCTCTTCACCGTAGCCCACGGTACGCATGCGGTTGCCGGCAACGCCCTGGCTCACCAGGTAGCTGCGCACGGAGTCGGCGCGATCCTTGGAGAGACCCAGGTTGTACTCGTTGGTACCGATGGCATCGGTGTGACCGGCGATGGTCACGCGCACCTCGGGGTTGTCGTTGAGGGTACGAGCAACCTGATTCAGCTCGGACTCGGCGCCCGGGCGCAGCTCGGCGGAGTCGAAGGCAAAGGTCACATCGCTCTGCAGGGTCACCGGCTCGAACACGGGCTCGGGCTCGGGCTCCGGCTCGGGCATCGGCGCGGGCTCGGCCACCGGCTCCGGCGTGTCGGCACACAGCATGGCACCAATGGCGGCACCAGCGGTCCCGCCAATGGCGGCACCGTCATCCTCATCGGACTCGCTGCTCGAGGCATAGCCGATACCGCCGCCGATGACACCACCGGCCAGGCCGCACACCATCGGGTGCTGGTACCAGGGCTTGTCGACAGAGGAAGTACTGTTGGAAGTGGCGCAGCCGGAGAGGCCGACCACCAGAGCAGATCCGAGCAGCAAGCCAGTCGTGGACTTCTTCATGTGAAACTCCTTCTCTTTGCTTTTTTTCGCTCCAGGGTAGGCAACCGCTTGCCGCCTCCCAGATGATCCCGACGATCAGGCACTGCGATCTTTGCCGCAACACCCATGCCGAAAGCGTCTGCCACGCGTGTCAGACCGTTCTCGGCACACTGCCAAGCTTGCCGCAGCTAAGCAGCTTATTCAATCGTCTAGGGATAGACTAGCAAATCCTGACGGTATCGCACAGTGTTCGATAAAGCACCCCTGCGCGCCTGAACCTCAATGCAGACTCGCCGGCCAGTCGCGCCGAAACACCAGCGCGGCCCGTGCGGCCTCAAGCACGGCATCGCGATGCTCCTCTTCGACAGCAAGGCGCTCCTTGTCTTCCTTGAAGCGCTCCTTGGGAGAAAGCGCCTTGCGAGCTTCATGGGTATGAAGGTGGCGAGTCAGCGCATGGACCTCACCGAAGGGGCGAAAGCTTTCACGCTCCAGCAACCGCGAGTCGAGGATCTCGAGCAACACCTTGCAACGCCATACGCCCTCGGTGATATTCACCTGCTCCTGCAGCAGTGCCGAGGCCACCAGCTCCAGGTTCTCAAGACAGTTTTCATGGGCCCGACGCAGCTCGTCCTGCTGTCTGGCCCGCCGCCGTCGAACCTCACGCCACAGGGTAAAGGCGTAGGCACCGAGGCCGGCGATGACCACCAGGGCTAGGCCGGCAAGAATCAGGGCGGTGGTGGAGCTCATCGAGTATCACCATGACATGACAGAAAGTGGGCGTACGATTCTACCCCCTTGCAGGTCGCGACCCCAACGTTCCTCGACCCGATGCCCGGCGGCGCATGCCCCTGACGCTACGCAGGATTCTTGAGTACAATGCGGCCGCCTCATTGTCAGGCACTCACCCTTTCGATGCACTCACCCCGGTAATGGAACCCGCCATGCCTGATCACTCCAGCTCGCCCAGGGCACCGGCTCCGCCCGCACTCGCCGCCAGGATCGGCCTGTGGCTTGGCCCCGCCCTGCTGCTCCTCACCCTGCTGTTACCGCCTCCCGCCCAGATGCCGCCGGCGGCTTGGGCCTGTGTCGGCATGGCGCTGTGGATGGCCGCCTGGTGGTCTACCGAGGCGATCCCGATTCCTGCCACCTCGCTGCTCCCCATGGTGCTGGTGCCCGCACTGGGGCTGGGCAGCATGGGCGAGGCGACCGCCAGCTACGCCAACCCGATCATCTACCTGTTCCTGGGCGGCTTCCTGCTCGGCATCGCCATGCAGCGCTGGGATCTGCATCGCCGCCTCGCCCTGCACGTGCTCAAGCTGGTGGGGCACCAGCCACGCCGGCAGATCGCCGGTTTCATGGTCGCTACCGGCTTTCTCAGCATGTGGGTGTCGAATACTGCCACCTCGATCATGATGCTGCCCATCGGCATGTCGGTGATCAGCCTGCTCGGCGACAGCGACCCCGAGGAGCTGCGCCGTTACGCGACCGCCCTGCTGCTGGCCATCGCCTACTCGGCCAGCATCGGCGGTGTCGCCACCCTGATCGGCACGCCACCCAATGCCCTGCTGGCCGGTTACCTGGCCGAGGACCGCGGCATCGACCTGGGCTTCGCCCAGTGGATGCTGGTGGGCCTGCCGATCAGCATCACCATGATGGTGGCGGCCTGGTGGTGGCTGACCCGGCGCGGTTTCAAGCTCGATGCGGCCAGCCAGAGTGCCGAGCTGATCGATACCGAGCTGGCCAACCTCGGCCCGATGTCCTCCGCCGAGCGCCGCGTGGCGGTGCTGTTCTCGCTGGCCGCCATCGCCTGGGTGGCACGCCCGCTGCTCAACGACTTCGGACTGCCCTGGTTGACCGACACCGGCATCGCCATCGCGGCCGGCATTGCGCTGTTTCTGATCCCGAGCGGGGGGCAATCCCGCGAACGCCTCCTGGCCTGGGGCGATGCCCAGCAGGTGCCCTGGGGCATCCTGCTGCTGTTCGGAGGCGGCCTGGCCCTGGCCGGCACCATCACCCGTACCGGCCTGGCGGAGTGGATCGCCGGCCAGCTGGGCATCTTCGGTACCCTGCCGCTGCTGGCCATGATCGGCATCGTGGTGCTGGTGATCATCTTCCTGACCGAAGTGACCTCCAACACCGCCACCGCCGCGGCCTTCCTGCCACTGCTGGGCGCCCTGGCACTATCGCTGGATATCTCGCCGCTGCTGGTCACCGTGCCGGCCGCCATCGCCGCCAGCTGTGCCTTCATGATGCCGGTGGCCACGCCGCCCAATGCCATCGTCTTCGGCACCGGGCATATGAAGATACAATCGATGATCCGAGCCGGCTTCGCCCTGAACCTGGCCGGCAGCGTGGTGGTCACCGTAATGGCCTACCTGCTGGTCGTCCTGCTCTGGTAGCCCTGTTCTGATAGCCCTGTTCTGATAGCCCCGCTCTGACAAACCTGATCTGACAAACAGGCAGCAGACCAGCACGACACGGCCCGGCAATCGCCGGGCCGTGTCGTTTCTCGGGGGCGTGCGCTCTCGCCGGCGTCACTCCCCCACTTACTGGATCGCCGGCGCCAGCCACAGCGTCCAGGCCTGGGCATAGTGGTCCAGCAGCAGCACGCCGAACAGCCCCAGGATATAGCGGATCGAGAACCAGAAGGCGGCCAGGGGCGCCCTGGGGTCCTGTCCCCGCCAGACGCGGTAGTTCCAGAACATGAAGCGCGCATTGAGCGCCATCACCCCGACCAGATAGACCGCACCACTCATGCCGATCACGAACGGCAGCAGCGTCACCGCCACGGTCAGCCAGCCGTAGAGCCATACCTGCAGGCGGGTGAAGGCCACGCCGTGGGTCACGGGCAGCATCGGCACCCCGGCACGGGCGTACTCATCACGCTTGTGCAGCGCCAGCGCCCAGAAATGCGGTGGCGTCCAGGCGAAGATGATCAACACCAGCAGCAGTGGCTCGGGTCCCACCTGGCCGGTGACTGACGTCCAGCCCAGCAGCGGCGGTGCGGCACCGGCCAGCCCACCGATCACGATATTCTGGGGCGTGGCATGCTTGAGGAAGGTCGTGTAGACCAGCGCATAGCCGATCAGTGACCCCAGGGTCAGCCAGGCCGTCAACCCATTGACCTGCCACACCAGCAGCCCGAGGCCGGCCAGCGACAGCAAGGTGGCCCAGGCCAGGGCGATGCTGCCGGGCATGCGTCGGGTGGCGAGCGGCCGCCGCGCGGTGCGCAGCATCATGGCATCCAGTCGCCTGTCGACCACATGGTTGAAGGCCGCGGCCCCGCAGGCGGTCAGACCGATGCCCGCCAGGCCGAAGAAGACGACCCCAAGCGAGGGTAACACCGGCCGCGCCAGCGCCATGCCGACCAGGGCACACACCAGCATCACCAGCACCACGCGTGGCTTGCACAGGGTAACCAGGTCTCGCCAGCCCCAACTGCCCAGCGAAGGGGGTGCGAGCTCGGAGACGCGGATCTCGGTGGTCAGTGAATCATCAGACATGGACCCACTCCTTCTTCTGCTGCGTTCTGGGTTGTGATCTGTGCGGGGAGGGTTCGAGAGAGCGCCACCGCCAGGCAGCCAGCGCCAGGCTCAAGACCAGCCCCACAGCCCCCGCGGTATGCAGCAGCGCCAGCCATAGCGGCAGCCACAGCAGCACATTGGCGACACCCAGGGAGAACTGCACGGCGTAGGCCAGCACCAGCGCCAGCAGGGGTCCACGCATCGCCCTCTCGCGCCGGTAGCCGGCCCACAGTCCCAGAATGGCGAGACCCAGCGCCAGCGCGCCCAGACGGTGTCCCACCTGGATGGCGCTGCGTGCCTCGGCATGCAGCTGACCATGTAGGTAGTTGGGCCCGACGCTCTGGGTCAGATGAAACCCCTCGCTCCAGTCCAGGGCCGGCCACCACTGGGAGTTACAGGTGGGGAAGCCCTGGCAGGCGATGCCGGCATAGTTGCTCGAGACCCAGCCCCCCAGGGCCAGCTGGATCACCAGCAGTGCCGCGGCCAGTCCCCATAGCGGGGTGAGACGACGACGGGGCGGCGCCACGTCTCCCAGGGTCAGATTCCCGCTGGCACAGCGGCGCAGGCGCAGATGCAGCCACAGAAACACCAGCATCACGCCAAGCCCGCCGAGCAGGTGCAGCGTCACCACCTGGGGCCACAGCTTCAGCGTCACGGTGAAGGCACCGAACGCCCCCTGCACCATGATCAGCCCAAGCAGTCCCAGGGAGAGCCGCCAGGGGTAGTCGGCATGGCGCCGCAGTGGCCAGCCCAGCACCACCAGGGCGATCACCAGCAGGCCCAGGGCGGAGGCCACATAGCGATGGATCATCTCCATCCAGGCCTTGGCGCTCTCCAGGGGCGAGTCCGGGCTATGCGCCAGGGCTCGTCCCTCATCGGGCACCACCAGGGCGCCGTAGCAGCCCGGCCAGTCCGGACAGCCCAGCCCGGCATCCACCAGACGTGTCCAGGCGCCGAGCAGAATCACCCCCACCGTGAACACCACTCCCGCCAGACTCAGCGCCTTGAGCAGTGCCAACCGCCGACGTGCTGCATGCATCGCCAACCCTCCCTTGCCGTATGGGCTCAGCGCCCCGCCAGTTCCTGGCCAGCCTGCCAGGGTGCCTCCGGGTTCATGCGCAACAGGCGAGCCAGGTCTGCCTTGACCGCATAGGGGTCGGCCTCGGGTTCATAGCCGAGCACCACCTGACCGCGAGGATCGATCACCCACAGCCGGCCCGGCTCGAGCCAGGCGGGGCGCTCGGCCCACTGCCCGACCACCGCCCCGGGCAGCGCATCATCAACGCCACCCACGCGAAGCCGGCTGACCCTCGGTGCGTCGCTGCCCAGTGCCCGATGCAGGCGCCACCACTGATCGCTGAGCTCTTTACAGCGCTCGCCGCAGTCGAACGCCAGGACCCAGTCACCGGAGACCGCGGGTGCCATCGACGTGTTCAGTGGCCACTCGGCCAGCTCCGGCACGCCTGGTGCCAGTTCACCATGCGCGGTGCGCCCCTCGGGAATACCGATACGCCATAGCGCCATCACCGTGGCCACCAGCACCGGCAGCGAGAGAAACAGCAGCAGCGCCGCCAGCTTGAGCCGTCCATAGGGGGTGGCATGGGACATCGTCATGATCGATCCTCCGTGGGTATCTCATCGGGATGCCGCCCCATGCGCCGGCCACCGAGCACCATCACCACCAGCGCCGCCAGCGCCAGCCCCCACCATTGCACGGCATAGCCGATGTGGCGACTCGGCGGCATGACGCTCGGTGACCACCAGGCGGGCAGCGCGCCGGGCCCCTCCTCCAGGTGCAGCCAGCCGGCGTGGGCGAAGTCGAGCGACCAGGCATCGAGTTCGATCCGCTGGAGCCTGGCGCCCTCTCGATTGGGTCCGAACAGCGGGGCGCCATCCCCTGCCGCCTGCCAGCGGCCGCGCAGGGTGATCCACCCATTGGGTGTCGCCACTTCGGGGTCGGCACGACTGGTCCCGGTCTCCAGAAAGCCACGCTGCACCAGCCAGACGCGACCATCATCGCCACGCAGCGGCGTCAGGGGTGCCACCCCCAAGCGCCCCTCGTGGGTGCGGTTATCCAGAAACAGGGTCTCATCGGCCAGGTACTCGCCGGACAGCGTCAGCCGGCTACCCTCGGGGGGAACCTGTCGGGGATCGACAAGCGCCGGTGCCGCCTCCAGCCGCACCAGGTAGGCACGTTTCTGCTCGCCACGCTCCCACTGCCACGCCCCCAGCGCCACCCCCAGCACGACCAGCAGGGACCAGAGCGTCCACCACAGGCGTTGCCGCCACCATCCTGGGCGGGCATGCTGGGAAATCTTCATATCCAAGGAGTGCGCCATGCTGCTCAAGATCCTGATTGCCCTGGTGTTCCTGGCCATGGTGACCAGCCTCGCCGCCGGTGCCGGCTTCCTGCTGCGCGACGACGCCGCCTCGCGGCGCCTGCTGGTCTCCCTCAAGCTGCGGGTGGCCCTCGCCGCCATCCTGCTGGCCCTGCTCTTCTATGGCTTCTACGCCGGCAACCTGGGCTGAATCCCGACAATCCCATTAGCCTTGAAGGGCCAGGAAGACAAGACTCAGAAGACATAGACGAACAGGAAGAGACCGACCCATACCACATCCACGAAGTGCCAGTACCAGCAGGCCGCCTCGAAGCCGAAGTGATTCTCCGCGGCGAAGTGACCACGCAGGATCCGCAACAGCATCACCGCCAGGATCGTGGCCCCGATGATCACATGGGCCCCATGGAAGCCGGTCAACAGGAAGAAGGTCGAGCCATAGATGCCCGCCTCCAGGGTAATCCCGTAGTGGTAATAGGCCTCGTAGTACTCGACCCCCTGAATGGTGATAAAGCTCAGGCCCAGCAGCACGGTCACCAGCAGCCAGTTGCGCGTGGTCTCACGCATGCCCTCCTTCAACCCCTCGTGGGCCACGGTCAGCGTGATGCTGGACCCCACCAGGATCAGGGTATTGACCAGCGGCAGCTGCCAGGGGCTCAGCACCTCCCGCGGCCCCGCCACATCGCCGGGCGGCTCCATCAACGGCCAGCTGGCGGTGAACTCCGGCCATAGCAGGGCCGCCACCCCCTTGGCGCCCTCCCCGTCCAGCCACGGCAGCGCGAAGGTACGCACATAGAAGAGCGCACCGAAGAAGGCGGCGAAGAACATCACCTCGGAGAAGATGAACCAGGCCATGCCCTGACGGAAGGAACGATCCATCTGGGCATCGTAGAGCCCCCCGCGGGACTCCTTGATCACGTCGAGAAACCACAATCCCATCACGGTCAGGAGCGCCACGAAACCGACCGCCATCATGATGCCGCTCATTCCGTGTACCAGGATCATCCCGAAACCGATCAACATCAGACCCAGCGCCAGCGAGCCGAGGACCGGCCACTTGCTGGTTGGGGGAACGTAGTAGCTGCCACCACTCATGCCTCACCTCCTATGTCGCCGCTCGCGCGTGCCTGAAGCGCTGCCTCATCACGGTCAACCGGATACAGGGTATAGACCAGGGTTACGGTATGGACGTCGGCAGGCAGATCCCGGGTCAGCTGGAAGATCAGGGGAAGTTCGATACGCTCCCCCGCCTGCAGGCGCTGCTCCTCGAAGCAGAAGCACGCCAGCTTGCGCAGATGCAGGTTGGCGCGGGCCGGCGTCACGCTGGGCACGGCCCGCCCCCAGACGGCGCTGTCTGCCGTGTTGTGGAAGGCGAAGCCGACCTCGGCACTCTGCCCGGGATGCACGCGAATCTGACGCGTCTCCACCTCGAGGTTCCATGGCAGGCCGGCACTGGTGCGCGTCACGAACTGCACGGTCACCGCGCGGGACTGATCGACCTCCTCCGCGACCAGTGCCTGGCCCTGGGTGTCCACCTTGCCATTGAGCCCCGTCACTTCGCAGAAGACGTCATAGAGAGGCACCAGGGCGAAGGCGAAGGCGAACATGCCGGCCAGGGCGAAGAGGGTTCGGGCAACGGTTCGCCTGACCCCTCGGGCCCTCTGGCTGCCGTGCTGCTGACGCTCCTCCATAGTTCTCTCCCCGCTAGTCGCTAGAGACGCCGCTGCTACTTCTCGTCACGCCGAATTCTCGTCACGACGAAAGGTGGGCGGATGCTCGAAGGTATGCAGCGGCGCCGGACTCGGCACGCTCCACTCGAGGTCCTCGGCGCCCTCCCAGGCCTTGGCCGGGGCCTTCTCGCCTCCGCGCACGCACTTGATGATCAGCCAGACGAAGAGCAGCTGGGAGGCACCGAACAGGAAGGCTCCCAGGCTGGATGCCAGATTGAAATCCGCGAACTGCAAGGCGTAGTCGGGAATCCGCCGCGGCATGCCGGCAAGCCCCGAGAAGTGCATGGGGAAGAAGGCCAGGTTGACGCCGATCACCGAGAGCCAGAAGTGCCAGTGGGCCAACTTCAGATTGGGGTAGTGGCCGGTCCACTTGGGTAGCCAGTAGTAGGCCGCGGCCAGGATCGCGAACAGCGCCCCCGGCACCAGCACATAGTGGAAGTGCGCCACCACGAAGTAGGTGTCGTGATACTGGAAGTCTGCCGGCGAGATGGCCAGCATCAACCCCGAGAACCCGCCGATGGTGAACTGCACCACGAAGGCCAGGGCAAACAGCATGGGCGGCTCGAAACTGATCGAGCCGCGGAACATGGTGGCCACCCAGTTGAACACCTTCACCCCGGTGGGCACCGCGATCAGCATGGTGGTGTACATGAAGAACAGCTCGGCGGTCAGAGGCAGGCCCACGGTGAACATATGGTGCGCCCAGACCATGAACGACAGGATGGCGATGGCCCCGGTGGCATACACCATGGAGGCGTAGCCGAACAGCCGCTTGCGGGAGAAGGTGGGGATGATCGCCGAGACGATCCCGAAGGCGGGCAGGATCATGATGTAGACCTCGGGGTGCCCGAAGAACCAGAACAGATGCTGGAAGAGTACCGGATCCCCGCCACCGGCGGCATTGAAGAAGCTGGTACCGAAGTTGATATCCATCAGCATCATGGTCACCGCCCCGGCCAACACCGGCATCACCGCGATCAGCAGGAAGGCGGTAATCAACCAGGTCCAGCAGAACAGCGGCATATCCATCATCCGCATGCCCGGCGCGCGCAGGTTGAGCACCGTGGCGATGATATTGATGGCGCCGAGGATCGAACTGATGCCGGCGATATGCAGCGAGAGGATAAAGAAGGTGGTGGAAGGCGGCGCGTAGGTGGTGGAGAGCGGCGCATAGAAGGTCCAGCCGAAGTTGGGACCACCCCCGGGCATCAGCAGGGTGCTCAGCAGAAGCGTGAAGGCCACCGGCAGCAGCCAGAAGCTGAAGTTGTTCAGGCGCGGCAGGGCCATATCCGGCGCGCCGATCTGCAACGGTATCATCCAGTTGGCCAGTCCCACGAAGGAGGGCATGATCGCCCCGAACACCATGATCAGGCCATGCATGGTGGTCATCTGGTTGAAGAACTCCGGCTCCACCAACTGCAGCCCGGGCTGGAACAGCTCGGCGCGCACCACCAGCGCAAAGACACCACCGATAAAGAACATCGTCAGGGAGAAGATCAGGTAGAGGCTGCCGATCTCCTTGTGGTTGGTGGTCAGCAGCCAGCGCATCAGGCCACGGGGCGGGGCCGGGTGCGCCGCCTGGCCGCCGGCACTGGCGGTAGAGCTCTGCTCGACGGGGTGATGCAGGGGCAGCTTGGGCGCCATGGTCAATCTCCCTGATTGTCGCTGTTCTTGTCTGATCGCTTGGGAAGGCCGCAGCCGGCCTACTCCTCCAGCCGCTCGGCAATCTCTGACGGCTGAACCACATCGCCGGTCTCGTTCCCCCAGGCGTTGCGCTCGTAGGTGATCACGGCGGCAATCTCCACCGGGCTCAGGGTGTTGCGGAAGGCCGGCATGGCGGCGCCCGAGACCCCGTTGACCACGGTCTCGATATGTCGCTCGCGCTCCTCCATCAGTGCCTGGTTGCCCGCCAGGGCCGGGAAGGCCGGCTCATTACCGCTCCCATCGGGCTGGTGGCAGGAGGCACACACCGAGTTGTAGCTCTGCTCGCCACGCGCCACCAGCTCGTCCAGGGTCCATTCGCGGTCGACGCCGGAGGCCTCCTGGGCGGCCGCCTCCTTGCGCTCGGCCAGCCAGGTATCGAACTCCTCCTCCTCCAGCGCCTGCACCACGATCGGCATAAAGCCGTGGTCCATACCGCATAGCTCGGCACACTGGCCGCGATAGACACCGGGCTCGTTGATCCGCACCCAGTTCTCGTTGACGAAGCCGGGAATGGTGTCCTGCTTGACGGCCAGGTCCGGCACCCACCAGGAGTGGATGACATCGTCGGAGGTCATCAGAAAGCGCACCTTGCGGCCAACGGGTAACACCAGTGGTTCATCGACCTCGAGCAGGTAGTGCTCGCCTCGCTCCCCCTCGCCACGAATCGTCTCGCGGGGGGTACCGAGATTGGAGGTGAAGGCGACATCCTCGCCGAGATACTCGTAGCGCCAGCGCCACTGCTGGCCGGTAATCATCACATCCAGATCGGCATCGGAGGGGTCATACATCTTCTTGAGGGTGGCGGTAGCGGGCACCGCCATGCCGATCAGGATCAAAAGCGGAATCGCTGTCCAGATCACCTCGACCAGGGGGTGCTCATGGAAGTGCGCCGCCTTGGCCCCCTTGGAGTGCCGAAAGCGGAACAGGGAGTAGAACATCGCCCCGAACACGATCACGCCGATGACCACGCAGATCCAGAAGATGGTCATATGCAGGGAGTGGACCTCTCGACTCACGTCGGTCACCCCTACCGGCATGTTCCAGCCATTGGCCATGGCCAGCGTCGTCATCAGGGGGACGACCAGGCAACCTGCTATCCACACGATGAACGTGCGCATCGGCGCCTCCTCCTTGCTGGTTATCGTGACTTGTTATTGTCGTCTCACGCGCTAGCCGCGTGTGGTCGTTCGATTCAGCTATATCTATAAGGCAGTGTAGTCACCCACACTGCGGCCAATGGTCACGCCCTCGCCCACCGCCAACGCCTTTTTCAACGGGCCGCCGACACGGCGACAAACGCCACGACCGCCACCAATACCAGGCCCATCAGGATTCCCACGGTAATAAAGGCCACGGGATGCCCCTTCTCGAAGTCCTCCCGACGCTGGGCATCCTTCTGAACACCGAAGAAGGCCGCCAGTACCGACTTGATCACGCCCCACATCGCACTCGCTCCCTGACACGCATCCTGAATTCAAGCAACAAGCGCAGCCCCCCGGCCCCGCCCTCCCGCTTACGGTCTCCTATACTCTAGTCAACATCACGAGGCATATGCCGCATCCGCCATCCGCTGGCGTAGTGACCAGGAGGTCGTCATGTCCCAGAACCCGTTCTCCAACCCGATGCTAGAGTGGTGGCAGCAGCAGTGGACCAAGGGTGCCAACCCCATGGCGCGCACCCAACTGGCCTGGATGGAAGGTCTCGCCGAGGCCCTGCAGTTTGAAGCCGAATTCCTGAAAGCCATCGCCGAGAGCGGTGAAAGAATCGCCGAATGCTTCGACGGACCAAAGCCCACGACCCCGGAAGAGGTGCAGGCCTGCTATGAAAGGCTGGTGAAGGAGGTGAGCAACGCGCAGATGAAACGCCTGGAGCATGCCACCAAGCTCAGTCACGATTTCCACAAGCGCCTGTGGGAGGAAATCTAGGCTCGACCGAAAAGTGGCGAGCGCAGCCAGTTTTCGGACAGAGCCCGGCCATCCTTCAGCGATCGACATCGCCAGATAAACCAGGCGCTCTGATCGGGCGCCTTTTTAAATCCCCAGCCCGAAGAGCCGCGTGATCAGCGGCAGCAGAAACGCCGTAAGAAGACCCGTCAGCCCCATGGCCAGCCCCGAGAAGGCCCCGGCCACGGCGCCGATCCGCGCAAACGCCTGGGCCGTGCCGAAGCCATGGGCCGACAGCCCCAGGGCAAACCCCTGCACCGCCGGATCCTTAATCCGCAACAGACGGAATACCCAGGGTGAAAGCGCACATCCGATGGAGCCCGTCAGCAGCACCAGTCCCGCCGCCAGCGAAGGTATGCCTCCGATCTGCTCGGCTATCCCCATGGCGATCGGGGATGTCACCGAACGCGGCGCCAGGGAGAGCACCGTTTCAAGCCGCGCTCCCAATGCCAGGGCAATGCCCAGGGTGCTGGCCACCGCCGTGACGATGCCCAGCAGACAGGCCAGCAGCAGCGGCACCAGCAGCCGCCTGACACGCTCACGGTGGTCATACAGGGGAATCGCCAGTGCCACGGTGGCCGGCCCCAGCAGGAAGTGGATGAACTGCGCCCCCTCGAAGTAGGTGGCGTAATCCATATCCACCAACAGCAGCAGGCCGATAAGCATGGCGATGGAGAGCGTTACCGGATGCAGCAATGGCGTGCCGCCGAGGGCAGTGTTGATGCGCACCGCCAGGCTGAACACCAGCAGAGTCATCAGCAGCGAGAGCAGCGGGTTCCCGGAGAGATAGACCCACAGCTGATCCAGCGTCGCGAGGCTCATCGCGACTCCCCTCCCCGGCGACGGTTTAGCCGGTCCAGTCCCCAGGCGGTCGCGGCCAGGGTCAGTCCCGTGGACACCACCAGGGTGATCAGGATGGGCCAGAGGTCCCGACCGATCAGGGCGAAGTGCACCATCAGTCCCACCCCCGCCGGAACGAACAGCAGGGTCAGATAGCGCAGCAGACCCTCGCCGGCCATGCGCAGGCTCCTGGGCACCTTGCCATTTACCAGCAGCCCGATCAGCAGGATCACCATGCCAATCACCGGGCCTGGAATCGGCAGCGTCAGCCCACGCGCCACCAGCTCCCCCAGGAACTGGCAGGCCAGCAACACACTCATCCCCATGATCAACGGCACGGCAACTCCCCCTCTGCGACCCCGACAACGCCCGATACGCGGCGTAAACCGCCGACATCATAGAGCATCATCGCGGCACGCCCCAGCGCTCCCAACCCAAGCATCTGAAAAGAAAGTGCAAAAGGGGCTTTTCATTTGCCGGCTAACGCGCTAGTATACGCCTCGTTCTCGGGGCACAGGCCGAACGGCCAGGAAACCGAAAACGAGAGTCGGAGCGTGGCGCAGCTTGGTAGCGCGTTGCAATGGGGTTGCAAAGGTCGCAGGTTCGAATCCTGTCGCTCCGACCAGAAATATCAAGAAAAACCGCCACTTACGGGTCATGCCGAGTGGCGGTTTTTCGTTGAAGCTCCCGTGGGTTCCAGGCGAGATCAATAACCCAAGGGAGGTGGACGTCCAACGCCCTATTTCTTTCCCCCTCTCCTTTCATCCTCTTCTTTCGCTTGCTCTAGGCCAGGCCGTCAATCCAGGAAGGCCGCGATGCCTTCGTCATCGATCGCTTCATGCACCGCATCCAGGGCGGCCTGGTCGGTGGGAAACCGGTCATCCCACACATGGGAGGTGCCATCCTCGTTGACGACTTCCAGCAGCCAGTCGACCTCTTCCTCCAGGCGGTAGATATCGACCTGCAGGGTGTGACCGTCACGGGTAATGGCCTGGCTCAGGGGGCTCTGAATGAGTTCGGGCTCGGTGTTCACGAGGCTCTGTCTCCGGAATAGCTGTCAGTAAGGGGGGATTACTCTACCCCCAACGCCTGCACCACGGCATCCCCGGCTCGGCGTAGCAGCTGGTCTATAACTTGGTGAGCGACTCGGCGAGGATCTAGGGATATCCGACTGCAATGGGTAAAAGGCCATTGCCATCCGACGTCAGGCAAAGCTAAGGGGCCAGACCATTGGCGCGCATGGTGAAATGTTCGGCCAGCCACTTGACCCGGTGCATGGCCACCACCGTCTTGCCGGTACTTGCTCCGCCCAGCAATCGCACCGAACCGTTCTTCTTGTCCTACGCCAAGTGGCGCAGGGCCAAACTCGGTGCGAGCCCGGCCCCATTGGCGCTTCTCTTTTCCAACGGTGCAAGGGTCACGCCGCAAGAAGACAGTGCGTGTCTCGAGAGGCAAACTGGACATCAGGCGATACGCGACCCCGAGGCTCCTCAATGACGGCACACCTGATCGACTTTAAAAACGCGGCCGAGGCCAAGCGCTGGCGGGCCATCAACGATGACGTAATGGGCGGCGCCTCCCGCGGCAACCTGCATATGCAAGACGGCGTCGGGGTGTTCAGCGGCGAGACTTCCCTCGAGAACAACGGCGGTTTCGCCTCGGTGCGCCGCGAGCCCGAGGCCATGGACCTGAGCGGCGCTCCGGGCCTGGTGCTCCATGTGCGTGGCGACGGCCGCCGCTACCAGCTGCGCCTGCGCTCAAACCAACTGTTCGAGGGCGCCGCCTATCGGGCGCTGTTCCAGCCCCCCATCGGCGAATGGCAACGCCATGCCCTGCCCTGGCACGAGTTCGAGGCGGTATTCCGCGGTCGGCGACTGGAGGGTGCGCCGCCGCTCGATCCCGCGGCGCTCCGGCAGGTGGGATTGCTTATCGCCGACCGGCGGTCGGGACCCTTTCGGCTGGAGCTGGCGTGGATCGGGAAGATAAACGGCCAGGAAAGCAAATAAATCCTCGTTTACTCCACTTTTTTAACACTCCTAAAACTTACAAAATTAGCTACTTTTTATTGTAAATGGTACGGTAGGGGGTCAGCTAAAAAGTGTTACTTCAAGGCATGATACTGGATTCTTTTGCCTGTCATGAGGTTCTGGTATGTTTAGGAGGTCAACGCATTAATGATGGATATCTTCAAGGTGGTTTACGATGGGGACACCATCGGTTTCTTCCCTGCCGCCACTTGGTGTCAGGCTTCCAAGACGGGAGCGAACTTTCACCGTAAGCAGACCGGTGAAAACGTGCCTTGGGAGCATGTAACGACCACCTGGATCAATCCGAAGCATTACGAACAGGAGGGTGTTCCTGAAGAACTTTATGCCGCACCCTCCTCGACCGAGGTAAATAGTGCCGTCGAAAACGATCTTGCCACAGCCTAGTCTCTGCGCCTGCCCTTAAAACATATAAGCCATGCCATCCCGGTATGGCTTTTTTCTGTTATTTTTTCCATTATCTTGTCTGGCTTTGGATCTTATACAAGTTCACTAATAATATGGGAAGCTAACCCATCCCTCGCATCACACAGAGCTCTCTGAAGCCAAACCACGTCTCGATTCGTGACTGACAATAAGGAAATACAGCCATGACCGACTCCCCCCTCAAACTCCCGCTCCGCGAGCAGTATGCCGCTCTGCGCAGCGGCAAACTCACGGCCACCACGCTGGCAGAAACATCGCTGGAAGCTCACCGCATCCGCGGCCAGCACGATCACGCCTACATGACCTGGAACGGCGAGGCTGCCCTCGCTCACGCCCAGGCTACAGATCAAGTGATTCGTCAGGGGGGAGACACCGGCGCGCTGATGGGCATCCCCGTATCGCTCAAGGATTTATTTGCGGTGCCGGGGCTGCCGACCTATGCCGGCTCGTCCCAGCGGCTACCATCACAGTGGGAGCAGGCCGGCCCGCTGGTCAGGGCCCTGCTCGCCCAGCTGCCCAGCGTGATGGGCAAGACCCATACGGTGGAGTTTGCCTTCGGTGGCCTCGGGACCAATGCCCACTGGGGAGCGCCGCGCAACCCCTGGGATCTCGAGAATCACCGAATATCCGGGGGCTCGAGCTCCGGAGCGGGGGTATCGCTGGTCGGGGGAACCGCAAGCCTGGCCTTCGGGACGGATACCGCGGGCTCGGTGCGAATCCCCGCCTCCATGACGGGGGTGGCAGGCCTCAAGACCACCGCGAGACGCTGGCCCGGGAAGCAGATCGTGCCGCTCTCTCCTACCCTGGACACCCCTGGGCTGCTGGCTCATCGCGTCGACGACCTGGCGTTTGCCTTCGATGCCCTGGATGGTGCACTGACGGGCCGCGATGACCGCGTACCGGCCCCTCCCGCCCTCGCCGATCTCACCCTTGGTGTACCCAGTGCGTTTTTCTGGGACGACTGCGGCCCTGGCATTGCAGAGAGCGTCGAACGCGCCATCCGCCAGCTCGAGGCCGCCGGGGCGCGCCTGGTGACCCTGGATCTGCCCAACACCGATGAGGCGTATAGGCTGTTCCTGGAGGGGGGAGTTGCCGCGGCGGAGCTGTCGGCCTTTCTCAAGACCGACCTTCCCGAAGCGATCACCGCGCTGGACCCCAATGTTGCCGCCAGGGTCGAGGCGGTAGACGACATGCCCGCCTGGGAGTACGTGCGTCGACGCGCCCTTATCGACAAGCTGTATGGCATGGCCGAGAGGGAGATCGCCGGTGTGGACGCCATGCTCACCCCCACCGTGGCGATCACGCCGCCCACGGTGGGAAGTCTGCTTTCGGTGGAGGCCTATGCAAGGGCCAATATGCAGGCGCTGCGCAATACCATGATCGCCAACTTCATGGGGCTGTGCGGGCTGACCCTGCCGGTGGGTAACGATAGCGCCGGCATGCCGGTGGGCTTGCAGGTAATGGCAGGCCCCCGCCAGGAGGCGCGACTACTGGCCATCGGCCAGAGCATCGAGCAGCGGCTCGGTACTGGGATCAGCATCCTCGGTGAGCCGCCAACACCGTGACCCACCCTGCGACTTCGGTAACGGATGCGACCTCAGGGCCAGCATCTTGACCGGGCTCAGGGCTCCTTCGCTTACACCAGCTTCAGCGGCTCGATATCGCGAAAGATCCCGGTCTTGGTCATGTCCCGGCGCAGGGTGAAGGCCTCGAGCGCCGCCACTGGGTCGATCTGCTCGAGGTTGTCGAACCCGATACGCTCCCACTGCTCCCGGGTCACCTTGACGCTATAGAGATACTGGTCAGATTCACTGCCGGTCGCCGGGTCGATGGTCTGGCGGTAGCCCGACACACGCGCCTCCTTGACCCCGGGCAGGCGGGCGAACACCGCCCCCAGCACGCGAAAGGCGATGCCATGCACATGATCACGATAGAGCTCGCGCTGACGCGTGGCGCTCAGCCGGCGGGGCGAAAGCTTGAGCTGCTTGGGGGGCATGGCCCAGTAGCGGTCCGGCATCTCCTCTTCCCCAGGCAGGTCGATATCCACCGCAATGGTCGATATATCGCTGCCCAGCTCGAAGTCGACCAGGGTCTCGCGGGGCCAGTCGATCTCCTCGAGACGCTCGCGCAGCGTCGCCTCCATGGCCTGGGGGTCATCCCACACCCCATCGCTCTCGCGCTGATAACGGGAAAACTCCGCGGCATCATGCTCGGCCTTGCGCCACTCCCAGGCGCGATAACGCTCATCGAACTCGCTCTTGAGACGGGCACTACGCGCCTCTCGGCGGCGCCTCGCCGGCGGAACCAGGGCATGCCACCATACCGGCGACAGCGGTTGAAAGGGCGGTGGCGGGGCCTCGTCGAACTCGCTGACCTCATAGCCGTTGGACTCCGGCGACGGGGTCTCCTCGTGCAGCCGCCCCAGCCCCTCGATCTCGGCATTCAGACGGTCACAGTGGGCCTGGAACTGCTCGCGCAGGCTCGCCTCGGCATGACGACGAATGATGCGTGCCTCGGCATCGTTCATGGGCGTGCCATCGTCGTGGAAATAGTGGAGCTGGCCGCTCTCGTCGATCTCCAGTCGCAGCGGCACACTATCGCCCTCGGCCAATCGCGCCTCGAGCGCCGCGGCATCGCCATGACTACAATCGCCACGACCGCTATCGCCACGATCGTTAGGGGGCGCAGCCTTCTGGCGGCCGCCGCTTGACTCACCGATATCGCGGCCATCCAGGCGCTGGCGATAAGCCAGGCCGGTGCCTGGCCCCCCCACATGGCCCTGCACACCAGCGGGGCCCACGCTCAGGCTGGCCCCCCGAGGCCCCACCGAAAGGCCGAGCCCCCCCTTGCCGAGGTTGAGACGAACACCCGGCGCCAGACGGATACGGCGCTGAAAACGAAAGGCCATGTCGGTTATCTACCATCCCTGTCGAAGTGACACTCATCGCCAGTCTAGCCGGCCCGGGCCGGCAGGGCATTTAACGCTCTTCTCCCGCTCTCGGCTCGACCTGACTGGCGGGCCCCGAAGAGCCGACCTCCAGCCGAGCCCGCTCCAGCACCTCGGCGGGCAGCTCCTTCTTCACCGCCACGCCCAGCTCGCGGAACTCGCTGGCCTGCTTGACCAGGTTGCCACGCCCGTTGACCAGCTGACCCAGCGCCTTGTCGTAGCTCTCGCGAGCGCCGTCGAGCTTCCTGCCCACGTCCTGCATGCTCTCCAGGAAGGAGGAGAGCTTGGTATGAAAGCGCTCGGCCTTCCTCGCAAGCTCGGCGCTGTGGCGGCTCTGATTCTCGAAGCGCCATAGCTGGCCGACGATATTCAGGCTGGTCAGCAGCGTGGTGGGGGTAGCCACCAGCACATTGCGCTCGATGGCCCGCTGGTAGAGCGTCGCATCATGACGCAGGGCCTCGATATAGGCCGACTCCACCGGGATAAACATGATCACCACCTCCGGGGAGTTGAGTCCCGGCAGATCATAGTAGTGCTTGTCCGCCAGCTCCTCGATGCGGTCACCCACGGCGCCGGCGTGGTCGGCCAGCGCCCGCTGGCGGGTCAGTTCATCCTCGGCGTTGACATACTCCAGATAGGCGGCGAGTGACGTCTTGGCATCGATCACCAGATGACGCCCCTCGGGCAGATAGACCAGCGCATCCGGGCGGCGCTTGCCCTGCTCGGTGGTGAAGCTCTTCTCACGCTGGTAGTCCTCACCCGCGCGCAGCCCCGCACTGTCCAGCACGTTTTCCAGCATCAGTTCGCCCCAGTTGCCCTGCACCTTCTTCTGCCCCCTGAGGGCTTCGGTCAGCTGGGCGGCCTGGTCGGTGATATCACGATTGAGCTGCTGCAGGTGCTTGAGCTCGGTGGTGAGGCTGGCACGCTGGGCGGTCTCCTGGGTGTGCAGGGTCTCGACCTTGTCGCGAAAGCCCTTGATCTCCTCCTGAAACGGCTTGAGCAGCCCCTGCAGGCTGCGCTCGGAGAGCGAGGTGAAGGCCCTGCCCTTCTGCTCCAGCAGCTCGTTGGCGAGGTTCTCGAACTCCACCTTGAGCTGCTGCTTGCTCTCCTCCATCCAGGCCAGCTGACGGGCGAAGTGGGCCTCCTTCTCCTCCAGCCGGGTGGTCAGTTCGCCATGGGTCTGCTTGAGCGCATAGTAGGCGTCGCGGAAGCGCTCGAGCTCACGCCCCCGGGCCTCGACGGCCTCGCGCTGGGTCTCCACCTCGCCCTCCGCCACCTGCAGCGCCACGGTCTGCTCGCGGGCCTCCAGCTGCTGGGCGTGAAGCGCGTCGCGGACCTCATCCCGCTGATGGCGCACGGCGCCTAGCCGGCGCTGCTGGAGAGAGAAGGTGATCAGTACACCGACCACAAGCGCTACCAGGCCGGTCAGGGCATGGCGCATATCGAGCTGCTGAAGAAGTTCCACGGTCACGTCATCCAGATAGGGAAGTTCGAGGGCATCGACGCCTCATCACGGCGAGGATGGCAAGCCATCGTACAGCGCCACCCGCTGCCAGCGCTCGGCATCGCCAAACCACTGCTGGCGCAGGCCGCGCTGGTCGTCCAGCAGAATCGCCAGAGAGTCGGCCAGCGGATGCCCGACGGGCAATCCGGCGACGTGGGCTCGCAGTCGTCGCTGATCGCTCTGCTGCTCCGGCGGCAGGTGCTGGGAGTTGGCCCGCTCGGCAAGGACCACCAGCGGCGGCAGCAGCAGATGCGTGGCGCCACTGGAGAGCGCGATGCCGACCCCCTTGGCGTCGAAATCCCCCAGATAGAGGTGCGGCTTGCCGCACGCTCTCCATGCCTCGGCCAGACGTGAGAAGCCGCCACCATAGTGGCGGTCGCCACGGTAGAGCACCAGCATCGATGACCAGCCCTCCAGGGCAGGAATCGCCGGCGAGAAGTCGTAGAAGCCATCCAGGTTCTCGATCTGCACCAGCACCTCGAAGGCGTCGAGGTCGATATCTCGCCAGTCGGTATCCACCACCTCGCGCTCGCGCTTGATCAGCCCGTCTCGCTTACCCATCGCCGGAAGGCTGGCCAGTACCCGCTGCTCCCGGGGCTTCTCGCGCATCGCCTTGTCCTCGCGATTGCCAAGCGCCGCCTGCTGCGTGGTGCTCAGACCACCGAGGTCGGCCCCCAGGGCAGGCTCGCCCAGGCCGACCAGGGTCTCGTCGATCATGCCAAGCAGTTCGGCGTCGAGTCGCAGCAGGTCATGGGTGAGACGCGCCCCGAGTTCGATATCGTGATCCCGGCACCACTCGATGATGGCGTTGGTAACAGCGCCACGTTTTTTCTCGACACTGGCTTTCTCGACACTGGCCCGATCGGCCAGCTCAGCCAGGGCGTCGCGCAGCAGCTTACGGGCTCGATTGGATAGCAGCATGGTAAGTAAACAGCCTGTTGGATAGCGGCCTTTATACTGGCATGGCGAGCGGCTTGGCGCTTACGCCAGTTGCACGACGACGTCGTGGATCAGTCTCAGGTGATTGTAGGGGCTGGCCTGGCTCTCCTGCTGGCTCAGGCGAAAGGCGCGCTGCTCGTTGCGAGGCAGGCCCTGGAACTCGGCGATCACCTGGAACAGCCAGATCTCCTCGCCCCACTCAAGCTCGCCTTCCTGCCGATACCCCAGGGCGCTGACGCCCTCGCCCCCGCGGTCCACCACCGAGAGGTAGAAGCGCTCCACCTCCTCCTTGAGGGCCTGGTGACGAGCGGCGACCAGGGCGTCCTCCTGGGGCGCGGCGGCACCGGCGGCGGTAACCGGCTCCGGACGCTGGGCCGGTCGCGGCAGCCGGTGCAGCAGCTCGGTCAGCGCCCGGCTATCGGGGTGATGGTCCAGGGCCGCGGCGCCGGCGGCGACCAGCGGCGTGGCACGATTGACCAGCGCCGGCACCTCGCCACGCCGAGCATAGTTGCCGGGCACGAACCCCGGGTGCTCGCGCAGAAAGCCGGCCATGCCGGCCACCAGGCGGCTGCGCGACTGCTGCTGGCGGAAGCGTGCCATCAGCTCAACCATGCGCCGCTGCACCTCGCGTAGGCTGGTGTAGTGCTGGGTGAGCTGCTGCTGCAGGCCACTGACCAGCAGCTTGCGCAGGGCGCCATCGCTGCCCACCAGCGCGATCAGCTCGTCGAAGTCGATCAGCGCCAGACCATCGAGCAGCCGCACGATCTGCTTCTGGGCCCGCTCGTTCTCGCGGATCTTGTCGCCCAGCCGGCTGACGAAGCCGAAGTCGCCGTTGAGGCGGCGCCACAGGCTGTCGATGGCATCGGCGAAGCGGCCGTTGAGGTCATCCACCTCCTGGCGAAGGCGCAGCAGCTGCTGCTCCTGGCGCCAGTATTCACCGCCATCGCGGGCCTCGCGGTAGCTCTGCACCAGGCTGCGCATAAGCTCCAGGGTCTCGGCCACATCGGCGTTGACGTGGCGGCGACTCTCGTCGGCCAGCATCTCGGCAATCAGCTCCCGCACCTTGGGGGCGAGCTTGACGCCCCCCTGCTCGTCCGGGCGCCACAGGATGCGGGCCGCCAGCAGCCGGTTGAGCGCGGTGGTGCTGAGCCCCTCCAGCGGCACCTCGTCCCGGGCGTAGCCCGCCATCAGGGCCTCGGCATGCTTGCCGAGCAGCGCCAGTCGCTCGACCCCGGTGGTGATCAGGCGGCTCTCCAGATCATGGGAGGGGGCATCACTCACAGCAGGCTCTCCTGGCCACTGGGCGCCTGGTCATCCACCGGCAGGTTCTCCTCGTCGCGAATGAAGCGCACCAGATCGATGAGGTAGTCGATCTTGGCGGTGACCAGGTAGTACTGGCGATCGGGATGGGGTTGCAGCAGATAGCCGTGCTCCCTGAGCCGCTTGAACACCTGCTTGAGCTGGGCATCGAGCTGGTCGCTCTGGGAGCCGAAGAAGGGATCGCCCGCCAGGCGCTCGAGGCGCTCGCGCAGCCCCTGATGATCCTCACAGCGGGAGCTGAAGTCGGCTGGCTTGAGCACGTCACCCGGGGCGGCCGGGCCATCGCGCCCCAATGCCTCCTGCACCAGCTGCAGCCACTCCAGCAGCGGGAGCAGGCTGTTGACGGTATCCGCCAGCTGTCGGGAGAGCTGCTCCCGGGCCCCTTCATCGAGGGTTCGCCAGGCCAGGAAGACGACGCTGCCCTCTTGGTTGGTGGCCAGTCGCCGATTGAGCGGACGTAGATAGGCATCGATCCGCTCGCGGGTCCGCTCGTCCTGCAGGTGACGAAAGGCGCTTTCGTCGCTGACCGCACAGAGGAACTCGCCGGCCAGCAGCCGCTCGATCAGGGGCCCCAGCGCCACCAGGGAGCGCTCGGGGCCGGCGTGTGCCGACATCATCGCCTCGTCGCTTTCCGCTTGGGGCTTCACGTCCTGGCTCATGATGCCACCTCCTCGGCGCGCGCCTGCAGGCGCTGGGCCAGGCGGCTCAGGCGGGGCTCGATACGCTTGAGCCGCCGCTTGGCGGGCTCGGCCTCGTCACGGTCGATCAGATAACGGTTATGGAACAGCAGCAGCACGTCCGACTCCGGGTTGGGGAAGGCGCCGACGATATGAATATGGTTGTTGTCACAGGCATCGAACAGCTTCTCGACGTTGTGGTAAGCGAGGGTACCGATCTCGTCGATCGGCCAGTGGATGGCGATCTCCGCCGGCCCGCGCAGCAGCCGGGTAAAGGCGAGCAGGAACTTGCACAGGATCAGATAGGCCATGCCGTGGCTGGAGGACTCCAGCAGCTGACGATCATTGCGGATCACCAGGTCGGTACCGCCCTCGTTGAGATGTAGTTCCAGGCGCAGCAGGCTCTCGAAGCTGTACTGCTGATCACTGCGCAACAGCTCGACCACATCGGCCAGGCTGTCGAGATAGTCGTCACCGGGAAGCGGCTGGCCCGAGTCGCGCCACTCGCGGTAGTGCCGGGAGAATCGCTTGAGCGGTTCCCAGAAGCCCAACTCGTCGATGGTGGACTGGATCTTCACCTCGGCGCGGCCGATGCCCTCGAGCTTGAGATCGTCGGCCACCTCATCCGACAGGCGCCGGCTCTGGGCACTGATACGCCGGTTGAGGTCGCTGAACACGGTAAAGAACTTGTCGAGGTCATCGGAGAGGTTGCGCCCCTCCTGCAGCAGCTGCTGCTGTTGGCCCTCGAGAAGCTGCAGCATGCCGGCGATCACCGGCAGCAGGCGACGCGGGCTCTCGCCATCGAGCCGGGCACGCTCAGCCTCCAGGGTATCCTGGAAGTCGGCGCTGGCCCCCTTGATCAGCTCGGACTCCAGTTTCTCGCAGCCGCGGCGCAGTGCCTCGAGCTCGCGGGCATGATCGGTAAGCCCCTGGCGCAGGCGCTCGATGCGCTCCTCGGTATCCCCGGGCACCTCGCCGAGGGGCTCGGGGGCCGCCACCAGGGCGAGGGTCTCGAGCTTGTCGAGCAGCGGAGCGAGGGTCTCCACCAGCCTGCTGGCCGCATCACGGCGGGCCGTGAGCTCATTCACCGTCGCGCGGTGCTCGTCGCGGGCGGCGTGGAAGTCGGCGCGGTGCTGTTGACGTCGACGCTCGAGGGCATCGCGCTCGCGGGAGAGCTCGGCCTCCTTCTCCACCAGCCGCGGCTTGCGCTCGCCCCACTCCACGCGCATGAAGCGGGCATAGGCATCGAGCTCCTCGCGGCGTTCCTCGGTATCACGGATGCGCCTGGCCAGAGCCTCCATGCGTGCACGGGTCTCGCGCACGCTGACCGGATCGACCCCCTGCTCCGCCAGTTCGCGGTCGTAAGCGGCGTTGAGCTCGTCACGCTGGCGGCGGTGCTCCTCCTTGTGCTCGGTGAGCCGACGGCGGTGCTGCTGGATCTGCTGGTCGAAGCCGGCCAACCGCGCCTGGAAATCGGCGGTAAGCTCGAGGCGCTGGGCACGGTGGCCACCGGCCAGTGATTCCAGGGCCTGGCGCTGCTCCTCACGTACGGCCTGATGGGCGGCCTCCTGCTCGGCCAGCGATTCACGGCTGGCGGCCTGGCGCGCCTGCTGGGCGGCGGCATGGCGCTGCTGGCACTGGCTGCGCGCCTGCAGGGCGTAATCCACCTCTTCGGCGGCGCGGCGGCGCGTGGTGCGGGCGCGCTCCAGGCGGGCGTCGACCTCCTGCACCCTTTGATGGCTGGCCCGCAGGGACTTCTCGGCCGCCTTCTCATCCTCCCGGGCTTCGCCCAGCGCCGCCTCGGCGGCAGCGATGGCGGCCTGCAGCTCGGCCTCGTCCTGGGCATAGTCGGGCGGTTCGATGGCGGCCAGATCCAGCGTCAGGCCGAAGAGGTCATCGCTCGCCCTGTCGTTGAACTGCGGGGCGAGGTCACGCCGCTCCAGCAGCTCGGGCGCCACCACCTTGCCCAGGGTCTGCTCCCAGCCCGGGCGGTGATGGCGCAGGAAGTGACGCAGGCTGCCCTGGGCGGGGTCGCGCTGCAGCTGCAGCGCCGTGAGGTGCGCCTCGGCGCGAGACCGTCGAGCCCGGGCCCTCTCCAGCCCGTGCTCGGCGGCGTCGCGCTCCTGCTTGCGCCCATCGAGCTCGCCACGCAGCTGCTCCATGGCCGCCGCGGCAGACGCCTGTTCACTCTGGGCCTGGTCGACCCGAGCCTGGGCCTGCTCCGCCTCGCGGGCCTCCTCGGGGCTCTGGGCGGTGTGCGAAAGGCCCGCCTTGAGCTCGGCAAGGCGCTCGGTGATCTGCTCCAGACGGGCGCGGTAGTCGTCGTCCAGCGCCTGGCGGCGAGCCTGATAGTCGGCATCCAGGCGCCCCTCGGCCTCGCTCTGCTGGTCGCGACAGGCCTCCTTCTCCTCCCCCAGGGCATCGATCAGGCCCTGAAGTTCATCGCGTCGCGCCTCGAGGAGGTCACCCAGCTCCACCAGGCGTGCCTCCAGCTTGGCCTTGCTCTCCTTGACCGCCTGCTGCATCACCTCCAGATGATCGCGTAGCTGTTGCTGCTGCTCACGCCACTGGGGCAGCGCCTTGAGATCCTGCTCCAGACTCGGCATATCGGCCGCCTCGAAGGCCTCATACTGGCGCTGCAGGTCATCGAGCACGCCGCGGGTCTGCTCCAGCTCACTCTGCAGCTCGCTGGCGCGGTCGTTGTAGGCATCGCGCTGCTCGCGGTAGGCCGTCTCGCGGGCCTGGAAGTCACGCTGGCGCTGCTGAATCTCGGCCTCACGCTCGGCCTTCTCGCGCTCGGCGCGGTGACGATCGGCCTCCAGCTGGGGCTTGAGCTGCCAGAGCGAGGCCTCGAGATCGGCGATCTCGCGATCCAGGCGCTCCAGCTCACCCAGCGAGCGCTGCAGGGGCTCCAGGCGCATGGACTGACGCATGCGGGCGATCCACTCACGGGCCTTGGTGTTGCGAATGCGGGTCACCGGCAGCTCGACGCCATCCTCCTCGAAGATCGCCGCCAGCATGGTCTTGAGGGTGTCCATCTTGCCCTCCTTGGCGTGCACCGCCGAGACCAGCTTCTCGATATGGCGGATGCGCTGACCGGGCCGCACCAGGCTGAAGCGAGCGGCGGTCTGGCGCAGGCGCAGCCCCTCCCTGCTGTTGCCCCGGGGCTGGCTGCCGGTCTGGGTGAAGTCATTCTGGATCACCGCACGATACTCGGAGGTGGCACCCAGCTTGGGCGAGACCGATACCCCCCGGCGGCGCAGGCCATTGCTCCACTGGGCATAGTCCAGCGCCACCACGCCGGCGTCGCTCTGCACCAGATAGTCCTCGGGCCGGTAAGCATCGCCCACGAAGCGATACTCCACCCCGCCCTCCCCACGGCGGGTCAGCACCGCCTGGCAGAGATCCCCCTCCTCGCGACGGTACTCATACACGAGGTAGCTGTTGCGATGGGGCAGATAGAAGGCGTCGAACTTGAGGCGTGTGCGCGGCACCACCCGATTGGGCAGCTCACCGTAGAATACCGGCACCAGCCGCTGGAGGGTGGTCTTGCCCGAGGCATTGGTACCGCAGATATTGGTGTGGCCATCCACACTGAGCTCGACCACTCCCTCGAGGTGGCCGTGGATCATCACGATGCGTAGCAGCTGGCCCATGTCGCGTCCCTGGTCGTTGGCATGCCGATCACCGACCCGTCGCCGGTGAGCGCACATAGTGCCGGAGGCGCTAGCTCATCTCAATTGGCCGCTGTCGTCGGCAACCCTTGCCGGGCCGGGTAGGCAGGTAACAGGCAGAAAGCTCGAAGCAAGGTGAGGAAAGGGGTGAGAGGTGAGGAATGAGGTGGGGATAGTGGTGGAGAAAAGAGTCGCGACGGTTGGCCATCCCTGGCCGCGGGGCGCTCAGTCGATATAGGTACTGATGGCCTCTTCAGACGCCTTGATCGCTTCCGCCTGACGCAGCAGATGCTCCAGGACTTCCGGGGTATGAATGGGCAGTGACATCGTGACTCTCCTAGTTGTTTACCCGGCTAATAAAACGCATCACCGCAGGGTTTTCAATCCTTGGGAAGTATTTCCATAAAATTTTACGTGCTGACATACACTGTTACAGACACGGGTGCCGCCTTGGTCAGCGGCCAGGCCTATCACGGGTCTGCCGGGGCCTTTCATGTGGCTCCCCAACAGGAGATTCGCCATGCGCTCTCGCCTCACCGCCCAGCGGCTGCATAACACCTGCCAGCACCTGCTGATTCTGGGCGGCATGTCGATACTGCTCGCCATGCCGGCCTGGCTGCTGGCGGGCCCCGTGGGCGTGCTGTGGGTCTTCGGCCTGGTAATGCTGACCCTCTACCTCGGGGGACGAATTCCGGCCAGGCTGGTGCTGGCGCGCAGTGGCGCCGGGGCGCTGCACCGGCATCAGGCGCCGCAGCTCTACCGGGTCATGGAGCTGCTCTACCGGCGCGCGGGGATCACCCAGCCACCCTGGCTCTTCTATGTTCCCTCCCCGGACCTCAACGCCTTCGCCGTGGGCGATGCCCGGGACGGAGGCATCGCGATAACCGAGGGCCTGCTGCACAGCCTGCCCCTGCGCCAGCTGGCCGGCGTGCTGGCCCATGAGGTCAGCCATCTGCGCCACGGTGATACCCGAGTGATGTCCATGGCCGCCACCATGACGCGACTCACCGTCTGGGGCGCCATGCTGGTGCAGCTGGCGCTGATTGCCCTGCTGCCGATGGTCATGGCCGGCGAGATCCGCATGCCCTGGCTCGAGCTGCTCGCGGTCGGCCTGGCGCCCCTGGCCAGCTCCCTGCTGCAGCTGGCCCTGTCGCGCAACCGCGAGTTCACCGCGGACCTGGAGGCGGCGGCACTGACCCGCGACCCCCAGGCGCTGGCCGAGGCTCTCTCTCTACTGGAACGGCGCAACGGCATCTGGCTGACGACCCTGTTCGGTCGCCGGCAGCTGCCGGGCTGGCTGCGTTACCTGCAGACCCACCCGCCCACCGGCGAGCGGATCCAGCGCCTGATGGCGCTGGCCGAACGCCAGGGCCCCAGGCCGCCCTCGGGGCGACCCTATCGCCCTCGTGAACCGCTGGTGGAGGCGCCTCCCGAACGCCGCGGCCATCGCTACTGGCTGGGACGGCGGCGTTGAGAGTTGCCGTCCCGCCCTGGACGCCTACAATGCCGCGACATCAAACCGTTACGGGGAGAGAGCAGTGAAATATATCGGAGCCCATGTCAGCGCCGCCGGTGGTGTCGACAAGGCGGTGGAACGCGCGGTAGAGATCGGGGCCAACGCCTTCGCGCTTTTCACCAAGAACCAGCGTCAGTGGCGGGCCAAGCCCCTCACCGACGAGGTGATCGAGGCCTTTCGCAGCGCCTGCCGGCGCCATGGCTTCGGACCCGGCCAGATCCTTCCCCATGACAGCTATCTGATCAATCTGGGTCACCCGGAGGCCGAGGGACTGGCGAAGTCACGGGCGGCGTTTCTCGATGAGCTGCAACGCTGCGAGCGGCTCGGCATCGACCGCCTCAACTTCCATCCGGGCAGCCATCTGCGCAAGATCAGCGAAAGCGACTGCCTGGCGCGCATCGCCGAGTCACTCAACGAGACACTCGCCCAGACCCGCGGCGTCACCGCGGTACTCGAGAATACCGCCGGCCAGGGCAGCAATCTGGGCTGGCGCTTCGAGCATCTCGCCGAGATCATCGAGCAGGTGGAGGAGAAGTCACGGGTCGGGGTGTGCATCGATACCTGCCACGCCTTCGCCGCCGGCTACGAGCTGCGCACCCGGGAGGCCAGTGTGGCGATGCTCGACGAGTTCGATGCCGTGGTGGGCATCGAGTACCTCAAGGGCATGCACCTCAACGATGCCAAGAGCGAGTTCGGCAGCCGGGTCGACCGCCACCACAGCCTCGGCCAGGGCAATATCGGCAGCGACTGCTTTACCGCCCTGATGCAGGACCCACGCACCGACCATATGCCGCTGGTGCTGGAGACCATCGAGCCCGCCATCTGGGCCGAGGAGATCGCCTGGCTGCGTGCCCAGGCCGCCGCGTTGGCGGAGTGATCACCGGCGCGATTGACCGCGGCGTCCGGGGCGATGCATGCTTTCCGGCGCTGGACTCTGCAACTTGCTGACACACAAAGGAAACCGATAATGAACGGCTTTATCCGCAGCACGCTGGCACTCTCCGTCTCCCTGGCCATGATCGCCACTGCCCAGGCAGACGAGTTCGATGACATGGACCCGGTGACCCTGCGCCTGGCCCATGTGGTCAATGAACAGGATGGCTTCCACCTCGCCGCCATGAAGTTCGAGGAGCTGGTGGAGGAGCGCACCGCCGGCAAGCTGGATATCGAGCTCTACCCCAACGCCGCCCTGGGCGACGAGCGCACCCTGCTCGAGGGCATGCAGATCGGCACCGTCGACATGGGCGTGATCACCAACGGACCGGTGGCCAACTTCCTGGAGGAGATGGCGGTCTTCGAGCTGCCCTTCCTGTTCCCCAGCCCCGAGGCGGCCTATGAGGTGCTCGACGGCGAGATCGGCCAGGAGCTGCTGGACCGACTCTCCGAGGTCAACCTCAAGGGCCTGGCCTATGCCGAGCGCGGCTTTCGCAACCTGACCAACAGCGAGCGCGCCGTGGAGAGCCCCGAGGATATCGACGGCCTGCGCATCCGCGTGATGGAGAACCCCGTCTACGTCGACACCTTCCGCGAGCTGGGCGCCAACGCCGTGCCCATGGCCTGGACCGAGGCCCTGACCGCCATGCAGCAGGGCACCATCGACGGCCAGGAGAACCCGGTCAACGTGATCCACTCCTTCAAGCTCCATGAGACCCAGGACCATATGACGCTGTCGCGCCATACCTACGCCCCTGCGCTCTTCGTGATGGGCATGCCGGCCTGGAACAAGCTGCCGGAGGCCGCCCAGTCGGTGATCGAGCAGGCCGCCCAGGAAGCCGCCGAGCATGAGCGCCGGGTCAATGCCGAGATGGAGGCCGAGCAGCTGACGGCATTGCGCGAAGCGGGCATGCAGATCGTCGAGGAGCCGGATATCGCCGCCTTCCAGCAGGCCGTGACCCCGGTCTATGAGCAGTATGGCGAGCAGTTCGGTGACTATCTGCCGCGCATCCAGGAGGCGCTGAAGTAAGTGCCTTCCCTCGCCCATTCCCTGCTGCGACCCCTGCAGTGGAGTGAGCGCGCCCTCGACGCCGTCATCGCACCCGTGGTCTTCACGGCGATGGCGGCGTTGATCGGCGTGATCACCCTGCAGATCCTGTCGCGGGTGCTCTTCACCGCCGTGGGCTGGACCGAGGAGGTGGCCCGCTTCCTGCTGGTCTGGATCACCTTCCTGGCCGGTACCCTGGCGTTCCGCCGTGGACGCCATATCGCGGTGACCTTCGTGGTCGATGCCCTGCCCGCGCTACCCCGGCGCCTGGCACGCATCGCCGCCCTGCTGGTGGCACTCGGTTTTCTGCTCGCCCTGGTCGTGATCGGCTGGGAGTACATGCAGGTCCAGAGCTTTCAGAAGTCCGCCTCATTGCGCGTCTCCATGACCTGGATCTACGCCGTGATTCCTCTCTCGGCGGCGATCATGGCCTGGTACGCCCTGGTGGATATCGCCACCCTGACCCTGAACGGTGATGCTGCCTCCCCGAGCAACGACGAGGAGGCGCCATGACCGCCCTGCTCTTCCTGCTGTTTCTGCTCTTCATGCTGCTGGGGGTGCCCATCGCCCTGGCCATCGGTGCCAGCACCCTGGTGGCGCTCAATGCCCAGGGCGTGCCGCTGATGGTGGTCACCCAGCAGATGTTCCAGGGCATCAACTCCTTCGCCCTGGTCGCGGTACCGATGTTTATCCTGGCCGGCGACCTGATGGCCCAGGGCAAGGTGAGCGAGAAGCTGGTCGACTTCGCCGATTCGCTGTTCGGCTTTCTGAAGGGTGGCCTGTCGATCGTCTCGGTGGGCGCCGGGATGTTCTTCGCCGCCATCTCGGGCTCCGGGGCCGCCACCACCGCCGCGGTGGGCTCGAGCCTGGTGCCGGAGCTGCGCAAGAAGGGCTATGAGCCCGCCTCGGCCGCCAGCCTGATCGCCGCCAGCGGCACCATCGGGGTGGTGATCCCGCCCTCGGTGCCGATGATCATCTATGCCGTGATCGCCCAGCAGTCGGTGTCGACGCTGTTCTTGAGCGGTATCCTGCCGGGCATCGCCATGGGCCTCGGGCTCTCCGCCATCGCCATCGTGCAGGCTTATCGTCGCAACTACCCGCGTGGCACCGCCCTGTCGGCGGTCACCATCTGGCGCACCTTCAAGAGCGCCAGCTGGGGACTGATGACGCCGGTGATCATCCTCGGCGGGATCTTCTCCGGGGTCTTTACCCCCAGCGAGGCGGCGGTGATCGCGGTCAACTACGCCCTGCTGGTGTCGCTGTTCGTCTATCGCGATCTGGGAATCAAGGATGTCTACCGCATCCTGATCCGCTCGGCCATCACCACCTCGGTGATCATGCTGGTGATCGCCACCTCGGCGGTGCTCAGCTGGACCCTGTCGAGCTGGCAGGTGCCCGGCGCCATCGCCCAGGCGGTGCTCTCGCTCTCCACCGACCCGCTGGTGATCATGCTGCTGGTGGTCGCGGTGATCCTGCTCACCGGCGTTTTTATCGAGACCGCCAGCGCGCTGATCATCCTGACGCCGGTGCTGCTGCCGCTGGTCACCCAGCTGGGCATCGACCCCATTCACTTCGGGCTGATCATCGTGGTGGGCCTGGCCATCGGCATGATCACCCCGCCGGTGGCGATCAATCTCTATGTGGCCTCGTCGGTGACCCGGCTGCCGCTGGAGCGTATCACCCGGGCGATCATCCCCTACCTGCTGGGGCTGATCGCGGTGCTGCTGCTGGTGGTCTACGTGCCCATCCTGGCCGGCTGGTCGGGAGGCTAGGCAGATTCGTGAAGGTCTGAAACCGCGATGCCGCCTGGTCAGGCGGCATCGCTCAAGAGTCGGGCAAGTCCCCTCTCGTTCTCTCCCGGCCCGACCGCCTGTCCCGGCAGTGATTAGGGCAGCAGCTTGCCGGGATTGAGCAGTCCCTTGGGATCGAGCGCCTTCTTGAGCATCTTCATCACCTCGATCTCATCCGCGTTGCGGCTCAGATAGAGGTAGTCACGCTTCTCCATCCCGATGCCATGTTCGGCCGAGATGGAGCCGCCGATCTCGGCCAGGGGCTGATATACCAGCTTCTCGACCGCATAACGGCTCTCCCTGCCCGCATCGCCCACGGTCACCATGATATGCAGGTTACCGTCTCCCAGATGGCCGAAGGTGACCAGGCGGCCCGCTTCGGGGAAGGCCTGTGCCAGCTGCCGCTCCAGGTCGGCCACATAGGACTCCATGGCGGGAATCGGCAGGCTGACATCGAAGGAGAACATCGGATCCAGGGCCCGGACCAGCACCTCGATATTCTCCCGGATCGCCCATAGCTCCTGGCGCTGAGCCTCGGAACTGGCCAGCACGGCATCGCTGACCAGCCCCTCGTCGAACGCCTGTTCGAGAAGCGCCTGGAAGCGCTCGGCATCGAGCTCCCGGTCCACTCCCTGGGTCTCGATGATGGCATAGAAGGGGGAGTCGGCTGCCAGGGGCGGCCGGTGGGCACCGCTCTCCTCGGTCATCAGCCGGTAGTGGCCGTTCCAGAGCGCCTCAAAGGCGCTCAGGCCGAGGCGCCTCGAGGTCAGGTCGAGCAGTGAAGTCAGGGCGTCGAACGAGGGAACCGCGACCAGGGCGCACTGCTCGCTGGGCAGCCTCGGCTGCAGCCTGAGCACGGCACGGGTAACGATGCCCAGGGTGCCCTCACTGCCGACAAACAGCTGCTTGAGGTCATAGCCGGCATTGTTCTTCAGCATCCTGTTCATGGAGCTGACCACTCGACCATCCGCCAGCACCGCCTCGAGGCCGAGCAGCTGCTGGCGCATCATGCCGTAGCGGATCACCCGAACACCGCCAGCGTTGGTCGCGATATTGCCACCGATGGTGCAGGAGCCGCGGGCGCCGAGGTCCAGCGGGAACTGCATGTCGATCTCGGCGGCGGCCTCCTGCACGCTCTGCAGGGGTATGCCGGCCTGCACCGTCATGGTGCCGCCCACCGGATCCACCTCTTCGATGGTCGTCATGCGCTCCAGCGAGATCACCAGCTCGTTGGCACTGGCCACGGCTCCATGCACCACGCCGGTCACGCCCCCATGGGTCACCACCGGCTGGCGAGCCTTGTGGCAGAGCGCCATGATCCGACTCAACTGCTCGGTCGTGGCCGGGCGTACGATGGCGGCTGCCTCACAGGGCAGCGACGTGAACCAGTCGGAAGAGCGTTCCAGCACGGCCTCGCCCGTCAGCACATTTTCCGGCCCCAGAATTTCCGTCAGACTTTCGAGCAGTTGCTGCATGCGTTGCGATCCTGTGTTGACTTGAGGTCATGCTAAGTTCGGCGAGATTACTCGCCGCCACTGCCCGACTCAAGCCCTGCAACTCGCCGCCACCACGTGGAAATTGACGCCATGCCGGTGGCGAGACCGCAAGTGCTCCGGGGCAGGCCAGGCACTTCCCAGGTATCGCCAGACAGGGTAGCGTTGGGGTTCCTGCCCGGCGCTCGCCCTGGGCGCTGCTCGATGACAACTGGATGCCCCCATGCTGACGACACGCCTACTTCTGCCTGCCACCCTGCTGGGGACTCTGCTGCTTGCCGGCTGCACCACCTATACCTTCGACGACGGGCATAGAGAGACGGTATGGGGGGTACCCGCCGAGGACGAGACCCTCAGCCGCGAGGAGCGCGAGAACGCGCCTCCCCGCTACCGTGAGCCCGGCGAAATCCCCGAGGCTCGCTAGGCTTTGGCTGAAAAGTCGGCGAGCGAAGGTTAGACAAGGCAAAAACCGGCGAAAAGACGGACCGGGCTCGCGCACGAGTTTACGGAGTGTAAATGAGTACTTTGAGTCGATTTTTAACGCCGTATAGCCGAGCGCAGCCAGTTTTCGGACAGAGCCTAGTCGCGAACGAGTACCACGCTAAGATTATTGGCGGGCATCTCCACCGTGCGCTCAAGCCTGAGGCCATGGCGCTCGGCCTCGGCGACCACCTCCTCGAGATCACGCACCCCCCAGCGTGGGTCGCGGCGTCGTAGGTCGGCATCGAAGGCGGCGTTGCTGGGTGCGGTGTGCTCGCCAGCGCGGCGGTAGGGACCATAGAGGTAGAGCACGCCGCCGGAGACGAGTCGCTCACCGGCGCGCGCCATCAGCGCCTCGCTCACCCCCCAGGGCGAGATATGGACCAGGTTGATCGCAACGATCGCCTCGAAGGGCCCCGCCGGCCAGCTTTGCTTATCGGTGGCGTCGAGACGCATCGGCTCGAGCAGGTTGGCCTGACCCGTCTGCTCGCGCCAGGCGGCGATGGAGGCCAGCGCCTCGGCGGTCGGGTCACTCGGCTGCCATACCCACTGCGGCATGGCGGTGGCGCAGTGCACGGCATGTTCACCGCTGCCGCTGGCGAGCTCCAGCACCCGTGCGCGCTCTGGCAACGCGGCCTGAAGCACCTCGAGAATCGGCTGACGATTGCGTGCCGCGGCGGGGCTGTATCGACGTGGGTCGGTCATAAGGGTCTCTCTTTATCTGGAGCGAAGCGCTACTTGTTCCTGCCACGGGGCTTGCCGCCCGGGGCCATTGCCTTGGCACGGGAGCCGGAGGGGCGACCGCCCTTCGGCTTGGCTCCCGGCTTCCTGGGACCGGCCGACTTCCCGGCAATCCCCTTGCCGGCTGCCGCGCCCTTGCCCGTCATCTTGCGCTTGCCGCTACCGGGCTTTCCTGAACCGGGCTTGCCGGCGGCGGACTTATCGGCACCAGGTTTTCCAGTGCCGGGCTTACCAGTACCGGGCTTTCCAGTGCGAGAGCTGGCCCCGTCAGCGCCACGCGGCGTGCGTTTCTGGCGTGCTCCCGCCTTGCCTGCCGGCTTTCCCGCCGACTTGCCTGCCGAGTTGCCGGCACGGGCCCTGCTACCGCCCGCCCCCTTGCGCCGGGCCTTGCGACGCGCGGGCTCGCCGGCTTCCGAAGCGGAGTCTTCGGTCATGGCGAGGATCGTCGACACCTCGTCCGGAGTCAGATCACGCCAGTCACCGATGGCCAGCCCCTTGAGCGACACATTCATGATGCGGATACGCTCCAGCCTTACCACCTCGTAGCCGAACACCTCGCACATCCGGCGAATCTGACGGTTGAGGCCCTGCACCAGGGTGATGTTGAAGACGAAACGCGACTCCCTGACCACCCGGCACTTCTTGGTGACCTCACCGAGGATCGGCACACCACCGGCCATGCCGGCGAGAAACTCGTCGGTCACCGGCTTGTTGACGGTGACCAGGTACTCCTTTTCGTGATTGTTGCTGGCGCGCAGGATGCGGTTGACCAGGTCGCCGTTGTTGGTCAGAAAGATCAGCCCCTGGGAGTCCTTGTCGAGACGGCCGATGGGAAAGATTCGGGTGCCGTGTTTGACGAAATCGACGATATTGGCCTTCTCGTCCGGGTCGGTGGTGCTGACGATGCCCACCGGCTTGTTGAGAGCGATGAAGACCAGATCCTCCTCCTCCAACGCCAGGGGCTCGACGACCTGGCCATTCACCTTGACCACGCTACCGGGGGCGACACGGTCGCCGGGGGTGGCTCGCCTGCCGTCGATACGCACATTGCCCTGCTCGATGTACCTGTCGGCCTCTCGTCGCGAGCACATGCCGCTTTCGCTGATGTACTTGTTGATTCGTTTCGAGAGGGTCTGGGCCATGGGAGATATCCGATCGCAGGAGTGAAGAGTGTTGAGGCGGCGGCCGGCCAGTCTAAGGGCTCAACCGGGTGACGGCCAGCCGTGGGAGGGGCTAGCCCAGGGCGCAGCAGCGCTTGAACTTGCGCCCGCTGCCGCAGAGGCAGGCGTCGTTGCGCCCGGGTTTCAGGCGCGACACGGTCGGCTGACCATCCAGGTAGCGCCAGTGGCCCGCCTCCCGGCGGAACCGTGATGCCTCTTCGAGCACCCCGAAATGGTGACCCTCACGGAAGGTGGCACGAAACGTCACCCAGCCTTCATCCCCCTGCTCGCCGCTGCTCACTACCTGCAGCCGAAGCCAATGGGTCGTGTCATCCGCCGTCAACGACACGGGTCGGGTCTCGGGATGCCAGCTCGTAAGCAGATAGTCGGTAAGGTTCAACACAAAGGCGCTGTAGCGCGAACGCATCAGCGCCTCGGGCGTGGGGGCGGCCTTCCCGGCATGGTAGCGGCCACAGCAGGCGTCCAGCGGCTGGCCACTGCCACAGGGACAGGAAATTGAAACGCTCGGCATGGTGGCTCCTGTGAGCTTGGCAGTCCACCATCTTACCAAGGGTCGGCAGACGGCTCGACCGGCAGCGCCGCCTACCAGACCAACAGTCGCTTCCTGGTCGGCAGCACCCTCAGCCTCGGTGGTCTCTTCGGCAGCCGGCCGGTGCGGAGCTCCATCACGCTGAGCCTTTCAGGAAGGAGCCATCGGCGTGCCATTGCGCGCTATTGATGGTGATGGCGTGGCTCACTCAGCAGCCCCTTGATCACCGCGTAGCTACACGCCAGCAATACCAGGGCAAACGGTACTCCGGTCGAGATCACCATCGCCTGCAGGGCCGTGAGCCCACCACCGAGCAACAGGGCAATGGCGATGGCCCCCTCGATGATGACCCAGAACACTCGCTGCACACGAGGCGCATCCACCTTGCCGCCGGAGGTGATCGAGTCGATGACCAGCGAACCTGAGTCGGACGTCGTGGTAAAGAACACGATCACCAGCACGATCCCCAGAAAGGACGTGATGGAGGAGAGCGGCAGCTGACTCAACATGACAAACAGTTGCAGCTCCACCGCCGCCTCACTCAAGGCATCGAACTGTTGGGCAATCAACAGGTCGATGGCGGTATTGCCGAATGCGGTCATCCAGAAGGCGGAAATCACCGAAGGTACCAGCAACACGGCGATCAGAAACTCGCGCACGCTGCGCCCACGGCTGATACGCGCCACGAACATGCCCACCAGGGGTGCAATACTGATCCACCATGCCCAGTAGAAGGCCGTCCAGCCCTGACTGTAGTTGGCATCTGTGCGGTTGAACGGGTTGGATAGTGCGGGCAGATGCCGCGCGTAAGCGGTGAGATTCTCGAAGAAGCCGAGGAGGATACCGAGTGTCGGGCCCGCCATGATCACGAACAACAGCAGCAGGAATGCTACCAGCATATTGAGCTGGGAAAGGCGCTGTACTCCCTTATCCACACCGGCAAGTACCGAGATCAAGGCCACGACGGTAATGCCCGAGATCAGCAGTACCATGGTCAAGTTATTGGCGGGAATATCGAACAGATACCCGAGCCCTGCGGTTGCCTGGGAGGCCCCGATACCCAGCGACGTGGCCAGCCCGAACAGCGTGGCGAACACCGCCAGAATATCCACGATATGGCCTGGCCAGCCCCAAACGCGCTCGCCCAGTAGAGGGTAGAGCACGGAACGCATGGTTAATGGCAACCCCTTGTTGAACGAAAAGAGTGCCAGCGCCAGCGCGCTCACCGCATAGATCGCCCAGGGATGGAGCCCCCAATGATAGATGGTGGCCGCCATGGCCAGCGATGATGCCGACGCTGCATCTCCCTCGGCACCTCCCAGCGGCGCCCAGTCGGTACGCAGACCACTCTCCCCCACACTGACTCCCCCAAGGGAAGAGGAGAGGTGGGTCACCGGCTCGGCGACACCGTAGAAGATCAGCCCGATACCCATGCCCGCGGCAAACAGCATCGAGACCCAACCGAGAAAGCCATAATCGGGCCGCGCTTGTGGACCGCCCAGTCGCACCCGCCCCAGAGGCGAGATAATCAAGCCTATACAGAGCAGTACGAAAACATCGGCACTGACAATAAAGAACCACGCCAGGTTGTCTGTCAGCCAGCTGCGCATCAGGGTGAACAACGGCTCGACCTGGTCCTGCAGGGCAAGTGTCAATATCACGAAGAACAGCACCACCAGTGCCGAGACCGCAAATACCTTGCCATGCAGGTCAACATCCACCCCAAGAGTGTTGGCCTGAATATTGTCCTGACCGATCTGGTAATCCGTGTCGATCAACTGGGTCGGTCCATCGGGGGCGGGAACGCCTTCGCCTGACGGCGTCGTATTGTCCTCTAGCTGTTGTGCCATGCGCGGCCCTCCTTGTCATTGATACATGCGACGCATACTAGCACGCAGGCCATTGATATTTAGGGGCCTGCCTCGATGATGTGGGCGCACGCCCCTTGCCTGGATGTTGCGCTGGCCTTCCCCCGAAATTGGACGAGGGCAATAACTGCCATCGAAACACGAGCATTTCCAAAAAGAGGGTTTCCTAACCGCGACGCCGCTTGGTACCGGCGGTGGCCTCGGCGGCCATGGGATCCTCGGGCCAGGGGTGCTTGGGATACCGACCTCGCATCTCGCGACGCACCTGCGCATAGCCCCCCGCCCAGAAGCTCGCCAGGTCGGCGGTGACCTGCAGCGGCCGACGCGCCGGCGAGAGCAGATGCAACAGTACCGCCTCGCGCCCTTCGGCGACCCGCGGCGAGGCGTGCCAGCCGAAGCACTCCTGCAACTTCACCGCCAGCACCGGTGGCTTGCCCGCCAGGCAGGGCGCGTAGTCGACCCGGTGGGTGGCACCGCTGGGCACCGTCAGGCGCTCCGGGGCGAGTTCATCGAGACGTCCACGCAGGGACCAGTCGAGACTATCCAGCAGCAGACGCGCCAGCGGCAGGCGCTCCACGGCATCCAACCGACGAATGCCGTCGAGGTGGGGCCCCAGCCAGTCGTCGAGCCCCCCGAGCAGCGCCTCATCGGACACCTCCGGCCACACTTCCCCCAGGGTGCGGTGCAGCAGCGCCAGCCGGCCCCGCAGTTGGGTCAGCGCCTGGTTATCCGGGAGCCCGCGGCGGCGCAGGGCATCGAGCAGAGCCTGGCGCACCGCTTCCGGCGGCAACGCCTTGAGGGCACGTCGCTCGAGCACCACGGCCCCCAGGCCGCGCACCTCCTCCCCCGTCAGCCTACCCTGCTCGTCGGACCACTCGAGACGCGTGCGCCACTCGCCACACTCGGGATAGAGCGCCTCCAGGCGCTCGCAAGACAGCGCCACGGCACGAAAGATACGCGCGCCGCTGGCCTCACCGGAGAGCTCGGCGGCCACCAGCAGCTCGGTATGGGCCAGGGAGTGGCCCTCGGGCAGGGTGGCGTGCCCACCGCCGGCGAGGCGGAAACGCCCCGGCGACTCGAGGCGCTGGGCGATACGCTCCGGGTAGGCGATGGCCAGCAGCTCCCCGAGTGGGCTCGGGTCGGAGACCTTGAGTGCCACCCCGGCGATGCGGGCCAGGCGCTCGGCGTCTCGTTGCCACTGTCGGTGCGAACGGGGCTCGCTCAGCCGGGCCTGCAACATGCGCTCCAGGTCACGCTCCTGGTCGACCACGCGCTCCTCGAGCAGTGCCACCAGGGCACAGGCCAGTGCGGACCCCCGACGCTCGCCGGCACGCTCCAACATCGCCGCCAGGCGAGGATGCGTGGGCCAGCGTGATGCGCCTCGCCCAAGCTCGGTGAGGTGGTCGGCATCATCCACCAGCCCGAGGCGGCGCAGCAGGTCGCGACCGGCGGCCAGGGGGCCGGCCGGTGGCGGCGTCACCCAGGCCAGCTGGTGCGCATCGGTGATCCCCCAGCGCGCCAGCTCGAAGGCCAGCGGGGCCAGGTCGGCCTGACGAATCTCCGGCTCACCATGGGGGATCAGCGGCTGCTCCTCGGCCCACAGTCGAACGCAGAGCCCCGGCCCCTGCCTGCCGGCACGCCCGCGTCGCTGGTCGGCGCTGGCACGGTTGACGCGCCGGGTCTCCAGCCGGGTCAGGCCGCTGCGCGGCTGGAACACCGGTACCCGTTCGCGACCGGCATCCATCACCAGGCGCACGCCATCCACGGTGACGCTGGATTCGGCGATGGCGGTGGCCAGCACCACCCGCCGGCGCCCCTCGGGGTCGGGGCGCAGGGCGCGGCGCTGGGCCTCGAGAGGCAGGCGTCCGTGGAGCTCCAGGGCAAGCAGCTCGGGGGCACGGCTGGCCAGCTCCGCCGCCAGGCGACGAATCTCCGCCACCCCAGGCAGGATCACCAGGGCATCCCCCTGCTGCTCGGCCATGGCGTCGAGCAGTGCCCTGGCCTGTTGGGCAGGCATTTCCTGGCGGGCATTGAGCGTTCGATGGCGGGTCTCGACCGGAAAGGTTCGCCCCGGACACTCGATCACCGGCGTCTCCTGCCCCAGCACGCCGAGCAGGGCATCGACATCCAGGGTGGCCGACATCACCAGCAGGCGCAGGTCATCACGCACCGTCTGGGCGTCCAGGGCCAGGGCGAGGCCCAGATCCGCCTCCAGGCTGCGCTCATGAAACTCATCGAAGAGGATGCCGGCCACGCCCTCGAGCAGGGGGTCCTCCTGCAACATCCGGGTGAGCACCCCCTGGGTCACCACCTCCAGGCGCGTGGCGGGGCCCACCCGGCTCTCGCCACGCATCCGGTACCCCACCGTCTCCCCGAGCCGCTCACCCAGTTGATCGGCCATAAAGCCAGCGGCCAGTCGTGCCGCCACTCGTCGCGGCTCGAGCAGAAGCAAGCGGCCCTCCCGGGCCCAGGAGGCATCGAGCAAGGAGAGCGGCACCCGGGTGGTCTTGCCGGCACCGGGTTCGGCCACCAGCAGCGCACGGGAGTGATCGGCCAGCGCCGCATGGATAGCGTCGAGGCGCGCGTCGATGGGCAGGGTCATGAGGTGTCAGCGCTCCGTCTCGGCACGCACTTCAACGCCACAGCCCTTGAGGATCACCCGGGTCAGGAAGTTGGTGATGCTCTCGACATCGCTGTCGCTGAGCGACTCCCGGTCGGTGATGCCGACCACCTGGGCCTCGAAATCGGCGTAGTGCTGGGTCGCCGACCAGATCAGGAAGATCAGCCATACCGGGTCGACCGGGTCCATCAGCCCACGCTCGGCCCATTGGCGGAAGATCGCCGCGCGGGCCTCCACCCAGTCCCGCAGGTCGCCACGCAGGTACTCCTGGAGGAAGGGGGCGCCGGCCAGGATCTCGGCGGCAAACAGCCGCGACCCCTCGGGGTGTCGCCGGGAGAGCTGCATCTTGCTGCGGATAAAGGCCTCCAGCACCTCGGCCGGGTCGTCATCCACGGAGATCTCGTCGAGCAGCGCATTCCAGCGCGCCATCATCCGCTCCAGCAGACGCACATAGAGGCCACGCTTGCTGCCCATGTAGTAGAGGAGGTTGGACTTGGGCAGCCCCGCCTGGGCCGCGATCTCGGCCAGGCTGGCGCCGCGGTAGCCATGATCCGCAAACACCCGCTCGGCGGCGGCCAATATCTCGCGCTCGTTGCGCTCCCGGGTGGCCCCGCTGCCGTTGTCGGTGCGAACGGAAACGACAGCATCACGCTGGGTCATGGGGCTCTCCTGGGCGGTCTGAATGGCAGAAGTTTGCCGCACGCCCCCAAGGCGTGCAAACCATGGTGACCACGGTCGGCAGGGCTATCGCGGATGGGGCCTCGCTCAAGGCTGTTCCGGCGACAGGCCCCGGAGCGCCGGACCGTCGAGGGGGCGCTACAAGTACTTCCTTGTAGGCTACCACGGCCCTGCAGCGCTCTCGCGCCCCGCTCCGCTTGCAGGTCCGGTGCTGGCCATCCATGGCCAGCCCGTTCGGAGCAGTGCTCCTCACCCCTGGTCCTCGGACCCCCTCTCCGACCTGTCCCCGGCGCCTTTCACTATCACCCTGTCGGTAACTGCCATAGCCCTGGGAGACGGTCGGGCCAGTGCTTGCATTTCTCCCTTTCCTGAACCAAGCTAAAAGCAATCCTGACCGATCGGTCAGACCGGATTCGAGGCTCCCCCTGACAGCAAAGCCTCGGATTCCGCCACCGCCCGAATTCCAACCACAAAGAGAACGGCGATGATTGAATTTCTGCTCAACGGCCAACCGCGCCGGTGCGAGGCGACGCCCGACACCAGCGTGCTCGAGCTGCTGCGCGACACCCTGGGCCAGACCGGTACCAAGGAGGGCTGCGCCACCGGAGACTGCGGCGCCTGCACCGTGGCCATCGGCGAGCGCGACGACCAGGGTACCCTTCGCTACCAGGCCGCCAACGCCTGCATCACGCCCGCTCATCAGCTCAACGGTCGCGCCCTGGTCACCGTCGAAGGGTTGTCCCGGGACGATGCCCTGCACCCGGCCCAGGCGGCCATGGTCGCGTGCCACGCCAGCCAGTGTGGCTTCTGTACCCCGGGGATCGTGATGTCACTGTTTACCCTTCACGAAGAACAACAGCGCGCACCTGCCCCGCTGACGGCGGCGCGCCTGGAGGCAACGCTTGGCGGCAACCTCTGCCGCTGCACCGGCTATCGCCCGATTCGCGATGCCGCCATGGCCATGGGTGACTACCCCGCCCCCGTCGTCAGGGCCTGGGAGCCGTCGGCCCCGGAAGGCAACAGCGTCAAGGAGGGTGAGAAACCGGAGAGCGCCAGGCCGGCGTCCCAGTCGAAGGAGTCCGGCTTTATTCAGCCCGCCTCGCTTGAGTCGTTGATGGCCGAGCGCCGAACTCACCCCGAGGCGCCACTGGTCGCCGGGGGCACCGACCTCTGGCTCGAGGTGACCCAGCGCCTGGCCCGCTTCCCGCGCGTCGTGGACCTGACCCGGGTGGCCGAGCTCCAGCACATCGAGCCGGCCACGCTGGATGACGGACGGCACGGCTGGTGGATCGGCGGGGCGGTGACCTATGCACGACTCGGGCCGTTGCTGGCCGAGCACTACCCCTCCTTCGAGCATCTGCTCCATCGTCTGGGCTCGGCCCAGGTACGCAACCGCGGCACCCTGGGTGGCAATATCGCCAACGCCTCGCCCATCGGCGACACCCCACCGGTGCTGCTCGCCCTGGGCAGTCGCCTCTGGCTGGCGGGCCCGGGAGACGCTGAAGGAGGAGACGATGAAGGAATAGCCGAGCGCGTGCTCCCCCTCGATGAGTTCTTCCTCGATTACAAGCACACCGAACTACGCCCGGGCGAGGTGATTCGCGCCATCTTCCTGCCCCACCCCCAGCCCGAGCGAGAGTTCAGGATCTGGAAGCTCTCGAAGCGCCGGGAGGATGATATCTCCGCGGTACTCGGGGCCTTCACCTGGCGCCTTGACGACGGCGTGATGCGTGACGTGCGCCTGGCCTTCGGCGGCATGGCGGCGATCCCCAGACGCGCCGAGGCGGCCGAGGCGGCCCTGGAGGGGCACGCCCCCACACCTGCGGCCTTCGCTGCGGCCCGTGCCGCTCTCGAGACGGACTTCCAGCCCATGAGTGATGTGCGCGGCAGTGCCGACTACCGTCGCCTGAGCGCCGCCAACCTGCTCGAACGCCTGCGGCTGGTGGTCAGCGAATCGCACCCGTCCGACGATAACCCCCAAGGCTCCCGGGAGGTCATGCTCCATGCGTACGCTCACTAAGCCCCGCCAGCGCCAGGGGAGCGCCACCGCCAGCAATACCCACGCCCACGCGCATGCCCACGAAAGCGCCGTCAAGCACGTGACCGGGAAAGCCGCCTATATCGACGATATTCAGGCACCGTCCAATTGCCTGCATCTCGCGCTGGCGCTCTCCCCGGTCGCCCACGGCCGCCTGGCGCCGATCGACATGGAACGCGTCCGCGCCCTGCCAGGCGTGGTCGATGCGGTCGGCTTTCACGACGTGCCGGGGCATACCGATATTGGTCCGGTATTTCCCGGCGACCCGATCTTTGTGGAAGAGGAGATCAGCTACGCGGGCCAGGTCCTGTTTGCGGTCGCCGGAGAGAGTCACCGGGCCGCCCGGGAGGCGGTCAAGGCCGCCATGGATGCAGGCGTCGTGAAGATCGACGAGCAGCCGGCCAGCCTCGACCCGGTGGCCGCCGCCGAGCGCGGCGAGTTCGTGCGCCCGACCCACGTTCAGGAGAGCGGCGACTGGCAGGCCACCCTCGCCATGGCCTCCTCGGTCGTGGAGGGCGAGCAGTTCGTCGGCGGTCAGGAGCACTTCTACCTCGAGGGCCAGGCCTGCCTGGTGACGCCCACCGAGGACGAGGGCGTCGTGGTTCACACCTCCAACCAGCACCCCAGCGAGACCCAGAAGCTGGTCGCCGAGGTGCTGGGCGTGCCGCTGCATGCGGTCACGGTAGAGGTGCGCCGCATGGGGGGCGGTTTCGGGGGCAAGGAGACCCAGGCTTCGCCGTGGGCGTGCATCGCCGCCCTGATCAGCCGTCGCACCGGGCGTGCCGCCAAGCTGCGCCTGCCCCGCGCCGAGGACATGCGCGTCACCGGCAAGCGCCACCCCTTCCACAATCGCTACCGTCTGGCCATCGACGAGTCGGGCGTGATCCAGGGCGGCGAGCTTACCCTGATCGGCGATTGCGGATACTCGCCGGACCTCTCCGAGGCGATCGTCGACCGCGCCATGTTCCACGCCGACAACGCCTACTCGCTGGGCCAGGCCCGGGTCACCGGCCACCGAGCACGCACCCACTTCGCCTCCAACACCGCCTTCCGCGGCTTCGGGGGGCCCCAGGGCATGATGGTGATCGAAGCGGCCATGGACGACATTGCGCGGCGTGTCGGCGAGGACCCGCTGACCATTCGCAAGCGCAATCTCTATCGAGGGGGTGAGACGCCCCTGCGCCGAACCACACACTATGGCCAGACGGTGGAACAGCTCGGCCTGCTCCACGAACTGATCGAGCGCCTGGAAGCCTCCAGCGACTACTGGCAGCGCCGGCGTGAGATCACCGAGTTCAATGCCCAAGGCTCCGTGATCAAGCGAGGGCTGGCGCTGACGCCGGTGAAGTTCGGCATCTCCTTCACCGCCAAACACCTCAACCAGGCCGGTGCCCTGCTCCACGTCTATACCGACGGTAGCGTGCAGATCAATCACGGCGGTACCGAAATGGGCCAGGGCCTGCACACCAAGATCTGTCAGGTGGTGGCACGCGAGCTGGGGCTGGATCTCGAGGCGGTGCGCATCACCGCTACGCGCACCGACAAGGTTCCCAACACCTCGCCGACGGCCGCCTCCAGCGGCGCCGACCTCAACGGCATGGCCGCCCGGGACGCCTGTCTCAGGCTCAAGGAGCGGCTCTTCGATTTCGCCGCCGCGAACCTGCATGTCGACCAGGGCCTCGAGCGTGACAGCATGCGCCTGGAAGCGGGCCACCTGGTGGCCGGCAGCGGCGAGAGCGAACGGCGCATCCCCTGGGGTGAGCTGGTGCAGGCGGCCTACTTCGGGCGGATATCGCTCTCCGAGAAGGGCTTCTATGCCACCCCGCTGATCCACTATGACCGTGAAACCGGCAAGGGGCGCCCCTTCTACTACTACGCTTTCGGCGCCGCCGTCAGCGAAGTCCACGTCGACACCCTGACCGGGGAGTACCAGGTGGCGCGCGTCGATATCCTTCACGACGTCGGCGACTCGCTCAACCCGGCCATCGACCTGGGCCAGGTCGAAGGCGGCTTTATCCAGGGCATGGGCTGGCTGACCAGCGAGGAGCTCAGGTGGGACGACGACGGGCGCCTGCTCAACGAGGGGCCAGCCACCTACAAGATCCCCACCTATGGGGACCTGCCGCCGGTGTTCAATGTCGAGCTGATGGAGGGCCACCCTAACTCCATGGCCAGCCTCTACCGCTCCAAGGCGGTGGGTGAACCCCCCTTCATGCTGGCCATCTCGGTGTGGTCGGCGCTGCGCGATGCCCTGGCAAGCCTTGCTGGCTACCGTGCCTCGCCACGCCTGGATACGCCGGCGACGCCAGAGCGGGTATTGATGGCCGCCGAGGCGCTGCGTCGCCATGACCATCAGGAGGCAAGGCCCAGCGAGGAGGTAGTGCCATGAGTGCGCGCCCGGAAAGCTGGCACGCCGCCCTTCATCGCCTGCAGCGGGAGGGCGTGCCCCATGCCCTGGCCACCCAGGTCACCAGTGCCGGCTCGACGCCACGCGAGCCCGGGGCACGCATGGTGATCACCGCAGACGCCGTCTATGACACCCTGGGAGGCGGCACCTTCGAGTGGCAGACCATCGCCGCCGCCCGGCAGCGCCTGACCGGACACGAGGGACGACCGGAACCCGGCATCAGCCTGGAAGCCTTCAGCCTGGGCGGGCGCAGCGGCCAGTGCTGTGGAGGTTTCGTCAATGTGCTGATCGAGGTCTTCCCCGGCAGCACCACCACCCTTGCGCTATTCGGCGCCGGCCATGTGGGCGGCGAGATCGCCCGCCTGATCGAGCCGCTCGGCTGGCAGCTGCTATGGCATGACAGCCGCGAGGGCGTCTTTCCCGACTGGGCATCCCACCAGGCGCGGCTGGCATGCCGTCCGGCACCGGACCCCGAGGCCGCCGTGGCCGCTCTGCCCCCGGGCGCCCACTGTCTGGTGATGACCCACGATCATGCCGAAGACCGCGCCCTGATAGACGCCCTGCTGCGTCGCGGTGACTGCGCCTCCATCGGCCTGATCGGCTCCCGGAGCAAGTGGGCCAGCTTCCGCTCGCGTCTGCGCGACGCCGGCCACGATGAGGCCGCCCTGGCTCGGGTGCGCTGTCCCATGGGCATGACGACAGGCCCGCAGGGAAATAAAAAGAGAGGCAGCGACAAGCGCCCCTACGCCATCGCCCTGGCCACTGTGGCCGAGCTGTTGCCACTGGTGGCGGACAACGAACGCCCCGAACAGCGGGGCCTTGACTCGGCCGAGTTGCGCGCTCTTTTCTAGCCAGCGACCCAAAAGATCCACTGAGCCTCGACAACGATCGCCATCGGGCGCCGGGAACAGGCCGAAGAGGAGGTCATTTGCCATGGATGGCAAATGTAGCGTCCAGGGACGGATTCACAGCGCCTCTTCGAAGGTCTGTTGCCGGATCAGCTCGATGGCGGCAACCAAGAGCCCCCAAGATGACAAAATCTGACTCGCGCGTGCTGCGCGCCGAACTGCTGAGCTTCGATGCCGACCCCGGCGACAGCGACACGCCCGCCCCGGGCAGTGTGCGCCATATCGCCGACGGTGCCTTGTGGATCGAGAATGGCCGGGTCCGGGCGGTGGAGGAGTACGCCAGCCTGGCACCGACCCTGCCCCCCGACACCGAGGTGATCGATCATCGCGGCAAGCTGATTACCCCGGGATTTATCGATAGCCACGTGCACTATGTGCAGCTCGAGATCATCGCCTCCTACGGTCGCCAGCTGCTCGACTGGCTCAATGACTACACCTTCCCCGAGGAGCAGCGCTTCGCCGACCCCGACCACGCCGCGGCGCTTTCCGGTGCCTTTCTCGACGAGCTGCTGCGGGTCGGCACCACCACCGCCCAGGTGTTCTGCTCCAGCCATCCCGCCTCGGTGGATGCCTTCTTCGACGCCAGTCACCGCCGCGGCCTGTGCATGCTGGCGGGCAAGGTGCTGATGGACCGCCATGCCCCGGCTGGGTTGACCGACGACCTCGAGGGGGGCATCCGTGACAGTGAGCGACTGATCGGCGACTGGCACGGCAAGGGGCGGCTCGGCTACAGCCTGACGCCGCGCTTCGCCCCGACCTCCACTCGCGCGCAACTCGACGCCGCAGGTGGGGTACTGCGCAGCGACGACAGCCTGTGGGTGCAGACCCACCTGGCCGAGAACACCGGCGAACTCGACTGGGTCGCCGAGCTCTTCCCGGGCAGTCGGGACTACCTCGAGGTCTATGAACAGTCGGGGCTGGTCGGACCACGCAGCACCTTCGCCCATGGCATCCACCTCGACAACGAGATGCGCGGCCGTCTCGCCGAGCGCGGGGCCAACCTGGCCTTCTGTCCCAGCTCCAATCTCTTCCTGGGCAGCGGGCTGTTCGACCGTCAGGCCGCCCGGGAGATGGCGTTGAACGTCACCTTCGCCAGTGACGTGGGCGCCGGCACCGACCTCTCCGGTCTTGCCACGCTCAAGGCCGCCTATCAGGTGGGACAGCTGCGCGGACAGCCTCTCACCGCCTGGCAGGGACTCTATGGACTGACGCTGGGCAATGCCCGGGCACTCTCTCTCGACGCCCATATCGGCCGTCTGGCGCCGGGCATGGCCGCCGACTTCGTGGTGCTCGACCCTGCCGCCACACCGCTGATGGCGCGGCGTACGGCGCGAAGCACCTCGCTTTCCGAAACGCTCTTCGCGGTGATGATGATGGGCGACGACCGCTGTGTCGCCGAAACCTGGGCCGATGGTCGTTTACAACATCGACGTGATGACCTGGAAGAAAGGCACAGGTCCTGAACACGAGTGAAGGGCTCCTCGTGTCGGCGTACCAGCGAGGCGCCGACACGTCCCGGCCATGGTGGGCACCAGGGAGCGTTCCATCATCATGGCCCATCAAGAATCGCCGATCGACAACAACTGATTCAGTACTGCTACTCAACAACAACAAGGGGTATCCATGAGCGCCAACACTTCGCAACTGGCCGATAAATCGACGAGCGTGCCAACGCCAGCCGACGAACACCCTCTCGATCGCTACTTCGGTGTCAGCCGACGCGGCTCCAGCCTAAGGACCGAGATCCTTGCCGGCGTCGCCACCTTCCTGGCTTCGATGTATATCATCGTGGTCAACCCGGCGATCCTGGCCGAGGCCGGCATCCCCTTCTCGGCGGCACTCTCCGCCACCGTGCTGATCAGTTTCATGAGCAGCCTGGCCATGGGCCTGTATGCGCGCAACCCCATCCTGGTCGCGCCGGGCATGGGCATGAACGCCCTGTTCACCTATACGCTGGTGCTGGGGGCCGGCCTCTCCTGGGAGGTCGCCCTGGGCTGCGTGTTCTGGTCGGGTGTGCTGTTTGCCGTGCTCGCGGTCTTCAATGTGCGCAAGGCGATCATCGAGGCGATTCCCGCCTCACTGCGCTATGCCATCACCTGCGGCATCGGCCTCTTTATCACCTTTATCGGGCTGAAGAACGCCGGCTTTATCGTGGGCAGCGAGGCCACCCTGGTGACCCTGGGCAGCTTCGACCCCGGTCTGGTGACCTTCTTCATCGGCTTGATGGCCACCGCCGTGATGGTGATCCTGCGCATGAACGGTGCCCTGATCCTGGGCATCGCGCTGACCACGCTGCTGGCGGCCCCCATGGGTCGGCTGTGGGGCGAGGAGCTGATGGTGGAGTGGAGCGGTCTCGCCGCCTGGCCCGACTTCGGTGCCGTCTTGAAGGTCGATATCCTCGGCGCCCTCAAGGTGGCCTACCTGCCTTTCATCTTCGTGATGCTGTTCACCAACTTCTTCGATGCCCTCTCCTGCTTCATGGCGCTGTCGGAGTCCGCCGACCTCAAGGACGAGGATGGCAACCCGCGCAACCTCAAGCGCTCCATGACCGTGGATGCCTTCGCCTCGATGATCGCGGCACCACTGGGCACCAGTGCCGCCCAGACCTTTATCGAGTCCGGGGCGGGCGTGGCCCAGGGGGGACGCACCGGGCTGGTTGCGGTGACCATCGCCCTGCTGTTCCTGCCCTTCCTGTTCCTGTCGCCACTGCTGTCGCTGGTGCCAGCCATCGCCACCGCCCCGGCCCTGGTGCTGGTGGGGCTGTTCATGCTGTCGCCGATCGGCCGCATCGACTGGGGTCGTTACGAAGAGGCCTTTCCCGCCTTCCTGGCGATCATCCTGATGCCGCTCACCTACTCCATCACGCTGGGCATCGCCTTTGGCTTCCTGAGTTACGTGCTGATCAAGCTGGCCACCGGCAAGGGTGGCGAGATTCGACTCGCCATGTGGGTCTCCGCCGCCCTCTGCGTGGTGCTGCTCGCCACCACATGAGCCCGATGGGATGATGCAGGCCTGACCATGCGCCGGGCCTGGATAGCAAGACGGCAGCCTCCGGGCTGCCGTCTTCGGTCATGGCGTTACTACTGGCCGGTCAGGCCTCTGCCAGCCGCCGACGCCACTCCTGGCGGCGCGCCTCACCGACGAAGGCGGCCTCGATGGCGTTGCCGGCCAGGCGCCGGAAGGTCTCCTTGTCCCAGCCGAAGGCGCGCTTGCAGGCCAGGAAGTTGGCCAGCATGCCGCCGCCGAAGTAGGCGGGATCGTCGGAGTTGAGGGTCACATTGAGCCCTTCGGCCAGCATCCGTGGCAGCGGATGCTCCTCGAGCCGTTCGACCACTTTGAGGCGCAGATTGGAGAGCGGACATACCGTCAGCACCACCTGCTCGTCACGCAGGCGGGCCACCAGGGCCGGATCCTCCAGGCAGCGCACCCCGTGATCGATACGACACACGTCGAGCCGGTCGAGAGCGTTGCGAATGTACTCCGGGGGGCCCTCCTCGCCGGCATGCGCCACTCGCGGAATGCCCAGGCGGCGAGCGCGCTCGAAGACCTCGCTGAACGCCTCCGGTGGATTGCCCAGCTCGGCGCTATCCAGCCCCACGGCATCGAGCATCTCCCAATAGGGCGACGCCTGCTCCAGCACCCACATCGCCTCGGCGGCATTGCGGTCGCGCAGAAACGCCATGATCAGTGCCGTGGAGAGGCCCAGCTCCCTCTCGGCCTCGCGGCATGCCAGGGAGAGCCCCTCCATGACGACCGCGAGTCCGACGCCCCGCACGAGATGTGCCTGGGGGTCGAAGTGCATCTCCACATGCACCACGCCCTCGGCATGGGCGCGACGGAAATAGCCCATGGCCAGATCATGAAAGTCCCGGGCGGTCTGCAATACGCTCATCCCCTGATAGTAGAGGTCGAGGAAGGATTGCAGGTCACTGAAGTCGTAGGCGGCATGCACCTCCTCCACCGAGGCATAGGGCAGCGTGATGCCATTGCGCTCGGCCAGGGCAAACATCAGTTTGGGCTCCAGGGTGCCTTCGATATGCAGGTGCAGCTCGACCTTGGGCAGTCGGGTCAGGAAGTCACGCATCGCTTATCTCACTCTCCCGGAACGGTATGGCCCCATCCTGAAAGAAACCGGGCCTACACGAAAGCCGCGCCTGTCAACGCTTCTACGGCAACTCACGCAGCGTCTCGGCCAGGGCCTCGCGGCGCACCTCTCGCTCGGACTCGAACGCCTCTCGCTGCTCCTCCAGCGCGGCGATCTCCTCCTCCTCGGCCTCGAGATCCCCGAGATAGCGCTGGCCGAGGTCGTTGTCGGTGCCTACCGCCGCCAGGTTGTCACGGATTCGTGCCTGGCGCTCGGCGGCTCGCGTCAGCCGCTCCTCGAGATCCTCCAGCTCGCGCTCCACCTCGGCCAGCGCCCGGCGACGCTCCAGCACTTGCTCGAGATGCGTCGCGGTCTCGCCGTCGGCAGCCTCTCGCCACTCGACAAGCTGGGTCACGCCGGCATTCGCCAGCGCCAGGCTCTGACGCCGCACCCGGGTCTCCCGCGCCACGACCTCACCACTCTCGCCAGGTGCCAGGCTCACTTCCAGGCGATGATGGCCGGGGGTGCTCTCAATCAGGGCCTCGGAGGCGAACTCCCAGCCACTGCGGCGGGGATGCTCGATCACCACCTCCCGGACCTCACGGGCATCATTCTCTACCGCGTAACGCGTCATCCGCCGCGACTGGTGGGTGATCCGCAGGGCACCATCGACGATGACCATGCGCTCGAGCCGCTCCTCGGGGTGGGCGCTCTCGACGATACGCACCTTGCGGTCGGCGGCGAAGCTGGCCAGACGCGACTCCCCGGCGGGAATCCCCGGCAGGTTGACATCACCCACGTGTCCCACTCCGGCGTCATAGACGGTCACCAGACCCGGAGGCAGCCAGGCATCGGTGTCATTCTCCAGGCGCACCGCCGCCACCGGATGACGCTCGCCGCGCTCGGGCTGGTAGAGCGAGACACGGCGGGCCGGCACGGCGGCATCGATATAGGGCAGCGAGAGGGTCCGCCCCGCTGCGAGATCCACCGAGGTGGGGAGACGCCAGATGGCCGTCGTGGCGCTCTCGACCACCTCGGGGCGCGATGCCGGGGCAGACGGCGCCACCGCGCTGCGGCTCACTGCAGCGTCGCCATAGGCCATCATGGATTCGGCCTTGGCACCACGCAGCGCCTCCATGGCACCCTCGTCGGGCCGCACCGGTGCGATGCTGTCGGCAGTGACCGGCACCTCAGTGCGCGTTGGCCAGTAGCGCTCGAGCAGGCGCTGGGTCAGGGTAACCGGGGCACCGCTGGAGAGCGTCAGCGCCACATCGCTCCAGTCGCTGCCGCTGGCATTCTCGATCACCGACCACGCCTGCAGGCGAGCCTTGCCATCGGCCTCGAGCAGCAGTCGGTAGGTACTCTTCCAGACCGGAGCCGCCACCACATAGGTGAGCGACACATCACGTTCGCCCTCGCCCTCGAGGTCGATGGCGATGCGGCGCATCTCGTCGGTGCGGGCGCGACCACTGACCTCGGCGGCCTCGGCCAGGCGCTCACGCAGGTCTGGGTCCAGCACCTCGAGGCGAGCATCGTCGCCCAGGCGCAATGTGGCCACGCCACCCTCTTCCTCGAGCAGCGACAGGGTCTGCACGGCGCGCCCGTTTTCGTCGCCGCCATGCTCCGCGACACCCAGCAGCAGTCCTTCGAGGCGCTGCCCACCGGAGCTCACCCTTACCTTCACCCCTTGCAGGCTATCGGCCAGCCGGGCCACCGAGCCCAGATCCTCCGGACCAAAGGGGAGGCGACGGTAGGTCTCCTCAAGCGTCGCCAGGCCATCGAGGCTGAGTCCCTGAAGGCGTCCCGCCGGGTCACGCACCACCAGGCTCTTGAGCACATCGTTGACCTGCTCCAGGGGCACCTCCAGATAGAGGGTGCCATCTCCCTCGAGACTGGCCCTGCGCTGCACCTCCGCCAGGCCGCCGGAGGAGAGCGTCACCGCCTCGACGGGCAGCCCGGCGGCCATGGCCGAGCCTAGTGGCCATGCCCCGGCCAGCAGGATGACGAGGCGAAGAGAGAGATGGCGACGGCCCCGCTCGGGTAGTGCGTCCCTGACAGTCATATCGACTCCTTGTATAAATTCACCTGACCTTCGACCAGTATCAGGCGGTGATCGATCCCGGGTGGGTCGAAATCTCCGCCATCCAACTGGTGTACGAGGTAGATCGTGGTGCGCCCCTCGAGCCAGGCATCCAGGCGGGGGCTCAGCCGCGCCACGGTGGCGGCATCGAGGCTGGCGAAGGGTTCGTCGAGCAGTACCAGATCGGGGTCCAGCAGGTAAAGCCGAGCCAGGGCCAGGCGTCGCGCCTGGCCACCGGAGAGGCGTCGCCCCCCCTCGCCGACTCGAGTGGCGAGGCCCGCGGGCAACGTCAGCGCCCAGTCGGCCAGCTCGACCCAGGCCAGTGCCGCCCATAACGCCCCCTCCTCCGCCTCCGGTCGGGCCAGGCGCAGGTTGGCGGCCAGGCTGTCATCGAGCAGGTCGATATGCTGGGTCAGCGCAGCCACTCGCCGGCGAAGCGATGCCTCTGGCCAGGCGTCCAGGGCCACGCCCCCCAGCTGGATCTCGCCGGCGCTGGGCGTGAGCTGACGCAGCAGCAGCCCCGCGACACTCGACTTGCCCGCCCCCGAGACACCACACAGCGCCAGCCGCTCACCGGCAGCGAGCTTCAGCGTGAGCCCCTCCAGAGCCGCCAGCGGCACCCCGGGATAGTGCAGCGAGACCCTGTCGATGCTTACCGAAAGAGGACCGGGGGGGGCGTCCCGGCCACTCTTCACCGCCGGCGGCCGAGACGCGGCCCCGCGCAGCCCGTTGAGTCGCCGGGCCGCGCCCCGGGTAGCGCCCAACCAGGTAAAGGCAGCGGGAAGCCCGGTCAGTGCCTCGTTCATGGCCAGCACCGCCAGGGACATCATCACCGCCACCGGTCCGCTGAGCATGTCGGCCTGCCAGGCCGTGGCGGCGAGCCACAGCGTGGTGAGTGCCGCCCCTCCCACCAGCACCGCGACCAGGGCATTGCCCAGCGCCACCAGGGTCCCGAGCCATCGCTGATCCCGATAGAGTTCCGCCTCCAGGGCCTCGATCCGCTGACGATGATGAGCAAGGGCGCCATAGGCTTCCAGCTCCGCCATGCCCTGCATCTGCTCTACAAGACGCCCTCGCAGTGACTCGCGAGTGGTGACCTGGCGCCGACTGGCGACCATTCCGAGGCGCGCCTGGCCGACCACCAGCCAGCCCCAGCCGATCAGCAACGCGCCTCCGACCACGAGCCCCGCCATGGGCGCCCAGAGAGCCAGGAAGCCCCCCAGCCCCAGGATCGCGAGCAGCGCCACCGCGGCCGGCGCCAGCAGCCGCAGGAAGAGGCTGTCCAGGGTATCGATATCGGCGGTCAACCGATTGAGCCAGTCGCTGGCGCGCCGCTCACTCAGGGCGTGCGCATCGAGAGCGGCGATCATCCCGAACAGCCGTCCGCGCAGATCGGCGAGCAGTCGCAGCACCGTGTCGTGGTTGTAGAGTCGCTCCAGATAGCGAGCCACGGTTCGCGTCACCGCAAAGGCGCGGATGCCGCCTCCCGGCAGATAGACGTCCAGCCGTGCAGCCCCCCCTGCGGCCAGCAGCATGCCGGTGAGACCGGTGGCGGTGATAAACCAGCCGGAGAGCGCCAGCAGACCGATGGCCGACAGCAGCGTCACTGCCATCAACCCGGTGCCAGCGGCCAGCCGGCCACGGCGGCGTGCCAGCAGTTGTAGCCAGGGAGCCAGTTCGCCCCACAGGTCACGACGCCCCTCGACGGATTTTCTCATCGGATGCGCTCCCCCTGCTGATCGAGCATGAGCCGCCGGTCGGCCAGTGCCATCAGCGCCGGGTGGTGGGTAGCGATCACCAGGCAGCGTCCCTCGCCGGCCAGCTCCCCCAACGCCGCGATGATATCCGCCTCGGTCGCGGCGTCCAGGCTCGCCGTGGGTTCATCCAGCAGCACCAGCGGGGCATCGCACAGGAAGACCCTGGCGAGCGCCAGCCGTTGAGCCTGACCACCGGAGAGCCCCGCGCCCCGCTCGCCCAGCGGTGTATCGAGCCCCTGGGGCAGGCGTGCCAGCAGCTCGCCCAGGCCGGCACGCTCCAGGGCCCGGCGCATGGCCCACACATCCGACTGCGGTGCCGCCAGGCGCAGGTTATCGGCCAGGCTGCCCTTGACCAGCAGCGGCCGCTGATCCATCCAGGCGTAGCGCAGCCCCGGCGCCATCCGCTGCCGCCCCCGCTCGGGGCCAACGAAGCCCGCCAGCAGCTGCAGCAGCGTCGACTTTCCTCCCCCCGAGGGGGCGCCCACCACCACCACCTCGCCGGGCACCAGGACCAGGTCGAGGGGGCCGAGCACACGGCCGCGTTGGGGATAGCTCACCGTGGCCGCCTCGAGGCGAATCAGCTCCCCCGATACGGCGGCGGGTGGCGCTTCTTCACCGCCACTTCCGCGCAGCTCCTCGACACTCTCGGCGAGCAGCGCCATCAACCCGTCGGCGGCGCCCAGGGCAGCGGCCCGATCATGATAGTGCTGGGAGAGCACACGCAGCGGCTGGAAGAACTCCGGAGCGAGCAGCAGCACCAGCAGGCCGCTGAACAGGGTCAGCTCAGGCGAGGGACCCAGCGTGATATAGCCGAGCAGACCGAACCCGACATAGATCGCCACCACGGCGATGGCCACCGAGGCGAAGAACTCCAGTACCGCCGAGGAGAGAAAGGCCACGCGCAGGGTGCGCAGGCTGCGCCGGCGATAGTCGTCGGCGGCGCCATGCACCTCGGCCGTCGCCTCCTGGGTGCGACCGAAGAGCTGCAGGGTGGTGATCGCCCGGACCCGGTCGATGAAGTGGCCCGACAGCCGCGAGACCGCCTCGAACTGTTCGCGATTGAGGCGCTCGGCCCCCATGCCCACCAGGGCCATGAACAAGGGGATCAGTGGCGCCGACAGCAGCAGGAAGAGCGCCGCCAGCCAGTCGAGCCAGGCCACCGCCACGAGCACGACCAGCGGCTGGAGTATTGCCAGGGCGAGCTGGGGGCGATAACGCGCCATATAGCCATCCAGGGCCTCGACCTGCTCGACCAGCTGGCTGGCCAATGACGCCGAGTGCCTGGTGGAGAGCCCCGCCGGCCCCAACCTGGCCAGATGATCGAGCAGTTCACCGCGTATCCGCCGTCGCAGGGCCAGGCTGGCAACGAGTCCCAGGCGCTCCTGGAGGAACAGCGCCAGGCTGCGTACCAGCAGCAGCGCCAGCATGCCCAGCGCCAGGGGAGTCAACCTCGCCAACGGCGCCTGCGCCACCAGCAGCTCGCTGATAAATCGAGCGAGCATCGCCAGCTGGCCCAGTGTGGCCAGGGCGGCCACCACTCCGGCGACGACCGCCAGAGTCAGGCGCCAGCGCTCATCGGCGGCATAAGCGGCCAGCCACCGGGAGGCCTCCCCGGCGGCACCATGACGACTGCCCACCGACTAGTGGTAGCCGTCGCCGGGACGGACCTTGCCGCGGAATACCCAATAGGACCAGGCGGTATAGGCCAGCACGATGGGAATCACGAAGAGCACACCGATCAGCAGGAAGAGCTGTGACTCCGGGGCCGAGGCGGCGTCCCAGATCGTGTAGTCGGGAGGCACTATCACCGGCCACTTGCTGGCCACCAGGCCCAGGTAGGTGAAGAGGAAGAGTCCCAGCGTCGCGATGAAGGGTTGCCCCTCCTGGCGCCGATGTACCGCCATCAACAGCCAGGCGGCACAGGCCAGTGCCAGGGCCGGCAGCACCCAGATCAGATGAATATGGTCGAACCAGCGCTGGAACACCGCCGGATCCACCAGCGGGGTCCAGACGCTGATCATGGCGAAGGCGGAGAGCACCGCCAGCAGCAGGACCGGAGTGATGCGGTAGGCCCAGCGCTGGATCTCGCCCTCCGACTTGAGGATCAGCCAGGTGGCCCCCAGCAGTGCATAGCCGACCATCAGGCTGATGCCCGTCAAGACCGCGAAGGGCGTCAACCAGTCCATGGCCCCTCCGACGAAGACGAAGTCCTCGACCGGGAAGCCCTCGATATAGGCCCCCACCACGGCGCCCTGGGCGAAGGCGGCGACCGCCGAGCCCCAGCAGAAGGCACGGTTCCACCACACCCGATTGCGTCGCGACTTGAAGCGAAACTCGAAGGCGATGCCGCGGAAGATCAGGCCGGCGAGCATCAGGAAGACACCGATATAGAGGGCCGGCAGATAGACCGAGTAGACCAGCGGAAAGGCCCCCAGTAGCCCGGCCCCACCCAGTACCAGCCAGGTCTCGTTGCCGTCCCACACCGGGGCGACGGAGTTCATCATCACATCCCGAGCCTCCTCGCTCGGCGCGAAGGGGTAGAGGATGCCGAGGCCCAGGTCGAAGCCATCCATCAGCACGTACATGATCACGCCGAAGCCGATGATCACCGCCCAGATCATGGAGAGGTCGAAGGATTCCATATCACTGCCTCCAGGTTGGGGCCGCATCGTCATCGAAGCGGGCATTGGCTGCCGAGAAGGGCCGCTTGGCGTGGGGCGAAGGATCGGCATCGTCACCCGATTCGGGCAGCATGCCCTGGCGCACCACGCGAGTGAGATAGTAGAGGCCGCAGGCGAACACCACGGCATAGACCGTCATGTACCCGATCAGGGTAAACAGTGCCATGCCACCGGTCAGCGACGGGGTGACCCCCTCGGCGTGGGTCATGAGTCCGTAGACCAGCCAGGGCGCGCGGCCCGTTTCGGTCACGAACCATCCGGCCAGCACCGCGATAAAGGGCGTTACGCTCATCAGCCGCAGCACCTGCAGGTAGCCTCGCTGCCGATAGAGGCGGCCGCCACGACGCAGCCACAGCCCCACCAGGGAGACACCGATCATCAGCACGCCCAGACCGACCATGACCCGGAACGACCAGAACACCAGCCATACCGTCGGCTGCTCATCCTCCGGCACCTCGCTGAGACCCGGAACCTCGCCATCGACATGGTGAGTCAGGATCAGGCTGGCCAGGTTCGGAATGCCGATCTCGAAGCGATTGTCCTGGGCCGCCTGGTCGGGCCAGGCGGCCAGCAGCAGCGGCACATTGGTATCGGTCTCCCAGTTGCCTTCCATGGCGGCGACCTTGGTGGGCTGGTGCTCCAGGGTATTGAGGCCGTGGAAATCACCGATCACCGCCTGGGTGGGCGTCAGCACGAGCAGCAGCCACAGGCACATGGAGAGCGCCCGGCGGTTGGCCTCGACATCGCGGCCGATCAGCAGGTACCAGGCGCTGACGCCCGCCACCACGAAGCCACCGGTAACGAACGAGGCCATCACCTTGTGGGAGAAGCGCCAGGGGAACGACGGGTTGAAGATCGCCGCCGACCAGTCGGTGATATGGAACCGGCCATCGATCAGCTCCGCGCCGGCCGGGGTCTGCATCCAGCTATTGGCGGAGAGAATCCAGAACGACGAGATGAAGGTGCCCAGCGCCACCATGATCGCGGCGAACAGGTGCACCCCCTGGGGCACCTTGCCACGCCCGAACAGCAGCACCCCGAGGAAGGCCGCCTCCAGGAAGAAGGCCGTGACCACCTCATAGCTGAGCATCGGTCCGATAAAGTTGGCGGTGGCATAGGAGAAGTTGCTCCAGTTGGTGCCGAACTGGAACGACATGACGATGCCCGATACCACGCCCATGCCGAACACCACCGCAAAGACTCGGGTCCAGAACTGCGCGAGGCGGTCCCAGGCGGGGTGTTCCGTCTTGTAGAAGAGGCCGTTGAGCACGGCAATGTAGGATGCCAGGCCGATGGTGAACACCGGGAAGATGGCGTGAAAGGAGACCACAAAGGCGAACTGCAGTCGCGACAGCAGAAGAGGATCCAGTTCCATGGCGCTTGCCTCGTTACGCTGTTAACTCGAGAAGGTCGCAAGGGGGTGCATGGATGCACGCCTCCTGGACACCTGGGAACAGTCAAAGCCTAGCAGGTCCGAGTGAAACGAGGGCCGCGATCAGTCGGCCACCGCTACCCACTCGGTTTCCTATCAGCATACGCTCATTCACCAGTGACCCACAGTGTAAGAAGCCTTTCAGGGGGGAGTCGCATTGTCGCAGTCGGCGGGTCAACCACCCCCGCCGCTCACCACCAGGTTCACCATCCAGCCGGTGTACCCCAGGAACATCGCCAGCAGCGCCGCCCCCTCGAGGCGGTTGATGCGCCCCTCTCGTCCACGCCAGCCCATGGCGAAGAGCGCCATCATGAGCGTCATGACGGTCATCAGGCTCCAGTCGCGCAGCAGCACCTCGGCGCCCACCTCGATGGGATGAATCACCGCTGCCAGGCCCACCACCCCGAGAGTGTTGAAGAGGTTGGACCCCACCACATTGCCCAGCACCAGATCATGCTCGTTGCGACGCAGCGCGCTGACCGATGAGGCGAGCTCGGGCAGCGACGTACCCACCGCCACCACGGTAAGCCCGATGATCAGGTCGCTGACCCCGAGACCCTGGGCGATGGCCACGGCGCCCCATACCAGGACTCGCGAGCTGACCACCAGCAGTACCAGGCCGACACCGGTCCAGACCAGACCCGCCTTCAGGCTCATGGGGTGAACCGTCAGGCTCTCCTCGGTATCGGCGGCCAGCGGATCCGAGCCCTCGTGGCGGGCACGCCAGATACTCCCTCCCATGAAGGCGGCCAGCAGGACCAGCAGCAAGCCCCCTTCGAGACGCCCGATGACGCCTCCCCACATCAGCAACGCCGACAGCAGTGTCGCGACGCCGAGCACCGGCAGTTCGCGACGCACCACCGAGGAGTGCACCGTCAGCGGCGCGATCAGCGCCACCAGCCCAAGGATCAGACCGATATTGGCGATATTGGAGCCGTAGGCGTTGCCCAGCGCCAACCCGGGGTTACCCTGCCCCGCCGCCAGCGCCGAGACCACCAGCTCCGGCGCCGAGGTACCGAAGCCGATCACCAGCATGCCGATCAGCAGCGGCGACAGCCCCAGGCGGCCCGAGGTTGCCGCCGCGCCATCGACGAAACGCTCGGCGCTCCACACCAGCAGGATCAACCCTGCCACTACCGCCACCGCGGGTAGGATCATCGTCTCGTTCCCGTTACATTCATATGTGCATGTTGAAAAATGGCAGTGCCCGTGGTGACGTGTCACACTTTCCGTTAGCCCACGGCCCGGCGCAGTGTACGCCTGCGCCGCCCTTCGAGTGAAGCCGCGCCCCAGGAGAGATCAGCCCCCTTGGCCACGCCCTCTATTCCCCTTCGCCAACGCCTGACCACCCCGCCACTGCTGCAGGGTGAGGCACCACGCGTCGAGCGCACGCCGCCGGAGAGCCGCGCGCGCCGCCGCCTGCGCGCCTGTCAGGAGTGCGACTGGCTGGTCGCCCTGCCACCACTGCGCCCCGGCGAGAAGGCCGACTGCCCACGCTGCCATCACATCCTGGTGACCCGCCATTTTCGTCCCGTCCAGCGAAGCCTGGCCCTGGCGCTGGCCGCCCTGATGGCGCTGGGCCTGGCCCTGGCCTTTCCCTTCCTCAGCTTCAGTGTGCGGGGCATCGGTAATCGCATCGAGCTGACCCAGACCGCGACGACACTGATCGGCTTCCACCAGCCGATAGTGGGCGGTGCCGTGCTCCTGACCATCGTGGTACTGCCCGCGATCTATCTGGCCGGGGTGATCTGGCTGCAGCTGGGGCTGCTACGCGACACCCCGCTACCGGCCAGCCGAACGATCGCGCGCTCCCTGGCACACCTCACCCCCTGGATGATGGCCGATGTCTTTATCATTGGCGCCCTGGTGAGCCTGATCAAGATCGCCGGCATGGCCGACATCGACCTCGGCGTGTCGTTCTGGTCATTCTGCGCCTTCGCCCTCCTGTTGCTGCTGACCACCCAGTCACTGGATGCCGACTGGATGTGGTTCTCGCTGGCCGGCGAACCGCGTGCACCGAAGGGGGCCCGCACCGGCGAGACCGCGGCCCCTCAAGGCCTCACCGGCTGTCACACCTGCGGGCTGGTCGGCCGCCTCGATGCCCGTGGTCATGGCCAGTGTGAGCGCTGCGGCGAGACACTGCATGCGCGGCGTTCATACAGCCTGCAACGCACCTGGGCGCTGTTGGCAGGCGCGGCCATCATGTATATCCCGGCCAATGTCTATCCGATCATGACCACCACCAGCCTGGGACATAGCTCCCCCTCGACGATTGTCGGTGGCGTCGTCGAGCTGATCGGCATGGGCTCCTGGCCGATCGCCGCCGTCATCTTCATCGCCAGCGTGATCGTGCCGGTCGGCAAGCTGGTGGCCCTGGCCTGGCTGTGCCTGATGGTCAGACGCAGCAGCGAGCTCAATGCGGCGGCCCGCACACGGCTCTATCGAGTCACCGAATTCATCGGTCGCTGGTCGATGATTGATGTCTTCGTGGTCGCCATCCTGGTGGCGCTGATTCGCGCCGGTACGCTGATGTCCATCGAGCCGGGGCCCGCCGCTCTCGCCTTCGGCGCCGTGGTCGTGATCACCATGCTGGCCGCCATGACCTTCGACCCCCGACTGATCTGGGACACGCCGATGTCCTCTGAGACAACGGCGTCTCGGCCACCCCTCCATGGACGACACCCTGAAGGAAGCTCTGGATGAGTGAAGAGACTCCGCGCCATGACGACGCCACCCCGCAGCACCATGCCCGGGCAACGCCCCAGGCACGCGTCTCGCCGATCTGGATCGTGCCCATCGTGGCCCTGTTGATCGGTGCCTGGCTGGTCTACGACAACTATCGTAGCCGTGGCCCGCAGATCACCCTGACCATCAGCAACGCCGAGGGCATCGAGGCAGGCAGCACCCTGATCAAGACGCGCAATGTGGAGGTAGGCCGGGTCGAGCAGGTGCACCTCTCCGAGGACCTCTCGACCGCCGTCATCACCGCTCGCATGGGACCGGACAACGAGGCGATGCTGGTCGAGGATAGCCAGTTCTGGGTGGTCAAGCCGCGGGTGGGGCGCGAAGGCATCAGCGGCCTGAACACCGTGCTGTCCGGTGCCTATATTCAGCTGCAACCGGGCGAAAGCGAGATCGAGGCGCGCGAGTTCGAGGTGAGTGACCAGCCGCCCGTGGCACCCGCCGGGGCCGCCGGCCTGCGCATCAACCTGATCAGCCAGCTGGGCAACTCGCTGCGGGTGGGTGACCCGGTCACCTACCAGGGCTATACCGTGGGCCGCGTGGAAGAGGCCAATTTCGACGCCACCACCCGGCGCATGCAGCATCGCGTCTTTATCGAGGCCCCCTACGCCAGCCTGGTGACCGACAGCACCCGCTTCTGGTCGGCCAGCGGCATCGACCTGCGCCTGGATTCCGAAGGCTTTCGAGTCAATGTCGAATCCTTCGAGGCCCTGCTCGGTGGTGGTGTCACCTTCGGCATTCCCGAGGACCTGCCGCTGGGCGGCACGGTGGCCGCCGACACGACCTTCACCCTCTACCCCGACGAGGACACCGCACGCCAGGGAACCTTCAACCGCTATCTGGAATACGTGCTGCTGGTCGACGACTCCGTTCGCGGTCTCACCAAGGGGGCGCCGGTGGAGTTTCGCGGCGTGCGCCTAGGTACCGTGGCCGCCGTGCCCTGGAACTTTACCGCCGAGCAGCCCGGCGGTCGCAACGGCTTCGCCATTCCGGTACTGATCCGCATCGAGCCCCAGCGCCTGGGCATCGAAAACCAGGCGGTCGACATCGACGAGTGGCGGGAACGCTATGAGCGCTTCTTCGAGCTGGGGCTGCGTGCCAGCCTCAAGAGCGGCAACCTGCTGACCGGAGCGCTGTTCGTGGATCTCAACTTCCACAGCGAGCTGGAGGAGGAGTATTCGCCGCTCACCTTCGCCGAGCAGCGCGTCTTCCCCACCACGTCCGGCGGCTTCGCGCTGATCGAGTCCCAGATCACCAGCCTGCTGGCCAAGCTCAACGATCTGGAGGTGGAGCCCCTGCTGGAGGGCCTCGACCGTAACCTCGCTGCGTCCGAGGCAATGCTCGCGGAGGTACGCACTCTCTCAGCGTCCCTGAGAGAGCTGGTGGAAGCCCCCGGAACCCGCGAGGTCCCGGCCAATCTCAATGCCACCCTGGAGGGGCTGCGCACCACCCTGGAGGGACTCTCGCCCGAGTCATCGGCCTACCAGGAGCTGGTGGGCGCCACCCAGCGCCTGGAGCGGCTGCTGCGTGACCTCCAGCCGGTGGCAAGAACGCTGTCCGACAACCCGCGAGCCCTGCTGTTCGACAGCCTGGATACCGAGGACCCCGTGCCGCGCGCACCACGAGAGTGACTACCCTCAGGAGAGCCTGTATGGAGAGCTTGTAATGATGGCAAGAAGATGGATTGGTGCCGCCCTGGCCCCCCTGCTGCTGGCTGGCACGCTGGGGGGGTGCGCCAGCAGCAAGCCCGCGCCCGAGCGCTACACACTGCCAGCAGCCACTCTGCCCCAAGCCACTATGCCAGAGGCCACTCTGCCAGAGACCGCCCAGCCGGGTGCGGCGGGAGCCGAAACGCGCTATCAGCTGCAGGTTGCCACGCCACGACTCGCCGACTATCTGGATGTTGAGGGCATCGTCATGCAGATCGACGATATCACCCTGGTGGAGGCCCGCGGTCATCAGTGGGCCGAAGCCCTCGGCAAGCAGCTGCAACGCGGCCTGCGCGACCGCCTGGCGCAGCGGCTTCCCGATACCCGGGTACTGCTCGACGGCACGGCCCCCCGCGAGGCACACGCCCTGCGTCTGGCGCTGGAGATCGACCGTTTCCAGGGACGTCACGATGGCCGGGCCATCATCGGCGGCCGCTGGCGCCTGCATGCCGCCGACGGGAGCCTGCTGGCGATGCAGTCCCTGGAGCTCGAGAACGTCCTCGCGGCCGATGGTTATCCCGCGCTGGTCCGCGCCCTGGGCCGAGGCTGGGACAGCGCGGCCGACGAGCTCGCCGCGGCCGTTCGCGGCACACGCCGACAAGAGTAGCTGCGCCCAAGCCCGGAATCTGGCATAATGCGCATCGCGGCACATCAGCGAGTCCCTCCTGCCGCGCCATGACCCCGAATCTTTCACACCCCGGCCCGGGACTGGCTGCGCACGATCGCGCGGCACGGCCGAGGTGTTCTGCGGAGACCGCATGACCTTTTCCGAACTCGGCCTGCGTGCCGAACTGCTGAGCGCCGTCGAGGCACAAGGCTACACCACCCCGACTCCCATCCAGCAGCAGGCGATCCCCGCCGTGCTCAAGGGCGGGGACCTGCTGGCCAGCGCCCAGACCGGCACCGGCAAGACCGCCGGCTTTACCCTGCCGATGCTGCAGCGCCTGGCCGACGGCCCACGTCCCGGCAAGCGTCAGGTGCGCGCCCTGGTGCTGACACCGACCCGTGAGCTGGCCGCTCAGGTGGGCGAGAGCGTGGCCGACTATGGTCGCCTGCTGACCCTGAAGAGCCACGTGATCTTCGGCGGCGTCGGCCAGCAGCCCCAGGTCGATGCCATTCGCCCGGGCCTCGATGTGCTCGTTGCCACCCCGGGACGTCTGCTCGATCTGCAGCAGCAGAAACACGTCGACCTGTCGAAGGTGGAGATCCTGGTGCTCGACGAAGCCGACCGCATGCTCGACATGGGCTTCATTCACGATATCAAGAAGATCCTGCGGGTCCTGCCCGAGAAGCGTCAGAACCTGCTGTTCTCGGCGACCTTCTCCAACGAGATCCAGGCGCTGGCCAACAAGCTGCTCGATGATCCCAAGATGATCGAGGTCGCTCGCCGCAATACCACCGCCGAGCTCGTCGACCAGACGATCTACCGTGTCGACCGCGAGAAGAAGCGCGAGCTGCTGGCCCACCTGATCACCGAGCACGACTGGCATCAGGTACTGGTCTTTACCCGCACCAAGCACGGTGCCAACCGTCTGGCCGAACAGCTCTCCAAGCAGGAGATCCCGGCCATGGCGATCCATGGCAACAAGAGCCAGTCCGCGCGCACCAAGGCCCTGGCTGCCTTCAAGACCGGCGACCTGCAGGTGCTGGTGGCTACCGACATCGCCGCCCGCGGCCTCGATATCGAAGAGCTGCCCCACGTGGTCAACTTCGAGCTGCCCAATGTCGCCGAGGACTATGTCCACCGTATCGGCCGCACCGGCCGTGCCGGCAGCGAGGGCCAGGCGGTGTCGCTGGTCTGCGTCGACGAGCACGGGTTGCTCAAGGGCATCGAGCGGTTGATCAAGCGCGACCTCGAGAAGCGCATCGAGCCCGGCTTCGAGCCCGACCCCAATGCCAAGCCGGAGCCCATCGAAAACGGCCGCAATCGTCGTGGCGGTGGTGGACGCGGCGGTAATGGTAATGGCCAGAGGCGCGGTGGCGGTGGCCAGAACCGCGGGCAAACGCAGGGCCGTGGCGCCGAGCAACCAGCGGGAACGCGTCGCCGGCGCCGCGGAGGCAGTGGCGGCGGTCGTCAGCAGGCCTGACTCGGTAGTAGCAGATAGCATCACAATATGTGAATATATCTCTTACTCTCCTGACAGTGTCACTCAACCATGCTCAAACAACTGTTTGGCAAACAACCTATTGATATCTGGGTTATCAAGCAGGTCGACCATGACCTGCTGCATCTCTGTGGTCGTGGGACCCTGGCCGCCAAGCCGAATCGCAAGGCGGTGATGGCCGCGCTGGCCGAGTCTCGCTACACGGGCCCTGTGACCATGGCCCGTGGTGGTCGAGCCGTGCTCAACGCTCGACTCTTCCAGGCGCTGGTGCCGCTGGATGAGCTACAGCTGCTGTCCGATGGCCGGGCCCGGTGGCAGGGCCGCGACTGGCAGGTTGCCCAGGTTCCCCAGCGCTGCTGGCTCTTCGAGGGTCGCCTGGTGGCCCAGCCCGACCCGCTGAACGGTGGGGGCGCACTGGTCAGCGTAGAGGATGTCACCGATATCCTGCACCAGGTGAAACAAGAGATGCCCCACCATCTTGGCAGGGTGGTCTTTCGGCCCGAGAACCAAAACGAGGAGCATCCTCTCCTGGCCCCCCGCAGGGAAGAGCAGCGCCTGGGACTGCGACCCAAACAGGCCTGGGAGTGGCGCCATGACCGCGACTAGGCGGGACTCCACCGTCAGCCTGGGACTGTTTATCTCCCTGATGGTACTGGTGGGCCTCAACCTGCGCCCTGCCCTCTCCTCCCTGGCCCCGCTGCTGACTCGTGTCCAGCAGGACATGGGGCTATCGCCCTTGGCCATCGGCACCCTCACCACGCTACCGGTTCTCTGCCTGGGGCTGTTTGCGCCCATGGCCCCCTGGCTGGCCAAGCGCCTGGGGCCCGAGCGGGCCCTGGCCGCCGGGCTGATACTGCTGGCCGTGGGACTGGCGCTGCGTGGCATTCCCGTCATCGCCACGCTCTTTATCGGCACGCTGATGGCAGGCGCCGCCATCGGGGTGGCTGGCACCCTGCTGCCGGCGCTGGTCAAGCGCGAGCTCCCCGCGGGGGCCGATCTGATGACAGGCGTCTACACCATGGCGCTGTGCCTGGGCGGGGCCCTGGGGGCGGGCTTGAGCATTCCTCTGGCCGACTGGCTGGGAGCGTGGCATCTGGGGCTTGCCGGCTGGTCGGCGCTGGCGCTCATCGCCCTGGTGGCCTGGCAGACCCTGGCTCCCCGCCGCGATGAGGCGGCGCTGCCCGGCGGCGGCGGTTCGATGCGCGCGGTGCTGACCCAGCCCCTGGCGTGGCAGGTCATGCTGATGATGGGGTTGCAGTCATCCCTGGCCTATATCGTCTTTGGCTGGCTTCCCACCCTGCTGGTGGCCCGTGGCTACGGAGAAGCCGAGGCCGGCTGGATGATGGGCGCCTCGGTGATGGTGCAGTTGCCCGCCGCCCTGGCCGCCCCCTGGCTGGCACGCCTGGGCCGGGATCAGCGTCCCGCCCTGCTCCTGGTACTGACGCTGGTCGCCTCGGGATTCTGGCTGCTGCTGCAGGGGGCACCCTCACTGCGCTGGGTCGGCGTGGTCCTGCTCGGCCTGGGCCAGGGGGGCAGCTTCAGTCTCGCCCTGACGCTGATCGTATTGCGCACTGGCAACTCGCGCCTGGCCGGCAAGCTCTCCGGCCTTGCCCAGGGCGGTGGCTACACGCTGGCTGCCATGGGCCCGCTGGGGGTAGGCGTGATGCTTCAGCTCGACCTGGGGCTTGGCAGCATCACCGGCGTGCTGCTGGCGATCTGTGCGTTAGCGGCCACCTTTGCCCTCTTTGCCGGTCGCAACCGCCGCCTGGAGATCGACAATGATGGCCAGGTGGTCACCCGATAGCGACCAGACGCTCTGATCATGGCCCTGTGCCACCATGATATCGGCCATACGCCACTTACATGATATCGGCCACAGCCACTTAGGAGCCGCCCATGAGCACGCCTGACTCCCGACGGCCTCGTCCCCTGCTGGTGATCTACACCGGCGGCACCCTGGGGATGCAGGAGACGCCCAGGGGACTGGCCCCGGGCGGCAATATCGAAGCCCGCCTGGCACGCGCCCTGAGGGGCCTGCCGGCGGGCAGCGTCGCCGAACTGCCCGCCTACGAGCTGCTCTCCCTATCGAACCCCATCGACTCCAGCGCGGCCACCCCCGCCGACTGGTCGCGACTGGCCGCGATCATCGCCGCGCGCTACCGTGACCATGCCGGCATCGTGGTACTTCACGGCACCGACACCCTGGCCTGGAGCGCCGCGAGTCTCGCCTACCAGCTGCAGGGCATCGACCGCCCCGTGGTGCTCACCGGCGCCATGAAGCCCCTGGAGGCGCCGGACAGCGACGCCGCCGGAAACGTCGCCCTGGCACTGCGCTTCGCCGCCAACCCGGCACTCCAGGAAATCGCCATCGCCTTCGGGGGAAGGCTGCTCCGCGGTGTATGTACCCGCAAGTGGCATACTCGCGATGCCATCGCCTTCGAAAGTCCCAACGCCCCGCTGCTCGGCGAGCAGATCGCAGGCACCGCCAGGCATTATCCCGAACATGGCCTTGACCGAGAGCATGGCCTTGACCAGGAGAAAGATATCGCGCCGCGCTTTGAGCTGCCCGATTATGCGCCGCTTGGCGACGGCGGCGTGGCACGCATCGCGCTGTGGCCTGGCATCAGCACCCGCCAGCTGGCGGCCTGGCTCAACGACCCACGCCTCAAGGGGGCACTGTTCGAGGTGTGGGGAGCCGGCAACCTGCCCGACGATCCTGCCCTGCTGGAACAGCTGACCCGAGCCAGCACTGACGGCAAGCTGATCGCCGCCATCAGCCAGTGCCCCCATGGCACCATCAGCCCGGGGGACTATGCCGCCGGCCAGGGGCTCACCGATGCCGGGGTGCTGGCGGGTGGAGCCATGACTCCCGAGGCGGCCCTGACCAAGCTGGTTCACCTGCTCGCCCAGCCGCTGGAGGATGCCGAGCGGCGACGTCGCTTCCTTGCGCCACTGGTGGGAGAGCGTTAGCGCCACCGACTCGGGAGCGTTGACGCGCCTCAGGCAGAGGGCGCGACAAATGGCTATGGTGGGGGTGCATGATTCGCGGTCACCATCGGCTGACCGCCCCACTGACCCAGCCGGGGACGCCACCATGGAACATCCCGACCACCCCTTCAGCGAACTCTTCGAACAGCTCGGGCTCGCGTCCGATCCCGATTCGATCAAGCGCTTTATCGACCGCCACGCCCCCATCCCCGAGGAGACGGCCCTGCCCGATGCCGCCTGCTGGAACGAAGGACAGGCGGAGTTCCTGCGCGAAGCGATCGAGGAGGATGCCGACTGGGCCGAGGTGGTCGATCACCTCAACGCCTCACTGCGCAAGGGGTGACATCCCACCCGAATGATCGCCATATACGCCGCGAGCCCACTCCCTGGAAAGGGGTGGGCTCGCATCGCCTCTCACCTGCATGACGCCGGTATGAGCGCCTCGCCGCCCATCCCGGCATTGGGGAGAGGTGGCGCCGACTGGCTCTTTACCGCAGCAATCCCCCGTCAGCCGAGATCGCGCATCAGCAGCGCAAACTCGATTCGCTCCGGAGCGATCGCCTCGCCAGGCACCGGGATGCGCACCACATGACCCGAACCGGGGGCGGCGCCGACGGATTCACCGCGCCTGTTCTCGATATGCTCGAGGACGAAACGACGATTGCCACCCGGCAACATCAGTTCCATGCCATCCCCCACCTCGAAGCGGTTCTTGACGTCGATCTCGAGAACGCCGCGATCGGGGTCGTAGCCGATCACCTCGCCGACAAACTGCTGGTGCACCCCCACGGAGTTGCCACGCTCATAGTTCTGATACTCGTCGTGGACATGGCGGCGATAGAAGCCCTCCGTGTAGCCGCGGTTGGCGAGGTTGTCGAGTTCATCCATCAGACGCATGTCGAAGGGACGGCCCGCCACGGCGTCATCGATGGCCCGACGATAGACCTGGGCGGTGCGCGCCACATAGTAGTGGGACTTGGTGCGCCCCTCGATCTTCAACGAGGAGACGCCCATCTCGGTGAGCCGCGGCACGTGCTGCACGGCGCGCAGATCCTTGGAGTTCATGATATAGGTGCCGTGCTCATCCTCGAAGATCGGCATCAGCTCACCGGGGCGTGTGGCATCCTCGATCAGGGCCGAGAGCTCATCCTGCCCCTCTACCCCACCGGCCGTGGCCGTGCTGTGGCGCGTGCTGCCACCGCCCGATGCGATCAATCCGCCCTGGCCGCCCCCCTGGCCCGGTGTCCAGACACCGCTGGCGGCATGGGCCGCGGCCGAGTTGGCCGGCACCAGGTCGCCGGTCTCGTCGTGGGCCGCCGCCACGGTGTTGTACTGCCAGCGGCAGGCATTGGTGCAGGTACCCTGGTTGGGGTCGCGGTGATTGAAGTAGCCCGAGAGCAGGCAGCGACCCGAGTAGGCGATGCACAGGGCACCGTGCACGAAGGTCTCGATCTCGAGATCGGGGCACTCGGCACGGATCTCGGCGATCTCCTCGAGCGACAGCTCGCGAGAGAGAATGATTCGGCTGATCCCCTGCTGCTGCCAGAAGCGGGCCGCAGCCCAGTTGACTACATTGGACTGCACCGAGAGGTGAATCTCCTGCTCGGGCCAGCGCTCGCGAATCATCATGATCAGCCCGGGGTCGGACATGATCAGCGCATCCGGCCCGGCCTCGATCACCGGCTCCATATCGCGCAGATAGGTCTTCAACTTGCTGTTATGCGGCGCAATATTCGAGGCCACGTAAAACTGCTTGCCCCGCTCATGCGCATAGGCGATGCCCTTGTGCAGGTTATCGAGCTTGAAATCGTTGTTGCGCACGCGCAGCGAGTAGCGCGGCTGGCCGGCATAGACCGCATCCGCGCCATAGGCGAAGGCGTAGCGCATGTTCTTGAAGGTGCCTGCGGGGGACAGCAGTTCAGGGGCTTGCATGGGGATCACCGTTGTCAGGACGATGGCACCCTCGACGGCGTCTGGCCGCAGGGATGCAAGGGGATGAAAGGCGCGAAAGTGTAGCAACTCACGCCGATCCTGGCCAGAATCTCCCGTCTTGCGTAGACTAGGCGGCCTTCCGGACCGGACCCCGGCCAAGATCCCGACGCGCCCGACAGATGGTGCGACGGGACGGACAAATTCTCCGACTCATCAGGTATCCCCATGACCCAACCCGACTCCCCGGCCACCGTGGTGATCTACTCCGGTGGCATGGACTCCTATACCGTGCTGCACCGTGCCCTGCGCGAGGGCCGCCGGGTACACGCCCTCTCCTTCGACTACGGTCAGCGCCATTCCCGTGAGCTCGAGGTCGCCCGCCGAGTCTGCCAGCGGCTCGGCGTGCCCCATCGGGTGGTCGACATCACCGCCATCCATGGCCTGATCGACGCCTCGGCACTGACCGATGCCAGCCGTACGCTACCGGAGGCCGACTACGAAGAGACCAGCCTTCAGGACACCGTGGTGCCCAACCGCAACATGATCCTGCTCTCGCTGGCCATCGCCAAGGCCGTGAACATCGGCGCCGACCGGGTCGATTACGGTGCCCATGGTGGCGACCACGTGCTCTACCCGGACTGCCGACCCGAATTCGTCGCGGCCATGCAGGCCGTGGCCGGCCTCGCCCACTTCACACCGATCGCCGTTCATGCGCCCTACCTGCACCACGACAAGGCCGCCATCCTCGCCGATGGCCTGGCCATGGGACTCGACTATGCCGAGACCTGGACCTGCTACCGGGGGGAAGCCCTGGCCTGCGGGCGTTGCGGCAGCTGCCGGGAGCGCCTGGCGGCCTTCGCCGCCAACGGGGTGCGCGATCCGCTGAGCTATTCCCGGCGGCCCGACGCCGCCGCCGATGATCAGCAACCCGACCCCGCCGCCTCCCCGGCCCTACGCTCTGCCACAGGAGATCACTGATGTATCAGGTCAAGGAGGCCTTCTACTCGCTGCAGGGCGAAGGCGGCCAGGCCGGCCGCGCCAGCGTCTTCTGCCGCTTTTCCGGCTGCAACCTCTGGTCGGGTCGCGAGGAGGACCGGGCCCGGGCAGTGTGCCGCTTCTGCGATACCGACTTTGTCGGCACCGATGGCCAGAACGGCGGACGGTTCGCCTCGGCCTCGGCGCTGGCCGACCACCTGGTCGCCCTGTGGCCGGACGCCCCCGGCACGGCCACGCCGCAGGTGATCTTTACCGGAGGCGAGCCGCTGCTGCAACTCGACGACCCCCTGATTGCCGCCATGCATGCCCGCAATTTCGATGTCGCCGTGGAGACCAACGGCACTCTGCCGGCGCCGCCTGGCATCGACTGGCTGTGTGTCAGCCCCAAGGGCACCGCCCCGCTCGTCCAGGCCTCGGGCGACGAGCTCAAGCTGGTCTACCCCCAGGCCGAGGCGCTGCCCGAACAGTTTGTCGACCTGGACTTCCGGCACTTCTTCCTGCAGCCCATGGACACCGCTCCCCGAGGAGTCGTCGGCGACACCCTGTCCGAGACCGTGGCCTACTGTCTGGCCAACCCCCAGTGGCGGCTGTCGCTGCAGACCCACAAGATTGCGGGGATCGACTGATGACACTGTTCGTCAACCGCCTCACCCATCTCGACGTTTCCCTGTGGTGTCCCAGCCGAGGCCTGATCGGCGCCAGCTGGTCCGTGGATGCCGAGCTTGACGGCGAGCTCGGCGAGGATGGCATGCTATTCGACTTCGGCGAGGTGAAGCCGTGGATCAAGACGCGGCTCGACCGGGACGCCGACCACACCCTGCTGGTACCTACCGCGGCCGCCGGCATCAGTGTGCACGACTGCGACGAGGGGCTCTGTGTGCGCACCGAGACTCCCTATGTCATGGAGGTCCGTGGCCCTCGCCAGGCCTTCACCCTGCTGCCCTGGGATGCGATCACCCCGAGCCGACTGGCCGAGCAGCTGGCCGCCGAGCTGTCGCACGAGCCACCGCCGCGGGTTGAGGCCATTCGACTGACACTGCGCGAAGAGACCATCGAGGGGGCAAGCTACACCTATAGCCATGGCCTCAGGCGCCATGCCGGCAACTGCCAGCGCATCGCCCACGGTCATCGCTCGAGACTCCATATTTGGCAGGATGGCCGGCGCCAACCGGCGCTCGAAGCCGACTGGGCCTCGCGCCTGTCGGATCGCTACCTGGTGGACGCGGCCGACGTGACCGAGGGCCTGGGCGCCTCCTCTCTCGGCCGGCTGACCAGCCGTTACACCGCCGAACAGGGGCACTTCATGCTGACCCTGCCTCGGGAGCGCTGCGCGGTGTTGCCGAGCCCGACCACGGTGGAGCATATCGCCGCCTGGCTCGCCGGCGTGATCAGCCAGGAAACCGGTCGGGTGACTCGAGTGCAGGCCTTCGAGGGTGTCGACAAGGGCGCCGTGGCCACGGCCCGGCCATAAGCGAGCCGCTCCACAGTCGCGAGGAGAGCATCATGCAACAGGCACAGGAGACGCCGGGGTGTCGCCCCGGTGCGGGGCATGCTGTATCGCCCCCTCGATCACCTCGCCCATACCCGGCATGCCGGAGGGCAAGCCGGCCGGGACACGCTGCGTACAGCTGGACGAGCATAACCTCTGTCGGCTGTTCAGTGATCCCTCTCGGCCGGCAGTTTGCCGGCTATTCGACTATGACGCCGAACTGTGCGGCCATCATCGCCACCAGGCGCTGGAGCGTATCACGGCGCTGGAGCTATCCACCCGAGAGGCGTGATGCCCTCAGGTATTCGACTCGAAGTGCTGCAGGGTTTCCAGCAACTCCCTGACACGTTGTGAAGAGAAGTCATACTCCGCCATCAGCGCCTCGAGTCGTTGTTCAAACCCTTCGGGGGCCGTTGTCGTCCGAGCCATATCCTCTGCGTCGGAAGGCTCGAGCGCCAGTTCGGAAGCAGGTTCGGCCGCCGGCGTGGTGTCCAGCGCGCGCAGGGCCTCGGCAAAGGCATCGTCGAGTTCCCGGAACTGGCGCAGCTTATCGCGCTCACCCATGGCTTTGCGTGGTGTCTGTTGTTTCATTGGTGGTCATCTTAAAGCGGGCGAAATGAGGCGTGCATGGCACATCGCCCGATTGGAGAAGCGTCGATTATACTCGCATTCAGCGCGCTCGCTAAAGCCATCATGCTCCACACGCCAGAGCCAGCCCCTGGGAATGGCTCCAGCCCAGCGGCTCGCCCTCCCGTTCAAGAGCAGACTGCGGCCTGATGGCGGGATACACGAACGGCGCCCACAGGCGCCGTTCGCAAGAGCCGGTCTCTGCCGTTCACGCCAGAAACCTAGTCTTCAACACGCACCAGCCAGGACTCGACGGTGTCGGGACCGAACTCATCCTTCCACGCCTTGAGAGTCTTCTGGTTACCACCGCGAGTCTCGACGACTTCTCCGGTATTGGGGTTCTTGTAGATCTTCAGCTTGCGCTTGCGACGCGTGCCGGTGGAAGCGGTTGTCGCCGCCTTGGTCCCGGAAGTTGCCGGCTTGGGATCGAGCAGTGCAATGACCTCGGCTGCACTCTTGCCATACTCCTTCATCAGCGACTCGAGCTTTTCCTTGAACTCGAGCTCGCTCTGTAGGCGCTTATCATTTTGCAGCTTATCAAGATTTGCCTGGAGCTCCTTCAACTGCTGCTCCATCTGCATATATTCGTTAAGAAGAGACATGGGAAGTTTCCTTGGAAATTACGACGGGATGCAAGGGATGTATATTATGCGCGTTAATCTCGATCCTTGGCAATAGTCTGGTTGAATTGATTAGCCAGTACAAGCCGTCGCAATTAAATACTTCCACCGACACTCAAGCTCAACAGTAGTGGCAAGCAAATAAATCACCAGGATGATGAACTCTCCTTGGCAAATAACTTTACGAGTTCATGGCACCACTATTAAGCAGAGACCCCGAGAGGCCGGAGCTCGCCCATCATCTCGATCATCGAGAGGGGAAATATCTCGTATAAAAAAACCGCCGCCCCGTAGGGCGGCGGTCTTGGCGGATCGGAAAGCGTTATCCGATCAGTCCTGACCCATCTGCTGCTTGATCAGGTCACCGATGGTGGTCGGGCCACCACTCTCGGGAGCCTCTTCACGCAGCTTCTTCAGGTTCTGACGAGTGTCGTCCTGATCCTTGGCCTTGATGGAGAGGTTGATCTGACGGTTCTTGCGATCCACACCGATGATGCGAGCCTCGACGCTGTCACCCTCGTTGAGGACGTTGCGAGCATCCTCGACGCGGTCGGCGCTGATCTCGGAGGCCTTGAGCACGGCGATGACATCGGTCGCCAGCTCGACCTGGGCTTCCTTGGCATCGACCTCGATCACACGACCGGTCACCACAGTGCCCTTGTCGTTCACGGCCAGGAACTCGGCGACCGGATCGGTATCCAGCTGCTTGATGCCCAGGGAGATGCGCTCGCGTTCCGGATCGATGGAGAGGATCACGGCCTCGGCCTCGTCGCCCTTCTTGAACTGGCGAACCGCTTCTTCGCCGGTATCGGTCCAGGAGATGTCGGAGAGGTGCACCAGGCCATCGATGCCGCCTTCCAGGCCGATGAAGATACCGAAGTCGGTGATCGACTTGATGGTACCGGCAACGCGATCGCCCTTGTTGTACGTGGCGCTGAAGGTCTCCCACGGGTTGGCGGTGCACTGCTTGATACCCAGGGAGATACGACGACGCTCCTCGTCGATGTCCAGCACCATGACGTCCACGTCGTCGCCGACCTGCACCACCTTGGACGGATGGATGTTCTTGTTGGTCCAGTCCATCTCGGAGACGTGAACCAGACCCTCGACACCCTCTTCCAGCTCGGCGAAGCAGCCGTAGTCGGTGAGGTTGGTGACGGTGGCGTGAACCTTGGTACCTTCCGGGTAACGATCCTTGATGTTGACCCACGGATCCTCGCCCAGCTGCTTCAGACCCAGAGACACACGGTTGCGCTCGCGGTCGAACTTGAGGACCTTGACGCTGATCTCGTCACCCACGGCCACGATCTCGCTCGGATGCTTGATACGCTTCCAGGCCATGTCGGTGATGTGCAGCAGACCGTCGACGCCACCCAGATCGACGAAGGCGCCGTAATCGGTGAGGTTCTTGACGATACCCAGGATCTGCTGGCCTTCCTGCAGAGTCGCAAGCAGGGCCTCACGCTCGGCGCTGTTCTCGGCCTCGAGGACGGCACGACGGGAAACGACAACGTTGTTGCGCTTCGGGTCGAGTTTGATGACCTTGAAGTCGAGCTCCTTGTTCTCGAGGTGCGTGGTGTCGCGCACCGGACGCACGTCGACCAGGGAGCCCGGCAGGAAGGCACGGATGGAGTCGACATCGACGGTGAAGCCACCCTTGACCTTACCGTTGATCACGCCCTTGACGATCTCGTCCTTCTCGAAGGCAGCTTCCAGCACCTTCCACGCTTCGGCACGCTTGGCCTTCTCGCGGGACAGGCGGGTCTCGCCGAAACCGTCTTCAACGGCTTCCAGGGCGACGTGGACCTCGTCACCGACGGCGATGGCCAGCTCACCGTTCTCGTCACGGAACTGGGCCGAGGGGATCTGACCTTCGGACTTCAGGCCGGCATTGACGGTAACCCAGTCACCCTCGATGTCGACAACGGTAGCCACGACGATGGCGCCCGGCTCCATGTTGATGTCCTGGAGAGACTGTTCAAAAAGTTCAGCAAAGCTTTCGCTCATGATGTTCCTACGTGATCAACGTTAAAGTGCGGCAGGGCCGCTTCCTCCGCACCACCAGCGAGTGCGGGCCTTATTCACCAAACCCCCGGAGATGTTGGCGCTGGTTCGACCTGGCTCGGCTCTCGGCAAACGGTGCCGAGCCACGTCATCACATGCTGCCGGAGGCGCCGCAAGGGAGTTTCAGGCGTCGGGGAGCAGACCACGCTGGGTCAGCAGCTCCGTCAGCCGATCCACCACTTCCGGTATCGTCAGGCGCGTGGTATCAAGCGTGATGGCATCTTCTGCCGGCTTGAGTGGCGCCACGCTGCGCTGCATGTCGCGGGCGTCGCGCGCCTGAATCTCCTTCAAAAGACTCGATAGACTAGCATCCACACCGGACTCCCGCAACTGGGCCTGGCGACGATGGGCCCGCTCCTCGGCACTCGCGGTGAGAAATATCTTCAGAGGTGCATCGGTGAAGACCACGGTGCCCATATCACGGCCATCGGCCACCAGCCCCGGGGACTGGCGGAAGTCACGCTGGCGACTCAGCAGTGCCTCACGGACCGCCGGCAACGCCGCCACACGGGAGGCCGCATCGCCTACCTGCTCGGTGCGGATGGTAGTGGTGGCATCGCTGCCCTCGAGCATCACCCGGGTGGCGCCGCCTTCGGCGACAAACACCACCTCGAGATGGCGCGCCACCTCGGCGAGACTCGCCTCATCATCCAGGGAGACGTCATGCTTGCCGGCAGCCAGTGCCGTGAGTCGATAGAGGGCGCCACTGTCGAGCAGGTGCCAGCCCAGGCGTTCAGCCACCAGGCGGCTGATGGTGCCCTTGCCGGCACCACCGGGGCCATCGATCGTCAATACCGGCGCCTGGGGGGTGGTCTGGGAATCGCTCATGCCCCCTCCTCGCCGCTCTCTTCCGTGAGTGTCAGCCCCACCTTGCGCGCCAGGTCGACGAACCCGGGGAAGGAGGTAGCCACGTTGGCACAGTCATCGATGATGATCTCCTCGCTCGCCCGCAGCGCAGCGATGGCGAACGACATGGCGATGCGATGGTCCTCGAGGCTGTCGATACGGCCGCCACCATAGTTGGGACCCTCGGCACTGCCTCCACCAACGATATCGATGCCATCGGGGTAGAGGGTGTGCTCGACGCCGATGGCGGCCAGCCCGTCGGCCATCGCCTGCAACCGGTCGGACTCCTTGACGCGCAGCTCTTCCGCGCCGCGCAGACGCGTGGTTCCCCGGGCATTGGCCGCGGCAATAAACAGCGCCGGAAACTCGTCGATGGCCAGGGGCACCTGCTCCAGCGGAATACCGATGCCCTGCAGCGGCGCATGACGGATATGCAGATCGGCTACCGGTTCGCCCCCTACCTCGCGCTCGTTCTCCAGGCGCAGATCGGCTCCCATCAACTTGAGGATATTGATCACGCCGATACGAGTCGGGTTGATGCCCACATGCTCGAGCACCAGGTCCGAGCCCGGGGTTATCGCCGCGGCCACCAGGAAGAAGGTCGCCGAGGAGATATCGCTGGGCACATCGATGGGCGCCGCGGTGAGACGACCACCACCGGAGAGCCAGCAGGTATCCCCATCACGGTGCACCGTATAGCCGAACCCGGCCAGCATGCGCTCGGTGTGATCACGGGTCGGGGCCGGTTCGCTGACCCGGGTCTCCCCCTCCGCATACAGGCCGGCAAGCAGCAGGCAGGACTTCACCTGGGCACTGGCCATGGGCATGTCGTAGGTGATGCCTTTGAGCGGACGACCACCATGGAGTCGCAGCGGCGGACGCCCCCCCTCGGCGGTGTCGATCTCGGCCCCCATCAGGCGCAGCGGGTCGGCCACCCGGTTCATCGGACGCTTGGTCAGGGAGGTATCGCCGGTGAGCACGGTATCGAAGGCCTGTCCGGCCAGCAGCCCGGCGAACAGGCGCATGGCGGTACCGGCATTGCCGACATACAGGGGGCCAGAGGGCTTCTTGAGGCCGTGCAGGCCGACCCCATGGACGGTGACTCGTCCCTGGTTTGGCCCCTCGATGGCCACCCCCATCTCGCGGAATGCCTGAAGGGTCGCCAGACTGTCCTCTCCCTCCAGAAACCCCTTGATCTCGGTGACCCCCTCGGCCAGTGCGCCGAGCATGATGGAGCGATGGGAGATCGACTTGTCGCCGGGAACACGAATGCGCCCGACCACGGCACCACCGGGGCTCATCCGGTAGCGCAGATTACCTTGCTGTTGCATCTGATATTCCGCCTGATAGCTGGTCTTGTTGAGCAGGGATTCGAAGTAGTGCCGAGCATGGCTGGCGCGATCGAAGATCGCCAACATGGCGTCACCATCACCACGCTCCACGGCATCACGCAGGCGTGCCACGCCGGCCTCGAAGTCATCGAGGGAGGCGAGCACGGCATCACGATTGGCGGTGAAGATGTCACGCCACATGACGGGGTCGCTGCCGGCGATACGCGTGAAGTCACGAAAGCCACCGGCGGCATAGCGAAAGATCTCCAGGCGCTCATCCTGGCGCGCCAGCGTGTCCACCAGCGAGAAGGCCAGCAGATGTGGCAGGTGGCTGGTGCGAGCCAGCACCTGATCGTGGCGCTCCACCTCCATCTCCAGCACGTCGGCACCACAGGCGCCCCACAGCGCCTGTACGCGGGCCAGCGCCTCGGGGTCGGTATTCGGTTCGGGCGTGAGGATCACCTTGTGGCCGATATAGAGCTCGGGGTCGGCCGCGGCCACGCCGCTCTTTTCGGAGCCGGCGATGGGGTGGCCGAGCACCAGGTTGGCCGGCATCCGACCGAAGACCTCCAGCGCACAGTCGCGGATGGCCGCCTTGGTACTGCCCACATCGGTGATCACCACGTCGCCGACGGCGTCACCCAGATAGCGGGCCAGCTCAACCATCACGCTGCGCATGGCCAGCACCGGCACGGCCAGCACGATCAGCGAAGCACCGTCGACCACCCTTTCGAGGCGAGTATCACCGCGATCGATCAGCCCCATCTCGAGGCCGCGCCGAATCTCGTCCGGATCCGGATCACAGGCGACGATCTGCTCAGCCGGCCCGAAGCCGCCGAGATCGCCGCTGTCGCGACGACCGTAGCCACTGGCTCTCAGGGCGGCGGCCAGCGAGCCCCCGATCAGGCCGAGCCCGACGATCAGGATGCGAGACTCCTCGTGCTTGCGCGTCACCATCGATGCCATGCCCTAGAGCACGCCGACGGGGTAGGACCCCAGCACCTTGACCTCGGCGGCGCGCAGGCGCACCTCCTCCAGCACCGCGGCCACCCGGGGCTCCTCGTGATGCCCCTTGAAGTCGATAAAGAAGACATAGTTCCACACGCCGCTGCGCGAGGGACGGGTCTCCAGGCGTGTCATGTCGATCTGATGGCGATGGAAGGGCTCAAGCAGATCATGCAGCGCCCCGGGCTGGTTGCGCATGGCCACCACGATCGAGGTCTTGTCGTCGCCGGACATGGGCACATCCTGATTGCCGATAATCAGGAAGCGTGTGGAGTTGTCCGGGCGGTCCTCGATCTTCTCGGCCAGGCGGGTCAGACCATAGAGCTTGGCCGACATGTCGCCGGCGATCGCCGCGCTGTGCCACTCGGTCTTGACCAGGCGTGCCGCCTCGGCATTGGAGGAGACCGGCACCCGCTCGGCCTGGGGATAGTGGGCATCCAGCCACTTGCGGCACTGGGCGAAGGACTGCGGATGCGAGTAGATCCGCGACACCTTGTCACGCCGGGTGGTCTCGCCCACCAGCAGGTGATGGTGGATTCGCAGCACCACCTCGCCGCAGATACGCAGTCCGGAATCGATGAAGGAGTCCAGGGTGTGGTTGATCACGCCCTCGGTGGAGTTCTCCACCGGCACCACCCCGTAGTTGACCGCCCCAGCCTCCACCTCACGAAACACTTCGTCGATGGCGGCCATCGGCAGGCTGATGGCACTCTCGCCGAAGTGCTTGAGGGTCGCCTGCTGGGTAAAGGTACCCTCGGGGCCGAGATAGGCGACCTTGATGGGCTGCTCCAGCGCCAGACAGGCCGACATGATCTCGCGGAACAGGCGTGCCACCTCCTCGCTATCCAGCGGTCCCTTGTTGAGCGCCATGATACGACGCAGCACCTGGGCCTCGCGCTCGGGGCGATAGAACACCGCTCCGGCATCCTCGGCGGTCTTGACCTGGGCCACCTGCTGGGCGCACTGGGCGCGCTCGTTCATCAGCGTCAGCAGCTGGCTGTCCAGATCATCGATGCGGCTGCGCAGCGCATCGAGATCGATGGGAGTGTCGCTCATGATATTCAGCCCTTTCTATTTTCGAAGTCGGCCATGAAATCGATCAGTGCATCCACGGCAGCTTCGGGAACGGCGTTGTAAAGGCTGGCCCGCATGCCGCCCACGCTGCGGTGGCCCTTGAGATTGAGAAGCCCCGCCTGCTCGGCCTCGGCGAGGAACGGCCTGTCCAGACGCTCATCGGCAAGCACGAAGGGGACGTTCATGCGTGAACGGTTCGCCGGCGCGATGGGGTTGGAGTAGAGCTCGCTGTCATCGATGGCGGCATATAGCTTGGCGGCCTTGCGCGCATTGATGGCCTCCATGGCCGGCAAGCCACCGATATCGTGCCTGAGCCACTCGAACACCAGCCCCGCCAGATACCAGCTGTAGGTCGCCGGCGTATTGACCATCGAGCCGCCCTCGGCGAGGGTTTTGTAGCCAAACAGCGTGGGCATGTCGGGGCGTGCGCGCTCGAGCAGATCATCACGCACGATCACCACGACCAGCCCGGCGGGGCCGATGTTCTTCTGCGCTCCGGCGTAGATAACGCCATATCGTGAGACATCCAGCGGGCCGGAGAGAATCGACGAGGACATGTCGCAGACCAGCGGCACCTCACCCCCGTCCGGACGCACCGCCCGCGGGGTATAGTCGAAGGCGAGTCCGCCGATGGTCTCGTTGGCGGTGACATGCAGGTAGGCCGCATCATGGGAGAGCTCGATCTCTCCCTGCTGCGGCACCCGGGTATTGCCACTGGCCTCACTCGAGGCCGCCACCCGGGCGTCACCGAACAGGTGGTGCGACTCGGCGATGGCCTTGCGACTCCAGATGCCGGTATCCACGAAGTTGGCGGTGCCGCCGTTTCCCAGCAGGTTGTAGGGCACCGCGGCAAACTGCTGGGTCGCCCCGCCCTGGGTGAAGAGCACCCGATAGTTGGCGGGGATCGCCAGAAGCTCGCGCAGATCGGCCTCGGCCTTTTCGGCGATGGCAACATACTCCGCCGAGCGGTGGCTCATCTCCATCACCGACAGGCCGTGACCACGGTAGTCGAGCATCTCGTCGCGGGCCCGCTCGAGCACCGCGGTAGGCAGCGCCGCCGGACCGGCGCAGAAGTTGAAATGACGTGTCATGCGTCCTGGTTCTCCATTGGGGTCAGCCCCTTCAATCCTCTTCGGCGCCTGATCCCGCACCCTCGTTGCCTGCCTCGGCGGAGTCGTCGCCTGCGCCTTCAGCCTCTCCAGCGCCCTCGGGCTCTTCCGACTCCTCGGGCTCATCGACGCGCACCGTCTTGACCAGCTTCTCCTCGTTACCCAGTCGAATCAGCATCACGCCCTGAGTATTGCGCGAGGTGATCGAGACCTCATCGACGCGGGTGCGCACCAGGGTGCCACGGTCGGTGATCAGCATCATTTCATCGGAGGAGTAGACCTGCATGGCCGCCACCAGCGAGCCATTGCGCTCGCTGGTCTGCATGGCGATGACACCCTGACCGCCACGACCGCGCAGCGGGAACTCCTCGAGACGACTGCGCTTGCCGTAGCCGTTCTCGGAGGCGGTCAGGATATAGATCTGGCCGCCATTAGCGGCCTCCACGGACGCCCCCTCCTCACCCTCGATCTCGGCGTCACTCTCCGCCCTTCTATCAAAGCCGGCCTCGGCATCGATCAGCTGGCTCTGGGGGATGATCAGGCTGATCACTTCGGCACCATCGAGGAGGCGCATGCCACGCACGCCGCGCGCGGTACGCCCCATGGCCCGTACATTCCCCTCCTCGAAACGGATCGCCTTGCCATTGGAGGAGAGCAGCATGACATGATCGGAACCCGAGGTGATGGCCGCACCGACCAGGCGGTCGCCCTCCTCGAGATCGATGGCGATCAGGCCGACGCTGCGCGGCCGCGAGAACTGCTCGAGGCTGGTACGCTTCACCGTGCCCTTGGCGGTGGCGAAGAAGATATAGCTTTCGGGGTCATAGTCGCGCACCGGCAGGATGGCATTGATCGACTCGCCCTCGTCCAGCGGCAGCATGTTGACCAGCGGCTTGCCGCGCGACCCACGGCTGGCCGCCGGCATCTCATAGACCTTGAGCCAGTAGACCTTGCCGCGATTGGAGAACAGCAGCACGGTGTCATGGGTCGAGGCCACCAGCAGATGCTCGATGACATCCTCGTCCTTCATGGCGGTGGCGGACTTGCCGCGTCCACCGCGCCGCTGGGCCTGGTAGTCCGAGAGCGGCTGGGTCTTGGCATAGCCGGAGCGGGACACGGTGACCACCATGTCCTCCTCGGCGATCAGGTCCTCCATGGAGAGGTCGAGGTGGCTTGCCTGAATCTCGGTCTTGCGCGGATTGCCGAACTGGTCACGTACCGCAACCAACTCCTCGCGGATCACCTCGAGCAGACGCTCGGCGGACGCCAGGATGGCCATCAACTCGGCGATCTTCTCGAGGATACCGAGATATTCGTCGAGCAGCTTCTCGGTTTCGAGCCCCGTCAGGCGGTGCAGACGCAGCTCGAGGATAGCCTGGGCCTGGGCCGGCGACAGGCGATACTCGCTGCCCGCCGTATTGAGCCCGAAGCCCTCCTCGAGATCCTCGGGCTTGCAGGAGGTGGCGCCGGCCCGCTCGAGCATGCCGGTGACCTGCCCGGGCGACCAGTCTCGTGCAAGCAGCTTCTCCTTGGCCTCGGCCGCATTGGGCGAGGCCTTGATCAGCTCGATGACCTCGTCGATGTTCGAGATGGCAACGGTGAGGCCCTCGAGAATATGGCCACGTTCGCGAGCCTTGCGAAGCTCGTACAGGGTGCGCCGTGTCACCACCTCGCGACGATGACGAATGAATGCCTCGAGAATCTCCTTGAGATTGAGGATCTTCGGCTGACCGTTTTCGATCGCCACCATATTGATGCCGAAAACGGTCTGCAGCTGGGTCTGGGCGAACAGGTTGTTGACCACCACCTCCCCGGACTCGCCACGCTTGACCTCGATCACCACCCGCAGACCGTCCTTGTCGGACTCGTCGCGCAGCTCGGCGATCCCCTCGATGCGCTTCTCCTTGACCAGCTCGGCGATCTTCTCGATCAGACGCGCCTTGTTCACCTGATAGGGAAGCTCATCGATGATGATGTGATCCCGGCCACTCTTCTCGTCATGCTCGATGGTGTGGCAGGCGCGCACGTAGATGCGCCCCCGGCCGGTGCGATAGGCCTCGAGGATCCCGGCACGGCCGTTGATGATGCCGCCCGTGGGGAAGTCAGGGCCGGGGATATGCTCCATCAGATCGTCGACGGTGAGGGTGTAGTCATCGATCAACGCCAGGCAGGCGTTGATGATCTCTCCCATGTTGTGCGGCGGGATATTGGTGGCCATGCCCACGGCGATACCCGACGAGCCATTGACCAGCAGGTTGGGCACCTTGGTGGGCAGCACCTCGGGGATACGCTCGGTGCCGTCGTAGTTGTCGACCCAGTCGACGGTCTCCTTCTCCAGATCGGCAAGTAGCTCGTGGGAGAGCCGCGCCATGCGAACCTCGGTGTAACGCATGGCGGCGGCACTGTCGCCGTCAATGGAGCCGAAGTTGCCCTGGCCGTCGACCAGCACATGGCGCATGGAGAAGTCCTGAGCCATGCGCACGATGGTGTCGTAGACGGCACTATCACCGTGGGGGTGATACTTACCGATGACGTCGCCCACCACACGAGCGGACTTCTTGTAGGGTTTGTTCCAGTCATTGCCGAGCTCGTGCATGGCAAACAGCACGCGCCGATGCACGGGCTTGAGGCCGTCGCGCACATCCGGCAGCGCCCGGCCGATGATCACGCTCATCGCGTAATCGAGGTACGACTGCTTGAGTTCGTCCTCGATGTTGACTGGCAGAATCTCTCTGGCGAGCTCACCCATGGGTCGTCGAATCCTTTGCACTGCAGGAGGTTGGCCGCCCGCCGTGGCGTTGCCCGGGGCGCCATTTACAGCCGCACATCATATCACTCCGGCGCGGGCAAAGGGAGCTGACTATTCGAGTTCCGCCCCGCCATCGCTACTCCAGCACGAGGGGAGCCAACAGCTCATGCAGCTCCCCCTCGATGGGAATGGCACGGTTGGCAGCCACGTCGAGCAACACGAAGGTAATGGTGGCACGACTGACCAGTGCATCATCGCCACATCGATGAATCTCCTGGGCCATGCGCGCGCTACGCGCGCCGAGCTCGCAGACCCTGCTGCTGACCTTGAGATCGTCGCCGGCCACGGCCGCCGCGCAGTAGTCGATATTGACATTTACCGCCACGAAGGCCACATCACCGCGCTGTAGACGATGAAACAGCTCGGGTCGATCATCGAAATAGGCCCAGCGCCCCTCTTCCAGGAACTCCAGATAGCGGGCATTGTTGACGTGACCATAACCATCGAGATGGTAACCACGCACGCGCAGTGAAACAGAGGAAATTCGACTATCCACGGGTCATCACTCCTTGGCCTGAAAAGGCTCGATTCTAGGCATCCACACCGCCCGAATTCAAACATTCGTTTTATATCTGTCTCATGATCGATGCTGGCACCCTCGCGCCCCTTCGGTGATAATGGCGACCCTTTTCTCCGGGGAAAAATGCTGCATGTGGTTCAAGCACTTACACCTTTATCGGCTACACAACGCACCTGAACTGGATGCCGCCACGCTGGAAGAAGCCCTGGCCGAACAGGCGGCGCGACCTCTGAGCGGACAGGATCCCCGCCGCCTGGGCTGGACCTTCCCGGGCGGTCGTGCCGACACCAGCCGCCTCCACGAGCTGCAGGGGCAACGCCTGCTCAGCGCCCTGCGTCAGGAACGGCTGCTGCCCGCCAGCGTCGTCAAGGAGGAGGTCGACGAGCGCGCCGCCGAGGTAGAGGCTCGCGAGGGGCGCAAGCTGCGCCGCCAGGAGAAGATCACCCTCAAGGAGCAGGTAGTCGAGGAGCTGCTGCCCCGCGCCTTCGTGCGCAGCCAGAAGATCGACCTCTGGTGGGACACCCGGCGTCGGCTGATCGGGGTCAACGCAAGTTCGCGAACACGAGCCGAGGAGCTACTCGACCTGCTGCGGGAAACCCTGGGCAGTCTGAAGGTCACGCCACTGGCAACTCAGGTAATGCCCATGCGCGCCATGACCCAGTGGCTTACCGACCCCGCCTCACGCCCCGCCGACCTGGTGATGGGTGACCAGGTGGAGCTCAAGGCCAAGGGCGATGACGGCGTGCTGCGAGCCCGCCAGGTCGACCTCGACAGCGACGAGATCCAGCAGCTGCTGGAGAGCGGCCGGCAGGCCAGCAAGCTGGCCGTGGAGATCGAGGGCCGGCTAAGCTTCGTCCTGCATGACGACCTGGCGCTGAAGTCGCTGCGCTTCGGCGACGCACTGATCGACGAGGCCAACGCCAGCGATGATGGCGATGACGCCCTGCTGCGCCTGGATACCGATTTCGTACTGATGGCCCAGGCTTTGGGCGACAACACCGAACGCCTCATTGCCTGGCTGGGCGGCGAGGCCGGCACCGCAAGCGACATCCAAGCATCATGACCGAGAACCGACCCGACAGCAGCGCCCAGGACCCCTGGGCCGACATCCGCCCCTTCAACGACGAGGAAGTCGCGGGGGTGCTAGCGAATCTCACCCAGGAGCCCGAGTTGCTCGACGCCCTGACCCGCTATCGCCTGCCGCGACTCTCGCGCCTGATGCCTGGCCTCTCGCGCCGACTGGCAAGCCTGGCGCTGCGCCGGCAGGTGCGTGGCGTTCAAAGCATCAAGCAGTTCCAGCAGCGTATCGCCGGCTACATGGAGCGGATGATTCGCACCACGACCGATGAGTTCAGCACCGCCGGTCTCGACAGGCTCGACCCGGCGACGGCGTATCTGTTTATCGGCAACCATCGCGACATCTCCCTGGACCCCGCCTTCGTCAACTACGCCCTCTACCTGGCGGGTCGTAACACGGTGCGCATCGCCATCGGCGACAACCTGCTCAAGAAGCCCTATGTCACCGACCTGATGCGCCTCAACAAGAGCTTTATCGTGCCGCGCAGCGCGCGTGGCAAGCGCGCCATGCTGGCCGCCTACCAGAAGCTTTCCGGCTATATGCGTCACTCCATTACCGGCGACAATCACTCCATCTGGATGGCCCAGCGTGAGGGGCGCGCCAAGGACGGCATCGATGGCACCGACCCGGCGATCATCAAGATGATGACGATGTCGCGGCGGGCCGAGGATCGCCAGGCAAGCCTCGGCGAGGCGATTCGCGAACTTCGCCTGGTACCGGTCGCGATCAGCTACGAGTATGACCCGTGCGACGTACAGAAGGCCCGCGAACTGCATGCGATGCATACACTCGGTAAATACGAAAAGGGTCAGTACGAGGACATCAGCTCCATTGTTGCCGGCATCACCGGCCACAAGGGGCGCGTCAAGCTCACCTTCGGCACGCCGCTCAGCGCCGACTTCACGGCGCCTGATGAGGTCGCCGCCGAGATCGACCGACAGGTACTGGAAGGCTACCAGCTCTTCCCCAGCCACTATCTGGCACTGGAGACCCTGGGGCACGCAGCGGAGCTTGTCGACCTCGGTGAGGTCACCGAGGCCGACCGCGAGCGCTTCCAGACACGGCTTGCTCAGGTGCCTGCCGAGCTTCGGGAGTGGTGGCTGGCCCAGTACGCCAACCCGGTTCTCAACAAGGCGGGGCGCGCCCCCTTCACGCCAGTCGCGGCCCAGAACGAACCCAGGAGCGAGGCACGCTGAGTTCAGGCCGACGGCACGCCTGGTCAGCTGGACCGGAACCCTCCCCCCCGACGACCCATTAATCTCCATGCCGGCCGACACTCTAACGTGCGGCTGGGCATGGGTGTGCGGATACGGCATGGCCAGAGTAGCCAAGCCTTCCGACCCCGAGCCTCGGCCTTAGCCGGCAATTCTGTAAACTGATGTAAACTGACGTTAGTTGATGTAAGCTGATACCCATGACTCGTCGCGAGCTGTCCAGCTGGCAGCGGCTCGCGCCCAAGCGCTGATGCAACCTTTACGCCTGAGTATCTGATCTGAAGCTAGACTGTCGGCCGCCAAGCCCATGGGGAGTACATCGACGTGTCGCTTACCAAGCAGCTCTGGCTGACTATTGCCCTGGCACTCTTACTGGCCTTTAGCGGTAGCCTGTATATCGGCTTGTCAAGCTTCCGACACCAGATAGAGCAAGAGGCCGAGATACGCAACCGTCTGAATGCCGAGGCTTTAGCACTAATCATCAGCCAGGTGAGCATGACCCCGGATAGCATTGGACAACTGCTTGCCACCCAGTTTGACTCCGGCCACTACCGCCGAATCGAACTGCGTGACACACAAGGCAATGTCGTGGCCCTGCATGAAGGCAGCAAGCCGCCTATCGAGGTTCCGAGCTGGTTCGTCAACCTGGCCAACATCGAAGCACCGGCCGGCCATGCGACCGTCCATGACCCCTTGAACCGTTACAGCACTCTGACCTTCGAGAGCCAGCCCGACATCGCCTATCGACCGCTGTGGCTCGCGACTCTAAAGCTTGCCGGCTGGTTCGGAATGCTCTGCCTAGTCGGCCTATTACTCGCTGCATGGGTCGCACGTAGCATTCGCCGACCGCTGCGACGCCTGGTGAAGCAAGCCCACGATATTGGTAACCGCCAGTTTATCACCACTCCCGAACCTCGCCTGCGCGAGGTGCGGAAGGTGGTCAAAGCCATGAACCGCCTTTCCGAATCCCTGGCCGAGATACTTGGCCGTGAGAGCGAACGCCTCGACCTGCTTCGCAAGCGATTGCAGCACGACCCGGTCTCGGGCGTACTCAATCGAGAGGCCTTCATGAAACAGTTGCACAACAAGCTCAAGTGTAGCGACCGCCAAGCCACAGGCACACTCGCCATGGTCCGGTTGTCACGACTGGGGAAAGTCAACGAAAGCCTGGGCCAGGCCGACACCGATATGCTGCTGCACGAACTGGGGCAGAGCCTCGCCCAGGTTGGCAGGCTGGTGGGCGAAGGGGTTGCCGGCCGTCTGAACGGCAGTGATTTCGCCCTGTTGATCCCCTCCTCCAGTGATACTGCGCTGGTCGGCGAAGAGATCATCCAGCGGCTGACCACCCTCGAGCAGGCACAGCAGGAGACTACCCTCACGCTTCCTTCGGCGTTGATCACCTACGCCCAGGGCGACCAACCGAGCACCCTTCTGGCAAGCCTCGACGGAGCACTCGCCAACGCCGAGAACAGCGGCCATCTTGTCCAGCTGGTGGCCAAGGGGGCTCGGCGCCTGACGCTTTTCAACAGTCACGCCGAATGGCGCCAGGCCTTGTCTCAGGCACTCGAGGACGGCGTCTATCTAGGCCGCTACCCGGTGCTCGATGCTCAAGGCCAGCTGTTGCACCTCGAATGCCCGGCGCGTCTGCGCCTGAAGGGCAAATGGCGCCCGGCCGATATCTTCATGCCCTGGATCTCTCGCCTTGGATTCGAACCCCTGCTGGACCTGACGGTGGCCCGAGAGACGCTGCGCGAGATCAATCGCCACGGCATACCTCTGGGCATCAACCTCTCCCCGGCCTCGCTGCGCGACGGGCGTTTCATGCTGGATTTCCACAATCTGCTACAGGGCAATCGGGAAGCCGCACGCCAGCTTTGGATCGAGGTGCCGGAAGTCATGCTGTCCCACGATCTGGAGACATTGCGTAGTCTGGGTCGCGAGCTTCAGCTCTTCGGCTGCCGACTGGGGGTGGAACATGTGGGTCGCGAGTTCCGCCGCATTACCGATCTCGAGGGCTTGGGTCTGAGCTACATCAAGATCGACGCCACCCTGGTCGAGGGTCAGCACGAGAGCCTGGATCAACAGACACTCCTACGGGGTATAGCCACCCTCTGCCAGTCAATTGGCATCATAGCCATTGCCGAGGGTGTCGCCAACCTGAAAGAGGCCGAGGTGATCTTCAAGCTCGGCATCAACGGCGTCACTGGCCCGGGTATCCGCCAGCTGGGCCGGCCCGGCAGCCAGGCACAGTTTATTGACTGAAACCGACTCCCGACGAAACATCGCCCCCTGGCCAAGCTCATCGACTCCCAACAAGGAACCTCATCAGCACCCTGCAAACGTGCTATCGTCATGGCATCGACACGGCCGGTTATCACAAGGAGCACGCCATGTCCTCATCGGAAATTCAGAAGACGCGCGTCATCAACGAACTGCAGGGTTTCATAAGGAAGCTTCTGCAGGATCCCAGAATCCTCGACCAGGCGCTGGAGATCGCCCGCCGTCATGTGCCGGAGGGTAATTCTCAGGAGGTCGTGGCGCGCATCGCCAACGAGATCTCGGACACCACCAGCATTCATATTCCGGAGGATCCCGAGGAGCATAGCGAGGCCGACAGGCTCTTCCTCGAGCTGCTGCGTGAGGTCGTCAACGAGGAACAGGCACTCTACTGAGTAACGACCTGCCCTCTTCAAACAAGAACCCCGCGACGCCCGGCACCTGCCGGGCGTTTGCGTGTTCGTGCCCCACGACTCTGTTAGAATAACAACCCATTGATTTGACTAGAGCTATACAGCCCTCACCATCATGTACTACCTCCTCAAGCTAAGCCCCGAGATCACCATCAAGTCGCGCTCCGTTCGTCAGCACATGACCCGCTGTCTCGCCGCCAATGTGCGCAATACTCTGAAGCCTCTGGAGCCCGGTATCGGGGTGCGCGCGGGATGGGACCTGTTGATGGTGTCGGTGCCTGATAGCGCCGACGCGCCGCTGATCGATGAGGTCGAGGCGCGTCTCTGTCGGGTCCCTGGTGCCCAGGAGGTTCAGGAGGTTCGCGAGGTCGACTTCGATGACCTCGATGATATCGCCAATCATGTCGTGCCATGCTGGCAGCCGCGCATCGCCGGCCGGCGCTTTCGTGTCTCGGCCAAACGCCGCGGCCAGCACGACTTCACCTCCTCCGATCTGGAACGCCATCTCGGCGCGGCACTGCTCGCCGCCGCGCCCGATGCCAGGGTCGACCTCAAGCACCCCGAGGTGAATGTGACGGTAGAGGTCATCGAGCAACGACTGCGCCTGATCGATCGTCGCCTGCCGGGACTGGGCGGCTACCCACTCGGCCTGCAGGGCCAGGCCCTGGCGCTGATCTCCGGCGGTTATGACTCACCAGTGGCCGCCTGGCGAATGATCCGCCGCGGCATCAAGACCCACTTTCTGTTCTTCAACCTGGGCGGCCCCGAGCATGAGCGGGGCGTGCGTGAGGTCACCCACCACCTCTGGCAGCGCTACAGCCTGTCGCATCGCGTCAACTTCATCTCGGTTCCTTTCGAGCCGGTGGTCGGCGAGATCCTGCGCAAGGTGCCGGACGGCATGATGGGTGTGGTGCTCAAGCGCATGATGGCACGAGCCGCTTCACGCATCGCCCAGCGTGCCCGCATACCGGCGCTGGTCACCGGCGACGCCATCGCCCAGGTCTCCAGCCAGACCCTGACCAACCTGGCGCTGATCGATGATGCCAGCGATCTGCCGATACTGCGCCCGCTGCTGACCGATGACAAGCAGACCATCATCAACCAGGCGCGAGTGATCGATACCGCCCGCTTCGCCGAGGTGATGCCCGAGTATTGTGGTGTCATCTCGCGACGCCCCAACACCCGTGCCCGTCGCGACCAGATCACCGAGGCCGAGGCCGAGTTCGACTTTGCCATACTGGACGCCGTCATCGAGACCACCGAGACCACCCGTATCGACCGTCTTGGCGAGAACCAGCACGACTCAACTGGCCACAAGGCCGGCGGGGAGGTCCCCGAAGCCCACGCGGGCGAGGATGTCAGCGTTATCGACATTCGCCCCCCGGTAGAGCGCGAGGTGGCCCCGCTCGCCCTGAAGTCGGGCCAGCGCCTCGAGATCCCCTTCTACGAGCTGCAGCAGCGTGCCCCGGAGCTACCCGACGACCGGCACTATTTCCTGTACTGCGAACAGGGCGTGATGAGCCGTATGCAGGCGCTACACCTCCATGACCGAGGCCTCACCCACTTCGGTGTCTATCATGTGTCCGCCAGGCGTTGAGCCTGCGCCGACTTCCCGGGAGTGAGTGTCTACGCTAGCAGGAAGGCCACCTGGCATTGCAGAGGGGGCACCTCAGCCTAGCGGTCATTACCGATGGCGAGCCCCCACACTTCCCGCCACCCACCCCGACATGCCGCTCTACCTGGACTCCCCGGGGCTCAGTTCGTGCTGCAGGAGAATACGCTGCGCATCCTGGTGCCCGCCTGGCGGATCCAGAACGTCCGCGACTTCTCCTTCGATGCCGTGACTGCCTACCTGGAGGTCAACACTTCCGACGACGGCCGACCGATGCTGGGCGTCTACGAAGTGTACGACGTAGCCCCTGGCGATCTCTCCCTGCCCTATCGCTTGAAGGAGAGTGCGCCCTAATCGGCGCTGGACATCGAATCGACGGCCCCGAAACGCCATACCCGGTGTACTGCACCGGGTATGGCGTGGTCGACCGGGGTGCCAACCTCAGTTGCAGGGCACCACGTTGCGTTGGGTGTTCAGGGCCCAGAGCTTCTGGCCGTCCGGCGTCTCGCCTTCCTGGCTCCAGGTTTCGGTAACCTTGACGCAGTAGGAGCCAAGACTCTCGGTGGTCACCTGGGGGTCGGCGGGGCGCTCGTTGCCGATGCGCATGATGTCGGGATTCTCGCTAGTGTAGTTCGGGGCGATGGCCCCTCCTGCGCAACCGGCGAGCAGTGCGACGATGCCCATGAGGGGCAGGATACGGCGAAATGCCATGGATAATACCTCCGAGAAGAACGTTGGGGTCCATCGAAGGTGACGTTAGGCTGATGAGTCCGTCGGCAGGCCACGCCATCCACTGGGCCCCCACCGGCAGAGGGGCAGACTCTACCCGAGTCGTCGGGTCGCGCCAAGCGTCGCCGGTCGGCGACGATGGGTCGGGATCCCCCGGCCGCCGGACATAACGCGACTCACGTCGGTGGCCCTCGATGGCGGGCCACCGGGCAGGTGCAGTCGGGGGCGAAGATGCTACAATCGAGGCCTGATTTCACGGATAGGTCGCATGGCGGCCTCGACTTCGCCCCGGCGTCGAGTCGGCCGCCATGTACCACGCTTACGGGAACCTCTGAGCCACCATGTTGAATACCGCCCCGCGCAAGATACTGGCCACCAGCGCCCTGCCCTACGCCAACGGCGCCATCCACCTGGGCCATCTGCTGGAATACATCCAGACCGACATCTGGGTGCGCTTCCAGAAGAGTCGCGGCCATGAGTGCCACTACGTCTGCGCCGACGACGCCCACGGCACCGCCATCATGCTGCGCGCCGAGCAGGAGGGCATCACTCCCGAGGCGTTGATCGAGCGCGTCAGCCGGGAACACCAGGCGGACTTCGCGACCTTCGGCGTCGCCTTCGACAACTACCACTCGACCCACTCGGAAGAGAACCGCTACTTCAGCGAGCTGATCTACACTCGCCTGCGCGACAAGGGCCATATCGCGACCCGCGACATCGAACAGATGTACGACCCGGTGAAGGGGCTCTTCCTGGCCGACCGCTTCATCAAGGGCACCTGCCCATCGTGCAAGACCGATGACCAGTACGGTGACAACTGCGAGGCGTGCGGGGCCACCTACACCCCGGCGGAGCTGATCGACCCGGTGTCGGCCATCTCCGGTGCCACGCCCGAGGTGCGCAGCTCCACCCACTACTTCTTCAAGCTGCCCGACTTCGCCGACTTCATGCATGGCTGGATCAACGATGGCCATGTCCAGCCCCAGATCCGCAACAAGCTGATGGAGTGGTTCGAGGCCGGATTCAACGAGTGGGATATCTCGCGTGACGCCCCCTACTTCGGCTTCGAGATTCCCGATGCCCCGGGCAAGTACTTCTACGTCTGGCTCGATGCCCCGATCGGCTACCTGGCCAGCTTCAAGAACCTCTGCGACCGCGAGGGCATCGACTTCGACAGCTACTGGAAGAGGGGTAGCGACGCCGAGGTCTACCACTTCATCGGCAAGGATATCGTCTACTTCCACGCCCTGTTCTGGCCCGCCATGCTGCATGGTGCCGACTTCCGCACCCCGACGGCGGTAAACTGCCACGGCTTCGTGACCGTCAACGGCGCCAAGATGTCCAAGTCCCGTGGCACCTTTATCAAGGCCGCCACCTATGCGGACCACCTCAACCCGGAGTATCTGCGCTACTACTTCGCCGCCAAGCTCACCTCGAGGGTCGACGACCTCGACCTCAACCTCGAGGACTTCGCCGCGCGGGTCAACAGCGACCTGGTAGGCAAGGTCGTCAATATCGCCAGCCGCTGCGCCGGCTTCGTCAAGAAGCTGGGTAGTGGCAGGCTCTCCGCCCACTGCGCCGAGCCCGAGCGCGTCGCCCGCTTCATCAGCGCCGGCGACGAGATCGCCGAGCAGTTCGAGACCCGCGAATTCGGCCGCGCCATGCGCCTGGTGATGGAGCTGGCCGACGAGGCCAACACCTATATCGCCGAGGCGGAGCCCTGGGTACTGGCCAAGCAGGAGGGGCGCGAGCAGGAGGTGCTGGATATCTGCTCGGTCGGTATCAACCTGTTCCGCCAGCTGATGGTCTATCTGGCGCCGGTAGTCCCGGCCATGGCCGAGCAGGCCCGTGGCTTCCTCAGGCTCGAGTCGCTGGACTGGCATAGCCGGCACGAGCTGTTGCTCGACCACGAGATTGCCAAGTTCAAGCCGCTGATGACCCGCGTGGAGAAGGACAGAGTCGATGCCATGATCGAGGCATCAAAGGAGGATCTGGTGGAAGAACAGAAGCTCAAGGAGACCCCCAGGGGGCCCCTGACCGAGGAACCGATCGCCGAGGAGATCTCCTTCGACGACTTCATCAAGGTCGACCTGCGTATCGCACGCATCGCCAAGGCGGAGTATGTCGAGGGCGCCGACAAGCTGCTCAAGCTGAGCCTGGATCTGGGCGGCGAGAGCCGTACGGTCTTCTCGGGCATCCGTGCCGCCTATGCCCCCGAGGCACTGGAGGGTCGTCTCACGGTGATGGTCGCCAACCTGGCGCCGCGCAAGATGCGCTTCGGCGTCTCGGAGGGAATGGTGCTGGCCTCGGCCAACGACGAGGGCATCTATCTGCTCTCACCGGACTCCGGCGCCGAGCCCGGTCAACGGGTGACCTGAACCACCGTGAGTCGCCATGACCTGATCGAGGCCATCGATGCCCTGCTGCCCCAGACCCAGTGCGGCAAGTGTGGCTTCGATGGCTGTCTGCCGTATGCCGAGGCGATCGCCGAGGGCGAGCCGATCAATCGCTGCCCCCCGGGCGGCGAGCAGACGCTCGCTCGGCTGGCCACCCTGACCGGCCAGCCCGAGCAGCCGCTGGCGGAACCCGCCCAGCTGCCCCTGGCCGCGGTGATTCGCGAGGCCGAGTGCATCGGCTGCACCAAGTGCATTCAGGCCTGCCCGGTGGATGCCATCCTCGGGGCGGCCAAGCGCATGCACACGGTGATCACCGACGAGTGTACCGGCTGCGAGCTTTGCGTGGCGCCCTGCCCGGTGGACTGCATCGACCTCGTGCCTCACCCCGCCTGGGCGTCTGCCGAAAGCGATACGGAGCGCGACGCTTACCTGGCGCGCCGCGCCGAGCTGGGTCGCCGACGCCACCGCACCAGACAACAGCGCCAGGCCCGGGAGGCCCGCGACAAACGACTCGAGCGCCAGAGGCGGCTGATGCAACAGCGGCGCGCCGCCGCCGGCAAGGAGACTAGCGGCTCACTCGGCGGCGCGGTCATCCAGCGCCAGCGGCAGATGGCCGTCAAGGCCGCCGAGCAGGCCCTGAAGCGAGTGCAGCAGCAGCTGGAGAGCGCTCGCCGCCGCGGCGACGACAAGGCCGAGGCCACTGCCCTGGCCCAGCTGCCCGAAGCCGAGCGGCTGCTTGCCGAGGCCAGAAGCGCGCTAGAGCAGGTAGACTCCACCGAATGATCCGATGACACCTTCCCGACTCACTGCCCGGGGCTGATCCGGCGACAGGCCTGCGAGGAGGCGCTGTGAATACTTCCCTGTACGCTACCGACGCCATCCCTGGCGTAGGACCTCCTCTTCGGCCTGTCCCCGGCGCCCCGAGCTCCTGCCAGGGACTGCCATGAACGCCCAGAAACGCTACGAAATCTTCGCGCGGCTGCGCGAGCACAACCCCCACCCCACCACCGAGCTCCGCTGGGAAACCCCCTTCGAGCTGCTGGCCGCGGTGCTGCTCTCCGCCCAGGCGACCGATGTGGGCGTCAACAAGGCCACCGCGCGGCTCTTCCCGGTAGCCAATACCCCCCAGGCGATCATCGAGCTGGGCCTCGATGGACTCAAGGAACACATCAAGACCATCGGCCTCTACAACACCAAGGCCGTGAATCTGATGAAGACCTGCCATCTGCTGGTGGAGAAGCACGGCGGCGAAGTCCCCGGGACGCGCGCCGCCCTCGAGGCGCTGCCCGGCGTCGGGCGCAAGACCGCCAACGTGATCCTCAACACCGCCTTCGGCCAGCCCACCATCGCCGTGGACACCCATATCTTCCGGGTTTCCAATCGCACCGGCATCGCCAAGGGCAAGGATGTGGTCGAGGTGGAGAAGAAGCTGCTGCGCCACGTGCCCAGGGAGTTCCGGCAGGATGCCCACCACTGGCTGATCCTGCACGGTCGCTATACCTGCATCGCCCGCAAGCCGCGCTGCGGCAGCTGCGTGATCGAGGATCTGTGCGAGTACAAGGAGAAGACCGAACTCTAGCGAAACTCCACGGCTTTATCCTCCTGGCACTCTGGCATCTAGAAGCCTTCCGCCTCGAGACGCTCGGCCAGCTGCTCGAGAATCTCTATGCCCTGCACGTCGGTTGGCAGCCACGGCAGCCGCGGGCGCGGCAGATGCCCCAGCTGCTCGTCGATGCGCCTCAGGTAGGTGGCCTCCTGCTCGCGGCGTGCGTTGAGGAAGTCACCGTCGGCCTCCGGAGGAATCACCCGATTGACGAGCGTGCCCGCCACCGGCACATGGGCCTCCTCCAGGGTGGCCACCGCGCGCGCCGTCTCGAGGATCGGCAGTCGCTCCGGGGTCATCACGAAGAGGAAACCGGTCTCGTCCGGATTCTCGATGCGTCGGCGCGCCTGATGAAACAGCCGCCGTCGTTCCATCAAGGTCCTGGCCACATCGCGCGTCTTCTCATCGAGGTCCGCCAGCCCATCCTCGTGGGGGTCATCGAACGGCGTCGAAACATCCTTGCCGCGCTTGGGCGCCAGGTGTGACAGGACCTTGCCCAGCTCCTCGGACTTGCGATTATGGGCCAGCAGTCCATCGGTCCAGGCGGCCATCGCCTCGGGCAGCGTCAACAGGCGCAGGGTATGGCCGGTGGGTGCCGTATCGAAGATGATCAGGTCCCACTCCCCCGAATCATCGGTGACCAGGCGCGACAGCCGCTCCAGCAGTGCTGCTTCCTGGGTACCCGGTGACTGCCGGGTCAGGCGCATTTGACGCTCGAGCTCGGCCATCATCTCCGGTGCCGCATAACGGCGCATCTGAGCGGTGACACGGGTCAGGTGGGCCTCCACCTCGGCATCCGGGTCGATCTCCATGGCGTCGAGATTGGGCAGCAGCCGCCGCGGCACATCACTCAGCTCACGATCGAAAACGTCGCCCAGGCTATGCGCCGGATCGGTGGAGACCACCAGCACCCGCCGCCCACGGCGGGCCGCGAGCACCGCCAGGGCCGCGGCGACGGTCGTCTTGCCGACCCCACCCTTGCCACCCACCCAGAGCAGACGTTTTTCCAGAAGTTCTTTCATTGAACCCTCAACAACATTTGAAGTGGTCGAGTGGCGAGCGCTCCATTCCCATGCGTTGGTGCCAGTCGTGGAAGCGCTCCAGCAACAGGGGCTGCAGCTCCAGGGTGTAGTAGGCCGCCGGATTGGGAACTCCCATCATCTCGGAGAACACCAGCAGCATGAACAGGTCGTCCTCGTCTCGACGGGCGCGGGCAATCGCGCCCCGATAGCGAGAGGAGTAGACCTCCTCCGCGAAGAAGCGGGCCTGGCTAAGCCAGGCCCGAATCCGTTCGAGACGAGCCGCACGACCCTCCGCCTCATGGTCGTCGCTCATCCTGTGACTCCTCAAGGTTCGCCATTTATTCTTGCTGGGCAGGGGCCTCGCCCTTGATCCGCTTGAGAGCCGACACGCACTCGAGCGAAACCAGAATGGCCGCGACCAGCACCACGATATCCAGCACCAGCAGGAAGTAGTTACCCTGCTCGAAGAAGCTGCGCAGCTGCAGCAACAACGCGATGATGGTGACCACCAGAAGAAAGACCAGCGGTGCCAGGGTAAACCACATGGGGCGACCCAGGCGTACCAGCATCACGGTGACCACCAGCAGCGACAGACCGGCCAGCAGCTGGTTGGTGGTGCCGAACAGCGGCCAGATGATCAGCCCGCCGGAGCCATCCGCTCCGCCCGCGCCGAAGGCCAGCAGCAGACAGCTGCCCACCGCCAGCAGGGTGGCGATCGCCGGCTTCTGCATCCAGCGCTGCTGATAGATCTCGCCCCACTCCTGGAAGATATAGCGCTGCAGGCGCAGGCCGGTATCCATGGTGGTGCCGGCGAACAGTGCCGCCATGACGGTCAGCAGGGTCGCCGCGGTGGCTTCGGGCAGGCCCACGCCATTGGAGATGATAAAGGCTCCCCCCTCGACGAAGGCGTTGACGCCCCCCTGACCGAAGGCGGTGTACATCGCCTCCCAGTCGGCAAAGGTCGCAAAGCCGGCGGTCGCCGCGAGAATGGCGGCCAGCGCCAGCATGCCTTCACCCACGGCCCCGAAGTAGCCGACGAAGCGTGCGTCGGTTTCCTTGTTGAGCTGCTTTGAGGTGGTACCGGACGACACCAGGCCATGGAAGCCGGAGATGGCACCACAGGCGATGGTCACGAACAGCAGCGGAATCAGCGAAGGCGTACCGGCCGGCACATTGTCGTTGAACGCCGGCGCCACCATGCTCGGGTTAAGCAGCAGAATGGCGCCATACAGCACGATCAGACCCACGAACAGCTGCAGGCCATTGATATAGTCCCGCGGCTGCAGCAGCACCCAGACCGGCAGCAGCGAGGCAATCGCGGCATAGCCGAAGAGCAGCAGGATCCAGATGGCGTTGCCGGAGACACCCGCCACTTCCGCCGGCATCTGCAGGGGCACCGAGGGCCCGATGCCGATCAGCGCATAGAGCGCCACCACGCCGACGATGGAGACCATCGGCAGGCTCATCTTGCGGCGATAGATCATCTGACCGATCACCAGCGCCACCAGAATGGCGCCCCACACCGGTACCACGGCACTGGAGAAGTTCATCATCAGGCCGGCAATCACCACGGCGAATACCGCATTGACCATCAGCAGCACCAGGAAGATGACGATCATGAAGATGCTGCGGGCACGCTTGCCCACCACATCACCGGTCAGGGCACCGACCGACTTGGCCCGGTTGCGCACGCTGGCCCAGATCGCTCCCGAGTCGTGAACGCCGGCGAAGAAGATGGTCCCCAGCACGACCCACAGGAAGGCCGGGAGCCAGCCCCAGATCACCGCGATGGCGGGTCCCACGATGGGCGCCGCACCGGCCACGGAGGTGAAGTGGTGGCCCCACAGCACATAGCGGTTGGTGGGCACGAAGTCGATGCCGTCCTCGTATTCGTGGGCCGGCGTCTTGAAGTCGGGGTCGAGTCGATAGATCTTCTCGGCGATGAACTTCGAGTACACGAAGTACCCGGCCGCCATCGCGGCAAGACCCAGGACCATGACGAGAATGGCACTCATGGCACTCTCCTAGCTGTGGACGTGACAGGCAGTTACAAGCTTTAGTTACGGGATGATCTTCGTCTCTTATGTGCGCGACGTCCATATCACGAGCCAACGAAGCCACTCAGGTGCGACGAAAGTGGTACCCACCATCGACACTGCCCGGCCCCTGTCGGCCCTACCCCAGGCCGAACTCGCCGATACGATCCACGGTGCGCCGATAGGCGTCGCGTTCGCGACAGGCATCGAGAAAGTCGACCAGCCGGGGGAATTCGACCAGCCCGCCACGACTTTCCAGCGCCAGCAAGGGAAAGCTCATCTGAATATCGGCGACACTGAAGGACTCGCCCGCGAACCATGGCCCTCGCGACACCAGCTCCTCCGTCCAGAACTGTGCAAGGCGACGGATCTCCGGCCCCAGATACTGCTGTTCCACACCGCGGGCAAAGAGCCGGCCCAGCGGGCGTGCCAGGGTCGGCACCGGCGGCTGCCCGAGCCGCGAGAACACCAGCCGCATGACAAGCGGCGGCATGGCCGAGCCTTCGGCATGGTGCAGCCAGAAGCGGTAGCGCTCATGGGCCTCGCTGCCGGGCAACGGGGCCAGCCGGGCCTGCGAGTCATGATGCTCGACCAGGTAGTCGATTATCGCACCGGATTCGGCCAGTACCCGTTCGTCGCGGCCCAGATCACGAATCAGCGGCGCCTTGCCCAGCGGGTGAAGCTGACGCAGCGACGCCGGCGCCAGTTGAGTCTCGGGGTCCCGCGAATAGCGGACGACCTCGAAGTCGATATCCAGCTCCTCGAGCAGCCACAGGACCCGTTGCGAGCGAGAGTTCTCCAGATGGTGCAGCTCGATCATGCTCATATCTCCGAATGGAAATGAAGGAAAACAGGAAGAGAAAAAGACAGTAGGCTTTGCCTGAAAAGTCGGCGAGCGGAGGTTAGACAAGGCAAAAATCGGCGAAAAGACGGACCGGACTCGCGCACGAGCTTACGGAGTGTAAATGAGTCCTTTGAGTCGATTTTTAACGCCATATAGCCGAGCGCAGCCAGTTTTCGGACAGAGCCTGAGCCCCACCGTAGCACGCCCCGCCATCGCCGCCTTGTGCCAAGGTCGTCTTTGCCCGGCCATCAACACCCACTTAGACTGATGGCAACAATGATCATAATGACCTGGAGTGCGTCATGGCCAAGGTGTTGGTGGTAGACGATGAGCCGAATATCGTCCTTTCACTGGAGTTTCTGATGCAGCAGGCCGGCTTCGAGGTGGTCACCGCGGAGAATGGCGAAAACGCCCTGGCGCGGGTCGCGGAGGGGGCGCCGGATCTGGTATTGCTGGATATCAGCCTACCCGGCATCAGCGGCTTCGATGTTCTCGAACGCCTGCGTGGCGATCCGGCCCATCGCCGCCTGCCCATCATCATGCTCACCGCCCACGGGCGCGAGGTCGAACGCGAGAAGGGCCTGGCGCTGGGCGCCGATGACTACGTCACCAAGCCCTTCTCGACCCAGGCACTGGTGGAGAAGGTCAAGACCCTGCTCGCCGAGGTGTCCTGATGAGTCGTCGGCTCTCCGGCCTGCCTCGCCGCCAGCGGCTGATCGGCCTGTGGCTGCTGCTCAGCGGCATCAGCATCTTCGGTGGTGCCGTCTTCGCCCTATGGCTCGACACCCTCTTCCAGCCCCGGGGGATCGCCCGCCTGGTACTGTGGGCGGGCTGCTTCTCGGGTGGCGGCACCATCTTCCTGGTCGGCCTGCTGCTCGAACGCCAGCTGTTCACTCCGCTTCGCCACCTGCAGGTGCAGCTGGCACGCCTGGTGGCCAACCCGGACGCCCGGGACGACTATCCCCCGGAGGGCTGGCTACGGGCTCTTGGCCCCGATCTGGTGCGGGTTCGCGAGGCGTGGCGCAGCGACCGCTCCCGGCTGGCCACCGCCCACGCCGAAGGCGCGCGGAGCGCGGCACGGATACGCCAGGAGCTCGAGACCCTGCTGCAGGTGCTCGATACGCCGCTGCTGCTATGCGACCACCACCGTCGCATTCTGCTGTTCAACCAGGCTGCCGAGACGCTGTTCGAGGATCACGCAAGCCTTGGCCTTGGCAAGCGTCTCGAGGCCCTGCTGCCCGCCGTGAGTCTGCAGGATGCCCTGAGCCAGTTGCCGGCCAATGGTGCCCCTCGCGAGGTGCTGGTGCCCAGTGGCGAGCGCTGGCTGCGTGCCACCTTGCGTCGGGTACCCGGCAGCCATGGCGAGACTATGCTGACCCTTATCGACACCACCGCCGCCTGGGCCAGCGAGATGGGTGCCCGTGCCGAGCTGCTCGATGGCCTGCCGCGGCTACGCCGCCATGGCGCCAGCCTGACCAGTGCCGCCGACGCCCTCTCTGCCCTGCCCGAAGGCGCCGGCGAGATGCGCCGCCGGCTTGAGCGAGTGATCGCCGAGGAGAGCCAGGCCCTGGGGGAGGATATCGATGGCCTCTCGTCCCTGATCGAGCGCATGCAGCAGGAGGGCGAGCGGCTGGTCCCCCTGTGGTCCAATGACCTCTGGGCCAGCCTCAACGAGCGGCTGCCGACGACACGCCAGCTCACCGCGGTCGGCATGCCGGCCTGGCTGAAGGGCGATGCCAGTGCCCTGCTGGTACTGCTGGGCTCGCTGCTCGACACCCTGGAGGCAACGCTGGGCGATGTCCCCCTGGAGGGCGAGGTATGCCTGGGCAACAAGCGGATCTACCTCGACCTGATCTGGGAGGGCAAGCCGCTTGCCGAATCACGGCTCGGCGAGTGGCAACAGCAGCACCTGGAGGCGCTGCCCCTCACGCCCCGGGTGGCCGACGTGCTGCATCAGCACGATAGCGACGTCTGGAGCCTGGCCGATGACGATGGGCAGCATGCTCGGCTGCGCCTGCCCTTTCACGCCGCGGGGCGGGTCGGGGCACCGCGCCCGACGCTTCCGCCACGCCCCGAGTTCCACGACTTCGGCATCGCCGACCTGCCGGCGCCCGATGCGGAGCTGGCCGCGCGACCACTCCGCGCCCTGGAGGTGGTGGCCTTCGATACCGAGACCACCGGCCTGGAGCTGCGACGCGGCGACACCGTGATCAGCATCGGCGCCTGCCGGGTCGTCAACGCACGACTGCTGGCCAGTGAAACCTTCGACCTCTACGTCGACCCGGGAAAACCGATCCCCCCGGCCAGCACTGCCATTCACGGCATCACCGATGACGCCGTCACCGGCGCCCCACCGCTCTCGGTGGCACTGCCTCGCTTCCGCGACTATGTGGGAGACGCCGTGCTGCTGGCCCACAATGCCGCCTTCGATCTACTGGCCCTGCAATCACCCGGGGCCGGCATCGCGCTGGACATGCCGGTACTCGACACCCTGCTGATCTCCCGGGCGCTGGATGCCAGCCTCGATGGCCATGACCTCGACAGCCTGGCCGAACGCTATGACCTCTCCTTCCCCCCGGGCACTCGCCACACCGCCCTGGGCGATGCCCGTGTCACCGCCGAGCTATGGCTGTCGCTGCTGCCCCGTCTGGAGGCCCGCGGCATCGACACCCTCGAGAAGGCCCTGGCCCTGCAGAACAGTGCATTGAGCAAGGAGGACGCCTGCGCCTCATGACGACCACCCCCGATCGGAGCGTCTTGCCATGCTGAGCGTACCGCGTCGCCGCGAGCGCCTGCTGGCATTGATCATCCTGGCCGCACTGCTGTTCACCCCGCCTCTGGTACTGGTGGCGGATCGTGCCATGGCGATCTCCTGGCTGCCGCTCTATCTGTTCATCGCCTGGGGGCTCATCATCGCGCTGACGGCCTGGCTGATGGAGAGCCCGAGCCCTCGCAAGCCACCTGGGGAGTAGATCATGCGCAGCGACATCGTGGTGCTCAGTGTCGCCTTCGGCTACCTGGCACTGCTGTTCCTGATCGCCGCCTGGGGCGACCGACGCGCCGAGCAGGGCCGCTCGATAATCGGCTCGCCCAACGTCTATGCGCTCTCCATCGCCGTCTACTGTACCGCCTGGACCTTCTACGGCAGCGTGGGCCGCGCCGCCCAGTTCGGCCCCAGCTTCCTGCTGATCTACCTTGGGCCGACCCTGGCGATGCTGATGGCCCCCTTCCTGATTCGCAAGATGGTGCGTATCGCCAGCGCTCAACGCATCACCTCGATTGCCGACTTCATCAGTGCCCGCTACGGCAAGAGCTCGGGCCTCGGGGCCCTGGTGGCACTGATCGCCCTGATCGGCATCACGCCCTATATCGCCCTGCAGCTCAAGGCGATCACCGTCACCCACGCGGTGCTGGTGAACTACCCCGATGCCGGCGACCTGCGCCTGGCCGACGAGCCCTTCTGGCTGGACAAGTCGTTCTGGGTAGCACTGGTGCTGGCCGTCTTCATCATCCTCTTCGGCACCCGCCACCTGGATGCCAGCGAGCGCCACGAGGGCATGGTGGCCGCCATCGCCTTCGAGTCCCTGGTCAAGCTGGTGGCCTTCCTGTCCGTGGGTATCTTCACGGTCTTCGTGCTCTTCCAGGGCCCCGGCGACCTCTTCGCCCGGGTCGCCGCCACACCCGACCTCGCCAACCGGCTCGGGCTGGATGCCGTCCCGGGCACGAGTACGGCCTGGTTCGGCATGCTGGTGCTGGCCTTCCTGGCATTTCTCACGCTGCCCCGCCAGTTCCAGGTGCTGGTGGTGGAGAACGTCGACGAGCGCCACCTGGCCCGCGCCAGCTGGCTCTTCCCGCTCTATCTGCTGGCCATCAACCTGTTCGTGATCCCCATCGCCATGGCGGGCCTGTTGCTGATGGGGGATGCCGACCCCGACCGCTTCGTGCTCACCCTGCCGCTCTCTGCCGACCTGGAGGGGCTGCCGCTGCTGGTCTTTATCGGTGGCCTATCGGCGGCGACCAGCATGGTCATCGTCGAAACCATCGCGCTCTCCACCATGGTCAGCAACCAGCTGGTCATGCCGCTGCTGCTGCGCACCCGCCACCTGCATCGCAGTGCCAGCGGCGAGCTGGCCGGCTGGCTGCTGGGCATCCGTCGGGTGGCAATCGTGCTGATACTGCTGCTCGGCTACCTCTATCATGCGCTGGTCGGCGACGCCTACAGCCTGGTGACCATCGGCCTGGTCTCCTTCGCCGCGGCCTGCCAGTTCGCCCCCGCCATGCTGATCGGCATGTACTGGCGCGGCGCGCATCACCGTGGCGCCGCCCTGGGGCTGATCGCCGGCACCCTGGTCTGGGCCTGGACCCTGCTGATCCCGGGCTTCGCCCAGTCTGGCTGGCTCGACGCCACCTTCCTCGAGCGGGGGCCCTTCGGCATCAGCTGGCTGCGACCCTATGCACTCTTCGGCCTGGAGGGCTGGGACATCTACACCCACTCGCTGCTCTGGAGCCTGGCCGCCAACCTCGGCCTACTGGTCGGGGTCTCGCTGTTCAGTCGTCAGTCGCCGCTGGAGCAGACTCAGGCGGCGCTGTTTGCCGAGGCCATGCACCCGAATCTGCTGGAGACCTCCCTATGGCACGGCCAGACCACCCGCGGCGAGCTGCGCACCCTGCTCGACCGGTATCTGGGCACGGGGACGACCGCGCGGGTCTTCGCCGATACCGAACCCCAGACGAGTGATGCCGAACAGCCGGCCACCCCGGCCCAGATCGCGCGCGCCGAACAGGCGCTCTCCGGGGCGCTTGGGAATGCCTCGGCACGGGTGCTGATCAACTCGGTGGTACGCGGTGAAGCACTCGACCTGGAATCGATCCTCAGCATCCTCGATACCACCTCCGAGACCCTGGAGATCAACCGACGCCTGGAGCAGAAGTCCAGCGAGCTGGCCCAGGCCAGCGAGGAGCTGCGGGCCGCCAACGAGCGTCTGCGCGAGCTCGACCGCCTGAAGGACGAGTTCGTCGCCATGGTCAGCCACGAGTTGCGCACTCCGCTTACCTCGATCCGCGCCTTCGCCGAGATCCTGCGCGACAGCGACAACCTGCCTGAAGAGAAGCGGTTGCACTTCCTCGATGTGGTGGTCAAGGAGAGCCAGCGACTCTCACGGCTGATCGAGGAGATTCTCGACCTGGCACGCCTGGAGAGCGGGCGCCTGACGCTCCACCCCCAATCTCTCGACCTGGTGGCACTGGTGCGTCACAGCGTGGATGCGGTGCATCATATGCAGGCGGACCGGGGAGTGGCGCTGGAGGTGGTGATCGAGCCGGAGCGGGCCCCGGTCATCGGCGACCCGGATCGCCTGGAGCAGGTGATCATCAACCTGCTCGACAACGCCGGAAAGTTTGCCGACGAGGAGGACGCACGAGTACGACTCAGCCTGCTGCCACACAAGCGTCACTACCGCCTGATGGTGGAGGACAATGGCCCCGGGATCGGCGAGGAGGAGCGCGAACGGGTGTTCGAGAAGTTCCACCAGATCCAGCGCGTCGATGCAGCGCCCGACAGGCGTCATGGCCGCCCCCGAGGCAGCGGTCTGGGCCTGCCCATCAGCCGCGGGATCGTGGCCCATCTGGGCGGCCGGCTGTGGGTGGAGCAGGCCCCTCATCTCGGTGGTGCCTGCCTGATCATGGAGCTTCCCGAGGCACCGCCGGATTCACAGGCGCCTTAACCGGGCGATACACCAGGCCCCCATCGCGAGGCGGAGCCTCCCTCCTGCTGATCACGCGCTGGACCCTAAGCCCGCTTCGCACTCCGCTGCAGCGCCCGTATCTGCTGTAGGTCATATCGCAGCAGCAACCGCTGGTCCTTGCCGAGGCGTGCCATATCCACCCAGCCGTCGGCAGCACGGCCGGCGGTGAGATTGTGGCACTGCTCATGGAGCAGCAGTGCCTGCAAGCGCCCATGGGCAGCGGTGAGTTCACGGCAGCTGTCGGCCCCCAGCTTGCCCCTGGCGACCAGCGCAGCGAGCCGCCGCCGGGTATCGATTTCGCGCACACCGTGCCGCAGCGACATCAGTCTTGTCGCGGCAACCAGTGGCAGGATGGCCTGATGCTTGAGATTGATGGCCCGCTCGTGGGGCGCCCCTTGCAGTGACCCGGCCAGCCGGCCGAGGCGATCCAGCGCCACCGGCTGCTCATCGAACAGCGCCCCCATCTCGTCGAGGAAGAGCCCCGCCGCGGGAAGGCGCGCCGCCACCCAGTCGCTCAGCGCCTCGGCGAGGGACTCGTCACCGAAGGCCGGGGTGAAATCGAGCAGGATATTGGCCTGCTGGACGCGCTTGACGCGTCGGTCGGCGCTCCATATCTCGAGCTGGCGCTGCCACTCCGAGAGGCGCTTGCGCCACATCGGCCAGCGCGCCATGACATGACCACTGCACAGCGGAATCCCCGCGCGATCGAGCCGCTCGCTGAAGCGCTCGCCCAGCGACTGGAAATAACCGTCGATCTCGACATGCCGGGCATCCGGATACTCGTCGATGATCATGGCATTGTCCTGATCCGGGGCCAGCAGGCTCTCGTGGCGGCCCCCGGAGCCCAGCACCACGACACAGTACGCCACCGGCGGCGCGCCCCACCCCTGTCCCTTCATCTCGATCTCGGCGAGACGAATGGCACGACGGTAGAGCCAGGCGTTATGGTCGCTGATCAGTTGGGCGATCCGCCAGGCAGGCAGATCGAGACGCCACAGGGCCTCCACGAGGGTGGGCTGCCAGGCGTGGGCGTCGGCCAGGTCGGGATGGGGCCCCAGATCGACCAGGGCATCGCGCAGGGGCGCGAGAAGATCGGGCAGGCTGGCGGGATCCGGCAGGGTCGCCCCGGCAAAAAGATCCCGCCATGGTGAGGCACGATGCAGAAGGCGCACGACTCTCTCGCCAGGACTAGCGAGCGAACATGTCGTCGCCCATCTCGTCGATGAAGCGCTGCGCCTTGCTGACCATCAGCTCGTCGCAGGCCTCGCGGCCGGGCACCATATCAGAGCGTTCGAAGCGGTGCTCGAGCACCTCATCCTCGTCCTCTTCGCCATCCCCGCTCAGCGGCCGACGGATCCAGCCGCTGACGCGGTATTGGCCACCCTCCTGGGCCGGCTCGGAGACAATCAGATAGCCGTTATGCTCCACCGGCTCGGCGGCCGGAGCATGGCCAGGGGAGCCATCGTCATCGCCGGCACCGAACAGCCCCGAGAGAAGCTTCTTGAACATGACAAGCCTCCTACTAGTACCTAGACCTGGTAGTACCTAGACCTGGCACCCACGATCCTTGCGGAATGCATGCCGGTGGAGCGCCCGCAGGCGCCCCACGGCGGCATCAGTCCTGCTTGCGTCCCTTGCCGGCGGCAATACGCAGGCGCAGGGCATTGAGCTTGATAAAGCCTTCGGCATCCTTCTGGTCGTAGGCGCCGGCATCATCCTCGAAGGTCGCGATGGACTCGTCGAACAGCGACTGATCGGACTGGCGACCGGCGACGATGACGTTGCCCTTGTAGAGCTTGAGGCGAACCACACCCGAGACATTGCGCTGGGTCTCGTCGATGGCGGCCTGCAGCATGCGACGCTCCGGGCTCCACCAGTAGCCGTTATAGATGACCTCGGCATACTTGGGCATCAGCTCATCCTTGAGGTGAGCCTCCTCACGGTCGAGCGTCAGCGACTCGATGGCGCGGTGCGCCTTGAGCATGATGGTGCCCCCGGGCGTCTCGTAGCAGCCACGAGACTTCATGCCGACATAGCGGTTCTCGACGATATCGAGACGGCCGATGCCGTTGTCACCGCCCATCTTGTTGAGCTTCTCGAGCACCTCATGGGGCTTCATCGGCACCCCATCGATGGCCACGATATCGCCCTTGTCATAGGTAAGCTCGACGTAGGTGGGCTCGTCCGGGGCGGCCTCCGGCGAGACGCTCCAGCGCCACATGTCCTCCTCGGCCTCGGCCCAGGGATCCTCGAGAATGCCCCCCTCATAGGAGATATGCAGCAGGTTGGCGTCCATGGAGTAGGGCGACTTCTTCTTCTGGCCGGCGAAGTCCACCGGGATGTCGTGCTGCTGGCAGTAGGCCATCAGCTTCTCACGGGAGTTCAGGTCCCACTCACGCCAGGGCGCGATCACCTTGACGCCGGGCTTCAGCGCGTAGGCGCCGAGCTCGAAGCGCACCTGGTCATTGCCCTTGCCGGTGGCACCGTGGGAGATGGCGTCGGCGCCGGTCTGGTTGGCGATCTCGATCAGGCGACGGGCGATCAGCGGGCGCGCAATGGAGGTGCCGAGCAGGTACTCGCCCTCGTAGATGGTATTGGCACGGAACATCGGATAGACGTAGTCGCGCACGAACTCCTCGCGAAGGTCCTCGATGTAGATCTCCTTGACGCCCAGTGCCTGAGCCTTGGCACGCGCCGGCTCCACCTCCTCGCCCTGACCGATGTCAGCGGTGAAGGTCACCACCTCGCAGTTGTAGGTTTCCTGCAACCACTTGACGATTACGGAGGTGTCCAGGCCGCCGGAGTAGGCCAGCACCACCTTCTTGACATCGGACATTCGAGGAGCTCCTTTCTGATGAATACGAGAGACCTGCCAGTATAGCGCGCCAGCATGGCCTCGAATACCGCCCATCCACGGGACCTCACGGGAGCGAGCTGCTAGACTGCGCGGACTCGAGCCGGGCCGCGGCCAGCCTGCCCGTGACATCAATGCCAAACACGAAGGAGAGGTGCATGAGCGAGGCGATCGCCCGCGACCTGATGGCACAGCGATTCCGCAGCTACCTGCCGGTGGTGGTCGACATGGAAACCGGCGGCTTCGATTCCGAGCGCAATGCGATCCTCGAGATCGCCGCGGTCACCCTGACCATGAACGCCGAGGGTTACCTGCTCCCCGAGTCGACCTATGCCTTCCACGTGGAGCCCTTTGCGGGTGCCAGCATCGAGCAATCGGCACTGGACTTCACCGGCATCCGGCTCGACGACCCCCTGCGTCGCCAGGTGGCGGTCAACGAGACCGAGGCGCTCAACGAGATCTTTCGTCCCATACGCAAGTCGATCAAGGCCCATGGCTGCACCCGCGCCATCCTGGTCGGCCACAACTCGGCGTTCGATCACGGCTTCCTCAACGCCGCGGTGAACCGTTCCGGCATCAAGCGCAACCCCTTCCACCCCTTCTCCAGTTTCGATACCGCCTCCCTGGCCGGCCTGATGTACGGCCAGACGGTACTGGCCCGGGCCTGCCGAGCCGCCGGCATCGAATTCAACAACAGCGAGGCGCACTCGGCTCGCTATGATACCGAGCGCACCGCCGAGTTGTTCTGCGCCATGGTCAATCGTTACAAGGAGATCGGCGGCTGGGCCCAGACCCAGCGCGAACAGGGAATGGAAGAGGCGCCATAGGCTGGAAAGCAGCATAAGCCCGCCCCATAGCAAACACCCCCGCAGCCATGAACTGCACCCCGAAAGTTGGACACCCACATCCAACCTTCGGGGTGTTTTTATGAGTAACCGATACGACGAGTGTTTCAAGCTGCTGGTGGCACAGCAGTGCTTGCACGGTGACACCAGCTTGAGGGA
>NZ_JADNRL010000005.1:157234-236669 GCF_015595025.1 Halomonas sp. KAO
CAGCCAACTGACGCTTGAGCCTCGCGTTCTCTTCCGCCAAGGCCTGCTCGCGAGCCGAGGCATTCTGCTGCTGCTGAGCCTTGGATCGCCATTGGTAGAGCTGGCTGGGTTGAAGACCCAGCTCACGAGCGGCGGCACTGGCACCAACACGGTCAGCGAGCGCCAGGGCTTCATCCTTGTAGGCCTGGGAGTAACGGGTACGGGTCTTCTTCATCGACGTTGCTTGCCTTGCCATGGGGCACCTCGTTCAGTGTACTGCCTTAACGGGGTGTTCACTGTTGGTAGGCAAGATCAGCAGTCGCGGATGGCGCTCGAGTTGAGCCGCCACACGCTCGATCAACTCCCGGTAGGTCAGCACCTCGAGCCTAGCGAGCAAGGAGTGCTAGTCATTTCTATTACAACATTAGGGTTGACTAGGATTTGGTGAGCTTTACGAGCAGATACCTAGACCGATGGCGCTCAAGCTCGTAATAGCTAACGAGCGCAAGGTTAGATACATGTGTAAGCTGTTGAATCCTGTGGGAGAGCTCAGATTTCATGCTCTGTGTGCAGCAGGCTCCGCGCGGATGTGTAGATGCACGGCACAGGCTACGCGCAGCATGGAAGCAAGATTTGGCACTGTGCCTTTGGTTGCTATGACCTCGCCATACAGCTCACTGATGAATTGACCAGTAGATAGTCGCTGATCTTGGGCTAGCTGGTCGAGAATTTCCCAGAACTCGTTTTCCAACCGGATACTGGTCACGCTGCCCTGCAAGCGTATCGAACGTGTGGTGCATTCATAACGCCATGGATCGGTTGACGCATAGACGTGGCACATATGTTCTCTCTCTGAAAGGTGTGTCTGCAGGCTGAAGGCGAATTATGCTTGCTATTCACTGACATTGCCGCCTAAGACAGCACTTGAGCATTAGACCTTCGTAGATGTAGTAGCCCGCTGTTACCCGATGGATGCTTGCTACGTCTAGTCTCAAGTCAGCTTCTTGCCCCAGGCGGTCACCCCACAAAAATTGCTATCGGCCCAATACTGCCTTGGTATTGAGCCTTGATTACGAGAGGTCAGTCATGAGTTCATCCACTCTATCACGCCGCGTCTTTCTCAAAGCGAGCGGTGGTGTTCTGGCCGGTACTCTGGCCCTTGCTAGCGGACCTATCGCTCTATTGGCCCCCTCGCGTAGCTGGGCCATGCCACTCGATTCACTTAGCACACATCAAGGAGAAGTGCTACTGGGGGTTGTCAAACAGATTTTCCCACACTCGGGTTTAGAGGATGCTGTTTATGCCTACGTAGTGAAGAGCCTTGACCGAAAAGCTAGTGATAATAACTTGCTCAATACACTTAGTAACGGTATCGCAGAGCTCGAAAAATCTGCCGGCGGTGACTGGCTAGCGCTGGATGGTGCCTCTCAGCTTGATCATCTTACCGCCATGGCTGGTACGCCTTTCTTTGAAGCTATCCGCGGTGATGCCGTGGTTTCGCTTTATGACAATCCCTTAGCTTTCGCCCACTTCGGCTATGAAGGTGCCGAGGGTGACGGTGGCTATCTAAGCAAGGGCTTCAACGACCTCACCTGGCTACCCGACCCACCCCAGCCTCAGGGTGGCTACCTGCCCTTTGAGGAGCCCACGGCTTGACGTAGACGCGATCATCGTCACCAGAACAATAATGCTTATGGAGATACCAAGATGGCAATGACTGACAACCAGAAGACCTTCGCTCATGACGATGCCAGTGTTGTCGTAGTAATCGGTTCGGGTGCTGGCGGTGGTACCCTGGCTAATGAGCTGGCCCAACAGGGCATTGACGTGGTGGTGCTGGAAGCTGGTGCTTTACACACCACAGCTGACTTCTTGGCCGATGAGTGGGCCTCCTTTGCTCAGCTTGCCTGGCTTGATGCTCGCACTACTTCGGGTAGCTGGAGAATCTCGAAGGACTTCCCCAACCTGCCAGCGTGGATCGTTAAGGCGGTAGGTGGGACTACCGTACACTGGGCAGGTGCAAGCTTACGCTTTCAGCCTCACGAGTTTGCTGCCCTTTCAACCTATGGAAAGGTGACGGGCGCCAACCTACTCGATTGGCCCCTTACCTACAATGATTTGGCTCCCTACTACGATCGCGCGGAACGGCGAATGGGGGTAACGCGCACCAACGACAACAAGGGGCTGCCCGGAAATAATAACTTCAAGGTGATGTATAACGGCGCCAAGATGTTGGGCTACTCATGTAACACCGGACATATGGCTATCAACAGCGAGCCACGTGCTGGTCGCGCTGCCTGCCAGCAGAGGGGGTTTTGCTTTCAGGGATGCAAAACTGGGGCTAAGTGGTCGACCCTCTACACCGAGTTGCCTGAGGGCATCGCCACTGGTCACCTAGAGCTTCGCCCCGAGTCCCATGTGGCACGAATTGAACATGATGAACGTGGCAGAGTAACGGCGGTGGTCTACTTCGATGCTGAGGGCAATGAGCAGCGACAGTGGGCACGCCTGGTATCGGTAGCCGGTAACTCCCTCGAAACGCCTCGCCTACTGCTTAATTCGGCTAGCAACTTGTTCCCGGAGGGTCTTGCTAATGGCTCTGGCCAGGTGGGGCGCAACTACATGCGCCACATGACCGGGTCGGTTTATGCCACCTTCGAGGAGCCCGTGCACATGTACCGCGGCACAACCATGGCTGGCATCATTTCTGACGAGGCCCATCACGACCCTGAGCGCGGCTTCGTCGGTGGGTACGAGATGGAGACATTGTCTCTGGGCCTGCCGTTCATGGCGGCCTTCTTAGATCCCGGAGCTTGGGGGTCGCGCTTTACAGGGGCGCTAGATCAGTACGAGAACATGGCGGGCATGTGGTTGGTGGGCGAAGACCTACCCCAAGAAAGCAACCGAGTAACCCTCAGCCCTGATGTTACCGACCGATACGGGCTGCCTGTTGCAAATGTCCATTATGATGATCACCCCAACGACATTGCCATGCGCGAGCATGGTTATCGGCAGGGCGCAGAGCTCTACCGCTCGGTGGGAGCCAGAGATATCTACGAGGTGCCGCCTTATCCCTCAACACATAACCTGGGCACCTGCCGGATGAGTGAACGCCCCGAAGAGGGTGTCTGCAATTCCTATGGCCAGACCCATGAGGTTCCCAACCTTTTCATTTCCGACGGCAGTCAGTTCACCACCTCCGCTGCAGAGAACCCGACCCTGACGATTGTATCCCTGGCCATCCGACAGGCCGAACACATCGGCCAGCTGATGAGGCAGGGGGCTGTCTGATGTAAGCCCATAGCATGTCTGCCCTTTTTTCTACTTTGAATTAGTCAAGGAGTTGTGAAATGAGTTTTTCTGGTGAACAGTATCCTGGCGTTCATGCACCTCCATCCGAGGCCGAAGGCTTTCGCCTCAATCACACCATGTTGAGAATAAAAGACCCTGAGGCGTCTCTAAGGTTCTATACCCGGGTGTTTGGCATGCGAGTGCTGCGCCGGCTCGACTTCGAGGCAATGCAGTTCTCACTCTACTTCTTGGCACGTCCCGAAGCCGGTGAGTCCGTTCCCGATGATGTGAGTGAGCGCACCGTCTGGACTTTCAAACAGCGTGGCGTACTTGAGCTGACCCACAATTGGGGTACCGAGAGTCAAGAGGGGCGCATCTATCATGACGGTAATGCCGAGCCTCAGGGATTCGGTCACATCTGCTTCAGTGTGCCGGACCTAACAGCTGCTGAGGCCTGGTTCGTTGCCAACGATGTCGAATTCGTCAAGCGCTCAGACCAAGGCAAGATGAAAGATGTGATTTTCATCAAGGATGTCGATGGTTATTGGATTGAAGTAGTTCAGGCTGGCCGCCTCGGCTCATTGGGCGACTGATTTTCCTGACTCTTGCCCGGCTTCTCAGTCTTTCGCCAGGCAGCGCGGCAGGCTGTCAGTAAGTGTACGCGGCATGATACCGAGGTCGGCGAAGCTGCCCGCGTCCGGGTCGGCGAGGTTGTCGCGCTGCATCAGCAGTACCTGGTCCCGCGTCAGGGGCGGTGAGGGGAGCGGGGAGAGCAGGGCGGCGGCGAGGCGCCAGGCGGAGAAGGGCAGCGGCAGCAGTCGCGGATGGCGCTCGAGTTGAGCCGCCACACGCTCGACCAGCTCCCGGTAGGTCAATACCTCGGGCCCACCGAGCTCGAAGAGTCGGCGTTCGACGGGGCGTGTCGCGGTGAGGCGTGCCGCGGCACGGGCCACATCATCTACATGCACCGGCTGCAGGCGGGTCGTCCCGTGACCGAACAGCGGCACCAGCGGCAGGCGTACCAGCCGGGCGAGGTTAGCCAGCAGGGCATCATCGGGGCCGAACAGTACGCCGAGACGCAGCAGGGTCGCCTTGGGCATGGCCTCGAGCACGGTCTGTTCGCTGGCGGCCCGGGCACGCACATAGGCGGAGGGGGAGCGGGCATCGGCGCCGATCCCCGAGACATGCACCAGCCGCGAGATGCCGGCCTCCCGCGCCATTCCTGCCAGGCGGCCGGCGGCCTGTTCATGGATCGCGGTAAAGGTCAGCCCCGCCCGGCGCTGCTCCACGTAGAGACTGACGGCATTGATCGCGGCGGTGCTGCCCTCCAGGGCCGACGCGACCTGTGCCTCGTCGCGAATGTCGCAGGTCATGGCCTCGATCCGGTCTCCGGGCTCGCGCCATGCGGGCAGACTCGGGTGGCGCGAGGCGATGCGCACCGGGCGGCCCGCCTCCACCAGCTCGCGCACGATGGCGCGGCCGAGGAAACCGGTGCCACCGAAAACCGTGGTTGGACCCTCCTGCATGCTGCTTCCTTCTACATATTGGATGGGTCAATCCTGCCAGGCCGGGCCCTGGCCGTCATGTGCCCGCTGGAGACCCGCAGCGCCGCGGTGTAGGCTTGGCAGCCTTCATCCCACCTCGTCTGGAGCCTGTCATGAGCGAACTTCCCGCCTGTCCTGCCTGTAACTCTCCCTATACCTACGAGGACGGCATCCAATATGTCTGTCCCGAGTGCGGCCATGAGTGGTCCGCTCAAGCGGGTGACGAGGCCGTCGACACTGGCCTCGAGGTGCGTGATGCCAACGGTAACCTGCTGGCCGATGGCGACAGCGTCACGGTGATCAAGGACCTCAAGATCAAGGGCTCCTCCCAGGTGGTAAAGGTGGGCACCAAGGTCAAGAGCATTCGGCTGGTGGAGGGTGATCATGATATCGACTGCAAGGTCGAGGGTGTCGGCCCCATGAAGCTGAAGTCCCAGTTCGTGAAAAAGGCCTGACCCAGACGAGCCGCTGATAGTTTTCGCAAATGATAACGATTGCGTTTATTGATGCTATCGGCGTCGATCATGCCGCTATCCTGCCGGCTGGATAAGGGAATTCGCGGGGCGGGCTTCACATCGAAATCATATGGGACTAAAATGGTCCGCTATTGAGGCACGGCATATCGCTGGGCCGTTCGTCCACAGGAGGCTCGCCATGCTCAAGCTCTCGCGGCTGACCGACTACGCCGCTGTGGTGATGGCCCAGATTGCTCGTCACCCCGAGCATCCCCAGGCCGCGGCCGATCTCGCCGAGGCCGTCCAGCTACCGCATCCCACCGTCAGCAAGACGCTGAAGATGCTGGTCAAGGCGGGGCTGCTCGAGTCTCGCCGCGGTGCCCTGGGGGGATATTCGCTGGCACGGCCTGCCTCCGAGATCACCACTATCGATATCATCACCGCCATCGAAGGGCCGGTGGCGATGACGGAGTGCAGTCATGACGATGGCGACTGTGAACTGGCCGCCACCTGTGGCGTCGCCGATAACTGGCAGCGCGTATCGTTGGGTGTGCGCACCCTGCTCGGCAGCGTGACCCTGGCACATCTGGCCAGCCCCACGCCGATCAAGTTGCCGGTACAGCTGCCCATCCAGAGCGTGAGCCTGGCCGCCGATACGGCCTGAGCACCCAAGTTTCATCAGATTCAATCGGCGAGCCCGTCTCGCCGGCCCAATGTCCGGGAGGGGAGAGATCATGGCAACTGAAGAAATGGAACAGCTTGTCCGTCGCGAATACAAAGAAGGGTTCGTGACCGACATCGAGAGCGAGACGCTACCGCCGGGCCTTGACGAGGACGTCATCGCCTTTATCTCGAACAAGAAGGGCGAGCCGGAGTGGATGCTCGAGTGGCGTCTCAAGGCGTATCGTGCCTGGTTGAAGATGACGCCGCCCTCCTGGGCTCACCTCGATTTTCCGCCTATCGACTACCAGGCCATCTCCTACTTCAGTGCGCCCAAGCGCCCCGAGGATCGTCCCCAGAGCCTCGATGAGGTGGATCCCAAGCTGCTCGAGACCTACGAGAAACTGGGGATCCCGCTGCATGAGCGCGCCGCCCTGGCCGGCGTGGCGGTAGATGCCGTCTTCGACTCGGTCTCCGTGACCACCACCTTCAAGGAGAAGCTTGCCGAAGCCGGGGTGATCTTCTGCTCCATCTCCGAGGCGGTGCAGGAGTATCCGGAGCTGGTCAAGCAGTATCTCGGCACCGTGGTGCCCCAGACCGACAACTACTTCACGGCGCTTAACTCGGCGGTGTTTACCGACGGCTCCTTCGTGTTCGTGCCCAAGGGCGTGACCTGCCCCATGGAGCTCTCCACCTACTTCCGCATCAATGCCGAGAATACCGGGCAGTTCGAGCGCACCCTGATCATCTGTGAGGAGGGCGCCCAGGTCTCCTACCTGGAGGGCTGCACCGCGCCGATGCGCGACGAGAACCAGCTGCACGCGGCGGTGGTCGAGCTGGTGGCGCTGGACGATGCCTATATCAAGTACTCCACCGTGCAGAACTGGTATCCCGGCGACGAGGATGGCAAGGGCGGTATCTACAACTTCGTCACCAAGCGCGGTGACTGCCGTGGCGACCGCTCTCGCATCAGCTGGACTCAGGTCGAGACTGGCTCCGCCATCACCTGGAAGTACCCCTCCTGCGTGCTGCGCGGCAAGGACAGCATCGGCGAGTTCTACTCCGTGGCAGTGACCGGTGGCCGCCAGCAGGCCGACACCGGCACCAAGATGATTCATATCGGCGAGGGGTCTCGCTCCAGCATCATCTCCAAGGGGATCTCGTCCGGGCGCAGCAACCAGTCCTATCGCGGCCTGGTGAAGATCGGTCCCCGTGCCAAGGGCGCGCGTAACTTTACCGAGTGTGACTCGCTGCTGATCGGTGATCAGTGTGGCGCCCACACCTTCCCCTATCAGGAGATCGGCAACAGCACCGCGACCGTGGAGCATGAGGCCACCACCTCCAAGATCGGCGATGACCAGCTCTTCTACTGCCAGAGCCGCGGCATCTCCGAGGAGGACGCCGTGAGCATGATCGTCAACGGCTTCTGTAAGGACGTCTTCCAGGAGCTGCCCATGGAGTTTGCCGTCGAGGCCGAAGCGCTGCTCAGGGTCACCCTCGAAGGCTCCGTCGGCTGATCACACTGTTGCCAATCGCTTATTTGAATCAAAAGGTATTCACGATGCTCGAAGTCAAGGATCTACACGTTTCCGTCGAGGGTAATGAAATCCTCAAGGGTCTGTCGCTGACCATCAATGCCGGCGAGGTGCACGCCATCATGGGGCCCAACGGCTCCGGGAAGTCGACCCTCTCGGCGGTCATCGCCGGCAGGGAAGAGTATGAGGTGACCAGCGGCAGCATCACCTATGACGGCCAGGACGTGCTGGAGATGTCCGTCGAGGAGCGTGCCTGTGCGGGCCTGCTGCTGGGCTTCCAGTACCCGGTCGAGATCCCGGGGGTCAAGAACATCTATCTGCTCAAGGCCGCGCTCAATGCCAAGCGCGAGGCTCAGGGGCTCGGCGAGATTCCGGCTCCCGAGTTCATGAAGCTGATCAAGGAGAAGGCGGCGCTCATGCAGATGGACGCCAGCTTCCTGCAGCGCTCCGTCAACGAAGGCTTCTCCGGCGGCGAGAAGAAGCGCAACGAGATCCTGCAGATGCTGGTGCTGGAGCCGCGCCTGGCGATGCTTGACGAGATCGACTCGGGCCTCGACATCGATGCCATGAAGGTCGTCTCCGATGGCGTCAACTCGCTGCGCTCCGAGGAGCGGGCCATCCTGCTGGTGACCCACTATCAACGCCTGCTCGACTATATCGTGCCCGACCGGGTTCACGTGCTCGTCGACGGCCGCATCGCCATGAGCGGCGACGCGGACCTGGCTCGCGAGCTCGAATCCCGTGGCTATGACTGGGTGCTGGAGGAGTCCGTCGCATGAGTGAAGATACACAGCGTTTTCTCGACCGTTTGGCCGAGGCGCGTGCTGACCGCGCTGGCGAGCCGACCTGGATTGCCGCGCGTCGGCAGGCCGGCGCGGCCCGCTTCGAGGCGATGGGCTTTCCCACTCGCCGCGACGAGGCGTGGAAGTATACCGATGTTCGCGCCATCGCCCGGGGTGACTTCGCCCTGGCCGCCGATGCCGACTTCTCCCCGGCCAGCGCGGCGACGCTGACCCTGCCCATCGATGCCTATCGGTTGACCTTCGTCGACGGCATCTTCTCGGCGTCGCTGTCGCAGCTCGATGGTCTGCCGGAGGGCGTCTCCCTGCAGCCCCTGTCGGTGGCACTGGCCGAGAATCACGAGGCGGTAGGCGGACCGCTGGGGCGCCTCACCGGGGTCGAGTTCTCGCCCTTTTCGGCGCTGAACACCGCCTTTATGGAGGAGGGCGCCGTGCTGCGCCTGGCGCCGGGCACCGTGGTCGAGAAGCCGATCATCCTGCAGTTCCTCTCCCGTAACGGCGAGGCGCCGGTGATGAGCCATCCCCGCGTTCTGGTCCAGGCCGGCGGGCGCAGTGAGGCGACCCTGGTCGAGCATCATGTGGGCGAGGAGGGCGCCGCCAACTTCACCAACCTGGTGGCGGAAGTGATCCTCGAGCGTAACGCCATGCTCACTCACTACAAGCTTCAGGAGGCGCCGCTCGCCGATCTGCATGTGGCGTCGATCCATGTCGAGCAGGCCCGTGACAGCCGCTATACCTCGTTCAACCTGAACCTGGGGGGCGCCCTGGTGCGCACCGACCTGATCAGCGAGCTGAATGGCGAGAACGCGACCAGCGACTTCTACGGCCTGTTCTATGGCGAGGGTCGCCAGCATGTCGACAGCCACACCCTGGCCAACCACAATGCGCCGCGCACCTTCTCCAACGAGAACTACAAGGGCATCCTCGACGATCGCTCGCATGGCGTGTTCAACGGCAAGGTGGTGGTCAAGCCCGACAGTCAGAAGATCGAAGGCTTCCAGAGCAACGCCAACCTGCTGCTCTCCGATCGCGCCGAGATCGATGCCAAGCCCGAGCTCGAGATCTACGCCGATGACGTCAAGTGCACCCACGGCTGCACCACGGGACAGCTCGACGAGGAGGCGATCTATGCCCTGCGCGCTCGCGGAATCGATCGCCAGACCGCTCGAGGGCTCCTGACCCTGGCCTTCGCGGGTGAGGTGCTCGAGGCGGTGGGCCTGGATGCCATCGCCGAGCGTGTGGAGCTCGCCGTCGCCGGCAAGCTGCCCGAGCGCTTCAACCTGGCCGGGCTGGTGGAAACCGCCGTGGCCCTGGGTGATGAGTAAGGGTCATGAGTGAGAGCGACCGCGATATCCTGAGGAGGAGCCTGCCATGACCGATCTGGCTACCCGCGCCCCCGCGACGTCGACCCTCGACGTCGCGGCGATCCGCGCCGACTTTCCGATTCTCACGCGCCAGGTGCATGGCAGGCCGCTGGTCTATCTCGACAATGCGGCGACCAGCCAGACCCCGCGGCAGGTGATCGACGCGTTCACCGCCTACTACGGTGGCTACAACGCCAACATTCACCGTGGGCTGCACACCCTGGCGGATGAGGCCACCGCTGCCTTCGAGGGTACCCGGGAGACGGTGCGCGGCTTCCTGAATGCCGCCGATAGCCGCGAGATCATCTTCACCCGTGGTACCACCGAGGCGATCAACCTGGTGGCCAACAGCTGGGGGCGTGTCAACCTCCAGGCCGGTGACGAGGTGCTTATCTCGCGCCTCGAACACCACTCCAATATCGTGCCCTGGCAGCTGCTGGCCGCCGATATCGGCTTTACCATCAAGGTGATCCCGGTAGACGCCCATGGCACGCTGGATCTCGAGGCCTATCGCGAGCTGTTCAGCGAGCGCACCCGGCTGGTCGCGGTCAACCATGTCTCCAACGCCTTCGGAACCGTCAACCCGGTCAAGGAAGTGGCGGCCATCGCCCATGCCCATGGCGCGCGGATCCTGGTCGATGGTGCCCAGGCCACGCCCCATCAGGCGGTAGACGTGCGCGATCTCGATGCCGACTTCTACGCCTTCTCCGGTCACAAGGTCTACGGCCCCACCGGGGTCGGCGTGCTCTATGGCAAGGCCGAGCTGCTCGAGGCGATGCCGCCCTGGCAGGGAGGGGGAGAGATGATCGCCACCGTCTCCTTCGAGGCCGAGACCACCTTCGCCGAGATCCCCCACAAGTTCGAGGCCGGCACGCCGGCCATTGCCGAGGTGATCGCCCTTGGCGAGGCACTGAAGTGGGTGAGTGGCGTCGGGGTCGCGGCGATCGGCGCCTGGGAGGGGCGGCTGCTGGCCCATGCCACCGAGCGGGTCCTGCGCATCGACGGCCTGCGTATCCTGGGGACCTCGCCGAAGAAGGCCGGAGTGCTCTCCTTCGTGGTCGATGGTGCCCACGCCCAGGATATCGGCCTGCTGATCGACCAGCTCGGGGTGGCGATTCGCACCGGCCACCACTGTGCTCAACCGCTGCTCGCCCACTTCGGTGTCGATGCGACCTGCCGGGCGTCGTTTGCCGCCTACAACACCCTGGACGAGATCGACATCTTTGCCGATGCCCTGGAGCGCGTGATCGGCATGGTCAGGTAAGCCATGGTCAGGCAAGCAATGATCGGACAAGTAATGGTCGGGCAAGCAATGGTCGGGCAAGGAACCGCTAGAAAAGGAACGCCATGAGCGACATCGAGCAGATTGCGAGTCTTCACAAGGGGCAGGAGCTGCCCCTGCAGCGTGATGTGGAGGTGATCGCCATTCCCTTCGGCAACAGCGTGACGCTTGCCGAGGATAGCATGGTCAGCGTGATGCAGGCCAAGGGCAGCACGCTCAGCGTGGGCTATGAGGGGCGCCTCTACCTGATCGAGGGCGCCAATCTCGATGCCGTGGGTCTCGAGGCCATGCCGCGCCCGACCCTGCATGAAGATGCCACGGATGAGGAGCTCGAGCAGTTTGTGTGGGACCAGCTGCGCACCTGCTTCGACCCCGAGATTCCGGTCAATATCGTCGATCTGGGCCTGGTCTATGGCTGTCGGATCGAGCGCTTGATCAGCGGCGAGCGTATCGTCACCATTCGCATGACGCTGACCGCCCCCGGTTGCGGCATGGGGGATGTGATCGCTGCCGATGCACGCAACAAGATCCTGGGCGCCCCACAGGTCAGCAAGGTGCATACGGAGATCGTCTTCGATCCGCCCTGGAGCCGTGAGATGATGAGCGACGAGGCCAAGCTCGAGCTCGGCATGTTCTAGCGGCTCGCGCCGTTGACCCCGCGGTGATCGACCCGCGAGGGAGGGCGTCCAGGGAACAGGAGGTGCCGATGAAGCGGGTGGCATGGCGGATCCTTCGGGCCGTCCTGATGGCGCTGGGCACCTTGGTGTTGATGGCGGGACTCCTGCTGCTGGTGGCCAACCTGTGGGTGCTGGGGCAGACCCGCGAACGCATCGACTATCACCTTCCTCAGTGCCATGCCGAGCGGGTCGGTATCGTCTTCGGTACCTCCCACTGGACCCGCAGCGGAACCCGCAACCCCTACTTCGAGGCGCGCATGAGCGCCTCGGCCCGCCTGCTGCGCCTGGGGCGCATCGACCATCTGCTGCTCTCCGGTGACAATCGCACCCTCTCCTACAACGAACCCATCACCATGTGGCGAGACCTGCGTGGTCGTGAGGTACCCGAAACGGCCATGACGCTGGACTATGCCGGCTTCAGCACCTTCGATACCCTGGCTCGGGCGCGTGAGGTGTTCGGCGTGGAGCGTGCGCTGTTGATCACCCAGGCGTGGCATCTGCCGCGGGCACTGTTTATCGCCGAGGCGCTGGGGATCGAGGCCCAGGGCTGCGCGGTGAAGGGGCGGAATATAAAGGGGCAGTGGCGGCTGGCGACACGGGAGTGGGTAGCGCGACTGGCTACCCTGGGAGACCTCTATCTGTGGGAGCGTGAGCCCTACTTCCTGGGACCCCGCGAGCCACTGGTCATCACCCCGCGGGGGGGCGAGGCTGGCCAGGAGGGCTGGGCGGCCGATACACCGTCGGGTGAGAAGCGCTGAGAAGGGGCCTCAGCGCCGCTTGTCCCGCGTCTTCTGCAGGGCATAGAGCTCGCGGATCAGCGCCCGACAACCCTTCCAGCACTCCTCCGCCTTCGACTCCAGCTCGTCGGGCAGGGGGTGGGTCATCAGGTTGGAGAGCGACTGCATCAGCACCCGCTCCTGCTCCAGCAGCTCGCCGATCACCACCTGGCGTTCGTTGCCGACGAAGCTCTTCAATCGGCTCCACAGCCACATGTAGTCATCGCGCTCGACATCGGCGTCCCGCGGCAGCATGTTGAGATGCTCCCGGGCGAGTGATTGCAGCTCGCGCATGGACCGGCTGCGTGCCTCGTAGTGCGGCTTGAGTGCGTCGCGCAGCGACGGCCTCAGGCGCTCCAGATTGTCCTGAAAGTAGTCGATGCTGTCAGCCAGCGCTTCCAGCACGCTGTCCATCGCCACCTGGCGATTGTCGAGAAACATGAGCGGTCACCCCCTTTGGTGACGCAGATTGTGGCGGGGAAAACACTGTTTTGCTAGCCCCGGAATGGAATAAGTGCGGAAATCACGATGCCCATTGAGCCTGGCTTGTGCGCAACTGGCAATTACCCCTTGGGCTTAGGCGGTGCCTTGCGTGCCGGGGCGGCATTCTTCTCCAGGTGTTCGATGATCAGACCGGCGATATCCTTGCCGGTGGCACTCTCGATGCCCTGCAGGCCGGGAGAGGAGTTGACCTCCATGATCACCGGGCCGTGGTTGCTGCGCAGCAGGTCGACGCCGGCCACCCGCAGCCCCATGGCCTTGGCGGCACGGATCGCCGTGGAGCGCTCCTCCGGTGTGATCCGGATCACGCTGGCGGTGCCGCCGCGGTGCAGGTTGGAGCGGAACTCACCTTCGGCGGCCTGACGCTTCATGGCCGCCACCACCTTGTCGCCGATCACCAGGCAGCGAATATCGGCCCCCCTGGCCTCCTTGATGTACTCCTGAACCATGATGTTGGCCTTCATGCCCATGAATGCCTGGATCACGCTTTCCGCTGCCTGGTTGGTCTCGGCCAGCACCACGCCGATCCCCTGGGTACCCTCGAGCAGCTTGATGACCAGCGGGGCATTCTTGACCATGGTGATCAGGTCGGGAATGTCATCGGGGGAGTGGGCAAAGCCGGTGATCGGCAGGCCAAGCCCCTTGCGAGAGAGCAGCTGCAGCGAGCGCAGCTTGTCACGCGAGCGCGTGATCGCGACGCTGTCGTTGAGCACATAGGTGCCCATCATCTCGAACTGGCGCAGTACCGCACAGCCGTAGAAGGTCACCGAGGCGCCGATCCGCGGGATCACGGCATCGAAGGCTTCCAGCCCCCCGCCCTTGTAGTGGATCGATGGCTGGTGAGCCGCGATGCTCATGTAGCAGCGCAGGGTGTCGACCACTCGCGTGGTGTGGCCGCGTTGCTCGGCGGCCTCCACCAGGCGTCGAGTGGAGTAGAGGTTGCGGTTGCGTGACAGCAGTGCGAAATGCATCGAGTCGCTCCGGAGGGGTGGAAAAGCGAATTCAGGGGTCGCCGTGCAGGAAGGAGGCGCCGGGAGCCACCAGCAGACGACGCAGGGCGCGTCGGCCCAGCAGCATGGGGTGACGCATTTCGCGTCGGTCGGTCAGGGTGAACTCCACCGGGTACTCGAGGGTGCCGAGCCGCATGGGCGTGCGGACCACATAGCGCCACTCCTGCTGGCCGTTGGAGCTGCGTACCTTGCGGCGGTCGTGGAGCGGCATGCGGAAGACGTGGGGTGGGGAGTCAGGGCCACTGCCGGGGATGGTGAAGCTGACCCACGGCTCTCCCTCCTCGTCGAAGATTGTGATGTCCTCCGCGTGCAGCGCCGAGGTACGCGCCCCGGTATCCGCCTTGGCGCACAACACCAGCTGCATTTCGGTCAGCTCGACCATCTCCCGGCGGCCGATGATCGCCTTGGGGGTATAGGGCAGTTCCTTCATCATTGTCATGGATCGTCTTCGCCTCAGCGCGTCAGGGCCGCGAGCCGCTTGCCGATGGGCGAGTCGGCGGGCGCCTCGCGCAAGGTCATCAGCACGGGCAGTCGCAGCCTGGGGATCAGGGCCAGGTCGCGGGCCACTCTCATGAAGTCCGCCTGCTCGCAGCTTGCCAGGCGCTCGAGGTAGCACGGCAGTCGCTGACCATCCTCGAGAAGCGGCCAGCCGCGCGCGGCGATTGCCGCCAGCAGGTCGGGGCCACAGGCGTGGGCATCGGCCAGCAGGCTGTCGAACCAGTCACCGGCGGCCTCGCTGGTCGACGCCGCCCGTACGCAGGCACACAGGGTCTCGACATCGCCGGCCTCGGCGGCTGCTTCGCCCCGGGCGCGCAGCGCCTGGGCCAGCCGGTCATCGATGGCGACATGCTCGAGACAGTAGCACAGCGAGGTGAGCATCTCGGTGGGCAGGTCGGGCAGCCGCCGGGCCAGCTGGCGACGCTCCTCGTCACCCATGCGTGCCGCGAAGTCGGCCAGCCCCTGGAGGCCGAGTGCCTGCCAGTCGCGCGTCTGCTGACCACTCAGATAGGCCTCTACCGGCTCCAGGTGCGAGCTGGCCGCTCGTCCCAGGTCATGGCTGGCGAGGGCGTGAAGCATGGCCTGGAAGGGGAGGGACGGCGTGAAGGCCAGCGGGTTGTCCTTCATCAGGTTATCCACCGCCTGGCCATCCTCGCGCCCGACCTTGGCCACGTTCCGGCCCAGGGTCTCGAGGAGCCGCTGCACGAAGGCATCGCGGGATGCCGGGTCGAGCCGGCCCTGTTCATCCAGGGGCAGTGCCAGGAACCAGATCAGCGGGTCGGGCATGTCGCCGAGGCGAAAGACCAGACCCAGCCGAGCCTGGCCCTGCCAGGGGACCGGCCAGGGCGCCGAGCCGGTCTCCAGGGCTTCCAGGGTCGCCATCTCGCTGGACTCCACGCGCCGGCCCAGGTGGTAGAGCCGTACCTCGGCCCCGCTGCGCACGAAGAAGTCGTGAAGGGTGTGGATGGGTTGCATGGCATCTCCGCTTGTCTGAGCGTGCACTCTACCGTGGCATCATCATACTGTCAGCAGGTTCGGCGAGGATGTGCCGGGGGTGATCAAATGTTGATCGCCCTTCGCTGTCTCCCATGGCATCGGGGTTAGCGAACTCTTTCCAGCGGTTATCCACAGGGCCGTTCACGGAAACTGTGAATGAGCCATGAACGGGGGATAACCAACCGGTCCTGGGGACGACGCCGTGATCCTTGAGATGGCGGGTGGCCAGGGGTCGCCGGGGGCGAGATAATGACGCCACACTCGACTGGGAGCTTCCCCGATGACGGTTCACGACGAACTCGACAAGTCCCTGCGCCGGCTCGAGGCCACCATGAAGGCCGCCAACCTGTGGCAGATGGAGACACCCGAGCCCTCGGCATTCGATAGCCAGGAGCCCTTCTGCGTCGATACCATGGCGCTTCCCCAGTGGTTGCGCTTCGTGTTTATCGCCCGCTTGGACGCCCTGGTGGAACGGCGCGCTCCACTGCCGGCGCGTTGCGATGTGGCCCCGGCCCTGGCGGCCTATTTTGCCCAGCAGGGCGGGCGTGCCAGCGACCGCCTGCTGCTGTGGCAGGTGGTGGAGGAGATCGACCGCCTGATCACCGAAAACTGAGTCGGTAACGAGCTGACTGGCCGCCAGGCGCTGCTACAACAGGACAACCGCACGCCAGACACAACAGGGCCCGCCAATGGCGGGTCCTGTTGTGTCTGGCGTGAGGTGGAATCAGAAGCGGTAGCTGACGGCCCCCATCACGACCCAAGGGTCGATGTTAACGGTACCGATATCGGCACCATCAAGCTTGGCATCGGTATCGATGTCGAGGTACCAGGCGGCGCCATTAAGCGCCCAGTGATCGTCGATCAACAGGTCGACCCCCAACTGGCCGGCGGCACCCCAGGAGTCGTCCAGCTCCAGGTCACCTAGATCGCTCTTCTCGTTGGAGAAGCGGGTGTAGTTGACGCCCACGCCGATATAGGGCTGTACATAGGCGTCGGTGCCGCCCAGCGGATAGTACTGCAGGGTCAGGGTCGGCGGCAGGTGCTTGGTGGAAGCCAGGTTCGCCCCGTTCAGTTCGATGTCGTGCTTGAAGGGCAGAGCCGCCAACAGCTCCATGCCCAGCTTGTCGGTAAAGCGATACCCCAGGGTAAAGGCAAAATCGGTCTCGTCTTGGACGTCCGCTTTAACGGCACCATTGACTAGGCTTCCGTTATCGCTCTTGGGCGCGACCTTGGCCACGCCAATGCGGGTGAAGAAGTCACCGGCCCCATAGGCGAGGGCCTGGCTGCTGACGGTAACGGCGGCGGCGACGCTCGCCGCAATCAGGATTGAGAGGGGGCTCTTGCGCATGCTTCGGCTCCTGGTGGCTGGCCTTCTGCGGCGGGGTGCCGCATCGGATGTCATGTTCATGTTAACGAGCCGTTAGGCGCTGCATGTTGACCCAGCGCAAGGTTTTTTACCCGGGGTGGCAGAGTGTCGCAGCTCTTCCGGAGCGTCTTCAGGGTCGCCAGAACGAGGGGAATCGTCTTCACTGAAGTCAGTGGATAGAGGCGGGGGTGGCCATGTGGCGTGAGGAGTCGCGATACGATCGGGAGATGGCGCTGACGGCCCTGCTGCTGGCGGCGGGGCTGGCGGTGTGGCTGCTGTTGCGCCCGGAGCTGATCACTGGCCTGCCGCTTGCGGGGCGCCTGCCATTGATACTGCTGGGTATCTGGGCGCTGGGTGCGGCCTTCCTGCGCCCCTATCGGGTGTTGCCCAGCCGCGGCTGGCCGCACCGAATGCTGACGCCCCCCTGGAGCCTGCTGGCTCTGGGGCTGTTTGCCTTGCTGGTGATGGGGCTGGCCCTCTCAGGGTAGTGGCGCCTGGTAAGTGAAAGGACAGCAATCCGAACCTGGCCGATCATGAGGAGCCTGATCGCCAGGCGCTTATGCAACAGGGCCCGCCAGTGGCGGGCCCTGTTGTGTCGGGGGGGATGGTCAGAAGTGGTAGCTGATGCCACCCATGACCAGTATCGGATCGAGCTCGACTTTGCCTGCATCGGCACCGCCCACCTTGGCATCGGTGTCGATATCCATATACCAGACCGCGCCGTTAAGCGCCCAGCGGTCGTCGATCAGCAGATCCAACCCCAGCTGACCGGCGGCACCCCATGAGTCGTCCAGTTCCAGGCTGACACCATCTACCTTGGTTTTTTCGTCAGAGAACCTGGTGTAGTTAACGCCTACACCGACATAGGGTTGGACATAGGCGTCGGTGCCCCCCAGCGGATAGTACTGCAGGGTCAGGGTCGGTGGCAGATGCTCGGTGGAAGCAAGGTTGGCATCGTTCAGCTCGATGTCATGATCAAAGGGCTCGGAGGCCAGCAGCTCGACGCCCAGCTTGTCGGTAAAGCGGTAGCCCAGGGCAAAGGCGAAGGCGCTGTCATCCTGCACATCAGTTTCCAGCACGCCCAGCGCTGTATCCAGCGAACCGTTATCGCTCTTGGGTGCAAACTTGGCCACGCCGAGGCGGGCGAAGAAGTCGCCGGCACCGTAGGCGAAGACCTGGGTGCTGGCGGTGACGGCAACGCTCGTCGCGATCAGGATGGTGAGGGTTCTCTTGTGCATGGTTTTGGCTCCTGCAAGCGGTGGGACACCGCCACCGAGCATTTATTTTAGATGCATGCCGCAGATTTTGCGTTGTTTCAACGCTGGGTCTGGCGCGCAGGGCGAAAATAGCCGGTGGCACACCTGCAGAAACGTTGCAGGCCGCCCGAGGGCGGCCTGCTGATGGGAAGGGGCAGGCGAAGGCCTGCATGCTGCGGATGGGCTGAGAGGGGGCTCTCCCGCGTTCTACTCGGCCGTGGCCAGCAGGCTGGCGTTGCCGCCGGCGGCGGTGGTGTCGATGCAGAGGTGGCGCTCCACCACGTAGCGCTCCGGCGCGATGGTCTGGGTCTCCAGCGGCACGATGGCTCCGTCGCGCTCGGCGAGTGCCCGGCGCAGCTCTCGGGTCCAGTCGCTGCTGCCGGCGGCGGCCACTGCCACGAAGCCCTCGACCGCGGTCAGCGTATCTGCCGAGACGCGGCCGTCGATCCCGGTGACCGGCGCCCCGGCCCGCTCGAGGGGCTGTACGGCCTCGACCGCGCCCGGTGCGACGACCAGCGCCGGGCAGCCGGCACCGAGCGCCTGCACCGCCTGGGCGACGGCGATATCCAGCGTCGGACCGAGACAGAGCACCGGCCCCTTGGGGTACATCGCCAGCCGGTTGCTCTCTCCGGTCGGTCCCGGCAGCGACTGCGGCGTCATGTCCAGAGACGCCGCCTCGGCCAGCGCCTTGCGGATCACGCCGCGTTGGCCGGAGAGCGCCCGGCGCAGCACCTCGACCCGGTCGGGCCGCGCCGCCCAGTTGCGCGGGTCGAGGCCGTCGAGGGCCGACTGCAGATCGCCGATCGACACGGTGTCCCCCGTCGGCGCCTCGTGACGCTCGACCTCGGCGGTGCGGCGAAAGCGGGTGACGTAGAGCGGCCCGCCGGCCTTGGGTCCGGTGCCCGAGAGTCCCTCACCCCCGAAGGGCTGGGAGCCGACGATGGCGCCGATCTGGTTGCGGTTGACGTAGACGTTGCCGACATGGATCCGCTCGACGATCTGCTGTACGCGATCGTCGATGCGGGTGTGCAGGCCGAAGGTCAGCCCATACCCCTTGGCGTTGATCGCATCGACCACCTCGTCGATCTCCCGCGCCTTGAAGGTGGCCACATGCAGCACCGGCCCGAAGATCTCACGCTCGAGATCACCGATGCCGTCGACCTCGACCACCGCCGGGGTGACGAAGGTGCCCACCTCCGGGGCGGGCAGCGTCTTCAGCAGCTTGCCGGCCTTGCGCTGGGCTTCCACGTAGGCGGTGATATCGGCCTGGGCCTCTGCATCGATCACCGGCGAGACATCGGTGTCGGTGTTCCAGGGGTCGCCGATCACCAGCGCGTCCATGGCGCCGTCGAGCATGGTCAACAGACGCTCGCGTGCCTCCTCCTGGACATAGAGCATGCGCAGCGCCGAGCAGCGCTGGCCGGCCGACTGGAAGGAGGAGATCAGGATGTCGCGCACCGCCTGCTCGGTCAGCGCGCTGGAGTCCACGATCATGGCGTTGAGTCCGCCGGTCTCGGCGATCAGCACCGCATCGGGCCCGGCGTTCTGGGCAAGCGCCTTGTGGATGATCTGTGCCACCTCGGTGGAGCCGGTGAAGCAGACGCCGGCGATGCGCGAATCGCTGGTCAAGGGGCCACCCACCGTCGGCCCATCGCCGGGCAGCAGCTGCAGCGCCGCCTCGGGCAGGCCGGCCTCGCGCATCAACTCGACGGCCCGGGCGGCGATCAGTGGCGTCTGCTCGGCGGGCTTGGCGAGTACGGCGTTGCCGGCCCCCAGCGCGGCCGCGATCTGGCCGGTAAAGATCGCCAGCGGGAAGTTCCACGGACTGATGCAGACGAAGAGACCGCGGGCGCTGCCGGGCTCCTCGGCCTCGAGGCGCTCGCTCTCGTTGGCGTAGTAGCGCAGGAAGTCCACCGCCTCGCGCACCTCGGCGATGCCGTCGAACATCATCTTGCCGGCCTCGCGGGTGCAGATCACGGTCAGCTCGGCGATGTGCTCCTCGTAGAGATCGGCGGTCCGGCGCAGCACCTCGGCGCGCTCCGCCGCCGGCCGCGCCGACCAGTCGCGGTAGCCATCCTCGGCGGCGTCCAGCGCGGCGGCCACCTCTTCCTCGGTCGCCTCGTGGACCTGGCCGACCACCCGGGAGGTGTCGGCGGGGGAGAGCATGTCACGCGCCTTGCCCTTGGGCGCCGGGCCGCCGGCGAGCATCGGACCGGCGGTCCAGGTGGTATCGGCGAAGGCCTCGCGGGCCTCGATCAGCGGCAGGATCGAGGCCGGCTCGTTGATCCGGTAGCCCCGGGAGTTCTTGCGCTCGGGGGCGAACAGCTCGCCGGGCTGGCGGATCGACGGGCTGGCGATGGCGCCGCCCAGGCGCTGCATCTCGGCCACCGGATCCTTGGCGACCTCGCTCGGCGGGATGGTGTCATCCACCACCTGATTGACGAACGAGGAGTTCGCCCCGTTCTCCAGCAGGCGGCGTACCAGGTAGGCCAGCAGGTCGCGGTGTGCGCCGACCGGGGCATAGATGCGGCAGTGGGTGCCCTCCGACTGCTTGACGATATGGTGGAGCGACTCGCCCATGCCGTGCAGGCGCTGGAACTCGTAGCTCTCCTTGTCGCCGCCCGCCATGGCGATGATCGCCGCGCAGGTATGGGCGTTATGGGTGGCGAACTGCGGGTAGATGCGATCGCGCCGGTCGAGAAGCATCTGCGCGCAGGCCATGTAGCTGACGTCGGTGTTGACCTTGCGGGTGAAGACCGGGAACGTCTCGACGCCCATCTCCTGGGCCAGCTTGATCTCGGTGTCCCAGTAGGCGCCCTTGACCAGCCGCACCATGATCCTGCGGTCGTAGCGCTCGGCCATCTCGTGCAGGGCCTCGATCATCGGCGCGGCGCGGCGCCCGTAGGCCTGCACCACCACCCCGAAGCCGTCCCAGCCGTCGAGCTCCGGGTCGTCGAGCAGCGCCTCGATGACGTCCAGCGACAGATCCAGGCGGTCCTGCTCCTCGGCATCGATGTTGAAGCCGATGTTGGCCTTGGCCGCCTGCTTCACCAGCTCCTGGGCCCGGGGCACCAGGACCCTCATCACGGTATCGCGGTGTGTGTATTCGTAGCGCGGATGCAGCGCCGAGAGCTTCACCGAGATACCGGGGCTTGAGCGCACGTCGCCCTTGGCCTGCTTGGCGATCGCCTCGATCGCCGTGGCGTAGGCCTGGTGATAGCGCAGGGCATCGTCATCGGTGCGCGCCGCCTCGCCCAGCATGTCGTAGGAGTAGGTGTAGCCCTGCTTCTCGAGCTCGCGGGCATTCTTCATGCCCTCCTCGATGGTCTGGCCGAGCACGAACTGGCGGCCGAGAATCTTCATCGACTGAGCCACCGCGGTGCGCACCACCGGTTCGCCCATGCGGCGCACCAGGCCGCGCAGCGCGCGCACCGGGCCCTTGGGATCGTCTTCGAGTACCTTGCCGGTCAACATCAGCGCCCAGGTCGAGGCGTTGACCATCGACGAGGAGGACTTGCCCAGGTGCGCGCCCCAGTCGGAGGGCTCGATCTTGTCGTGGATCAGGTCGTCGATGGTCTCCGCATCGGGCACGCGCAGCAGCGCCTCGGCCAGGCACATCAGGCCGACGCCCTCGGCGGTGGAGAGCCCGTATTCGGCCAGGAACGACTCCATCATGCTCGGCGAGGTTTCCTTGCGCACCCGCGCCACGTAGTTGGCGCCGGCCTCGGCGATACGGTGGCGCTCCTCTTCGGAAAGGCGCAGCTGCTGCTCCACCAGTCCCTTCAGCACGCTGGCTTCATCGATCGAATAGTGGTCGCGGATGCGCGCGCGGAGGACGTTCTCGACCCCCTGAGGACCCGGGGTGGCGTGATTCATGGTTGATCTCTCCTGCTAATGGCCCCGGTCGCGGGGCCACGTGGTGTTGCTGGTTTCGGCGCCCTCGGGCACCGAATTACCGCTCGATATGCTGATACTCGCCGGCATCGGCGGTGGCGAGGCTCACCGCCATGATGGCCACCCAGGCGGCGATGAAGCCGGGGATGATCTCGTAGACGCCGGGCCCGCCCATGAAGGAGCCGTTCCAGCCCAGCGAGATCCAGATCATGACGGTCGCGGCCCCTGTCACCATGCCGGCGATGGCGCCGGCGCCGTTGGTGCGCCGCCACATCAACGAGAGGATGATCAGCGGGCCGAAGGCCGAGCCGAAGCCTGCCCAGGCGTTGCTGACCAGCCCCAGCACCTGGGAGTCGGGGTTGGAGGCGATGATCACGGCGACGATGCCCACCAGCACCACGCAGAGGCGACCGATCGTCACCGTCTCCTTGTCAGATGCCTGCTTGCGCAGGAAGAGCCGGTAGAAGTCCTCGGTCAGCGATGAGGAGGAGACCAGCAGCTGGCTGGAGATGGTGCTCATGATCGCCGCGAGCAGCGCGGCATAGAGGAAGCCGGTGATCAGCGGATGAAACAGCAGATCGGCGAGAATGATGAAGATGGTCTCCGGGTCCTCGACATCCATACCGTTGCGCACGGCGTAGGCCCGGCCGAAGATGCCCAGCGACACGGCGCCGATCAGCGAGATGGCCATCCAGGACATGCCGATGTTGCGCGCTATCGGGACCTCCTTGAGGCTGCGGATGGCCATGAAGCGCACGATGATGTGCGGCTGACCGAAGTAGCCAAGCCCCCAGGTCACCGCCGACAGCCAGCCGATGACCGTCAGCCCCTCGGTCCAGGTCAGCAGGGTGGGGTCTACCTCGTTGAGCGTCTGTGAGGCCTGGGAGTAGCCGCCGCCGCCTTCGCCGAAGAGTACCACCGCCGGCATGATCACCAGCGCCAGCATCATGATGCAGCCCTGCACGAAGTCGGTCAGGCTGACGGCCAGAAAGCCGCCGATGACGGTGTAGGCCAGCACGATGCCCAGAGTGATGACGACTCCCGCTGCATAGTCGCTCAAACCGCCGAAGTTGAATATGCCGGCGAAGGCGCTCTCGAACAGCTTGCCGCCCGCCACCAGGCCGGAGGCGGTGTAGACGGCGAAGAAAACGACGATGACGATGGCCGACACCGTCCTCAGCGACAGGGCGCGGGTCGGAAACCGGTTGGCCAGGAACTCGGGGATGGTGATCGCGTTGCCGTAGTGGACGGTCTGCTCACGCAGACGGGGGGCGACCAGGGTCCAGTTGAAGAAGGCGCCCACCAGCAGGCCGATGCCGATCCAGGCCGAGCCGAGCCCCGACACGAACAGTGCCCCGGGCAGCCCCAGCAGTAACCAGCCGCTCATGTCCGAAGCGCCGGCGGATAGCGCGGCCACCTTGGGGCTCAGGCCGCGTCCGCCCAGCATATAATCTTCGGACGACGAGGTGGCCTTCTGCATCGCATAAACGCCGATGGCGATCATGAGTACGAAGTAGCCTATTAGGCTGATCCATACACCAGTTTCCATGAAAACTCTCCAGTTCATCAGGGCGGAGCCTGGCTCCGCGTCGTTGATGCCTGTGCCGAGGGGTCGGCAATCGGGCACCGCTTTCTTGGCTTTTTTATCTCGATGGCACTATGCCGGGGCTCTTGGGGTATTGCGGCGATTCGTTTTCTGGGTGGCCTCCTTCGATGAGTGCGGTATTCGGTACCGGAGCGCCTTCTGCACTGCGCCGGCGCCATGCGGGCGAGGTTGTTGCAGCCTGGCCTTACCCTGACTGTAGGTGCTTGGCGCCGGTGATGCTTGTGGATTCCGCGGGAGTTGTTGCAAAAAACGCGTGACTTGTACGACGATAGCGTTAGATAGATAGACTTTAGTCTTAGCTTGTGGTGAGGGCAGTTTGCCTCAGGCGGCTCGGCGGTTGGCCATAGCTCTCGCGACAGGCGCGGGAGAGGGCGCTCTGGCTGCTGAACCCCGTCAGTTCCGCTATCTCGGTCAGCGATAGGTGAGTGTCATCGAGCAGCCGGCGGGCGGCCTCGAGACGACGGCGTCGCACGTATTGCCAGGGCGTGAGTCCGGTCTGGTGGCGGAAGCAGTGTCGGAAGTGGGCCTCGCTGAGACAGGCCACCCGGGCGAGGTCGGCGACGCTGAGGCGGTGTGCCAGATGTGCCTCGATGAAACGCTCCAGCCGCACCATATCGAGCCTGGGAGGGGAGGCTGGCGCCTCGCAGGCCAGGCGGGCGTGTAGGCAGCCCAGCAGCGTTGCGGCGAGACGGTCTCCCTGGTGAGCATCGGGTGGCGAGTGTTCCAGCTCCAGCAGCAGGAATGCCATGTAGCGCTTGAGTGGGTCATCCAGGGTAAAGAAGCGCGGGGCATCGAAGAGGCGTGCGAGCTCTCGCTGGGGGCCGGTGAGGGCGGCGGATCGTGTCGGCAGGTCAAGGATGAGCTGGCGGTTGTCGCCGGTACCTGCGTAGTAGTGCACATGGTTGGCCGGCACGATGCAGCCGGAAAGCGCCGAGATGGCGCCGCCGAGTCCCTCGATCTCGAATTCCGCCTGGCCCTGCAGGCCGATCACGACCTGATGGTAGTCGTGAGCATGATGTCGCGTGGCGGTATCGAGGGGGATCTGGCGAATCACGCTGGACATGGCGGTCTCCCTCCGCACAGCGGGCGAAGCACTATCCTACCCCGTGCGGCAGAATGTCTCATTTCACGCTGCGTTGACGCTCGCGCAGTGCCTGACGGCGCGCCAGGTGGGCGCGTAGTGCTTCGAGCTCGTCATGCCCCTTTTCGTCCAGCAGCGGCTTGCCCCTCGCGGCGCGGCCGTGGTTGCCATGCTCGTCCATCAGGCGCTGGGCCCGACGGCGCACGCCATCCAGATAGTCGTCGTGGCGGATTGGGTACCCCATGATGGTGTTCCACTCGCTCTCGTCGACACGGCTTTCCAGCGCCTGGTCGAACAGTGTCAGCAGTCGCTCGGGGTCGGTACGAAAGCGTGGAGTGCCGGAGAGCAGCAGCAGGCCGACCATGCCGCCGAAGATCAGCAGGCAGACGACAAAGACCAGCAGGTAGAGGGCCATGGCAAGCTCAGGCGTGGCAGCAGTATGGGTGCGAAGGCACGGAGGGGAGTAGAACCTGGAGCGGGTGAAGGGAATCGAACCCTCGTCTTAAGCTTGGGAAGCTTCTGCTCTACCATTGAGCTACACCCGCGAGTGGTTTTCGATAGTAAAACCAATACCTTGCCCATTGCAAGTCGTCTTGTGGGTTTCCTGTTCCTGCGGCGGTAACCCGTTGTTTTGTGAAGACTGCCGGGAGCCGCGGAACCGCTGTCGGGCCTGCCCTGCCGGCCTAAGGGTGTAGACCCCGCACCGTCAGCTTATTCGATATATCGGTGAAACGGCGTCAAGCAGCTGTTTTCATTAGCGCTCTGCTCGAAAAATAATGAAAAAATTTTGGCTTGTCGCGAACTTTCTCGCCAACGGCTGTCTGACTCTGTACAGCCAGTCGCGATAGCAGTCGCTAACACTGTTGCTCCGCTGGCAGTTTCGATCGCATCTTGGCCGTTCCTTCGGGAGCGGCCTTTTTTTTCTGGGTCGATGCGGCCGTTCCCGATGGCAAGAGGGTGGCTGGAGAGGGCAGGCTTGCTGGTGCCAACATGTTTGCCCCGTCGATCGACGGGGCGGGGAAGGACAGTTGAGCGCCGCTCAGGGGTCAGCGGTGGCGCATGCGCAGGATGGCGTCGAGTACGTCGCGGCGGGTCACGATACCCACCAGTCGATTCTGTTCCACGACCGGGTAGACCTTGGGCTTGTTGCCGAGCATCTCCTGGGCCAGGTCGGTAATGCTCTTGGTGGGTGACACCGTGAGCACCTCGTGGCGCATCAGGTCGCTGACCAGCGGCGGCTCGTCGTTGAGATAGGCACTCTCCAGCACCTTGCCCATCACGTCCTGTTCCGAAATGAAGCCGATGAGTAGATCGTTTCCATCGACCACCGGTGCGCCGGGCAGGCGATGCAGGGCAAGCCCGTGGGCCAGCGTCGCGACCGAGGTCCTGTCGGTGACCCGGTAGCAGTCGCGGGACATGATCTCACGTACGATGGTGGGAGCCTTGTTGGCCATGAGGGTCTCCTTGTGCCGGTTTGCTCTTAGCATAGCCGACCATGATGGTTCCCCATCTAACCCGGGCGAACCACCTTCAACGCTTGTGGTTCCGGGGGAACCCGGGATGCCGTCACTCCCTCAAACTGTCACCATCTTATGTTCCCTGGAGGTTATCCATGGATGCACGCGAATACCTCGCCCGAAAGGGGCTGGATGGCGAGCGCGACCGCGAGCGCCCCAACACGCTGGAAGAGAAGGCCTGGGCGCGCGCCCGGGGGGCCGGTGACCACCGCCCCCGGGCCGGTACGCCCCACGACTGGGAGGAGTGGGAGCGTTATCATGGCGAGCTGGCCGAGGGTGCCGACTCCATCGATCAGAAGATCGACCATGAAACCCATCGGCAAGCTCTGTTCCATGAACAACCCCTGGCTCGTGAACAGGATGCCTCGGCGGAAGACACGAGCGTGGGCACCTTTATACCGCCAGCGCAAGAGGGGGGCGCCGTCGGCCACTCCCCGGCGTCATCCGACGCGGTTTTCGAGGCACCGCCTCGTGTGCGCCTGGCACTGCGCATGCTGGCGATCCTGTTGCCGCCACTGGCCCTGGGGCTCGCCGGGCTGGGGGCACGCCCCGTGCTGATCGCCCTGGCGTTGACCCTGCTGGGGTGGGTGCCGGGAGTGATATATGCCTGGTGGCGCCTCTCGCGCCACTGACATCGCCATGCCGCTTGGCAGCGTTCTCGCCTCAGGTGTAAGCTTGGTAAACTTTAATTTTGGTATAGGGTTTACCGATGGGTTTCCTGATTGGCGTTACCGTGCTCTGGGCGTTCTCCTTCTCGCTGATCGGCGTCTACCTCGCTGGTCAGGTGGACAGCTACTTTGCGGTGCTGATGAGGGTCGCACTGGCGGCGCTGGTCTTCCTGCCGTTTCTGCGCCCACGACTGCTGAAGGGGCGCCAGCGCTGGGTGCTGATGGGGCTGGGGGCGGTTCAGCTCGGCGTGATGTACCTGTTCTTCTACCAGTCGTTTCTGCTCCTTTCGGTGCCGGAGGTGCTGCTGTTCACCATCTTCACGCCGATCTATATCACCCTGCTCGATGATGCGCTGTTCGGGCGCTTTACCCCCTTCTATCTGATCACTGCCTCACTGGCCGTGCTGGGGGCCGCGGTGATCCGTTACGACGGCGTTGACGGGGGCTTCTGGATGGGTTTTCTGGTCGTGCAGGGCGCCAACCTCTGCTTCGCCCTCGGTCAGGTGGGCTACCGGCGGCTGTCGGCCGAGCTGCCCGCGTCGTTGCCGCGCCACAGCGTCTTCGCCTGGTTCTACCTCGGGGCCCTGGTCGTGGCGGTGCCGGCCTTCGCCCTGCTCGGCAATGCCGCCGCGCTGCCCTCTACCGACGTTCAGTGGGGCGTGTTGCTGTGGCTGGGGCTGGTCGCCTCCGGCCTGGGCTACTTCCTGTGGAACCTCGGCGCCGTGCGGGTCGATGCCGGGGCCCTGGCGATCATGAACAATGCGCTGATTCCGGCGGGGCTGGTGGTCAACCTGGCGATCTGGAACCGGGATGCCGACCTCGTTCGGCTGGGGTTGGGAGGGGGTATCATCCTGACGGCTCTGTTGCTCAACGAGTGGTGGGTGCGTCGGCGATCCGCCTCGCTGGCCTGAGGTCGTGTTTGCTCGTGGGCAGAGCGCTCGCCATAATGAGCCGCTGAGCTGCGAGAGGCCCCCGAATGTCACCCCAACAGAGAACGGCGAAGGGGCGTGAGACGCCACCCTTCCGCCATATTGGTCTGATCGGCCGCCTGGGCAGCGCCGGGGTGGTCGAAACCCTCAAGCGCCTGATGCGCTTTCTCGACGAGCGTGGCCTGCATGTCATCGTCGAGGATCGCACCGCCACGGTGCTGCTCGATCACGGCCACCCGGAGGCCAGCCGGCGAATGCTCGGTGAGCTGTGCGATCTGGTGATCGTGGTGGGTGGCGACGGCAGCCTGCTGGGTGCGGCTCGTACCCTCTGTCATAGCGGTACCCTGGTACTGGGTGTCAACCGTGGCCGGCTGGGGTTCCTGACCGATATCTCCCCCGACGAGCTGGAGGAGCGGGTCGGCGAGGTGCTCGAGGGGCACTATGAGGTGGAGGAGCGCTTCCTGCTCGATGCCGAGCTCTATCGTGACGATACCCTGATGGGCAGTGGCGATGCGCTCAACGAGGTCGTGCTGCATCCCGGCAAGGCGGTGCGCATGATCGAGTTCGAGCTCTTTCTCGATGGTCAGTTCGTCTACAGCCAGCGCAGCGATGGCCTGATCATCGCCACCCCCACCGGCTCGACCGCCTATTCGCTTTCCGGCGGTGGGCCGATCATGCACCCGCGCCTCGATGTGCTGACCCTGGTGCCGATGTTCCCGCATACCCTTTCGAGCCGCCCCATCGTGGTGGATGCCTCCAGCGAGATCCGTATCCATATCGGTGAGACCAACCAGACCTACCCGCATATCAGCTGCGATGGGCAGACCCGGGCGGTGGCCAAGCCCGATGATGTCCTGGTGATTCGCCGCAAGCCTCAGACGGTGCATCTGGTGCACCCGGTGGGGCACAACTTCTACGAGGTCCTGCGCAGCAAGCTGGGCTGGAGCCATCGCCTGGGGGATTGACGTGAACAAGCGGGCGAGGCTCGAGGGCTATGACCTGATCGGTGATGTGCACGGCTGTGGTGCCACCCTGGCGGCCCTGCTGGAGAAGCTCGGCTATCACCAGCGAGGCGGCGTCTATCGACACCCGCGACGCAGGGTGATCTTCCTCGGCGACCTGGTCGACAGGGGACCGCGCGTGCGGCTGGCGGTGCAGATCGCCTATCGCATGGTGGAGGCGGGCGAGGCGCATATCGTGATGGGCAATCATGAATACAACGCCTTGACCTACTGCCAGCCGGCCCCCTCGGGGCTTGGCCGGGACTGGTTACGCGAACACTCTCCACGCAACAATCGCATCATTCGCGAGACCCTCGAGCAGTACCGTGATCATCCCCAGGAGTGGGAGGAGGCTCTGGCCTGGTTCCTGGAGATGCCGCTGTGTCTGGAACTCGACGGCCTGCGGGTGGTTCACGCCTGTTGGGATCAGCCGCTGATCGACGAGCTCTATCGACGCCGGCCCGACGCTCGTCTGGATCAGGCGTTCCTGGTCGAGTCCACGGCGCCCGGCGCCCGTGCCTTCAAGATTCTCGACCGCCTGACACGAGGCACCCAGATGCCCCTGCCCCTGGGGGTGGCGATTCACTCGGGAGACGGTTTCACCCGGCGCAGCTTTCGCACCCACTTCTGGGCACGCTCACCGCAGACCTGGGGGGATGTGGTGTTCCAGCCGGACAACCTGCCCGATGACCTCGAGCAACGCCCCCTGACGGAAGAGGAGCGGGCCCGCCTGTGCCACTATGGCCTGGAGGAGCCCCCGCTGTTTATCGGTCACTACTGGTGTGAGGGCATTCCGGCGCTGCCGACGGCCAATATTGCCTGCCTGGACTACAGCGCCGTGAAGTTCGGTCGTCTGGTCGCCTATCGCTGGAGTGGCGAGTCGCGACTGAATGCCGACCACTTCGTCTGGCTGCGAGTGCCCCGGGAGGAACAGGTGAGGCCACAGCCGTGGGAGATCGATCTCGATTGATACATACTGTTACAAATTTTGTCGTGTCGGGCAGTGAACTCCCGGCGCCATTCGCCATCAGAGTAGGTGTTCCCTTGAATGATCCCTTGCTCTTGTCCGGCGGCCCCCTCCGCCGGATTTTTTATGCATGGTTGTTTGACACATGCTTTTTTGATGCATGGATTTCTGATGCATGGTCGCCGGGTGTTCGCCGGCGGCGGGTCACCAACCCCGAGGTAATGCCATGTATCGCGTGATGCTGCTGCCCGTGGATGCCGACACCCGTGAGCTGCGCCGTGCCCTCTGGGCGGCGCGGATCGGCCATCGCATCACTGCCGAGGAGGAGGGGCAGCTGTTGTGGCTGGCCGACCCTGCCCAGCATGAGGCGCTGCTGGAGGTGGTGGGACGCTGGCAACGTGGCGAGCCAATGACTGTCGACACCTCGTCTCGCCGTTCTGACCGGTCCGGGGCACTGCTGTCGGTGTGGCGTCAGGCCCCGCTGACCACCGCGACCCTGGGGCTTTGCCTGCTGGTGTTTGCCGCCATGGCGCTATTCGGTGACCTGGTGATCGCGCTGCTGGCCATCGTGCCGCTGGGAATCAGCCCGGCCGGCACCCTGTCGGTGGGAAACCTGTCGGATGTACTGGCCTCGGGCCAGGTGTGGCGCCTGCTGTCGCCCGCCTTCCTGCACTTTGGCTGGATGCACCTGATCTTCAACATGCTCTGGCTATGGTACTTCGGTCGCCAGGTGGAGGCGCTGCAGGGGAGTCGGCGCATGCTGTCGATTCTGCTTGCCGCCGGCATCGGTGCCAACCTGGCTCAGTATGCCGCCGGAACGGCACTGTTCGGTGGCATGTCAGGCGTTGACTTCGCGCTGCTCGGCTATGTCTGGCTGATGTCTCGGCGTGCCCCGGGCAGCGGCTTCTTCGTGCCCCAGATGCTGGTGGTGTTCATGCTGGGGTGGATGCTCTTCACCATGACCGACATGGCAACCACGGTAGGCTTCGGCAATGTGGCCAACGAGGCACACCTGGGCGGCCTGGTCGTGGGCCTGGCCCTGGGCTGGTACCATTCCGGACGCGCCCGCCACCAGCGCTGACGCATCGATTCCCTGGAGAACCTTACGATGAGTGATATGACCTTCGAGCGCATGATCCAGCAGATGAGCCCGTCCATCTACGAGAGCCTCAAGCAGGCGGTCGCCCTGCGCAAGTGGCCCGACGGCCGCCTGCTGACACGCGAGCAGACCGAACTCTGTCTCGAGGCGGTGATGCGTTACGAGGTGGAGAACAACGTGCCGGAGAGCGAGCGCGTCGGCTACCTGGAGCGGCGCACCTGCGGGGGGGCCAGCAGTGGCGAGAACGTCGACCCGGCGCTGGCCGGCCTGGCGCGGGACGCCGGTCGTGACTGAGTCGCTGGTCGTGGCGAGTGAGGTGCAGGGCTGCCTGACCAAGATGGGCATCGTCCCGGGGCAGGGCGGCGAGCCGGCCCACTACACCCTGCGGGCCGGCGAGCAGCGTTTGGCGCTCAATGAGCGCCTGGGCCGGCCACTGACCCTTGCCTGGAGCGGCGCCATCGCCTGCACCCACTGTGGGCGTGCGACGAAGAAGAGCTTTGCCCAGGGCTACTGCTACCCCTGCTTCAAGCGGCTCGCCCAGTGTGATACCTGTATCGTCAAGCCGGAGACCTGTCACTTCTTTGCGGGTACCTGCCGGGAGCCGGAGTGGGCTGAGCGTCACTGCTTTCAGCCGCATATCGTCTATCTGGCCAATGCCTCGGGCCTCAAGGTAGGGATTACCCGTGGTACCCAGGTGCCCACCCGCTGGCTCGACCAGGGGGCGGTTCAGGCGTTGCCGATCATGGTGGTGGAGACTCGCCAGCAGTCCGGCTTCGTGGAGATGCTGTTCAAGGAGGAGGTCTCCGACCGCACCAACTGGCGGGCCATGCTCAAGGGAGAGACCGCCATGCTCGACCTGCCCGCCGAGCGGGACCGGTTGCTGGCGCGTCTCGAGGGGGGACTCGCCAACCTGCGGGAACGCTTCGGCGCCGATGCCATCCGAGTCCTGAATGAGGCGCCGGTGACGCTTGATTATCCGGTGCTGGAGCACCCCACCAAGGTGGTCTCCCATAACCTCGACAAGACGCCTGAGGTGTCGGGCATCCTGCTCGGCCTCAAGGGGCAGTACCTGATACTCGACAGCGGGGTGATCAATCTGCGCAAGTACACCGGGTATGAGGTCAGGGTTAGCGTCTGATACGCGAAGAGGGTGACGCCACGGGGCGATGCGGATGCCTTGGCGGTTCCTGGCCTCTCCATGCCAACAGGCCCCTCGCGGGAGGGGCCTGTTGTACAGGACGTTGTTACCCAACAGCCTTCAGCCGGATTCGGCGGTCGTGGGGTAGGGGTTGTCCGGCATCAGGTTGCGCGGCAGCGCCAGACGGCGGCTATCCTCCTTGGGCCCATAGTGCTCGGCCAGGTAGTCGAGGATGACGTTCTCCATTTCCGGCTGGAACTCCCATAGTCCCTGGGTCTCCTGCATCCAGCGGATCAGTGACTCCCAGTGGCCACGTGTGCCGCTGTTCTGGGTCACCAGCTTGGCGGAGTGACAGACCGTGCAGTTGGCCTTGGTCATCTGCCACCCCTCGGCCTTGATCAATCCCGATTCCGGATCCGTTTCCTGGGCCGCCCCCATCACGGGGAGCGCCAGCAGGAGCGCTCCCAGCATCGGCTTGGCGAGTGCGTGTAAAGGTTTCATGGTATCTCCTAGGCCACCTGAACCGCGATGCGATGGCAGGCGTTGTTGAGATAGCCCTTCGGGTTCCAGCCGGGGACGACCATGGGTTGAGCGCGGCCCTCCTCGTCGGTGGCCTTGGCCCAGACCTCGTAGTAGCCGGGCTCGGGGAACTCCACGGATGTGGTCCAGCGCTGCCAGGCCAGGCGGTTGGGCGCCGCCTTGAGCTCGGCCTTCTGCCAGGTGGCGCCGAAGTCGATGGAGACATGCACCTCCTTGACGGCCAGGTCGCCGGCCCAGGCGTGGCCGCGGACGGTCATGGTCTCGCCCAGGGCGTGGTCGACCCCAGACTTCGGGAAGGTCACCAGCGACTTCACCGGCATCGACTCGATGGTCACGAAGTCTTCCTCGGGCACCACGCTGCCCGGGGCCACCGGGTGCTTGGGTACGCTGTAGGAGGGGGGGCTCATCTTGGTGCCATCGTGCTTCTGGTCGCGGATCACGATGCGCGTGAGCCACTTCCCCGAGACCGAGCCCGGCCAGCCGCCGCACACCACACGCAGGGGGTAGCCGTTGAGATAGGGGATATCCTCGCCGTTCATGGCCCAGGCGATCAGCGACTCATCCTCCAGGGCCTTGGACATGGGCACCCCACGGGAGATCGGGTCCTTGTCGGGGTTGCCGCTGGCGTGGATGTCGGCACCGTAGTAGCCGATGTAGACGGCATCGTCCTTGATCCCGCAGACCTCCAGAACGTCCCGCAGGCGCACGCCGGTAAAGGTGGGGCAGGCCACCGCGCCGGTGGTCCACTGGTTGCCGCTGGCCGAGGGCACATACTCGCTGCGCCCATTGCCTCCGCACTCCACCTGCAGCTGGTAGGTGTGATGCTCGAACTTTTCCTTGAGATCGGCGATCGAGAAGCTCTGCGGGTTCTCGCAGGACTCACCCCCGATCTCGAGCTGCCAGGCATCGACGTCGATATTCTCCAAGGCAGGAGGAATGCCGTTGTTGCGCACGAACATGTGCTTGGCGGGGGTGATATCGTCGTCGAGCAGGTGGGGAGGGGTCTCGGCGTTGATTGGCCGGTCGTTGAGGATGGTCAGTCCCTCCTTGCCCTCGAGGGTGAAGGGTTCGTCGCTCTGGGCCAGTGCCGCGGGGATCAGGCCGCCGGGCATCTTGTCGGCAAAGGGGATGGACCCACCCACCGCCGCCGCCATGGCCAGCATGCTCGAGCGCTTGAGAAAGCCACGCCGGGATACCGGGTCGACCTCACGGTTCCATACCAGCTTGTCTGCCGCCTCGGGGTCCTCGGCGTATAGCTCATGGAGGCCACGGGTCCTGGTGTCGGGGGGTAACTTGGTCATGATTGTTGCTCCTGGCTGGTGCAGGCGCCGTGCTATGGCCGGCGCCATCTTGTCGTTGTCGTGCTCGAGGTCTCACGCACTCGGGGCCATGCTTCTGAAGCCGGACAAGGCTGCCACGAGTTGTCGCCCGGTGGAGGCGTCCTGCCACCACCGAAGGGATGTCGAACACGGGACAAGGATGGCGTATCGGCTAGCCATGATCCAGGCGCTAAGACCAAGGTCGACTTATGACCAAGGTCGATTTAGTTCTGGCGGGGGAGGATGCGCCGGTAGCGGTCGAGACACCTGTCCAGCCAGGCGCCGGAGAGGCGTTGCGGGGGTGTGGTCTCGGGTACCCGCAACTCGAGCAGTAACCAGCCGGTATCGGCGCCGGGCTCGACCAGGCGTGCCGACAGGGTTGTCGGCAAGCCCTCGGGGCGGCACCAGGCGAGTCCGAGGGCATCGCGGTCGAGCAGGTACTGAAAGCGTGTGGCGTCGCGCAGCACGGCGATCCCGCCCTCGGCAAGCCCGCGGGACAGACTCTCCAGGGTGCGGTAGGCGGGGGCACCGGCGGCCCGGCAGGCGTGCTGGCCGGCGACATGGCAGCGTTCGCGAGCCGCGGGAGATGCCGGCCAGCTACCGCCGGCCATTCGGCTGGTCGTGGCAGGGTAGGCGAGGGTGATGGTCACCGCCGGCGTGCCGTCGGCGAGGCGAGCATCGCTGCGGGTGAGCACGCCGTGGCGGAGCTCATGGCGCAGCCAGCGATAGTCGCTGGCCTGCTGGACGGTACCGCGGGCCTGGTCGGCGGTCTGGCTGGCCCCCTGCAGGGAGCGTAACAGGGAAAGGGTTCGCAGAATCACGGTCATGTCTCGTGGTTGACGCTGCCATCTTCCCGGGGGCGGCGACGGAAGACAAGGCCCGAACGAACACCGCCCGGCGCAAGGCCGGGCGGTGATGTCGAACGGGTGAGGCGCCGATCAGGCAGTCGCGGGCTGACCTACCAGCTCCTTGAGGGAGGCCTCGACGATATCCAGGCCCTCCTCGAGCAGTTCATCCTCGATGGTGATCGGCATCAGGAAGCGGATGGAGTTCCCCCAGAAGCCACAGGCGAGCAGGATCAGGCCCTTCTCCTTGGTCTTCTTGCAGAGGGCAGCGGCGAGTTCTGGTGCCGGCGTGCGTGAGGACTTGTCGGCCACCAGCTCGAATGCCGCCATGGAGCCGACGTTGCGCGGATTGTCCACCGCCTCGAACTCCTGTTGCCATTCGGCCATGCGCTTGGCCAGCTTGTCGCCGAGCGTGCGGCTGCGGGCCAGGATATCCTCTTCCTCGATGGCCTCGATCACCGCCAGGGCGGCGGCACAGGCCAGGGGGTTGCCGCTGTAGGTGCCGCCCAGGGAGTTGGGGCCCGAGGCATCCATCACCGAGCCGGTACCGACCACGGCCGACAGGGGCATGCCGTCTGCCAGGCTCTTGGCCATGGTCATGATGTCGGCCTCGATACCGCTGTGCTCCAGGGCGAACAGCTTGCCGGTGCGCGCGAAGCCGGACTGCACCTCGTCGACGATCAGCAGGATGCCGTGCTCGTCACAGATCTCGCGAAGCGCCTTGAGGAAGGAGGGAGAGGCAGCGTAGAAGCCCCCCTCACCCTGAATCGGCTCGATGACGATGGCCGCGGTGCGGTGTGGTGCGATATCGGTCTTGAAGACCGTCTTGAGGGCCTTCAGGGAGTCCTCTTCACTGATGCCATGGTAGGGCACCGGGAAGGGAGCGCGGAAGACATCGCCGGGCATGGGGCCAAAGTCATTCTTGTAAGGCAGCACCTTGCCGGTCATGGCCAGGGTCATGAAGCTCCGGCCGTGGAAGCTGCCGTCGAAGCAGATGATGCCGCTGCGCCCGGTGGCGGCACGCGCGACCTTGACGGCATTCTCCAGCGCTTCGGCGCCGGAGTTGACCAGCATGGTCTTGGCTTCACCGCGCACCGGCGTGAGCTGACACAGTTTCTCGGCCAGCTTCACATAGGGAGCGTAGGAGATGACGGTCTGGCAGGTGTGCATCAGCTGATCGAGCTGTGCCTTGACGGCCTCGACCACCTTGGGGTGGCGATGGCCGAGGTTGAGCACGCCGATGCCGCCGGCGAAGTCGATGATGCGATTGCCCTCGGCGTCCCAGAGCAGGGCGTTTTCGCCGCGGGCAGCGAACTGCTCGGAGGGGCTGGCAGCACCGCTGGCGACATAGCGCTGCTTGAGCTGATTGAGTTCTGCGTTGGTCATGTTGCCTCCTGAATAGTGGTTGGGCGAGCCGTCACAGGCCGCCGACACAGACGTATTTTAGTTCAGTGAACTCATCCAGGCCGTGGTGGGACCCTTCACGCCCCAGCCCTGACTCCTTGACACCGCCGAAGGGGGCCAGTTCGGTGGAGAGGATGCCCTCGTTCACCGCGACCATTCCATACTCCAGGCCTTCCATGACATGCCAGATGCGGCGATAGTCGCTGGCATAGAAGTAGGCCGCCAGGCCGAACTCGGTGGCGTTGGCCATGGCGATGGCCTGCTCATCACTTTCGAAGCGGAACACCGGTGCCAGGGGACCGAAGGTCTCTTCCCGGGCCACGGCCATCTCCTCGGTGGCATCGGCGATTACCGTGGGCTCGAAGAAGGTGCCACCCAGGGCGTGGGGCTTGCCGCCACACACCAGGCGACCACCCTTGTCCAGGGCGTCGGCGATGTGCGTCTCGACCTTCTTTACCGCGGCGGCGTTGATCAGCGGCCCCTGCACCACGCCCTCCTCGAGGCCGCTGCCGACGCGCAGCTCGGCGACCCGTGCGGCCAGTTTCTCTACGAAGGCGTCATAGACCCCGTCCTGGACCAGGAAGCGGTTGGTGCAGACACAGGTCTGCCCGGAGTTGCGGTACTTGGAGGCGATGGCGCCTTCGACGGCGGCATCCAGGTCGGCGTCATCGAAGACGATGAAGGGGGCATTGCCGCCCAGCTCCATGGAGGCCTTCTTGACCGTGCCGGCGCACTGGGTCAGCAGACGCTTGCCCACCGGGGTGGAACCGGTAAAGGAGATCTTGCGCACCCGAGAGTCGCTGGTCAGCACCTCACCGACCTCGGCCGGGCGGCTGGCGGTGACCACGTTGATCACCCCGGCGGGGAAGCCGGCCAGCTCGGCCAGGCGCACCACGGCCAGGGCGGTAAGCGGCGTCGCCTCGGCGGGCTTGATGACCACCGGACAGCCGGCGGCCAGGGCCGGGGCACACTTGCGGGTAATCATCGCCAGCGGGAAGTTCCAGGGCGTGATGGCGGCGACCACGCCAATGGGCTCGCGGAACACCAGGATACGCTTGTCGACACCGTGGCTGGGCAGGGTCTCGCCGGCCACGCGCTTGGCCTCCTCGGCATAGAACTCCACGAAGGAGGCGCCGTAGGCCACCTCGCCGCGGGCCTCGGCCAGGGGCTTGCCCTGCTCCAGTGTCATCAGCCGTGCCAGGACCTCCTGGTGGTCCATGATGGCGTCGTACCAGGCGCGCAGCAGATTGGCCCGCTCCTTGGCGGTGCGCTTCTTCCAGGCCGGCCAGGCTGCATCGGCGGCGGCCACGGCCTCACGGGTGGCGTCGGCGCCAAGGTCGGGCACCTCGGCCAGCACCTCGCCACTGGCCGGGTCGGTGACCGCGTAGGATGCTTCACCGTCGCGCCACTCGCCGGCGATAAAGGCCTTAGGAATCAGGATATCGGGCAGCTCTGCCATGGGTCCTCCAGAGGGGTATGTCGACTTATTTTACGCAGTGTGCATTATTTAAAACGCTTCGCCAAGCCTGTCGTGCCCCGGCATCGGGCACCGAGAGGACCGGGGAAGGGGAAAAATGGCACCAGCCATCGGCGTTGGAGACGCTTTCCGTTACACTATGGCGCCTTAAATCATGGTGCCATGGACCTTATGGCGTCCAATGGCGGGCACGCCGTTTCACTCCGCCGCCGCGTGCGGCCCTTGCGACCCGATTTCGAGGTGAGCCTTGATCGATCTCCTGAACGCCTGGTGGGCCCAGCAGCTGGTGCTGTGTGACTGGGCCTTCGATCCCGACCCGCTCAGCGTGGCACCCGAGGACGCCCGTGCGCGCCTGTCGACCCTGGCGGTGCCGGATCGCGGCGAGCTCGGCTGGCGGCTGCTGGAGTCCCTGGACATCGGCGGTGCCGATGCCGACCCGGCAAGGCTGCTGGCGGCACTGGAACTGGCGGCACTGGCCGGTGCCGCGGGGTGGCTGGAGCGGAGTCAGGCGCGAGCCTGGGCGCACTGGTTGACCGGTGAGATCGTCGCCCACCATCGTGACCTGGATGCCTGGCTGGAGGCGCTGCGTCGAGCGCGCAGTGCCGATGGTTGGGTGCGTGGTGACGATGGTTTCGCGGAGGCCTGTGACGCCCTGGCGGCTCTCGAGCACGAGGGGGATGGCATCACTTGGGAGCGCCTCGGCGAGTGGCTGGCGGTACATGATCGTCCCGAGGTGCTCTGGCCGTGCGACGGTGGTGCCATGGCATGGCGGCTGCGCGCCGGCCTTGCCCCGGTGCTGACACTGCCTGCCGGTGAGCATGACTGGGCGGGCGTGGCCGAGTGGCTCGCCGAGGACTGGCAGGTGCACGGTCGGGACGACCTGATTCGGGTCCTGCTGTGGCTGGGTGCCCAGGGGGATCGACAGGGCTGGGACCTCGATGCCACGCGGCTGCTGGCTCTCGATCCCGATGCACGCCGTGCCTGGTGCGATGGGCTGGAGGCGGGGGAGCGACGCTATGGTCGAACCCTGCTGATGTTCCTGGAGCAGGGAGAGCCGCTGGAGTGGGCCGCCTGGGACTGGTTGCGACTGGTCGACCTGGCCTGGGCGGGGGCTTGTCTAGGCTGGCTGCAGGACGGGGAGGCGGAGGCCTTCGCCCTGCATGCCGCCGACCTGGTGCAGCATCGCTACAGCGACTGGTCGGCGCTGGCCAGGGGCTTCCAGCGTGGTCGCAGCCTGTTCGAGGGGCGCGATCTGCTGGGTGCCTTCGAGGCCGACTGGCGGCTTCTGCTGCAGTCGCCGTTGAGTCCCTGGCGAGTGCCCTTGCAGGGGCTGGTGGATGACACCCTGATGGCATCTGCCCGGGAGGCGATGCGTGGCTGGCGTGCCGATGCCCGGCACTGGGTGCTGGCGCTGGCCTCGGTGCGTGAACCGGAGCTTGCCGTGCGTCAGGGGGCGTCACTGCCCGTCACATCGGCGCGGCGTGCCGATGCGCGCAGCTACCTGGCCGAGCATCTCGACCTCTACCCCGACGAGGGGGTCGAGGCGCTGGTGCGCTACTGGCTGCCGGCCGAGGCCCACCACCTGAATCAGCTCGCCGCCGATGCCTCCCACGGGGCACTGCCGCCTGCCGAGACCCCCTTCGGACGACCGGAGCCGGGTGCCCTTGCCCAGCGTAATGCCCTGCGCCAGGCCAGCCGACATGCGGCCACCGTTCATATGGCCGAGAAGTACGCCTTCTATCTGCAGATGGCCTTCGACAGTGAAGCCTTCGACGCCGAGGGCCTGGCGGCACTGGCCGAGGCGCTGCGAGGCTCGCTGTGTCGTTTCTATCCGGATGCCCGGCGCCTGCTGGAGGCCTGGATCTGCTGGGACTCGCTGCTGCCGGAGGAGGGGCAGCCGACACTCGCCCTGGAGATTCGTTGGCACCTGGAGGACCCCGGCAGCCTGTTCCACTGGCTCGACTGGCGGGTCGACGAGTGGCACGAGCCGGGCCCGCGCCCGAGGCTGTCGCAGTTTACCGCGCTGTCGCTGGTGGGACCGCTCAACAGCCCACCCTGGAGCCTGCCCCATCGTGAGAGCGAGCGTGAGGCGGTGGCCATTCGCGAGTGGGTCGATGGTCACTATGCGCTGCACTCCGCCGAGGAGCTGGTCGAGTTCCTGGACTTCCTGCTGGAGAGTGGCGATCGCCAGGAGTATCAGATCAACTATGCCCCATACACCCTCAACGCGGCACGCCTCGCCTCGGAGATCGCCACCCTGGAGAGTGGCGAGTGCAGCGAGGAGGAGCGTACCCATCTGCTACGTCTGCAGCGGGTTCGCGATAACGAGGATGGCTGCAATGACACCGACCTGATCGCCTGGGATCTGGCCCAGGCGGTGGATCTGGCGGTCGCCGGCCGCCAGTTGGGGTGGCTGGAGGCGGCGGACTTCGGCCGGGTGCTGGAGCGTGCCCATGCTCTCGCGGCGTCTCACTACTCGGGTTGGGAGGCCTACGCCCGGGGATTCTATGCGGGCTTCTCGTTCTTCATGGGAGAGACGCCGGAACGGGAGAGCTTCCTGGCCGGCCTGCGCCAGGCGCTGGTGGCCTGGCTTAGCGCTGCCCCCCCGCTGGCGGGTCCCTGGGCCAGCCTGGAGTTCCCCGGTGCACGGCCACGCCACTGGGCGCCGATGCATATCGATACGCTGCCGGGCGACTCACGCCTGCTGCACTAAAGCGTGAAGCGTGACGCGGGACCGAGGTCGCCAGCTGGGCGTTGCTGGTTTATAGTCGTGGCATCGAATACAGGGCTCTACCTGTCGGGAGCCCCTTTATCACAGTGAGTCGCTGACAGGCTGCTATGGCAGTGCTACCGATACTGGCCGGTGGTACTGCCATAGTGTTGTTTTCCCCTACCGGCCCATGGAAGCCGGCGCAAGCGGCTCAGGGAAGAGGTTGTTATCCTATGGCTGTCACTCCCTATCGTGCCTTGCTGGTTGTCGTGTCATTGGCCGTGCTGACCGGCTGTGCCTCGACGTCTTCGCAGAACGCTTCTCGCGATGCTGGCGACCCCTATTTCGCCCGGGACCTGCCGGGACTGCCTGGCGGGTGGGATCCCATGATGTCACCGGTGGACAACCCGATCCTCGAGGCGCGCCGACTCGGCAATCCGCCTCCCGCCCTGGTTCGTCAGGCCCTGCTGGCTCAGCATGAGCGTTGGGAGGGCACGCCCTACCGCCTGGGTGGCTCCTCCCAGCATGGGGTCGACTGCTCGGCGCTGGTGCAGAATGTCTTCGCCGAGACCTTCCGGCTCTCCCTGCCGCGCACCACCGGTGAGCAGGCGCATGAGGGTCGCCCCGTCTCGCGTGACGAACTGGCCCCGGGGGATCTGGTGTTCTTCCGACCGCCTGGCATCTATCGTCACGTCGGCATCTATATCGGCGATGGCCGCTTCCTGCATGCTTCTTCGTCCCGGGGCGTGATGATCTCGAAGCTGAATAACAGCTACTGGCGTCGTTACTACTGGCAGGCACGGCGTGCCTTGGCGCCGAGCCATCTGGCCCAGCGACTGCTGTCCGACGTCGACGCCTGAGGGGCGGCGCCCGGCGTTCAGGAAACCTCATGATTCAGATACGCAGTGCCGCCTGGTGGCGTGCGACTCTGGCATTGAGCCTGGGCTCTCTGCTGGTCTTCATCAATCTCTATGCCCCTCAGCCACTGCTGCCCGACCTGCGCGAGGCTCATGGTGTCTCGACCATGGTGGTAGGGCTTGTGATGTCGGTGGCGACGCTGTCGCTGGCGGCCTCGCTGCTGGTCTTCGGCCCGCTATCGGATGCCATCGGCCGTGCCGGCATCATGCGGGTCACTCTGCTGGCGGCGGGAGGGCTCTCTCTGGCCCTGGCCCTGGCACCCAGCTTCGAGATCCTGCTGGTACTGCGTCTGTTGCAGGGCTTCGTGCTGGGCGGGCTGCCAGCGGTCGCCATCGCCTGGATGGGGGATGAGTTCGAGCCGGAGGCGATGCTGGCCGCCGTGGGGCTCTATATCGGCGCCAATACCCTGGGCGGCATCAGTGGTCGCGTGGTCGGGGGTGGCATGGCCGAGCTGGGAGGCAGCGCCGCCGCTTTCCTGGCGGTGGGGCTGATCACGTTGGTGGGGGTGGCGGTGTTCTGGAGGCTGTTGCCCCCGGCGCGGGGATTCACGCCGCGGCGCTTCGAATTGAGCGGTGCCCTCGCGGATCTTCGTGCCCATCTGGGCAATCCGCTCCTGCTTTCGGCCTATCTGCTGGGTGGACTCAACTTCCTGATCTTCATCAATCAGTACAGCTACATCACCTTCCGGATGGCCGCGCCCCCCTTCAATCTGGGGTCGACCCTGCTGGGACTGATATTTCTGACCTATCTGGGCGGCACCCTGGGCTCATCGCTCTCCGGACGGCTGGTGCGCCACCTCTCCCAGCCGGCCTGCATGATGATGGGTATCGCCATCTTCATGGCGGGGACCCTGGTCACCCTGGCCGACAGCCTGCTGCTGATCCTGCTGGGGTTGACCCTCAATGCCTTTGGGTTCTTCGTCGCCCACTCCATGGCCTCCAGCTGGGTGGGGCGCCATGCCCGGCAGGCTCGGGGCAGCGCCTCGGCGCTCTATCTGGTGTTCTACTATACCGGGGCCAGCCTGGGGGTCTTCTGGCTGGAGCCGTTCTGGAACCTGTACGGCTGGAGGGGGGTGGTGCTGGGCTCCTGGCTGGTGCTAGGCGTGACGCTGACCATCGCCGGTTTCCTGTGGCGACGGCGACTGGATGGAGAGGCCGGCCTCTGACATGCCGTTCGCCAGGTAAATTCGCCATAAGCATGTAAATTCGCCATGAAAAAGGGGCAGCCGATCGGCTGCCCCTTGTGATGCGATAACGGTCGTGGATGAGCTTAGTGCTCGTGGCCGCCCTCGCCGTGCACGTGGCCGTGCTCGACTTCCTCTTCGCTGGCTTCACGCACCGAGGCGACCTCGACGTCGAAGTTCAGGGTCTGGCCGGCCAGAGGATGGTTGCCGTCGACGGTGACGGTGTCGCCGCTGACCTGGGTCACGGTGACCATCAGCGGACCGCCCTCGGTCTGGGCCTGGAACTGCATGCCGGGCTCGATGCTCTCGACACCCTGGAAGGCATCACGCGGTACTTCCTGCACCAGCTGCTCCTGCTTCTCGCCGTAGCCCTCTGCGGGTGTCACGGTGGCATTGAGCTTGTCGCCGGCGGCGCGGCCTTCGAGCTCCTTTTCGAGGCCCGGAATGATGTTGCCGGCGCCGTGGAGATAGGTCAGCGGCTCGCGGCCTTCCGAGCTGTCCAGCACTTCACCTGCGTCGTTGGTCAGGGTGTAGTGGAACGCGACAACGGAATTCTGCGCAATTTGCATTATTGAAGAACCTTTCGGTGAGTGCATGTCAGCGGCATGGTAACGCGACAGGCTCGATGCTGTCAGGGGCAATGGGGCATTTTCAGGATTGGCGGCTTCATCCTGAGTCGTGTTCACGCGTGTCGGGGCGCCCCTTGGATGCTTGCGTCACCACGGTGGCGAGGCTAACCTAGCGGCCACCCGAATCCCCCATGTAACTCAATCGATACCCGGAGACCTCCATGGCTCAAGTCGTGATCTGGTTGATTGCCTTTGCTGCGATCCTCTTTCTTTCCCTCAAGCGCTGGCCCTCGCTGAGCGCATCGCTCGACGGCATGCTGCCCCAGCCGATGAAGACCGGCGGTGACAACGGCGTGGTCTGGAGCCTGGGCCTGGCCGTGCTCGGTGCGACCGCCCTGGTGCGCCCCGTGGATGTTCTGATGACCGTCATCCTGCTGGTTCTGCTGGCAGTGATTGGCGTCAAGCTGGGCAGCTGGGCGATGAACAAGGTGGACTTCCACTAAGCGGCCGAGCCAGCCGGCTACACTGGCGACTCGCCAGCTTGCCGGTTGCCCCACGAGCTGGTTGCCCCACGAGAAAGGCCCGCGGTATTGTGAACTGCACCCCGAAAGTTGGACACCCACATCCAACCTTCGGGGTGTTTTTATGAGTAACCGATACGACGAGTGTTTCAAGCTGCTGGTGGCACAGCAGTGCTTGCACGGTGACACCAGCTTGAGGGAGGTGGCCCGCCAGCATGGCCTGGATCATTCTCTGGTGCGGACATGGCGGGACAACTACCGTCAGCATGGCGTGATGGGGGTGCGCAAGAAATACACGCACCGCAGCGCGGCTTTCAAGCTGCAGGTCCTTGAGACGATGTGGCGAGATGGCTTGTCACGGCGTCAGGCACAAGCCCTGTTTGATATCCGCGAGGGCGGCGCCATTGGCAGATGGGAGCATCAGTACCATAGTGGTGGTCTGACTGCACTGGAGCCAAAGCGCAAGGGGCGCCGCCCGATGACCAAGAAGCCGCCTTCCTCACCCCCACCGCCTGATGATGAGCGCTCCCACGAGGAGCTGCTCAAGGAGTTGGCGTATCTGCGTGCCGAGAATGCCTACCTAAAAAAGCTCGATGCCTTGATCCGGGAGAAAGGGACGGCGACGCGGGGCAAAAAGCTCAGGCCGTCCAAGGGTTAAGGCATGAACATCCGCTGGCTCTGCTGCTGCGTGCGGCTGAGCTGCCGCGCAGCACGTTCTACTATCAGGTCCAGGCCTTGGGTGCTGACGATCGGTACGCGTCTCTTAAGGCGCGTATCCGGGCGATCTATGAGCGCCACAGAGGGCGCTATGGCTACCGGCGTATCACCGCCGTCCTGCGGCAGGCAGGTGAGACGATCAACCACAAGACCGTCCAGCGGTTGATGCAACAGCTGGGCTTGAAGTCCCTGGTTCGCCCCAAGCGATATCGTGCCTACCGAGGGGCGGAAGGCTACGCCGCTCCCAATACGTTGCAGCGTCGGTTTCAGGCTCAGCGTCCCCATCAACGGTGGGTGACGGACATCACCGAGTTCAAGGTCAATGGCCAGAAGCTCTACCTGTCACCGGTCATGGATCTGTATAACGGAGAGATCATTGCCTTCCAGACAGGACCGCGCCCGGTATTCGACCTGGTGAAGGGCATGCTGAAGAAAGCCTTTGGGAGGCTGATGCCAGGGGATCGGCCGCTGCTCCACTCGGATCAGGGCTGGCATTACCGCCACCCCAGCTATCGCCGCCTGGTGGTGGAGAAGCGGATACTCCGCAGCATGTCACGGAAAGGAAACTGCCTGGACAATGCCGCCATGGAGAGCTTCTTCGGTACCCTGAAGGCCGAATATTTCCACCTGAACCGGTTCGACACCATTGAGCAGCTGCAGCAAGGACTCGACCTGTACATCCATTACTATAACCACGAACGCATCAGGCTGAAACTAAAAGGCCTGAGCCCCGTACAGTACAGGACTCAGGCCTTGGGCGCCGGCTGAACGAACCGTCCAACAATTGGGGGTCAGTTCACCATGCTGCAGGGGTGTTTTTCTTCAGGCTTCTAGCTTATGGCTTCAGGCTTCCGGCTGGTCGTCCTTGTGCTTGGCGGCCGTCTCCTTGATCAGCGTTTCGAGCTCACCGTTCTGGTGCATCTCCATCACGATGTCACAGCCGCCGACCAGTTCGCCCTCGACCCACAGCTGCGGGAAGGTGGGCCAGTTGGCGTACTTGGGCAGCTCGGTCCGAATATCCGGGTTATCCAGAATATTGACGAAGGCAAAGCGCTCGCCACAGGCCATCAGCGCCTGCACCGTCTGGGCGGAGAAGCCGCACTGGGGCAGCTGCGGGGTGCCCTTCATGTAGATCAGGATCGGGTTTTCGCCGATCTGGCGCTGGATGTTCTCGAGGGTGGTGCTCATGGCGTCTCCCTATGGGTGTAGCGGACAACAGAGGTCGCGAATGCCGGTACGATCAATACCTGATCCCGGCGGTAGGTCTTGGTGACAGCCATTCTACTGATCCACAACGCGTTGCGCATCCCCCGGCGGCTGGCTAGGATGAGCGCTTTTGCGAGGAGCACCGCATGGCCACTCGGCACTTCCTGACCCTGATGGATGCCAGCCCCGAAGAGCTGAGCTACATGATTCAGCGCGCCATCACCATAAAGAACGCGCTCAAGGTGGAGGGCCCCACCTACACTCCCTTCCCGAATCACACCATGGCGATGATCTTCGAGAAGTCCTCGACCCGCACCCGGGTCTCCTTCGAGACCGCCATGGCACACTTCGGCGGCCATGCGCTGTTCCTCTCCCCCCGCGACACCCAGCTCGGTCGGGGCGAGCCCATCGGCGACACCGCCCGCGTGCTCTCCGAGATGGTCGATATCGTGATGATCCGCACCTTCTCCCACGCCGGACTCGAGGCATTCGCCGAGGCCAGCAGCGTGCCGGTGATCAACGCGCTGACTGACGACTACCATCCGTGTCAGCTGCTCGCCGATGTGATGACCTGGACCGAGCTACGCGGCAGCGTAAAGGGCAAGACCGCGGTATGGATCGGCGACGGCAACAACATGTGCCACTCCTGGATCAATGCGGCCCGCCAGTTCGACTTCCAGCTGCGCATCTGCTGCCCAGAAGGCTATGAGCCGCGCCAGGATATCCTCGAGGCCGCCGGCGATCGCGTCACCCTGCTGCGTGACCCCGTCGAGGCCGTGACCGGCGCCGATCTGGTAACGACCGATGTCTGGGCCTCCATGGGACAGGAGGAGGAGCAGGCCAAGCGTGAGGCGGCCTTCGCCGGTCTTCAGGTCACCGAATCACTGCTCGATCGCGCTCACCAGGACGTGCTGTTCCTGCACTGCCTGCCGGCCCATCGCGGCGAGGAGATCAGCGAGACCCTGCTCGACGACCCGCGGGCCGTGGTCTGGCAGGAGGCAGGCAATCGTCTGCATGCCCAGAAGGCACTGATCGAGTTCCTGCTCCTCGGCGAGGTCCACGACGCGCCGTAACCCCCATTACTAGACCTTGGTCTTATTCAACCAAGGTTGTATACTGCGCCGCAGCACTTTCCACCAAGGAAGACGCGGCGCATGACTACCTCTTCGATCGACACCTTCGGGATGCAGCGCAGCCTGCGCCAATGCCTCGCCAACATGGCCGCCCTGCTCTATCGCCAGGGCCACGTGCTCGAAACCGTCACCGTCCCCCATCGTGGCCTCGACCCCACTGCGCTGGAAACGCTGGAGAGCGACAGCCACGAATGGTCGGTCTGTCAGCGCATACTCGAGTCCAGCGAGGCCGCTACCTGGAACGACCAGCGCCGCTTCGTGCTGACCGGCATGGGACGCGAACTGCTCTTCGACATGTTCGGAGAGGGCGCCGCCGACTGCGCCTGAACCCAGCCTGACCCGCAACACCTCTCCTCGGCGGAGCACAGTCACCGCCAGGGCCATGCCCCGGAGAGGCGCGATGAACATCAATGACCAAGGCCCGCCGACGCTCGATTGCGTCGGCGGGCCTTCTTGGTTATGTTGGCAGCTCTTGTCGGGGCGCCCCTCTCACCGTCATGCGGTATCAAGGGGCTGAGATCGGTACGGCCGAACCCGTTGAACCTGATCAGGTTGATGCCTGCGGAGGGAACAAGCTCGTGCCCCAGCCCGCCCCTACCCCGCATCCAGCCTGGTCACCACACCGTCAACTGCCGGATGCACACCTCATGAACGCCACCCCACAACGCCGCATCGCCATCGCCGGCGCCGGCCTGCTCGGCCGGCTGACAGCCTGGCGCCTGCTGTGCGACGGCCATGCCGTCAGCCTCTACGATGCAGGCGACCTGGATACGCCGCCCGCCGCTGCCTGGACCGCCGCCGGCATGGTCGCTCCCCTGGCCGAAACGGTTGTCAGCGAGCACAGTGTCTATGAGATGGGGCAGATGGCTCTCGATCGCTGGCCCACCTGGTTAGAGGAGCTGCAGGCGCCCGGGCTATGGCATCAACACGGCAGCCTGGTGGTTGCCCATCCCCAGGATGGCAACGAGCTGATCCAGTTCCGCCGCGACCTTGACGATACCTTGGGGGAAGGCGCCCTCTATCAGGAACTGGATGGCAGCGCCATCCATCATCTGGAGCCCGATCTGACCCGCTTCCGCCACGGTCTGTTTCTTGCCGATGAAGCACACCTGGATAACCGCGAGCTGCTGACACGGTTGCTGGGGGCGATTCGTGAGCTGGGCGGCGAGTGCCATGCCCATACGCCGGTGGAAGTGCATCCCGGCGAAGTGGCCACTCCGGCGGGAAGACACCGCTTCGACCTGGTGATCGACTGCCGTGGCCATGGCGCCAAGCCCAGCCACCCCACCCTGCGCGGCGTGCGCGGCGAAACACTGCATGTGACGACCAGCGAGATCACGCTAACGCGGCCGGTGCGCCTGATGCACCCGCGCTACCAGCTCTATGTGGTCCCCAAGCCCAATGGGCGCTTCGTGATCGGCGCCACCTCCATCGAAAGCGAGGATCGCTCACCGATATCGCTGCAATCCTCCCTGGAGCTCTCCAGCGCCCTCTATACCCTGTCACCGGCCTTCGCCGAGGCGCGGATCCTCGAACAGGGCGTCAACCTGCGCCCCGCCTTCCGCAACAACCTGCCCCGGGTTACCCTAAGTGATGGGTTGATAAGCGCCAATGGACTGTTTCGCCACGGTTATCTGCTTGCCCCGGCAGTGGTGGAGCATCTGCTGAGCGAGATCCGTGGCCACGGTGACAAGCCCTTCGCCAACCTATTGGACGGCTCCATTCCTCAGGAGACCCTATCGTGAAAGCGAGTGACCCCATGCATGAGATCACCCTGAGCCTCAACGGCGAGCCCGCTCGGCTCCCCGAAGGCACCCCCCTGGCGCAGGCCCTGGAGGCGTGGGGCTATGGCGAGCGTCGCGTTGCCGTGGCCATCAACGATGCCTTCGCGCCGCGCTCCACCTGGTCCGAGCGCACCCTCGGCGAGGGTGATCGTATCGATATCGTGGCCCCAGTAGGAGGCGGCTGATGCACACCCACTCAACCCATGACGATGCGCTGGTGCTCTATGAAGAGTGCTTCAGCAGCCGTTTCCTGCTTGGCACGGCCCTCTACCCGTCGCCACAGGTGATGCAGGAGGCCATCGAGGCCGCCGACTGCGCCATGCTGACCCTGGGGCTGCGTCGCCAGAACCCCGGCGGCGGCGACGCCGGTGGCGACGGCGATGCCTTCTGGCAGATCCTGCGAGAAAGCGGCTGCCACCTGCTGCCCAACACCGCCGGCTGTCGCTCTGCCCGGGAAGCCATCACGCTCGCCGAGATGTCCCGGGAACTCTTCGACACACCCTGGATCAAGGTCGAGGTCATCGGCGACGACTACAACCTTCAGCCCGACCCCTTCGGCCTGCTGGAAGCCGTTCGGGAACTGATCGAGCAGGGCTTCAAGGTGCTGCCCTACTGCACCGACGACCTGGTGCTCTGTCAGCGTCTCCAGGAGGCGGGCTGCCAGGCGCTGATGCCTTGGGGGGCACCGATCGGGACCGGGCGCGGCCTGATGAACCGTTACGCCCTGCGCACCCTGCGCGAGCGTATCGACGTGCCGATGATCATCGACGCCGGCCTCGGGGCGCCTTCCCAGGCCGCGGAAGCCATGGAGATGGGCTTCGATGGCGTGCTGCTCAACACCGCCGTGGCCAAGGCTCGTCGCCCGGCACAGATGTCGGCCGCCTTCGCCCGCGCCATCGAGGCGGGTCGCGAGGCCTATCTCGCCGGCCTGATGGAGCGACGCCAGACCGCCAGCCCCAGCACGCCGACCCTGGGCCAGCCCTTCTGGCACGCCACCCCCTGACACGACCACCGGCGAGCGTCATCACGCTCGCCGGTTTGACAGCAGCAGACTATCGAACCTAACTGAATGGGCGGCCCCGGGGCCGCCGATCGTTCCTGCCTTCGATCGCCACAGGCTGGCGATGAGGGCAGAACCCAACGGCGTACCCCGCACACGAGGCTGCCACTCTGCTCACCAAAACAAGGGACACTACAATGAGCACTCGTTTTCTGACGCCCCCTGCGCCCAGAGCCCTGACCATCGCCCTCCTCTCGGCGAGCCTGCTGGCCTCTCCAGCCGCCTTCTCTCAACAAGCCATCCTCGAGGGTGAGCGCTTCCATCCTCAGGAGAGTCGCAACGGCATGGTGGCCACCAGTCACTTTCTTGCCTCCGAGGTAGCCCGGGATGTGCTCGCGGATGGCGGTAACGCCGTGGACGCAGCGGTAGTCGCCGGCTTTGCCCTGGCGGTCACCCAGCCGCGCTCTGGCAATATCGGGGGCGGCGGTTTCATGCTGATCTCCGATGAGGAGAGTGACGAGGTCATCGCCATCGACTATCGCGAGACCGCACCTTCGGCAGCCTCCGAGACCATGTTCCAGGACGAGGATGGCGAAGCGGTCACCGAACGCTCACGCTTCACCCACCTGGCAGCAGGGGTGCCTGGCACCGTGGCCGGCCTGGCCCTGGCGCTGGAGAAGCATGGCACCCTGAGCCTTGCCGAGGCGCTGGAACCGGCCATACGCCTGGCGGAGGAGGGCTTTGCCGTCCCCCCGCGCTTCGTCAAGGGACTGCAGGATACCCGCGGCCGCTTCGAGGCCTGGGATGCCAGCATGGCCAAGTTCTTCAAGGAGGACGGCAGCGGCTATCAGGTCGGCGAGTTATTCCGGCAGCCCGACCTCGCCGCCACCCTCAAGCGTATCGCCGAGGAGGGGGCCCGGGAGTTCTATGAAGGCGAAACCGCCCGCCTGATCGTCGCCGAAATGGAGCGGCACGGCGGCCTGATCACCCAGGAGGATCTGGCCGGCTACCAGCCGGTGATTCGCGAACCCAGCCACGGTACCTACCGGGGGCACGACATCTACGCCATGAGCCCGCCCTCCTCCGGCGGCGTCCATATCGTGCAGATGCTCAACATCCTGGAGGAGTACCCCATCGGCGAAATGGGCTTCGGCTCGGCCGAGAGCATGCACTTGATGGCCGAGGCCATGAAACGCGCCTATGCCGATCGCTCCGAATTCCTCGGTGATACCGACTTCGTGGATGTGCCACTGGCCGGGCTCACCTCCAAGGAGTACGCCGCCGAGCTGCGCGCCCAGATCGGTGAACAGGCCACCCCCAGCGCCGAGATTGCCCCCGGCAATCCGGTCGACTACGAATCCAACGAGACCACCCACTTCTCCATCGTAGATGACAATGGCCTGGCCGTTTCCAACACCTATACCATCAATTTCAGCTATGGCTCGGGCATCGTGGTCGACGGTGCCGGCTTTCTGCTCAATAACGAGATGGATGACTTCTCGGCCAAGCCCGGCGTCCCCAATGCGTACGGTCTGATCGGTGGCGAGGCCAACAAGGTGGAGCCCGGCAAGCGCATGCTCTCCTCGATGACCCCGACCATCGTCAAGCGCGACGGCAAGAACTACCTGATCACCGGCAGCCCCGGGGGCTCGCGGATCATCACCACTACCCTGCAGGTGCTGATGAACGTGATCGACCACGACATGAACATCCAGTCGGCGGTCAGCGCCCCGCGCATGCACCACCAGTGGCTGCCCGACGAAATCCGCACCGAGGCCGGCTTCAGCCCCGACACGCTGGAACTGCTCAGGGAGCGCGGTCACACCATCAGCCAGCAATCGGCCATGGGTGCCGCCCAGTCGATCCTGATCGAGGACGGGATGTATTACGGTGGGGCCGACCCTCGCCGCTCCACCTCTTCCGCCATCGGACTATAAGCCTCCCCCCCCCCGGCCGTCGTGCCGGGGGCAACAGCCTCTGTTGGCGTATCCCCAGGCCAGGAGCCATGTTGCACCCTCGATCGACCACACACGATCGACCACGAAAAAGCCGCCTGGCGCAGTGCGCCAGGCGGCTGATTCATTGAATCTTGTTGGTGGAGCCTAGCGGGATCGAACCGCTGACCTCAACACTGCCAGTGTTGCGCTCTCCCAGCTGAGCTAAGGCCCCACACCGATCTCGCCGTTGCGAGAACGGGGCAGATAATACGGTGACATGAGGCCATCGTCAACTCTTTTTTCTGTTTGCCCACCATTTTGTATAGCAACCTAAGTAGTCTTTTCTCGCCGCCACCCTGTGTGGCAGGCTTGTCACCAACGGTTACCCTTACATCATGCGATGAGCCAGTTTGCTGCCGTCGAGTCGTTCAGGAGCGAATCAAATTGATCAAGGTACTCATTGCCGATGACCACCACTTGATAAGAACCAGCCTTGCCCATCTGCTGAATGCCGAAAAGGATCTGCGGGTCACCGGCGAGGCGGCCAGCGGCGAAGAAGCCATCGCCCAGGCCCGGCGCCTCAAGCCCGATGTGGTGCTGATGGATATTCGCATGCCAGGTATCGGCGGTCTCGAGGCCACGCGCAAGATCACCCGCGCCCTCCCGGATACCCGCGTCCTGGTGCTCACCGCCTGGCTGGAGGACAGCTTCGCCCAGCGGCTGCTGGACGCCGGGGCTCGAGGCCTTGTCAGCAAGGGTTCCCAGCACGAGGAGATGGTCGGTGCCATCCGCGAGGTCTTCCAGGGCCACCGTTATGTCAGCCCCGACGTGGCCCAGCGCCTGGTGCTGTCGCGGATCGACTCACCCGAGAACCCCTTCGATGAGCTCTCCTCCCGAGAGATGCAGGTGGCGATGATGATCATCAACTGCCAGAAGGTCGCCGACATCTCGGACCGACTCTTTCTCAGCACCAAGACGGTAAACACCTACCGCTACCGCATCTTCGAGAAGCTGGGCGTCAAGTCGGACGTCGAGCTTACCCACCTGGGCCTGCGCCATGGATTGGTGGAAGGCTTCTCCACCATGCAGTAACCTCGCCAGATGACCTTTGACCATCGCCGCTTCCTGGCCAGCGTCAGCGAGGCCCCCGGCGTCTATCGCATGTTCGACCAGGGCGGGGAGACGCTCTATATTGGCAAGGCGCGCCGCCTCAAGGCGCGGCTCGCCAGCTATTTTCGTGGTGCACTGAACGCCAAGACCCAGGCACTGGTAGCGCGTATCGCCGATATCCAGGTCACGGTGACCAACAGCGAGACCGAGGCCCTGCTGCTCGAGCAGACCCTGATCAAGGAGCTGCGGCCGCCCTACAACATCCTGCTGCGCGACGACAAGTCCTACCCCTTCGTCTTTGTCACCGACCGCCACCCCTTTCCGGCGCTGGAGTACAAGCGGGTTCGCCAGCGCCGAGATGACGGGCGCTATCTCGGCCCCTACCCCAGCAGCCACGCGGTGCGCGACAGTCTCTCGCTGATGCAGAAGATATTCCGCATTCGCAACTGCGAGGACAGCGTCTTCGCCCACCGCTCGCGACCCTGCCTGCAGTACCAGATCGATCGCTGCAGCGCTCCATGCGTGGGATACATCTCCGAGGCCGACTATCGCCGCGATCTGGAGCACGCCGTGCAGTGTCTGGAAGGCAAGAGCGAACAGGTCACCCGGGAGCTCACCGCCGCGATGGAAACCGCCAGCCGTGAGCTGGCCTTCGAGGAGGCGGCCCGCCTGCGCGACCAGATCCAGCAGCTGCGGCAACTGCAGCAGCGCCAGTTTGTGGATACCGGCGATGGCGATGCCGACGCCTTCGCGCTGGCCAGCCGCCCCGGGGCACTATGCATCTCGGTACTGGCCATCCGCCAGGGGAGGCTGCTGGGCGCGCGCCATCATGCTCCCGCCAATGGCCTCGACCTGCCGGAAGAGGCGCTGCTGGGCGACTTCATCAGCCAGTACTATCTGGGCCAGGCCCGGGAGATTCCTCGGGAAGTGATCACCAGTCACGCCGTTCCGGATGCCGAACTGATCGCCCAGGCGCTGGCTGAGAAGGCCGGCCGCCGAGTGCGGCTAACCGATCAGGTGCGCGGGCATCGCGCCCAGTGGAAGGAGCTGGCCCTCACCAACGCCGAACAGCAACTGGCCGCCCAGCTGGCCAATCACAACCAGCTTGCGCAACGTTTCGATGCACTGCGCGACGCCCTGGGCATGGCAACCGCGCCGGCGCGGCTTGAGTGCTTCGATATCAGTCACAGCCATGGCGAGGCCACGGTCGCCTCCTGCGTGGTGTTCGACGAGAACGGTCCCCGCAAGTCGGACTATCGTCGCTTCAATATCGAAGGGGTGGCGGCGGGCGATGACTACGCGGCCATGCAGCAGGCGCTCACCCGCCGCTTTCGTCGCCTGAAGGAGGGCGAAGGGCAGACGCCGGACGTGCTCGTCGTGGATGGCGGCAAGGGGCAGCTCAACATGGCCCGCGAGGTACTGGCGTCGCTGGGAGTCACCGGCGTGGCGCTCCTCGGCGTGGCCAAGGGCACCACCCGCAAGGCGGGCCTGGAAACGTTATTCCTGGAGACCGTGGACAGGACGCTGAACCTGGAGCCCTCCTCCCCTGCCCTGCACCTGATCCAGCATATCCGCGATGAGTCGCACCGGTTCGCCATCACCGGTCACCGCACACGACGAGACAAGCAGCGGCGCACCTCGACCCTCGAAGGCATCCCCGGCGTGGGCCCCAAGCGCCGACGCGAGCTGCTGCGCTTCTTCGGCGGACTGCAGGGGGTCAAGCAGGCGACGCGTGACGAGCTGGCCCGCGTGCCGGGCATCAGCGCCACCCTGGCCGAGACGATCCATCAAGCTCTGCATGGATGATGCTCGCCAAGGGGGATAGAATACGCCAACGCTCAACGCCCCTCTCACCGGCAAGGACAGCTTCGCGCGATGAACATTCCGAATATCCTTACCCTGGCCCGTATCGCTTTCATCCCGCTGCTGGTAGTGCTGTTCTATCTGCCACTCTCCTGGAGCATGCCCCTGGCGGCCGCCCTCTTCGCCCTGGCCTCGGTGACCGACTGGCTGGACGGCTATCTGGCCAGGCGCTGGAACCAGGCCACACCGTTCGGCGCCTTCCTCGACCCGGTAGCCGACAAGCTGATGGTGGCGGTGGCACTGGCGCTGATGATCGAGCGCTATGACGCGGTCTGGCTGACCCTCCCTGCGCTGGTAATCATCGGGCGCGAAATCGTGATCTCCGCGCTGCGCGAGTGGATGGCCGAGATGGGCAAGCGGGGCAGCGTGGCGGTGTCGTGGGTCGGCAAGCTGAAGACTACCCTGCAGATGGTCGCCATCTTCCTGCTGCTGGCCTTCGCCCCCGGCACGCCTGTTGCCATCCTCGCCGTGGTGACTCTCTATGCGGCGGCCGTGCTGACACTCTGGTCGATGGTCCTCTACCTGCGCGCGGCCTGGCCCCATCTCAGGCGTTCCATGTAAAAGAGGAAAGAGTAGAAAAGAGGGGAAGAGTAGAGAAGAGAGGAAAAGGCTTGACTGTCACCGGCTTATCCGTATAATACGTTCTCGAGTCAGGCGGGAATAGCTCAGTGGTAGAGCATCGCCTTGCCAAGGCGAGGGTCGGGAGTTCGAATCTCCTTTCCCGCTCCATTCTTCGGAATGGCCCGACTCATGAGGCTGGATGGCAGAGTGGTCATGCAGCGGACTGCAACTCCGTGTACGCCGGTTCGATTCCGACTCCAGCCTCCACTCCCCTATTTCTTCTGTACTGCCCGACACCGTGCCGCCCGGATGGCGAAATTGGTAGACGCAAGGGACTTAAAATCCCTCGGTGGCGACACCGTGCCGGTTCGAGCCCGGCTCCGGGCACCAGGCAATCGCCGATGGGCTAGACAGATACCCTGCGGGGCAATCTTCGATGAACCTGCCGCCCCTGCGCGACCCCTTCTTCACCTATCGCTTTCGTCGCCGACTGCATGTACTGCGTGTCGTGCTGGCGCTGACAGCCTCCTTCTTGCTCACTCATTTTCTGGCGATCCCTCACTACGGATGGGCGTTGGTGAGCACTGTCATGGTAATGGGCAACCTGCCGCATATCGGTGGCGTACTCGACAAGGGCCGCCAACGGCTGCTCGGCACCCTGCTCGGCGCGGCCAGCGGACTGCTGTTGATTCTGCTCCCCGGCGACCTGGCGCCGCTGATCCCTGCCGGTAGCGTGATCGCCATCGGTGTCGCCACCTGGCTCACCTTCGGCAACCGCCACGGCTACAGCGGCCTGATGTTCGCCATCAGTCTGCTGCTGGTGGCCGGCGACGGCAACCATGCCCTGGATGTGGGTCTGTGGCGAGCCTTCAATGTGCTACTTGGCACCCTGATCGGCATTACCACCACCATGCTGGTCCTGCCTCAGAAGGCCACCGACATGTTGCGTTTCATGCTGGCGGAGAACCTCGACCGGCTGGCGCGCCTGTTTCATGCCCACACCACCGCCACGGCCGCCCTGGATATCGACACCCATGCCCTGCTCAAGGCGACCAGTTCGGCACTGGTCAAGCAGCGCGGCCTGGTCGATGCCATCCACCGTGAACGTCGACTGAGTCGAAACGAGCTGGATGACGTCATCTCCCTGCAGCGGCGCATGCTCTCGACCATCGAGCTGCTGCTCGAGACCCACTGGAATACGCGCGCCGGCCACGACCGCATCGAGGCGATGGAGGGGCTACGCGATGAACAGCACCGCCTCTCCAGGGAGCTCGGCACCCTCGCCTACCAGGTGCGTACCGGCCAGGCCATCGACGTCGAGATCAGCCAGTTCGACCTCCAGCGTCACGCCCCGCTGGCCACCACCGCGGTCAGCCCGGAGGGGCGTGCCCTGTTCAGTCCCAGTGGCTACCTTTGGTTGAATCGCGAGCTGGCCCGGCTGACCGAGTCCCTGGTCACGCGCCTGGGCGGCCTGACCCGGCTGCCCAGTCGGCGCCTGCGCCGCGCCTCGGGTCGCAAGTGGGCACGCCGCCATACCGCCACGTCCGACAGAGGAGCGCAAGATGCCCCACGGCAACCATGATGTGCTGATCATCGGCGGCGGTGTCGCCGGCCTGGTACTCGCCCTCGAGGTGGCCGACCGACGCGCCGTCACACTGCTGCGCCCGGCCAGCGACGACCCGGGCGCCAGTCGCTGGGCCCAGGGCGGTATCGCCGCCGTACTCTCCCCCAGCGATGATATCGAGGCCCATGTTCAGGACACCCTGGTGGCGGGAGATGGCCTCTGCGATGAGAGCGCAGTGCGCTTCACCGTGGAGCAGGGGCCGGAGGCCATCGAGTGGCTGCTCAACCTCGGCGTGCCCTTTACACGCGACGCCAGCCCGGAGGCCGACTACCCCTACCACCTCACCCGCGAGGGCGGACACGGCGCGCGACGCATCATCCATGCGGCAGACGCCACCGGACGAGCGGTGATGGACACGCTCAAGGCTCATGTCGTGGCACATCCCCGGATCCGGGTTCGCGATGATCTCACCGCCATCGGCCTGCTCCAGGATGATGCCGGCCGGTGCCGTGGCGCACGCTGCCTGAGTAGCGTCGGCCGGCGAATCGACCTGCCGGCTCACGACACCGTGCTGGCCACCGGTGGCGCCAGCGGCCTCTATCGATACACCACCAGCCCCAAGCCCGCCAGCGGCGAGGGCATGCTGATGGCCGCCGAGCTCGGTGCCACGCTGATGAACCTGGAGTTCCAGCAATTCCACCCTACCTGTCTGCATGACCCGAAGGGGGCACCCTTCCTGATCAGCGAGGCGGTACGCGGCGAGGGCGGGAAGCTGCTCAATATTCGCGGGGAGCGCTTCATGCCGGCGATCGACCCGCGCGCCGAGCTGGCTCCGAGAGATGTGGTGGCCCGAGCCATCGACAGCGAAATGCAGCGCACCGCCAGCGACCATGTCTTCCTGGATGTCCGTCACCTGGGTGAAGCGGCGATCCGCGAGCACTTCCCGACCATCCACCGCCACTGCGCCGAGCGCGGCCTCGATATCGTGAACGCTCCGATCCCGGTGGTTCCGGCGGCCCACTACAGCTGTGGCGGTGTGGCAACCGACCGGCATGGTGCCAGCGATGTCGAGCACCTCCACGCGGTAGGCGAGGTCGCCTGCACAGGCCTGCACGGTGCCAACCGCATGGCCAGCAACTCACTGCTGGAGTGTCTGGTCTTTGCACGCAGCTGCGCCGCCGCCCTGCGTGATGCGCCGTGCGCGCCACTCCCTCGCGCCATCTGCAGCTCGGCCATCATCGAGGCCACGCCACCACCGGCACGGCTCGACGAATGGCGCGAAAGAGTGCGCCTCCAGATGAGTGCCCGGGTGGCCATCGTGCGCCGCGACGCCGAGCTGTTCAAGGCCGCCGAAGCGCTGGCCGAGCTACAGCAGGAGATCTCACCGATCGTCCGGCAAGGCCAGCCGGGTATCGAGCTCTCGAGCCTGTGGCACGCGCTGCGCCTGGCACGCCTGACCGTGGCCAGCGCCCAGGGACGGCGCGAGTCCCGCGGCCTGCATTACAACCCGGACTGCCCACATCACGCCGACCGCCACCCCCGCCCCTCACGGGTACGGCTGGCCGAACTCGGTTGAGCAAGCCGGTGGGGCATGAGGGCCGTGGGGCGCGTGTATATGGTGGCCCGCACATTTCTCCGGGAGTCGCCTCATCCATCTCACGCATCCGGCCTGGAGTGGCCTAGTGACGGATCAGGTAGCGACGCAACTCTCGGTGGTCAAACGACGAGCAGCTATCTGGCCATAGCCACAGCCGACGGCCATTCAGTCTAAGCCCGATCAGCCAGGGCCCCAGATAGTCGCAATGCAGCCTGACCGGCTGCGGGGCGGACGCCCCGGCTTTCTGCCATTGCCACTGCAGCTCCCCGCCGGGCAGCGCCTGTGCACTCAACTCACCCCGGGGCTGGTGAAGCACGCACCCTACCGCGATGACGATCAGACAGAGGGCAGCCGGCAACCACAGCCACGGAGGCAGCACGCTGACGAGGAGGCCGACCACCCCGGCGGTCGGCACAAGATGCGCGAGAAGCGCCAGCCTAGACCGGCCGATGCGACACGCTGTCGGCGCTCTCGGCATGCTCGATGATCATCTGGACAATGCGACGACGCACCGGCTCCTCGGGCAGCTCGCGACGCATCAACCACAGGAACAGATCCTGATCCTCCTCGTCGATCAGGTCGCGAAATGCCGCCTGATCGGCGGAATCGAGGGCGTCATAGCGCTGTTCCAGGAAGGGTACCAGCAGCAGATCCAGCTCCCACATGCCGCGACGCGAGTGCCAATAGAGTCGCTTGCGCTGTGCCGCCTCGGGGCTTGATGGTTCGTTCAAGGTCGACCTCGACTTTGCCTTGGGGGATGTCCTGACAGTATACCCGAGGCGATGCCTCGACACAGCTGACGCCAGTCATGGATCCCGGTCTCTACCCATGGTCGTAGTGCGTTGTTTTGTCTCGCTTTGCCGAGTATGCTTGAAAGAAAATAACAGCCGCGCCGCTAATGGAGATCCAAGATGACCAAGTCCGAGCTGATCGAACAGATCGCCATGCGTCAGCCCGAGCTGTCGCTCAAGGAAGTGGAATCGGCGGTTCGGCTGATTCTCGACGACATCACCGAGACGCTGGCATCCGGGGGCCGCGTCGAGATACGCGGCTTCGGCAGCTTCTCGCTGCACTACCGCGAACCCCGGGTCGGGCGCAATCCCAAGACCGGTGAGCCGGTCGCGCTGGACGGCAAGTTCGTGCCACACTTCAAACCCGGCAAGGAGCTGCGCGAGCAGGTGGATGCCAGCCGCGAGCTGGGCTACTGAAACCGGCATTTCGCTCACCCGGCCCAACATTCCTACATCCACATGGGGACACTACGCATGCGTTGGCTCAAAGGCCTGATCCTGGCCATCATCCTGCTGGCGGTTCTACTGGTCGGCATCCTGTTCGCGGTCAACAACCGTGAAGCCCTGCCCCTCAATCTGATCTGGTTCGAGCTGCCTCCCGCCTCGCTGTCGGTATGGCTGCTGGCTTCGCTGGCGGTGGGCGTGCTGCTCGGCATGCTGGCCATGAGCGGCGTCTACCTGCGCCTGCGGGCCCTGCTGACTCGCGCCCAGCGCCATAATCAGCAGCAGCGCAAGGAACTCGACAAGCTACGCGTCCAGGAGCTGAAGGGGAATCGGGAGCTGAAGGAAATCGCCTGAGATGCCCGATGTTCTGCTGCTGACCACCCTGTTGGCAGCCATCGCCATCGGCTGGTGGCTGGGACGCCGCGAACGCCGCAAGCCCATCGATCCCGCGCCTCCGCAAGGGCTGGCACGGGATTATTTCGTCGGCCTCAACTACCTGCTCAACGACCAGCAGGACCGCGCCATCGAAACCTTCGTCGGGGCGCTGGAGGTCAACAGCGAGACCATCGACACCCATATCACCCTCGGCAACCTCTTTCGTAGCCGAGGTGAAGCCGACCGGGCGATGAAGATTCACCAGAATCTGCTCGCCCGCCCCAGCCTGACGGGCGCCCAGAGTGAGCGTGTGCAGCTGGAGCTGGCCCGTGACTTCCTCTCCCTGGGCCTGCTGGATCGCGCCGAGCGCCTCCTCAAGGGACTGCTGCGCGACTCTCAGAACGCCGAACTGACACGCTCGGCACGCCGGCTGTTGGCCGACCTCTTCGAGCGCCAGGGCGAGTGGTCGGAGGCCTTTGCGGTCGTGACTCCACAACTGCTCCGTGAGGACCAGGAGCTACGCCGCTCCGCGGCCCACTGGCTCTGCCAGCAGGCCGAGGAGGAGCGCGGCAATGCCAGCCCGGTGCTGGCGCGCCGCCATCTCAAGCAGGCCCTGAGCATCGACCCGCAGTGCATCCGCGCCAACCTGCAGCTGGCCGCCCTGGAGCACGATACCGGGCACTACCGCCAGGAAATCACCCTGCTGTCACGGATTCCCGAACAGGACCCCGCCTTTACTCCGTCCCTGCTGACACCCCTGGCCAACGCCTACCGCCTGCTCGATGACGAGGATGGACTGATCGAACATCTTCAACGGTTGCTCGAGAAGACCCCCTATACCAGCGTGATCATTCTGCTGGCCGAGACCGTTCGCCATCGACGAGGTATCGAAGCTGCCATCGACCTCGTCAGCTTGCAGCTCAATCGTGAAACGAGCCTGGGTGCCCTCGACTACCTGATCGACCTCTATCGCCAGCACGGCCGTGGCACGGCACTGGAACAGCTGGCACTGCTGCAACAGCACACCACGACCCTGCTCGCGAAGCTGCCCCGCCATCGCTGTCGACGCTGCGGCTTCAGCGGCGACCAGCTGCACTGGCAGTGCCCCCGCTGCCGCCACTGGGGGACGATCCGGCCGATCACCGGAATCGAAGGGGAGTAGGAGCTCGCCTCAGGCGAGCTCGGCCTCGATGGCGGCGAGCGCCTCCATCGGCTCCGCCGCCTGGGTGACCGGACGCCCCACCACCAGATGAGTGCTGCCCACGGCCATGGCATCACGCGGCGTCATCACCCGCTTCTGGTCGCCGACCTGAGCGAAGCTTGGCCGAATCCCCGGCGTCACCTTGAGGAAGTCGCCGCCGCACAACGCGTTTAGACGGGCCGACTCCTGGGCCGAACAGACCACGCCGTGCATTCCGCTCTCCTGGGCCAGCAGCGCCAGACGCTCGACCTGATCGGCGGGGGGCACCGACACCCCCACCTCGGCCAGATCCTCGGCCATCATGCTGGTCAGCACGGTCACCGCGATCAGCCGTGTGTTCAAGGCCTGGCGCTCCAGCCGCTCCCGAGCCGCCTCCATCATGCGGCGCCCGCCTGCGGCATGCACGTTGACCATCCACACTCCCTGCTCCGCCGCCGCCTCGACGGCACCGGCCACGGTGTTGGGAATATCGTGAAACTTGAGGTCAAGAAACACCTCGAAACCACGGCCATGCAGGGCCTCAAGCACGTCGGGACCACTGCGCGTAAACAGCTCCTTGCCAACCTTGAGACGGCAGCGCGCCGGATCGAGGCGGTCCGCCATACAGAGGGCAGCATCCAGTGAGGGGTAATCGAGGGCGATGATCAGAGGGGAGTCGGTAGACACGAAACAGGCTCCTGGCAAGAGGAAATCGACGGCAGAGTATACCAGCCATATCGAACATGAACCGCGCGAGTTCACTGACGAGTATCCGACGATATTCTTCGACAATGCAGGACAACACCTCAGGTCCAATGACGCTCTGTACTACGTGCAACTGAGCAAAAGGCCCCAGGGAATCTCTTACCACCGCGGCTAGCCTTAAACAGGCATCGTCGGAGGTTGCGATGCCAACAAGGGAGAACTGCCATGCAATTCAGGTTTCACGCCCTGTTCGGGGCCTGTCTCATCGCCCTCCTGCTGGGTCTCGCGCCGCTTGGCGCCGTGGCCCAGGAGGTAGAGCCGATCAATATCAACACGGCCAGCGCCGAGCTGTTGACCGAGCTACCGGGCATCGGACCCAGCAAGGCCGCCGCCATCGTCGAGGACCGCGAATCCAACGGACCCTACGAGAGCGCCCAGGACCTGACACGAGTCAGCGGCATCGGTGATGGCACCGTAGCCAACCTGGAGGACCAGGTAACCCTCTGACCCCGCAAGCCAAGCCCCATGGCTTCAGGGAACGATGGTCGGCCAACGGAAGGCCGACCATCGCCTTCCTTGCCGCCTCTTTTTAGGTAGTTGATCGAAGATCACTGTACCAAATCGGTGTGCAGTGCATCCCAGCTTATTTCACCTGTCCATTTCACCTATCCATTTCACCTGCCCAGGCTCTCGTCTCGAGCGGTCGATCGCCAGCGCCGGCGTTCAACGCTTGATTTCCAGGTTTGCGCCCCCATGTCTGCTTCATCTCCACCACGGGAGGCGACATGCCTTTTCTCCTGATCTTCACGCTATTTGCCCTGCTCGACTTCGTGGTCCTGTTTTCGGTAGGCGGCCAGATCGGGCTGCTCGCCACGGTGCTGCTGGTCCTGGCGACCGGCTTCATCGGCCTGCATCTCATCCGCCGCGAAGGCGCCGCCACCTTTGCCCGGGCTCGGGAACGCCTCGAGCGCGGCGAGGTCCCCTCTGGCGAACTGCTGACGGGGGCCGCCCTGATCTTCGGTGGTGCCCTGCTGATGGCGCCGGGCTTCATCTCCGACGCCCTGGGCTTCATGTGCCTGATCCCCGATGCCCGCCGACTGATGGGCAAGCTGCTGGCGTGGCTGGGTATCCGCACCCAGGGATTTCATATGCACGGCGGGGGATTTTCCTCCTCGAGCAGCCACGCCTCGGCCGGTCATGCTGGTGGCCCTCGAGATGACTGGTCCCAGGCCGACGAGGGCCGCCACCGGCGCGGTGGTCAGGCCTCGTCATCACAGGACGACGACGGTGCCATCGAGGGTGAATTCATCTCTCGTGATGAGCGCCGCCGCTGATCGGGCGGGTGCGGCAAAAAAAATTTATCGAAGGGCCTTGAAAGCCCAGGGACGAGCCCCACTTACTCGACAGCAACAGGTTTCGGCGCGGTATCCGCGCCATTTACACGGAAGGCGCCCGACGCCTCCCCTCGCTGCCCAGGTGGCGAGGTCACGATGCAAACCGCCGGGTTACCGGCATACAAACCATCAGGAGAACGTGAGCAATGAACATCCGTCCCTTGCACGATCGCGTCATCATTCGTCGCGTTGAGGAAGAACAGAAAACTGCTGGCGGCATCGTGCTCCCGGGCAGCGCCCAGGAAAAGCCGACTCGTGGCGAGGTACTCGCCGTCGGTAATGGCCGGATCCTCGACAACGGTGACGTCCGCGCACTCGACGTCAAGGTTGGCGACACCGTGATCTTCAAGGATGGCTTCGGCGTCGAGAAGCAGAAGGTCGACGGCGAGGAGGTCCTGATCATGAGCGAGTCCGACATCCTGGCCGTGGTCGAAGGCTGAGTCTCGACCGCCACAACACTCGATACTGACTGACGTTCACGAACTCACAGGAAGCATACGAAAATGGCAGCGAAACAAGTCAAGTTCTCCAGCGATGCCCGCACCCGCATGGCCAAGGGTGTCGACACCCTGGCCAACGCCGTCAAGGCCACCCTGGGCCCGAAGGGCCGCAACGTGGTCCTCGAGAAGTCCTTCGGCGCGCCGACCGTCACCAAGGACGGCGTCTCCGTGGCCAAGGAGATCGAGCTCAAGGACAAGTTCGAGAACATGGGCGCTCAGATGGTCAAGGAAGTCGCTTCCAAGACCTCCGATGTCGCCGGTGACGGCACCACCACCGCTACCGTTCTGGCCCAGTCCATCGTGACCGAGGGTCTGAAGGGCGTGATCGCCGGCATGAACCCGATGGACCTCAAGCGCGGCATCGACCAGGCCGTTGCCGCCGCCGTCAAGGAGATCGGTGAGCTGGCCGTGCCCTGCACCGACACCAACGCCATCGCCCAGGTTGGCACCATCTCCGCCAACGGCGACAAGCGCATCGGCGAGATCATCGCCGAGGCGATGGAGAAGGTCGGCAAGGAAGGCGTCATCACCGTCGACGAAGGCCGTGGCTTCGAGGACGAGCTGGATGTCGTGGAAGGCATGCAGTTCGACCGCGGCTACCTGTCGCCCTACTTCGTGACCAACCAGGACACCATGGCGGTCGAGCTGGAAGATCCGTTCATCCTGCTGGTGGACAAGAAGATCTCCAACATCCGCGAGCTGCTGCCGACTCTCGAGTCCGTGGCCAAGGCCGGCAAGCCGCTGGTGATCATCGCCGAGGACATCGAAGGCGAAGCGCTGGCTACCCTGGTGGTCAACACCATGCGTGGCATCGTCAAGGTCGCGGCCGCCAAGGCCCCGGGCTTCGGTGACCGTCGCAAGGCCATGCTGCAGGACATCGCCATCCTCACCGGTGGCACCGTGATCTCCGAGGAAGTGGGTCTGGACCTCGAGCAGGCTACCCTGGACCACCTGGGCACCGCCAAGCGCGTGACCATGTCCAAGGAGAACACCACCATCATCGATGGCGCCGGCCAGGATGGTGACATCGAGGCTCGCGTCAGCCAGATCCGCGCCCAGATCGAGGAGACCTCCTCCGACTACGATCGCGAGAAGCTTCAGGAGCGCGTCGCCAAGCTGGCCGGCGGTGTTGCCGTCATCCGCGTCGGTGCCGCCACCGAAGTGGAGATGAAGGAGAAGAAGGCGCGCGTCGAAGACGCCCTGCACTCCACCCGCGCCGCCGTCGAGGAAGGCGTGGTGCCCGGGGGCGGTACCGCCCTGGTGCGCGTGCTGACCAAGGTGGCCGGCCTCAAGGGTGACAACGAGGACCAGACCCACGGTATCGCCATTGCCGTGCGCGCCATGGAGGCCCCGCTGCGCCAGATCGTCACCAACGCCGGCCAGGAGGCTTCCGTCATCCTGAACCGCGTCAAGGACGGCGAAGGCAACTTCGGCTACAACGCCCAGACCGGCGAGTTCGGCGACCTGTTCGAAATGGGCGTTCTGGACCCGGCCAAGGTCACCCGTTCTGCCCTGCAGTCCGCTGGCTCCGTGGCCGGTCTGATGATCACCACCGAGTGCATGATCGCCGACGATCCGGACGAGAAGGACGCTACTCCTGACATGGGTGGCATGGGTGGCATGGGTGGCATGGGCGGCATGATGTAAGCCAAGCCCTACCCTGCCCCAGGCACTGCCCTTCCAGGCAAGCCCTGAGACGGACCCCGCCGGTGAAAGCCGGCGGGGTCTTTTCTTGCCAGCGCCAAGCGTTGAGCCACAAGCGCCTGGCAACCTGAAACTGGCGGCTTGGCGGCTTGGCGGCTTGGCGGCTTGGCGGCTTGGCGGCTTGGCGGCTTGGCGGCTTGGCGGCTTGGCGGCTTGGCACGGTAAGATACGCGCCCTGTCCCATATCACCACCAGGCCTTGTCGAGCCCCATGCTATCGAATATCCGAATTATCCTTGTCCAGACCTTTCACCCCGGCAATATCGGCGCCGCCGCGCGAGCCATGAAGACCATGGGGCTGAGTGAGCTTGTGCTGGTCAATCCGCGCCGGTTTCCCGACCCCGAGGCCACCCGGCTCGCCGCCGGGGCCGAGGACCTGGTGGAGGATGCCAGGGTCGTCGATTCACTGGCGGAGGCCGTCAGCGACTGCGTACAGGTGGTGGGAGCGAGTGCGCGACTCCGCAGCCTGCCGCTGCCCCACTTCGACGAACCCGACGCCATGGCCCGCGAGCTGGTGGAGCATGCCGTCCATGACCCGGTGGCCCTGGTGTTCGGACGCGAACGCTTCGGCCTCACCAACGATGAGATCGCCCTGTGCAGCCACCAGGTCAGCATCCCCGCCAATCCCGACTATGGCATCCTCAACCTCTCCCAGGCGGTACAGGTGCTCGCCTACGAGGCATTTACGGCCTGGCGGAGGCGACCCGATAGCGGCTACCGTCCGCCCCTGCCCGCCGAAGAGCGCCAGCCGAGTCGCGAACAGCTCGCGTATTTCCATGAACACCTGAGCCAGGTGATGCACCGCAGCGGTTTCATCACCCAGCCCCATGCCCATACCGAGGCTCACCTGCATACGCTGTTCGCCCGCGCCCAGCCCTCGCGACGCGAACTCTCGCTGCTGCGTGGCCTGCTGGCGTCGTTCGAGCGCCACCTGCCCCAGAAATGATCACCATGAAGCACTGGCGCACAAGCACAACGGCGACCCGAAGGTCGCCGTCGAAGATCACTCGCTAGCAGGCAGATGCCTAGAGTGTAATGGCAGCCAGCCAGCCGAAGCCGATCAGCGGGATATTGTAGTGGACGAAGGTCGGCACCACGCTATCCCAGATATGGTCATGCTGGCGGTCCACATTCAGACCCGAGGTCGGCCCCAGCGTGGAGTCGGAGGCCGGTGAGCCGGCATCGCCCAGCGCCGCCGCCGTCCCCACCAGCGCCACGGTGGCCAGGGGCGAGAAGCCGAACTGCACCGCCAGCGGCACGAAGATGGCGGCGATGATCGGGATCGTGGAGAACGATGAGCCGATCCCCAGGGTGATAAACAGGCCCACCAGCAGCATCAGCAGCGCGGCCAGGCCGCGATTGTCACCGATCACCTCGACGCTGGAGTGCACCAGGGTCTCGATATGCCCGGTAGCGGTCATGACCGAGGCAAATCCCGACGCCGAAATCATGATAAAGCCGATCAGCGCCATCATGCGCATGCCGCTGGTAAAGAGGTCATCGGCCTCACGCCACTTGAAGATCCCGCCCACCGAGAGCAGCGCGAAACCCACCAGCCCGCCGAGGATCATGGAACCGGTCCAGAGCTGGATGCCCAGGGCCGCCACGATGGCCACCACCGACATCACCAGCCCCATGGCATGCGGCTCATGATGAGTCTCGGGATGATGATGCGGCACATTGGTGGTCGCCACGTTCGCATCGGCATAGTCACGCGGACGGCGATAGCTGAGAAATACCGCAACCAGCAGGCCCAGGGCCATGCCCCCCACCGGCACGCCCATGGCCAGGGGCACCATGCCGCGACTTATCTCGAGTCCCAACGCCTCACCGGCCTGGTTGATGTTGGCCAACAGGATATCGTTGAGGAAGATCGCCCCGAAGCCCACCGGCAGCAGCATATAGGGCGCCGTGAGGCCGAAGGTCAGCGCACAGGCCACCGCACGGCGATCAAGACGCAGCTGGTTCATCACCTTGAGCAGCGGCGGAATCAGGATCGGAATAAAGGCGATATGCACCGGAATCAGGTTCTGGGAGGAGATGGCCACCAGCAATACCGACCCGAGCAGCAGGTACTTGACCACCGCCTGACGGTTTGCCGTGGCCTCCTGACCGAGCAGGGAGATAAGCCGCCTGGCCAGCAGGTCGGGCAGGCCCGAGCGTGAGATCGCGACGGCGAAGGCACCCAGGGTGGCGTAGGCCAGGGCCACCTTGGCGCCTCCCCCCACACCGTCGTTGAAGGCGCCCAGGGTCTCCTCGACGGAGAGCCCCCCGATCAGGCCGCCCACCAGCGCCCCGACCACCAGCGCAAAGACGACCGAGACGCGTGCCAGTGACAGTCCGACCATCACCAGCACCGCAATGATTACCGCATTCATGGCTGAGTTTCCCGAAGAAGGAGTTGGGTTGAGACGAAACGGCGCAGGATTTTATCAGAAGCCGGTAGGCACTGCCGTTACTCGATCCGATCTCCCCCTCAATTTTTGAACATCGGCCTGCGACCACTCGGCGACCACCCCGGCACGCCGGCGCGGATCCGTCGAGAGAAGTCATGATCATCATGGGCCGCCAGGGCCCGCCGGGTGATATCACCGCGACGCCCGAGCTCGCTCAAGGAGTGGCCAGGCAACAGGCCACCATGATCGTGGACATAGCCGGGCAATCGACCAGTCAGCAGCAGCCGATGATCCAGCGGCAACTCCTCGACGATACGGCGTATCAAGGCATACACCAGGGTGCTGCAGTTGGCGGTAACGGTGTGATAGAAGCGCGGCTCGCGCGCCAGCTGGTTGGCCTGCTCCACCAGTGCCATCAGCAGCTCGCGGCGCTCGCGTCGCCCGAGCAGCACCCGATAGAGGGTCACCGTCTCCCCCCGCACATTGCTGCGCAGGCGAATCGCATCACGCTCATCGGCGGCGATGATCGCCAGCTCGTACTGCTTGAAGAAGCCACCGACCTCCGAGAAGGCCTCATGGAGCTCGCGACGCACCTCGACCGAGAAGGTCACGAAATCGTCGACCATGCCCCGGCCATTATCGAAGCCGAAGGAGAGCAACACATGGGCGATGCCCGGCCGCCCCCAGCTGGAGACGAACAGGTCCAGGGTCGCCAGGCGCCGAAGGTCATACTCCCGCTGCTGCCAGGCCACCGAGGCCGCGTCGTGGCGGTACCAATCGAAGCAGCGCACATGATCAAGCACCAGCCGTTGGCCGTGCTGGCGGCCCGTGGCCAGGTAGCGCACGTCCTCCGCCCAGTCCAGATCGCTCTCCGGCACCAGACGCCACCACCAGCACAGCAGGGCGAGCATGCTGAGCCCCATGCCCAGCACTGCCCCGAGGCGGCTCCCCTGCCATAGCCAACCCAGCCACAATACACCCAGCACTAGCCAGGCCAAGGCGGCAGTCCGGCGCCAGCGTGCGCCTGCCGGAAAGCGGTGCAGCAGCGCCAGGCTACCCCATAAAGACAACACCAGCAGCGCCGGACTCAACGCGAGATTGTTCAACAGCGACATGCGAGCTCCCTTCGACCCGCCGCCAGGCTACCACGCCCCATCTCCACCGAGCTCAACGCTCAATACAATACCTGCACAGAGCACCAGTCAAAGGCGCCGGGGACAGGTCGGAGAGGGGGTCCGAGGACCAGGGGTGAGGAGCACTGCTCCGAACGGGCTGGCCATGGATGGCCAGCACCGGACCTGCAAGCGGAGCGGGACGCGAGAGCGCTGCAGGGCCGAGGTAGCCTACAGGGAAGTACTCGTAGCGCCCCCTCGACGGTCCGGCGCTCCGGGGCCTGTCGCCCGAACAGCCTTGAACAGTACTGCTATCTGAAATAGCCCTGTATGCCTACATCAAGCAGGCGTCAGCCAATCACCAAAGGCCTCCGTGGTGGGCCCCGGCTCTCCCCGGGTCACATCGCGGTAGAGGCGCTGGAGGCGTGCGGTCAACGACTCCCGCGGAATTGGCCTATCGACGGCCGGCGCCCCGGCCCGCGCACCGATATGGCGACCATCCAGTTCGCGCAACGGCAGGATCTCCGCCGCAGTACCGGTCACGAAGGCTTCATCGGCGATATACAGCTCGTCGCGGGTGATACGCCGCTCCTGAACCTCGATGCCCAGCACCTCTCGGGCCAGGCGAATCACGCTATCCCGGGTGATGCCCTGCAGACAGGAGGTCACCTCAGGGGTATGCAGCACGCCATCACGCAACAGGAAGACGTTGGCCGCCGAGGCCTCGGCGACATAGCCCTCGGGGTCGAGCATGATCGTCTCGTCGAAGCCGGCCCTCACGGCGGTGTTGAGTGCCAGCATCGAATTGACGTAGTGACCATTGGTCTTGGCCCGGCACAGGCTGATATTGACGTGGTGGCGCGCCCAGGAGGAGGTCAGCGCTCGCAGCCCGATCGAGGCCGCCTGGGGCGAGATATAGTCCCCCAGGTCCCAGGCGGGAATCATCACATGGGTAGTGAGCCCTCGGGCCCGCAGCCCCAGCCCCTCGGCCCCGAGGTAGACCGTTGGCTTGAGATAGGCATTGGCCAGGTCATTACGCTCCAGGCACTGCCGCTGGGCCTGGATCAGGATATCGGCATCATAAGATAACGGTATATCCAGGGCATGGGCACTATCCAGCAGCCGGCGGGTATGCTCCACCACACGAAACAGATGGGTCCCCCTGGGACCTGCATACGCGCGCACCCCCTCGAAGCACCCCATGCCGTAGTGCAGGCTATGGGTCAGCAGATGGGTGCGGGCGTCACGCCAGGCCAGCCATTCAGCGTCATGCCAGAGCCAGCCATTGCGATCATGAAGAGGTGTCATTGTCATGCCACTCCTTGTCGGTAGCGGTCAAAGTCGGCCCTCTGCCCTCCAGGCGGAGCGCCAGCCGTCGATCAGCTCACGTTGATGGGGCTGCAGGTCCTGGTAGGCCCAGGCGGCGATCTCCTCGGCCTGGGGGTCGTGTACCGAGATGTGGCTGCCGGCCAGGGCCTGGATGGCCGCATGGCCGCATAGCGGCACATAACCCTCGGAGTAGCCTCCTTCATGGACTAGCACCAGCCGCCCAGGGCAGAGGCGCTCGGCCAATTGCCTGAGTGAGGTCGTCATCCGGGCAAAGGCGGTGCTGTTGAGCAGCATCTTGCCGAGGGGGTCCTTGGCGCAGGCGTCGTAGCCACAGGCCACCACGACCAGTTCCGGCGCGAAGGCTTCGATGGCGGGTAGTACCAGCGACTCCATGGCATAGTCATAGGCACCGAGCCCCGAGCCGGGCGGCAACGGCAGATTGAGACAGGCCCCCAGGCCGGCTCCCTCCCCCTGCTCCTCGAAGGTGCCGGTATCCAGCGGGTAGTTGCCGGCCTGGTGAATGGAGACCGTCAACACCTCAGAGTCGTGATAGAAGGCCGCCTGCTGGCCGTTGCCATGGTGCACATCCCAGTCGAGGATCGCCACGCGCCCCACCTGGCCCAGGGCTCGCGCGCGCATCACCGCCACCGGGATATTGCCCAGCAGACAGAAGCCCCGCCCACGATCGGCCTCGGCGTGATGCCCAGGGGGACGACACAGGGCATAGGCCCGGTCGAGCTCACCGGTGGCGACGGCCTCGACCGCCGCGATGGCCAGTCCCGCCGACTGTCGCGCGGCGGTCAGGCTGCCCGGCGTATAAGGGGCACAGTCACCCGCATCGCCACCACGACCGGCGTCACCGGCCTCCAGCGCATCCAGGTAGTGGTCGGTGTGGAAGTAGCCCAGGTCCTCCCGGGTCGCCGGGGCCGGCTTGCGCACCGCCAGTTCGTCGATCAACCCCGAGACCTCGAGCAGGTTCTTGAGGCGTCGCTTGCTCTCCGGGCTCTCCGAGGCCGGCTGCGGCTGCAGGAACTCCCCGGGGGCCGAGAACACCCCGATGGCCCCCGGATCGTGCCAGAAGCAGCGCTCGTGCCAGAAGAAGCCGGTGGTCGGTGTTCTATCCTGCGCCATTATCAGGCTCCCCCTTATGCAAACATTGCGATGGCCGGCGTCTAGCCCAGCAGCGACGGTATCCAGGTTGAGAGTGAAGGAAAGCTGACCAGCAGCAGGATCACCGCGATAAAGGCCACATAGAATGGCAACGAGGCGATGATCGCCCGTTCGAAGGGCACATTGGCGATACGTGCCGCCGTCATCAATGTCATGCCCACCGGCGGGGTAACGTTGGAGATATTGAGCACCACGATCATCAGGATCGCGAAGTGCAGCGGGTCGACACCGAGCTGAACCATCGCCGGCACCAACACCGGGGCCACCACCACCAGCGCCGGCAGCACATCCATGACGGTGCCGATCAAGATAAGCAGGGCACACACCAGCAGCAGCTGCAGAAAGGTCGAGTCGCTGAAGGTGGTGATCAGGCCTGCCGCGTCCCTGGCGATACCGGAGCGGGTAACGAACCAGCCGAGTACCGCCGAGGTCGCCAGCAGAAAGAACACCACGCCCGAGAAGCGCACCGTCACCAGCAGCGCATACCAGATCTTCTGCCAGGTCAGGCTACGGTAGAAGACCACGCCGATGGCAATGGCATAGACCGCGGCGAAGCCCGAGGCCTCGGTGATGGTAGTCAGCCCCGAGAGAATGCCGCCAAGGATGATCAAGGGCACGATCATCGCCGGCAGCGCGACCAGAAAGGCCATCCCGGCTACCTTGAGTGGCGTCGGCGCCTGCTTGGGATAGCCCCGCTTCCAGGCCAGAAAGAAGCTGACGGCAAGCAGGGCAAGGGCCATCAGCAGGCCGGGGATAATGCCTCCCGCGAACAGGTCGATGACCGAAATATCGCGCAGCAGGGTGGCATAGACCACCATCACCACGCTGGGCGGGATGATCGGCCCGATGATCGACGAGCAGGCCGTGACCGCGGCCGCATACTCGGCGTCATAGCCCTGCGCCTTCATCTCCGGGATCATGATCTTGCCAATCGCCACGGTATCGGTGATCGCCGCCCCGGTGAGGCCGGCAAAGAACACCGATACCGACACATTGACGTGTGACAGTGCCCCGCGGACCTGTCCGAACAGGGCATTGTTGAAGGCGATCAGCTTCTGGGTCAGCCCTCCCTGGTTCATCAGTTCGGCGGTGAAGATGAAATAGGGCACGGCGATCAGCAGGAAGCCGGACACCCCGGCGAACATGCGGTCGGCGATGATGCCGAGCATGCGCTCGCCGCCCATGGCAAAGCCGCCGGCCAGCCCCGACATGGCCATCACCACGGCGACCGGCGCACCGATCAGCAACAGCACAACGAAAGCGATGATCGCGGGCATCATGAGCGCTTCTCCCCATCGGCGGTGTCGATAAGCCCATCGATCACACTGTCGTCATCGATGAAGTGTTCCAGCAGGTCGAAGCCCTGCACCAGGTGCAGCAGGACGATGACCCCGCTGATCGGAATCACGATGGCGGTGAACTTGGCCGATATCTGGATCTGGTCGGAGACCATGTAGACCTGGGAGGCCCCCTGGAAGAACCCCCAGCCATACCAGACCAGCATCAGGCCAAACAGCGCGATGACACCCAGGCACAGGCCTGCCGCCACCTTCAGCAGCAGTCGCGGCAGGCTGCGCACCAGTAGCGTCATCGCCACATGCTCGCCATAGCGCAACGAGATGGTCATGGAGAGGAAACCGATCCAGGGCAGGAAGAGCCTGGCCAGGGAGTAGGTCCAGCTCAGCGTGCTGCCGGTGGCCAGCTTGTAGAGAAAGGCCGTGAACGAGATGCCCAGCATGATGAGCACGCAGGCCACACAGGCCACGATCGCTGCCTGATTCACCGCATCACTGATCCGGCGCAAAGGCTGAAGGAGGGTCATCGGCATACCTCGAGGTGATCGACGGCCAGCCCGCGGGCCGGCCGTCCCACGACACAGGCACCAGTCGCCTGTCGATTCACTGGCCCCGGGATCGCCGGGGCCGTTCACTCAATCGCGATGGTAACTGACCATGTTACTGGCCATGTTATTGATTACGTTATTGACCATAGTTGGCCATATCGCTCTCGACGACCTCCTCGCCGACCCGATTGACCTCGGCAAGGAAGGCATCGACCTTCTCCTCCTCGATACCGAAGTCGTTGACGATCCACTCCTTCCAGGCCGGCGTGGCGATCTCCGCCATGCGGGCCCGCTCCTCGGGGGGCATGATGTAGCACTCCTCGAAGCGCTCGCAGGACTCCACCCAGCTGGCCGTGGCCAGGGCACCGGACATGCCGTGGCCGATGGCGATCGCCTCGCGGGCGGAGGTGACGATGGCCTGCTGCTGCTCCTCGGTCAGGCTCTGGAACCACTCCTCGCTGACCAGCCAGGCGGCACTGTTATAGACGTGCCCGGTGAGCGTGGTGTAGTCCGTCACTTCATTGAAGTTGAAGGTGGTATTGAGCACCGGGGCGTTGAACTGACCGTCGGCCAGGCCGGTCTCCAGGGCGGTGACTACCTCGCCCCAGGGCAGCGGCGTGGCCGAGGCGCCCAGCGACTTCATGATGGCCACGTGTCCGGGGTTCTCCTCGGTGCGGATATTGAGCCCCTCGAGGTCCTCCACGGTCTTGATCAGACGCTCGTTGTTGGTGAAGGCAACGAAGCCGCCGCCGTCATCGAAGGTGCCCAGGTAGCGCATATTGGTCTCTTCGACGGTGCCGGACATGAAGTCGGCGAACCAGTCGCCATCGAAGAAGGCCCAGGCCTGACGCCAGTTGTCGAAGATGAAGGGCGCGGTCATCAGTTGGTAGTCATCATAGAAGGATGACATGGCACCGGTGGTGATGATGGTGGACTGCAGGGTGCGTCCACCCTGCACCTCGGAAGCCGTCTCCACCTCGGAGCCCAGCTGACTGTTGCCGAAGATCGATACCGTGATCTCCCCGTCGGTACGCGTCTCCACCAGGTTCTTGAACTGGATCAGCGCCGGGTAGACCTCGTTGTTGCTCATATTCTCGGGAAGGATGGTGGCGATGGCCATCTCCTCGGCCTGGGCCTGGACGGCCGCCATGGCCAGGGGCAGCGCCGCCAGGGCGGCCAGACGTGGGAACTTCTTGCTATGCATGGGCTTGCCTCTCGGTATTGTCGTTATCGGATGCGGCAAAGGCAGCGCCTGAAACGCTTGCCTGCTCATTATCCTAGAATGCCAATCTCGATACTGCTTGCGCGCGCCGTCGGTCCCTTTCAACGCCGATGCCGTTCGTAACCTCCCCGGAACCCCCATCCAGCGTTGAAGCCGGCGTCTGACCAGGCCCCGGTGCCCTCTTATAGTGTGGTAAGGAACCACTGCCAGACAGGGAGTCGCGCCTTATGCCGCTTGTGCTGATCATCCTGCTGCCACTGACGGGCGCTTGCCTGCCCGCCCTGCTGCAGGGACGATCATCACGCCTGCTGGCCTCGGTCTCCGCCCTCTTCTGCCTGCTGCTGCTGCTCAGCTGGCTCCCCCATGTGATGCAGGGCGGTGAGGCCGTGGTCCAGCGGCTCTCCTGGCTGCCTTCCCTGGGTCTCGACGCAAGCTTTCGGCTCGACGGCCTGGGGCTGCTGTTTGCCCTGCTGATCACCGGCGTCGGCTGCCTGATCCTGCTCTATGCCCGCTACTATTTCGAAGGCAGCAAGACCACGGCACGCTTCTTTACCCTGACCCTGCTGTTCATGGCGGCCATGCTGGGCATCGTGCTTAGCGAGAACCTGCTCTTTATGCTGGTGTTCTGGGAGCTGACCAGCCTGACCTCCTTCCTGCTGATCGGCTACCACACCGACGATCATGCGGCTCGCCTGGGTGCTCGCATGTCGCTGGTGATCACCGGCGGCGGCGGCCTGGCGCTGCTCGCCGGCATCATGCTGCTGGGTCAGACCGCCGGCAGCTATGAACTCTCCGTTATCCTCGAGGCCGGCAACCGTATTCGCGCAAGCGAGCACTACTGGCTGATGCTTAATCTGATCCTGCTCGGCGCCTTCACCAAGTCGGCCCAGTTCCCCTTTCACCTCTGGCTGCCTCATGCCATGACGGCCCCCACCCCGGTCTCCGCCTATCTGCACAGCGCCACCATGGTCAAGGCGGGGCTGTTCCTGCTCGCGCGACTGCACCCGGCACTGGCCGATACCACGCTATGGTTCTACCTGGTGACCCTGACCGGCATGCTGACGCTGATGGTGGGTGCCTTCGTGGCCATGTTCATGCACGACATGAAGGGACTGCTGGCCTACTCCACGGTCTCCCACCTGGGGTTGATCATGTTGTTGCTGGGGCTGGGAACGCCCATGGCACTGGCGGCAGCCCTCTTCCATCTGGTGTGCCACGCGCTGTTCAAGGCCCCGCTATTCATGATGGCGGGCTACGTGGACCACGCCACCGGCTCCCGCGACATGCGCCATATCAACGGCATGTGGCGTTTCATGCCGGCGCTGATGGTGCTGTCGGGCGTCGCCTCCGCCGCCATGGCCGGCCTGCCCCTGATGAGCGGCTATCTGAGCAAGAAGATGCTGTTCAACGAAAGCCTGCTGGTCGTCACTCCGGAGTGGGCGGCGGTAGTGATTCCCGCCTGGGTGGCCCTGGCCGGACTCTTCTCGGTGGCCTACTCGATCCGGATCTTCCATAACGTCTTCTTCAATGGTCGGCCGATCGACCTGCCGATCTGGCCACCAGCCCCACCCCGGCTGGCGGCCCTCTCGCCCATCATGCTGCCGGTCCTGGCCACCCTGCTGGTGGGATTGGCCCCCGAGCCGATCTATATGGCACTGGTCCACCCCGCCTTCGCCGCCACCCAGCAGGTAGCCGTTGCCCCCTATGACTTCACGGCCCTGGGCGGCCGTCTGCCCATGCTCATGAGCCTCTTCGCCCTGGCCGGCGGTGCACTCTTCTACCACTGGCGTACGCCGCTTTTCCGTCTGCATGCCCGCCTGCCGATGGTGGATGCCAAGGAGATATTCGACTGGTTCATGCGTCGCGCCACGGCTCTGGCCCAGCGGCGTGTGTTCCAGCTGGAGAATGGCTCCCTGCAGCGTTATCTGACCTTTATCATGGCTACCCTCGTGGTGCTGGTCGGCCTGCAGCTGCGCGATGTTCCCCGCTGGGACGGCGGCGTGGCGCTTGCCCCCCTCGACCCGCTCACCCTGCTGGCCGCGATCCTGCTCTGCCTGACATCGCTGGGTGTGGTGGTCTATCACCATCACAGGCTCCCGGCCCTGCTGCTGCTCGGCGTCACCGGACTGTTCGTCACCGTGACCTTCGCCCGCTTCTCGGCACCGGACCTCGCCCTGACCCAGCTGATGGTGGAGGTGATGGCGGTGGTGATCATGATGCTGGCACTCTCCTTCCTGCCCCAGACCTCTCCACGCGGCTCGACCCGACTGCGCATGGGCCGCGATCTGGCCATCGCCGGATTGATGGGTCTGGGCGTGGCCGCCTTCAGCTTCGCCATCCTGACCCGCCCCCAGCAGACGATCTCCGACTTCTTCCTGGCCAACAGCGTGCCGGGCGGCGGCGGCAGCAACGTGGTCAATGTCATCCTGGTGGACTTCCGCGGCTTCGATACCCTGGGCGAGATCACCGTACTGGGCATCGCCGCCGTGGCGGTCTTCGCCTTCACCCGCGACCTGCATCTCAAGGAGCGTGTGGTCGACACCAACCCCGCCCACTGGGTGGCCGAGCCCTATCCGATCATGCTCGGCGCCGTGGCCCGGCTGGTGCTGCCCGTTGCCCTGCTGGTCTCTGCCTATATCTTCCTGCGTGGCCACAACCAGCCCGGCGGCGGCTTTATCGCGGGGCTGATCACCGCGGTGGCGCTGACCCTGCAGTACATGGCCGGCGGGCTGATCTGGGCCCAGGCACGCATGCCGACCGCCTTTCGGCCGATGATCGGTGCCGGGGTGCTGATCGCCTCCTTCACGGGCCTGGGCAGCTGGCTGTTCGGCTTCCCCTTCCTCACCTCGGCCCACGGTCACCTGCACCTGCCGCTGATCGGCGAGTTCGAGCTGGCCACCGCCATGCTCTTCGATCTCGGTGTCTACGCCACCGTGGTCGGGGCCACGCTGCTGATTCTGGCCAACCTCGGCAAGCTGATGACGGTGGCCGGCCCCGGCGAGGAGATCGGCTGATGGAGCTTCTCTATGCCATCACCCTTGGCGTGCTGACCAGCTGCGGCACCTATCTGCTGCTGCGGGCGCGCACCTTTACCGTCATTCTGGGGCTGACCCTGCTCTCCCACGCCGTCAATCTCTACCTGTTCGCCTCGGGTCGATTGGTAGCCGGGGCACCGGCCATCATCGGCATCGCGGACACCATGGCGGACCCATTGCCCCAGGCACTGGTATTGACCGCCATCGTCATCGGCTTCGCCATGACCGCCTTCGTGGTGGTGCTGGCGCTCAAGGCCGCGGTGGAGCTGCGCAACGACCATGTCGACGGTGAGAATCCCGACGAGGACCGGACATGAACCACGTTCTGATCCTGCCCATCCTGCTGCCGCTGCTGACCGGCGCGGGCCAGCTGCTGTTCTACCGGGCCCCCTTCGCCGTGCAGCGCCTGTTCGGGTTTGCCAGCACCGCCTGGCTGGTACTGCTGGGTCTCTGGGCGATCGCCACGGCCGGTGCCGGCGACTACCTGATCTACCAGGCCGGCAACTGGCCGGCCCCCTTCGGCATCGTACTGGTCCTCGACCGCCTCGCCGCCATCATGCTCGCCCTCACCGCCGTGCTCGGACTCTGCTGCCTGCTCTACGCCAGCGGTGGCACCGACCGGCGCGGCGCCCACTTCCATGCCCTCTTCCAGTTCCAGCTGGCGGGCCTCAACGGCGCCTTCCTGACCGGCGACCTGTTCAACCTCTTCGTGTTCTTCGAGATCCTGCTCATCGCCTCCTACGCCCTGCTGCTGCATGGCGGCGGCCGCGCCCGCAGCCGCGCGGGCCTGCACTATGTGATCATCAATCTCGCGGGGTCGACGCTGTTTCTGATCGCCCTGGGCACCCTCTACGGTCTGGTCGGCACCCTCAACATGGCCGACCTGGCACAGCGAATCGCCGCGGCCCCGGCCGAGGATGCGCCGCTGCTGGCAGCGGCCAGCCTGATTCTTCTGGTGGTGTTCGGCATCAAGGCGGCGATCCTGCCGCTGCTGTTCTGGTTGCCCCGCGCCTACTCGGCGGCCAGCGCACCGGTGGCGGCCCTCTTCGCCATCATGACCAAGGTGGGTGTCTACGCGATCCTGCGGGTCTTCCTGCTGGTCTTCGCGCTGGGTGAGGCGCCGGTCAACGAGACCGCCTGGGAATGGCTGTGGCCCCTGGCCCTGCTGACCCTGGCACTCGGCGGCATCGGTGTGCTGGGCTCCGAGAGCCTGCGCACCCTGACCGCCTATCTGGTGATCCTCTCGGTGGGCACCCTGCTCGCGACCATCAGCCTGGCCACCCCCGCCGCCCTGGGCGCTGCCCTCTTCTACCTGGTGCACAGCACGCTGATGGCCGCCGTCTTCTTCCTGCTCGCCGACCTGCTGGGTCAGCAACGCAAGGAGGGCTATGACCGCTTCTCCGCGGTGGGCCCCATCGGACACCGCTGGGTGCTGGGCAGCCTGTTCTTTATCGCCGGCATCGCCATGGCGGGATTGCCGCCGTTTTCGGGGTTCGTCAGCAAGGTATGGATTCTGCAGGCCAGCGGCGCCCAACCTGGCGGGCTATGGCTTTGGGGGGTACTGCTGGCGTCGGCCCTCTTGGTGATCATCGCCATCAGCCGCACCGGCAGCAGCTGGTTCTGGCGTCCTGGCGAGATGGCAAACCCCTACCCACTCAGGCGCGGCCTGCTGACCCTGGTCTACAGCATGGTCGGCCTCAACGCCTTGCTGGCGGCCTTCGGTGACCCGGTGATGGCCTACCTTGCGCTCACCGCCGAACAGCTGCTCGCCCCACAGGGCTATATCAGCGCGGTGCTGCCCGAGGCCACCGCGTCAACCTGGGAGGTCGCCCCATGATGCCCTCGATCCGCGCGTGGCGATTCTGGCTGCCGCACCCGCTGTTCTCGCTGTTCCTGGCACTGCTCTGGCTGCTGATGGTCAATGACGTCAGCATGGCCCACGCACTGCTGGGACTGGTCCTGGGGGTGGCCATCCCGATGGTGACACATGGTTTCTGGGCCGAGGAGGCGAGGATCCGGCGGCCACTGCCGCTGCTGCGCTACCTGCTGGTGCTGCTGCTGGATATCCTGCGCTCCAACCTGGTGGTGGCGCTGCGCATCCTGCGCCCCGCCCGGCATCTCAAGCCGGGCTTCTTCATCTACCCGCTGGCCCTGGACGATGACTTCGCCATCACCATCCTGGCCAGCACCATCTCGCTGACTCCCGGTACCGTCACGCTCCACCATGACGCCGAGGCCAACACCCTGCTGGTGCACGCCCTGCATCTGGAGAACGAGGCCGAGACCATCGAGGAGATACATCGCCGCTACGAGCGCCCGCTGCAGGAGATCTTCCGATGATTGCCCTGGTGACTCCCATCGCGATGACACTGTTCGCCGTCGCCGCGC
>NZ_JADNRL010000043.1:0-711 GCF_015595025.1 Halomonas sp. KAO
TTGGTCATGCTGATTTCGATATCTTATCAAGTGTTTGCCCGGTATGTTTTGGGTAGCCCTACTTTCTGGTCAGAAGAGCTTGCAAGGTTTTTGATTGTTTGGCTTACCATGCTGGGGTCTGCATCCTTAATGAAAGAAAGAGATGGGCACATTTCTGTTGAATATGTGGCTGACAAGCTGCCGATGAAAATAGGTTTTGTAGTGGGGTTCATTCGTGACCTGTTGACGATCGCTATGTGCGGCTTGCTTGGATACTACGGGGCAAAGTTGGTTGAAGTGGGTGCCAGAACCTCATCATCTGGAATGCAGGTTCCCATGTCATTTCCCTATCTCGCCATACCAGTCGGTGCGCTGCTAATTTCACTTGTGCTTCTTATTGCCAGGATTGGGGAGTTGAGTACTAGTTGCCGAAAGCTTCCCGAGGAGATATCTCAATGACTTTTGAAGTGATCGGACTGGTTCTTGCAGGAGTGCTGGTGGTGCTTATCGCCATCGGGCTGCCGGTGGCATTTGCAATTATTCTGGCTTGCTTTGCAGTTATCTTTTTTCAAGGAAGTGTTAACCCAGTAATTGCGGCTCAGCGCATTTACGCAGGGATGGATAGTTTTTCGCTGATGGCAATCCCATTTTTCCTGCTGGCAGGTTCCATCATGGTAGCTGGTGGGTTGAGTCAACGACTGATTGATTTTGCCAATGCGTTGGTTGGACGCT
>NZ_JADNRL010000043.1:934-1442 GCF_015595025.1 Halomonas sp. KAO
GGCTTGGCTATCAGTAATGTCATGTCTTCTCTCATGTTCGGCGGGGTCTCTGGCTCCGCCGTCGCTGATACCAGTGCCATGGGTCGGACGTATATTCCTGCCATGGTTAATGCAGGCTATGACCGCAGTTTTTCGATTGGCCTGACGGCTGCTTCGTCTCCTATTTCCCCGTTAATTCCGCCTTCTATTGCCTGGATTGTCTATGCATTTATTACCGATCAATCGGTGATGCGTATGTTCGTTGCCGGGGTTGTGCCTGGTTTATTATGGGCGTTGGCCTTGATGGTGGCTGCGTATTTTATTTCCAAGAGAAATAACTATCCGACAGCAGATCCTGCCTCATTCAGTGAAGTGATGGTGACTTTTTGGAAGGCTGTGCCCGCTATCATGATGCCGGTGATTATCTTGTTTGGCATCCGAATGGGCGTTTTTACGGTCACTGAGGCTTCGGTTCTTGCAGTTCTCTATTCGTTGGTGGTAAGTATTTTCGTTTACCGTGACATGAGTC
>NZ_JADNRL010000044.1:0-479 GCF_015595025.1 Halomonas sp. KAO
TCCGCCGGCGTCAGCGGCGCAGGGGGCGCGGGCTTGTCGGTCAGGGCGACACAGCCGGAGAGCAGGACGGCGGACACCGCGAGGGTGGCGTTCAACAGGGGATGGGGCATGGGGCAGGGCAATTCCTTTGAACAGTGCGGGGATAATAAGGAGTCGCCAAGCAGCTTGTCCAACCCGCGGGCTTACGGGGCGCTCGAGAGTGCGGACAGAGGGTCTGCCGAAGTGCGTCTCGATATGCACCATTTAACATAATATACATTATGCGCAATTGATGATGCCCAGGCTTTATCGCCATCTTGGAATGGTCACATGCGGTGACCATCTGTCGCCGCCGTCGGACCGGCAACCCCACTTTTAAGATCAAATTGGTTGCGCTTAAGAATCAATGACTATATTGACCTGAAACAAGGCGGCGTTACCAAGCCGCTACCATGCTTCCCACTGACCAGTGCCATGTCCCCATCCTCTGTCGTTCTGTC
>NZ_JADNRL010000044.1:740-1012 GCF_015595025.1 Halomonas sp. KAO
GTCTGTCGTGAGGTTCCCCCTATGACGAGTACCCTGGCCCCACGCTTTGCCCTGTTGCCCCTGGCAGCGGCGATCGCCGCCATCGCCACCCTGGCCGGCACCGCCCTGCTACCGTTGGTGGTCGCCATCGGCCTGGCGCCTTCGCCGGTCGAGGCCAATTTCCTGATCGACACGGCCGAGGCCCAGCAGGGCCAGGGGCAAGGCCAGGGCGGCGGGCGTGATCTGCTCAATATCGGCCGCGGCAAGGGCAACGGCTTCGGCGCCGGCGGCGA
>NZ_JADNRL010000045.1:0-691 GCF_015595025.1 Halomonas sp. KAO
GTGGCGACGTTGCTGCTAGCCTTGAGCTCAGCTTCAGGAGGATGCCATGCAACCAACAGTACCTATTACGGGCCGAGTGCTTTATCTCTCGGATGATCCCGAAAAGATTGATCACCAATTGGCCGGCCATTCCATCGACCTTCATTCAGCTCGACCGTTGCGCGACAACGTCTCAACGGATGAGATAACGCCAACCACGGTCATGCTGGTATATGATGAGCGCCTCGGTCAGTACCCATATGTCGGCTTCAAAGCGGGTGAACGACTTCCTATTCCAGAGGATGCCATTCGCAATGGTGGTTTCGCCGTCACTGTAGCAGGTAAACGGTACGGCAAGGGCTCTTCGCGCGAGTCCAGCCCACTGGCTGAGCTTTCGGCAGGCATCCGTTTGATTATTGCCGAGAGCTTCGAACGTATCTATCTGCAGAATTGCGACAATATCGGCATTCTCACCTCCACTGATTTCTCACTGCTGGACAAGATCGAAGCGGGTGAGGATATTCCCATGGAGGCGTTCCTCGAGGGGCGTGATGCTGTGACACAGGAGATCATTCGGCACGGTGGTCTCTTGGCCTACAGCAAGTCCAAGAAGTGGCCCCAAGTCGGTAGCACTCAAATTAGCGAGCCCACTAATAAGTCACTCACTCTTGTCGAGAAGATTATTCAACGACAAATTCATCCTGAGTTCGCT
>NZ_JADNRL010000045.1:999-1330 GCF_015595025.1 Halomonas sp. KAO
TGAGGGCATCTTCATTGCCGCCGACTGGCGCTTCAGTCATGATTATTTTACCGGTATGTGTGCTCACTTGATACATAATGCCTTCGGGGATTCGGTGAGTCTCGATCGACCGGAGAACATCATCGCTTTCCAGGAACACCTGGTGCTGGCCTCCGAAAGCCATCCGCATGTTACGAAGGGGCTTTTGTCCGGCGTGGCCAACCTGGCAAGCGGGCATGACCAATTCGTCCAACGCTATCCGGTGAAGGCTCACGGCATGCTGAAAGAGTCCAGCGGCTCGGAGGGCATCTGTCATGCCTTGATGGCGGAGCGTCATGCGTTACCCGGTCAG
>NZ_JADNRL010000006.1 GCF_015595025.1 Halomonas sp. KAO
ATGAAAGCCTGGGTGACCTATCTCCTCTACAGGCTCGTGGCCATTCGGTCCAAGTCGGGATACACCCAGGCTGTGAGCGGTGGTAGCTAATCACCCCTCACTGGAGAGACACAAGGTCCTACGCCAGGGATGGCGTCGGTAGCGCCCAGGGAAGGGTTCACAGCGCCTCCTCGCAGGCTTGTCGCCAGATCAGCCCCGGGCTACCGAGCTGTCGAGCTATCTGCAACAGCCCTGTGCCACCTGGCATCGGGCTGGCTCCAGGCGATCACGGCACGTATAATATAGGGCTGTTTTAAACGATGGCCCAGGCGGCCACCGCCATCCATTGCCGTGCCTCCGGCGAACTTGAGCCGTGAGCGCCGCGCACCCCAGAACCCACCGGTGACAGACGTCGGGCGCCTGGCGCCACGACCCCTACTCTTATGGCGAAGAAACTCTTCATCAAGACACACGGCTGCCAGATGAACGAGTACGATTCCGCCCGCATGGCGGATCTGCTCGGCGAATCTCACCGTCTCGAACTCACCGACGACGAGCAGGAGGCGGATGTCATCCTGCTCAACACCTGCTCGATCCGCGAAAAGGCCCAGGAGAAGGTGTTCCATCAGCTGGGACGCTGGAAGAAGCTCAAGGAGAACAACCCCGACCTAGTGATCGGCGTGGGCGGCTGCGTGGCGAGTCAGGAAGGCGAGGCGCTGCGCAAGCGCGCGCCCCATGTCGATATGGTGTTCGGGCCCCAGACCCTGCACCGGGTCCCCTCCATGCTCGACTCGCGCCAGCAGGACCAGATCTCGGTCGTCGACGTGACCTTCCCGGAGATCGAGAAGTTCGATCACCTGCCCAAGCCCAGCTCCGACGGCGCCACCGCCTTCGTCTCGGTCATGGAGGGCTGCTCCAAGTACTGCACCTTCTGCGTGGTGCCCTACACCCGGGGCGAGGAGGTCTCGCGGCCCTTCGAGGCGGTGATGGACGAGGTCATTCACCTGGCCGACCAGGGCGTGCGCGAGATCAACCTGCTGGGACAGAACGTCAACGCCTACCGTGGCCTGAACCAGCTGGGTGACGAGATCGACCTGGCCGAGCTGATCGGTTGCGTGGCGGCCGTTGAAGGCATCGATCGCATTCGCTTCACCACCTCCCATCCGGTGGAGTTCTCCGACAGCCTGATCGAGGCCTATGGCGAGATTCCGGAGCTGGTCAGCCATCTGCACCTGCCGGTACAGGCCGGCTCCGACCGCGTGCTCGCCGCCATGAAGCGCGGCCATGGCGTCGAGGAGTATGTCGAGAAACTGGAGCGCATTCGCGCGCTACGCCCCGACATCAGCTTCTCCTCGGACTTCATCATCGGCTTCCCGGGCGAGACGGAGGCAGACTTCGAGGCCACCATGAACCTGATTCATCGCATCGGCTTCGACCACTCCTTCAGCTTCGTCTACTCGGCACGCCCCGGCACGCCGGCGGCCAGCCTCGAGGATGACACCCCCGAGAGCGTCAAGAAGCAGCGCCTGGCGATCCTTCAGGAGCGCATCAACCAGCAGGCCATGCAGATCAGCCGGCGCATGGTGGGCACCACCCAGCGCATCCTGGTCACCGGCTTCGCGCCACGCGACCCGGGACAGCTCTCCGGCCGGACCGAGAACAACCGGGTGGTCAACTTCCGTGCCCCCAATCCCACCGAGCTGATCGGCTACTTCGTCGACGTCGAGATCAGCGAGGCATTGCCCAACTCGCTGCGTGGCGAGCTCGTCTCCCCGGCGATCTACTGAGAATCGACGCCTCTGCTCGACCAATGATTGCCGCGGCGGCCGCCGCGGCAGTATGCTGACGCCACACTCATCTTCCAGGGGATCCGCCCGCCTTGAGCCAGACAGCCTCCCAGGCCAACCGCATCATCACTCTGACCCTCGAACCCAACGACCCGCGCCGCCTGGCCAATCTCTGTGGCCAGCGCGACGAGAACCTCAAGCTGGTGGAGTCCCGTCTGGGCATCACCCTGCGCAACCGCGGCAACATCTTCCAGCTGGCCGGGCCCATCCACCGGGTCAAGGCCGCCGCCAACGTGCTCGAACACCTCTACCGCGAGACCGAGGCCAGTGACCTGGAGCCGGATACCGTGCACCTCTTCCTGCAGGAGTCCGGTCAGCAGGCGCTCGAGGAGGAGGAGGGCGATGCCGATGGCGCCGAGGTGCTGATCCGCACGCCGCGCACCCTGATCAAGCCACGCGGCCTCAATCAGCAGGGCTATGTGCAGAGCATCCGCTCCCACGACATCAACTTCGGCATCGGCCCGGCGGGTACCGGCAAGACCTACCTGGCGGTCGCCGCAGCGGTGGAGGCCCTGAACCAGCAGGAGGTGCGCCGCATCCTGCTGGTACGCCCGGCGGTGGAAGCCGGCGAGAAGCTCGGCTTCCTCCCCGGCGACCTGGCCCAGAAGATCGACCCCTACCTGCGCCCGCTCTACGACGCCCTCTACGAGATGATCGGCTTCGAGCAGGTGGCCAAGCTGATCGAGCGCCAGGTGATCGAGATCGCCCCGCTGGCCTATATGCGCGGGCGCACCCTCAACAACGCCTTCATCATCCTCGACGAGAGCCAGAACACCACCCGCGAACAGATGAAGATGTTCCTGACCCGTATCGGCTTCGGCTCCACCGCGGTGATTACCGGCGATGTCACCCAGGTCGACCTGCCCCGCGGCCAGAGCTCGGGGCTGATTCAGGTCCTCGAGGTGCTCAAGGGAACATCCGGCATCGGCGTGACCCACTTCGCCGCCAAGGATGTGGTTCGCCACCCCCTGGTGCAGCGCATCATCGAGGCCTACGATAGCTTCGAGGCCGAGCAGGAGGCCGCCGAGCGGGCCCGCAAGGAGGCTCGGGAACAGGAGCGCGAGACCCTGCGTCAGGAGCGTCAGGAGCGCCTCGGCCGCGAGCGAGGCGAGTCATGACGTCTCCCCGGGTCGATCGCCAGGTCGCCCTCGAGGCCGAGGGCCTGCCGAGCCAGGCCGAGCTGGAGGCCTGGGTGGGGGCGGTACTGTCGCGCCATGTGGTGGAGGACGACAGCGAGCTCAGCGTGCGCCTGGTGGACGCGACGGAGAGCCAGACGCTGAACCGCGACTACCGCGGCCGCGACAAGCCCACCAATGTGCTCTCCTTCCCCTTCGAGAACCCGCCCGGCGTGACCCTGCCGCTGCTCGGCGACCTGGTGGTCTGCCATCCCGTGGTGGTGGCCGAGGCCGCCGAGCAGGACAAGGCACTACACGATCACTACGCTCATATGGTGGTTCACGGTACGCTACACCTGCTCGGCTACGATCATCTGGAGGATGACGAGGCCGAGGCCATGGAGGCCCTGGAGCGCGAGATCCTGGCCGAGCTTGGCATCACCGACCCTTATCGGACCGCACCCGAGGATGAGAGAGCCGATTCATGAGCGAAGATCGATCGAGTGGCCAGGGCAACCGTTCCTGGATCGAGAAACTGCTGGGGGCGCTCTCCAGCGACAGTGACGAACCCAGCTCGCGGGACGAGCTACTGGAGTTCCTGCGCCAGGCGGCAGGCCGCCTGAAACTCGAGCAGGACGCCATGATGATCATCGAGGGGGCGCTGAAGATCAGCGACCAGCAGGTTCGCGAGGTGCTTATCCCGCGCTCCCAGGTCACGGCCATCGCCATCGACCAGCCGCTGGATGAGTACCTGCCGGTAATCCTCGAGACCGGCCACTCCCGCTACCCGGTCATCGGCGAGAACCTCGATGAGGTCAAGGGGATCCTGCTGGCCAAGGACCTGCTGCCGCTGCTGCGCAACGGCCAGGAGAACGGCAGGCCCCTCCGTCTCGAGGAGGTGGTGCGACCCACGCTGTTCGTGCCGGAGTCCAAGCGTCTCAATAGCCTGCTCAAGGAGTTCCAGAACACGCACAACCATATGGCGATCGTGGTCGATGAGTACGGCGGCACCGCCGGCATCGTCACCATCGAGGATATCCTCGAGGAGATCGTCGGGGAGATCGAGGACGAGCATGACGCCGACGACGACGAGGATATTCGCGACCTGGGCGAGGGGCGCTACGCCATCCGCGCCCTGACTCCCATCGAGGACTTCAACGAGCGCTTCGAGACACACTTCTCCGACGAGGAGTTCGACACCCTCGGCGGCCTGGTAATGCAGCGTTTCGGCCACCTGCCGGCACGCGGCGAGCATACCGTCATCCGCGGCTGGCGCTTCACGGTGCTGAATGCCGACAACCGCCGCATCCGACTACTGGAAGTCGAACCCAGCAACTCCGACGACGTTCTCGACGACGACTGACGCGCCTGCCACGGAGGGCCAAGATGTCTGTGTTTCGCCTGCCCGCACCCCTCGGCTGCCTGCTGGCAGCCGCGGCCGGTGTTCTTACCACGCTTACTGCCTCACCCTTCGAACTGTGGTGGCTGGGCCCGGTAGCCGCGGGGCTTATCTACCTGGGTATCCACGCCCTGACACCCGGCCAGGCCGCCCTGCGCGGCTGGTGCTATGGTCTCGGGCTGTTCGGCTCCGGCGCCTCCTGGGTCTATGTATCGATCCACGACTATGGCTATACCGGCATCCCGCTGGCCCTGCTCCTCACCGTGCTGTTCGTCGCGGGGCTGGCGCTCTTCCCCGCCGTGACCCTGTGGCTCTATCGCCGCCTTACCGGCCCACGCCTGGCCTGGCTCAGCTTTGCCGGCGCCTGGGTCCTGGGCGAGTGGCTGCGCACCTGGCTGTTCACCGGCTTTCCCTGGCTGCTGCTGGGGACCTCGCAGGTGGACTCGCCCCTCGCCCCCTGGGCCCCGGTAGGCGGGGTCTACCTGCTCTCCCTGATCACCGCGCTGACCGGCAGCCTCGGCGTCGAGTTGCTCCGGCGGCGATGGTGGGCCGCGCTCCCTGTCGCCGCCCTGTGGCTCGCCCCCATGGCGCTGCCCGCCCAGTGGACGAACCCCGCCGGTGAACCGCTACGCGTGGCGCTGCTGCAGGGCAACCTCGACCAGGCCATCAAGTGGACCCCAGCCGGCCAGCGCGAGGCCGCCAATCGCTACAGCGCGCTGACCCGAGCACACAGCGACGACGCCCCAGACCTGATCATCTGGCCCGAGGCGGCCCTGCCGATGTTCGAACGCGAAGCGCGACCCATCCTCGAGCGGGTGCAGTCCAATCTCGCCCCCGGCACCGCCCTGCTCACCGGCATCCTGCAGCGTGACGACGCCGGACTCTACTACAACAGCGTGATCGGCCTGGGTGATGTCGAGGGGGAGTACCGCAAGACGCATCTGGTGCCCTTCGGCGAATACCTCCCCCTGGAGAGCCTGCTTGCCGATACCATCGCCTTCTTCAATCTGCCGATGCCGGCCATGACGCCCGGGCCGGAAGGCCAGGCGCCGCTCAGAGCCGCCGGCACCACCATCGGCAACGCCATCTGCTACGAGATCATCTACCCGGATCGTGTCGCCGCCCAGGCGCGCCAGGCGGCGCTGCTGCTGACGGTCTCCAATGACACCTGGTTCGGCCGCTCCATCGGCCCCCTGCAGCATCTGCAGATGGCCCGGCTACGCGCCCTGGAGAACGGCCGCTACGTGATTCGTGCCACCAGCAATGGCGTCACCGCCATCATTGACGCCCAAGGGCGCATCACCACCCGGGCTCCCCAGTTCGAGATGACCAGCCTTGGCGGCGAGGCGATCCCCATGCAGGGGCTTACCCCCTTCACCCGCACCGGCAGCTGGCCCACCTGGCTGCTCGCCGCCCTGATGGTGCTGCCGGGGCTTCGGCTGCGCCGCAAGCGATAAACCGGACGCTGCACAAAAACGGCAGCAAAAACCAAGAAGCGCCCAGCCGATTCATCGACTGGGCGCTTCTACTTTTAGTTATAGCCTTCTACTTATAGCTTACGGCTTCAGGCTTCCGACGGAGTCGGGATTTCGCCCAGCACCTCGGGAATGGTCATTTTGACATAGCGCCCCGGCGCCGGCTCGATGATGGAGAGCTCGCCATCACCGGGCTGGCGTGCCGCCACCATCTTCTCGGCATCGACATAGCCATTGTCGGTCATCCACGCCTGCCAGTGGGGCCACCAGGAGCCCTCGTGCTGCTGGGCCCCGGCCAGCCACTCCTCGTGGGTCTCGGGCAACGAATCGTTGGTCCAGTAGCCGTACTTGTTCTTGTGCGGCGGGTTGACCACCCCGGCGATATGCCCCGACCCACCCAGCACAAAGGTCACCGGTCCCTTGGGCAGCAGCGCCCCATAGTAGGTACTGTTCCACTTGGCGATATGGTCCTCCCGGGTCGAGAGGAAGTAGCTGGGCGTGGAGATCTTGCGCAGGTCGATCTTGACCCCGTCGAGTTCGATGCCACCGGGCTCGACCAGCTTGTTCTCCATATACATATGGCGCAGGTACCAGCCATGGGTTGCCGCCGGCAGATTGGTGCCGTCGGTGTTCCAGTAGAGCAGGTCGAAGGGGGCCGGCACATCGCCCTTCAGGTAGTTGCTGATGTAGAAGGACCAGAACAGGTCGTTCTCGCGCAGCAGGTTGAAGCTGAAGGCCATCACACGACCATCCAGATAGCCGTCACGCTCCATCTTCGCCTCGATGCCCTCAAGCACCGGCTCGCTGAGGAAGGTGCCGATCTCGCCCGGGTCACGGAAGTCCTGCAGCGTCGTCATGTAGGTAGCCGACTTGACCCGACGCCCACGGCGAGTGCTGGTGAGATAGGCCACGGTGGAGGCCGCCAGGGTGCCGCCGACACAGTAGCTGAGCAGGTTGACCGACTTCTCGCCGGTGGCCTGCTCGATCGCCTCGATGGCGGCGATGGGGCCCAGCTGCATGTAGTCGGCCCAGGTCAGGTCGCGCTGGGCCGGGCCCGGGTTGCGCCAGGAGATCAGGAAGACACTGTGCCCCTGACCGACCAGCCACTTGACGAGGGAGTTGTCCTCGCGCAGATCGAGGATGTAGTACTTGTTGATCCAGGGCGGAACGACCAGCAGCGGCGTCTTGTAGACCTGCTCGGTGGTGGGGGCGTACTGGATCAGCTGGATCAGCTCGTTCTCATAGACCACCGAACCGGGCGTCACGGCGATATTCCTGCCCACCTCGAAGGCGCTGCGATCGGTCATGGAGACATTGAGCCCCTCGGCGGAGTTGCTCAGGTCCTGGCGCAGGCGAGCCAGGCCATCGACCAGATTCTGGCCCCGGGTCTCCAATGTCTTGCGCATCACCTCGGGATTGGTGGCAACGAAGTTGGTGGGCGACATGGCATTGACCATCTGGCGGGCATAGAACCCCAGCCGGCTCTTCTGCTCGGCGGGCAGCTCCAGGCCATCGATCAGCTCCTCGACCAGGCGCGAGAAGAGCAGATACTGCTGCATGATCGCCAGATAGTAGGGGTCGCTGGTCCAGGCCTCATCCTTGAACCGACGATCGCCCTTGCTCGGCGTTACCAGCGGCTCGACCTGCTCACCTGTCATGGCCCGCAGCCCGTTCTGCCACAACTGGACCTGATCCTGCATCAGTCGCGCCTGGGTCTGCCAGAGCTGGGGCGGATTGCTCATCAGCGACTCGGCCGCCGCCTGGAAGCTCTCCCGCATATCCCCATAGACCGAATCGGCGGCATCGCTGGGCACCATGCGCTCCAGCAGATCGCCCATCAAATGCCGATACTCCTCGCCGATCTGCTGAAGCTGGGCATTCCACGCCTCCAGCTCGGCCTGTGTCGGTGCTTGAACCCCTGGCTGCATTGAACCCTCCTGGTCCGTCGACCATGTCATGCCGACATCAGATAAGATGCTCCGCCATCCTCGCAAAGGGGCGGCGGATTGGTCAGCGACCCCGCAAGGAGCCGAATTGCGCCGGGTGACAGCGCCTGAACACTGTCTCAGCTCTTGCTGGAGCCACCCCGTGAGGACTTCGCCTTGGCCGGCTCGTCACTGTCCGCCGCGGACGTCTGCTTGGCAGCTTCGCCCATGGCCTTGGCCTGCTCGGTAAAGAGCGCCTCCATCTCGGCCTTGAACTCCAGGCTCATCTCGGAGAGCGCCTTGGCATCCGCCATCATCTGCTGAGAGAGCTCGTTCATCATCTCGGCCTGGCGGGTGCCGAAATCACGCAGGCTGTCGGCATCCTGAACCTCGCTGGCATCCCGCATCCGCTCGGTGCCCATCTGGCTGTAGCGCTTCAATGATTCCATCTGATACTGGGAGAGCTTCTCCATGTTGTTCAGCATCAGGGAGTTGAGCTTGCGCATCGGCTCGAAGAGCTGGCGGGTCTGCTCGTTGAAGTTCTCGATCATCTTGTCCTGCATGACACATCCTCCCGAAGGGTGGTGCTAGGCGAGTGGCTCGCCCGGCCATGCTGCACTGCACAAAGACTAGTCTGCCTCCAGCGGTGTTGCAAGACCATGTTGCAAGACCAAGTTACAAGGCCAAGTTGCAAGGCCATGACGTCGGGATGCAGCAAGACCTGGGGCTTATATCGGCATGGCGGCTTGCATCAGCTGTCGCGCTTGGTTCGTGAACGGGCACTCGCGGCCCCCTTGGTGGACTTGGCATGGCTTGAGGAGTTGCCGCTGCTCGCCTTGGCGGAAGCACTTCTGGACCCCGCATCGGCCTCTTCGCTCTTGCTGCCGGTCTTGGTCGCACGACTGTCCGTCCCCTCCTCGGGCTCGGACTGAGCGGCGGACTGACCGGCCTGCTTGAGCATGTCGAGCATCATCTGCTGATAGGTACCGAAGCTGGATAGCCCCTGGGAGAGCCCCTGGGACAAGCCCTGCGACAGCCCCTGGGTCATGCCCTGCCCCATGCCGGTCTGCTGCAGGAACGGCTGCATCAGGCTCATCGGGTCATAGCCCTCCACCCCGGACTCCATCTGCTTCTGGATTCGATCCAGCAGATCCTTCTGGAAGGCCGCCACATCCGGCAGCCCCAGTGCCTGGCGGAACTCATCGGGGGTAAGGTCAAACTCGACGTTGATCTTCATGGTGTCAGCCCTGTCCGTTGGTCTGCCTCGCAGTGTAGCAGCCTCCCCTGGCCTGCCCTCAACGAGATGGCCGTCAACGCGCCCTCATCGCAGTGTCGGGGTCTCGACGCTGACATCGGCGTTCTGGCCACGCTGACGCAGCAGGTGATCCATCAGGGTAAGCGCCATCATCGCCTCGGCGATCGGCGTGGCCCGAATGCCCACACAGGGGTCATGGCGCCCCTTGGTAATCACCTCCACCGGGTTGCCCTGTATATCGATGCTGCGCCCCGGGGTGGTGATGCTGGAGGTCGGTTTGAGCGCCAGGTGCGCGATGATCGCCTGTCCGCTGGAGATACCGCCCAGCACACCGCCGGCATGGTTGGAGAGAAAGCCTTCGGGGGTCATCTCGTCGCGGTGCTCACTGCCACGACTGGCCACGGCGGCGAAGCCGTCACCGATCTCCACTCCCTTCACCGCATTGATGCTCATCAGGCCATGCGCCAGCTCGGCGTCGAGCCGGTCGAACACCGGCTCGCCGAGCCCCGGCGGTACCCCCTCGGCCACCACCGTGATCTTCGCCCCTATCGAGTCCTGGTCGCGACGCAGCTGGTCCATGTAGGCCTCGAGCTCCTCCACACGACTGGCATCGGGACAGAAGAAGGGGTTGGCCTCGACCGCCTCCCAGCTCCTGAAGGCGATCTCGATGGGACCAAGCTGGCTCATGTAGCCGCGCACGGTGATGCCCCGAGACGCGAGGTACTTCTTGGCGATGGCCCCGGCGGCCACACGCATCGCGGTCTCACGGGCGCTGGAGCGCCCCCCTCCGCGGTAGTCACGGATACCGTACTTGTGGTGATAGCTGTAGTCGGCGTGGGCCGGGCGGAACTGGTCCTTGATCTTCGAATAGTCCTTGGAGCGCTGATCGGTATTCTCGATCAGCAGGCCAATGGCGGTACCGGTGGTCTGCCCCTCGAAGACTCCCGAGAGGATACGCACCCGATCGGGCTCGCGACGCTGGGTAGTATGGCGCGAGGTGCCGGGGCGGCGACGATCCAGGTCGCGCTGAAGGTCCTCCTCGCTGAGCGGCAGGCCAGGCGGGCAACCGTCGACGATGGCGCCCAGCGCCGGGCCATGGCTCTCGCCGAAGGTGGTGACGGTAAACAGCTTGCCGAAGGTATTGCCGGACATGGGCGTTCCTCGAGTGATCGGAAGTCGGTGAATCAGGCGAAGGACGCCGCATGGGCGTCGAGTTCATCGGCGGTCAGGGCGAATACCCCCTGGCCACCGCGCTCGAAGTCGAGCCACAGGAAGGGCACCTCGGGGAAGGCCTCCTCCAGATGGTGATCGGAGTTGCCCACCTCGACGATCAGCACGCCGTGCTCGGTCAGATGGTCGCGGGCCTCGCGCAGGATACGCCTGGTGATATCCAGGCCGTCCGCACCGGACCCCAGTGCCAGCGCAGGCTCGTGGCGGAACTCGGCGGGCATGATGGCCAGATCGCGGGCATCCACATAGGGCGGATTGGAGACGATCAGGTCATAGCGACCGGGAAGCGCATCGAACAGATCCGATGCCACTGCCCTCACCCGGGCGCCGACATCATGACGGCTGATGTTCTGCCGGGCCACCGCCAGCGCCTCCTGGCTGATATCGGCGAGGTCCACCTCACTGGTGGGCAGATGCAGCGCCGTGGCGATGCCGATACAGCCGGAGCCGGCGCACAGGTCGAGCACCCGGTGTGGCGGCTCCTCGGGGAACCAGGCGTCGAAGCCCGACTCCACCAGTTCGGCGATGGGCGAGCGCGGGATCAGCACCCGCTCGTCGACATCGAAGGGCAGGCCGGCGAACCACGCCTCACCCAGCAGATAGGGCAGCGGTCGCCGGTGAACGATGCGTTCGCGTACCAGGGCGACGATACGACTGCGCTCCATGGGCAGCAGGCGAGCGTCGAGCACCGCCGGGTCGACACTCCAGGGCAGATGCAGCGCGCCCAGGGTCAGGGCCACCGCCTCGTCCCAGGGCGAGTCACTGCCATGACCATGAAACAGCCCGGCCAGATGAAACTCGCTGGCCGCCCAGCGCAGGCAGTCGCGCAGGGTCAGGAGCTCGGCGGCGAGCCGGTCATCGGTAAGCGTCAGAGTGGAGGTCGCGCGCGGGGCGTGCTGATCGGCCAAGGGGGCACCTGAACGTCGTGAAATAATGGGTCAATGATTGTAACCCGGCCCGCCGGTTCACAGCCACGCCACGCCGGGTATACTGGTCCCCCTCGCCAACCAGCCGATACTGTCCATAAGCCCTGCCCCATGAGCCCTGCCCCATGAGCCAAAACCGCCACCGCCCGGACGATGACGAGATCAGCGCCTTCCGCCAGGCCCTGCAGCAGGCCGGTGTCAAGCCGATCAAGCGCAATCGCGCCGACCCGGGTCGCCCGCGCCGCGAAGAGGCCACCGCCGCCGCGCGGCGAGCCGCCGCCCAGTCGGCGGGTGACGACAGCGCCAGCGGGCGAACCTCGGATGGCCGCGTGGAGGCGGTGCGCCCCTCGGAATATCTCGACTTCGCCCTTCCCGACCTGCCATGGCGTACCCGTAGCCGCCTCAAGCGCGGCGAGATGGCCTGGGAAGCGGGGCTCGACCTGCACGGCTACACCCTGGAAGAAGCCCGCGAGCAGCTGGAGGGGTTCCTGCGTGATGCTGCCGTGGAGCGACGCCGCTGCCTGCTGGTGGTGCATGGCAAGGCGTGGGGCACGGACGGCAACTACCCGGTGCTCAAGAGCCACGTCAATGCGTGGCTGCGCGAATGGCCCGGGGTGCTGGCGTTCTGCTCGGCCGTGGAGGCCGAAGGCGGCACCGGCGCCGTCTATGTGCTGCTGCGCCGGCGGGGGGAACGCTGAGGGTTATTCGGACGACCGCGTGTCGCCCGGCAGACGTGGCCCGACGATGATGCCACGCCCCCCCCAGCTCGGATGGCTACGGCCTTCGTAGCGATCCAGGGCCTCCACCGCCAGCTGGCGCCCCAGGGTGATCAGCGCCTCGGCACGATGAAACTCATAGGCGCCACATACCGTCTTGGGCACCTCGATCAGTACATCCGGTGGATAGCCCGCGACCTTGTACTTGGCCAGCGCCGCCTGGGTGATATCGAAGGACGCCAGCGCCATGTCCAGGCGCCCCCACTGGCGGCGACGGCTGCTCTCCTCACTCTGATCGCTCTGCTCGTCCTCCTCGCCCTCGGCGCCATTGGCGCCCCCCCGCCGACCGTCGATCCAGCGCCCGGCGGCACGCTTCACCTCCTCGATCCAGGCGCCGAACTCCTTCCCCGACGCCGTTTCAGCGGCCTCGCGCTCCAGGCGTGCGGCCTCGGGGGGAAGCAGCTCCTCCAGGGTCACCGGCCGCGGACTGTGGGCCGTCACGTTCACCGCCAGTACCAGGTCCGCCGCCGCCGAGACGGAGGGGGTGATCGGCAGCGGGTTGAGCAGTCCCCCGTCGACCAGCACCTGCTGGCCACGATGCACCGGCGTGATCACCCCGGGGACGGCAATGGAGGCACGGATCGCCTCGAGCAGCGGGCCACTCTGAAACCACACCTCGCGCTGATGGGTCAAGTCGGTGGCCACTGTCGTCACCGGGATCGCCAGATCCTCGATGCGGGTATCCCCCACCAGGCTCTCCAGCTTGCTCATCACCTTGTTGGCCTTCATGGCGCCCATGGCACTCCAGGAGACATCCACCAGCCGCAGCACATCGAAGTAGTCGAGGCGACAGACCCAATCGCGATAGGCGGCCAACTGCCCCGCGGCATAGACCCCCCCGACCAGCGCTCCCATGGAGCAGCCGGAGACCGCCACGACTTCGTAGCCGCGGCGCTCGACCTCCTCGATCACGCCGATATGGGCATAGCCGCGCGCCCCGCCACTGCCCAGCACCAGTGCCACGCGTTTCGTCTCACCGGAGGCTGCCGACCTGTCGTTCATACCCCTGCGACTCCTCATCTGTCTTACGGCTCCCTGCCGCTCACCGCCCATCTAGCGATGGTCTCGGCCACCGCCGATACCGCCTCGGGCTCCAGGTGCAAGTGGTGTCCACCCGCCAACACTCGACGCTCGAGCCCAGGCAGCGCCGTACGAGCCGAACGCGCCCGCTCTGTCTCGCCCAGGATGCCCTCCTCTCCTTCGATCAGCAGCGTCGAGCAGGCGATCTCGGCCAGGCAGGCCACCACCTGATCGGGGGTCAGCCGCACCAGCGAGGGGCGCACCAGGCGGGGGTCGGTTCGCCACCCCAGCCGCCCGTCCGCCCACTCCTTTAGGTTACGGCGCACCACGGGACGGATGGCCTCGGCACTCACCGGTGTGGCTCCCCCCTTGACGCGTGCGTTCACGGCCTCCTCTTCGTCAGCATAGCGCGCCGGACGCGAGGGCGAGCGACGGTGTCCCAACAGGCCTCGACGCAGCTGCCGCGGGGCCTCCTCGGCCGCAGTGGTCACCGCTCCGAGCCCATCGATCAGCGCCAGCCGCGCCACCCGTTCCGGCAGGGCGGCGGCCAGCAGACAGGCCACCCCGGCCCCCATGGAGTGAGCCAACAGGGTCGGGCGCGTGGCGCCCAGGGCATCTGCCGCATCGAGCACATCGTCGCAGTAGTCCCAGATGGCATAGTCACCGGGCGTATGCCATGAGTGACCGTGGCCGGCGAAGTCGATGGCGACGATGCGCACGCCCAGCTGGCTGGCAAGCACGGGAGCCAGGCGCGAGAAGCTGGCGGCATTGTCCAGCCAGCCGTGCAGGGCCAGCCACGGCGGGGCCTCCGGCTCGCCCCAGGCCAGCCCTGCCAGGCGCCCTTCGGCCAGGCTCAGGATCCGTGGCGAGGTCATGACGCCTCCCCCAGCAGCTCGTCCAGCGCGGCAAGCAGTCCATGGCGCACCTCGACAGGATGCTCCATGGGAAACATATGGGTGCCAGGCACCAGCCGCACCTTGACCCCATGGCGGATCAGCCGGCGTCGACGGCGCGGCGTCAGCAGGTCGGAGTCCTCGCCGGCCAGGATGGCGTGGGGCACCCGCAGTCGCCGAGGCAGGTCGCCCAGGTGGTCCGGCAGGTGGCGGAAGATCTCCACCTCGATATCGGGGTCGTAGGTCAGTAGAGCCCGGCCGTCATCGAGCAGTCGGGTTCCACCCTCGACGTAGTCATCCAGGGCCTGCTCGGTGAACCGCCGAAACAGGCCTCGTCGGCGCAGGTAGTGGCGCATCGCCTCCCGGTCCGGCCAGGTGGTGCGGCGGCCCAGGCTCTTGCCAGCCGGCGTCACCCGGTCCACCAGTCCCAGCCACTTGGCCGCCTTCATTCCCCAGGCGTCGATACCCAGCATCAGCGGCGGGTCGAGCATCACCACACTGCGAAAGCGTTCCGGCGCCGTCTCGGCGGCCATGGCCATCAGCACGCCGCCCATGGAGTGGCCCACCCCGATCACCGGGGCGTCGAACCGGGCCACGACGTTCAGCAGCTCATCACGCAGTGCCTGCCAGTTATGCCCCACCGGAAAGTCGGGATGGTGGCCGAGGCGATCCACGGGATGGAGGTCGAAACGCTCCCCCAACGGCGCCAGGAAGCTGTGGTAGCAGGCCCCGGGGAAGCCATTGGCATGGGCGAACAGCAACGTGGGTCGGTCGGTGTTGGTGGACATGGTCTCTTTCCTGTGACGGGGCAGTTCAGGCACGGATGGCGGTAGCAGGCTAACGGGATTACCATGTTTCGCCAAGTCGACATCCATCTACCAGGAGCTCCCGTGACCGCCCGCAAGCCCCGTGATACCCGCCTTCGCAATCGACTCTTCTTCGCTACCGTGCTTGCCGCCATGCTGGTCGGCTTCTGGCTGCTACGGTGATGGAGGCCCTGGCGACCTTCCAGGCCACCCTGGAGATCACCCTGCCGGTCTTCGCCATGGTGTTTATCGGCCTGGGACTCAAGCGCGCCCGCTGGATCGATTCGGCCTTCGTCACCACCGCCTCACAGCTGGTGTTCAAGGCAACCCTGCCCACGCTGATCTTCCTGAGCATCATCCGCGCCGACCTCGAGGCGACCCTCAACCCGCGGATGCTCGGGGTGTTTGCCCTGGCCACCCTGGGCAGCTTCCTCCTCGCCTGGGGCTGGGCCCGGCTTCGCGTCCCCCTGGCCGACCGCGGCAGCTATATCCAGGGCGCCTTTCGCGGCAACTGCGGCATCGTCGGCCTGGCCCTGGCGGCGGGGATGTACGGCGACTACGGTCTCTCCGCCGGCGGCCTGCTGCTGGGTGTGGTGATCCTGACCTACAACGCCTTCTCGGTGATCGCCCTGGCCACCCATCAGGAGGAGGTCACGACCGACTGGCGTCAGATGCTGATGCAGATCGTGCGCAACCCGCTGATCCTGGCGGTCGTACTGGCCATGCCGGTGGCACTGTCGGGGCTGGGTCTGCCCGGCTGGGTGATCACCTCGGGGGAGTACTTCGCCTCCCTGACCCTGCCGCTGGCGCTGATCTGTGTCGGTGCCACCCTCTCGCTGGAAGCCATTCGCCGCTCGGGGGGCCTGGCGGCCGGTGCCAGCATGCTGAAGATGGTGACGATCCCCGTGCTTGCCACCACGACGGCCTGGCTCGCCGGCTTCGAGGGACGCGAGCTGGGGGTGATGTTCCTGTTCTTCGCAAGCCCCACCGCGGCGGCGGCCTTCGTGATGGCCAAGGCCATGGGCGGCAACGCCGTGCTTACCGCCAATATCATCGCCCTGACCACCCTGATGGCCAGCGTCACCATCACCCTGGGCGTGTTCGGCCTACAGATGGCCGGGCTGATATAGCCTTAGCCCCGGAGCGCCAAGAGCTCCATCGCTGGGAGCCGGCTTCTCGGAAAGCCTCAGCTCCCCTCGCGTTCTGCCTAGCCCCTGGCCCCAACTCAGTCCAGCTCGGCCGGCGTCACAAACCTTGCCAGCCGCGCACAGCCCGCCGCCCAGGCATCGGCCTCGAGCTCGGCCACGGCGGCGGTGGGGAAGCCCAGGCCGCCATCCTCGCGCCCCTCCACGAGCACGCCCGCCAGCGCCCCTACCAGCGGCATATGGCTGACCAGCATCAACGGTCGCCCCTGGGGCAGCTCGAGCAGCCAGTCGGCCACCGCGTGGGGCGAGTCATCCGGCGTGATGATCGACAGGGTCTCGACCTCGACACCCAGCGCCTCGCCCAACACCGCGGCGCTCTGGCGGGCGCGTCGATAGGGGCTGGCCAGCAGGCGCAGGCCCGCCAGGTCGTCGCGGCGGCTTAGCCACTCCGCCACGCGCCGCACCTGCTGCAGCCCCCGAGGGGTCAGTTCTCGCTCGGCGTCGGGACTCCCTGGCCCCGCCTCGCCGTGGCGCATGATCAGCAGCCGCTCACTCATGCTCATGTTCATCACCCCCTCCACTCCGCCTCTGTCCACTCTGCTCGCGGTGGGCGCGCTGTACATCCTCCCGGGCCAGCACGAACTCCACGTCACTGCTCTGCTCACCCAGCATCAACAGTCGCGCCATCTCCTGGGCCGGCACTCCCTTGAACAGCACCTGGTAGAGCCCCTCGGCCAGCGGCATGTAGATCCCTTCATCCCTGGCCTTGTCGCGCACCAGGCGTACGCTGTTGACACCCTCGGCCACCTGCCCCAGGGCCTCGACCGCCTCGTCCAGGCTGTGTCCCTCGCCCAGGGCGTAGCCGACCCGATAGTTACGCGACAGCCGCGATGAACAGGTGACGATCAGATCCCCCACCCCGGCCAGTCCCAGGAAGGTCATGGGATTGGCCCCCAGGGAGACGGCGAAGCGGCTCATCTCGGCCAGCGCCCGGGTCATCAGCATACTGCGGGTGTTCTCGCCCATGCCCAGGGCCGCGGCCATGCCGGCGGCGATGGCGTAGAGGTTCTTCAGTGCCCCACCCAGCTCAACGCCATAGCGGTCGTTGCTGGCATAGACCCGGAAGTAGTCACAGCCAAGCGCCGCCTGTACCCGGGTACGGGTCTCGGGGTCGTCGCTGGCGATCACCGTGGCGGTGAGCTGCTTGTCGGCCACCTCGGAGGCGAGGTTGGGCCCCGAGATCACCCCGATATGGGGGAAGCCGGTCTCCTCCTCGAGAATCTGGCTCATCAGCTTGAAGCCCGCCTCCTGGATCCCCTTGGTGGTGCTGACCAGGATCTGATCGGGGCTAAGATGCGCGCGTGCCTGGCGCACCACCTCGCCGAACGCCTTGGAGGGGATCGCCACCAGCACCAGGCCGGCGCCCGGCAGCACCTCGGCCATCTCGGTGGAGGCCACCACCGCCGGATTGATCGCGTAACCGGGCAGGTAGCGTCCGTTGACATGCTCGCGGTTGATCTGCTCGGCCAGCGCCGGGTCGCGCAGCCACTGACGCACCTCGGCCCCGTTGTCGGCGGCGATGCTGGCCAGGGCGGTGCCGAAGCTGCCCCCCCCGAGCACCGCCACCCGCATGCGTTCTTCTGCCATGATGCACTCCGCAGGAGTTGATTGAATGGGGGGATTGTAGCGAAAAAGACGCCCGGACCGTGACCGGTCCGGGCGTCTCGAGATGCGGCCCGAGACGGGCCGCGGAGGGAGGGCGTGTCAGTCGACCAGATGCAGCAGCGAGTCGATGCTCTCACGCGCATCGCCGTAGAACATCCGGGTGTTCTCCTTGAAGAACAGCGGGTTCTCGATACCGGAATAGCCGGTACCCTGGCCACGCTTGCTGACGAACACCTGCTTGGCCTCCCACACCTTGAGCACCGGCATGCCGGCGATGGGGCTGTTGGGATCCTCTTCGGCGGCCGGGTTGACGATATCGTTGGAGCCGATGACGATCACCACATCGGTGGAGGCGAAGTCATCGTTGATCTCGTCCATCTCCAGCACGATGTCATAGGGCACCTTGGCCTCGGCCAGCAGCACGTTCATGTGCCCGGGCAGGCGGCCTGCCACCGGATGGATACCGAAGCGAACGTTCTTGCCCGCGGCGCGCAGCTTGCGGGTCAGCTCGCTCACCGCATTCTGGGCCTGGGCCACCGCCATGCCGTAGCCCGGCACGATGATCACGCTGTCGGCATCGTTGAGCGCACTGGCCACGCCGCCCGCGTCGATGGCGACCTGCTCGCCCTCGATCTCCGCCGCCGGCCCCTGGGTACCACCGAAGCCGCCGAGGATGACATTGAGGAAGTTGCGGTTCATCGCCTTGCACATGATGTACGACAGGATGGCACCGGAGGAGCCCACCAGGGCACCGGTGACGATCAGCAGGTCGTTGGAGAGCGTGAAGCCGATGGCCGCCGCGGCCCAGCCGGAGTAGCTGTTGAGCATCGACACCACCACCGGCATGTCGGCACCGCCGATGCCCATGATCAGGTGATAGCCGATGAAGAACGCCAGGGCGGCGATCAGCAGCAGGGTCCAGAAGCCGGCACCGTTGAGGTAGAGGATGGCGAGCAGCAGCGAGAGTGCCGCGGCACCGGCATTGAGCATATGACCGCCGGGCAGCTGCCGCGGCTTGCCGTCGATCTTGCCGGCCAGCTTGCCGAAGGCGATGATCGAGCCGGTGAAGGTCACCGCACCGATAAACACGCCCAGCACCACTTCGATCTGCAGGAACATCAGCTCGTCCGGCGCCTTGGTGGCCACCAGGCCGGCAAAGGCCGAGAACTGATCGGTGCTCGCCTCGATGGCGCGAGCCGCCAGCACGCGGCGACGCTCCAGGTCGGCGCTCCAGCCGACGAACACCGCGGCCAGGCCGACGAAGCTATGCAGCGCCGCCACCAGCTGCGGCATCTCGGTCATGTCGACCTTCTTGGCCACATAGACACCGATACCGGCGCCGATGACCATCATCGGAATCATCCAGCCATAGGCGCCGATTCCCGGCCCCAAGGCGGTAAAGAACACCGCCACGGCCATGCCGACGATGCCGTACCACACCGCCCGCTTGGCCTTCTCCTGATTGCTCAATCCCCCCAGGGAGAGGATGAACAGTACACTCGCCGCGATCGCCGCGGCAGACACGAATCCTTGACTCAGCATGGGTTGTCTCCGCGGATCACGATTTCTGGAACATGGCCAGCATCCGGCGTGTCACCAGGAAGCCGCCCACAATATTGATGGTCGCCACCAGCACCGAGATGGCCGCCATCAGCGTTACCAGCCCGCTGCCCGAACCGATCTGCAGCAGTGCCCCCAGGATGATGATCCCGGAGATGGCATTGGTCACCGCCATCAGCGGTGTATGCAGCGAGTGGCTGACGCCCCAGATCACCTGGAAGCCCACGAAGCAGGCCAGCGCGAAGACGATGAAATGCTGCATGAACGAGGCCGGTGCCACCTGGCCGAGCAGCAGCATCAGCGCACCACCGACGCCCAGCAGGGTTACCTGACGCTTGGTCTGGGCCTTGAAGGTGGCCAGTTCGGCGGCCTTCTTCTCCTCCGGCGTCGGCTCCTTCTCCTTGGGCTTGGGCTTGGCCGCGGCGATCGCCTTCACCTTGGGCGGCGGAGGCGGGAAGGTGACTTCACTGGCGTGAACCACCGTGGCGCCACGGATGACATCATCCTCCATGTCATGGTGGATCTGGCCATCCTTCTCGGGGGTCAGATCGGTCAGCATATGGCGGATATTGGTGGCATAGAGCAGCGACGACTGGGTCGCCATGCGTGACGGGAAGTCGGTATAGCCGACCACCACCACGCCGTTATCGCTCACCACGCGCTCGTCGGCGACGGTCAGATCACAGTTGCCGCCCTTCTCCGCGGCCAGGTCGATGACCACCGAGCCCGGCTTCATGGCCTGGACCATATCCTCCAGCCACAGCTTGGGCGCCGGCCTCCCGGGGATCAGTGCCGTGGTGATGACGATATCGATGTCGGGGGCCTGCTCGCGGAAGCACTCGAGCTGCTTCTCGCGGAACTCGGGGCTGGAGGGAGCCGCGTAGCCGCCCGTCTCGGAGCCATCCTGGCTCTCGTCGAAGTCGAGAAACAGGAACTCGGCGCCCATGGATTCGATCTGCTCCGAGACCTCGGGGCGCACGTCGAAGGCGCGCACCACGGCCCCCAGGCTGGTGGCCGTACCGATGGCGGAAAGCCCCGCCACCCCGGCGCCGATCACCAGCACCTTGGCCGGCGGCACCTTGCCGGCGGCCGTCACCTGCCCGGTGAAGAAGCGCCCGAAGTTGTTGCCCGCCTCGATCACCGCACGATAGCCGGCGATGTTCGCCATCGACGACAGGGCGTCCATCTTCTGGGCCCGCGAGATACGCGGCACCATGTCCATGGCCACCACGGTGGCGCCCTGGGCGCGACACTTCTCGAGCAGCGCCTCGTTCTGGGCCGGCCAGAAGAAGCTGATCAGGGTCTGGCCCTCGCGCAGGCGCTCGGCCTCCGCCTCCTCGGGCTCACGGACCTTGATCACCACCTCGGCCTCGCTCCACAGCGCCTCGGCCCCGTCGACCACGGTGACGCCGGCGTTGCGATAGGCCTCGTCATCGAAGCCGGCGGCCACGCCGGCGCCGCTCTCGATCAGGCAGTCGTGTCCAAGCTTCTGGATGAACTTCGCGCTGTCAGGGGTCAGCGCGACGCGCGCCTCGCCCTTGGCGAGCTCCCTGGGTGCACCAATCTTCACGTTGGATCTCCCGGTTGGTTATTGAATTCGTGCATAGGTCAGGCTTTTTATTCATACCGTACAATGCCGCATTGCACAACCGTCGATTCAACGTCGAAGGCGAGGCATAAGGCATCATCGGAGTGACAGCTGGAGAGGTGCAACGCTGACCGGAAACAGACGAAAAGGCAAGTGCCCAACAGCGGTGCCCAACGCAAGCAGGCCGCCCGGAGGCGGCCTGCAGATTGGTCAGTCAATGCAGAGGAGTCAGGCGCTCAGCAGGGCGTTGAGGCGCTTGACGTAGGCGGCGGGATCATCGAGATGCCCCCCCTCGGCGATGATCGCCTGGTCGAGCAGGATATGGGCCAGATCGTCGAAGCCCTCGCCCTCGACACCCTCGAGGCGCGCCACCAGGGCGTGCTCGGGATTGAGCTCGAGAATCGGCTTGACCTCGGGCAGGGCCTGGCCAGCGGCCTCCATGATGCGACGCATCTGGAAGCCCATCTCGTGCTCGGGCAGCACCACACAGGCCGGCGAATCGGTCAGACGATGGGTCACCTTGACCTCCTGGACGGTATCGCCCAGCGCCTCCTTGACGCGCTTGACCAGATCCTCCTTGGCCTTGGCGGTCTCCTCCTGCGCCTTCTTCTCCTCCTCGTCCTCGATCTCGCCGAGGTCGAGCTCGCCCTTGGCGACATCGACGAAGGCCTTGCCCTCGAACTCGGTGAGGTGGCTCATCAGCCACTCGTCGATGCGGTCGTGGAGCAGCAGCACCTCGATGCCCTTCTTGCGGAAGATCTCCAGATGCGGGCTGTTCTTCGCCGCATTGAAGCCGTCGGCGACGATGTAGTAGATCTTCTCCTGGCCCTCCTTCATGCGCGACACCACATCGGCCAGCGACTGATCCTGGGTGGCGCTGTCGGTATGGGTGGTGGAGAAGCGCAACAGGCCAGCGATCTTCTCACGGTTGGCGAAGTCCTCCGCCGGGCCCTCCTTGAGCACGCTGCCGAAGGTGTTCCAGAAGGTCTGGTAGGCCTCGGGATCCTTGGCCAGCTTCTTGAGCATGTCCAGGGAGCGCTTGGTCAGCGCACTCTTGATCTTGTCGACCTGGGGGTCCTGCTGCAGCAGCTCCCGGGAGACGTTGAGCGAGAGGTCGCGGGTATCCAGCACACCCTTGATGAAGCGCAGATAGAGCGGCAGGAACTGCTCGGCGTCGTCCATGATGAAGACGCGCTGCACATAGAGCTTCACGCCGCGGGCGCCATCGCGCTCGTAGAGGTCGAAGGGCGCGCGGCCAGGCACGTAGAGCAGGCTGGTGTATTCGAGCTTGCCCTCGACCTTGTTGTGGCTCCAGGTCAGCGGGTCCGAGAAGTCGTGGGCCACATGCTTGTAGAAGGCCTTGTACTCATCGTCGCTGAGCTCGCTCTTGGGACGCACCCACAGGGCGGTGGCCTCGTTGACGGTCTCCCAGCTGACGGTCTCGCTGCCCTCGATCTCCTTGCCATCCTCGTCGCGGGCCGTCTCGACCCTGGGCATGCGCACCGGCACCTCGATGTGATCGGAGTACTTGCGCACCAGGCTCTGCAGGCGGAAGTCATCGGCGAACTCGCGGGCGTCCTCCTTGAGGTGCAGGACGATCTCGGTGCCGTGGGCCTCGCGCTCGACATCGGCGACGGTGAACTCGCCCTCGCCCCTGGAGCGCCACTCGACGCCTTCTCCCTGCTCGGTGCCCGCCTTGCGGGTACGCACGGTGATGTCATCGGCGACGATAAAGCCGGAGTAGAAGCCGACACCGAACTGGCCGATCAGGCGAGCGTCCTTCTGCTGCTCGCCGGAGAGCTGCTTGAGAAACTCGGCGGTGCCGCTGCGCGCGATGGTGCCGAGGTTCGCGATCACCTCATCGCGGCTCATGCCGATGCCGTTGTCGCGTACCGTCACGGTGCCCGCCTCGGCATCATGCTCGATCTCGATGCGCAGCTCGCTGTCGCCTTCGTAGAGGGCGTCGTTGTCCAGGGCCGCGTAGCGCAACTTGTCGCAGGCGTCGGCGGCATTGGAGATAAGCTCGCGCAGGAAGATCTCCCGGTTGGAGTACAGCGAGTGGATCATCAGGTGCAGCAGCTGCTTCACCTCGGTCTGGAAGCCAAGGGTCTCTTCGTGTTGCGTGGCAGTGGTCATGTGGCGTGAACCCCCTCTTTCGACATGACGACGGTGGACGGACCACCGACTCGGAACTGGCAATCGATATGGGGTTCCCGCGGGGGTTTTCAAGCCCCTGGGTGGCTCACGCCTGCCCTCCTTCGGGGTCATCCAGCACAAAGTGCAGCCTGGCGGTGGCCACCGGTGTGGCTTCCTCCTTCTGCCAGGCACTGACCGTGACATTGGCCAGGCGTCGCCCCTCGCGCAGCAGCGAACAGCGCGCATGGGTCGGCACCAGCCGGGCAGTACGCAGGTAGTCGATGGAGATATCGACGATGCGCGGCAAGCGCGGCTCACGGGTGGCCAGCATCAGGTCCAGGGTCGCCGCGGTCTCCATAAAGGCCGCCACCACACCACCATGCAACGCCGGCAGCATCACATTGCCGACATTGCCCGCGCGGGGGTCGAGACGGAACAGCAGGCCATCCCCCTTTGGGTCCGGCGACGTCGTGACGCCGATGCGCCGCGCATAGGGCATCAGCTCGAGCCAAGCCGACAGATCACCCTCGTCACGGGTCCTGGTCAGCCACTCCACTCCATGAATGCCTTCAGGCATGGTCCTCCTCCTCGGCAAACAGCGCCTCGGCAAATGCCGGCGGGGTGTTGCGCGGCCCCAGCCGCACGAAGTTGCCGACGGCACGCGCCACCTCCCCCTCGGCCGACTGCCAGACGCGCCCCTCGGTGAATACCACCGAGGCGGTGACTCGCACGACCCGGGCCTCCACCAGCAGGTCCTGGCCGGCCACCGCCGGACGGAAGTGATCGATGCGCAGGTCGAGGGTCGGGCAGACCTCCGGTGACGGCAGTGCCGGCAGGACCGCCGAGCCACAGGCGGTGTCCAGCAGCATGGTCAGCACTCCCCCGTGGACCAGCCCGCGGCTGCTGTCGCCCAGCAGCTCCGCGTGCCAGGGCAAGCGCATGCGAGTGAGCCGTGGCGAGGCCTCGAGCACCTCGAGGCCCAGCTCACGCGTGTGGGGTATCACGTTGACGAAACGGGTCAGGGCACGCCGCCAGTCGGCGGCGTCGGGACGGGAGTCGGCGTGCATGGGCGGCTCGGCTTGGCGTGGTGATGAACAGCTGGCAGTCAAACGAGCGTATCAAACTCCACTGGAGTTATCCTTGCTCCTGTCAACGCTCTCCTCCCGCCAGGCACGATAGGGACCCAGGGCACTATCCACCCGGGTCAGCAGCCAGCCGACGATCACCGCGTCGTCGAGCACGCCCACCAGCACCAGAAAATCGGGAATCAGATCCAGAGGCGAGATCAGGTAGATCAGTGCCGCCAGCATCCACAGGATGGCCATCCAGGGCACCGGACGATAGCGGCCACGCAGCACGTCGCCGAGCATCGGCACGAACAGCCGCAGGGCCCGGGTAATCTGGCCGATCACACGGGAGCGCCCGCGTAGCCGGGTCTTCAACTTGTCACCCTTGCCTGCCATGGGCCTCTCCTTGCCATTTGCGAAAAAAATCATATGCGCAAAAAGGTCATGTGCGCGAAGAAGGTCATGCGCGCGACCAGGTCGTACGCGAGAATAAAACGCCACGATAAGCGATTCGGTGAGACGACGACAGCCTCGACGACGCTGTCGTGGTCGGGCGACACTATCCCCTAGCCACCCCATCGGCGACGATGGTGGTTTCCACTCGAATCGACGCTGGAGGGTTCCCCATGTCGTTGCGCCTCTCCGTACCCTGGCGTGCCCTGGCCGCCGCCACCCTGTGCTGCCTGCCGCTGCTGGGCCAGGCCGACGACCGCAGCATGCGCGAGGCCCTGCAGGCCGCCCGAGCCGGTGACTGGCAGCGGGTCGACGAAGCCGCCATTGCCGATCATGAACTGGCCGGCTACGTGGCCTATCACCGCCTGCGCGACCGTCTGCCCGATGTGGCGCCCCGGAGGGTACTCGACTTCATCGAGCGTCACGCCGACTCGCCCCTCGCCGAGTGGATGCGCGGCCAGGCAATCGATCGCTACGGCCAGGCCGGGCGCCGCACGGACCTGCTCGAGGTCGCCGCCGGGGAGCCCGAGGGCACCGCTCGGCGCTGTCATTACTACACCGCCCTGCTCGACCGTGACCCCGCCATGGCGGCCGCAGGAGGCCGCCGGCTCTGGCGAGTGGGGCGCTCCCAGCCCGAGGCCTGCGACACTCTCTTCAACACCCTGCGGCGCCGCGGCGAGATCGGCGAGGAGCAGGTCTGGGAGCGCCAGATGCTCGCCTGGCAGGCCGGGCAGAGCGGCCTTGCAAACTATCTGGGGGGCCTGCTGGGCAGTCGCTGGCACGCCGCTCAGCAGGCCATGGCGCGTGTCCAGGCGGACCCTGTCGCGATCACCCGGGTGCCCGACTGCCTGGGGCCCGAGTGCCGTGGCAGCGGTCCTTTCTTCGCTGCCGCCATGCATGACCATGTGCGCGCCGACACCGCAGAAGCCCTTGAGGCGTGGCGCAGGATTGCCCCAGGCTTGAGAATCGCGGCCGAGCATCGTCAGACGATCGAGCATGACCTGATCTTCTACTCCCTGGTCCGGGACGTACGCTCCAATCGCGCCTGGGTGGATGCCACCCTTCCCCAGCTCGCCTCACCGGACCTGCTCGAGCTTCGGGTACGCACGGCCCTGGCCGATCGCGACTGGCGCGGCGTGCTCGACTGGATCCAGCGCATGCCGGAGGACAACCGCGGGGACGAACGCTGGCAGTATTGGCGGGCACGCGCCCTGGAGCAGCTGGGTGACAGGGCCGCCGCCGAGCGTGCCTATGCCGCCGCCGCCGAGGAGCGTAGCTTCTATGGCTTTGCCGCCGCCGACCGGCTGGGGCGCCCCTACGCGCTCAATATGGAGCGCAACCAGATCGACGCCGCCTACCGAGACCGGGTAGCCCGCTGGCCGGCCGTAAGGCGTACCGAAGCCCTGCTACGCATCAACGAGCCCGGCCTGGCCGCCAGCGAATGGTACGCGGCGGTGCGCCGTGCCTCCCCACGCGATGCCCGAGCGCTGGGCGACTACGCCCGCCGGCGCGGCTGGCATGCCAGGCTGGTCCAGACCACCATCGTCGGCCAGCTATGGGATGCCCTCGAGTGGCGCTTTCCCGAGGCCTATCGTGACGACTTCCTGACATGGGGCCGCCGGACCGGGGTCGATCCCTATCTGCTGATGGGCATCGCGCGACGCGAGAGCGCCTACAATCCCGGGGCGGTATCGCCCGCCGGGGCCCGCGGGCTGATGCAGGTGATGCCCGCCACCGCCACCCAGCTGGCTCGCCAGCTGGGCATCGCCGACCCGGGCGCCTATGGCATCCTCGACCCCCAGACCAACATTCGCCTGGGCAGCACCTATATTCGCGATATGCTCGAACGCTACCGTGGCAATCGTCTGGCCGCCACGGCGGCCTACAACGCCGGCCCCGGCCGCGTGGACCGCTGGCTACAGAGCGGCGAGACAGAGGCCTTCGACCTGTTCGTCGAAGGCATTCCGTTTCGCGAGACGCGCCACTATGTCCAGGCGGTGCTGACCTATCGTGCGATCTTCGAAAGCCTGGCCAACGGCGGCAGCAGCGAGGGTGTCTCGATGCTTACCCCCGCCGAGAAGCGGGTGCGCTACGACGGCTCGCTGCTGGCCCGGCAGTAAGCTGGAAGTCAGCATGTGGCCTCCAGTACCCGCGCCAAGCTTTTCTTCCAGCTTCAAGCCTAAGCCCGCGAAGCGGGCGTTCTTCCAGTTTAAAGCCCGGCCTCAGCCGGGCTGGCGCTCCAGCGCCAGCCTGATGCCGAAGAGAATCAATACCGAGCCGGTCAGCCCGTTGAGCCAACGTGCGAAGAGGGGACTGGCCAGCCACCGCCCTGCGCCGCCCACCATCAAGGCCACCCCGACCTGCCACAGGTTGGCGATCACGAAGTGGACGCCCGCCAGGAACAGCGACTTGGCCAGTGCCGGGTCGCCCGGGGCGATGAACTGTGGCAGAAAAGCCATATAGAAGACCACGGTCTTGGGGTTGAGCACATTGGAGAGCAGCCCCTCGCGCAGGGGCTTCCAGGCCGGAAGCACACGCCGCTCGGCGCTCACCCCGGCCACCGGCAGTCCCTGGCCGCGCCGTGCCGCCACAAGCGCCTGAGCCCCCAGCCAGACCAGATAGATGGCCCCGGCCAGCTTGAGCACACCAAAGGCCCAGGCCGACTGCAGCAGGATCAGCGATATCCCCAGGGCCGAGACGGCGGCGTGCACGAAGAGGCCGCAGCAGATCGCCAGGCTGGTCAGCACCCCATCTCGCACCCCACCACGCGCGGTGTTGCGGATCACCAGCAGGGTATCCACTCCGGGGGTGATCGAGAGCAGGGTGATGGCCACCAGGAAGGGCCAGAACTGGGCATCGATCCACATGATGGCTGGCCTACTCCGCGCGGCGAGCGTGGCGCATGGAGATCTGGTCGTTGAGGGTCCAGAAGTCGTAGAGCACCCCCAGCCCGAACAGACCGAAGGTCAGCAGATAGACGATGCCGCTCAGCCACTTGCCCTGATAGAAACGATGCAGGCCGAAGACACCGAGGAAGGTGAGCAGCAACCAGGCGAGCGAGTAGTTGATGGGCCCCGAAGTGAAGCGCAGGTCCGCCTGACGGTCCATGGCGGGAATCAGGAAGAGATCGATGAGCCAGCCGATGCCGAGCAGGCCAAGGGTGAAGAACCAGATGGTACCGGTCACCGGCTTGCCATAGTAGAAGCGGTGGGCACCGAGGAAGCCGAACAGCCAGAGCAGGTAGCCGAGCAGCATGCTGTGGGTATCGCGGGAGGTGAGGGGGTGGGCGGTCATGACGCTCTCGAATCCGGTGGGAGAGTGGCTCCGGGCGTGCTGGACGCCTCGGGGGTTTCCAACTAGAGTGATCTTGCGGGCTCGACATAGTCTCCCTGCGTCACACAGCGTGCGCAAGCCTTGTCGGGGCACCGCAATCGATGCACTGGCAGGCGAACGGTCGCCAAGACCTTTCCCGCCGGGCACCGCGGCAAAAGGGCGATCCACGCGCTTGCGCCGGCAACACTATCCGTATGTTAAGGAAATCGATAAATGGCAACTGGCACTGTCAAGTGGTTCAACGACACCAAGGGCTACGGCTTCATCTCCCCGGACGACGGTGGCGATGACCTGTTCGCGCACTTCTCCGAGATTCAGGCTGATGGCTTCAAGTCCCTGCAGGATGGCCAGAAGGTTACCTTCGAGGTGACTCAGGGCAAGAAGGGCCTTCAGGCCTCCAATATCCGCGCCGCTGACTAAGCGTCGACTCGACGGAACGGCATCGCCGAACCAACGAGCAAGGCCCACCGTTCGGTGGGCCTTCTTGTTGGTGAAGCTGCCTTCTGGGCAGCAGCATGTCGAATGGACCGCCCGCTACTCCTCGCGGGCCTCTTCGGCGGGTGCCGACACCTCGCTGCCCACCGGCTCGCCATCGAAGCCCTCGAGCTCGGGCACTTCCCGCTCTATCTCCTCGAACTGCTGCTCCAGTTCCCGCTGCGCCTCCTCGAAGCGGCGCTCCTGCTCCTCGATGATCGCATCGATGTCCGACCTGGCGGCTTCCTCGCCGGTCAGCGGGTCCTCACCGAGGGAGGAGTCGATATCGATACCACTCTCGATGTCGCCATCCGCCATGGGCTCGGGTGCCACCCTTTCCTGCTCGGCTTGCTGGAACTGTTCGTCGATGCGCCGCTGGGCCTCCTCAAAGCGCCGCTCGTTCTCCTCGATGATGGCATCGACATCCTCACGCGTCGCCTCTCCGGGCAGGGCGGCATCATCCTCCAGAGGGGTGGCGGGTGACTCGGCGAGGGTCTCGGCGTCGGCGGAAACCGCGGCCTCGTCGGGCGCCACCTCGGCTGTGCCCGGCTCCCCCGGCGCTGCCGACTCCTCGCCCGGCTCCTCCACGGCAGCTCCCTCCTCGGTCCCCCGATCCGCGCCTGGCGTCTCCTCCGTCTCTCCCCGGGCTTCCATGCCAGCTGGCTCGTCGACGGCCGGGGCCGTTTCGCTCTCGACATCCTGTGCCGGCCGGGACGCATCGGCATCGGGCGCCTGCTCATTACCATCACCGCAACCGGCCAGGCCCAGCGCCAGCAGTGTGGCCAGCAGGGTCGATTTCCAGAGTGTGGGGTTCATCCAGCGTCTCCATCACGAAAAGGCCACATTGCAGCAGAGCGCCCCACTCCTCGCAAGGCAACTGCAGCCAAAATCGTGGCGAATAGTTGACCCGTTGGCTCGAGGTGGCGCCAGGGACGCCAGCACCAGGCAACGGCGACTGTTGCTCTCTTCACCCTCTTCCAACCCCCTTTCCTGTCACCCTCTCCTCCCCATCCCCGAGGCTCCCCAGTGGCAATGGAACCCCAAGCGTCCAGGCCACCGCACGCAGCAGCTCGGCTTCCTCCGGGTCGACCCGACCATCCTGCTCCACGCAGCAGACCATCGCGGCAAGCAGAGGCCCACGCTCCTGGTTGCGCAGTCGCGCCAGGCGGCCCAGCGCCCAGTCCAGCTCCCGGGGATTGGCCGGCTCGGTGACCAGGTCCAACGCCACACCCAGCACCGCAGCGACTCGTTCCAGCGCCGCCCGGGCCGCACCGGGCTCGGGGTGGCCAGCCAGGGCCAGCGCCGACAGTAGCCGCGACAGCGGTCCGGCCAGGTCGGCAAGGCGTCGATCCCGCAGGGCTCGTCGCTCCCCCTCCAGACCCGCCCTTACCAGCCGGTGCAGTGCCCACTGCAGTGCCCCCGGTGCCTGCTCGGCACTCATCAGACCGTCCAGACAGGTACGAAAACGCGCCCCCTGGGCGGGGCTCAAGGCGCGCAGCGCGGGCAACGAAAGCTCGATCAACGGCAGTCGATCGCCGGCCGACAGGCTCGTCAAGGGCTCGGCCAGGGCGTCAAGCTCCGCCAGCACCTCGGGTAGTGCCTGGCGCTGGAGCACCTCACGCTGGGCATCACGACTCTTCGGGTCGACCCCCATCAGGATGGCGTAGACCAGCGCACGAGCCCCGAAGGGCTCATGGGCCGACTTCATCAACCGCTTGTCGATGCCCGCCAGGCGACGGCGAGCCCTGGCCAGAGCCTCGGCGTCGGGACGGCCGACACTGGCCACGGCGGCGGCGGCAACGCCGGTTCCGGTAGTGATCTCCTCATTTACCACCTTGCTCGCCTCCCCGCTCACTGCCTCACTCACGGCGCTTATGGGCGGCGCCGCAGATGGTCTCCGTTGCGGGGCGGACTGCCGTGGGGTCGGCGCGAAGGGTTCGGGCAAGCGACCGTCCCAGCGCGGCAGCACGCGGCAAATGCGCGTCTCAAGCGGCGGGTGAGTCGAGGTCCATCGGCTCAGGCTGCGCACGCCGCTGCCGAAGTAGAGATGGCTGAACTCGGCGGCATTGGCCGCCAGCAGGCGCGAGCCGAGCCGATAGGCGGCCAGGGCCTGGAGCGCACCCCCGATGCCCTCCGGATTACGGGTGTATTGTACGGCGCTGGCGTCGGCCAGAAACTCGCGCTGGCGACTCACCGCGGCCTTGATCAGATTGCCGCACAGGGTGCCGGCATACCCCACCACCATCAGCGCCACTCCCAAACCCAGTAGCGCCACATGCCCGCCGCCTCGACGCGAGTCGCGCCGCCGTCCCCCGGCCATGCTCCGCAGCAGAAAGTTTCCTGCCAGGCCGATCACCCGCGTCGCGGGTGTCCAGTGCCAGTGGCCGCCCTCCCAGCGCCTCGGCCACCGCATAGCCGCCCACGCGCAGCTGCAGATGACGCACCAGGCCGCCGAGAATCACCACCGTCATCACCCCACCGGCCACCATGGCGAGAAGGCGCGGTTCGAGCGCCGCCGTCAGCGGGTCGCCGGTGTGCATTCGCGTCGTATCCAGCATGACCACCGCCAGCGACACCAGCATACAGGTCAATGCCACCAGCGCCACGACGGCGAGCAGCAGCAGCAGGACAAGTCGTCCGGAGAGGCGCCGGGCGCGATCCTGGGCCGTAAAGAAGTCCATGCGCGCCCCGCTCAGAAGCTGATGCGCGGGGCGATCTGGATCTCGGCGCTGTCCTCGAACTCGAGCAGTGCAGCATCCTGCTTGTGGCCGAAGGAAGCCGCCAGGACCACCGGGGGGAAGCTCTGCTTGTAGGTGTTGTACTGCATGACGGCATCGTTGAAGGCCTGGCGGGCAAAGGCGACACGGTTCTCGGTGCTGGTCAGGGTCTCGGAGAGCTGCTGCATGTTCTCCGAGGCCTTGAGATCGGGATAGGCCTCCATCACCACATTGAGACGGCCAAGGGCGGCTCCCAGCGCTCCCTCGGCTCCGGCCAGCTCGGCCATGGCGGCGGCGTTGCCGGGGGCGGCAGCGGCGTGCTTCAGGCCGGCCTCTGCGGCATTGCGGGCCTCGGTCACCGCAGCCAGCGTCTCGCGCTCGTGGCTCATATAGGCCCGGGCCGTCTCCACCAGGCTGGGGATCAGGTCGTGGCGCCGCTTGAGCTGTACCTCGATCTGGGCGAAGGCATTCTGGAAGCGGTTCTTCAGCGCCACCAGGCGATTGTAGATGCTGACGGCATAGATCAGCAGGGCAGCCAGCAGCACGACAGGCAGGATCATCGAGAGGTCCATGGCATCCTCGAGTGGCGAACAGGAAGTGGGGTAACACCGCTTACCGGCGCCCTGCTGTTACCTTAACCGCTGCCGGGGCCATTGACGATTTCTCTCGCCCTCCCCCTCGACGGCGGACAGGTCGCGTCACTCGACCCCGCCACGAAATCGTGCCATTCCTCGGCCGTCTTCCGTAGACTACCGTCAACGCGTGATTGAACGAACACGGAGCGTGCATGATCGAACCGGCCTTTCTTCTCGCCGCCTTCCTGGGCGGCGTTGCCGCCCTGGCCATCCGTCTGCCACCGCTGGTCGGCTTCCTTGCCGCCGGTTTCGTGCTCAACGCCATAGGCTACGACGAGACTCCCTTGCTCGCGCTGGTCTCCGAGGTTGGCGTCACCCTGCTGCTGTTCACCATTGGCCTGAAGCTCGATGTTCGCACCCTGCTGCGCCGTGAGGTCTGGGGCGGGACCAGCCTGCATATGATCGGCTCGTCGCTGCTGTTCTGCGGGCTGCTGGTCGGGCTCAAGGGGCTCGGCCTGACGCTGCTGGCCGATAGCCAGTGGCAAACGCTGCTGCTGCTGGGCTTTGCCCTCTCCTTCTCGAGTACGGTCTTCGTGATCAAGGTGCTGGAGAAGCGCAGCGAGACCCAGACCGCCTATGGCCGACTGGCCATCGGTGTGCTGATCATGCAGGACATCTTCGCCGTGCTGTTTATCACCGCCTCAACCGGCAAGCTGCCGAGTCCCTGGGCGCTGGGCCTGGTGCTGCTGATACCGCTGGCCCCGTTGCTGCGCCAGTTGCTGGACCGCCTGGGACACGGCGAGATGCAGATCCTGTTCGGCATGCTGCTGGCCCTGGTGCTGGGCTATGCGCTGTTCGAGGCGCTCGGCGTCAAGGGGGATCTCGGCGCGCTGATTATCGGCCTGCTGCTGGCTCCCCACCCCGCCGCCCAGACCCTTTCGCGCTCGATGTTCAATATCAAGGAGCTGCTGCTGGTCGGCTTCTTCCTGAGCATCGGCCTCACCGCCATGCCGAACGCCAGCCACGTCCAGATGGCGCTGCTGCTGGTCGCTCTTCTGCCACTCAAGAGCCTGTTCTATCTGCTGGTGTTCATGCGCTTTCCGATGCGTAACCGCACCGCGGTCCTGGCCACCCTGAGCCTCTCCAACTACTCCGAGTTCGGGTTGATCGTCGGGGCCATTGCCGTCGCCGGAGGCCTGCTCGACGGAAACTGGCTGGTCGTCATCTCGCTGGCGGTCGCCCTGAGCTTTGGCCTCTCCTCGATGCTCAACGCCGTCAGCGAGGGCATCTATCGCTGGCTGGAGCCGCGCCTGCCCGAGCGTGACCCGAGCGAGCTCTCTCCCAGCGACCGGCCCATCGAGGTCGGTGATGCCGAAGCGGTAGTGCTGGGCATGGGCCGCATCGGGCGCAGCGTCTATCGCCGCCTGCAGAAGCAGTACGGGCTGCGTGTACTCGGCATCGACAGCAACCCGGCCAGCGTCAAGATGCTGGCCGAACGTGAGTTCAATATCGTTGAGGGCGATGCCCTGGACTCCGACTTCTGGGACAAGCTGCTGATGTCTCCCGACGTTCGCATGGTGGTGCTGTCGATGCCTCACCATGCCGGTAACCTCTTCGCCCTCAAGCAGCTGCGCTCACGCCAGTTCGATGGCAGGATCACCGCCGTGGTCGAGTTCCCCGAGGAGATCGAACCCATTCGTGAGCTGGGCGCCAGCGCCGTCTTTCATGTTTATGACAAGGCCGGCCGGGCCCTGGCGGACAGCGCCGCGGAAGAGTCGGGGATCGAGCCGATTTCAAGCCAGCTTGGATGAGACGCCATGCATGCCGATGATGACAACCGTCTCCGGCATGCTACCGTTGGCACCCTACCGAACCACGAGGGAACCTGAACATGGAAGAGTTCTTCGCCTGGATCGGTCGCACCCTCGGCGAAGTCATCCGCTTCGTCGTCGACCTGCTGACCGGTTTCTTCGCCAACCTCGGCGCCTCCGCCAAAAGCTTCCTGCAGGAACTGGCCGGCTCGCTGGGGATCTCCACATCGATCGTCAGCCTGCTGATCCTGGTGGTGGGCCTGTGGATGTTGTGGAAGGCCTTCCGTGCCCTGACCCGCCGGGCCATCGTCGCCACCCTGATCTGGCTATTGCTGGGCTTCGCCGTGTTGAGCTGGCTGATCTACTGACTCCCATCAACGTGAAAGCGCCGCCCCAAGGGGCGGCGCTTTCCGTTGATGAAGCGGGCGGATAATCAGGCCAGGGCCTTTTCCACCACCTCATAGACGTTGGGCGAGAGCTTCTCGGCACGGATGCGCTCGAGCTCCCCCTTCATCAATGCCTGACGCTGCTCGTCGAAGCGCGCCCAGCGTGTCAGCGGAATGATCAGGCGAGCCGCGATCTCCGGGTTCAGGCGATCGAGCTCGATCACGGTGTCGGCCAGCAGGCGATAGCCCTCCCCGTCCAGGCGGTGGAAGTTGATGCGATTCTGGCCGACGAAGGTGCCGATCAGGGCACGCACCTTGTTGGGGTTCTTCAGCGAGAAGGCGGGGTGCTCCATCAGGAACCTGACGCGCTCGAGCACGTCAGGCTGCGGGCGTCCGACCTGGATGGCGAACCATTGATCCATCACCAGTGGATCATGGGCCCAGCGCTCACCGAAGGCCTTGAGGGCCGGCTCGCTGAGCTCATCGCGGCTGCTGTGGGTCAACAGGGTCAGGGCATGACGCACATCGGTCATGTTGTGATCGGCCTCGAACTGCTCACGGGCCAGCACCACGCCCTCCTCGTCCTCGATTGCCATCAGGTAGGCAAGCGCCACGTTCTTCAGGCTGCGCCGGGCGATCTGCTCGGGTGTCGGCGCGTAGGGCTCATCGAGCCGGTTCTCGCGGTAGACGCGCAGGAAGTCGTCGCGCAGGGAAGCCGCCAGCCCCTGGCGCATGAACTCCCGTGCCGCATGGATGGCGTCGACATCCACCAGCGGCTGCTGCTCGGCGATATAGGCCTCGCTGGGCAGGACAAGCATCTCGGCCAGCACCGCACGATCCTCGGGCTCCCCCTCGAGCAGCCCGCGGAAGGCCTCGACGACCCGCGAATCCATCACCTTCTCGACCCCATTGCGGTGGGCGGCGATCAGGTCGTCCAGGGCCAGCATGGCCAGGCGTTGACCGGCCTCCCAGCGGTTGAAACCGTCCGAGTCGTTGGCCAGCAGAAAGGCCAGATCCTCGCGGCCATAGGGGAAGCGCAGCTTCACCGGCGCCGAGAAGCCGCGCAGCAGCGACGGCACCGGGGCCTCTGAGACATCGGTGAACACGAGCTCCTGCTCCGCCTCGCACAGATGGATGACGGCGTCACTGCCAAGCGCTTCGCCATCCAGTGTCAGCGGCAGGTCACGGCCGCTCTTGGTACCCACCAGCCCCAGACGGACCGGGATATGCAGCGGCAGCTTGTCGGGCTGGCCGGGGGTGGCTGGCGTGCGCTGCCGCAGGATCAGCCGATACTCGCAATTGGCGTAGTCATACTCGCCGAAGGCGTCGATCTCCGGCGTGCCGGCCTGGGAATACCAGCGCATGAACTGGGAGAGATCCAGGCCCGAGGCTTCGGCCATGCACTCCACGAAGTCCTCGATGGTCACCGCCTGGCCATCGAACCGCTCGAAGTAGCGATCACTGCCCCGGCGGAAGGCCTCCTCGCCCACCAGGTTGGCCAGCATGCGCACCACCTCGGCGCCCTTCTCGTAGATGGTCAGGGTGTAGAAGTTGCCGATCTCGATATAGTGATCGGGGCGTACCGGGTGTGCGGTGGGCCCGGCATCCTCGGCGAACTGGGCGGTACGGAAGAAGGCAACATCCTCGATGCGCTTGACCGCCGGGGAGTTGGTATCGGCCGAGAAGCACTGGTCGCGGAATACCGTGAAACCCTCCTTGAGGGAGAGCTGGAACCAGTCGCGGCAGGTCACCCGGTTGCCCGACCAGTTATGGAAGTACTCGTGGGCGACGATGCTCTCGACCCGCTGGAAGGCGGTATCGGTGGCGGTCTGGGGATGGGTCAGCACCGCCGCGGAGTTGAAGATATTGAGCCCCTTGTTCTCCATGGCGCCCATATTGAAGTCATTGACCGCCACGATCATGAACAGGTCGAGGTCATACTCGCGACCGTAGGCCCGTTCGTCCCAGCGCATGGCGCGCTTGAGCGAGGCCATGGCATGGTCGGTCTTGTCGAGGTTCTCCTCCTCGACCCAGATCTGCAGGGCCACCTCGCGGCCACTCATGGTGGTGAAGCGATCCTCGACCTTCTTCAGGTCGCCGGCCACTAGGGCGAACAGGTAGCTGGGCTTGGGATGGGGATCCTGCCAGGTGACGAAATGCCGGCCTCCCGGCAGGCTGCCCCGCTCCACCGCATTGCCGTTGGAGAGCAATACCGGCTCACGCTCGTCATCACCGATCACGGTGGTGGAGAAGGTCGCCATGACATCCGGGCGATCCGGATAGTAGGTGATGCGCCGGAAGCCTTCGGCCTCGCACTGGGTGCAGTACATGCCATTGGAGAGATAGAGCCCCTCCAGGGCGGTATTGGCCTCGGGGGCGATCTCCACCTCGGTATCCAGGAGAAAGGCCTCGGGCACTCGGTGCACCGTCAGGCTGCTGTCGCCCACCGCATATTCGTCAGCCTCCAGCGGCTCGCCATCGACGGCGATCGCCTTGAGGGCGAGGCCTTCGCCGTCGAGCACCAGCGGCTCGCCGGGCTTACGCTCCGGGTGGCGCTCCAGATGCAGGCGCGCCTTGACCCGCGTGGCGCCGGGGTCGAGATCAAAGGTGAGTTCGGCATGGGTGACGCGGTAGGCCGGGGGGCGGTAGTCGCTCAGGTAGGTCGCCTGGGGGTCGGACATGCGTGATGCTCCTGTCGAGAATTGCGACCATTGTACGGCGCCTCGCCCACCGAGCTCAAAGCACCCTCACAGCGCCGGCTCGGGACGCGTGACGATCCAGGCGCCGAGCAGCGTCAGCCCGGCGATCAGGGCAAGCTTTAGCCATAGCAGGCTGACGGTCAGCGCCAGCACCAGCATGGAGAGGACCAGCATGCCGCCGGCCAGCCACTTGGCGTGACGCGGAATGGCCCGCTCGCCCTCCCAGGCCACCACGGCTGGTCCGAAGCGGGGATGCTCACGTATCCAGCCGGCCAGGCGTGGCGAGCTTCTCGATGCCGCCCATACCGCCAACAGCAGAAAGCAGGTGGTGGGCATCAGCGGGAGGAACATGCCGACAATACCCAGCACGAGGCTGATGCCGGCAATCGCGATCAAGACAAGGCGCTTCAACTCTGACATCACGAGCTCCTTTCCCAGTGATACTGGTATTGAAGCGCAGCCTGCCCCGGCACGCCAATCGGAGGTGACTATAGTGACCTTGGACGAGCAGATGCCGGATGGCGTCAGTCGCGAAAGTTATCGAACTGCAGCGGCAGATCGGGGCCCTGCTCGCCGCGCAGCAGCGCCATCACCGCCTGAAGATCATCGCGCTTCTTGCCGGTGACACGCACCTTCTCGCCCTGAATCTGAGCCTGTACCTTGAGCTTGGAGTCCTTGATGCGCTTGACGATATCCTTGGCCTCCTTCTGGTCGAGGCCCTGCTTGAGCTGCGCCTCCTGGCGAGCACGCACCCCGGAAAGCACCGGCTCCTCAACGTCGAGGCAGCGGGCATCGATGCCGCGGGCGATCAGCTTGTTGCGCAGCACGTCGAGCATCTGCTTGAGCTGGAAGTCGACCTCGGCCTCGAGGCTCACGCTGTCACCCTCGAGGCTGAAGCTGGCATCGACGCCCTTGAAGTCGAAGCGCGTCTGAATCTCGCGATTGGCCTGGTCGACGGCATTGCTGGCCTCGTGCTTGTCAAACTCGGAGACGATATCGAAGGAGGGCATGGCGGCTCCTGGCAAGGGGGGATGGAAGCAGGGATTCTATCAGCCCTCTTCTTTCAGCGCCGCCGATTCCCGGCTTTCGTCAGACGAGGAGGCTGACGCCTCGCCATGGCTCGCGTATGCTATGACGCACCTTGACAAGCCTTGTACAGAATTGGAGCCCCGATGAGCGATCGCGATACCCGCCACAAGCAGTCGATGCAGAAACTCAAGAGCCACGTCGACGACAAGGTCGCCGCCGCCACCGAGCAGCGCGGCCTGATGATGGTCTTCACCGGCAACGGCAAGGGCAAGACCACCGCCGCCTGGGGCACCGTCACCCGTGCCCTGGGCTATGGCTACCGGGTCGGCGTGATCCAGTTCATCAAGGGCCAGTGGGAGTGCGGCGAGCGCGAACGGCTGATCGAGGACCCCAACCTCGAGGTCGCCATCATGGGCACCGGCTTCACCTGGGAGACCCAGAACCGCGAGACGGACACCGCCGCCTGCCGTGAGGTATGGGTCGAGGCGGAGCGCATGCTGGCCGACCCTGAGGTCTATCTGGTCGTGCTCGACGAGATCACCTACATGCTCAAGTTCGGCTACCTGGACATCGAGACCGTCAGGCGTGCCATCGAGAACCGCCCCGCCGAGCAGAGCGTGATCATCACCGGTCGCAATGCCCACCGCGACCTGCTGGCCATGGCCGATACCGTCACCGAGATGCAGGAGGTGCGCCACGCCTTCAACTCTGGGGTACAGGCGCGCCGCGGCATCGACTATTGAGGGAAAGCAGAAGGCCCCGCTTGTGCGGGGCCTTCTCTATAGCGCCATATCACCGCGGCGAGTCGCTCAGTCGTCGAACGGGTTACGCAGCACGATGGTCTCGTTGCGGTCGGGACCGGTGGAGATGATATCGATGCTGACGCCGGTCTTCTCCTCGAGGTAGCTGATATAGGCACGCGCGTTGGCCGGCAGGTCCTCCACGCGCTTGACGCCCAGGGTCGACTCGCTCCAGCCCGGCAGGTCCTCGTAGATGGGCTCCACGGCCTCGTAGCCCTCGGAGTCCACCGGGTTATCCAAAAGCTCACCATCCTTGCTGCGGTAGCCGACACAGACGCGGATGTTCTCCAGGCCGTCGAGGACGTCGAGCTTGGTCAGACAGATTCCCGAGACGGAGTTGACCTGCACGGCATGGCGCAGGGCCACGGCGTCGAACCAGCCACAGCGGCGTGCGCGTCCGGTCGTGGCGCCGAACTCGTGGCCCTTCTCGGCCAGATGGCGACCATGGTCGTCGAACAGCTCGGTGGGGAACGGGCCGGAGCCGACACGGGTGGTATAGGCCTTGGTGATGCCCAGCACGTAGTCCAGGTAGAGCGGACCGACGCCGGAACCGGTGGCGGTTCCCCCTGCGGTGGTGTTGGAGCTGGTCACGTAGGGGTAGGTGCCGTGGTCGATATCGAGCAGCGAGCCCTGAGCCCCCTCGAAGAGGATGTTCTCGCGCTCGCGACGCACGCCATGCACCAGACTGACGGTATCGGTCACCATCGGACGCAGCTCTTCGGCCATCTGCATGGCGCTGTCGAGCACTTCCTGGAAGTCCACCGCCGGCTCGCCGTGATACTGGGTCAGCACGAAGTTATGGTAATCCAGCACCTCGCCGAGCTTGGCGGCAAAGCGCTCGCGGTGGAGCATGTCGCCCAGGCGCAGACCACGACGCGCCACCTTGTCCTCATAGGCCGGACCGATGCCACGCCCGGTGGTGCCGATCTTGGCGATGCCACGGGCCTTCTCGCGGGCCTGATCGAGGCGCACATGATAGGGCAGGATCAGCGGGCAGGCCGGCGACAGGCGCAGACGATCGCGTACCGGCACGCCCTTCTCTTCCAGCTTGCGGATCTCGGTGATCAGTGCCTCCGGCGACAGCACCACGCCGTTGCCGATGACACACATCTTGCCGGGCCACAGGATGCCGGAAGGGATCAGGTGGAGAACGGTCTTCTCGCCATCGATCACCAGCGTGTGGCCGGCGTTGTGACCGCCCTGGAAACGCACCACGGTGGAAGCGGACTCGGTGAGCAGGTCGACGACCTTGCCCTTGCCCTCATCACCCCACTGGGTGCCCAATACGACTACATTCTTGCCCATTGCTCTCTCGTCTCTCGTTGCCGCGCGGCGGCGGGCCGTCGCGCCAAGGTGGTAACCCAGTCTACAGTGTCACGGCTTGCCAGTGGCCATCATCGAGCACCAGCTGACGATCGCAGCGGTGTTCCGTGGGCCCGGTACGTTGTCCCGGCAGCGCCTGCACCACACGCTCGCCTCTCGCGCGCAGCGCCATCACGGCGTCTACCAGTCCCTCTCCCTCGGCCGGCGCCCAGATGCCATCACGGGGCGGTTCTGCGGGCGACAGCGTGGCCAGCTGCTTGAGGTCCATGGAGAAGCCGGTCGCGGGGCGAGCCCGGCCAAAGGCACGCCCGGTGTCATCATAGCGCCCCCCCTTGGCCAGCGGTTGCCCGTAACCGGGCACATAGGCGGCAAACAGCATGCCGGTATGGTAGGCATAGCCGCGCAGCTCCCCCAGGTCGAGGTAGAGCGAAACCCCGGGGTGGGCGGCCTGTACACCGCTCAACAGGGCACGCAGCTGCTCCAGGGCGGCAGTGACGGCGGCAGGCGCCTCGGCGAAGGCCTCCTGGGCCTCATCGAGCACCTCAACGCCACCATGCAGGCGGCCCAGCGCCATGAACATCTCGGCCAGGCCAGGATCGCCGACACTCGCTTCGACCCGGGCGGCCAGCTCACCGGGTGATTTCCGCTCCAGGGCCGCGAACATCGCGCGCTCGGCATCCCCCTCGAGATCGGACGCTTCCACCAGACTACGGTAGATGCCGATGTGGCCCAGCGCCAGGTGAATCTCGCGGGCGCCGGCGGCGCTCAGCGAGGCCAGGGCCAGGTTGAGAATCTCCAGGTCGGCCTCGCGACCGGCGTGGCCGAACAGCTCCACCCCGACCTGCACGGGACTGCGACCGCACTGATGCTGGTCGGGCGTGGCGCGCAGCACGTTGGTGCAGTAGCAGAGTCGCACCGGTCCCTGGCGCTTGAGGGAGTGGGCATCCATACGCGCCACCTGGGGAGTGACGTCGGCGCTGATGCCCATCATGCGGCCGGTGAGCTGGTCGGTCAGCTTGACGGTCTGCAGGGCCAGATCGGAGCCGGTACCGGTGAGCAGGGAGTCGAGAAACTCCGCGGTAGGCGGCATCACCTGGTCGTAGCCCCAGCGGTGATAGAGGTCGAGCAACCCTCGGCGCAGCTCTTCCATGCGGCTTGCCTGGGGCGGCAGCACTTCGTCCATGCCGTCGGGCAGCAGCCAGCGGTCAGCGATGGTCATGTCAATCATCCTGCAAGGCAATGAATGGCCGTGTTGGAGACACTGCCGAGAGCTCGGCGAGCGTCTGACTGATGTCAGGGCTTGCGGTCAGGGCTTGCGATAGACGGCCACAAAAAAACCGGGCCACGCCCGGTTACAGGAGTCTATCACGTTTGGGCCCGGGATGAACCCCGACCGGGCCCGCAGCAGAGCTATCTCAGTAGCTTGTCAGCTCGGGGCTGATCTGGCGGCAAGCCTGTGAGGAGGCGCTGTAAACCCCTCCCTGGGCGCTACCGACGCCTTCCCTGGCGTAGGACCTTGTGTCTCTCCAGTGAGGGGTGATTAGCTACCACCGCTCACAGCCTGGGTGTATCCCGACTTGGACCGAATGGCCACGAGCCTGTAGAGGAGATAGGTCACCCAGGCTTTCAT
>NZ_JADNRL010000046.1:0-416 GCF_015595025.1 Halomonas sp. KAO
GTATCCACTTCTTATTCTGGTTGTCTTTCGAGTGCAGACTTGGCTGCTATCGATAGCGGTGAATATGCTCTTAGCCTGCCAGTCGAAGAGACTTCGATGTTTACTCTCAGGGCTGTGGCCGATGCTGGGCGCGTGACGGAAGGCTGTGCAACCTTGGAGGTGGACAGCGATGGATCCAGGAGGGATGATGCCTGCTGGTAAAGCTAAGCGGAAGTCTCATCGAGGCTTTACGCTTATAGAGCTTTTGATAACTATCGCCTTGATTGTGATTATAAGTTCGATTGCTGTGCCAAATTTTCTAGGCATGATCACCAGCAATCGAGCGGCGAGTGATGTTAACGAAATCCTGTCGGGTTTGAGTTACGCCAGAGCTGAAGCGATAAAGTGTCGTGGCGATGTCGTATTTTTAATCACTG
>NZ_JADNRL010000046.1:730-1072 GCF_015595025.1 Halomonas sp. KAO
TTGGGGCGGACTCCAGTGAGACCATTACCTTTGACCCTCTAGGGAAAAGTGACTGTGATCCCGGTAGCGCATGCGAGATTACAGTGGATGGTCGCACAATATATGTATACTCAACTGGCTATGTAGGCAGGTTAGATGCTTCAGGTTCCTGATACGGTTTTCTGCCGATGAAGAGCATGTCAAATAGAGGCTTTACGTTGGTCGAGGCGCTGGTCGCGCTGGTGGTGCTTTCAATCGGCCTGTTAGGTGTGGCAGCCATGCAGATGAAGGCATTGCAGGGTGCTCATATAGGATATCAACGTGCGCTGGCCAGTATTATTGCTATCGATGCTCAAGAGCTTT
>NZ_JADNRL010000047.1:0-442 GCF_015595025.1 Halomonas sp. KAO
GTAGAAGACCAGCAGCGCCTTCTTGCTCATGAACATGCTGTCGATGACTTCGCCTTCCTGCAGCTCGACACGGGGCTTGAGCACCCGGGTCTCGCCGCTGGCGGTAATCAGTTCCATCTTCACGCTGCGGGCGCGATCCAGCGTCATCGACTTCTCGCCATCGTAGAAGTCGCCCTCATGCATGTGAGAGACGTGGCTGCGCGAGGCCTGACTCCACTCCCCCATGTGGTGGGGATACTTGCGGGCATACTCCTTGACGGCCCGGGGCGCGCGGCGGTCGGAGTTACCCTCGCGCAGCACCGGGTTCACGGCGCTACCCATGACCTTGCCGTAGCGCGCCTTGATGTCCTTCTCCTTGTCGCTCTCCGGCTCATCCGGGTAGTCCGGCAGTGGGTAGCCCTGGCCCTGCAACTCCTTGATGGCGGCCCGCAGCTGCGGCATG
>NZ_JADNRL010000047.1:739-1099 GCF_015595025.1 Halomonas sp. KAO
GATGTTGGCTTCCGGCGTCTTGGCCAGGGCGCCCAGTTCGGCAAGGTGATCCTCGACGCGCTGGTCGTCGCTCAGGTAATCGGGAAACTGGGAGAGAATCCGGGCCGCCAGGGAGATGTCCCGCGTCTCGACCTCGACGCCGGCGGCGTCGGTGAAGGCGTCGATGATCGGCAGCAACGAATGGGTCGCCAGCGCAGGCGCTTCGTCGGTGAACGTGTAGATAATCTTCGGCGTTTTTGACATGTTGGCGTTGATCTCTCTGGTCGCTGCGGTAGCAAGAAACGGGATCGCTAGCGCGCTCGCGATGACTGGAACGGGGGACCCCGGCATGCTCTCCCCAGGTTGTGATTCGGCGAGGAT
>NZ_JADNRL010000007.1 GCF_015595025.1 Halomonas sp. KAO
GAAGAGCGCGATGCCGCCCCGGCCCGAGGCGTGCGGGCCAGCATCGAGTTCGGCGAGGAGGCCCCCTCCGCCGAAGAGTTTGCCGCCCTCGGTGAGCGCGATGACAGCGAAGCCCAGTATCTGCGCGCCCTGCGCCGAGTCGCCGACGGCGACTACGAGACGGGCCTCGAGGGACTACTGGCCTTGATGAAGGCCGACCGCAGCTATGGCGACGATGCCGCACGCAAGACCCTGCTGCGGGTCTTCGATGCCCTGGGCGCCGACCACCCGCTGACGGTCAGCTACCGCCGCAAGCTGTTCACGATGCTTTACTGATCCCACGGCTCCGGTTCGCCGCGGCCAACCCGTAGGAGCGCGATTGGTCGCGCGATTGATGAGTCATTGACCCAGGCGGCGCCGGTTACACACCGGCGCCGCCATCGCTTATATGTCGATAAATCCGCCCCTACGATTCGATACCGCGGCCGCGTTTATTGATGGGTTGGCCTCAGCCCTTGAGAACACGGTCGAGCCGGGAGAGCGCCGCTTCCAGCTGTGTGGCGGTGGTACCGAAGTTGAGCCGAACAAAGCCAGGCCAGCCGAAGTCGGCACCATCGGAGAGCGCCACCCCGGCGCGCTCCAGCAAGGCTCGCTGGGGTGACTCACCCAGCCCCGCCTGACGCAGATCGAGCCAGGCCAGATAGGTAGACTGCGGCGGCGCCATGCCGACCCCGGGCCAGTGTGCCACCCTCTCCGTCAGCATCTGTCGGTGACCACGCAGCACCTCGAGCAACGCCTGTCGCCAGGGCTCCCCCCGAGCATAGGCGGCCTCGGCGGCCACCAGCCCCAGCACATTGCCATCCGGCATCATCCCCCTCGCCGCCGCGGCGAAGCGCTGGCGCAGCCGCGAGTCGGGAATCACCGCGCAGGCGGCTGTCAGTCCGGCCAGATTGAAGGTCTTGGAGGGCGCCCAGAGCGTGATGGTGCGGGCCGCCAGTGCCGGAAAGGCCGCCGCCAGCGGCTGATGGCAGGCGCCGGCCTCCAGCAGCAGGTCACAGTGCAGCTCGTCGGAGACCACATGGAGGTCATGGCGCTCCACCAGCTCGGCCAGGCCGGCCAACTCTTCATGGCGCCACACCCGCCCGGTCGGGTTATGGGGATGACACCACAACAGCAAGCGAGTGCGAGGGGTAATCGCCGCCTCCAGCGCCTCGAGATCGAGGCGCCAGGACTCACCCGGAGAGGACGGCTCGCGCATGGTGGCCTGCTGAGGCAGACGCCCGGTATGCTCCGCCACCTTGAGGAAGGGCGGATAGATCGGTGTGACCGTCAGCACCCCGTCGCCCGGTTCGGTCAGTGCCAGGCTGGCAAGATGCAGCGCCGGCACCACCCCGGGCAGCCAGTGCTGCCACTCCGGCGCGATGGTCCAGCCATAGTGCGCCGAGCTCCAGGCGCACAGCGTCTCACGCAGCGAGTCCGGCACCAGACCATAGCCATAGACACCGTGATCGACCCGCGCACGCAGTGCCTCGATGACCGCCGGGGGCGAGACAAAGTCCATGTCGGCCACCCACAGGGGCAGCACCTGCTCGCCATGGCGATGCCATTTCTGTGACGGCCAGTTGCCGGACGGATGCCGACGCTCAACCGGCGTGGCAAAATCGAACCCCATGCACACTCACTCCTCTGACTCGAAGACCAGGATGACCTCATGCACACGACCATGCCCCAGGATGACTTCTATGCCAAGATGCGCCGCGGCATGCCGCAGCTGATCGCCCAGTGGCTCGAGCTGGGGCAGGACACTCCGGAGCGGCTGGCCCTGCTGCTCGCCGAGACCGCCCGAGTGACGCGCATCGGCCTGCCGGAAACCACGCCCGATGCCACCACCCTGAGGGCCTGGAGCGAGGCCGCAAATGGCGAGGAGGTCCCGCTGTGGGCGGCACGAACTGCTACCTTCCTGCTGGCGCAGATGCCAGCTCGACCACTTCCCCATGACACCGACGAGGCCTGTGCCTGGGCCTACTGCTGGCTGCGCAATCATGACTTCGCCTCGTTGGAGGCGGCCGAGTCGGCACTCCCGATGCACCTGCATGACCCGCTGGCAGACGCCCTGCCCGCCGCCTGGCAGGACCGCTGCGGTCTGCGCCTCGTCTAGGCTCTGTCCGAAAACTGGCTACGCTCGGCTATACGGCGTTAAAAAACGGCTCAAAGTACTCATTTACACTCCGTAAACTCGTGCGCGAGCCCGGTCCGTCTTTTCGCCGATTTTTGCCTTGTCTAACCTTCGCTCGCCGACTTTTCAGCCACAGCCTAGCGCCGCACGGCACGCATCCCGGGCCTGAGCAACACATTAATGGCAACGACCCTTTCACACGGATAAGGAAAGCGATATGGACGTTCCCCTGAGCTGGCAGCTGGCCAAGCTGGTGGTCTCGATCGGCATGGTGCTGGGGCTCGGCGCCATCGCCGTGCGCGTCAGCCCGCGCGTTGCCGGCCTGCTGGCGGGCTACCCGTTGGGCACCGCCATCGCGCTGTTCTTCATCGGCCTCGAGCTCTCCCCGGGCTTCGCCGCCGAGAGTGCCGTGCACACCCTCGCCGGTTTCACGGCGACGCTGGCGCTGGGCGGCGGCTACCTGCTGGCCGGTCGCCGCCCCGGGCTTCCCGGCGTGCTGGCGGGCACCGCCGCGGGGCTGGCCGCCTTCCTGGTGGTAAGCCTGGTGCTCACTCGTGTGGAGTTCGACCGCGTCACCGGCACCCTGATCACCCTGGCCGCCATTGCACTGTTTACCTGGCTCTATCGCCATGTGCCCGAGAGCGTGGCGCGACCCGCCGGGCGCTTCTCCTGGAGCGCCCTGATGGTGCGCGCCCTGCTCGCCGCCGTGATCATCTTCGTCATCACCGGCATGGCCCATGTGCTGCCGGCGGCCTGGGCCGGCGTGATGGCTGCCTTTCCGGTCACCATGTACCCCTTCCTGGTGATCCTGCATCTGACCCATGGTCCCGGCCCGGTGGCCACGGTGATCAAGCACTACCCGATGGGACTCGGCTCACTGCTCAGCTATGCACTGTGCGTCTCCTTCACCTACCCCACCCTGGGCCTGACGCTGGGCACCCTGGCCGGCTTCGCCGTGGCCACCCTCTGGCTGATCGCCTGGACCCGCTTCCAGGGGTGGCTGGGAGCGCGACGAGTCGCGAGGACTTGACCAGGCGCCAGCCAGGCGCAACGCTATTCGACTTGGAGCGATAACCACAAGGAAACGCCAGATGTTTATCCGCAAGATCGAGCCCGCCTTCTACGACACCGACGCCCTGGGCCACATCAACAACACGCGACTGCCGGCCTGGTTCGAGCTGGCGCGCAACGACCTCTTCCGCCTGTTCACCCCGGACCTGGACCCGCGCAAGTGGCGACTGATCATGGCCCGCATAGAGGTCGACTATCGCGCCGAGCTACAGTATGGCCAGGAGATCGAGATTCGCACCTATATCTCACGGCTCGGCAACAGCTCCTTTACCGTCAGCCAGGAAGCGCGGCAGGAGGGTCAGCTCACCAACCTGGGCCATACCGTGATGGTGCATTTCGACCACACCACCAAGAAATCCATTCCCATCGAGGGCGCGCTACGCGAGTCCCTGGAGGCGCATCTACACGAGGAGCCCGCCGAGGCATGACCCCCGCCGTCAAGCAGCTGGAGAAGGCCGGCATCGCCTTCACGCTGGCCGAGTATCCCCATGACCCACGCAGCCCCGCCTATGGCGAGGAGGCCGCCCGGGCGCTGGGGCTCTCGGTCGATGAGGTCTTCAAGACGCTGCTGGCCAGGCTCGATGATGGCCGCCTGGCGGTAGCCATCGTGCCGGTCTCGAGCCAGCTCGACCTCAAGGCGCTGGCCCGCGCCGCCGGCGCCCGCAAGGCGCAGATGGCCGAGGGCGAGGAGGCCCAGAGGGCCACCGGTTACGTGCTGGGCGGCATCAGCCCCCTGGGCCAGAAGCGGCGCCTGCCGACCTTCCTCGACGCCAGTGCCGAGGCCCTGGCATCGATGCATGTCAGCGGTGGTCGCCGTGGCCTGGAGATCTGCCTGGCACCTGCCGATCTACTCAGGCTGACCGGCGGACGCCTGGCAGCGCTCGCCCGCGGCTAGGACACCATCTGGCCGCCCCACCATGTCCGGGCAAGCCCGGGCCATGCACTCACAGGAGCCCGCCATGGCCATCCGCTACACCCTCTGGCTGGACCCGGAGGACACCGAGCGCCACCGCGCCATGGAGGCGCAGCTGCGGCACTACTTTCTCGAGCGCTTCGCCGACTACCCCCATATCCGCTTGTTCGGTGCCGACCCCTACGATTATGATGCGCCGTTCAATCGACTCCATGATGTTCTGATGGCGCGGGCCGCGGAGTACTGCGAGCGGGAGTGGCGTTACGTGCCCACCCCAGAGCAGCTCAATCGGGCCTTCTTCCTGGCCGTTGGCGAGTCCAACAAGTTTCTACGAGAGCCCGACGATGGTGATACGCACCGATAACCCGCCAGACCCTCGCCAGCTGGCGATCATCGGCGAGCAGCTAGGCCGCGCCCCTCGCGGCATCGAGGCCGTGGCAGCCGTCGATGGCGAAGGCACCCCACTGGTGCTGCGCATGGCACCGATCGTCGATGGCAAACCCTTTCCGACCCTCTACTGGCTGAGCTGCGAGCGTCTCAAGGTGGTCATCTCGCGTATCGAGGCGGATGGCGCCATCAAGCGTCTCGAGGCACGCCTGCAGGCAGAGCCCGAGCTGCTCGCCGCCTACCACACCAGCCATCGCGACTATGTCGCCGCCCGCTGGCGCCACATGAGCGCGCCACAAAAGGCAGAGGTAATGCAACTGGGCTATGATGGCGTGCTGACGGAGCGAGGCATCGGCGGTATCGCCAACTGGGACCAGGTGCGCTGCCTGCACACCCAGTACGCCCACCATCTGTGCGGTGACAACGTCATCGGCCGCTGGATGGATACCGAGTACGGCGTTGTCGACTGCCTGCCCTGAGCCCCCTGACCCTAGACCGCTCAACAAAGGAGCCCATGATGTATTTCGATATTCATGTCGTAGCAAGCCTCGCCCTGGTCGCCAGCCTGGTCGGCATCTCCGTTGCCGGCGTCAAGCTGCTGCGCGATGCCATTAAGCGTGACGCCGACGCCGCCCGCTAAGCGAGACCTCTGCGAATGACAAGGGCGCCTGACGGCGCCCTTTTTCGTTAGACGTCAAGATATTGCAGGGCAAGTCCGAGCCCGCCAGTATGGGCATTATCATCGAGGAGAAGAGCATGGCGAGATTCTGCGTTTTTCTGGGTTCACGGGAAGGCCGAGACCCGCAGTACCTGGCCGATGCGCGGCGGCTGGGCGAGGCACTGGCCAGGCGTGGCCACAACCTGGTCTATGGCGGGGCTCGCATCGGCATGATGGGGGCCCTGGCCGACTCGACCCTGGCGGCCGGCGGCGAGGTCATCGGTGTCATGCCGGACCATCTGGTGGATCGCGAGCAGGCTCACCTCGGGCTGACCGAGCTGATTCGCGTGCGCAACATGCACGAGCGCAAGGCCAGCATGGCGGCCCATGCCGATGCCTTTATCATGCTGCCCGGGGGTATCGGCACCCTGGAGGAGTTCTTCGAGGCCTGGACCTGGCACTACCTGGGGCTTCACGACAAGCCCATCGGCGTCCTCGACAGCGAAGGCTTCTACGCCCCCTTGTTGAGCTTCCTCGACAATACCGTGGAACAGGGCTTCCTCAATGCCCGTACCCGGGCCGAGGTGCTCGACGCGACCGACCCTCTCGAACTGCTGGATATCCTGGAGGCACAGCTGGCTCGCCCGCGCTGAGTCAGGCCTCGCCAGCCAGTTCACGTGTACGCTGATAGGTGAGCTGCAGCAGCCGGGCATCCTCACCGGCCCGATGTCGCAGGATGCCCAGCTCCTCGATCAACGCCTCCTTGGTGGGCTTCCACAGCACAAGCTGCTCCTCGCTGAGCAGCTTGCGCAGCGCCTCCAGGCGGAAGGCCGGCAACATGCCGGCATGGTGGAAGAGCAGCGATAGCCAGGTGTTGTCGTAACCCCAGCTGTCGCTGTAGCAGATCTTGAGCTCACCGAGCTCGTCATTGAGCCACTGCGCGACCTGACGCAGGGGGTACCCCTCGCGCTGCAGCCGGGCACGGCTGATGCCGTGGAGCAGCTCGGCCTTGGGGTCCCAGTGGGTCCATTCGGCAAGGGGCTGAATCAGGAAGGCGCAGCTGCTGCCATCCGGTCGGGCCAACCCCACCTCGATGGGGTAGCTGCCGCGTCCGAATCCAGACGCCTCGATATCGAGCAGGGTCGGTAGCGTCACGGTGGGCAGGAGTCCTTGCGGCGGAAAACAGGAAGGGGCGCCATCTCGCTGGCGCCTCCTCGCTAGTGTCGCGTTTCGGTTTCCGCGCTGTCCAGCCCCTCACCGAAACCGGCGGCGTGGTCGGCCAGCCTCTGCCAGTGGGCGGCACGCTCGGCATCCACCGCCAGCCCCAGCTGCCCCTCGCGATAGGCGCGCGCCAGACGTTCGGCGGCCAGTGGATGCCCCGCCTCGCCGGCACGGGCAAACCAGGTCACGGCATGGTCGTCGCGGCGTGGATAGAGCGCACAGCCATGCTCGTAGATTTGTCCCGCCTGATACTGGGCACGGGAGTCGCCGGCATTGGCCGCTTCCAGCACGTAGCGCGCACCGCGCGCCTTGTCCTGGGGCGACATGCCGCGGTGAAACAGCATATGACCATAAAGGGAGAGCGCCGCCGGATGGCCGGCATCGGCACAGCGCTGGAAGAGGTGCATGGTCAGGCGCTGGGTGCGCGGCGAACGAGGCAGCCAGCGGGTATGGAAGAGCTGCTCCGCAAGGCGGTACTCGAGCCGGGTGAACAGTGATGATGCCTGCGTCATGGCCTTCTACCGGATCCTGTATCACAAGAAAAAGACACTCCGCACCACCCTGTGCGCGGCGTCTGAAGTCTGCCCAGCCCCGGTCCACGGGGCGCAACGGGCGGCCAGCATACGCCCGCCTTTGCGCCGACTCAACCCTGGTCATTTGCCGCCCTGGCAGGGCCTGGCTACCATGCCGGTTCCATTTCCCGATCGACGAGGGCGTCAGGGTGCAGACGCGACCGCTGGGCGATACCGGCATCGAGGTCAGCCGCCTCTGTCCTGGCACCATGACCTTCGGTGAACAGAACAGCGAGGCCGAGGCCCACCGCCCCCGGGGCTATCGACCCGATAGCCCCTGAGCCTGGGCGTGCTTGGTATACTCCATGCTCACTTCATCGGATCTGGAGCGCCCCATGCTGAGCGTGATCTCGCCCGCCAAGAAGCTGGATTTCGAGACCCCGGCCACCACGGCCCGCCATACCCAGCCGCAATTCCTGGAACAGAGCCAGGAGTTGATCGAGATCCTGCGCGACTACTCGCCACAACGGCTCTCCGAGCTGATGGGCATCAGCGACAAGCTGGCCGCCCTCAATGCCGCCCGCTACGCCGAATGGCACACACCCTTTACTGCGCAGAACGCCAAGCCAGCAGTCCAGGCCTTCCAGGGCGACGTCTACGTGGGGCTCGAGGCCGACACCTTCACGGATGACGAGAACGCCTTCGCCCAGCGGCATCTGCGCATTCTCTCGGGGCTCTACGGGCTTCTGCGCCCGCTGGACCTGATCCAGCCCTACCGCCTGGAGATGGGGACGCGGCTCGAGAACCCTGCGGGCAAGGACCTCTATGCCTTCTGGAAGGAGACCCTCACCGCCGAGCTCGACCGTGCCGTGGCGGCCAGCGGCAGCCCGGTACTGATCAACCTCGCCTCCAACGAGTACTTCAAGGCCATCGATACCAGGCGGCTCGAGGCCCGGGTGATCACCCCGGTGTTCAAGGACGAGAAGAATGGCAAGCTCAAGATCATCAGCTTCTACGCCAAGAAGGCCCGTGGCCTGATGACGGCCTGGATGATCCGCGAACGCCTCGACGACCCGGAGGGCCTGAAGGAGTTCGACGTGGCCGGCTACCGCTTCAACGCCGCCATGAGCGAGGGTGACACCCTGGTCTTTACCCGCCCCGAAGGCGCCTGATCCCGAGCGGGGCTGCTCCTGCCCCCCATCACCATGGCACAGAATCGTAGGAGCCGGATTTATCCGGCGATGGCTGTATCGCCAGCGCGCCTCATCGCGCGATAAATCGCGCTCCTACGAAATTAGATGGCTTGGGGTCTAGTCAAATACCAGCGGGCGCGCGGAGCGGCCCTTGAGGAAGCGGCGGTGGGCCTGCTTGAAGCGTTCGTCGTCGCAACGCTGCAGCCATTCGTAGGCCACCATGTCCGCGCTTACCGCCACCGCCCCGGCCTGCACCAGCCGCTCCCGGGCCAGGCGTGCCTCCGCGGCGCGCCGACTGACGCAGGCCTCGCTGAGCCAGTAGACCTCGTATCCCGCCGCCAGCAGCCCCAGGCCGGTCTGCATGACACAGATATGCGCCTCGCTGCCGCACAGCACCACCTGACGCCTGCCGCTCTGCTCGAGTGCCGCGATGAACTCGGGGTTCGCACAGGCATCGAAGGTCAGCTTCTGCCATAGCCGATGTCCCGGGAGCGCCTCCAGCAGGCGCGGCTCGCTGCCACCCAGCCCCTCGGGATACTGCTCGGTGACCCATACCGGCACCTCCAGGGAGGCGGCCAGGCCGCCCAGCCAGGCCGCCTCGTTCACCGCCTGGTCGGCATGTTCGATCACCGGCAACAGTCCCGCCTGCAGATCGACAACCAGCAACAGGCTCTCTTCTCGTTTCAGGCGCATGGTGTTCAACTCCCCGGCATTGTGGAATGGTAGTGGAGCCCACCAGCATAGCCGGTAGAATCAACCAACTCGACTTACCCCTCACCGTTCACGACTCACCACCCATTAACCCCCACTGACGACGATACCGCCATGACTTCGACACACCGCGAGACCTCCCTGATACGCCACCTGCTGATCATGCTGGTGGCGGGACTGCTGACCCTGGGCCCGGCCATGCAAGACGCCGAAGCCCGCCGCCTCGGCGGCGGCAAGAGCTTCGGCTCTCAATCACGCAGCGTGCAGCAGCAACCTTCTGCCACCCAGAACCAGGCCTCCGGCACCCGCGCCACCCAGGGGCGAGCCGGGTCGAAAATGCCCGGCATGCTGGGCGGCCTGCTCGCCGGTGGGCTGCTCGCCGCGCTGTTCTTCGGCGGCGCCTTCGATGAGCTGCGGCTGATGGACATCCTGCTGGTGGCCGGCATCGCCTTCCTGCTCTTCCGGCTGCTGGCACGCCGCCGGCCGGCCGTGGCAGGTGGCCCCTCGCCAGCCGCGCAGGAGCCCCGTGAAACCGCCGCCCAGTCCTTCCAGGCCAGCGCCGCTCCGGCCGGTGGCGCCTTCGCCAGCGAGCCCGAATGGTTCGACCGCGAGCGCTTCCTCGGCGGTGCCAAGGAGCACTTCATGACCCTGCAGCGTGCCTGGGACAACAACGACCTCAGCGGCATTCAGGAGTACGTCACCCCGGAGCTCTACAACCTGCTGCGCGAGGAGCGCAAGCAGCATCCGGCCAATAACCGCACCGAGGTCGTTCGCCTGTTCGCCGAGCTGGGCATGGTTCAGGAAGTGGGCCAGCAGGCCGAGGCCAGCGTGATCTTCCACGGCATCCTCGACGAGAATGGCGAGCACAACGAGTTCAACGAGACCTGGCACCTGGTGCGGGAGCTGCGCGACGGCGCCCCCTGGTATGTGCAGGGCATCGAGCAGAACGGTTAACGCTCCCCTCCGCCCCTGAAACGCAACAGGCCGGGCTGACAGCAGCCCGGCCTGTTGCGTTACGCATGGGTGTTAAGCGTGGTTGTTGAGCAGTGTGGTTGAGCGCAGTTGTTAAACCTGGCTGCTGACGGCGTCAATTACCCTCGCTGGCATCCTCGATGGTGTCACCCATCTCCTCGACACCCTCACCCGCCTCTTCAACTGCCTGATCCATCTCCTGACCGGCCTCCTCGGCGGGCCCCTGGTCGTCCTCGCAACCGGCCAGTCCTAGTGCCAGCAGGCCGGCCAGCAGGGCAAAAAAAAGCTTCCGTGTCATGGTGCGCTGCATGATGCTTCCCTCCTGTGAAACACAAAAAAGTGACAAACAGCCGTATCTACCAAGAACAAGCTAGCGCTCATGCCGGCCTGTTTCCACCCAGGGTGTCACTCCGGATCATGCTTGAGCAAGAGTTGGCCGGCGGCGCGTCCCGCTGCCGTATAAATCGAAAAAAGGCGCCCTCCGAAGAGGGGCGCCCATATAAGCACTCGTATGACTCAAACAGCAGGGACATGCTAGCCGAGCCATGCAGCAACTTCAAACATACGTTTTATCGACACCCTGCGCAGAGCCGCTCCCGGCAACCGGCTCCTGTCACACCCTCTGCCACCGCATGACGCCGCGGCTGGCCGGGTGCTATGATCCATCATCATACATACGCGTAGACACCAACAGCACAACGAGGAATCCGGCTTGTCACACTTACCGGTGATCGTCGGCATGGGCGGCGTGAACCCTGCCGGCAGAACCTCGGGCCACCAGGCGTTTCGCCGTACCGTGCTCGACACCCTGCCCGTGGAGGAGCAGACCCGTACCCTGCTGGGTCTGGCCGCCATGATGCGTCTGGCCAGCGGCCAGGAGGACGGCACCTGGCAGGATGCGGATGGGCGCCCCCTGGAACCCGCCGCCCTTGTCGAGCAAACCCGCCAGCAGGTCCTCGACCATACCCTGATTCGCCGCATCGAGGACCCGCACTTCAATGATCCGGGCCTGCCCGCCAACCGTCGGGCCAGCCTGGCGCTGGAGGCACCGCTCACCTTCCGCGTCCGTCGCCGTCAGCTGCCTCAGGATCTGCCGGACACCTGGCAGGTGCGCGAACTCGATCGCAAGCTGATCGAGGTGACGGTACCCGCCGGCGAAATGGACGTCATGCTGCCCGAGCACCGCCCCGCCCAGGTGCGCGCTGCCGGCCAGCTGCCCAGCGGCTTCGAACCCAGCCAGCTCTACCGCAGCGTGCACCACCCCCGCGGACTCTCGATGGCGATCTTCGCCGCCAGCGACTGCCTGGGAGACAGCGGACTCGACTGGGATACCCTGCGTGATCGCCTCGATCCCGACGAGATCGCCGTCTACGCCGGCAACTCCATCGGCCAGCTCGACGAGGAGGGCTGGGGCGGTCTGCTCAAGAGTTTCGTCTCCGGCAAGCGTGCCACCTCCAAGCAGATGCCGCTGGGCTACGGGCAGATGCCGGCCGACTTCCTGAATGCCTATGTGCTGGGCAGCGTAGGCAGCACCGGCGCGGCCATGGGGGCCTGTGCCAGCTTTCTCTACAACCTGCGCCTGGGCGTGGAGGATATCCGTGCCGGCCGTTGCCGAGTGGTGATGGTCGGCACCGCCGATGCGCCGGTCACCCCCGAGATCATCGAAGGCTTCCGTGCCATGGGTGCCCTGGCCGACGACGACAGCCTGCGTGCCCTGGACGCCCTGGAGCTGCTGACCGACGCCGACTACCAGAAGACCTGTCGCCCCTTCGCCCGCAACTGTGGCTTCACCATCGCCGAATCCAGCCAGTTCGTGATGCTGATGGATGACGCCCTGGCCATGGAGGTAGGCGCCGAGCTTCTCGGCAGCGTGCCGGAGGTCTTCGTCAATGCCGACGGCTGGAAGCGCTCCATCTCCGCCCCCGGCATCGGCAACTACATCACCCTGGGCAAGGCCGCCTCCCTGGTGCGCGAGATGCTCGGCGAGCAGGCCCTGCGCCAGCGCTCGTTCGTCCACGCCCATGCCACCAGCACGCCCAAGAACCGCGTCACCGAGTCCCACGTCCTCGACCGGGTGGCCGAGGCCTACGGTATCGAGGCCTGGCCCGTGGTGGCGGTGAAGTCCTATGTGGGCCACTCCCAGGGCAGCGCCGCCGGTGACCAGCTGACCAGTGCCCTGGGCAGCTTCGCCCACGGTCTGCTGCCGGGTATCGCCAACCTCGACGCCGTGGCCGATGACGTTTATGCCGGGCGCCTGGGGCTCTCCCGGGAGACGCGGCCATTCGAGGCCGACGCCGCACTGCTCAACGCCAAGGGATTCGGGGGCAACAACGCCACCGGGGTGCTGCTCTCTCCGGACGTCACCGAACGCCTGCTGGTGCAGCGTCACGGTGAGGCCGCCGTGGCCGCCTGGCAGGTGCGCCGCGAGGCGACTCGCGAGGCCGCCGCCGCTTACCGCCAACAGGCTGACCGGGGACGCTTCTCCCCCCGCTACCGCTTCGGTGAGGGTGTGCTGGAGGGCCCCGAGCTCTCGATCAGCGACGCCGAGATCCATATCCCCGGCTACGCCCGCCCGGTCTCCCTGGCGGTCCACAACCCCTTCGGCAAACTCGAGGAGTGACGGCAATGAATATCGCGGTCTACCCCGGCACCTTCGACCCCATCACCAACGGCCACTTCGACCTGATCGAACGTGCCTCCCGGCTGTTCGACAAGGTGGTGTTGGCCATCGCCACCAGTCCCGGCAAGGGCCCGGCGCTGGATCTCGACACTCGAATCGCCCTGGCCCGGGAGGTGGTCTCGGCGCTGGACAACGTCGAGGTGACCGGCTTCTCGGGCCTGATGACCGAATTCATGAAACAGCAGCAGGCACGCGTGCTGCTGCGAGGGCTTCGCGCGGTCTCGGATTTCGAGTACGAGCTGCAACTGGCCAACATGAATCGCGCCCAGATGCCGGAGCTGGAGACCGTCTTCCTGACCCCGGCGGTGGAGAACTCCTATATCTCCTCCACCCTGGTGCGCGAAATTGCCAAGCTGGGCGGCGATGTCTCGCAGCATGTGCATCCCGGGGTCGCCGCGACGCTGAAGAGCCATTACAATACCTGACCACAAGGCTCGGGATTGTGCCGAGCAGATCCCGATGACCGCGGCCAGCGACTTCCGTGAGGTACCCCATGGCCCTGATGATCACCGACGAGTGCATCAACTGCGACGTCTGCGAGCCGGAATGCCCCAACGGGGCCATCTCGCCAGGCGAAGAGATCTATATCATCGACCCGGCGCTGTGCACCGAGTGTGTCGGTCACTATGACGAGCCCCAGTGCCAGCAGGTGTGTCCGGTGGACTGTATCCCGCTGGACCCGGAGCGCGAGGAGAGCCGCGAGGAGTTGATGTCCAAGTACGAGCGCATCACCGCGGCCTGATGGCTGGCAGGTACGTCACCCCATCTCGAAACGCCCCGCCAAGTGCGGGGCGTTTCGCGTTGTGTGGCACCGTCACCTTTGGCTATAGCTCGTCGGCCCGCTTGCTGACCGTGCACCCGAGGCAACGGCGAAAGGCCGCTTTGGCCGGGGTCTTGATCAGCGTCTCGGCCGCGGTATCCACCCCGCCGCCCAGGGCGGTAAAGGGCAGTGTCACCAGAAACACGGCAGTACCGCCCACCGTGGCCGCCGCCAGCAGCGGTCGCGCGATTACCGCATCGGCAATCATCGCCCCGCCACTCGGCTGAACCCCCACGCGCTGCTCCTGAGCGATCGCCGGAGAGGTTGCCATCAGCGCCACCAGCGCCAGTGTAAAGAAGGTCATGATCCGCTTGCTCATCGCTTGCACTCCCCGTGCTCCCTGCCATCTATGCTGCGTCGTCACCACCCGACGCTCGCCTGTGGCGAATCGAGTATGGTGTTAGTCATCATGAGGTCTTAGAATCGCTAAGGTTACATCCTCTCACGGGATCTTACATCAGGGTAGGCGGCTTTTACCGCTTGCCCGCCCCAGGACAGGCCCCGCCTGCTCCCTCACCATGCAAAGGAGAGCATGATGAAGCGTCTTATCGCCACCGCTGCCCTGGCCACCCTGGTCGCCAGCCCCGCCTTCGCCCAGAGCTATCAGTATGACTCTAATGAGGGGCCTTATATCGGTGCTGGACTGGGGCATTCAGAGACCGACTTTGATATTAGCGGCTATTACCGGGACCGTGGTTACCCAAACACCAACACCGATGACAGCGATACCGGCTATAAACTGTTTGTGGGTTACCAGTTCAACCCCAACTTCGCTATTGAAGCGGGCTACGTAGATTTTGGTGAGTTCACTGCCAATGAAAATGGTGGTAGCGCCAAGGCCAAGCTTAGCGTGGATGGTTTCAGCGCCGCACTCGTCGGTAAACTTCCGATCCAGAATGGTTTTAGCATCTTTGGCAAGTTGGGCATGATTGCCTGGGACGCTGACCTCAATGAAAGTGATAATACTGGATCGTCCAGCTACGGCCGAGACGGCTCCGACCCTCTCTTTGGCATCGGCGCCGAGTATGAAGTTGAGCGCATCCTGATGCGCGCCGAGTTCGAACGCTACGATATCAGCGAAGATGGCGAGGACTTCGAGATCGATCTGATCTCCGCCAGCATCGGCTACCGCTTCTAGGCGATAATCGCGCTTCGCTGCCACCGCCGCCCCGCCCTTGTGCGGGGCGGTTGCGTTATGCCCCGCCGCCGGCCATGCTGCCCGGCTCGTCAATCTCGGGAGCCCCCTGTGAGTCGTTCGGAGTCCTCGTCACCCGGGGCCGCGCGCCGGCGCATCCTGGCGCTGGCCTGGCCAATCATCCTCTCCAATATCACCGTGCCGCTGCTGGGGCTGGTGGACACCGCCGTGGTCGGCCATCTGCCGGACTCGCGCTATCTGGCGGCGGTCACCCTCGGCGCCACCCTGTTCAGCTTCCTGTACTGGGGCTTCGGCTTCCTGCGCATGGGTACCACGGGGCTCACCTCCCAGGCGGTGGGCCGCGAGAACGACACGGACGTACGTAACCTGCTGGGGCAATCGCTGCTGATCGCGGCGGGCATCGGTGCGGCACTGATCCTGTTCTCGAGGCCGCTGATCAGGCTGGGCCTATGGCTCCTCGATGGCAGTGACGTCGCCACGGCACTGGCCGCCGAGTACGCCGAGATCCGCATCCTCTCGGCGCCGGCGGTGCTCGCCAACTACGCCATCCTGGGCTGGTTCCTGGGACAGCAGAACTCGCGAGTGACCCTGGCGATCCTGGTGCTCACCAACGGGGTCAATATCCTCCTCGACCTGCTCTTTGTCGTCGGCCTCGGCATGACCAGCGATGGCGTGGCCTGGGCCACGGTGATCGCCGACTACACCGCCCTGGCCTTCGGCCTGTGGCTGATCTCGCGACAACTCAGATGGCTGTCGGGCCGCTTCCTGCGCCATCGGCTCCTCGCCGTTTCAGCCTATGGCGAGCTCTTCTCGGTCAATGCCAACCTCTTCGTGCGCACCCTGGGGCTGCTCTTCGTCATGGCCTTCTTTACCTCGCGAGGGGCGGCCCAGGGCGATACCGTACTCGCCGCCAATGCCGTGCTGCTGCAGTTCATCATGCTCACCAGCTACGCCCTGGATGGCTTCGCCCACGCCGCCGAGGCGCTGACCGGACGCTCGGTGGGGGCAAGGCGCTGGGCGGAGTTCGCCCAGTCGGTACGGAGTGCCGCCTGGTTCTCACTGCTGACGGCCGGCACCGCCGCCCTGGCCTTCGCCCTGGGGGGCGAGGCGCTGATCGCCCTGCTTACCGGCCTGCCCGAGGTGCGAGAGACCGCCGCCACCTACCTGCCGTGGATGGTCGTCATGCCGCTGATCGCGGTATGGGGCTACCTGCTGGACGGCGTCTTTATCGGTGCCACGGCGATTCGGGAGATGCGCAACAGCATCTTTGCCGGGCTCGCCGTCTATCTGCCCGCCTGGTGGCTGGGCCAGGCCCTTCTTCCCGAGGCGCTCATCAACCACGGTCTGTGGCTCGCCTTCACGCTGTTCATGCTGACGCGCTCGGCGACGCTGATCGCCTACTACCATCAACGGCGCCGCAGCGACTGGTGTGAGGCGCCTGGACCATTGGCGTCCGAATAGCGCAAGATACTGATGCTGCGCTATTTTATGCAATGAAACACCAATAACACTCAAAACAGTAAGGGAACGCCATGCTCAAGGCCCTCTCCAGACCGGCGGTCAAGCTGGTCGAACGCTACCTGCCCGACCCCTATATCTTCGTGCTGCTGTTGACCATCATCGCCGCCGTGGCGGCCATTGCCGTGGAACGCCAGACGCCACTCGCGGTGATGCGCATGTGGGGGGATGGTTTCTGGAACCTGCTGACCTTCTCGATGCAGATGCTGCTGGTGCTGGTGACCGGCTTCATGCTGGCCAGCTCCCCCCCGGTGAAAAGGCTGCTGCAGCGACTCGCTGCCCTGGCCAAGGGGCCCGGTGGCGCCATCCTGCTGGTCACCTATGTGTCGCTGGCCGCCAGCTGGATCAACTGGGGCTTCGGCCTGGTCGTGGGGGCGCTGTTCGCCAAGGAGCTCGCGCGCCTGGTCCGGGTCGACTATCGCCTGCTGGTGGCCAGCGCCTACTCCGGCTTTATCGTCTGGCACGGCGGCCTGGCCGGCTCGGTACCGCTGACCGTGGCCACCGATGGCCACTTCAGCGCCGACCAGATCGGCGTGATCGGCACCGGCTCGACCATCTTCTCCTTCTTCAACCTGGCCATCGTGGTGATGCTGTTTATCGCGGTACCGCTGGTCAACCGCATGATGCTGCCCGACGAAAAGGACAGCGTGTTCGTCGATCCCAAGCTGCTCGGCGACGACGAGGCGCACCCGGGGCGTATCACCCGCCCCGCCGAGCGCATGGAGAACAGCGTGGTGCTGGCCTGGCTGGTGGGCATTCCCGGGCTGATCTTCCTGGCCGATCACTTCTTCCTGCGCGGCGGCGGCCTCAACCTGAACGTGGTCAACTTCATGTTCCTGTTCCTGGCCATCGTGCTGCATCGCACCCCGCGCAGCCTGCTGGAGAGCCTGCACGAAGCGATCAAGGGCGGTGCCGGCATCGTCATCCAGTTCCCGTTCTACGCCGGGATCATGGCGATCATGGTGCAGTCCGGTCTGGCGACCAGCATGTCCGAGGCGCTGGTCTCCTTTGCCACCGACACCACCCTGCCGGTCTGGACCTTTATCAGTGCGGGCATCGTCAACCTCTTCGTGCCCTCCGGCGGCGGCCAGTGGGCGGTGCAGGCACCGGTGATGATTCCGGCCGCCCAGGCACTGGGGGTGGATATTCCCCGGATGGCCATGGCCGTGGCCTGGGGTGATGCCTGGACCAACCTGCTGCAGCCCTTCTGGGCCCTGCCGGTACTCGGCATCGCCGGGCTCAAGGCCAAGGACATCATGGGCTTCTGCCTGATCCAGCTGCTGATCACCGGGGTGCTGATCTCCATCGGCCTGACCTGGTTCTGACCCTCCAGCAAGGCGCCCTGTCCCCAGGCGGGCGGGGCGTCCGGCTGTGGATAACACACAAGGAGATCCAATGGACGACAACGATCTGTCCGGCGCCCTGCCCGGCCAACACGAGCTGTCGATGACCGTGTTGATGACCCCCGACATGGCCAACTTCAGCGGCAAGGTGCATGGGGGCGCCATCCTCAAGAAGCTAGACGAGGTGGCCTACGCCTGCGCCAGCCGCTACTCGGGCCACTATGTGGTTACCCTCTCGGTGGACCAGGTGCTGTTCAAGCAGCCGATCCATGTGGGGGAGCTGGTGACCTTCCTGGCCTGCGTCAACCATGTGGGCCGCTCCTCCATGGAGATCGGCGTCAAGGTGGTGGCCGAGGATATCCAGAACAAGCTGATCCGCCACACCAACAGCTGCTACCTGACCATGGTGGCGGTGGATGGCGATGGCAAGCCGGCGCCGGTGCCTCCACTGGCGCTTGACACGAAGGTGCAGAAGCTACGTTTCGAGAAGGCGGCCCTGCGCAAGAAGCTTCGCAAGCAGGCCGAAGAGGAGCAGCGCCGTACCCAGGCCGAGCACGGCGCCAGAGAAGATGACGACTAGCCACAGTCCAGGCTGAGGATGATGTCCGTTTCGTCCAGGTGGACATTGAGACGATCTGGCCGATGATCGAGAGTCACCGCCGTACCGGGGCGAATCACACGAATGGCCGATGCTTCACTCTCGGCGTGCATCGCCTTGCCCAGGGACACGCTGTAGGTACGACCGATACGGTCCTGAACGCGCTGGGCACCACACTCCCCGCCAGTTTCCACGCGAGGCGGCAGCGGAGCGGGTTCGGGCTCCGGCGCCGAACTCATGCTACTGCAGCCCGCCAGCAGCAGGCCGAAGAGTAGCGGTGAGAGTCTCGTTACAACCATCTGGGCTTCCTTGTCGGGTCCAAGCTTGATCTATACCAACAATGCCGGAACGGCCTGGCCGATCCGGCAGTTGACTCACCATGGCTCGGCTCAGAATGCCGGTGCGGACTGGCCGATCCGGGGCTCGGCTCAGAATGCCGATGCGGACTGGCCGTTCCGGGGCTCGGCTCAGAATACCGGTGCGGACTGGCCGTTCCGGGGCTCGGCTCAGGAAGCGGCGTCCTGAACGGCCTCGCCACCCTGCTCGATATCCTGGCCGGCACCGCGAACGGTATTGCAGCCGGAGAGCAGAGAAACGGCGAACAGTGCCGCCACCAGCATCATCAGAGTACGCTTCATGATGAACCTCCTTGTGAGTTGGGAATGTTGCACCCGTAATTTAGCAGCTCACGGCGAGCTGCGCCTTACCCCAGCAGCAGCCTGAGGATAATCGCCGCAATCACCGCCACCGTGAGCCACTTGACCACAAAGGCCCCACGTGGACTGACATTGACCCTTACCGCCAGCCAGGCGCCCGACATGCTGCCCGCCGCCAGCACCAGACCATAGCTCCAGCGCACCTGATCATTGACCACAAAGATGGCCAACGCCGGCAGGGTATAGACCAGCACGATCAACACCTTGAAGACGTTCACCTGGGCCAGGTCGATCTTGAGCATGCGGTAGAGCACCACGATAAAGAGGATACCCACACCCACCTGGATAAAGCCGCCATAGAGGCCGATGACAAACATCGCCAGGTAGACCGCCGGCGTCAGCCGCTCGGGGGTCAACGGCCGGGTATCCAGGCGTGGCTGGGGCAGCAGCATCAGCAGCGCCGAGCCCGCCATCACCACGATCAGGATCGCCTCGAACAGGGCGTCGCCGGTTCGCAGGGCCAACCAGGCCCCGAGCAGCGACCCCACCACCGCCGGCACGGAGAGCCGCAGCGAGAGCCCCAGATGGCGCGCCCCGGCACGAAAGAAGTTGTATACCGCCGAGACGCTCTGCAGGGTGATGGAGACACGGTTGGTACCGTTGGCCTCCTGGGGTGGCAGGCCCAGGAACATCAACAGCGGCAGGGTAAGCATGGAGCCGCCGGCGGAGAGCACGTTGATAAAGCCGGCCAGCGCACCGATCAGCAGCATGGCCAGCGCTTCGAGCAGGGTCATGGAAGAGTCCTTTCAGGAAAGAGCCGCACAGCTTAGCCGCCCGGGCAAACGGGGAAAACTCCCCACGGTTCTGTGGCATGATGCCGGACAGCCGATACCACTCGCTGACTACCCCGGAGAGCCCTGATGGATCATTTCGAGCCAGACCCCCGCCTGGTGGAGGACAGCTACCCGATCACCGAGCTGCCGCTATGCCAGCTGCGGCTGATGAACGATAGCCGTTTTCCCTGGTTGCTGCTGATTCCGCGGCGGCATGGCATCAGCGAGCTCTTCGAGCTGGACGAGGCCGAGCAGCGGCAGCTGTGGCACGAGACAAGCCGCATCGGCCAGGCCTTCAAGGCACTGATGGGGGCCGACAAGCTCAATGTGGCAAGCCTCGGCAACGTGGTGGCGCAGCTGCATGTGCATCTGGTGCTGCGCCGCACGGACGATGACCTCTGGCCGGGACCGGTCTGGGGGCAGGGGGAGGCGACACCCTACGACCTCGACACCCTGGCCGCCATGCGAGACCGGGTGCTGGCCATGCTCGAGGGGCTCGACCTGCAACCCGAGGCTGAACGCTAGCCTCCGGAGGCTAGCGTTCAGCCTCGCACTCCGCGAGGCGCAGGGCGATATCGGACGCAAGCCGCTCCAGGGTAGTGCGCGGCATGGGGCGCCCGCCGCGGAGGGCCGTCAAGGCAAGGCGGCCATCGGTGCCAGGCGACTCGACTGCCACCAGCACCCGGTAGCCCGGCCAGCGCGAGAACACCGCCACCAGGCGTCCCAGCGACGCATCGGCATGGCGCACCACATAACCGCGCGACATCAGTGCCTCGGCGGTGACCTCCAGGGCACAGGGGGAGGCCTGTGAGGAGAGCATCACCGGCGGCACCGATGATGGAGGGGTCGCACAGCCGGTCAGCAGCCCTACCACCAGTATCATGCCAGCCAGACGAGTCATGGCTCACCTCCGGCATCCATGGCCCGGCGCAGGCCGCCACAGAACGCCCCGGTGCTGGCGCTGCGCGACTCCGCGAGCTCACCTCGCCAGTCGATGACCTGAAGATCGCGACTGACCCGCACCTCCCCGTCACTGACCAGCAACGAGACACGCTCCAGCTCGGTGGCATCGCGGGTCAGGCTGCCCACTCCACCGAAACCGATCATCACTCCACCACCGAAACCACCACGACCACCGCCGAGGCCGATACCGCCGAACACACCGCGACGCCCCCAGTCGCCATGGCGGTCGCCGTAGCCGGGCAGGATGCGGGTACGCTCTGCGCTTACCAGTGCCGGAGCGCTCGCGGTATGACGGATTAGAAAGCCGTCATCCTCCAGGGCAACCACCGCCCGCCGCAGCGTCTCGGTGACCGGCACACCCGCGCCCGACCAGAGACAGGCCGCCGCGGGGGACGGCTCCGCCACCGGCAGGGTGGCAGGAACGGACTGGCAGCCGGCCAGCACCAGCAGGACAAGCAACGGCCAGGGACGCATGGTCTCTCTCCCGAGGTTGGACGACTTCAGTGTAGGCAGGAGGCCGTGACGAGGGAATATTGCAAGACGGCGGCACCCGACCCCGACGTTCGACGCGTCTGGATGACGCAGCCCCCTTGAAGTCGGCTCCCTCCGCCAAGATGTCATTCATCATGGCTATGATGCTCATGGTCAGGATTCACTGTCCGCCAGCGGGCGATACATGGATCATGTAACCCAACACCACCAAGGAGGCATTCGCATGAGCGATACCAACCGCATCGGCCTGCACGAGGCCAGCGCCAGCCAGCTCGCCGAGAAACTCAACGAGCTGCTGGCCAACTACCAGGTCTTCTACATGAACGTGCGCGGCTACCACTGGAACGTGAAGGGGCCGCAGTTCTTCCAGCTCCACGAGAAGTTCGAGGAGCTCTATACCGACCTGCTGACCAAGGTCGATGAGGTCGCCGAGCGCGTGCTTACCCTGGGCCACCAGCCGCTGCATGCCTACAGCGATTATGTGGAGGTCTCGCGCATCACCGAGGACAAGAACGTCTCGGACGGCAAGGCCTGCGTCGAGGGCGTGCTGGCGGGCTACCAGGTACTAATCGAGCTGCAGCGCGAGATTCTCTCCCTGGCCTCGGATGCCGACGACGAGGGCACCGCCGCCCAGGCCGGCGACTATATCCGCGAGCAGGAGAAGACCGTGTGGATGCTGGCCAGCTACCTGGCCTGATTCAGGACCCGACCCGATCAGGCATCACGGGTCATGTCACAATAACGCCGGGCCTTGGGCCCGGCGTTATTGTGTCCGACGACTTCGCTCAGACCCCATGAATGTCAGCGCGTCAGATCCTCCACCAGGGCGCGCAGCAGCGTCCAGAACTCCTCCACCGAGGCGACCTCGACGCGCTCATCCGGCGAATGAGCACCGCGAATCAGCGGACCGAAGGAGATCATCTCAAGCGCCGGGTACTTGCCGCCCAGAATGCCGCACTCGAGCCCGGCATGGATGACCTTGACCGCCGGCTCGCTGCCCAGCTGCTCGCGGTGCACACGCTGAAAGCGCGTCAGCAGCTCGCTGTCTCGCTGGGGAGTCCACCCCGGATAGCCATTCTCGAGACGCACCTTGGCACCGGTCAGCTCGAACACGGCACGCAGCCGATCGGCCAGGTCCTGGGCCGCGCTGTCGTGCAGCGAGCGCACCAGGGCACCGAGATGGAACCGCCCCGCCGCGAGGCTCACGACCCCCAGGTTGTTGGAGGTCTCCACCACGCCCGGCACCTCCTGACTCATGCGCTCGACGCCACAGGGCGCGGCATGAATGGCGGCCAGCAGTAGATGTGTCGCCTGACCGGTGAGCGGCTCATCGGCGGGCACCTCGACCGGCTCGAGGGTCAACGTCAGTGCATCATCGACACCGGCAAACTCCTTGCGCAGGATGGCCTGCAGGGTCGCCACCTCAGCCCTGGCGGCCTCGAGCTCCTCCTCGGGCAGCGCCAGGGTCGCAAAGGCCTCGCGAGGCAGCGCATTGCGCAGGGTACCCCCCTGGTAGCTTGCCAGCCTGACATCGAGGCGCTCCAGGACACGCATCACCCGCACCAGCAGTCGATTGGCGTTACCCCGCCCCTTGTCGATATCGATCCCGGAGTGACCGCCGCGCAGCCCGGTCAGCGACAGGCGAAGCGTCACCTCATCGTCGGCCAGCGCCGCGGTGGGCAGCTGCGCCTCCACCACCACATCGGTGCCTCCGGCGCAGCCGATAAACACCTCGCCACGATCCTCGGAGTCGAGGTTGAGCAGGTAATGTCCTTGCAGCCACCCTTCGGCGAGGTTGAGCGCCCCGCCCATGCCGGACTCCTCCTCCAGGGTAAAGATCGCTTCCAGCGGGCCGTGGATGAGGTCGTCATCCTCGAGGATGGCCAGGGCGGCAGCCACGCCGAGGCCGTTATCGGCACCCAGGGTGGTATTGCGGGCCCGCAGCCAGCCGTCATCGTCGAGGTAGGTCTCGATGGGGTCGCGGGTAAAGTCGTGGGGGTGGTCGCTGTTGGCCTGGGGGACCATATCCAGGTGACCCTGGAAGATCACGCCGGGAGCCTGCTCATGACCGGGAGAGGCCGGCTTGCGAATCAGCAGGTTGCCGAAGGCATCACGCTCATGCGCCAGCCCCTGTGCGTCGGCCCAGGCTTCGAGGCGTGCCGCCAGGGCGGCCTCATGGCCGGAGGGGCGCGGAGTCTCGCAAAGGGTGCGGAAATGGCGCCAGAGCGGCTGTGGCGAGAGCCGATCGAGATGTTCGTTCATGATGATCCCTTCCTGAGTAACCGACCTACCTTACTCAGCCCGTTGCTGAAGGGGAAGAGATGGACAGCAGCATGGCCGTCGCCTGGCGCAGGCGGGCGGTGGCCTGCCGCCGGCCCGATACACCGAGATACCGGGGCAGAGCCTCACCACTCAGCCCCTGAAATCCCCAGGCCACCAGCAGCAGAAGTTCGGGATCGGCGAGGGGGATGCCGCGGGCCAGGGCATGACGAACCAGGGCCTGCAGCGCGGGCCGGGCCAGCGCCGGCTCGCGATGACCGGCGGCGACATCCTCGGCATCGCGGCGGTCGTCGTCTGCGAGGTTCGCCCCACCGCCCTCCGCCAGCAGGGCGGCGGCCACTGACGGCGCCAGATCACGCAGCTCGAAGGCCAGCAGGCCGGGCAGGGCTCGCTGAAAGCGCGCGGCGAGCGAGGTCAGCAGCGCCTCACCGCGCTTGCTGGTGGCCCGGGCCACCATCAGGGCGTGCTCACCCGTGGCGGTCTCACGGGTCAGCCCGAGGCGCAGTGCGTGAAACCCCTGCTCCCGCCAGAAGGCCATCAGCGCCGATTCGGCGCCGAAGCTCGCCCCCAGCAGATCGCAGCCATCACGACGCGCTCGCTCAAGCTCCGCCTCGATCAGCCGTCTTCCCAGCCCCTCGCGACGACGCCGGGGTGATACCGCAATGCGTACCACCCGACGCAGATGCCCGGTAAGGGCCTCCCGGGAACCGGCATGGGCGGCCAGGGACTGGGCCATGAGGTGGCCACGAGGACGCCGCTCGCCACGGGCGACCCGCTCGGCCAGGTCCGCCTCGAAGCCCCCTTCATCCGCGCTCATCACCACCCCGAGCGGCACATCACCGGCCGTCACTCTGCCAACGGTGAGGCCCGGGCCATCCAGCAGCAGTCGTAGATCGCTGGGCGTGGTGCGGTAGTGGGCCTGCACCAGCAGGCCGAACAGGCCCCGCAGGCCACTCTCGTCACTGGCCAGTGTATCCCGCGACAGTTGCCACACCTCACCGGCCGGCCGAGAGGATGGCTCGGGCGGGTCGGCATCCAGCATCAGCAGGCGATGGATCAGCGGCTCGAGGGGGTCATCATTCGCCCAGCGGATCGGCTCGGCCAGATGCAGCCCTCGCCACTCCGGGGTGGTGCGTTCGAGACGCTCGCGGAAACGCAGGGCAAAACCGCGACCGGAGCCCTCGTAGCCGTGCACCGTGGTGGCAAAGGCGATCCGTGGGAAGGCGTCGAGCCACTCGCCGAGCAGCCCGGCGGGAATCGCCGCCGCCTCATCCACCACCAGCAACCGGCCGGCACCGCCGGCCTCGCCCTGCCGGGCCAGCTCGGCGAGGGCATCCGGGGCCACGAAGCGAACTTCACCCTGGTCGGTAGCGAAGAGATGCCCGCGTCGCTCACCCTGGGGGCAGAGCGCCGCAAGGCGCTCGAAGAGGCTCTCCACCGCCGCCGGGCGCGGTGCGGTCACCAGCACCTCCTGCTCTCCCGTGGCCAGCCAGCGGGCGCAGGCGATGCCCAGGGCCGCACTCTTGCCGCGCCCACGGTCGGCGGTGATCACCAACGGACGACGGCGACGCAACCGCGCCAGGCGAGCCACCGCCTGGGCCTGGTCGCCGGTCAGGCAGTCTCCATCGGTCACCGGCCGCTCGGCAGGCGCCTTACGGATGGGAAGCCCGGGTAAACGAGGCGTTTCACCGGCCCGCCAGCGAATCACCTGGTCGGCGTCACTCAGCAGACGCGCCAACCGGGCCAGGTAGCGGCTGCTCAGCGCCTCGGGTCGCCAGGGGTGTTCGGCCAGCCGCGCATAGTCGGCATCGGGTCGGCTGCCCCACTCCTCCGGGGTCATCAGCACCAGCAGGCCACCCGCCTTCAGGGTGCCGGCCAAGGCCGCCACGGCGTCAGGGTCGAAGCCCGCCCCATCGGAGACGGCGTCGATCACCAGTAGATCATGCTCACCCCCCAGGCGAGCCCGGGCACGGGCAGGTGCCAGCCAGTGCGCCGCATCGACCCGCGGTGGTAACGCCGGCGCCACCCAGAGCGGGCAGTGCCAGGCGCCGGCTCGCCATAGCTCGTCGGCCGCATCACAGCACGCCTGGGGAGCCCCCTGCAGCCACGCCAGGCCCCGCCAGCGACGGCGGGCGAGCCGTGAGACATGAACCAGCAGCGCCCGAGTCGACAGGCCATGCGCCTCCTCTCTCCCGCTCATTGTCACTCCCCCGGTTTCGCCGCTTCACCTAGCACTTTGGTCTTACATCGGTGCAGTTTTCAACGCTAGTTACCGATCAACATGCTACGTTGACGTTAACGTAAACATTTATTAAATACCTGATAGTATTGAATTATCAAACAGTAACTTAACGTATCGCGGTCACGGTGGCGCTGTCTGCCCCCCGCCCACGGGGGGCGACAGCGTCGCAGGACCATGATCGTTCTGTACGCCAATAGGGTGTTAGTTTGAAGCCTAGTTGCGGATTCACCAATGCATTCCGATGCCGGCGGCCGCAACCCAGCCTTATCCGGTTGGCGCCACAAGGGCGCCACCCTCTGTCCAGCCCCGTAGGGAGAACAATATGAAGACACTGCGCAGCTTCACGCTCACCGGCCTGGCCGCCGGCGTGGCCCTGGCCGCCCTGAGCACCACCGCCCAGGCCAAGGAAACGTGGACCATGACCACCACCTGGCCGGACAACCTGGACCTGATCCAGATGGACCGCCACTGGGTCGAGCTGGTCAACAAGCTGGCCGGCGATGAACTCACCATCAACTTCCGTGCCGGTGGCACCCTGATGCCGGGCAGCGAGGTGTTCGATGCCACCCAGACCGGCGCCATCCAGGCCGCCGCCGACTGGCCGGGCTACTGGGCGGGCCTGAGCCCGGCCTTCTCGCCGCTGGCCACCACCACCAGCCTGTTCAACGGCGTGGACTACCTCAACTGGATCAACCAGTGGGGCGGCTTCGAGCTGTACCAGGAGGTCTACGGCGAGTATGACATGGTCTACCTGCCCTACGGCATCACCAACAACGAGTCCGGCTTCATGGGCGGCACCCCCATCGAGAGCATCGCCGACCTGGAAGGCAAGCGTCTGCGCCTCTCCGGCCGCGACCAGGGCCGCGTGCTGGAGAAGCTCGGCGGCTCCCAGGTCACCCTGGCCGGCGGCGAGGTCTACCAGGCCATCGAGCGCGGCGTGATCGACGCCGGCGAGTTCTCCACCCCGGGGGTCGACTACAAGGCCGGCTTCGGCGAGGTGGCCGACTACTGGTCCACCCCGGGCTGGCACCAGTCCGCCAGCGTCTTCGGTGTGATGATCAACAAGGAGGCGTGGGACGCCCTCTCCGAGGAGACCCAGGAGAAGCTGAAGATCGCCGCCGAAGCCACCATGACCTGGTCACTGGCCTGGTCCGAGCGGCAGTCCACCGAGGCGACGGTCAAGTTCAAGGACGAGGGCATGACCATCAATCAGCTGCCCGAAGAGGACCTGGCGCGTATCCAGGATGTCACCAACGAGGTGATCCTGCAGGGCGCCTGCGAGGATCCGATGCATGCCAAGGTCTACCACTCCATGGTCAGCTACCTGGATCATTACGCCAACTGGCGTGACGTGACCGTGCCCTTCAACATGAGCCGTAGCATGGACAACCTGCCGTCCCTCGAGGAGCTCGAGAGCTGCATGAACCAGTAAGCGGACCGGGCCGGGCCCTACGGGGCTCGGCCCTATCCGGTCGCTTTACCTCCTGTGTTCGCTTGATTAGCCCGACTCCGAGAGCCTCACCATGAACACCATTGCCAGGGCCATCGATGCCCTCAACGAGGGGTTCGGACGCCTGATCGCCCCACTCCTTGCCGTGATCACGCTGATCGTGATCTATGATATTGCCGCACGCTTCTTTATCGGCCGCCCCAGCGACTGGGCCTTCGATGTCACCAAGATGCTGTTCGGCGCCCATTTCATGCTGATGGCCGCCTACGGCCTGCGCCATCACGCCCACGTCGAGGTCGACGTGCTCAAGCGTCTGCTCACCCGCCGCAAGCAGGCCGCCCTCGAACTGCTCGGCTACCTGCTCTTCTTCGTGCCCTTCATCTGGATGCTGCTTACCTTCGGCTGGGCCTTCTTCGAGCGCTCCTTCAGCCGCGGAGAAACCACCTACGGCATGATGTCCATCCCGGTCTACCCGGTGAAGGGGGTGATCGTCGTGGCCGCCCTGCTCCTGCTGCTGCAGGCCATCGCCATCGTGATCCGCGCCTGCGGTGAACTGCGCAAGGAGGGTGCCGCATGAGCCCCGAGATGCTCACTCTCTTCATGTTCAGCGGCCTGCTGATCGGGCTGTTCATGGGCCACCCGCTGGCCTTCGTGCTCGGCGGCGTCGCCGTGCTCGGCGCCTGGCTCGGTCCCGGCGCCAATACGCTGGGCATCCTGATCAACAACATCTATGGCAACTCCATGGACAACTATGTCCTGGTCGCCATTCCCCTGTTCGTGCTGATGGCGCGTTTCCTGAACGACTCCGGCGTCACCGAGAAGATGTTCGACACCATGCGCCTGCTGCTCGCCAACCTGCGTGGCGGCCTGGCCCTGACCGTGGTCATCGTCTCGGTACTGCTGGCCGCCACCACTGGCATCGTCGGCGCCTCCATCGCGGTGATGGGCATGATCGCCCTGGTCCCGATGCTCAAGTACTCCTACAACAAGGAGCTTAGCGCCGGCGTCATCATGGCCAGCGGCTGCCTGGGCATCCTGATTCCCCCCAGCATCATGCTGATCCTGATGGCCAGCTACTCGCCGGTCTCGGTGGGTGCGCTGTTCGCCGGTGCCCTGGTACCGGGGGTGATGCTCGGCACCATGTATGCGCTCTATGTGCTGGTGATCTGTTTCGTCAAGCCGCACTACGGGCCAGCCGTTCCCGCCGAGGAGCGCGCCGAGACCTCGACCGGCCAGCTGCTGATCATGCTCGGCAAGTATGTGCTGCCGCCCATGTCGCTGATTCTCGGCGTGCTGGGCTCGCTGTTCCTGGGGATCGCCACGGCCACCGAGGCCTCGGCCATCGGCGTGGCCATCGCCTTTCTGCTGTTCCTGATCTTCGGTGATCGCAAGGCATCGACCTGCTATCGCACCCTGATCGAGGCCAGCAAGACCACCACCATGGTGATGCTGGTGGTGGTGGGGGCGACCGCCTTCACCGGGGTGTTCTCCATCGGTGGCGGCATGGACGTCATCCATAACGTGGTGACGGCGATGCCCGGCGGCACCATCGGGGCCCTGATCCTGATGCTGTTCCTGGTGTTCCTGCTGGGCATGTTCCTGGACTGGACCGGCATCGTGCTGCTCAGCTTCCCGATCATGCTGCCCATCGTCGACAGCATGGGCGTCGATATGCTGTGGTTCGTGGTGATGGTGGCCGTGGTGCTGCAGACCTCCTTCCTGACCCCGCCGTTCGGCTATGCACTCTTCTATCTGAAGGGGGTGGCGCCGCCCGGGGTGGAGATCGTCGATCTCTACAAGGCGGTCATTCCCTTCGTGGCCCTGATCGTGCTGGCCTGTGTGCTGATGGCCTTCTTCCCGGCCCTTATCACCGGTCTGCCATCGATGCTGCTCGGCTACTGACCCGTGAAAGCGTAACGACGCCCGCCGTCAGCCGACGGCGGGCGTCGTCGTTTGACGGTGGTCAACCGATGCTGGCTGCAGCAGACAAGCGCAACTGATACTATTTGCCGGCGTCAATGTCTCGCATTTACCATCTTGCGCCCGCAAGGAGCCTCCCTTGTCTCGACCTGCCAGCGGCGACCTGCCCACTCTCTCACGCCGACTGATCCCCTCATTCACTCCATGGACCGCCCTGCTGCTCGGGGTCGCGCTGGTCGTGGCTCTGCCGGTGCTGGCGGTACTGGCGCATATCCTGGTGCCCACCGGTGGCGTCTGGCAGCACCTGGCCAGCACGGTGCTGCCCCGCTACCTGGCCAACACCCTGTTCCTGGTCATCACGGTGGGCATCGGCACCCTGGTGATCGGTACCGGTACCGCCTGGCTGGTGGTGATGTGTCGCTTCCCGGGGCGACGACTGTTCGAGTGGGCGCTGCTGCTGCCGCTGGCCGTGCCGACCTATGTGATCGCCTACGCCTATACCGACTTCCTGCAGTTCTCGGGCCCCCTCCAGGGGTGGCTGCGCGACCTGTTCGGGTGGGGCTTCGGGGACTACTGGTTCCCCGAGGTGCGCTCGCTGGGCGGGGCGGCAACGCTGATCAGCCTGGTGCTCTACCCCTACGTTTACATGCTCGCACGCGCCTCCTTCATGGAGCAGTCGGTGTGCATGCTGGATGTGGGTCGCACCTTGGGCCGCGGCCCCTGGCAGCTGTTCTGGAGCGTGGCGATTCCTCTCTCGCGCCCGGCACTGGTGGGCGGCGTATCACTGGCCCTGATGGAAACGCTGAACGAGTTCGGCGCGGTACAGTACTTCGGCGTGGACACCTTCACCACCGGCATCTACCGCACCTGGTTTGGCCTCGGCGAGCAGGCCGCCGCCGCCCAGCTCGCCGCCTGCCTGCTGACCTTCGTGATCGCTCTGGTGCTGCTGGAGCGCTGGTCGCGGGGCAAGCGGCGCTACTTCCACACCTCCAGCCGCTATCAACAGCTGCCGGAGTTCCACCTCGGCGGCTGGGCCTCGGCAGGCGCCTTCCTGGCCTGCCTGCTGCCGATCCTGGGCGGCTTCCTGATCCCCAGCGGCATCCTCGCCGAGCTGGCTATCCAGCAGGGTGACTCGCTCTTCGGCAAGAGCTTTATCGGCTATGCCCGCAACAGTCTGCTGCTGGCCTCGATCGCTGCGCTGGTGGCGGTCACCCTGGCGGTAGTGCTCAGCTACGGGGTGCGCCTCAACAATACTCGACTGACCCGAACCGCCACGCGTATCTCGGCCATGGGCTATGCGATCCCGGGGTCGGTGGTCGCGGTAGGCATCCTGATCCCCTTCGCCTGGCTGGACAACACCCTCAATACCTGGCTGCTGTCGCGCGGTGGCGAGGTGATCGGACTGATCTTCAGCGGTTCGGCGTTTATCCTGATCTACGCCTACGTGGTGCGCTTCCTGGCGGTTTCGTTCAACGCCGTGGAAGCCAGCCTGGGCAAGGTGACGCCGAGCATGGATGCCGCCTCTCGCACCCTGGGCCAGACCGCCACCGGCACACTGAAGCGGGTGCACACCCCGATCATGCGCGGCAGCCTGCTGGCGGCCTGCATCCTGGTCTTCGTGGATGTGATGAAGGAGCTACCGGCGACCATCATCCTGCGCCCCTTCAACTTCGATACCCTGGCGGTACGCGCTCACAACCTGGCGGCAGACGAGCGTCTCGCCGAGGCCTCGACGGCCTCACTGGCCATCGTGGTGGTAGGCATAGTCCCGGTGATCCTGCTCAGCCTCGCCATGCGCCGCTCGCGCCCCGGCGGCGGAAAGTGACGAGGAGCGCAAGGGAAAGACAAATACCTGGGAGGGGTCCAGCCGCAGTGTCACGGGCTGGCCCTCGGCGGGCAGGAAGACCCCTGGCACCCGCGCATGGATATGGGCTTCATCGCCGTCGGAGTCGTGGGCACAGATATGCAGCAGGCTGCTGCGCCCCAGCAACTTGGCCATGACGATATGGCTGTGGCTGTGCGCTTCGGCCGGCACATCCAGCCTCGCCACCTGCAACGCCTCCGGTCGCACCAGCACGCGTACCTCACTGCCCTCGGCCAGCCAGCCGGCATCCACGATGCCCACCGGTGTCAGCACCTTGCCGTCGCGAACCACCCCGGAGAGTTCGTTCACCTCACCGAAGAAGGTCACCACGAAGGGGTCGCTGGGGTTGCAGTAGAGCTCGCGTGGCGTACCGACCTGAACGATATGGCCATCACGCATCAGGGCGATGCGGTCGGCCATGAACATCGCCTCTTCCGGGTCGTGAGTCACCAGCAGGGTGGCGGCCCCGACCTCCTTGAGCACGTGCAGGGTGTCATCGCGAATCTGGTCACGCAGCCGCGCATCGAGGCTGGAGAAGGGCTCGTCGAGCAGCATCAGGTGCGGCTCCGGCGCCAGCGCACGAGCCAGTGCCACGCGCTGCTGCTGGCCCCCGGAGAGCATGTGGGGATAGCCCTCGGCCCGGGCGCCCATCCCCAGCTGCTCGAGCAGCCTCAGGGCACGCCGACGGCGCTCGCCTGCCGACAGATGCTTGAGCCCGAAGGTCACGTTTTCCAGCACGGAAAGGTGGGGAAAGAGCGCGGAGTCCTGAAAGGCCAGGCCGACGCTGCGCTTCTCGGGGGGGAGGTGACGCCCGCCAGGGCGGGCTACCTCATCGCCCTCCAGGACCACGCGACCGTGCTGTAGCTTCTCGAGGCCCGCGGCGATACGCAGCAGGGTGGTCTTGCCACAGCCCGAAGGGCCCAGCAGGCAGACCACCTCACCCGGCCGTATGTCCAGATCGATGCCCTTCACCACCTCGTGCTTGCCGAAGGCGTGGTGAATGCCCTGCATGGAGAGTACCGGAGCGGAAATGGCGTGCGACTGTTGCAGATTCAGGTTCATTGGGGCCCTCGACGTCGTGTCGGTGGAGGTCTCCCCATCATAACCGATCACGAGCGCTAATGCGTTTGAAAGCGACTCGCATTCAACATTTCTCTGCTTCAACGCAAGGAATCGCCGCCCTCCCCCTTGACGCCACCGATGTACGGGGCTTCAATAAGCGGGCCATTAATGCAACGTATTATCATTCCACTATCGCTGCTCTGCCAGAAACCTAGCGGCTCTGCCAGAAAACCAAGAGGTCATGATGATCAAGAACGCTCGTCTCGCCGCCCCCATCGCCGTCGCGCTGGCCGGCTCCGCCTTCGCTACCGCCGTCTCTGCCGACGAGCTGAACATCTACTCGGCACGCCACTACGACTCCGACGAGGCGCTCTACGAGGCCTTCACCGAGGAGACCGGCATCGAAGTGAACCTGCTGGAGGGCGATTCGGATCAGCTGATCGAGCGCATCACCCGCGAGGGCGTGGCCAGCCCCGCCGACGTGATGATCACCGTGGACGCCGGCCGCCTGTGGCGCGCCGAGCAGGAGGATATCTTCCAGAGCGTCGACTCCGAGATGCTGAACGAGCGCCTGCCGGAGGCCATGCGTCACCCCGAGGGGCTGTGGTTCGGCTTCAGTCAGCGCGCCCGCGCCATCTTCTATGACCGCGAGAACTTCGACCCGAGCCAGATCGGCAGCTACGAGGAGCTCGCCGATCCGAAGTTCGAGGGCCAGGTGTGCATCCGTTCCTCGAACAATATCTACAACCAGTCGCTGCTCGCCTCACTGGTCGAGCACCATGGCGCCGAGGGCGCCGAGGAGTGGGCCCAGGGCGTGGTGGCCAACATGGCACGCGACCCCGAGGGTGGCGACACCGACCAGATCAAGGGCGTGGCCAGCGGCGAGTGCTCCCTGGCGGTGGCGAACCACTACTACTATGTGCGCCTGCTGCACTCCGACGACGAGGCGGATCGTGAGGTCGCCCGCCGTGTCGGCGTGATCTTCCCCAACCAGGATGGCCGCGGCACCCATGTCAACGTGGGCGGCGCCGGTGTGGTCGAAGGGGCTCCCAACCGCGAGAACGCCGTGCGCTTCCTCGAGTTCCTGGCCTCCGATACCGCCCAGGAGATCTTCGCCAACGGCAACTACGAGTTCCCGGTGGTCGAGGGCGTGAAGAAGAACCCGGTGCTCGAGTCCTGGGGCGACTTCAAGAAGGATGGCCTCAACATCAGCAAGCTGGGGGAGAACAACCCCGAAGCGATCAAGATCTTCGATCGCGTCGGCTGGCGCTGATCCAGCGCTCGGAGCTGATCCGGTGGTAGGACCTTCTCAACGACCTACCTCCGGGCTCCTCGCTGACACACCGAGTTAAACGGCAAGGCCCGCGGCATCCGCCGCGGGCCTTGCTGCTTGGGTGGGGAGTCGCGTCAGTGCGCCTCGTCCCAGTTCGCGCCACTCCCGGCCTCTACGATCAACGGCACGTCGAGCTCGGCGGCGGCCTGCATGCGTGCCTTCACCTGCTCGCTGAACTCCTCTACCCGCGCCTCGGCCACCTCGAACACCAGTTCGTCATGGACCTGCATCACCATCCAGGCATCCATCTCCCCCTCCTGCAGCCAGGCGGCCACCTCGATCATGGCACGCTTGATGATATCCGCGGCCGTGCCCTGCATGGGAGCATTGATGGCGGTACGCTCGGCGCCCTGACGGCGGGCACGATTCTGGGAACGGATCTCGGGCAGATGGAGGCGCCGACCGAACACCGTCTCGACGAAGCCATCCTCGGCGGCCTGGGCGCGGATGCGCTCCATATAGTTTGCCACCCCGGGGTAGCGGTCGAAGTAGCGGTCGATATAGACCTTCGCCTGGCTCTGTTCGGTATGCAGCTGCCGCGACAGCCCCCAGGCGCTCATGCCGTAGATCAGCCCGAAGTTGATCGCCTTGGCGCTGCGCCGCTGGTCTGCCGTCACCTTGTCGAGGGCCACGCCGAACACCTCGGCGGCGGTGGCGGCATGGATGTCACGCCCCTCGGCAAAGGCCGCCAGCAGTCCCTTGTCCCCCGAGAGGTGGGCCATGATGCGCAGCTCGATCTGGGAGTAGTCGGCGGCGACGATGCGATAGCCGGGCCGGGCGATAAAGGCCTGGCGGATCTTGCGCCCCTCCTCGTTCCGGATCGGGATGTTCTGCAGGTTGGGGTCGCTCGAGGAGAGTCGCCCGGTGGCGGTGACCGCCTGGTGATAGCTGGTATGCAGCCGCCCGGTGGTCTTGTTGACCAGGCGCGGCAGCTTGTCGGTGTAGGTGGACTTCAGCTTGGCCAGGCCGCGGTGCTCCATGATCACCTTGGGCAACGGATAGTCCAGGGCCAGCTCCTCGAGCACCGCCTCGGCGGTGGACGGCGCCCCCTTGGGGGTCTTCTTGAGCACCGGGATCTTCTGCTCCTCGAAGAGGATCTGGCCCAGCTGCTTGGGAGAGCCGAGGTTGAACTCGCGGCCGGCCAGCTCATGGGCACGGGCCTCCAGCTCGTTGATTCTCGCCTCGAGCTCCCGGCTCTGAGCGTGCAGGCGCTGCGGATCCAGGGCCACGCCGGTCAGCTCCATCTGCGACAGCACCGGGATCAGCGGCAGCTCGACCGTCTCGAGCACCTGGCGCAGACGCCCCTGCTGCTCGAGCCGTGGGCGCAGCTCGTGGTGCAGGCGCAGGGTGATATCGACATCCTCACAGGCATAGGGCGCCGCCTGCTCCAGGGCGACCTGGTTGAAGGTGAGCTGCTTGGCCCCCTTGCCGGCGATCTCCTCGAAGGGGGTGGTCTTCTCGCCCAGGTACTTGAGCGCCAGGGAGTCCATGTCATGACGGGTGGCGGTGGAGTCGAGCACATAGGACTCGAGCATGGTGTCCTCGAGCGGTCCGGCCACCCGAATGCCATAACCGGCCAGCACCGAGATATCGTACTTGAGGTTCTGCCCGATCTTGGTTCTGCCGTCATCCTCCAGCAGCGGCTTGAGGGCGGCGAGCACGGCGTCACGATCGAGCTGCCCGGGGGCGTCGAGGTAGTCGTGGGCCAGGGGAATATAGGCGGCCTCCCCCGCCTCCAGCGCCAGCCCGATGCCGACGATCTGTGCCTCCATGTAGTTCAGGCTGGTGGTCTCCAGGTCGAAGCAGAAGGCCTCGGCGCTCTGCAGCCGCTCGAGCCAGGCGTCCAGCTCGGCCTGCTCGACAATGACATGATCCTCACGTGGCGCGCCGCCGGCGGAGCCCTCCTCGGCGACCTCCGGGGTCGTGGTGCCACCGGCGACGTCGTCGACACCCTCGTCCCGGCCCTCCAGCAGCTCGGACAGCCAGGCCTTGAATTCGAAACGGCGATAGAGCTCGAGCAGCGTCTCGCGGTCCGGGTGCGCGAGCTCCAGATCATCGAGCCCCACCGGCAGTTCGCAGTCGGTCTTGATGGTCGCCAGCCGATAGGAGAGGAAGGCCTTGTCGCGGTGCTCCTCGAGCTTCTTAGGCAGGGTCTTGGCGCCACGGAAACCAAGCGCCTTGACCGCGTCCAGGTCGGCATAGATGGCATCGAGCCCGCCCTGCATGCCTTGCAGCAGCCCCAGCGCCGTCTTCTCGCCCACCCCGGGGACACCGGGAATGTTGTCCACCTTGTCCCCCATCAGGGCCAGGAAGTCGATGATCAGCTCCGGGGGCAGGCCGAACTTCTCCTTGACGCCTCCGACGTCCAGGGTCTCGTCCTTCATGGTGTTGACCAGGGTGATATGGGCATTGACCAGCTGGGCCATGTCCTTGTCACCGGTGGAGATCACCGCATCGCGACCCGCCTCGGTGGCCTGGCGGGCCAGGGTGCCGATGACATCATCGGCCTCGACCCCCTCGATGCACAGCAGCGGCAGGCCCAATGCCTTCACGCAGTCGTGCAGCGGCTGGACCTGATCGCGCAGTTCATCCGGCATCGGCGGCCGCTGGGCCTTGTACTCCTCGAACAGCTCATCGCGAAAGGTCTTGCCCGGGGCATCGAAGACCACCGCCATGGGGCTGTTCGGGTAGTCCTTGATCAGCCGCTTGAGCATGTTGAGCACGCCCTTGATCGCCCCGGTGGGCAGGCCTTCTGAGGTGGTCAGCGGCGGCAGGGCGTGGAAGGCGCGGTACAGGTAGGAGGAACCGTCGACGAGAACGATGGGACTATCGGCCATGGAGGCATCCATTGAAGCTGAGCGGAGAGTGATTCTGATCAACCATGATACGCATAGCGCGGCCGTTTTGCCGCGACCGGTGGGCGCGAAGGCGACGACCCCTTACACTGGGGACACACACCATCTCACCGCCCCGGCGGACTGGAGATCATCATGAACACACTTCCCTCGCTTGCCGCCGCGCTGCTGGCCATGGGCCTGTCGCTCGCCGCTGCCGTGCCGGCCCTGGCCCAGCCCAATGACGAACTGGCACCGGACATCACCATCCGTCAGGAAGAGGAGCGCATCATCCGCGAGTACCGGGTCAATGGGGAGCTCTACGCCATCGAGATCCGCCCCTCCAGCGGCCCCTCCTACTATCTGGTCGACCGCGACGGCGACGGCAACTTCGAACGCCAGCAGGGCGATCGCATCGCCGTGCCCGAATGGGTGCTGCAGACCTTCTGAATGATGAAAGCCGCTATCGCCGGCAAAGCGAGAGGCGCCGGGGACAAGCCTCGGGCGGTTCAATCTCCTGACGGCCATGCGAGGCGTGCATCACACTCGCAAGTCGCTACAATAGGCGGCTTGGCATACCCGGGTAAGAGACACATGGCCGTATTCACACCGCTGACCGAGTCCCAGGTCGAGGCCTTCCTGAGCCGCTTCGACGCCGGCTCACTGGTCTCCCTGGAGGGCGTTCCCGCTGGTACCGAGAACAGCACCTTCTTCGTCACCACCGACCAGCGAGAGCTGGTGCTGACCCTGTTCGAGCAGGGTGAGCACGAGGAACTGCCGTTTTTTGTCGAGCTGCTCGATTACCTCGACGAGCATCGCCTGCCGGTGCCCGGCCCCCTGCACGACCGTGAGGGCGTGGCCCTGCATAGCCTGGCCGACAAGCCGGCCCTGCTGTTCCCGAGGCTGCCCGGCAAGCACCCGCTCGAACCGAATCTGGCCCAGTGTCGTGAGCTGGGCAGCGTGCTGGGGCGCCTGCACGCCATCTCGCAGCACTTCACCGGCCATCGCCCCAATCCGCGCGACCTCCACTGGCTGGTGGCCCTGCACCCCAAGGTGCATGGCTACCTCTCCGCCGCCGACCAGACGCTGATGAAGGATGAGGTGGAGACCTATGAAGACATCTTCAGCAGCGGTCCCGAGCTACCCCAGGGGGCACTCCACGGCGACCTGTTCCGCGACAACACCCTGTTCGTTGGTGATCGCCTGGGTGGCATCATCGACTTCTACAACGGCTGCACCGGCGACCTGCTGTTCGACCTGGCCATCGTCATCAATGACTGGGCCTGCGACGCGGACGGCAGCCTGAACGCCGAACGCCATGACGCCATTCTCGCCGCCTATCAGGCGCACCGCCCGCTGACAGCGGCCGAGCGCGATGTCTGGCCGATGATGCTGCGCATGACCGCGCTGCGCTACTGGCTCTCGCGCCTGCTGGTGGTCTATGTGGACCCGCCGGCCCACGACCTGACGCCTCACGATCCCGAACGCTTCCGCACCATTCTCAAGGCGCGCATCGAGCAGCCCACCCTGCCCCTTCCGGAGGCAGGCTCATGAGCCTCTCCATGGCCAGCGCCAGCGGCCCCGCCCGGCGCGCTCGGCGCGTCTGGAATATCGACCAGTGGGGCAGCGGCTACTTCGATGTGGATGATGCCGGCCATGCCCTAGTGCGTCCCCTGGGCAGCGAGACCGAGGGCCCGACCCTGCCGCTGAACGACCTGGTGAGCGAGCTCAAGGCCGCCGGTCTGCGCCTGCCGGTGCTGGTACGCTTTATCGACATCCTCCACGACCGGGTCGAGCAGCTCTGTCACGCCTTCGATACCGCCATGCAGGAGGAGTCCTTCGGCGGCGGCTATACGGCGGTCTACCCGATCAAGGTCAACCAGCAGCGCCGGGTGGTGGAGGAGATCCTCGCCACCCCCGAGCGCGGCCGCGACCGGGTGGGGCTCGAGGCCGGCAGCAAGCCGGAACTGCTCGCCGTGCTGGCGCTCTCCGGCGATGGCCACTCGCTGATCGTCTGCAACGGCTACAAGGACCGCGAGTATGTGCGCCTGGCGCTGATGGGCGAGAAGCTCGGCCATCGCGTCTACCTGGTGGTGGAGAAGCTCTCAGAACTGCCGCTGATCCTCGAGGAAGCCGCGGCGCTCGGCGTCACGCCACGCATCGGACTACGCGCCAGGCTGGCCTCCGTGGGCCGCGGGCGCTGGCAGAATACCGGCGGCGAGAAGTCCAAGTTCGGCCTCACCGCCAGCCAGATTCTCGAGGTGGTGGAGCGGCTGCGCGAGGCCGACGCCCTGGCGAGTCTGCAGCTGGTGCACTTCCACCTGGGCTCGCAGATCGCCAATATCCGTGACATCCAGCGCGGCCTGCGCGAGTGTGCGCGCTTCTACCAGAGCCTGGTGGAGCTGGGCGCTCCGGTGGATACCGTGGACGTGGGCGGCGGCCTGGGCGTCGACTACGAAGGCACCCGCTCGCGCAGCTTCTGCTCGGCCAACTACTCGATGCTCGAGTACGCCCGTAACGTGGTCTATGCCTTCCGCCTGGCCTGCCAGGAGAATGACCTGCCCCAGCCCCACCTGATCAGCGAATCGGGGCGCGCGCTGACCGCCCACCACGCCGTCCTCATCACCAACGTGATCGGCGAGGAACGGGTCAGCGATGCCTCTCCCGAGCGCCGGGTCGAAGGCGACTCCCAGGTCGACGAGCTGTGGCGGGTCCACGACCTGCTCGGCGCTTCCCCCGACCAGCGCGGTCTGGTCGAGGCCTGGCATGACCTTGCCCAGGCCATGGGCGACCTGCATGAGCGCTTCGTCATGGGGCTGACCCATATCACCGCCCGGGCCGAGGGCGAGGCGGTCTACTTCGCGGCCTGCGCCCGGCTGCGCGCACGCCTGGACACGCGCAATCGCGTGCATCGCGAGATCGGTGATGAGCTGGCCGAGAAGCTCGCCGACAAGCTGTTCGTCAACTTCTCGCTGTTCCAGTCGGTACCCGATGTCTGGGGCATCCAGCAGATCTTCCCGGTGATGCCGCTCACCGGACTCGACCAGGAGCCGGTACGCCGGGGGGTCATCCAGGACATTACCTGCGACAGCGACGGCCGCATCGACGGGTACGTGGATGGCCAGGGCGTGGAGACCACCCTGCCGCTGCCGGAGTGGCAGGAGGATGACGAGCGCCTGCTGGGCTTCTTCATGGTGGGCGCCTACCAGGAGATCCTCGGCGACCTGCACAACCTGTTCGGCGACACCGACTCGGTGGATGCCACCCTCAACGAGGACGGCAGCTGGAGCCTGAGCCATATCCAGCAGGGCGATCGGGTGGCCGACGTGCTGAGCTACGTCAACTTCGACGCCGAGGTGCTGCGCCGCCATCTGGCCGAACAGCTAGCCGCCAGCGGCCTGGAAGAGGCCGAGCAGCAGCGTTTCCTCGACGATCTCTCCGAGGGGCTCTCCGGCTATACCTACCTGGAGTAGCTCGCCCCCTTCCATGGACAGAACCAGAGACAGAAAAAGCGCCCTGCCGTTCATATTCACGGCGGGGCGCTTTTCTCTGCACTCTCACAACTGATGGCGTGCCCCTACTCCACCCGAGTGGTGACCTCCAGGCCGCCGGTAAGGGTGAAGCGCAGCTCGGCACCGCTGACCAGCGGGCCTACCCCGGCCGGCGTGCCGGTCAGCACCACATCGCCCGGCTGCAGGGTGAAGTGACGGCTCATATCGGCCAGCAGGGTCGGCACCGGGAAGAGCATATCGGCCCCTTCGCCCTGCTGACGAGGCTCGCCATCGATCTCCAGGGTAAAGGAGAGCGCGCTCCAGTTGGGCACCTGGGAGAGCGGCAGGAAGGATGACAGCGGGCAGGCGCCATCGAAGGCCTTGGCGATCTCCCAGGGGTGTCCCTTCTCCTTGAGCCGCGACTGGACATCGCGCAGGGTCAGGTCGAGGGCCAGCCCGATACCCACCACGGCGCGCTCCGCCTCCCCGGCGGTCACGTGGCTGAGCTCCTCACCGATCAGCAGTGCCAGCTCCGTCTCGTAATGGACCTCACCGTGTGTGTGAGGCGCCGCGATGGGCGACTCCAGCGGCACGGCACTGGTGGCCGGCTTGATGAACAGCAGCGGCTCACTGGGCACCGGGTTGTCGAGCTCCCGGGCATGCTCGGCGTAGTTGCGACCGACGCAGACGATCTTGCCGAGTCGCTCGGCATAGGCCTGGCCATCGATGAAGTGGGGCACAAAGCGCATGGCGCATCTTCTCCTTCTCTGGGTGTGCCGCGAACGCGACAGGCGCACAGTTTAGCGCAGACGGCGGCACACACCACACCGGAGCCGACAGCGCGGCAGTACTATCGCAGACGGCGGCACACACCACACCGGAGCCGGCAGAGCGGCAGTACTATCGCAGATGGCGGCACCGCTCAAGGCTGTTCCGGTGACCACGCCTCGTCGGGCTCATGGGCCAGAAAGCCCGGTCGCCGTCCGGGTGCCGCGAAGGGCGCCACACAGCGGTTGTCGCGGCGGTTGTAGACGAAGAAGGCGTTGCTGCGCGGGTCTGGCGACATATTGGCATTGGAGCCGTGCAGCACGTTGCAGTCGAACAGCAGCAGACCGCCGGCGGCACCGGTGGGCGCCTCGATACCGTGACGCTCGACCAGCCGGGAGAGCGCCTCTCGGCTCGGCACCCCAAGCTCCTGCTGTTTCAGCGACTGCTGGTGGTTGGCGGCCGGCGTCTCCCCGAGACAGGGAATGAACACCCGGTGGGAGCCGGGAATCAGCATCAGCGGGCCATTGAAGTGGTGGTTGTCGGTCAACACGATGGAGGCGCTGACCGCATGCATGGCCGGCATGCCATCCTCGGCGTGCCAGGTCTCGAAATCCGAATGCCAGTTGAAGCCCTTGCCCTCGAAGCCCGGCTTGTAGTTGATGCGCGACTGGTGCACATAGGGCTCTCCGCCGATGATCTGGCGGGCACGGCCCACCAGGCGCTCGTCCTGGGCCAGTCGGGCGAAGCGTTCGGAGAGGAAGTGCATCGCGAACAGCGAGCGAATCTCCTTGCCGGAGGGCTCGGTGATGCTGAAGTCGCGATTGCGGTAGCTGGGGTTCTCCAGCAGCACCGCCAGCTCTCGACGCAGCTCCTCGAGCTCCTCGCCGGCGATAAAGTTGGGTTCGAACAGAAACCCCTTGCGGTCGAACTCGTCGAGCTGCTGCCGGCTCAGGGGACCATCCTCGGCACTGCCCTTCACCACCGCTTCACGGCGGTTCAACCAGGGCATGTCGAAGGGCTCGGCGAGGCGCGTGGGATAGGGGTCATCCCCCGGGCACGGCGCGCTCCTTACGCGGCTCTGGGGGTCCGGTGAATCGACGACATGATGCGGGTTGGCGCTCTCCTGAAGCATGCGCTCGGATGTCTTGACTGACATTCAATCACCTCCTGTGAATCCGTGATCAATTTCAGCAAAACGCGCTGCCACGGCGAAACCGCCATGGCCGACCTCGGAAAGAGGCCGTGTGAGACCACCTTGGGATGACCTCGAGGACTTTCAAGGCCTGCTGGGTGTTAGCGTCAACGAGGTGCTCTCACCGGATGCCTAGCTACGATGGGTGGTCTACCGGGCTCTCGCTCGGTCACGCTGATCCTTGAACGCGACCGCGAGGGCGCCGAACATGACCAGCCCGATCAAGCCAAATCCAATGGATACGGCGATCGACCAGGAGGTCGCGCCAAGCGCCATGAATACCGCCGCCGTGATCACGGCGATTCCGATCGAGGTGCCGATACGCTGGCCGGTCTGCATGATGGCACCGGAGCTTCCCGCATATTGCAGGGGGACTTCTGCCAGGGTCAGCGTCTGGTTCGGACTGATCACGGAGCCCTGCGCCACCCCGATCAGCGATAGCGACAGCACCAACCACCACACGCTGAGATAGCCACCTTGATGCAGCAGGATGACCGCAATACTCGCCGCAAGGCCGGCAATGGCAAAAAACAGCCCGCCAATGACCACCCTGCGGCCGTACCTCATCACCCGGCGACCGGCCCAGCGTGCCGCATAGGCGGAAATGAACGCCGACGGCACACCGACCAGGCCGGCCTCGAGTGCAGACTTGCCGAGGCCCTGCTGCAGATACAGCGCCACCAGCACCCAGATGCTGGTCATGCCCGTGAAATAGAGCGTCATGATGAGCGCACCGTTGGTGAAGCTGTGAGTGGAGAAGATATTCAGATCCACCATGGGGCTACGCCCCAGGCGGGCATAGTAGCGCTCCCAGCGCACCCAGGCCGCGACAAGCATGAGTCCCAGCGGCAGCAGCAGCCAGGTAAGCGCCGAAGCGCGCGCCTCCATAAATGGAAACAGCACGGCGAAGACGGCGAGCCCCAGCAACAGGGAGCCAACGGGGTCCAGCTTGCGGGCCATATACAGGCTGGTGCGCAGGGCACGCTGCGAGGCGCTTGCCGTCCTCCCCGGGACGCGATTGAACAGTGGCTTTGGAAACCAGGCAAAGGCCATGATGAGGGTGGCAATACCGATAGGCACGTTGATCAGAAACGTCAGCCGCCAGCCCAGGTCAGCGCCGCCAAGCATGATCAGCAGGCCTCCAATCACGGGGCCGATGCCTACCGATACCCCCACCGCACTGCCGAAGTAGCCGAATGCCTTGGCACGCTCGGCGCCACGGAAGTACTGCTGAATCATGCCCACCCCCTGGGGGTTCAGCAGCCCTGAGCCGACGCCCTGAACAAAGCGGGCGACGTTGAGCCAGGTGGCATCCGAGGCCAGCCCCGCGGCAATGGACGCCGCCGTGAATACCGCAACGCCGATAATGAAGATGCCGCCACGGCCCATGATGTCGCCGGCGCGGCCGGCCGGCACCAGTACCACGCCGAAGGTCAGCGCATAGCCGGAGAGCACCCACTGCAGGTCGGACTGACTGGCTTCCAGCCCCTGCTGGATGGAAGGCAGTGCGACGTTGACGATGCTGACACTGATCAGTGACATGGCGATCGCGGCCAACAGCACCACCAGAATACGCCAACGCACCGAATCGGGAATGGCCTCGGCGCCTGCCTGCCCTGAATCCATCTGACTCTGCACTGATCACAGCCTCCGTCCCTTGATCACCTGTGATGGCGCTTCAGCCACAATGACACCGTAGCACAGCCGGCGGGCTACGCCCTTGCAGGGTCGGCTTTCATCCCTGCCTGCGCTCTGCCGTCACACTGGGGGCCTCGCCGAACCGGCGACGATAGGCTCGTGTGAAGTGTGCCGGCTGGGTAAAGCCGGTGGCCAGCGCCGCCTCCGTCACCAGGCACTGGCTATCGGTGAGCAGCTGGCGGGCGCGATCCAGGCGCATGCCCAGGTAGCTCTGCTGTGGCGTTTCGCCGAAATGGTGCCGGAACAGGCGTCCCAGCTGACGCTGGGACTGTCCCACCAGCCGACAGAGTTCGGGAATCGACAGCGCCTTGGCGAGATTGGCCTCCATAACCGCCAGGGCACGGACCACCCCACGCGGCAGTTCACCGTAGCGCAACTGGGGTTTCTCCCCCTCCCCACGGGGCCTCTGGTGGATCAGCTGAAGTCCGACAGCATCCGCCAGCGCCGGCCCATAGGCCTGCTCGATCCAGGTCAGCATCATGTCGATACCGGCGGCACCCCCCGACCCGGTGAGGCGCGTGTCATCCATTTCATAGCTGCCCGGACTGACCTCGAGGTCGGGAAATTCTCGGCGGAAGGCCGCGACACTCTCCCAGTGAAGCGCCACCCGATGCCCGGAGAGCACTCCCGCCCGGGCCAGGATAAAGGGGGCCGTGTCCAGGCCGCCCAGCCATCCGCCATGGGCCGCAATGCGCCGCAATATGGCGCGATCCTGGAAGCTGACCGTTGCTTCTGCATCATACGACGACACCACCATCAGCCTCGCCGCATCGTCCAGGGAGGCGATGGTGTCATCCACGTCGATACGCACGCCATTGCTCGCCACGACCGCCTCGCCATCCGACGAGAGCAGCCGCCAGGCAAAGAGGTCGCGGCCAAAGCGATTGGCCACCCGAAGCGGCTCCAGCAGACAGAACAGGGTCAGCATGGAGAAGCGCGGCACCAGCCATACATTGAGCGTGTGCTCGGCCTGCTCCGGGGTCAGCAAGGGAGGGGAGTCGGGGCGCGGGTAGGGCCACAGCTCTTCGACAGCATCCAACATGGCCAACATGGTCAACTTTATGGCCAATTTAATCAAGTCGCATGCCGCAGAGAGGCTTAGGGTAGAGGGCGACCTCTAGCACAGCCCGTGGAGATACCGCCATGACTCACGTCACGCCTCTTGCCAATCGCCGCCATCTGGCGATCGAGCATGACGGACACCAGCGCCAGTTTGCCGCCCTATGGCTGCGCGAGCGCAGCCCCGACGCCGACACCCTGGACCCACGTACCGGCCAACGCCTGATCGAGGCGGCGGAGCTGCCGTTATCGCTGTCGATCGAGTCCGCGGAGGTAACCGATAACCGGCTCCAGCTGTGCTTCAGCGATGGTCATCGCACGGCCTTCGATCTCGACACGCTGCTCAGGGATATGCCCAGCGATCCTCCCAGAAGGCTGTGGGATGCCGCCGGCGCCCCGCTTCCCCAGGCCGACTTTGACGCGGCCCGCGAGGATGACTCGGCCCTTCTGGAGATGCTGGAAGCCCTCCATCGCGATGGCTTCGTGATCGTCTCCGGGGTGCCGGCGCAGGCCGATGGGATGCAGTCCCTGATCGACCGCATCGGCCCGCTGCGCCGTACCAACTGGGGTGGCATCGCCGACGTCAAGTCCGTGGCCAATGCCTATGACCTGACCATGACGCAGCGCGGCCTGGAGCCCCACACGGACAACCCCTATCGTGACCCCATCCCCGGCTACATCTGGCTGCACTGTCTGACCAATGCCGCCGATGGTGGCGACAGCACCCTGGCCGACGGTTTCATGGCGGCTCGCCTGCTGCGCGAGCGCGACCCCGAGGCCTACGCCACGCTGACCCGGGTCACGCCCGGCTTCCGTTATCACGATGACGACACCCATCTGGAGAGCGAAGGGCCGTTGATCGAGCTGGACAGCCACGGCACTCCGGTACGGGTACGCTACTCCAACCGCACCGAGCAGGTGCCTGCACTTCCCCCCGAGGAGCTCGAGGCCTATTACGCCGCACGCCAGGCCTTCTACCGGCTGATCACCGGCGAGGAGCTGACCCTGCACCTCAAGCTCGACCCCGGCCAGATGTTGATCATGGACAACTACCGCCTGCTCCATGGGCGTAGCGCCTTTCAGCTCGCTGGCGGCGTACGCCATATGCGCCAGGGGTACGTGGACCGGGACAGCACCGCCAGCCGACGCCGCACCCTGCGAGAGCATCTCGCCACTTCACAGGCCAAGGGAGAGCCCGCATGAAACAAGCTCGCTTTCGAAACTTCGGTGAGGCCCAGCGCGACGAGTGGGCCCTGATCGACGCCCGTTTTCGCGACTACATCGACGATGCCCCGCGCCGGGTGCTGGCCCATCTGCACAACCTCGCGGGCGACCACCACGGTTACCCGGTGGATCGCTACGAACACTGCCTGCAGACCGCAACGCGTGCACTGCGCGACGGTGCCGATGAGGAGATGGTGGTCTGCGCCCTGCTCCACGATATCGGTGACGATCTGGCACCGGCCAACCATGCCGATATCGCGGCGGCCATCCTCGAGCCCTTTATCGATCCGCTCAATGCGTGGATGATCCGCCACCACGAACTCTTTCAGGGCTATCACTACCGGCACTTCTTCGGGCAGGACCGTCACGCGCGAGAGCAGTACCGCGACCACCCGGCCTATGAGCGAACCGTGCGTTTCTGTGACGAGTGGGACCAGGCCAGCTTCGACCCCGACTACGACACCCTGCCCCTGGAATACTTCATTCCGATGGTGGAGAGAGTACTCGGCCGAGTCCCCCACGGCGGGCTTCCCGAGCCACTGCCCGAGGAGTCACTGCCCGAGGAGACGCCGCAATGAGCCAGACCTGTGCTCAGCAGCTCTTGAGCCTTCTCGAGGCGCATGGTGTCGACACCGCCTTCGGCATCCCCGGGGTACACACCGTCGAGTTCTACCGTGCGCTGGGCCAAGGCCGGATCCAGCATGTCACTCCGCGCCATGAGCAGGGGGCCGGCTTCATGGCCGACGGCTATGCCCGGGCCAGCGGCAAGCCGGCGGCCTGCTTCATCATCACCGGCCCGGGCATGACCAATATCGCCACCGCCATGGGCCAGGCCCTGGCCGATTCGGTGCCGATGCTGGTGATCTCCAGCGTCAATCAGCGCCATACCCTGGGTCGCGGCCAGGGGCGGCTGCACGAGATGCCACACCAGAGTCAGACCCTGGCCGGCGTCAGCCTCTTCAGCCACACCCTCCTCGACCCGGCAGCGCTGCCCGAGGTCCTGAACCGCGCCTTCGCGATCTTCGCCTCCGCACGGCCGGGCCCGGTGCATATCGAGATTCCGCTGGATGTGATGACCGCCCCGGCGCCGCAGGCAGCTGCCGTTCCGGCACGGACCTTCCCGCCGGCCCCGGCCCCCGCCGCGCTGGAGATGGCCGCCGAGTGGCTGGCTACCGCGCAGCGTCCGCTGCTGCTTCTCGGGGGCGGCACCGCCGCCTCGCCGAAGGCCGCCCGTCGACTGGTCGAGCACCTCGATGCCCCGGCCCTTACCACCATCAACGCCAAGGGTGTGCTGGGCCTCGACCACCCTCTCGATCTGGGGGCTACCGCGAGCCTGCCCGCCGCGCGCCGACTGGCCTCCCAGGCCGACGTGGTCGTGGCGATCGGTACCGAGCTGGGCGAAACCGATTACGACATGTACACCGATGAGGGCTTCCGGCTCGATGGCCGGCTGATTCGCATCGATATCGACCCCCAGCAACTGGGCCGTAACCAGGCCGCCGACCTGGCCATCCTGGCCGAGGCCGGCCAGGCGATGAACGGACTGCTCGAGCATCTGCCGGCAGCCACCCGCCGCGACGGTGCAGCCCGGGCCGCCGCCGTACGCCACGAGCTGGCACTCGCCGACGACCCGGAACTCGCCCCCTATGTGCCGCTCTACGCCACTCTGCGCGAGGTGCTTCCCGAGGCCATCGTGGTCGGCGACTCCACCGGCCCGGTCTATGCCGGCAACTTCCTGGCCTCGCTGCCGGCCCCGCGACGCTGGTTCAATGCCGCCACCGGCTTCGGCACCCTCGGCTACGGTCTGCCCGCCGCCCTGGGAGCCGCCCTGGCCCAGCCGCAACACCCGGTGGTGGCACTGATCGGCGACGGCGGGCTCCAGTTCGTGCTCGGCGAGCTCGGCACCGCCCGCGACCTCGGTCGCGCCGTGGCCGTGGTGATCTGGAACAACGACGGTTATGACGAGATTCGGCGCTACATGTCGATGAGCGAGGTACCCCATCTCGGGGTCGACCTGGCCGCCCCGGACTTCGAGGCGCTGGCCTCCGGCTACGCGTGCCGCTACCGGAGCGTGGGTGACCCCGCCGCCCTGGGGCAGGCCCTGGCAGAGCTCGGCGCGGATGATTCACCCCTGCTGATCGAGGTGGATGCCACGGCCTGGGTCGCCGCCCTGTAACCCGAGACGCTACCCAATAACACTTGAGGAGACCTGACATGCGTAACACGACCCTAGTCACCAGCCTGGCTTTCGCCGGTCTGCTACCTCTGTCGGCCCAGGCGACACAGGACGTCAACGAGGAGTTGCGTCTGGTCGCGCCACCCTGGCCCGGCATCACGGTCAAGTCAGAAATCTTCGCACAGCTCGCCGAGCCCCTGGGGTACCGGGTCGACGCCCTGGAGGTCAGCTCCACGGTCGGTTACCAGGTCCTGCAGAGTGGCGAGGCCGACGCCTTCCTGGCCGGCTGGTTGCCCGCCCAGCAGGAGAGCTACGACGCCGCCATGGAGAATGGCGCCATCGTCGACCTGGGCAATAACGTCAACGGCGCGCGCATGGGCTTCGCGGTACCCGGCTACGTCGCCGATGCCGGTATCACCAATGCCGAGCAGCTGGCCGATCCGGAGATCGCCGAGCGCTTCGACTACCGCGTCTACAGCATCGAGAACGGCTCCACGGTCACCGACATGCTCAATGCTGCCATCGACGCCGACGTTCACGGGCTGGGGGACTGGGAGGGCAAGCCCTCCTCGACGCCCGGCATGCTCAGCGAGGTGAAGGGGGCCGTACAGGAGGAGCGCTGGATCCTTTTCTACGGCTGGACGCCTCACTGGATGGTGCCGGAGTACGATACCCGTATCCTCGACGACTCAGAGGGGGTCTACGGCGACGACAACGGCAGCAGCGACGTCAAGACCATCGTCTCCAAGACCTACGCGGAGGCCAACCCCAACATGCTCAGGCTGCTCGATCAGTTCGTGCTCTCGGCCGACGAGCAGAGCGAGTTCATTCGCGCCTACAGCCTGGAAAACGGCGACCTCGAGGAGGTGGCTCACGACTGGCTGGTCAACCACCCCGAGCGCGTCGCCACCTTCCTGGAGGGCGTGACCACCCGCGACGGCGACAGCGCCCTGAGTGCCGTGGAGCAGAGCCTGTGAGCGGCCACCAAATGGACGAACTCGCCATCCGCCGCGACCTGGCCGCCGCCTACCGGCTGATCGCGCTGGACGGCATGGACGATGGCATCTCCACCCATGTCTCCGCACGCCTGAGCGACGACCGCTTCCTGCTCAACGCCTTCGGGCTGCGCTTCGAGGAGGTGCGAGAGGACAACCTGGTCACGGTGAGTGGCGATGGCGAGGTGCTCGACGACCCCACCGGGCTGGGCATCAACCCGGCCGGCTTCACCATCCATAGCGCGCTCCACGACGCCCGCCCCGAGGTCGTCTGTGTGCTGCATACCCATACCGTCGCCGGCGTCGCCCTGTCGTGCCTGGAGGAGGGTCTGCTGCCGCTCAACCAGTGGGCGCTGCAGTTCCACGACCGGCTGGCCTATCACGACTATGAGGGCATCGCCCTGGACCTCGACGAGCGCGAGCGCCTGGCCGCCGACCTCGGTCCCCACCGCGCGATGATCCTGCGCCAGCACGGCCTGCTGACCTGCGGGCGCAGCGTCGGCGAGGCCTTCCTAGTGATGCGTGACCTGGAGCGCAGCTGCCAGGCCCAGCTGGCCGCCCAGGCCACCGGCCGACCGCTGCGGATGGCCTCCTCAGCGATGGCCGAGCATGTCGCCCGCCAGTACGAGGCCTGGGCCGATAGCCCCGCAGGCCTCGGCCGCGCCTGGCAGGCCGAGTGCCGACGGCTCGCCGACCACACACCAGCAGACCTGCAGACCCTCTAGCCCGACCGACAATAACGAGACCGAAATGCGCTACTCACAACTGACCGACCGAATCGCCGGCGAAGGCGCCGCGGCCTGGGACATCCACTACCGCGCCCTGGCGCGTCAGGCCAATGGCGACGATATCACCATCCTCTCGGTGGGCGACCCGGACTTCGCTACCCCGGGTGCGATCGTCGAGAGCGCGGTGACCAGCCTGCGCGGTGGCGCCACCCACTACTCGGATGTGCAAGGCAAGCTGGCACTGCGTCAGGCCATCGCCGATGACTACCGCCGCCAGGGGCTAGAGGTCGGCCCCGACAACCTCATCGTCACGGCCGGTGCCCAGTGCGGCCTCTACGCCGCCGCCCAGTGCCTGCTGGATCCCGGCGACGAGGTGCTGGTCCCCGAGCCCTGCTACGTCACCTACGAGGCGGTGCTGCGCGCCACCGGCGCCGAGATGGTACAGGTGCCAATGGATGGCGAGGCGGGCTTCCGCCTCGATCCCGCCGCGCTGGAGGCGGCGATCACCCCGCGTACCCGGGCCCTGCTGCTCAACAGCCCCCACAACCCCAGCGGGCAGCTGATCGACGCCGACACCTGGGCCGCCATCGCTGAGCTATGCCGCCGCCACGACCTGTGGCTGATCTCCGATGAGGTCTACGCCGAGCTGATCTTCGAGGGCGAGCACCTCTGTCCCGCCGGACTGCCCGGCATGGCGGAACGCAGCGTGGTGGTCAGCAGCCTGTCCAAGTCCCACGCCATGACCGGCTGGCGCCTGGGCTGGGTGCTGGGGCCGGAAGCGCTGATCCAGCATCTGAGTCATCTGGCCCTGTGCATGCTCTACGGCTGCCCCGACTTCATTCAGGACGCCGCCTGCGATGCCCTGAAGACGCCTCCCCATGAGCTGGCGGAGATGCGCGAGACCTACCGGACTCGCCGCGATGTCGTCTGCGAGGCCCTGGCCGAGTGCCCGGCGGTCACCGCGGTTCGCCCCCCGGCGGGCATGTTCCTGATGGTGGATATCCGCGCCACCGGCCTCTCCTCCCAGGCATTCGCCGACCGTCTGCTCGATGAAGAGGGCATCTCGGTGCTTTCCGGCGAGGCGTTCGGCCCCTCGGCAGCCGGCTTCGTGCGCCTCGGCCTGACGGTGGACGCCGAGCGTCTCGCCGCCGCCAGCCGACGGCTGGCCTCCTTCGCGGAACGCGCCCTGTGCGAGCGCGATCCGCATGCCCTGCCACCGACCCCGGCCACGGAGGCCGATTGCCTATGACATCATCGCTCAATGCCGCTTTCCCTGACCGCACCACCACCGCCCCGGCGGTGGCGGCCCATCAACTGATCAAGCATTTCGGCGAGCTGGAGGTGCTCAAGGGCGTCTCCCTCGAGGTGGCCGAAGGCACCGTCACCTCCATCATCGGCGCCAGTGGCTCGGGCAAGAGCACCCTGCTGCGCTGCATGAACCTGCTCGAGCGCCCCGACCAGGGCGAACTGGCCATCGCCGACGAGGCGATTCGCTTCACCCGCAACCCCGAGGGCGATATCACCGGGCTCGATCGCCAACAGCTCCAGCGGCTGCGGGCCAAGGTCACCATGGTCTTCCAGCAGTTCAACCTCTGGCCCCACCTGACCGTACTCGGCAACGTCATCGAGGCCCCCATGCGGGTCAAGGGACTCTCCCGCCGGCGAGCCACCGCGCTGGGTGAACACTATCTCGAGCGGGTCGGCATGGCCGACCGCCGCGATGCCTACCCCGCCTTCCTCTCCGGGGGCCAGCAGCAGCGAGTCGCCATCGCCCGGGCCCTGGCCATGGAGCCGCGCCTGCTGCTGTTCGACGAGCCCACCTCGGCACTGGACCCCGAGCGGGTCAACGAGGTGCTCGGCGTGATCCGCGGCCTCGCCGACGAGGGCCGCACCATGCTGCTGGTCACCCACGAGATGCACTTCGCCCGCGAGGTGTCGGACCAGCTGGTCTACCTCGACCAGGGCCGCATCGCGGCTTCGGGTACGCCGGAAGCCGTATTCGAGGATCCGCGCTGCAGTCAGTTCGTCGCCCCCGCCGCCTGATGGCGTTCCCACAATAACGACAGGAGACCCCCATGAAAGTCTCGATGATGATAGCAACCGCCGCGACCGCCTTCGGCCTCGCCCAGGCCACCCAGGCCGCCGACCCGCTCAAGATCGGCATCTCCGGCGAACCCTATCCGCCCTTCAGCTTCAAGGCCGCCAGCGGCGACTGGAGCGGCTTCGAGGTGGAGCTGGCCCGCGAGATCTGTGACGCCATGGATCGGCAGTGCGAGATCACACCGACGGGCTGGAGCGGCATCATCCCCTCGCTCAAGGCCGGGCGCATCGACATGATCATGAACTCGATGTCGATCACCGAGAAGCGCCAGCGGGTCATCGACTTCACCCGCCCCTACTACTTCACGCCGGGTGCCTATGTCGCCGCCAGCGACCTTTCGCTGACACCCCCCGACGATCTCGACGGCCTGGTAATGGGCGTGCAGTCCGCCACCACCAACGCCACCTATGCGCGTCGCGCACTGCGCGACAACGGCGTCGATATCCGCCTCTATGACCAGGCGGAGCAGGTCAACAACGACCTGCTCTCCGGTCGCCTGGACGTGATCCTCGCCGACCAGATCGCCATGGCCCAGTTCCTGGCCCGCGACGAGGCCGAGGAGTTCGAAATGAAAGCCACCGCACCTCACCACGCGGCCTACGGCGAGGGCGTCGGCATCGGCCTGCGCCAGGAAGACGACGAGCTTGAGGTGGCCCTCAACCAGGCCATCGCCGCGGTGATAGAGGACGGCACCTGCGCCAGCCTCTCCGAGCAGTACCTGGGCACCGACGTCTGCGTCTACGACTGAGCCACCGATGCCGCTGTCCTTCCCCCGGCGCCGGCAGCGCCGGGGCACTCTTGTTGCGTGACCAAGGAAAACCTCGACCATGACTTCGATGACACCGGAGGGGCTGGTCGACTGGGCCGGCCCCATCCTGAGCGGGGCTCTGACCACGGTACAGATCGCCGTGCTGGCCTACGCCATCGGCCTGCTGCTGGGCCTGCTGGGCGCCGGCGCCAAGCTTAGCCCCTGGCCGCCCCTGCGCGCTCTGGCCACCGCCTACTCCACCCTGATTCGGGCGATTCCCGAACTGCTGCTGATCATCCTGCTCTACTACGCCGGGGCTCAGGCACTGGACGGCCTGCTGGCCCGCCTGGGCATGGAGGGCGCCGTTCAGATAACCGGCTTCGCCACCGCCGTCGGCGTGCTGGCCTTCGTTCAGGGCGCCTACATGACCGAAGTGTTCCGCGGTGCCATCCTGGCCATTCCGCGGGGCCAGCTGGAGGCCGCCGATGCCTTCGGCTTCTCGCGCTGGGATCGTTTCCACCGCATCGTGCTGCCGAGCATGCTGCCCAATGCCCTGCCCGGCATGTCCAACCTGTGGCTGATACTGATCAAGGACACCGCCCTGATCAGCGTGATCGGCTTCAATGAGCTGTTCTTCACGGTGCAACAGGCCGCCGCCAGCAGCCGCGCCTACTTCCTCTTCTATGCCGCCGCCGGCGTCATCTATCTATTGATGACGGTAAGCTCGACAGCGCTGTTCGCTCGCCTCGAGCGCTACGTGCGCCGCGGCCAACCCACGGAGGCCTGAGTATGGACTTTTCCTGGCTGAGCGATCCCTTCTATCAAGGCTATCTGTGGGAAGGCTTCGTCAATACGCTATGGCTACTGCTGGTGTCAGCGGTAGGTGGCCTGCTGCTCGCCGTGGGAGTCGCTCTGGCCCGACTGCGCGGCCCGCGCCCCCTGGCCTGGCTAACCTCGCTATTTACTACCGTGATCCGCGGCACCCCGCTGCTGGTGCAACTGTTCTTCTTCTATTACGGCGTAGGGCGCCTGCTGGAGGGTGTGCCCGGCATCCGCGAGAGCGTGCTGTGGCCGCTGCTACGTGACCCCTTCTTCTTCGGCGCGCTGACCTTCATCCTGAGCGTCGGCGCCTACTCCGGCGAGGTCATCCGCGGCGCCATGCAGAGCGTGCCGCGTGGTGAGCTGGAGGCTGGCCGCCCTGTGTGTCAACCTGCATCCATACACCGGCTCAGTGAGTTAAGCTCAATATCAGAGCCCGAGGTTCAGGAGCCCGTATCATGCCGAAACCGCCAACCGAGCTGCCCGATCATCAGGTCACGCCAAAT
>NZ_JADNRL010000008.1 GCF_015595025.1 Halomonas sp. KAO
GTGCCGAGGGCAGGCCACTGCGTGTCGAGGTGGCCCAGCTGCAGATGGCCGACCAGCTGATGCTCTCGCGGCTCGGTTATCGTCTCGCTCGCAGTGGCGACCATTACGAACTCGCTCTTCCGGGCCGTCATTCCAAGGAGTCGCCACGATGAAGCGTCTGTTGAGCACCCTGCTGGCCGCCACCGGTATCATCGCCGTGCTGGCCGTGGGGGCGGTGATCTACGTTACCACCTTCCTCGACCCTGAAGACCTCAAGCCGGAACTGGAGGAGGTGGTAAAGGAGCGCACCGGCCTGACCCTTGACCTCAAGGGCCCCCTCTCCTGGTCGTTCTACCCGCGACTGGGGGTCGGCGTGGAACTGGCCGAGGCCTGGCTGCCGGAGCAGTCCATCGAGCAGGACATGGCCTTCATGGCCTTTCGCCGCGCGGAGGTGAGCCTGGCCTTCACGTCGCTGCTGCGCGGAGAGGTGGCCATCGACGGCATGGCCCTGGATGGCCTGCGCCTCAACCTGGCGCGTGACGAGCGCGGCCGCGGCAACTGGGAGACGCTGCTCGAGCGCCTGGCCGATGACGACGAGGAGCTGCCGACACCGGCCACTGCCTCCACGGCGCCGACACCGGGTGGCAGTGGGCCCTCCGTGGCCTTCAATATCGCCCGGGTGGAGGTCAAGGACGGCGAGGTGAACTATACCGATCGGGCCATCGGCCGCTCGCTGCATCTCAAGGGGCTCTCGGTGACCGGGCGTAACGTCAACCCGCGGCGTCCCTTCCCCTTCACGACCAGCTTCCAGCTGCTTGGCCATGATACCCCGACGGGTGCCGGTGATACCGTGCCGAAGCTGGCCAGTGACGTCACCCTGCAGGGGCGTCTCGCCCTGGCCCTGGCCGAGCGCCGCTATAGTCTCGAGGATCTCTCCCTGGTCACCCACAACCAGCTGGCCGGCGTGAAGAGCCCCCAGCAGCTGGAGCTGAGTGGCCAGCGGCTGGTGGTCGACGCGAGGGAGCGTCAGTTGCGCCTGGAGCGCGGCACGCTGAATGCGACGCTCGAGCATGCCGCGCTGGGTGAGGCTCCTCTCTCGCTGGTCATGGACTTCGTTCTGGAGTCTGATCTCGCCGATGGCAGCGCCCAGCTGCGGGACCTGACGCTGAGTGGTAATGATGGCCTGCGCCTGAGCGGCAATCTCAATCTTGCCGCCCTCTACGATGAACCACGCTACGACGGTCAGCTGCGCCTGGCGCCGACCTCGCTGCGGCCATGGCTCGAACGGTTCGGCAGCCTGCCGGCCACGGCCGACCCCGAGGCCCTCACCGACGTGGCGCTGACGACACCCCTGGAGGGCGACCTCCAGCGAGTGGACCTCACCGGCATGACCCTGGTGCTCGATGACAGCACCTTCACCGGGCGGCTGACGGCGGGTCTCGATGGACGCCGCCTGGAGGCCGAGTTGCAGGGAGATAGCCTGAACCTGGATGCCTATCTGCCGGCCGCTTCGGGGGCCGCCCCGGACGGCGCGGGTCTTTGGTCGCCCGGCATCGGTCGCGCCTATGCCCAGGAGGGCGATATGTTGCCCGTCGACTGGCTGCGTGAACTGTCGCTGGACGCCAGCCTGACCCTGAGCCAGCTGCGGCTGGGTGGCCTGGAGTTTCAGGACGCCTCGCTGGCGCTCGAGGGTGAGGATGGCCGACTGCGGCTGGCGTCGCTGGAGTCGGCCTTCTACGAAGGGAGCCTGGCCGCCACGGGCGAGCTTGATCTGACGCGTGACCCCATCGCCTGGCGTTTGGCGCCGCGCCTGGAGCGGGTGCGTGTCGACGCTCTGCTGGAGGCGCTGGGCGAGGGAGATGAGCGGGCGCCGCTGCGGGGCCAAGCCTTTGTCGACGGCGAGCTGACCACCCATGGCAATGCCTGGCCGGTGATGAAGCGCGGTCTCAATGGGCGCCTCGCCACGCGACTGGGCGATGGCGCGATCCTCGACATCAATATTTCCCGGGAGCTGTGCAGCGCCGTGGCGACCCTGCAGGGGGAGTCGACCCAGCGCGAGTGGGCGCCTGATACGCGCTTCGAGCGCGCCGAGGCCACCCTCGAGGTGCGCGACGGCGTCGTGGAGAGCGATGACCTCGTCGTTACCCTGCCGGGGATCGATGTGGGCGGCGAGGGCTGGCTCGACCTGACCAGCGAGCGCTTCGATCTGCGTGCCGCGGCGCGAGTGGTGGATACCGCCGATATGGCCTGCAAGGTCAATCGCCGCCTCGAGCGCCTGCCCCTTCCGGTACGCTGCGAGGGCAGCCTCGACGGCGATAGCGCCGAATGGTGTCGCTTCGACAGCACCGGCTTCCAGGCGGCCGTCGGCGAGGCACTGCGCGATGAGCTTGGCGAGCGTGCCGGCGATGCCGTGGAGCAGCAGCTGGAGGGGGCCCTCGACAAGCTCGAGGAGCGCCTCGGCGAGGGTGCCGGCAAGGAACTTCGTGACTCCTTGAGGGGTCTCTTCGAGTGAGCAAAGTCAGTCCCTGCGTCGGCCTCGTGCCGGCGCCTTTTTTTGAGCTTCAATGACCGATACACCGACACCCGTACTCGCGCCCGCCACCTTTCAGCGGCGTCTGCTCGACTGGTTCGATCAGCACGGCCGCCATGACCTGCCCTGGCAACAAGATCGCACGCCCTATCGGGTGTGGGTCTCTGAGATCATGCTGCAGCAGACCCAGGTGGCCACCGTGATCCCCTACTTCGAGCGCTTCATGGCGCGCTTTCCCGACCTGCGCCGCCTGGCGGCGGCGGAGCAGGATGAGGTGCTGCATCTGTGGACCGGGCTCGGCTATTACGCCAGGGGCCGCAACCTGCACAAGGCCGCCCGGGTGGTGGTGGAGGAGCATGGCGGAGAGTTTCCACTCCACAGCCTCGACGAGATGGCGGCCCTGCCGGGTATCGGCCGCTCCACCGCCGGCGCCATCATCGCTCAGAGCCAGGGGCGGCGGGCGGTGATCCTCGATGGCAACGTCAAGCGCAGCCTCACCCGGCTGCATGCCGTGGCGGGGTGGCCGGGGCGTCCGGCGGTGGAGCGCAGGCTATGGGCGCTGGCCGATCACTATACGCCGGACCATCGCCTGGCCGACTACACCCAGGCGATGATGGACCTGGGCGCCACGCTGTGTCGGCGCGGCACCCCCGAGTGTGGCCGCTGCCCCTTCAGCGATGTCTGTGTGGCCCATGCACGAGGTGAGGAGCGCCGCTTCCCGGAATCCAAACCGAAGAAGGCGCTGCCCACGCGCACCACTCGCATGCTGCTGCTGCGCGATGCGCGTGGAAGGGTGTTGCTGGAACAGCGACCCTCCAGTGGCCTGTGGGGTGGGCTCTGGAGCCTGCCGCAGTTCGATGACGCGTCGGCACTGCAGGCCTGGCTCGATACCCATGCCCCAGGCAGCCGGCTCGATGCCCCGGGCGCCTCCTTCACCCATGTCTTCAGCCACTTCCGTCTGGAGATCACGCCCCAGCCGGCGTGGATCGGGAGCCTCGATTCGATCGGAGAGGCGCGCCGCTGGTACGATCCCGATAATCCCGATGCCGTGGGCCTGGCGGCCCCAGTGAAGGCCCTGCTGGCGAGCCTGGCGACCTTCACCCTGGACATGCCGCCAGGGCCCTGAGCTTCCATCTGCCAAGGAGACGTCTCATGAGTCAGACCGTGTTCTGCCGCAAGTATCAGCAGGAGCTCGACGCCCTGCCATTCCCCCCTCTGCCTGGAAAGAAGGGCCAGGAGATCCAGGCCAGTGTTTCGCGCCGGGCATGGGAAGAGTGGCAGGCCCTGCAGACGCGCCTGATCAACGAGAAGCATCTCAATATGCTCGAACCTTCTTCCCGCGAGTACCTGATGGAGCAGATGGAGCGCTTCCTCGACAACCGGGAGACCGATCAGGCCGAGGGTTACATGCCGCCCTCATCTTGATGATAAGAAAGGGGTTGACGCGAAAAGCTGGTTGGGGTTTAATACGCACCGTTGGCAAGGGGCCAGATAGCTCAGTCGGTAGAGCAGGGGATTGAAAATCCCCGTGTCGGGGGTTCGATTCCCTCTCTGGCCACCAAGCTGCTGGGGTATAGCCAAGTGGTAAGGCACCGGTTTTTGGTATCGGCATTCCCAGGTTCGAATCCTGGTACCCCAGCCATCGCCAACCTCGTTTTCGAAAGACCGTGGACCCAAGTTCACGGTTTTCCTCGCCAGGAGGAATGGTCCTCCATGTCGCATTCAGTGCGATTATTGCCGACATAGCTCAGTTGGTAGAGCAACTGACTTGTAATCAGTAGGTCCCGGGTTCGACTCCTGGTGTCGGCACCAATTGAAAGCCTTGAAAATCATCGGCTTGGCAGCACGATAAGGAAGCTCTGTCAGGGTGGCTTAGCGCCGGCAGCTTCGTGAAATAGAGACAGATCATCAGCCTCACACTTGTTTCCATCTGGAACCGAGGTGAGGTTATGCGTGTTGTATCCGTTGTTTCGACCAAGGGTGGGGTCGGCAAGACCACCGTCACCGCCAACCTGGGTGGCCTGTTGGCCGATGCGGGCCTCAAGGTCCTGTTCATCGACCTGGACAGCCAGCCCACGCTCTCCAGTTACTATCCCCTTCGTACCGAAGCCCCTGGCGGCACCTACGAGCTGATCGCACTCAGCGATACGGCTCCTGACCGCGTCATATCGCAGACGGCTCATCCCAACCTGGATGTAGTGATCTCCAACGATCATGCCGGTCAGCTCCCCCAACTGCTGCTCAACGCCCCGGATGGGCGCTTCCGACTCGCCCAGCTGCTCTCCAGCATGTCGGACTATGACCTCATCTTGATCGACACCCAGGGGGCACGTTCGATCACCCTTGAGATGGCGGTCCTGGCCTCCGATCATGCCCTCTCTCCCATCACCCCCGAGCTGCTTTCCGCCCGTGAGTTCGTGCGCGGCACCGTTGGTCTGCTACGCGATCTCGAGGCGCTCAGCCAGTTCACCCACCTTTCTGTTCCCCCCATTTCCGTGCTTGTGAACCGCCTGGATGAAACCGCCGATGCGCGGGGCATCCACCAGACGCTGGCGGAGATGTTCGCCGCCGGCGATCAGGGCGTCACCGTCATGCAGAGCACCATCCGCGCAGGAGTCGCCTTCCGACAGGCGGCCAGCGCCGGGCTGCCGGCTCACCAGTTCGAACCGCGCAAACCTGCCGGCCGCAAGTCGCCCGCCGCTGCCGATCAGGTCAAGCTGATGGCCTGTGAGCTCAACGCCGACTGGCAGCGGCTGATCGACGCCATGGTCAGTACCACCACCATGCTGGGGGGCTGCCACGATGAGTGCCATTGAGAACCTGGTCGACCTTCGGATAGCCGAAGAGCGACCCGAAACCGGCTACCTGCCTCCCCACAGCCTGGAAGCCGAACAGTCAGTGCTGGGCGGCCTGCTGCTGGATAACGCCATGTGGGATGAAATCGCCGACCGCCTGGCGCCGGCGATGTTCTATCAGCAGGACCATCGCCTGGTGTTTCAGGCAATCAAGACGCTGGCCGAGCGGGACCAGCCCATGGATGTGGTGACCGTCTCCGAAGCACTGGAGGAGACACAGCAGCTGGAGCAGGTGGGAGGGCTCGCCTTTCTGGCAGAGCTGGCCCGCAATACGCCCAGCGCGGCCAATGTAACGACCTATGCAGAGATCGTGCGTGACCGCCATGCACTGCGTCAGCTGGTTCACACCTGCTTCACGCTTAACCAGAAGGCCCTTAGTGCCCAAGGCCGCTCGGCCGCCGAGCTGATCGAGGAAGCGGAGCAGAAGCTCTTCGCATTGACGGAGGAGCGCCATGAGCGGCTGAGCTCCATGAAGGAGATGTTGGGGGAGGCCATCAACGTCATCGACCAGGCCTTCAATGCCCAGGGTGGAGTGACGGGCCTTCCGAGCGGACTTGGTGAGCTGGATGCCATGACAGCGGGCTGGCAGCCGGGAGACCTCATCATCCTGGCCGGCCGCCCCTCCATGGGCAAGACCGCCATGGGGCTCGGCTTCGCGGAGCATGCGCTGACGGCAGAGCAGGTAGCAGGTCCGGTCTTTATCTTCTCTCTGGAGATGCCCGAATCGCAGCTGATGCTGCGGCTGATCGCCAGCCTCGGGGATGTCTCCTTGCAGAAGCTGCGTACCGGAAAGATGGTAGACGAGGACTGGCCCAAGGTAACCGCTGCGGTCAGTCGGCTCACCCAGCTGGACGGGAAGCTGCTGATCGATGATGCCTCCGGGATCACCGCCTCCAGCCTGAAGGCTCGTGCTCGCCGCATGACGAGGCGCTTCGGGCGGCCCTCCATGATCCTGGTGGACTACCTGCAACTGCTTCAGGAGCCGGGCAGCGAAAACCGCACTCTCGAGGTGGGCAAGATAAGTCGCATTCTCAAGGAGACCGCCAAGGAGCTGCGCGCCCCGGTGATTGCCTTGTCGCAGCTCAACCGCTCCCTGGAAGCCCGCCCCAACAAGCGTCCCTGCATGGCCGACCTGCGTGACAGCGGTGCGCTGGAGCAGGACGCCGATGTCATCGCTTTCATATACCGCGACGAGGTCTATCACCCCGACAACGAGGAGAGTCACGGCCTGGCCGAGCTGATTCTGGGTAAGCAGCGCAACGGGCCTACTGGAACCGTTCACCTGACGTTCCAAGGGGAGTCGGCGTGCTTCAAGCCGTTAGCCTGGCAGCATCAGGAGGTAGCCTCATGAGCCAGTATCGCGTGCGTACACCCGAGCATCGCTCCCGTCTTTCACAGGCACTGGCTCAGGTCATGAATGAGACCCGTCTGCGTCAGCTCGAGGCCGAGCAGCAAGGCCTTGCCGCTCTTGAGCACTTGATCCATGCGGCACAGGGCCATAGCGGCCAGTCTCATCACCTGCGACGCCTCCTCCTCGGACTCTACAACGGCTACCGCTGGCCCTTCGAGATGCAACGCCTGCGTGGGCTCGATGTGGACCTGCAGGAGGCTGCCCTCGCGGTGATTCAGATGGCTACCTATAGCGGCCATGAGATCCACACCTTCGTCGAGGACGGTGATGCCTTGTTGAAGCGCTTCTGGGAGATCGAGGAGGCCAACGATGAATAAGTCGCTCTCAGCAGCACGTGGGTGCAAGGGGATGCAGCGTCTGGTGCGCTATGCCGCAACTCGTGGCTGGGAAGTGCAGCGTACCAGCGGTGGGCACCTGAGATTCAGCAAGCCGGGCTGTGCCCCGGTCTTCACCTCCTTCACCACCAAGGATCGCCGGGCCGAGCTGAATGCACGTTCCCAGCTGCGCCGGGCGGAGTGGCAGCAGAGGTGCCGTCATGACGAGTGATTCCACTGTCATCAGCAGTCAGATGCCGGCCGCCGGCATCGCTTCTGTCAGCACCGTCACCAAGGAAATCAGTCAATGAAACGTCCTACCGACCAGCAGCTCCGCGAACGCTTGATGCAGCCGGGCCCCAGGCGTCAGGGGCAGCCCGTGGAAGCCGTGACACCACCCGATCAGGAGATGGCCGTCTGGGTCACGCTGGATATGCTCAAGCCCTACGAGCACAACCCCCGGCAGGTTCAGAACCCCAAGTACGAGGAGATCAAGGCATCGATCCGCGCTGCGGGTCTCAAGCATAAGCCACCTGTCACCCAGCGACCGGGCGAGAAGCAATACACGATCTGTGATGGAGGCAATACCCGCCTGCAGATCCTGCGCGAGCTCTATGAGGAGACCGGTGACTCGCGTTTCCATGCCTTCTATGCCCTCTACAGACCCTGGCAGTCGGAAGTGAAGATGCTGACGGGGCATCTCAGCGAGAACGACAATCGTGGCCAGCTACTCTGGATCGAGCGTGCCAAGGGCGTGGTGGATGCCAAGGTGATGTATGAGGAAGAGAGCAGTGACACGCTCTCGCAGCGTGAGCTGGTCAAGCGCCTTGCCGAGGATGGCTATCAGGTTGCCCAGAGTCACATCAGCAAGATGCTCTACACCGTCGAGCACTTGCTGCCCACACTGCCCAATACCCTTTACAGCGGCCTGGGGCGGCCACAGGTCGAGAAACTGATCAGCTACCGGGAAGCCTGCCGGCTGATCTGGGAGCGCTGTACCGAAGAAGTCGCACCCGAAGGCTTTGCCGAAGCTTGGCACCAGACCATGGCCTGGTTCGATGACGAGGGCCAGACCGAGATGAACTGGAGCATCGTGGTGGATCGGCTGTGCGGAATGTTGTCGGATGATACCGGGGTCCATTTCAACATCTGCGAACTGACGCTCGACAATATCGTCACCTATCGCAAGCGCCGCTGGGACCTGGAAGAGCACCAAGCTTTCGAGGCCCTGGACGTTGAATTACAGCAGATGCGCGATCCTGATGCCCAGCCGCCCTCACTCTATCCACCGCTACCTGATAGCGCTGCCGATTCCTCTGCAGATAGTGCGTCGAAGGCACAGAACCCCGTGCCTGGCTCTGAACCACAAGTAGAGCAGCTGCCATCGCCGCGAACTCTTGGTAGAGAGGCGCCTGCCGATGGCGAGAGGGTGGAGAGTGCCGAGTTGCTCCGACTTCGTGAGCAGGTTGCCGCGCTGGAGCGTGAAAAGAAGCGGCTGAGCGAATCGCAGTCCGCTGTAATGCCTGAGTTTGGTGAGCCAGTCTCGGAACCTGGGCCTGTACTCATGGCCACGGCCGCAGAGGAGGCGGTCGACTGGCCAGAGGGGGCCGCTCGGACAGAAGTTGAACGGGGCGCCCGTCTGGAGGGGCTGACTCAGTCCAGCTGGGAAGAGAGCCCGGGAAAGCGCGGCTATCGCCACCATCTGGCCAGCGAGCTCGGGGTGCCGAGCTTCGACTTCGAGCAGCTGGCCCCTCTGGCGGCACCGGTACTCTCCGGCGAGATTACCCCACCCATTGCCGACGTCTGGTTTATCGAGGGGGTAGAGGATGAGCCGCGCTCTTTGCGTATTCGTATCCGTGAACTGGTGCAGGTGATTGCGCGTTGGGGTGGCTTCGGCGGCAGCGATGTGGTGGTCGCCGATGACGAGAGTATCGGCTTCGACCTCAACCCGTTGCCGGATTCCGCCGACCGTCGTTCACGCATCGCCTGGCAGGCGCTGGCGAGCCTTCGCGGTGAGCTCAATCCCGAGTATCCCGCGGATGCCACCCTATGGGGAGCGCTGCTTGGCACCCATCGGGAAGAGGGCGATGAGAGTGCCTGGGACGACTCGGTACTGCTTCGTTTCTTTCGTCTGGTGCGGTTGATCCGCCGCCTTCGTGAACATCTTCCGGGACAGCAGGAGACCCAGTCATGAGCTCTTCATCCGCAAACTTGAATCAGGCGCTGCTCAGCCAGGTCATGGGGTTTCTTCGGGAGGGCAATATGCGCCGAGCGCTGGCCCTCGGTTTCAGCGAGGATGAGCTACGCACCTTGCGACGGCTGAGAGCGAGCGATATCGACTCGCTGGCCTGCGCAGGGCCGGTGGTGGCACGTTTTTCGGTGGACCATGCCGCTCTGCGTGGTGTTCTGGCACGCATCGATCGTGACCAGGATCGTGAGACCTTGATTGATCGCTGCCTGAGGCTGGGGGCCAGTGTCAGCATGATGGGAGCCTTCTTCGGCCTGACCGGCAACGACTGCTCGACTCGTCGCCAGCTGCTGGGCATAGCACCGCGCCAGGGTCGTCTGGCGATGCCATCGGAGCAGGTAGAGCATGATGCCTGGGAGCGCTGGCAGCACATTGCCCTGGACCCCAAGGCGGAAGACGATCTGCAGGGCATGGTCACCCTGGCCGAGGAAACCGAGATCCCGCTGGCGGTGGTGTGGCATCTGATCAAGCAGTGGGGCGACCCCGGCCAGCCGCGCACGGCGCCTCCGACCGAAGAGTGGACGTCTCCTGAGGGAGGGCGGTGATGGTGCAGCTGCGTGATGCCACTCGGAAGGGGCTGGACCGCCTGATTGGCCATGCGGCCTCCGAGATGACCCTGCGCCGGGGCGAGCCCCCGGCGTCTGACATTGTGAACAGTGAGACGGGGAGGTCTGGAGCGTCAGCATCAGATCTTGATGGCCTGCTGTTCTTCGGAAACCCTCATGAGGCCGTACCACGGGCGCTGCTGCTGGACCCTCGCCTGGGGCACGTCGACAAGCTGGGCTGGCAGATGATGCGGATGCTGGTCAATCCGGACCGAACCACCGCGGTGCCGACCTATGATGAGCTGCAGCCCTTGCTGCGGGGAGCTCCGGGCCAGAAGGCTTCGAGGGCCACGGTCGCCCGCGTTATCGCTGTTCTGCGCCTGACTCGCTGGGTCAGTCTCGGCCATCGGGCGCGCAACACCCAGAACGGTCGCATCATCGGCAACGTCTATATCCTGCACGACGAACCGCTATCGCCCGCGGAAGCTTCGGTGCTGGATGCCGACTACGTGGAGTATGTCTGCCGCTGCCTGGATCACCAGAACAAGGTGGTCAAGACCGTCGCTGCCATGGTGTTCGAGGAGCTCCAGGAGGCCGGGGCCCTGCATGAGCTGCCAACGCGTCTCGAGACCCTGGTATCTCGTTCCCAAAATACCAGGGACACTTCATCGGTTAAGCGTCAGGACACACAGTTCTCCAGCGCGAGTGAGCAGAAGAACCAGGGAGGAAACCAAGTCCCGGTGCCAAGCTCTCAGCAAGAACCAGGCCGGGTCAGCAGAGAGAGTCCCCCGGGTTTTCAGAGAGAACCAAGTCTAGAATCAAAGGCTTACCTGGCTATCGGGACAGTTCTCGACGAAAACTCGGATAGTTCTTCCCGTACAGTACGTACTTCACACTGTGTAAAACCTACAAGTACCTCAGCCGTGAGCCTGCACTGGCCGGCATGTCTCTCGATGGATGGGAGCGAACGTCAGGCGACCCAGCTTCTGATGGCGGATCTGGCCGGCGACACCCAACAGGCGATTCTCGATGAGGCGGCAGGACGTGTGAGCGGTGGCTCGGTGCGAAACCCCAAGGGCTTCCTGCGAGGGCTGATCAAGCGGGCCATCAGCGGCGAGTTCGTGGTGACCGGTTATGCCCAGGCGCAGGCGGAGCGCCGGACGGGGATGGCGCAGCAGAGCCCTGCTGCCGCCGTAAAGCAGCCGGCGGTTCAAAGGATTGTATCGCCATCCCCACAGGCCTCGGCGCCATCGAGCACCGAGGTGGGTACCACCTCACCTGAGGAAGCCCAAGCAGCGCGAGAACAGTGCCTACGCTCGCTGGGCTTATGGCCTTCAGGCGGGGAAAAACCACTCAGCAGCCATTAACGATTCTCCTATTCTCCCGGCATCAACTGATTGACAGTGTCTGCCATACCGCGGGCACACATCAGCATGAGGACAACGCGACATGGCCGTTGATCGTCTGGGAGCACTACGCAGCAAGGTCGAGCTGACGCTTCATACCCACCATGCAGCACGAATCTGGAAGGGCCGAGGAGTCGAGACGGGTCGCCCACAGATCATCGGCATGCGGCAGTTCCTGCTGATCTGCGGCGCGATCAAGCAGAACGCAGCCAAGGACGACCCCTATGCAGATCATTGGCTGTTGCAGCTGGATGACAAGCTTGCCGACACGCGTACTCAACTGGATCAACGTCTCCAGGAGCTGGATAGCCTGATGGCACAGCTGCCACCGGAGCTGAATGTAGAAGAGAACCTCAACCAGCAGCCCTTGAAGCTCCCCGTCTATACCGGCGGGCAGCATGGCTGGCTCGCTCTGCGCCTGCTGATCGACTTCGATCGCTTCGTCAGGCGCGTCATGCTTGCTCACCATATTGCCCTGATTGGCCGGCGGCAGATGGAAGAGTACGTCCGGCTGGGCGGTCATCTTCTGCGCAGCCTGTGCGCGAGCACCCAGAAGTACCCAGGCTTCAGCGGTGCCACCCGGGACGATTTCGCTGCCAACAATGCCAAGGCCCGAGATGCCATCGAGAAATTCGGTGTACTGCCTGATGATGTGCTCTCCGGCAAGAGACGCAGCGAATTTGCACCGCCGATTGCCAGGACGGCGGAGTCCAGGGCGCCCACTAGCGAAGACGGGCCGAAAGGTACCCCGCCGGCTTCCGCTGAAGAGTAGCGAAAAATTCTTTCATGGTGATTCCACTGGAATCACATGGGCGAGGTGCCGAGGAGTCTCCCAGGAGTGATTCCACTGTAATCACCTGGGTGCGATGCCGAGGGAGTCTCCCGGAAGTGATTCCACTGTAATCACCTGGGGGCCATGCCGGGGGAGTCTCCTGGAGGTGATTCCACTGTAATCACCTGGGTGGCGTGCCGAGGGAGCCTCTCGGGGTGATTCCACTGTAATCACAGAGAGCATGGGGGCATGGTGAGCAGCGCATCGAATAGCTACGGCAATGACGCATTCAATAGTTACGCAAAGGGTTTTTTAAAACCCTTTAAGGGTAAGGGGGAGCTGATTCGACTCCGTGATGAGCTGGAAGTATCGGCAAGAGCAGCACGGCAAGAGGCGATCGATATGGCATCGCAAGCGAATGGCGGCTTGCTGCGGTCGAGTGGTCTTTGGCTGACCCCATGGGGTAAGTCAGGCATTCCTGCCAGAACCCTGCAGTGGCGTGATAACAAGCAGAAGAGCATGGGGCTTTGGCTGCTGGAGGCCTTTCTTTCGCGAGACGATATCCCCGAGTCGATACGGCAGTCGATCATTGACCTGGAGGTCAGGCGCTGCGTGTTCAATGCCAAGGCGGCCACCATCAACGGGGCGATCAAGCGAATTGGCAAGGCACTATCGGATATCGAGTATGCGGTCTCTTTTCAGCGATAACGATCAAGGAGAATTCTCATGGGCACGCGCTTCTACGGCGAGGGAAATATCGGCAGCGATCCGGAGGTTCGGACTTTCCCAGTGCGTGATAATCAGCCACCCCGCACGTTGCTCAGGCTCAATGTGCGATTCGATAACCTCGTCCCCAAGGACGGAGAGGTCGTGGATCGTGGCGGTTTCTGGGCAGATGTGGAGTGGTGGCACCGCGACGCCGAGCGCTGGTCTCGACTGTATCAGCGAGGTATGCGGATCGTGGTGGTAGGCAAGATGGTTCAGGACAGCTGGGAGCAGAATGGCGAGACGCGCACGGCGTTCAAGGTGCAGGCAGAACGGGTGGCTATCTTGCCTCACCGAGTGGCTCAGGTAAGCATGAATTCTCCCCAGGGCATCCAGCATCCTGAAGAGAACGAGAGTGTTGTAAACAACCAGGATTGACGTCTTGCTTCTTTGTTCGGTCTCTTTGATGAACTTGCCAAGCTGCTCGCTATGTTCATGAGAGAGGTGAGCCAATGCGTTTGTTTCTGTGCGAGAAGCCCTCACAGGCTCGAGATATCGCTCGTGTGATAGGCGCCGGGAAGCGCAGTGAGGGCTTCCTGAAGGGGGAAGGCAGTGTCGTGACCTGGGGATTCGGACATTTGCTCGAGCAGGCCCCACCGGAGCAGTACGAGCCGGCGCTAAAGCGTTGGTCCCTGGAAACACTGCCGATTCTGCCTTCGACCTGGAAGATGGAAATCAAGAAGAGCAGCCGCAAGCAGTTCGGCGTGGTGAAGAAGCTGCTGGGCCAGGCGACCGAGGTGGTGGTGGCCACCGACGCCGACCGGGAAGGGGAAACCATTGCCCGTGAGCTGCTGGATTACTGTGGTTATAGGGGAAGGGTTGCCCGCCTGTGGCTCTCGGCCCTGGACGACGCCTCGATTCGCAAGGCGTTGACCAGTATCAGACCGGGAGAGGTGACCTACCCGCTATATCTGGCTGGGCTTGGGCGTAGCCGGGCCGACTGGCTGGTCGGGATGAATCTGACCCGGGCCTATACGCTGCTGGCCCAGCGGCAGGGGTATCAGGGTGTACTCTCGGTGGGGCGTGTGCAGACGCCTGCACTACGACTGGTCGTGGATCGCGACCGTGAGATTGCGAACTTCGTGCCCCAACCCTTCTGGGAAGTCGTGGCTCACTTGCAGGTGGCTGGTGGGACCTTTCAGGCTAAGTGGCAGCCGCATGACGCCTCGATCCAGGATGTCGCAGGGCGCTGTATCAGCGAGGCAGCCGCCCGGTCGCTGGCTCAGCGAGTTACCGGGCAGCAGGGGAGTGTCAACCATCTTGAAACGAGCCGCAAGAAGGAGACCGCGCCGCTGGTGATGGATCTGTCATCACTGCAACAGGAAGCCTCACGACGCTTTGGTTACGGCGCCCAGCAGGTACTGGATATTGCCCAGTCACTCTATGAAGTTCACAAGGCCACAAGCTACCCGCGCACCGACTGTCGGTATCTGCCGGAGTCGCAGCTTGAGGATGCCGACCGCATCGTGACGATGCTGCTGCACTCGGACGAGGCGCTGTCGCCGCTTCGCCAGCTTCTGGACACGAATCGCAAGAGCCGTGTCTGGAACGATAGCAAGATCACCGCCCACCACGGCATCATCCCGACGGCAACATGCGATATGACCAAGCTGAGCGATGCCGAACACAATGTCTATGACTTGATCCGTCGCCACTACCTGACCCAGTTTCTGCCGGCTCACGCGTATGATCAGACCGAGGTGCGGGTAGGCTTGGAGGGGGAAGTGTTTGTAGCCTCGGGGCGCCAGGTGCTTGTGGAGGGATGGCGCGTACTCTTTACCCGGATGGCGGCAGAAGAGAGCAGTGAGAAGGAGCAGGGAGTGCCACCGCTGCCGCCGGTCAGCGAGGGCGAACCCTGTCAGGCCCGGCACCTCGAGGTGCTGTCCAAGCGGACCACACCGCCCAAGGCCTTCACCGAGGGCACGCTGATCGCCGCCATGAAGCATGCAGCTCGCTTCGTGACAGATGAGCGCCTGAAGGCTCGCCTCAAGGAGACTGCCGGAATCGGTACCGAGGCAACGCGGGCCGGCATCATCGAAACGCTGTTGAAGCGTGGCTTCATGAAACGGCAGAAGCGTGCCCTGGTCTCGACACCGACCGGCCAGCAGCTGATCGATGCGTTGCCTTCCGTCATCACCAACCCCGGGATGACGGCGCTCTGGGAGCAGGCGCTGGATGATGTTGCGGCAGGACGCCTGGCACTAGAGGACTTTATGACACGTCAGACCAGCATGGTGGAGAAGCTGGTGCATCATGCGAGGGAGTCCACGGTGACGATGCCTCAGCAAGAGAGCAAGGCGTGCCCGGAGTGCCAGGCGCCCATGCGCAAGCGTCAGGGCCAGTACGGTGCTTTCTGGGGATGCTCGCGCTATCCGGAGTGCCGTGGCCTGTTGCGCGACAGGGCGCCCAGGAAAGGCGCTGGCAGCCGGCGTAAGGCTCCATCGCCTTGACCGTGAAAGGGGTAGGCTCAATAATGGAACATGTACCCCGTTGGTTGCTGACGGTCATCACGCAACGCCCTTTGAGCATCAACGCTCAATCCCCCAAAGTATTCGCACCTCGCGAGACGAATACGCCCCATCCCGCCTATACGGCTCACACTGCATCATCAACAGTCGGGGTTCGAGGTTCATTAGTCCCAGGCCAGCTTGGTTAGTTGGCCACCTGTCTCATACGACGACCGGCCTGCCAGCTACCTTGAACCAGGGTAGCCGGCAGGCCGGTTGACGTCTCCACGCTGGAAACACCTGCCCTTCTGCGGAGCCCGCCGCATCACCAACGGGAGCCCTTTGTACAGGGATCTGTGCTTGATCGACCGAATGCGTCCGCGAAGAGATTCGGGTGCTACCGTGAGCGAAGCATGACAACGAGGGGCATGTCTTGGCTCTAGTTGCATGGCGGACACCCTGGTATTTGTCGGTACGGCGACGACCCTGTTAATGCCCTCTATGGTCTTCAATCCCAAGGCGTGGCGTGCCGCGTCTTGCGAGTGGAGATAGCGAGGAGATGCTGCCGGGATGACAGGCAGCTTCCCAGTGAGCAAGTGCCGCCGCTGGCGGCCCGGTGGTCTCGACCGGCTCCAACCGAGACACCCTGGCATCCTGGCGTTTCAAGGGTGCACCGCTTGGCGGTACGCCACCTCCAAAGGCCTCGCGCATCCCGAGACGAGGCCGCCCATCAGGGCAGGATGCCACTGCTACCACCCATTCGGGGAGATGCCTCCCCAGGGGGCGGACCCCCTGGAAATCTGGAGGAATGCCCCATGGCCACGATTGTCGACGACCATGTCATGGTCTGTGCTGACTGCCTGATGATCATCGCCAATGACGATGCCACCGGGCTGGATTACTTCCTGGATGAAGAGAACGCCGCCGTTCGCGAGCGAAATGTGCGTGACTCCATCGCCGCAGTGCAGCGCGATGGGGACTACCTCGTCGCCGGCGATAGCGAGCAGGATGAAGTGTTCTCGACATCGCCCTGCGATTGCTGCAACAGCACCCTGGCAGGCTCTCGGCACCACTGCGTGTTGATGAGCTGAGTCAGCGTCTGAACTCACCCCCCTTGCTCACCCGGGAAGCTGCTCGACTTCCCATAGGGGGCGAGTGTCTCCCGGGCGCAGCCTGAAATCACCGAGGAGATACACCATGACAATCACTACTCACCAGAGTGCCACCACTGGCTTTTTCGACCTCCATATCACCGGCCTTGGCTATCTCAACCGGATTCGGGAGGTGAAGCCGAAGCGCGGAGAAGCGTTCTGGGCATGCGATATTGCGGCCCTGAATGGTCCCGCAGACGATGTGGGTTATACCCGCTTCGACTGTCGGATCAGCGGCCGTGATGCCGAAGTGCTCGTCAAACGCTGCCGCCAGGCGGTGTACGAGGGTCGCAAGGTGCTGATCGGCTTCAAGCTAGGCGACCTCTGGACGGATACTTTCATCTACTCGAAGGGTGACAAGGCCGGCCAGACCGGCGTCAGTCTCAAGGCACGTCTGCTGTTCATCAGCTGGATCAAGGTGAACGGCGAGATGGTTTATCAGGCCCCTCGTCGCGATGGGCAGGGTGTCGGCAACCTCAGCTCCGCTGGCTCAGCAGGGCAGTCCGAGACCGGTAGTGGTTATGCCACTGCCCACTCAGGAGAAGCGGCTGGTTCGTTCGATTCGCCGGCCATGCACTGATCAGTAACGTTTTCATCAAACCACCCAGCCGGGGAGCCACCTCCCCGCCGGGAGAGGTTCTCCCTGGATTGCCAATGACTTGGAGAGCCTCAATGGAACGCTTTGTCCCTCATCCCTATGCGGTCACTGGTGCTCTGATTCGGGAAGCGGCACTGCGAGAGCAGTTTCGTCTAACGATCCACGGGACACGCTGGGAGTACGATGATACCGACCCCTCAAACCCCTGGTTCGAGGTGACGACAATCATCAATGCCGGTTGTTTTTCGACCGTAACCGAGATCGTCCACAGGGAGCCCGAGCTCCTTGCCCATATCGGTCCCGAGGTGACACCTTCTCACGCTGAGGTACGGGACCGTCATGGGCGCCTTGCGGCAGCAGCGCGCTTTGCGCTGGGCGCCTTCGCTTGGCTTATGCCTCCGACCGCTCAGGAAGAGAGTGTGCTACATGAGCGTGAGCAAGCACTGGAGCAGCAGGCCAGGGAAGAGATTGCCCTGGCCGATAATTTCAGTTCAGCGCGCTGGCTTCGCAAGCAAGCAGAACGCCTAAGGCTGCAGCTGGCTCTGGACCATTACTATCGACCCTATGTGCGCCGAGAATTCGAGGCACTCAACGTCATGTCCCTACATTGACGATCTTCTGAATGCGGAGAACGCCCCGACCTGGGGCGTTTTTCCTCTCCCCGCCTGATTACGCTTTTCAATCGACCCGCCACCGCAAACCCGAGAACCTCCTGCCTCAACGCCATTGAATGGACTCCCTTGAGGCAACGCATGCTCTACCTTCCCACCCTTTCGACCGCTGCGCTGATCGCTGCCACGCTGCTGGCGGGCTGTGCCCATCAGCCACCACAGATTTCTGAATCCTCGAGTACCGATTCACTGGTGCTCTCGTTGCCAGACTCCGACGTCGAGGGAGAGAAGCATCAAGCCGTGATCACCGGCCCCAATCCCCCGACGATCGGGGGTGTAGCACCGGATATCTACAGCGACCATCTGCCTGCCGTTGAGGTGATTCGTACCGGGCGCTACCAGCTTGTTGCCACTCGGGCCTCGCTGGGTCAGCGCTATCTCCTGGAGCAGATTATCGACGTGCGCATTCCAGCGTCGATGACTGCCAGCGTGGGGGATGCGCTGCAGTACACCCTTCGCCATACCGGTTACTCCCTCTGTCCCACCCTGGGTCCACCTCAGCGAACTCTCTATCGCAAGCCGCTACCGGCGGCTCACTATCGGCTGGGCCCCATGCCGTTACGTGAGGCCCTGCAGGTACTGGGAGGCGATGCCTGGGAGCTGGAGGTCGATCCCGTAGCCAGAGAGGTCTGCTACCAGGTGCGAGATATCCGCTACATGCCGGAGCATGGTGACGACAGTCGCGATAAGAGCCCTGCAGCGGTGGCGGAGGTGAGCAATGAGTGAGCCCACCGAGCTGCCGCCCAACCACAAGTCTATGGAGCCGCCGCATCGCGACAAGCGAGGAGCAGGGAAAGGCAGCAGGAAGGGCAGCAGGAAGGCTCTATATGGCCTGCTGGCGGTAAGCCTGGCCGGCGCTGTGGTGTCAGGGGCCCTGCTGTTGAGAGCGGCTCCCGACGAGGTGCCGGTGGAATCCCTGGTGCAGTCCCAGGTGCAGCGGGCGGTGGTGCCCCTGGAGGAGGTACTGGCTCGAGTAGAGTCCCAGCAGGCCACTCTGGAGCAGCGCCTTACGGACCTGGGACAGCGCCTCGAACAGGCCGAGCAGCGAGTTAAGGAAAGCGCTGCCAATCAAGCTCAGCTGAAGCAGATTGAGCCCCGCTTCGCTGGGCTGGCCGAGGAACTGAGCCGCCTGGATAGCGAGCTCAACCTGCGCGTCACCGCCCAGAACGAGCAGATCCAGACGCTGAGCGAGCGCCTTGAGCAGAGCAAGCGTCAGCAGGCCGAGCCACGCCCAACACCTGCCCGCAAGATGCCGCGGTCAGCGGCTCCGCCGTCTCCTCCGTTCCAGGTTACCGGCATCGAGTCCCGCGGTGGCCGCCTCTACGTCGGCGTGTCACCCAATGGCCTGTCGAACCTGCTCGATATCCGGCTGCTAGGCATCGGGGATCGCCAGGGTGGCTGGGAGCTGACCAGGATTCGCGGCAGTCACGCCGTCTTCAACCGTAACGGCCGCGCGGTCGACGTCCAGATTCCCTGAGGCCCCGGAGAGCTTGAGATGAGAAACCTGAAGCGTTCTGTTGTGTCCGTGGTGACCGTCGCCATGGCACTGCTGGGAAGCCAGAGCGGTGCCGAGCCCACCCTGGAGAGACGGTCCGATGCCTCCGCCGTGATTCAAGAGGCGCAGCAGATGCTCGAGAGTGAGCGCATCCGTACCCGGACGGAGCAGGCCGAGGCCTGGAAGCTGAACGAGCGAGACTGGGAGCGCTACGAGACGCTGATGGAGGGGCCGCGAGGGATCTGGTCGCCCAACCTTGATCCCATTACCGCCCTTGGTGTCGAGGCGCGCAGCCCCGAGGAGCGCCGCCGCTATGCAGAACTGCTGGTTGAGGTGGAGCGCGCCCGCACCGAGCGAGAGCTGGCATTCCAGCGTGCCTACGATAAAGCCTGGCAGCGCCTCTACTCCGATGAGATGCCCGTGAACGAGTTCACCCTGCGGCCACGATCAGCCTTTCACTTCGCCGATGAGGGCTCACTGCAGGCTCGATTGACAGTGTACGTGGCGGTCGAAGCCTGCGAGCGATGCGACAGCACCGTCAGCGAGCTGATCGCCCAGGGGGCCCAGATGGATATCTTTGTTCTCGACACCGGCGGTGACGATGCGGTGATACGCGACTGGGCGCGTCGCGTGGATGTGCCGGCTGCCCGCGTGCGGGCAAGAGATATCACCCTCAACCACGGCGAACCGAACCTAGAGCAGGGTATCACCGTCGGGTCGCTGCCCCAGGTCTATCCCAGGTGAGGGAGGCGGTCAGTATGGGGCGGAAAGCATGTCCACATCTGGTGATGGGCCTGGCACTAGGTTGTTGCCTGGCAGTGCTGGCATCGCTGGCCAAGGCGGCAGCGGTGCCTCCGGCCTATTTCGATGCAGCAAGCCTGCATCAAGTCCCGCCTGAAGTGCTCTATGCGGTGGCGACAACTGAGTCGGTGGTCAGCCTGAAGGCGGGTCGCCGTCCCTGGCCATGGACGCTGAACGTGGCGGGGGAGGGCTTCCGCTTCGCAACCCGCCGGGCGGCCTGCAGCGCCCTGATGCAGGCCCTCCAGGAGACCCGCCTGGTGGACGTGGGCATTGCCCAGCTTAACGTGCGCTGGCAGCCGCAGCTATTCGGCGCCGGCAAGCGCTTCTCGAATCCCTGCGATGCCCTCAACCCCTACGCCAACCTGGAGGAGGCGGCACGGCTGCTGCGCGGCCACTTCGAGGCCACCGGTGACTGGGTTCAGGCGGCCGGGCGCTACCACCGACCCGCCGGCGGGGAGCCAGCGGCCCGCTATCGCTGCATCGTTGCCGCAGAGCTCGAGCGCTTGAGCACGTCTCGCCAGCGGCAGCTGGCAGCCAACTGAAGGAGATGCCATCAATGACCTGTTCTGCCCCCTATCGCTGCCCCTACTGCGGGGCATTGGCCTGGCGGGAGCCCCGCGAAATCGAGCCGCCCGTCGACTACTGCCACGGAGATGCCCATGGCTCCCCTGAAGAGTATCGGGAGGAGAGCAGTGAGGTTGCGCTGGAGGAAGATCTTGATGCTGATGCGTGACTGTCGCTGCCGGGCGTTATCTCTGCTGATGGTTGGGCTCTTCGGGCTACTTGTCGCCAGTGCCCAGGCAGAAACCATGGCCCGAATGTCATCGTCTGGGCGTCCTGTGCTGGAGGTGCTCGCCGATCATGGCGGTGAACCGGCCCGTCCCTACTTTGTTGCCATCGGCATGGCTAATGTGCCGGAGGCGGAGGGCTATGTGCCGACCCCCAGTGTGCCGGTGGCGTTCAGCGAGACAGATATGCTGCCGGTGAGCAGCGAGCGGCTATCCCCCGGGGAGGTGGGCTTTCGCCCGCTTGAGCTGCCCGGCCGCATGACGCCTTTCTTCCTGGTCGGAGACGATCCGCTGTCGCTGCGCTGGCTGGAGGCTCGCGGGGAGATCCTGAGCGAGCTTAACGCCGTGGGTCTGATCGTTCAGGTGGCCACGCCCGAGGGGCTACAGCGCTTGCGCGAGACGGCGCCGGGGCTCGAGCTGCGGTCCACGCCAGGGGACGACCTGGCCGGCCGGCTGGGACTTGCTCACTACCCGGTGCTGGTGACGTCTCAAGGGCTGGAGCAGTAGAGGACGCGCGATGAACCAGACACACCCCCTGGAGGCGCTACTGCGCCCAGCGGTAGAGCTCAATACTGCCCTGGTCTGCCTGGCCTGTGCGGTGCTCTGCGTCATGGCGCCCTGGTCGCTGGCCTTGTCGCCCAGCGTGGGCTATGGCATGGCGGCAGGCTTTGCCGCCTTCGGGCTTTGGCGTGTTCGACAGGCCTGGTTGGTACTTCGCTACCGTCGCAACATGAAGCGCCTGCCGCGCTTCGCGCTGCGCAGTCGGCAGATTCCGGTCAGCCAGCGACTGCTGTGGATGGGCAAGGGCTTCAAGTGGGAGGCGCGCCACACCCAACGGCTCCATGAGAGCCAGCAGCCTCACGTGCAACGCTATCTGCGTCCGGGGCCAGCCTACCGCTGGGCCCGTGAGCTGGAGAATCGGCTGGAACGCTATGGGACCAGTCGGCCGCTGGTGAAGCTGCTCGCCGCGGATGTGACCTGGAATCCGGTACGCCCGCTGCCGCCGGTGGGCGGCATGCCGGCGCTGCATGCCGTTGAGTGGAGGGAGCGCGATGTCTATCTGCCCCTCGGGGAGAGGGTCGGCCATACCTTGGTGGAGGGCACCACCCGGGTCGGCAAGACCCGGCTCGCCGAGATCCTGATCACTCAGGATATTCACCGCGGCGACGTGGTGATCGCCTTCGATCCCAAGGGCGACGCCGATCTGATGATTCGCATGTATGCCGAGGCCCAGCGGGCGGGCCGGGGCGACGAGTTCTATGTCTTCCACCTGGGCTGGCCAGATATTTCGGCGCGCTACAACGCCGTGGGCCGTTTCGGGCGCATCTCCGAAGTGGCGACCCGGCTCGCCGGTCAGCTCTCCGGGGAGGGCAACAGCGCCGCCTTCCGCGAGTTCGCCTGGCGCTTCGTCAACATCGTGGCCCGGGCCCGTCATGCCCTGGGACAGCGCCCCACCTACGAGCAGATTCTCTCGGACGTGGTGAACATCGATGGCCTGATGATCGAGTACGCCCAGCAGACCCTGACCCGCCATGACCAGCACGCCTGGGAGCGCATTACCACCATCGAGGGCAAGCTCAACGACAAGAACATCCCACGCCAGTTTCAAGGGCGCGACAAGCGAGTGGTGGCCATCGAGCAGTACCTGCAGCAGATCAAGGTGGTGGACGCCGTGCTCGAGGGTCTTCGCAGCGCCGTGCGCTACGACAAGACCTACTTCGACAAGATCGTGGCCTCTCTGCTACCGCTGCTGGAGAAGCTGACCACCGGGCGCATCGCCGAGCTGCTTTCGCCGGACTATGACGACATCGAGGATCCTCGGCCGATCATCGATTGGCAGCAGATCATCCGCAAGCGCGGCATCGTCTACGTGGGGCTGGATGCCATGAGCGACTTCGAGGTAGCCCAGGCGGTAGGCAATTCCATGTTCGCTGATCTGGTCTCTGTGGCCGGCCATATCTACAAGCACGGCATCGACGACGGTTTGCCGGCGGTGAATGGCAAGCGCATGGGCAAGATGCCGATCAATCTGCACTGCGACGAGTTCAACGAGTTGATGGGCGACGAGTTCATACCGCTCATCAACAAGGGGGGCGGCGCGGGGATTCAGGTGACCGCCTACACCCAGACCCTTTCCGACATCGAGGCGCGCATCGGCAATGCCGCCAAGGCCGGCCAGGTGGTCGGCAACTTCAACAACCTGGTGATGCTGCGGGTGCGCGAGGAGAAGACCGCCGAGTTACTGACTCGGCAGCTGCGTCAGGTCAATGTGGCCACGCGCATGCTGGTCAGCATGGCCTCCGATTCCAGTGATATCGCCAACGATATCGACTTCACCAGCTCCGGCGGAGATCGCATCAGCACCGTACAGGTGCCGATGATCGAGCCGGCAGACGTGGTCTCGCTGCCCAAGGGGCAAGCCTTCGCCCTGCTGGAGGGCGGCCAGCTCTGGAAGGTACGTATGCCGCTACCGCTGCCCGACAAGCACGAGGATATTCCCGGCAGCATCGCCGAGCTCGCCGAGCGGATGAAGCGTGACTACACCACCGGCGAGCAGTGGTGGACCGCGGTGATGCCGCCGCCGGTAAACCTGGAACTGGGGGATCTGGGGGCTGAGCTTGCGGTACAGCGCAATGATGCCCAGGAGGCGCCGCGTACTCAGACAGTATCTCGAGCTGAGGCGCCCTCCAGGGAGGAGGCCGAATATAAGCTGCTCGACGAGTGGCCGCTGGCTCAAGAGATGGAGAACCATGATGAGCATCGAGACAACGCCCATGACGAGTGATACCGCAGCAACCGCCATTGTCTCCAGCGTCGCTCTGGAGAGTGGCTCGTTGAGTGAGCTGCCTCAGACCCTGTTCGGGCTGCTCGACTACGTGATCATCGGCATCGACCGCATCGAGCTGACTCAGCGCGCCTATCGCAAGGGGCTCTCGCCGGTGTGGGAGCAGGGCGAGCATCCTCATGAGGGGCGGTTGATTCTGCACTACCAGGATCGTCGCTGGTCACTACTCTGTTCGCTGACGCCGGTGAGGGTGCACTGAGGTGGCCACGGCTGAGCGAGCTCAGGAAACACGCCGCGGCTGGCTGTCCATGCTGTTCGGCCTGCCGTTCCAGATCATGGCGGTGCTGGTGGTGTCGCTGCTGATGTCCGTGCTGGTCGAGTGGGCGGGGATTTACTGGCAGTGGTGGGGAGAGCCCGGAGCGCAACATGCCTTGGAGACTCTGGAAGCGGAGGTGGCCCGGCTGGATACCACCTTTACCCGCTCGCTGCTGGTCTCGGACCCGGTCGCCCTGGCAACCCGGGCGGTTACCAATACCCATGAGTGGCTGTTCGTGAAGAGTGGAATATCGGCATGGCTCGAGAACAGCGCCCATCATGGCGGCTGGCTCGGTACCCTGCATATCTACGTGCAGGCGGCGCTCTACGTCACGTTGATGACCCTGACCCGGGTGGTCATCCTGTTGCTGACCTCGCCGCTCTTCGCCCTGGCGGCCCTGGTGGGTTTCGTCGACGGCCTGGTACGCCGTGACTTGCGTCGTTTCGGCGCGGGACGCGAGTCCGCCTTCATCTATCACCATGCCAAACGAGCCATCACGCCGGTCTTCGTGGTGGGCTGGCTGCTCTATCTGAGCGTGCCCTTTGCCATCCATCCCAATGCCTTCCTTCTCCCTTGTGCGGCACTCTTCGGTCTGCTGGTCAGCATCGCCACGGGGAGCTTCAAGAAGTACCTCTGAGGTATACCCGCTTTCCAGACGTCACCCACCGGAGCCTGGACGGGCACCGGCGCTTGCCTATCTATGGGGTTGAGCTGGCTCAGATAAACAACGTGTGTGGCGCTTATGGTTTCCTGCTGCGCTGCACCCAGGCGGGCGACAGGATGGAGGAAAACCCAGCCAACGGATGGACTGTCTTGCCATGACACTTCGCCGCTTGCCACAAGCCCTGTCGCTCCTGCTTCTGACACTGTTGGACACACAACCTGGCTCTGTCCATGCCGCCGAGCGTGATGGGATCCGCGATGAGATTGCCCGCCAGGACCTGGCCTTGATCCAGGATCAGCTGACTCAGACCCAACGCATTGTGGATCGGCTCGAGAATCGTGTCGGCGAATTTGATCCTGATACCACTCGCGTCTTTTTGGATGTGCCGCGTCTGCGTCGTGATATCGAGTCCGTCGCCGAGGGGATCGATGAGGTACTGGCTCCCCCTCGCTTGCCGCCTCGCCAGCCGGCACCGCTCGCCGGTGATTACCTGCGGGAGCTGCACTGATGGAGGCCTTTGCCGCCGGTGCCGGCTTCGAGGCGTCTCCCTTGGGTGTCCTGATCGCCGGAGTGGGCTGCACCGTGGTGCTGCTCTGGGCGTGCTGGAGCGCCATTTCCTCCTATCGAGGCTACGCCAAGAGGCGTGTTAGCGGCGACGACTTCGGCTTTGCCGCCCTGCGTGCCGTCTTCCTGGTCGTGGTGATGTTCTGGATTTTCCTCTGAGGCCACTGGCCTCGCACCTCTGTCATGCAAAAGGAGCTCGTTATGACTACCGTGCGTTCACGCTTTTCTCGTGCCCGTACCCGAAGCTTTGCCGCCCTGGCCGCAGTGGGACTGGTACCGCAGGCCGTGGCACAGGGGCTACCCACCATGGAGGCGCCATCGCGAGGGGAGGGGGGTGGTCTGCTGACCACTCTCCAGAACTATCTGTTCGACTTCGGCGCACTGGGAGGCCTGATCCTGGCCACAGTGGCCTTCTTGATCGTCGCCATCGCCTCTATCGCCACCTTCAACGAGGCCCGGGTACGAGGCGAGTGGTCGAAGTTTGGCGTGGTAGTAGTTGTTGGGGTAGTGCTGATCATCGCCATCATCTGGCTGGCGACCAAGGCGGCGGAGATCCTCTGATGGCAAGCCGTCTCGACTTTTTGCCGACCCGTCTGAATACCGCACCGGTGGTGTTTCGAGGGATGACCGGACACGAGGTTGGGATGATGGTCCTGAGCGGCCTGGCCGCAGGCCTGCTGCCGGGCGCGATAAGTGCCTGGCTGCTGGGGGCCATCGCCATGGTGCCCACTGTGGCCTTCGCCTCTGCTGGTGTGGCGCTCTACTTCGGCGGGGCCGTCATGCGGCGGTTGCGCCGCGGTCGTCCTGCCTCCTGGATCTATCGCAGTCTGCAGTTTCGCATGGCTCGGCAGGGTATTCGGCTGTGGGGCGGCGAGACCCTGATTACCCGCTCCGGCCCCTACTCGCGGCGGCGGTTGCACCACCAACCGGGGGGACGGCCATGAGTCGCTTTCGTCACGCACTCAGCGCCCGGGATGCCCATATCACCACCCTGCGCCTGGTCATTGTGATGCTGACACTGTTGAGCGCCGGTCTGTGGTGGGGCTGGAAGTCGGCCCCGGAGAACCTGACCATCCACAATCCGCCAGACCTGCGCTCCGGCAGCACCCGCGCCTGGTGGGAGGTCGATCCGTCGAGCGTCTATGCCTTCGGGTTTTATGTCTGGCAGCAGATCAACCGCTGGCCTGCCGATGGCCAGATCGACTACCAGCGCAATCTACAGTCTTACTCACCCTTTCTCACCCCCTCTTGTCAGCGCTACCTGAGCAACGACTATGAGGCTCGCAACCATCGTCAGGAGCTCTCCGGGCGCGTACGTGGCATCTACGAGATCCCCGGTCGCGGGTATCGCGCCAGTGCCGTCGAGGTTCTGAGTCGCGATGCCTGGATTGTGACCCTGGATATGGCCATCGACGAGCAGTACGCCGGCACGCCGGTACGCGACCTGTTCGTTCGCTACCCGCTGCGCGTAGTGCGGGCCGATGTGGATCCCGAGCGTAACCCCTGGGGGCTTCAAGTGGATTGCTTCGAGGGCACCCCGCAGCGCCTGGCCGTGCCCGGCCGCGAGGATGAAGGAGATCCCCTATGAAGCGCGTGATACTGGCTTGCCTGACGAGTGCGGTGTTGATCGGCGATGCCATGGCGGTAGAGGTCATGCACTGGGAACGCCGTCCCCTGGAGATACCGCTGCCGGTGGATAAGGAGCGTATCGTTATCCTGGAGCGCAATGTGCGGGTAGGGTTGCCATCGGCTCTGGCTAACCCCGAAGTGCTGCGCGTCCAGAGTGCTGGGGGCGTGCTTTACTTGAAAGCCTTTGAGGCCTTCGAGACTCAGCGGGTGCGAGTGCAGGATGTGGAGAGTGGGGATGTGCTGCTGCTGGATCTTCTGGCCCGTGAGGGAGCCAGCAGCGAGGAGGTCCTGGTGGTGGACAGCCGCGAGGCATCTTCAGACAGCACCACCTCAGGAAGCAGCGGTGCGGAGGTAACGAAGACCTCGTCATCGTCGAAGGGCGCTTTACCCAGGGACGCCCAGCACTCGGCTTCCACGCCGATACCCGTGCGGCTGACCCAGTATGCGGCCCAGTCTCTCTACGCGCCGCAGCGGACCATCGAGCCTCTGCGAGGGGCCACCCGTGTGCCCATGCGGTTACCCGAGTCTCTGAGCACTCTGCTACCAACGCTGCCGGTGACTGCCACGCCCCTGGGAGCCTGGCGGTTCGATGGCTGGACGGTGACGGCGGTGAAACTGGAGAACAACGACCGGCAGCGCGCTTTCGAACTCGATCCGCGCTGGCTGCAGGGAGACTTCTACTCCGCGACGTTCATGCACCCCTACCTGGCTCCGCGGGGCTCGATGGAGGATACCACTACGGTCTTTCTGGTCACCCGGAGCGGTGGCCTGGACAGGGCGCTGAGCTTGCTGAGGGAAGCGCCTGACGCTGAGGAGGGCTCCTTATGACGCTACGCAGCAATACCCTGCTGAAGGTGCTGGTTCCTGCGCTGTTGGTGATCGTCCTGCTGATCGTGGTGCGCAGCCTGGGGGGTGGCGATGCTGGTACAGATGCTGAAACTGCGGAGACAGACCCGACCCTGACCCTGAATGACGATGAGCTGCAGGCACTTGGCATCGAGGGGGACACCCCGCGGGATACCGTGGCCACTCTCGTTGGGCATGTGCAGGCCATGCGTCGCGATCTGGAGCAGGCCCAGGCGGAAACTCAGGCGCTACGCGACCAGAACGAACGGCTGATGAGTCGCGATCAGGATGTGGATGGGGCCATCGAAGAGGCGCTGCGCCGCGAGCGTGAGCAGTTGCGTCAGGAGGTTGAGCAGACACAACAGAGCAATCCACTGTTGAACACCCTTCAGCGTCAATTGGATCAGCTGCGTCAGCAGGTGGATGACACGGGAAGTGAGGATCTCCCCATTGGCCTCGGTCTGGAAGGTGGTGGCGGTCCCAACGGAACGATCTACTCAGGCCCTGGATCGACGCATTCACTGACCTGGGTCGAGCCGCTGGACGCTCAGGAGGATGAGCGAGGGAGTGGCGAAACGACCTTCCCCACCCGCTTCGGCGAGGCGGCAGGTCAGTTTGGCGAAGCGGCCCAGCATGCCACCAGCGCAGTGGAGAGTCGGGTGACCGGTCGCCCCGATGAGTCCCCCGTGGAGCCTGTCTATACCCTGCCGGAGAACTCCACTCTGATGGGCTCGGTGGCCATGACGGCGTTGCTGGGCCGGGTACCTATCGACGGCACCGTCAATGACCCCTATCCGTTCAAGGTAGTGATCGGCCGCGAGAACCTCACCGCCAACGGCGTCACCCTGCCCGAGGTGGAGAGCGCCATTGTCAGCGGCACGGCGACAGGCGACTGGACGCTCTCCTGCGTGCGTGGCCAGGTCAACTCGATGACCTTCGTCTTTAAGGACGGCACCGTGCGCACCCTGCCAACTCCCGATGACGTCAATTCCGGTGATGGCTCGAACCGCACCACCCTCGGCTGGCTCTCCGATCCGCGCGGACTGCCCTGCATTCCCGGAGATCGCAAGACCAACGCCCAACAGTTCCTGCTGACCAGCTTCATTCTGGGCGCCGCCGAGGTCGGTGCCGATGCCATGGCGATGAACGAGGTCACCACCAGTGTGGACAGCGGCGGCGTGGTCAGCGGTCTGACCGGCGACTCTGGACGCTATGCCGCCAGCCAGGCCCTGGCCGGCGGCGTCTCCGACGTGCGCCAGTGGGTGCAGGAGCGCTTCGGCCAGACTTTCGACGCCGTCTATGTTCCCCCGGGTCAGCCGGTCGCCATCCATATCGAACGCGAGCTGCCCATCGACTATGAGACACAAGGAAGGAGGGTGCGATATGACCGTTCTGGTGCGGACAACCTCGGTCTGCCGTAGCGCCGCCAGGCCACTGATGGCCCTGATGACCACTCTGGCAGTGGCGGGCTGCGCCACTTCCCAGGAGGAGCTGATGCCAGTGGGTGAGTCCACCATGATGGAAATCTGGCAGAGCCAGGCCGGCTACAGCACCGACGAGCGTCGCCTGCTGGACGCGCGCAGCGCACTGCGCCGTCCGCTGCAGGGTGACGACATGATCACTGAGCAGCTGCGTTACAGCCGTGATGTGGGCAACGAGATCTACAGCCAGTTCCGCCGTCTGCCCAACCCGGATCTGGTGATGTACGTCTTCCCGCACTTGGCCGGGACAGAGCAGGTGCCGGTGCCCGGCTACTCGACGGTGTTCCCCTTCTATCAGCGCACCCAGTACGCGATGCCCGGGGAGAGCGCCCGAACCACTGCAGAGTGGGTCGACGGGAGGGCACTCTGATGTCCCAGTTCGATAATCTGATGAATCGGCTGTTTGGCAGCGCCAAGGCTGGCCAGGGGAAGCCCCTGGATGAGGCACTGCCGATATCTCCTGCGGAGCCGTCGTTGCCCACAGAGGCGGCGGCGCTGAGCAACGATATGCATGGTAGGCCTCTGAGCCTACCGCGAGGCAAGGCGCCTTCCGTGGCCGAGCTTTGCTCGCATTTCCGTCGGGCGCCGTCGTTCAGCAACTATCTGCCCTGGGTGGAGTACCTGCCGGAGTCGGGCTGCTTCCTCCTGGAGGATGGAGTGTCGGTAGGCGTGGTGGCCGAGGTCTTCCCCATCGCCACCGAGGGCCGTGCCCCGGAGTCGCTTGAGGCGATTCGTGACCAGATTGAAGCCGCCTTCCAGGACAGCCTGCCGGAGTATGATCAGCACCCCTGGGTGGTACAGCTCTTCGTCAGGGATGAAGTCGATGCCCGTCCCGACCTGGAGCGCATGCGTGATTATGTGCGGCCTCGGGCTCGAGAGACCGAGTTTACCCAGGACTGGCTGACGAGCATGGGCGCTCATCTCAGGGCCATCTCCAAGCCAGGCGGATTATTTCAGGATGACGGCGTGACCCAGACCCAGTGGCGAGGCCAGACCCGCCGCACGCGCCTGGTGCTCTACCGCTGGCTCGGCAAGAAACGCCAGACGGGAGAACGCCAGCGGGGGCTTTCGCCCGAACAGGCCGCCAATCAGGTCTATGATCGGTTGGCTGCTGCGCTGCACGGCGCGGGCCTGCGCCTGAAGCGCTATGACGGGCGCGCCTTTCACCGCTGGTTGCTGCCGCGCTTCAATCCGCGACCGCGGCTGGCACCAGAGGATCCGTCGCGCTTCTATACCCTGTGCGACTATCCCGAGGAAGCCGATGAGGTGGCCTGGAACTACGATCTGGCCGAGGGAATGCTCTTCAACTCGCCCCAGGGCGATGTAGAGACCGGGCTCTGGTGGTTCGACGGACTACCGCAGTGCTGCGTGGTGGTGGAGGAGATGCGCCGGGTGCCGGTGGTGGGGCATCTCACCGGCGAAGTGCGTCGTTCCGACGGCCAGGCGAGCAACGCCCTGATGGACAAGCTACCCGAGGGCACCGAGGCGGTACTGACCATCGTCGCCACGCCCCAGGAGCCTCTGGAGGACCACATCAATCGCCTGCACAACAAGGCAGTGGGCGATAGCGTGCTGGCTCGCCAGGTGCGTGAAGACTGCGAGACTGCCCGCCTCTATCTGGGGCAAAACCACAAGCTCTACCAGAGCACACTGGCGTTTTACCTGATGGGCGAGAATGAGCAGGATCTCCAGCAGCGCAGCATGGAGCTGGCTACCCAGCTGCTGCAGGTAAACCTCTCACCGGTGGATCCGGAGGATGAGGTCGCCGGCCTCAACACTTATCTGCGCTGGCTGCCGATGAACTTCGATCCGGAGCAGGATCGCAAGAATCGCTGGTACACCCAGTTCAATTACGCCCACCACCTGGCCAACCTGGCGCCGGTGTTCGGGCGCGGCCGCGGCACCGGTCACCCCGGCATGACATTCTTCAATCGCGGCGGCGAAACCTTCAGCTTCGACCCACTGAATCTCGAGGACCGCTCGGCCAACGCCCATATGCTGGTGTTCGGTCCCACCGGGGCGGGCAAGTCGGCCACTCTGAACGGCGTGCTGAGCCAGGTCATGGCCATACACCGTCCGCGGCTCTTTATCATTGAGGTAGGCAACAGCTTCGGGTTGCTGGGCCAGTATTTCGAGCGCAAGGGCATGAGCGTCAATCAGGTCAAGCTGTCGCCGGGCTGCGGGGCGAGGCTGCCGCCCTTCGCGGCAGCCTCGCGGCTGCTGCAGAACGAGGTGGAAGAGAGGCGCCTGGCCCGAGACGCTGAGGATGCCAACCCCTTCGAGGAAGCGCCCCTGGAGGAGGAAGAGGGGCAGCCTGACGAGGAGCGCGATCTGCTTGGGGAGATGGAGATCACCGCTCGGCTGATGATCACCGGCGGTGATCCCAAGGAGGAGCGGGAGTTTCGTCGTGCCGACCGGCGCATGGTCCGCGATGCGATCTACCGGGCGGCGGAGCGCTGCCGAGATGAAGGTCGCGACTGCATGACCCAGGACGTGCGCGAGGCGCTCTATGCCATCTCACGGAAGTCCGGTATCCCCGATGAGCGGCAGCGCCGCGCCTATGATATGGGCGAGGCCATGGGGCTGTTCTGTGATGGCTTCGACGGCGAAGTATTCAACCGTCCCGGCGCCGCCTGGCCCGAATGCGACGTGACCATCATTGACCTGGCCCACTTCGCTCGGGAGGGCTATGAGGCCCAGCTCGCCCTGTCGGTGATCAGCGTAACCAATATGATCACCAACCTGGCCGAGCGCGACCAGTACAGCGGGCGCCCCATCGTCCAGGTCATCGACGAGTGCCATCTGCTCACCGTCAACCCGCTGCTGAGCCCCTACCTGGTCAAGGTGGGCAAGATGGGTCGCAAGCTCTCCCACTGGATCTGGATGGCCACCCAGAACCTCGAGGACTTCCCAGACGCTGCCCGCAAGCTACTCAACATGATCGAGTTCTGGCTGTGTCTCTACATGCCGCCGGACGAGATCGAGCAGGTTAGCCGCTTCAAGGAGCTCACCAGCACCCAGCGCAAGCTGATGGCCTCCGCCACCAAGGTGTCGAAGAAGTACACCGAGGGAGTTCTGCTGTCAGGGCGTCTGGAAGCGCTATTCCGGGTGGTGCCTCCCAGCCTCTATCTGGCCCTGGCCGGCACCGAGGGCGAGGAGAAGGCAGAGCGCATGCGGGTGATGCGAGAGCAGAATTTAAGTGAGATAGATGCGGCACTATATATATCGAACAGAATGGATAAGCTGAGAGGGATTTGAATTGAGCTCTAATTTTTCCTATTCAAATAAAAAATATCGGTTGATGTTTTATTGAATATTTGATAATTGCGTGCTAGTATTATAAAAATTTCCATGGAGGTGGCGTCATGGATGCTAGCCGCAGAAAGCAAATAAATGAATTGGCGGTAACAGTTAGGGAGTCTCTTGGGCTGACGACCCCTATAGATGTTGAAGAGGTTATTGATAGGCTTGGTGGGTCAATTGAAGATTTTGATCCGTATTATGGTCAAGATGCTGAAGCATATGTTCGCAAATCTGGTGATAGCTTTGCTATTGCTGTCAATGACTGTGTGGGTCACGCGCGACGCCGCTTTTCCATTGCGCATGAGTTAGGGCATCTCTTTCTCCACCTTGGATATTTGATTGATGATGATTTATGGGGGTCAGTTGACTCCTATATTGATTCTGTGCGTCATCGGATGGGTTATAATGAAGAAGAGTTTGAGGCTCATGAGTTTGCTGGTTCTCTTTTGATGCCGGCTGATGAGTTTCGTATTGTGGCTAATCAGTTTTTCGCGGATGGCCTCTATCCGCTAGAAAAGATTGCAGAGTATTTTGATGTGTCTAGCAAGGCGGTGAAGGTGCGTGGCTGCTGGCTGGGTGTTTTTAGCTGGGAATAGTTCCTCATGGATGAAAGAGTAAAGCTAAAGCTAGCTTTTTTAAATAAAAATTTAAAGAGTGTGACTGACATAGGAAAGGCAGGCCAGGTTACTGAGTCTGTCTTTATTTTTTTCTCGATAGATCTTGTTGGGTCTACCGGGATCAAGAAAGAAGCAGGTGGATGGATTGAGATTCTTCGCCATCTTTTTGAGGCATCTACTACTTATGCGAGGAAAGATGGATATAAACTTTGGAAGTATCGCGGTGATGAGGCGCTTTTTTATAAGGAGGTTGTAAGGGGCAGCGATGTCGCTCAAGAGCTCTACTCTGTGTACTCTGTTGCAGAAAGAGTTAACAAAGACTATGAGTTTCTTTATCAAGCGGGTAAGGATTCTCCAAAAGTAAAGGCAGCTATGTGGATTTCAAATGTTAGTAGGCTGCCTAGAGGGGATTATAGAGACTCGAGTGTTGAGCATGTCGTGAATGAAATTGAGAGGAAGAGGGGAGGTGTCGCAGTTTCTTTGGGAGATGGTCAAGGGGAGAGCTATCTTGAGTTTTTGGGGCTAAATATTGATGCGGGTTTCAGAGTTGCTGAGATTTCACATCCGGAAGTTGTTGCTGTAAGTGTGGAGCTTGCATCAATAGTTTCTTTAATACATGGATCTGATGAGGTTCGGTCTGTTGGGTATCGGGAGTTGAAAGGGGTGGACTCTTTTTTTCCATACCCTGTGCTTTGGTATAGTCCAAATTGGTGTAGGCTTGAGCAGCACTGGAGGCAGCAGTTTAGACTAAGCTCTTACGAGGCTGCGGCGTTAATAGAGGGGAGGGCTTTTGATAATGAACTTTGCGAAAAAACTCTCAAAGCGCTAGGTCTTGGCGAGCAAGTTGGAAAGCTTTTGAATGATTTTAGGGATAGAGTTTCTGTTGGTGACGAAAGGTTGTTGGAGGATAATGCAAAGCCTTCAGGATTTGCTGAAAGGAAGGTGGTAGTCCATTGTGTGGCGATCTGCTTTAATAATAAATCTCAGGTTCTTCTGGGTAGGCGTCAGTTTAAAAAAGGAAGCCCTCTATCTGAGAAATGGGAATTTGGTTGTGCCCAGCTGCAAGACGGTATGACATTTGAGAGTGCCCTTCGTCAAGACTATTTGTATGATTTTGGCATTGAGATTCATAGCTTTCACCCAAGGCCGATATCTACCTATACCGTCGAGGGAAAAGATGAGCAAGGTGTGATTTTTTTGGCCAGAGTAGGAAGTGGTGCTGAACCAATAAAAAATAAGCACCAGGAGGTTGGTTGGTTTGACCTGGATAGCATTGATCTTCGTGATGAAGATTGTGTGCCTAACTTCAGAGAGAATCTAGAGCTAGCAGAGAGAGAATATGAGGTGTGGGTACATGGATGAGACTATCAAGCGTAAGAAGGCTGATATTTGGGAGTGCGTCAAGAGGGTTGACGCTTACCTTAATGCATCTAACTTTAAAACGGCGCTTATTTTCACCTTCACCTTTGCGCTTACTGCTTCCTTATATGGACGTTGGGAAAGTGTTCTTGGAGGTGGAGGGGAGATAGATATTGGTTTGGGGTTTTATTTCTTATTGACGGCTTTTTTTATAAGTGTGTTGGGTACTGGTCTTTGGGGTCTTTTAGCGGTTTATCCCCGGACTGGGAGGAGGGTTTCTGGCTCTATATACTACTTTCCAGGTATGCAGAGGGGGGAAGGAGCGCGCACGCTAGATGAATTCTTGGAAATGCCGGAGGAGGACGAGCTCAGACTTATCTATGAGCAGTATGTTGACCTAAGTAGTTTGGCTAGTCGAAAGTTTAACTGTCATAAAAAATCTATAGGGTGTGCGATTTTTCAGCTCCTGTTTGGAGTGATGTTTTATGTGTACAGTTTCTTTTTTTAATTTTTGGTTCCTTATGAGGTAGCTATTTTGTAATGGCTGCCAAGAGACTTGGCAGCCATGCAGTAGTATGGTCAGCAGTGGTTTAATCTTCAGTCCTAACGAGCCACCCCTCCACTGCCTCAGCACCGTACTCATCCTTCCACGCCTTCAGCGTCTTCTGGTTGCCGCCGCGGGTCTTGACGACTTCGCCAGTATGCGGGTTCTCGTAGATCTTCAGCTTACGCCTGGCACGGCCAGTGGGCGTGGTGCTGGCAGCCTTGGTAGAAGCGGGCTTCGGATCTAGTAGCTTGATGACGTCGGCGGCTGACTTGTTGTATTCGTGCATCAGTTCTTCGAGGTGGTTCTTGAAATCCAGCTCGGTCTTCAGGCGGTCGTCATTCTTCAGCCTATCCAGCTCTTCCTGGAGCTGCTTCAGCTGCTGTTCCTTCTGCATGTAGGTATTAAGAATGGACATGCGTTTCCTCACGGTGAGTGAATGTTTGTCCCTATTATGGGGGCAGTTACAGCAAGTCTCAATGTATCTCGAAATATAAAGCTCATTGAATTGGGTCGTGGTGGGGGGAATTGATGGGCTTGCCCTTGATGGCAGCTGCAGAAAAAATCTCGCAAGCGAATTAACATTTCCTGCTGCCTGTTTCGATGTGTCCGGTAATGCTGTGTCAGTTCCTTGATCTTCTGGAGTGGCAAGCATGGAGAGACACCACCCACGCCGCTGGCTAGTGGCTTTCGGGCTATCTGCCTGCCTGGCAGGTTCTGCACTCGCTGAGCCAGTTATCGAAGTTTTTACCACGGCAGGGCAGCCGGCCATCAATGTGCCGTCGGGCGTAGCAGTGTTGGAACTCGATGCTCCCGGTCGATTGGATGCCAGGTTATCGCGTGACCTTCCTGCTGATCCTGATATGGCTGAAGCCATTATGCGCGAACGCATGGCGACTCCCGAGTGGCAGGAGGCCGCCGACCGCTATGCCGATAGCTACCTCGGGCTGGCCAGGGCCTGGCAGTTGGGTGTCGAGAAAGTCCCCGCGGTAGTGGTCGATGGCCGCTATGTGATCTACGGCGAGCTGGATGTGGCCGCGGCGATGAATGAGGCCGACCGTCTCCTTGACCAGGAGGGGCGCCGATGATCCCCTTCAAGACTCTGGTGGCCATGCTGGGCGGTGCGCTGCTGAGTCTGGGGGTGGCGGAGAAGCCCGCTCATGCCCTGACCACGCCGCAGATCGTCGCCTCATCACTCTCACCCCAGTGCCTGGACTATCAGGTCATCGGCATCTGCGTCTGGCTCCATTGCTCCTGGTCGGGGTGCTCGATCCGCACCTCGGTGCAGGTGCGTCACTATATTCCCGAGCTGGTGGTCTCCAGTTATGAGAACACCGGCGACAACCCCTGGTGGGAGATAGCGACGTTGTCGCCGCCTCTGGGCGAGGCGCTGGCCGGTGGGCAGAGCACCTCCGATGCCAACTGGGCCCATCATGAGCACCTGCGCTTCAAGAACGTCGACGCTATCGGCCACCCAGCCGGTAGTGCTTTTAGCAACTTCGCCGATGCCTTCGGCATGACCTGCGCTGGGGCAGCGACACCTTTCCAGCCCTACCACCTTTCGACCCTGGATGCCCTGGCGTGGCGCAGCGGTATTCCCGAGTCGTTCTACCCCGAGGCGCTGACGCCTGGCATGCGTGAGCTAGGCCAGTCGGGTGATCTGTGGGGCAACATCTACCCGCGCAGCGGCTTCCTGACCCAGGTGCATGACTACAAGACCGCGGCGACCACTGCCCAGCGCTCTGCCGATATCGTTACCCGTACGGGGCAACCTCATGTCTACACCCCGCTGGTTGCCTCCAGCCGTGATGGCTACTGGCCGCCCGGGCCAGTAAAGGAGGGCGATGCCTCGACCCATCGCTGGCAGCGCCTGACGCCCAATATGAGCAAATCCTGCCGGGTATGGCCGGATCGCGGCATCACTGACCCGTATGCCGAGCGCCTCGATGCGGACGGTGACTACGCCTGGTCGCTGTGGCGCCCCTTTCGCTGCTGCCGGCGCCGTGGCCAGAAACTGCTCTACGCCGCCCCCTGAAGGAGAGATGATATGAAAGGATCTCGTACGCGACGCTTCCCCCTCACGCCGCTGGTCGGTGCCCTGGTGGTGGGGCTGCTCTCTACCCAGGCTCAGGCGCAGTCGGCGGACGCTCTCTATTACCAGATTGGGGGTGCCTCGCCCTTCAGCGTCTCCGCCGGTCGGGGCTATAACCCCAACAGCCGCGGGCTTGGCATCAGCTGGAACATGAATGCCAGCTGCGGCAACTTCGATATCGGTGCCACGGTCTCCAATCAGCTCAACGGCCTTACCAATGGCTTTCAGAACCTGATGGGCACGGTCGTCCAGAATGCCCAGGGCGCAGTGGCTTCGCTGCCCGCGATGATCATTCAGAGGGCCAACCCGGGACTCTATGATCTCTTGAGCAACGGCGTGCTGCAGGGGCGGGTCGACTTCGATCGCGCCTCGATGTCGTGCCGCCAGATGTCCGAAAAAATGGCCGATATGGTCTCCGGTCAGGGGTGGCAGCAGATGGCAGCAGCCGAAAGCTGGCAGAGTGCGGCTCAGTCCAACGCCGATGTCGTTGCGGCCCAGGAGCAGGTCGACCAGTCGGGTGGTAATCAGGGCGTGACCTGGGTGGGTGGCCAGCGTCGCGGCGGCAGTGGTCAGGCGCCAATCCGCGTGGTCGAAGACACCGCACGCGCCGGCTATAACCTCCTGCATGGCCGAAGCGATACCACCAGCACGGCCACCATCGCCGGTGGCGGTGGTGGCTGGGGATCAGTGGCCACCAATGAGGGAACTTGGATCGGTGGCGGTGGATTATCCGGCTCCTCCGCTGGGGGCGGCACTGGCGGCTCCGGTAGCCCGGGGTCAGGCAGTGGAACTGTGACAGGGACAGGAACCTGCCTGGGCGGCATGTGCACGGTCTGGCAGAGCACGGAGGAAGCCGCCGAGTGGACCCAGACGGTGATCGGCGAGCAGTCGATTCGTACCTGCGACGGCTGCGAGCGCAGCGAGACCCAGGCCGGCAGCGGCCTGGTGCGCGAGTTGGAGCGCGAGCAGCAGAAGGTCTACGGCAAGCTGCTGAGGCTTATCGATGGCAGCGACCCTATGACGCCGGAGAACCTGCGCGAGATCTCCGCCGGAGATGGACTGACCGTTTCCCGAGGCGTCGTCGAATCGCTGCGCAGCGATCCCGAGGCATCGTTGCTGGCTCATCGCCTGAGTGGCGAGATGGCCCTGGCCAGGACCCTGACCAAGGCGTTATGGGCGCGTCGGCTGCTGCTGGCGGGTAGCAGCGACCCGGGCATCGCCGACAACGAGCAGGGTATGTCGGCACTGGATCGCAAGTTGGTGGCCCTGGATCGGGATATCGAGTCCCTGCGCTCCGAGATGGAGGTTCGCCAGGCCTTGGGTAACAGTGCCGCCGGCATCGCCCTTGAGCGGGCCTCTCGGCGAAGCCAGGGAGCCTCTCAGGGCGAGACCTTCCGGCCGGATGCGGCTCTGGATGGTCGTGGCCGCCCCGCAGACGAGGAGGGTGGCGACTGATGGCACGACGCTCTCTCTTCTGGATAAGCCCACGGCGCTGGCCGTCATTGCTGGTGGCCATCGCAGTGCTGGTCGTCATGTTCCTGCTGAGCGGTGCCATTCTGGCCGTGAGCGTAAGGCTGCTGGGTGGGCTCGAGGCCTACCATAGTGCTTGGCAGACCGCCTGGCCGTGGTTGCTGGTCTGGCGGCTGAGTCTCTACGCCACGCTGATTCTGGTCTGGTGGTACAAGGTGCGCCCCCGGGCGGTGGCTCGGCTGCGGAGAGATCATGACAACGGCCGGCAGGCGCTGGCCAAGCTTAGGCGCCTCGAACTGATGGCCCTGGGCATCCTCGGCCTTCTCGAGACCACCAACCTGATCAACCGGCTGGGAGGTGTCTGATGGGAGGCCTGCTTACCGCTCCGCTGGTAGTGTTCGATTACTTCGCCAATGCCATGACGTTGCTGGGCTGGATCATCAACAACGCCATCTGGAACGTCATGGTGAGCACCGGAATCGCCGCGGTACCGTTCATCACCCTGATACTCTCCGAGTGGTTCAAGGCCCGGCAGGAGGGCGATGAAGCGGGGACCAAGGGCATCCTGACAGTTAACCGTATCGAGACCCGACTCTATGCCATGCTCCTGGCCTACGTCTTCACCTGCCTGCCGTTGCTGCAGGTCCAGCTGGCTACTGCCGATATCGATGAGAGCCGATCACTGGAGTGCGGCATCCGCCAGTTCGCCTCCGGTGGCTGGTCCGAGGGGGCATTCGGGGCCACCGAGAGCGCCATCGGTGGCCAACAGGCCAGGATGCCGCTGTGGTGGGCGGGGGTGCATGCGGTATCCCATGGGGTCACAGCGGCAGCGATCCACGCCATTCCCTGCGCGACGGACTTCGAATCCATTCGCATGGAGCTGGATCTGCACAGCATCGAAGACCCAGGGCTGCAACAGGAGGTAGGCGAGTTCCAGCGCCAGTGCTTCGGCCCGGCACGCAATCGGCTGCTGCAGGAGGGCGGGAGCATCGAGGCGACTCGCGCCATGGATGTGGACTGGATCGGTTCGACCTACTTCCAGGCCACACCCGGTTACTACGACAGCTTCTTCGCGGGACGGCCCATTGCCGGCTTCCCCTATGATGCTGGCCGAGACGTTTCCCGGCCCAACACCGGCCCCGGCCTGCCCGGCTATCCCTCCTGTCAGGAGTGGTGGTCAGCCGAAAGCGTTGGCTTGAGGGCCCGGCTGCATGATGAGGTGAGCACGGGGTTCTGGGATGACTTCCGTAGCGTCTTCACCGACAGCGACGCCGAGGACTATGTGATCCGGCGCCTGGTCAGCCCCCGCTCGGGGGCGGCCAGTGGCAACTTAGACCAGGCAGTGGTGGGCTTCCGCGGGCTGGATGGTGGCAGCAGCTTCTGGGATGCCACCGTTACCGCCGGCTCCGCCATCGGCGGCACCCTGTCGGTCCTGCCCTTCCAGGCCGGCATGGACATGCTCAAGCAGGCGTTGCCCATGGTGCAGGGCATCCTGGTGATGGCGATCATCATCTGTTTGCCGTTCGTGATGGTTATCTCCAGCTACAGCTTCAAGGTTGCCGGCATGGCCACCTTCGGGCTCTTCGCCATGTGGTTTTTGACCTTCTGGTGGGAGCTTGCTCGCTGGATCAATTCGAACCTGGTGGACCTGCTCTACCGCAGCGACGCCGCTAAGCTCAGCTGGCTTTCTGCCGCCAACAACCTCTACGACCGCATGGTGCTGCAGTTTGTGGAGGGGATGATGTTTCTGGTGCTGCCGACGCTGTGGGTGGCGGTGCTGGGGTGGTCAGGGATGAAAGTTGGTGACTCCTTGGGGCGGAGCGTGACCCAGTCCACATCTCCATCTCAAAGTGCCGGGCAGAAGGGTGGCAGCCAAACCCAAGCGAGCGGCTCTGGTGGGAAACTGGGGTAGGAATGGTCGGGGCTTTACTAAGGTTTTGGCAGCTTGCGGCCTTTGAGCTTGCCGGACATCCCCCAGGGGAGCTCGTAGAGCATGGGGCCGTTCGTCTGGGTGACTTCCTTGGAAATAGTCGGCCACCATCGGATCAACTGGATAGCCGTATCCCACACCTTGCGCCGGCTCCAGTCCTTCCCCAGGTTGATGATGGTCAGTCCGGCGTTCTCAAAAGCCAGCCGCTCTGGGTCGCCTTTCTTGAACCGATCCTTTGAGAGAATCACCCAGTTGCCTTCCTGCTGAAGGCGCTCCAGCCACTCCTGATCAGGAACACCAGGACGGGCATTGAACTCGCGGGCATGAACAACGCTGTGCTTTTCAGTGCGCAGCTGAGCGAGGTGATGAAGGGCGTTGGCGATGCGGTGGCTTAGGTTTTCGTCAATGAAGAAGTGCACCTGCCGCTATCCTTTTTTCAAAGTTAACGGCGCGATTCACCTCATCCAGTGAGATCTCGAAGTTCCTTGCCACGGCCTCGGCATCGCCATCTTCCGCCTGGAAGGCGCTGTAGATGGCATGGGTCGACATGTGGCAAGGGAGGACGATCGGCTTGCCGAAGGCGAGCTTCGGGTCGATCACGATGCTAGGGTCTTGGGGGTCGGGATGCCAGCGGATAGGATTCTCGCTGGCATCGAATTCGATACCTTTCAGCAGAGAGGGGAAAATGACGTCGGGGAAGACGGCCTGGCGTTTGCCGAGGTCGGTCAGGGCTTCTATACCGTTCTCCTCAAGGTGCCGCAGGAATACCGCCTTGCCATCGGTGAGAAGCCGAGGATGGGTCAGCGGATAATCGCGTTCGAGGTAGTCACGTAGGCTAGCGAGCGCTTCGCGAATCGCGGACATGGTGACGTACTCGCGGAACTGCGCCACCGCTCGGACTTCCAGAAGGTCCCGGAAGCTGAGGGTGTCCTCGGCACCCAGGGCTTCGGGCTCAGGGTGCCAGAGCGGGCCGAGGGGTGAGGTATCGCGCAGCAGCCAGCGGCGGATCTTGTCTGCTTCGACTCCGATGAGCCTCTCTGCCTGCTTGGGGCTGTACAGCCCAATACCAACGAGTGCCGTCATGGCTCCCTCCCCGAGTTCCTCTCGCCCTGTGACCGGTGCATCGCCGGTTCGTTCTACTGTCTTATGCTGTCTTCAAGTGTGGTGGACTATAGGCCCACTGCATAGGCAGATCAACTTTGGAGATCAGCTATTTTGGCCGCAGTTTCTTGATTAAGCCTTGCGTTTCATGAGGTTGCCGCCTCCTTTCATCCCATCACAACGTAAAGCCGCAGCGAGGTAGTATGGCGGTGTCGGCCAGATCTTGGGTGATCTCGGTAATCAGCCAGGAAGTGGTGTTGATTTCGGGCTTCCAGCCGGAGAGGGGGCGGGGACCACTTCAGTTGGGCATGGGGCCGCCGGGCTCGACGCGATTGCGCAGGTCGAGCTGATGGCCGCATGCGATGCGCGTCACGCGGCCGGCCGCAGTGGCATTGGGGCCGGCCTCCATTTTTAGGGAGCATGCGGTGGGGCGCTTGGCGAACATGGCGCGCTGGCGGATGCTCGGGCCTGGTCGCTAAGGGCGGTTTGGGGCAGGGTAGGGAGGTGTTACCGTCGGAATTTTGCAGGGCCTTAATGCGCTCCAACTGACTGATACGCAGGTCGTGGGCCTCCAGGCGGGCGAGATGGCGGCGCTCGGTGGGGCTGTGCTTCTCAATCAGCGGCTCGAACCATCGCTCCCGGGCCTCCAGCGGTCACTCATGAGGGCAGGCGCTCGCAATATTGGACGGCTTCTGGACAGGTCACGATGAAAGGCTCGCTGACGTCGTAAGGCATCCTCCAGGTGAAGCGAAACTCTCGCTGGTGAGCGAATCGATCTGGTTTGATGAAGTGTCGCGCGGAGCTGATCATCTCGATGGTGCGGTGATCGATGCGGTCGATGCTGAAGCCTGGCGGTACTTTCCCACGCAGCGCTTTGTGAGGGCTATACACGCAGCTGGCATATTCATGGCCATGTGCACCTAGAGCTCGCTGTATCGCAGTGGCGAAGCCCGCCGGGTCTCGGATGATAAAGCCGCTGTCATACTCGAATTTCGCCAGCGTTTCGGGATCCGGATCTCCTCGGTACGTGCACAGTAGGTAGTGGTCGAAGCCTCCGGCGAACCGCCCAGCAGTGGTGAAGTTTTCCCTTTCGGCGAGCAGGACGACGTCCCCTTCCAGCTTGTCGCCGACTTCACCGTGGTCATGGCAGCTGTAGTATTCGAATGAGCCGAGTTGAAGTTTGCCTTCCTCGAAAAAACTGTTGACGTGATCCTGTCGTGCCATCTTCACGGTAGGCAAGCTAGGCACTTCCATACGGGAGATGGCTGACTCATAGATTGGCGTGACTTCCATGCTGTACTGGTAGGCATCGAGGTGTCGGAGGCCGAGAGTAAGAAAGCCGCATAACTTCCTGATCTCGACCTCGGTGAGGTTGCGGGCAATCCACATGTGCCCGAAAAGTTTCACCTTGCTCATCCTGAACGCTCCTAGATCAATTCGTCTTCACGCCAGTATGGCCGCTACGGAATAATCTCGTCCGGGCTTCTCCACTCGATGGCCAGCTGATAGCCGTTATCGCCTGAGCGGCTGATGTGCAACTTATAGATGAGCCGGGCAGGTTTCGATGGGATAGGCGAGCATGTGGTGCGCGCCGCACTGATGGTATCGGCGCCGCAGTCCATCAAGGTGATCACCTGCTCGGTTAGGAGAGGTGGTATCTAGTCTTCGTACAAAGGGTTGCCGAGACAATCAATGGGAGCGCCAGTATGGTCGAAATAGAGCCCTATACTGCGATTCGTGCGGGGGTCGCTAGCATTGGCATTCCATGGGGCGTTGATATGAGAGCCTTCTGCCTCTGAACCAGTGCTCACGATGCCCTGAGCCATACCACCGGCCACTACAGCCGCTCCTCCGGCCACCTTGCCGGTTCCCCGAGCGATGCGCCGCCACCCCTCCTGGGTGGTGGCTGCTTTTGCAGTAGACCTGACCACATCAGTGGCGGAGTCGCGCAGCATGCGCAGCGACTCTGTCGTGCTCGCCTGGGTGTGCCATCCGTCGGACCAGCCGTCCTGGCCTCCGCCATGTCGAGCTTTTTGAGCTGCCTGGCGACCAACGCTGGTGGCTTGTGTCAGCAGTGACTTCAGTGCCATGGGGCTCCTCCCTTGGTCCATCAGCCCTTTATCATAGGCGCTCGCATGGCGAGCCACCACCAGATGGAGCCCTCAAAGGCGCAACGGAAAAGGATGAAAGACGAAAGGCTGGAAGGGAAGGGAGCTCAAGGGGAAGGGGCTTGCCCCGAAAGGGTGAATCTGAAGCCTGCCGGGGAATGAGGCTCCTGACTTATGGGCCCCGCCTCGCTGCAGTGGAAAGGCGATAGCGTTAACCACCATTCTGAGGTGCCGCTGAGAGGGTCAGCGCAATCGCATCGTGGCGCCAGAGCTCATCGTCGTAATCGATGGCTCGTCCATTCTGGTCGAAGTTGATGCGAGTGACTCGCTGAGCAGGTCCTCCCGAGGCGGCACGAAGAGCATCAGCGGCTCGCTCATCCAGCACCGTGGAGCAGAGCTCGAAGCTCACGCGACTGACGCGGATGCTGTAGTGACTGCGATAGAGCTCGGTCAGTGAGCGAGTCTCGAGGTCGTGGTCGAGAATCCCCGGGAAGCAGTCCGTACGCAGGTGGTGCTCCACATACAGTACGGGGCGACCATCGACGTGACGGGCTCTGACGATATGGTAGACCGGTGTGCCCTCCATGATCTCCAGGCGTGCAGCGATTCTGGCAGACGCTGGTCGCTGGGTTGCCTCCAGTACGTAGGTGTCTGCCCGGCGCTGCTGAGACTCCACCATCTCCCGGAAAGGCAGGCAGGCGAGCAGGTCATAGTGCAGGCGTGGTGGCGAGACGAACCAACCACGACGATTCTCCCGATAGATGCGCCCTTCGGCTTCCAGCTGCGTCAGCGCTTCTCGCAGGGTAATGCGTGTTGTGCCAAAGCTCGCCATCATCTGCCGTTCCGAGGGTAGTCGCTTTCCGTGAGCCACAGCCTTGTCGGCCAGTATGTCGAGCAGCGCATGGCGCAGTCGATTCGCCGGTGGCGTCAGGCTGGATGGGTGGTGGTTGGGTGCTGACGTCGGAGAAGGCGGTGGCATCGTGGTCAAGAGTGTCTCGTTTCTGGTCTAGTTCAGTTGTCGTTCCGTTATAAACGGCATGCTGCGTGTCAGCCTAGCGAAACTTCCATGTCGTCACGATGACAGCAGTTCCATGGAATACCAACGATGCCAATGTGTGTCGAGAACGGCGGCAGGCAATCCAATTGCCATGTTACCGACACGCCACTGTCACCTTGTTGGCCTAGTGTGCCTCCTGTCAGCCGCTTCTGAACTAGACCAGATGGCGGTTTCACCCTGACCACCTGCATGGAGCCACACCGTGAATCCGACACGTTCGACGCTGCTTCGCCTCACCTTGACCGCCGCCCTGGGCACCACGCTGTTCGCCGGCCAGGCACAGGCCTCCACCGAGCTGTCAGATCTGATCGCTGCCGCCCAGGAGGAGGGACGTGTCGACAGTGTCGGCATGCCGGATACCTGGGCCAACTGGAAAGACACCTGGGCGGACCTCAAGGAGCATTACGGCCTGGAGCACATGGATACGGACATGAGCTCCGCTGAGGAGATCGCCAAGTTCAAGGCGGAAGGCGAGAACGCGACTGCCGACATCGGTGACGTGGGCATCAGCTTCGGCCCGATCGCTGTGGCGGAGAGCGTCACCCAGCCCTACAAGCCGACCACCTGGGACGAGATTCCGGACTGGGCCAAGGACGACGACGGCCACTGGATGCTCGGCTATACCGGCACCATCGCCTTCATGACCAACAAGCAGCTGGTGCCGGAAGAGGAGCGTCCGCGCAGCTTCGCCGACCTGGCCGAGGGAGAGTACAGCGTGTCATTAGGCGCCGTGGGCCAGGCGGCTCAGGCCAACAGCTCCGTGCTGGCGGCGGCCTTTGCCAGCGGTGGAGATGAAAGCGACCTGGCCCCGGGGCTGGAGCTGTTTGCCGAGCTGGCTCGCCAGGGGCGTCTTTCGCTGGCGGATCCCAGCATCGCGAATCTCGAGAAAGGTGAGGTCGAGGTGGCCCTGCTGTGGGACTTCAACGCCCTCAACTACCGTGACCAGATCGATCGTGATGCCTTCGAGGTGGTGATCCCCTCCGATGCCTCGGTCACCTCGGGCTATGCCACCATCATCAACAAGCATGCCCCGAACCCCAACGCCGCCAAGTTGGCACGCGAGTTCATCCTTTCCGATGAGGGCCAGTTCAACCTGGCAGAGGGCTATGCCCGGCCGATCCGCGCCCAGCACCTGACCCTCCCCGAGGAGATCGCCGCCAAGCTGCTGCCTAACGAGCAATACGCCAACGCCCGGCCGGTAGAGGACTTCGAGGCCTGGGAGCAGAGCGCCCGCCAGCTGCCGCGCCAGTGGCAGTCCCAGGTACTGATTCACCAGCAGTAACCCTTCCGCTCTCTCATCAATTGCCGCCTCCCCGTGAGGCGGTAAGGAGGATTGCATGTCTCATCGCGTCATCCTCGTGGTGCTTGATGGCCTCAACCATGCCGTGGGTCAGCACGCCATGGGCCACCTGCATGCGCTGTGTGAGGCGGGCCGTGGCAGCTACCACACACTGGATTGTGAGCTGCCCGCCATGTCGCGCCCGCTCTATGAGTGCCTGCTGACGGGGGACCGCCCGGTGGACTCCGGTGTGGTGCATAACCAGGTGGTGCGCCGTTCGACTGGTACCAGCCTGTTCGATCTGGCGGTTCGCCAGGGGCGACGCACCGCCGCGGCGGCCTATCACTGGGTCAGCGAGCTCTATCTGGAAGCCCCCTTCGTGCCGGCACGCCATCGTTTCCATCAGGATCCCGAGAGTGCCATTCAGGCCGGGCTGTTCTACTGGCAGGACCACTATCCTGACGATCACCTGTTCAGCGATGCCGAGGCGCTGCGCCGCCTCAGCGACCCTGACTTCCTGCTGGTGCACAGCATGAATGTCGATGATGCCGGCCACCGTCATGGCGGGGAGTCGCCCCAGTACCGCAACGCCGCGCGGCGAGCCGATATCGCCCTAGCCGATTACCTGCCGACCTGGCTGGCTGAGGGTTACCACGTCATGGTCACCGCCGACCATGGGATGAATGCCGACGGCTCCCATTCGGGCCTGCTGGAAGAGGAGCGTCGGGTGCCTCTGTGGCTGTTCGGCGAGGCGTTTGCCCATGACGCAGCAACCACCGTCCAGCAGCCCCGGCTGTGCGGCACGCTTGCCAGCTTGCTGGGCCTGCAGCACGACAAGCCATCTCATCCCGAGCTGCTGGTCAAGGGGAGGGACGCGTCGTGAAGCGCCTGCTGCCTGCCTGGCTGTGGCTGATGCCATTCGCGCTGGTCTTCGTCGCCTTCCAGATGGCGCCTCTGGGCTGGATCGCCGTCAGCGCCTTTCAGGTCGAGGGAAGCTGGGGGCTGGGGCACTTTCAGGAGATCGCCACGTCGCCCTTTTTTCGCCAGGCGATCTGGCGCAGCCTCGAGATCTCCCTGGTCTCCAGTCTGCTGGGGCTTATCATCGCCGTTCTGGCGTGCCATAGCCTGACCCGTACCAGTGGCCCGCTGCGTCGCTGGATGATCGCCTTCACCAACATGACCAGCAACTTTGCCGGGGTGCCGCTGGCCTTCGCGTTCATCATCCTGATGGGAGCCAACGGAGTGCTGACCCTGGCCCTGCAGCGTGTCGGGCTGATCGATGACTTCTCGCTCTACTCACGCACCGGCCTGATCGTCATCTACACCTGGTTCCAGATCCCGCTGGGCATGCTGCTGCTGTTTCCCGCCTTCGCGGGGCTGCGCGCCGACTGGCGTGACGCCGCCAGCCTGCTGGGCGCTGGGCGAGTCGCCTACTGGTGCCACATCGGCCTGCCGGTGCTCCGTCCGGCGTTGGCGGGGACCTTCACCATCCTGATCGCCAATGCCATGGGCGCCTATGCCACCGTCTACGCCCTGGTCAACACCAGCTACAACCTCATGACCATCCGTATCGCCAACCTGGTGTCGGGCGACCTCTTCCTGCAGCCCAACCTGGCCAGCGCCCTGGCGCTGATCCTGGTGGGCCTGCTGGCCATGGTCACCCTGATTCAGCAGTGGCTGTTACGCAGGAGCCATCATGTCGCAGAACGCTGATCTCACCCTGTCGCGGCCCAAGGCACCGGCCCTGCCGACGCTTCGCTTACCGCGTCTATCTATTCATACCCTGGTGGTGGGGGGCGTCTTTACCCTGCTGGCACTGCCTCTGGTGGCGACTCTGGGGTATGCGCTGGCGACCAGCTGGGGTGCCACGCTGCTGCCGGACGGGCTGACCCTCAAGTGGTTCCTGGAGCTGTGGAGCACGCCGCGCTTCCAGCTGGCGTTCGCTCGCTCCATGCTGGTGACCCTGGGAGCCCTTGTGCTGAGCCTGGTACTGGTCGTGCCGGTGGCCCTCCTGGCCCATACCCGTTATCCGCGGCTGGATACCTGGATGAACGGGCTGGTGTTGGTGCCCTTTGCCGTGCCGCCGGTGGTCTCCTCGGTGGGGCTACTGCAGCTCTATGCCGGTGGCCCACTGCCGCTGGTGGGCTCCCCCTGGATCCTGATCTTCACCTACGTGACGATCGCGCTTCCCTTCGTCTATCGGGCCGTCGCCAACAGCCTGCGTACCATCGATGTGAAGTCATTGATGGATGCTGCTCAGCTGCTGGGCGCGACGCCGTTCAGTGCCTTCTTCCTGGTGATCCTGCCCAATATCCGTATCGGTGTGCAGGTCGCCGTCTTCCTCTCCTTCTCCTTCCTGGTGGGCGAGTTCGTCTTCGCCAACATGCTGGTGGGGACCCGCTTCGAGACCCTGCAGGTCTATCTCAACAACATGCGTGGGGCCAGCGGCCACTTCACCAGCGCGCTGGTGATCACGCTCTTCCTGTTCACCCTGTTGCTGACCTGGCTGGGGAACCGCCAGTCCGGCCACGCCATCGCCAAGGATGCCAACGCATGATAACCTTGACCGCCGCTCCCTATGCCCGCGACCATCTCCCGACCCTCGATCGCCGCGACACCGTGGCCGATGCGCCGGCAAGGCAGCAGGGCACCACAACCACTGCGTCGCCCGACTATCTGCGCCTCGAGAGCCTGGCCAAGCGCTTCGGCGAGACTCAGGTGTTTTCCCAGATCGATGCCGTGATCGCCAAGGGCGAGTTCGTCACGCTGCTGGGCCCCTCCGGCTGCGGGAAATCGACCCTGCTGAGGGCCATCGCCGGGCTGAACTCGCTCGATGAAGGTCGCATCGTGGTGAGTGGCGAAGAGATCACAGCACTCCCTCCCCAGCAGCGCGGCGTCGGCATGGTGTTCCAGCACTATGCGCTGTTCCCCAATATGCGGGTCACCGATAACGTCGCCTTCGGGCTTCGCATGCAGAAGGTGCCCCAGGAGGAGCGCCGCCGCCGCGTGGACGAGGTGCTGCGCCTGGTCGAGCTGCGCGAGCATGCCGACAAGTTTCCGCATCAACTCTCCGGAGGGCAGTGCCAGCGGGTGGCGCTGGCACGTGCGTTGGTCGTGGAGCCCCGTATCCTGCTGATGGATGAACCGCTGTCGGCGCTGGATGCGCGCATCCGCCGTCACCTGCGTCAGCAGCTGCGCGACATTCAGAAGACGCTGGGCCTGACGACGCTGTTCGTGACCCACGACCAGGAAGAGGCACTGATGATGTCCGACCGCATCTTCCTGATGCATGACGGACGTATCCTGCAGCAAGGGGATGCCGAAGCACTGTACACACGGCCCTGCAGCCATCAGGCCGCTGGCTTCATGGGGCACTACAACGTGCTGTCGGGCCATCAGGCGCATGCGTTGCTTGGCGAGGTGAGCAGGGCGGCACGCGTGGCGCTTAGACCCGAGGCCATCTACCTGCAGCTGGTGTCAGATACCACGCCAGGTGGCGAGTTGCCGACTCACGCGGGCCCCGGGTGTCGTGGCGTGATCCGTCGTCGTCAGCTGCTGGGCAACGTCGTACGCTATGCGGTGGAGTGTTCCGGGATTGAGCTCTCTGTCGATGCCCTCAATCGAGGCAGCTGCCATCTGCTGGCGGAAGAGTGCGAGGTGCTGGTGTTTGTCGACCTCGATGAGGTTCAGGAGATTGAGGAGTGAGTATGTCTTGCAGGGCAATGCGCCTGGCGCTGTTCGATCTGGATGACACCCTGCTCGACGGGGACATCACCGGGTACTGGAACGAGTGGCTGATCGAGCAGGGCTGGATCCCGGATGCCGCCGAGTATCGCCGCACCTGGGAGAGCCATATGGCCGACTACGCGGCAGGCACCCTGGATATGGAGGCACATCTGACCTTTCTCCTCGCCCCCTTGGCAGGACGCAAGGTCCGGGAAGTGGCCGAGCAGGTCGAGGTCTTCCTCGATAGTCGCATCATGCCGCGGCTATTCCCGGGAGGCCTTGCGCAGGTGGCATGGCATCGCGAGCGGGGGCATACCGCCGTCGTCATCTCCGCCTCGACCGCTCAGCTGGTGGCGCCACTCGCCAGGCGCTTGGGCTGCGATGCGGCACTGGCGACGGAGCTCGAGGAGCAAGCCGGTCGCTATACCGGCCAGGCGCGCGGTATCCGCACCTTCAAGGAAGGGAAGCTTCACGCACTCCGGGAATGGCTGGGAGAGGCGCAGCCAGCGGAGACCTGGGGCTACTCTGATTCCCGCAACGATCTTCCGCTTCTCGAGGCGGTGGAGAAACCCCACGCCATCCATCCGGACCCGGTGCTCGCCGGCATCGCGCGTGAGCGGGGCTGGGCGATGCCCACGTGGCGGTGAGGACGCGCGATGTAGCACCCCTCGCCGCGATGACCAAGACCGGCACCTTCGGCCATATCGAGCCGTTCAAGCTGGTGTAGTCAACACCCTAAGTCGCCTTGATCATCGTTCCGGCACGGGAGAGAGTGGGTAGCTGCTCCTATCGCAACCGGACAGGCTTCAGGGATGACCACAGAGCGCATCACGGACTACCACGCCAAGTACTTCGCCTATGAGCTGACCCGCCAGCGCAGGGGGGGAGACGTTGACCGCCTGGCTGCTTCGTTGTTCGACGCCTCGGTTGATCTCAATCCGCATCAGATCGATGCGGCCCTGTTCGCCCTGCAGAACCCGCTGACTAAGGGGGTACTGCTGGCCGACGAGGTGGGGCTTGGCAAGACGATCGAAGCTGCGCTGGTCATCTGCCAGTACTGGGCAGAGCGTCGGCGTCGGCTGGTGGTGATTGCTCCAGCAGCCCTGCGCAAGCAGTGGGCGAGCGAGCTGGCTGAGAAATTCCACCTGCCCACTCAAGTGCTGGATGCCCGCACCTACAAACAGCAGCGTGCTCAGGGAATCTACGATCCGTTGGACCAGGATGTCATCAGCGTGATGTCCTACCACTTCGCGGCCAAGCTGGAACCCCAGCTGCGCACCATCCCCTGGGACCTGGTGGTGATCGACGAGGCTCACAAACTGCGTAATGCTCACCGTGAGAGCCATCGCACTGGGCAGGCCATCAAACGCACCTTTGCTGGCAGTCGCAAGCTGCTGCTCACCGCTACACCATTGCAAAACTCGCTGCTCGAACTCTACGGTCTGTCGACGGTGATTGATGACCAGCTGTTCGGTGATGCCATCAGCTTTCGCCGGCAGTTTATGCGTGGCGGCAACGACATAGAGGGGCTGCGACGCCGGCTAGATGAATTCGCCAAACGCACCCTCCGCCGCCAGGTGCTGGAGTATGTGCAGTACACCGAGCGCAAGGCGCTGACGATCCCCTTCACCCCCTCCCAGGATGAACAGCGGCTCTACCATTTGGTCTCGGGCTACCTGGAGCGCGAAGACAGCTATGGCGTGCCCACTCGCCAACGCCACCTGGTGTCACTAGTCATACGCAAGCTGCTGGCCTCCTCCACCACTGCCATTATCCAGACGTTGGAGACCCTCAAGGAGCGACTCGAGGCACTGCATGACCGGCACCAGGTCGAGCAGGACTGGTTGGAGCGACTGCTGGCCGATGAGTCAGTCGATGAGGAGCTGTTGGAAGCAGCTGAAGCCGATGAAGTCGAGGAGGCCGATCCCCGGTATGCGGAACAGGAGATCAATCCCACCCGTTTGCAGGGTGAAATCGCCGAGATCGAGCAGTACCTGAGCCTTGCTCGGGGTATCCATGAGGATGCCAAGTCCCATGCGCTGGTCACCGCGCTGGAAACCGGCTTCGCCCGCATGGATGAGATGGGCGCCCCGCGGAAAGCGGTAGTGTTCACCGAGTCGCGGCGAACCCTGGAATACCTCAGTCGGTTCCTGGAGCGTCACGGCTTTGCCGATCAGGTCGTCACCTTCAGTGGCACCAACAACAGCCCGAGCGTGACGGGTATCTATCAGCGCTGGCTTGCGGAGCATGCTGGCAGTGACCGGGTGACCGGCAGTCCCGCCATCGACCGACGCACCGCCATCATCGACCACTTCCGAGACAAGGCGCAGATCCTGGTAGCTACCGAGGCCGCGGCCGAAGGGGTCAACCTGCAGTTCTGTAACCTGGTGGTGAACTATGACCTTCCATGGAACCCCCAGCGTGTGGAGCAGCGTATCGGTCGCTGTCACCGCTATGGCCAACAGTTTGACGTGGTGGTGGTCAACTTCCTCAATCAGCGCAATGAGGCCGACAAGCGGGTTCTCGAGCTGCTGAGCGAGAAGTTCCAGCTGTTCGATGGCCTGTTCGGTGCCTCCGATGAAATTCTCGGGCGGCTGGAATCGGGCGTGGATGTGGAAAAGCGCATCGCCGATATTTACGCTACCTGTCGCACTCCTGATGCCATCGAAGCGGCCTTTGCCGAGCTGCGTGCGCAGCTGGAGGCCGATATCGATGCTCGCATGCAGGAGACCGAGAGCAAGCTACTCGAGCATTTTGATGAGCAGATCCACGATCTGCTGCGCATCCAGCGTGACAAGGCCGAGGCGCAGCTCGACCGCACCGGCAAGTTGTTCTGGAAGTTGACCCGACACTGCCTGGCCGAGCAGGCCAAGTTCAACGACAGCAGCTTGACCTTTCACTTGGAGGCTTCTCCGGTGCAGAGCGTGCCTGCCGGTGACTACTGGCTGATTCGTAAGGGGAAGGGCATCAAGCCACCTGAACATGCTCATGTCTATCGGCTGACCCATCCGCTGGGCGAGCATGTTCTCGATAGTGGCCGCCGCCGAGAGACGCCGGTCGCCACCCTGCGCTTCCAGCTATCCGATCACCCGCTGCGAATCTCGGTACTCGAACAGCTCACTACCCGCTGTGGGTGGCTGGAGCTGAATCTGCTAGAGCTGGACAGCTTTCAGCACGAGGAGCACCTGGTCTTCACTGCCCTGGCTGACGATGGCACACACCTCGACCAGGAGGCCTGTGAGCGGCTCTTCAATGTGACGGCGTTGGTAGTATCGGATAGAGCCCCTGAACCCTCTCAGGAGCTCCCTGCGTTGGCCAAGCGGCAGCTGGAAGCGACCCTCAGCCGTGTGCTTGAGGAGAATCACAGCTACTTCCAGCGCGAGCGCGACAAGCTGGAGGCCTGGGCCGATGATCAGGTGGCTTCCAGTGAAGCGCAACTGGAGGACACCCGAGCCAAGATCAAGGATGCCAAGCGCCGATCACGCACCGCCGAGACCCTTGAGGAGCAGAAGGCCGCGCAGGAAGCGCTCAAGACGCTTGAGCGTCAGCAGCGCCGCGACCGTCAGTCGATCTTCGACGTCCAGGATGAGATCGAGGAGAAGCGCGATGCGCTCATCGATGCCCTGGAGCGGCAGATGCATCGCAAGAGCCAGACCCATCTGCTGTTTCGGATCCGCTGGGAGCTGGCATGAAAGGGCCGGCGGCGCATTGGTGTGGCCGCCCGGCCTAGCCACCGGGTATCATCATCACCATACAAATCACCATCGGCCAGGCCTCCTTGCCTGGTCGCATTGTTTTCTAATTATCTGAATTGGCGGGCCTTTCTCGCCAATTGCATGAGCTGATGGGAACGGGTCAATGGCTGCTAGCACCGCGGACGATCGCAAGGAACGCTTTATCAAGCTGCTTCACGAGCTCTTCCAGCTCGACAAGCCAGAGCTGGATTTCGGGCTCTACCGCATCATGCACGCCAAGAGCGACCAGCTCTCCCGGTTTATCCGTGAAGACCTGGCTCATGCCATTGAGGAAGCCTTTGCCGAGCAGGGTGAGCAGCAGCTGGCAGCAATGCGCCAGGAGATCGAGGAGAAGCGCCGGCAGGCCGAAGAACTGGGAGCCCCGGACCCGGAGAGCGCCCCGGCGGTGAAGCAGGCGCGGGCCGCCTACGATGTCGCCAAGCGGGAGCAGAGCGCATCGGCAGACATCTACGACCACCTCTACCGTTTCTTCTCCCGTTACTACGACAAGGGCGACTTCATGAGTCGCCGCCACCACGTTGCCGAGAACGACAGCCGCGCCGCCCCCTATGCGGTACCCTATGATGGGCGCGAGGTCTACCTCCACTGGGCCAACAAGGACCAGTACTACGTCAAGTCCTCCGAAACACTAGCCAACTTCACCTTCAACCTCAACGAGGCCCTGAAGAAGCTGCAGGGCTCGGCTGCCCAGGGTGGCCTGGGTTTCGACTCGGTGGATGCAGCGCTCAAGGTTCACTGCCGCGTGGTCGACGCTACCGAAGGCGAGCATAACGATGTGAAGGAGAGTACCGAGCGCTTCTTCATCATCCACCACGACGAGCCGGCGCGCCTGGAAGGTGCCGACCTGGTGCTGCAGTTCGAGTATCGTCCCGACCCCGACAAGACCGGTCAGAGCGGCACCTGGCAAAAGAAGCGCCTCGAGGAAGCGGAAGATGTCATTATGACGGCGCTTCGTACCACCGATGGCGTCGCCGCCTACCGAGATGGGCTGGCTACCCGGGCGCCGACAGACAAGCAGAAAGAGCGCACCCTGCTGGGAAAGTATCTGCAGCAGTACACCGCCCGCAACACTATGGACTACTTTATCCACAAGGACTTGGGCGGCTTTCTCTCCCGCGAGCTGGATTTCTATATCAAGAATGAAATCCTGCGACTAGATGATATCGATAATGCCGATGTTCTGATCGTTGAGCAGCAGCTAAAGAAAATTCAGGTGCTGCGTAAAATTGCCAAGCAAGTTATCGCTTTCTTGGCGCAGCTAGAGAATTTTCAGCGAAATCTTTGGCTTAAGAAGAAATTTGTTTTAAGCTCTGATTATTGTGTTTCTTTAGATCATTTAAATGGTTGCGAAGATCTTGTCTCCGATATTGTAAATAATGAGGTGCAAAGGAGGCAATGGGAAGAGTACTGTTCTGTTGATTTAAATGAGCTGGATGAGATTTTAGATTGTGAAGGCCCCGCAGGAGTCTTGCTGAGTAGTAAGTTAAAGTTCCTGATGGTAGATACGGGGCTTCTTTCGAAAGAACTCAAAATGGACGTACTGTCTCGTTCTGGTATTTCATTTTCCAGCTTGGATGGCATACTCGTTCAGTCCGATAACTTTCAGGCAATAAGGATGGCGGAAAGAACATTCGAGAAATCTTTTCCGATGTGCTATATCGACCCGCCTTACAATACTGGCGATGACGGGTTTGTTTACAAGGATAGCTATAAAGATTCAAGCTGGCTCACGATGCTTTATAACAGGATTTCGTCTAGCTTGCACTTGATGACTAAAGATGCTTTTGTCGTTGTTAGCTTTGATGATGTAGAGATTCAGAATTTTGGTCTCTTGGCAGATGAGATTTTTGGCTCAAGCAACCGCCTTGCTAGGTTGGTTTGGGACAGAAACAGGAAAAATGATGCAAAGTATTTTTCGGTTGGCCATGAATATATGGCGGTTTACTGCTTAGATAAGGAAGCTTTGGATAAATCAGGAAAAAAACTCAGAGAGCTTAAGACGGGGGTGGATGAGGCGAAAGTCGAGTTTGAGAGAATAAAAAAAAGGGTTGGGAATAACTTGGGGGGTATCCATGAAGAATGGAAGTTGTTCGTTTCGTCGATTAAAGACCCGGAAACAAAAAGTATTTTGTCGAAATATCCCAAGATGTCTTTTAGAGGGCCGTATAGGGATGATGGGAATATAAACTGGCCAGGTGGTAAGGGGCCAAGATATGAGGTCTTGCACCCTCAAACAAAGCTGCCTGTAAAAATTCCCAAAAGTGGGTGGAGATATTCTAAGTCCGAAACTTTTTGGGAAAGGTATGATAGAGGAGAAATATCTTTCGGTCGTGATGAGAAGACCGTTCCAGGTGTAGTTTATTATCTTTTTGAGAACTCACGTCAAGTGATGGGAAGTGTCTTTTGGAGTTATGCGCAAAATACTAATAATGCATTTGAAGCGATCATGGGAGATCGGGTTTTTGACAACCCTAAAGATGTGAAAGATATAGGTAGGCTGCTTTCGTATTTCGAAAAAAATGGTTGGGTGATAGATTATTTTTCCGGCTCTGGTACCACGGGTGCATCTGTAATAAATAACAAAAGATTAGGAAGGGGTGAGAAGAAGTACTTCTTGGTGGAGATGGGTGAGTATTCTTTAGATGTGATTAAGCCTAGGCTTGTGAAGTCGGCATACTCACAAGATTGGAAAGGTGGGGCCCCTTTAGAGGATGGCAAAGGGGAGCTGAATGGCGTGTCTCAATGCTTCAAATACCTCCGCCTTGAAAGTTATGATGACACGCTCAATAACCTCGAGCTTGACGATAACCCCCAGCGCGATGCGCTGATGGAGCAAAATCCGGAGCTGCGCCGCGACTATACCCTCAAGTACCTGCTCGACGTGGAAACCCGCGGCTCGGCCAGCCTGCTCAATACCGAGTGGTTCCGTGATCCAGAAAGCTACACGCTTAAAGTGAAGCAGCCCGGCAGCGACGAGACCCGGGAAACGGCTGTCGACTTGGTCGAGACCTTCAACTGGCTGATGGGCCTGCATGTCACTCACCTGGACAAGCCGCGTACCTATATCGCCCGCTTCAAGCGCGAGGAAGACCCCGAGCTTCCGGAGGATCAGAACACTCGGCTCAAGGCGGTCAGCCTGCGCGAAAACGAAGACGGCGCCTACTGGATCCGCCAGGTCGAAGGGCATGTGCGTCGTATTCCGGGCAGCGATGAGGACCTGGCCAAGGTGCTGGTGGTGTGGCGCAAGCTGACCGACGATCCAGAGAAGGACGCCGCGGTGCTGGAGGCGCTTCTGGAAAAGTACAAGATCGGCACAACCGACAGTGAGTTCGATGCCATCTACATCAACGGCCCACATGGCTTGAACCTGACCGGCAGTGCGCGCAGCCGTGTGCACAGCCTGGAAGAGACCTTCCATGCCCGCATGTGGGAGGGGTGTGACGATGAGCACTGAATCCAGCGCACCTACCTGCTGGATCGTTGCCGGTCCTAACGGTGCCGGCAAGACGACCTTTGCGCTTCACTATCTGCCCCAGGTGGCGAACTGCTCGCGATTTATTAACGCCGACCTGATCGCCGCCGGGCTGTCGCCCTTGGCACCGGAGCGGGAGCTGCTCGCTGCCAGCCGTATCTTCCTGCGAGAAATCGAAGATGCGATCGGGGAAGGCGAGGACTTTGCTTTCGAGACGACGCTCTCGGGGCGTGGCTATCTGAGCCTGGTGAAGCGGCTGCTTGATACGGGCTGGCGAGTCGAGCTGGTCTACCTGGCACTGCCTTCGGTGGAAATGTCGCGCCTTCGCGTAGCTGAGCGTGTCTCTCATGGCGGCCACAACATCCCGCTGAAGGACATTCAGCGCCGCTTCCCACGCAGCCTGCACAACCTGCTGACGCTCTATGCACCCAGTGTCACGCGGGCTCGCTGCTTCATGAATGCCGGAGGCACGCCGGAGCCAGTCTTTGAGCAGACCGGTCAAGAACGCCATATTCTCAATGACCACCATTATAACCGACTCGTCAAGGAGGCTCGGCCATGACCCAGCTAGCACCAGACACTCAGGAAATGCTCGATAGCCTCCGTACCGCAGTCGCTGACACCTTGGAGCGTAAGAGACGGCTCGGTCAGTACGCGGTGATTTGGCAAGACGGCAAGCCTGTGCTGGTCGGTGAGAATGCGCCGCAGCAAACCGCTGAGCAGGATGACGATAGTCAGGAGTCGCATTAATGGCACGGAGGCCACGCCAGACCAGGATCAAGCAGCTCAGCACCAAGAGCGACTTCCTCAAGAAGCTGGTACTCAACCAATGGGTGCTGACGCGTTTCGGGATCGACCCGCTGGAGCAGTATCGCGACGGCGGGAGCCGCGTCCGGCCGATTACGCTGCTCAGCAAAACGTTGAAGGAGAGTGACCCTGGGCTGACCGGTGATCGCCATCACCACTATCTCCATGACTTGCTGGGCAGCTACCAGCCCACCTGGAAGTATGGCGAGGAGGATCTAAAGCGCTTCGATGCCAATATCGTCGAGCATACCGATGCGCTTAATCAGCAGCGAGAGGTCGAGGTCGATTGGAAGTACTTCCAGTGGCTGACTCTGCTGTTCGTGGAGATCTACCTCCACGAGTACTTCCGTGATCGCGAAGCGCTCAAGGCCAGCCTTAACCACCAAGTCGAGCGGTTCAACAGCTTCTGGCAGGGGCAGGGCTACCAGACCGGCATTGGCTCCTATGAGGATGCTGACCTCAACAAGCTGTGTTTGCAGAACGCTACGGGCTCCGGCAAGACGCTGCTGATGCACACCAACGTGCGTCAATTTCGCCATTACGCCCGTGAGTACCACCGCCTCGCTGATTATGGCCAGATCATCCTGATTACACCCAACGAACGCCTCAGCGAGCAGCATCTGCTGGAGTGTCGCGATTCCAGCCTGGAGGCGGAGCGCCTCAGCCAGGACGGTGGTGACCTCTTCAGCGGGGAGCGGAAATCGCTGAGCCGTGTTGCCGTGACCGAGATCACCAAGCTCGGTAACGTGCAGGGCAAGAAGACCATGGCGGTCGATAGCTTTGGCGATGGCAACCTGTTGCTGGTCGATGAGGGTCATCGCGGGCTGGGTTCGGCCAGTGAGGAAAAGGGCTGGCTGTCGCATCGTAACAAGTTAGCCGGGCGCGGCTTCACCTTCGAGTACTCGGCCACTTTCAAGGAGGCGGTGGTTGCCGCCAAGGATGCCGCGGTGGAGGAGACCTACGCCAAGAGCATCCTGTTCGATTACGGCTACCGTTACTTCTACGAGGATGGCTACGGCAAGGATTACCGCATCTTCAACCTGCCGGAGAAGGAGACCCAGCAGCGCTACACCTATCTCACGGCGGCACTGCTGGCCTTCTATCAGCAGCAGCGCTACTACCAGGAAGAGCACGGCCAGTTGACCCAGTGGAACCTGGCCGCACCGCTGTGGGTGTTCGTCGGGGCCAGCGTGGTTAGAGACGACGGCAGTAAGGAAACTGCCAAGAACTATAAGGAGCGTGCCTCCGATATTGCACAGGTGCTGGGCTTTCTGGCTTGGTTCCTGGGGGAAAAAGACGAGGCTCGCCGGGCGCTGAGCACTGTTTTTGAAGGTGATGCGTCAACGGCCGGGCTGATCGACAAGCAAGGCAACGAGATCTTCTCGGGCAGCTTCCCTTGGCTCAAGGCCCAAGGGCCGTCTGTTGATGAGCTTTACCGAGACATTCTCACCTACATTTTCCATGCCCCGGGCGGCGGCACGTTGAACGTCGACCGTATCACCGGCGACTCCGGTGAGCTGCTGCTGAAGGTAGGCGAGGCCGAGCAGCCCTTCGGGCTGATCAACGTAGGTGATGCGCTGGGCCTGGCCGAACACCTGGAGAGCAGCAAGATTCAATATTTGCAGGTCCGAAAGTCGGAGTTGGCCAACCCTATCTTCGCCGAGGTCACTCGCGAAAACTCGCCGGTCAACTTGCTGATCGGCTCAAAGAAGTTTATCGAGGGGTGGAACTGCTGGCGTGTCTCCAGCATGGGGTTGATGAACACCGGCAAGAAGGAAGGCTCGCAGATCATCCAGCTATTCGGCCGCGGTGTGCGTCTTAAAGGCCGCGATATGAGCCTAATGCGCTCCAGCCGGCTCGATCCGGTGCTGGCACCCAAGCACCTCTATCTGCTCGAGACCCTCAACGTCTTCGGCGTTGGCGCCGACTTTATGGCGACTTTCCGGGATTTCCTGGAGGACGAGGGCCTGACGGGTAACGACCAGCCCGAGATCCATACGCTCAAGCTGAACGTGATGGAGGACGTCGGCAAGTCGCTGAAGATGTTGCGCCCCAAGGTTAGGCAGGACACCAAACAAGCCTATAGCTTCCACCGCGATGGCCCTTTAGTACTCTTCGGGCATCCTGTGAATGCCGTCAGCAGCGGTTTCCATCATGAGCTGGGTCTGACGCCGGATATCGTGCTGAAGGAGCGCAAGGTCGAGCTCGACCGCTACCCTCGGGTCGAGAGTCTTCAGGCTTCTGGCGTGAAGGACGTGATGGCCAAGCCCGGCCAGGCCAAGCAGCACGAGCGCTTCTTCGATGACAATCGTCTCCTGTTCCTGGATATGGCTGCCCTGGAGCGCGACCTGGAGCGCTATCGGCGCTCCAGGGGCTATGCCAATCTGCTGATCGATGCCAGCCGACTCCCGGCGCTGCTAAAGAGCCAGGTGTGGTATACGTTGCTGGTCCCTGACGATCAGTGGAAGCTGCACGCCGACAACTTCCAGCGCTACCAAAGCATGGCGCTGGAGCTCCTGTCGCTGCTGATGGATCGAGTCTTCAACTACCACCGCCGCGCCTACCTGGAGCCGCGCCTGGAACTGGTGGCGCTCGAGGATGCCCGTGGCAACCTGCCCGATACCAAGGAGTATCAGCTGATCGTCGATGGCAGCGAATCGGCACTGATCGACGACATCAAGCAGATGAAGGAGGCCATCGAGCAGCAGCGTCAGGCCGTCTATCGCTCATCCAAGGCCAGCGGTGTCAGCGCAATTCAAATTGATGCCCACCTCTACAGTCCGCTGCTGCACCTGGGCAAGGACAGCCGTATCCGTGTTGAGCCCGTTGCCCTCAACGATAGCGAGTTCCGTTTCGTCGAGGATCTGAAAAGATGGCTGGAGCGAAACCAGCAGGCGCTCGCTGAACGAGGTGAACAGCTCTACCTGCTGCGTAACCTGGTGAAGCAGGGGGTCGGCTTCTTCGAGGCCGGTGGGTTCTATCCCGACTTTATCCTCTGGCATGTGCAGGATGACCGCCAGCGCATCGTCTTCGTTGATCCCCATGGGCTTCGCCATACCGGGCCCAAGGACGAGAAGATCGAGTTCGGGGAGCGCATCAAGGAGGTGGAGCGGCGCCTGAAGACTGACCACGTAGAGCTGGAAAGTGTCATCCTGGCACCTTCCAGCACCACGCGGGAGTGGATTATCAGCCACTGGGGCATGACCGCGGAAGAGCTACGCACCAAGCACGTGCTGTTTATGTCAGATTCCAACTACCTGGACAGCTTGATGCAGGTGGTGGCAGGCCAGCCGGCCGAAGCAGCGACTATGCAACCATGACTTCCTCTACCTATCGGAGCCACTACTGGTTCACTAACCGCTAAGCTCGCTTGACGGTGAAGATGATGGGCCTGTCCAAGAAACCTGACAGTCATCGATTGTGTAAACTCAACAGGATGTTCACGGAAAGGCCCAGCCGGCTAGCCATTGAGTGGTAACTCATACTTGTTCGTCTGCTAATATTTAACCACTTTGTTGGTCAGCAGGGGCATCAAAGGAAAATGTAATGTTTGTGTTAAAGCTATAGCCTGCATCACTTCTGAACACAATTGATGAACGGGCGCTATATGATAGGTATACTGTTATTGTATATGAATTATATTTTTTAAGGAATTTCTATGGCCACTACCTTGCCCCTCTATCAGCAGATACAGCAGCACCTGCTGGATAAGATCAACAGTGGTGAATGGCCTTCACATCACCAAATCCCCCCTGAGGAGCAGCTGGCCCGTGATTTCCAGGTCAGTCGCATGACCGCTAACAAAGCGATACGTGACCTGGTCCAGAAAGGCTATTTAACCCGCCAACCAGGGCTTGGCACCTTCGTCACTGATCGCAAGTCAGAGTCGTCGCTTGTTGAGGTATATAACATCGCTGAGGAGGTTCGGTCACGCGGCCACTACTATAGTAATAAGTTACTGATTTGCGAAGCGATAGAAGCCGATGATGAAATAGCGTTGCGTTTAGGCATGCGACTTGGTAGCCGAGTTTTTCACACTTTAATCCTCCATCTAGAAAATGAGGTGCCGATCCAGCTTGAGGACCGTTTCGTTAATCCGCGCTGGGCCCCGGATTATCTTGATACTGACTTCTCACACCACACACCTAATGAAGTGTTGGTGGCCGAATTTCCCATCACGGATGTGGAGCACATTGTGGAAGCGGTGCTACCTGATCATCAGGCAGCTGAATGGCTAGCTATCGATATGATGAGCCCTTGCCTGAGCATGGTTAGGCGTACTTGGTCGGGCGAGCAATTGATTAGCTATGCGCGACTGCTCCACCCCGGTGAGCGCTATAAGCTGCGCTCCTCGATGCATCGTGAGCCGACATGAGTGCGCAATTGAGCTGCTACTAATGCAAACGGCCGGGGATTCCCGGCCGTTTGCGTAAGCGAGGCTGAAGGCAGTGTCAGCCGGCCAGTGTTTGCACAAGATAGCCGGTCGGCACCGCGAGCAGTAGGCTCAGGGCCACGCGAATGAACCACACCACCAGCATGCGGCCCACCGACAGTGGAATGCTGGTGGAAAGGATGCACGGGATCGAGGCCGAGAAGAACAGCACGGCGGATACCGACACCACGCCGGCGGCGAAGCGAGCAGCGAACTCGGCCTCTGCCATCAGCAGCGCTGGCAGGAACATCTCGGCGAGCCCGGCGGCTGAGGCTTGCGCCAGGGCGGCGGCATCCGCCACGCCCCAAACCGCCACGAAAGGGTAGAAGAGCCAGCCCAGCCACTCGAACAGCGGGGTGTACTTGGCAACCAGTAGGCCCAGCAGTCCCACCGACATGATGGATGGCAGGATGCTGATCGCCATCACCAGTCCTTCCTTGAAGTTGAGCGCCACGCTGCGATGCAGACTCGGAGCCTTCTCGGCCACGTCCAGTCCGATCCTCCAGGCAGTACTCAGGCGCTTGCCGGGCACCGTTTCTGGCTCGCCATCCTCGGCGCTGTCATCCATCCGCGAGAGCGGCGGCAGACGCACGGTGACCGCGGTGACGACGAAGGTGATTAGCAGGGTCAGCCAGAAGTAGAGGTTCCAAATGTCCATCAGGTTAAGCGTCTTGGCCACGATGATCATGAAGGTGGCCGAGACCGTGGAGAAGCCGGTGGCGATAATAGCCGCCTCCCGTGCCGAGTACTGGCCGGCCTGATAGACCTGGTTGGTGATCAGCAAACCAATAGAGTAGCTGCCCACGAAGGAGGCTACGGCATCGATGGCCGAGCGCCCTGGTGTGCGCCAGATGGGGCGCATCACCGGCTGCACCAGCACGCCGATCAACTCCAGAAGACCATAGCTGATTAGCAGCGCCAGGAAGATGGCGCCGATCGGCACGATCAGGCCCACCGGAATCACTAGCTTGTCGAACAGGAAGGGCAGCATATCCGGCTCATGCAGGAAGCCCGGCCCCCATCCTGTCAGCGCCATCACCGCGGCGGCGATACCGGCAAACTTTAGCCCCGTGAAGATGCGCTCGGTCAGATTGCGGTTCCAGTAGCCGCGAATCAGCGGATAGGTTGCGCCGGCAACGATCAGTGTTAGGGCATAGAGCCCACTGGCTTCTCCAAGCAGTGCGCGTGCGCCGGTCACCAGATGATCCAGCGGGATGGTGCGCTTACTGGCGATCTCGATGGGTACGAAGAAGATTAGGATGCCCAGCGTACTGGGCAGGAACAGCTTGAGCAGGGTAGCGGCAGCGGCGGGTTGCCGAGCCTGGGGGGGTTGGCGATTCATGGGCACGCCTCTTGTCTTGTGCCGTGCAGTGACTGGATCGGATTAGGCATCTTGCCTTTTATGTATATACAAATGTAAGGCAGCCGCGTGTCCCTGCCTAGTCGAGGGGGTTAGACATTGGTCGAGTTTTTCAGCACGAGATGATCATAGAGTAGAGCCAGTTTCACTTCCATTTTATTGTTTTCATAGTTTTTTTCGTATCTATGCCCCTTGGTGCGTGCGTCTTGTCACCCACTGTTTCTTGCCAAGGCGGCTTGACGAGCTCCAGGGGGTTGGGCTTAGTTGTATATACATTGAGTTTGCATCCGCTGAGCCACTCTGGAGGAGGCCTCCATGTCGAATACCACCACCAAGCGTCGCCTTTGGCGCGATATCCACGTCTTCGATGGTCTGCGTACCCTGCCCGAGCCCATGGCCGTCGTCACTGAAGGGGCGCGGGTTGTAACGCTTGTGCCGATGCGGGAGTTCGGGGAAGGGCTGGCGGAAGGCTGCCATGACATGGGCCGCGGTGGCGTGATGACCCCAGGCCTGGTGGATTGTCATACCCACCTGGTGTTTGGCGGCTCCCGTGCTGACGAGTTCGAGGCGCGCCTGGAAGGGGTGAGCTACGAGGAGATCTCCCGGCGTGGCGGTGGCATCCTGAGCACCGTGACGGCCACACGGGAAGCCAGCGAGGACCAGCTGCTTGAGCTGGCACGGCCGCGTCTCGAGGCGCTGATCGCCGATGGTGTTACCACCGTGGAGATCAAATCTGGCTACGGCCTGACGGTCGAGGACGAATTGAAGATGCTGCGCGTGGCGCGTCGCCTCGGCGAGGAGCTTCCGGTGCAGGTAGTGACCACACTGCTGGGCGCCCATGCGCTGCCGCCCGAGTTCAAGGATGACAGCGACGGCTATATCGACCTGATATGCCAGGAGATGATCCCGGCCGCCGCCAAGGAAGGCCTTGCCGATGCCGTCGATGTGTTCTGCGAGAAGATCGCCTTCTCGGTGGCGCAGTGCGAGCGGGTCTTCGAGGCTGCCGAGGCCCATGGGCTGCCGATCAAGGCGCATGCCGAGCAGCTCTCCAACCTGGGTGGCACCGCCATGGCGGCGCGTCACGGTGCGCTCTCCGCCGATCATATCGAGTATCTGGATGACGCGGGCATCAAAGCCATGCGCCAGGCCGGCAGCGTCGCGGTGATCTTGCCCGGCGCCTTCCATACCCTGCGCGAGACCCAGCAACCTCCCATCGCGGCGCTGCGCGAGGCCGGGGTGCCCATGGCGGTGGCCACCGACGCCAACCCGGGCAGCTCGCCGCTGTTCATGCCCACGCTGATGCTGAACCTGGCCTGCACCCTGTTTCGGCTGACGCCCCAGGAGGCATTGGCCGGTATGACCGCCCATGGGGCGGCCGCCCTCGGGCTCAAGGGAGGGGGGCGGATCCAGGAGGGGGCTACCGCCGATCTGTGCATCTGGGATATCGATACCCCAGCCGCATTGGCCTATGCCGTTCAGCCTGGTCGCCTGCGCCAGCGCCTGTTCCAGGGGGAGCTGACCCATGCCGTCTGATACCTCGCTTCACTACGGCTTCGACAGTTCTCTGTGGCAAGGGCGCACCGATCCCGAGCCCGACAGCGAACGCTGGCACCAGAAGGTCCAGGCGCTGACCGAGGGCGCTGCCCCCGGCTGCGCACTGTTGGGCTTCGCCTGCGATGCCGGCGTGGCTCGCAACCAGGGCCGCATCGGTGCGGCCGAAGGTCCCGAGGCCATGCGCCGCGCCCTGGCACCGCTGGCCTGGCACCGCCGAGGGCCTGCCTATGACGCCGGTGACGTGCGTTGTGAGGGCGATGTCATGGAAGAGGCCCAGCAGGCGCTGGCCGATCGGCTCGCCGCGCTGCTGGGCGAAGGGCACCTGCCCATCGTGCTGGGTGGCGGTCATGAGGTGGCCTATGCAAGCTGGTCGGGGCTTGCCCAGCATCTGGCGACCAGCGAAGAGACGGCGCCACGCGTCGGTATCGTCAATCTGGATGCCCATTTCGATCTGCGCGACCCGCGGCACGTGCGCTCCTCGGGCACGCCCTTTTCCCAGATTGCCAACGAATGCGAGGAGCGCGGTTGGGCATTTCACTATGCCTGCCTGGGGGTGAGCCGTGCCGCCAATACGCGAGCACTGTTCGGCCGCGCCGACGAGCTTGGGGTTCTGGTGCGTGAGGATCGCGAGATCACCGCGTCACGCCTGACCAACATCGAGCAGGACCTCGCCGGCTTTATCCACGACTGCGACCACGTCTATCTGACCATCGACCTGGACGTGCTGCCTGCCGCCGAGGCTCCCGGGGTGAGCGCACCGGCTGCTCGTGGCGTTGCACTAGATCTGATCGAGCCGCTGATCGAGGGCATACGAGATAGCGACAAGCTGCGCCTGGCCGACCTAGCCGAGCTAAACCCCAGTCACGATATCGACAACCGCACTGCCAGGGCGGCAGCACGGCTTGTTCACCTGCTGACATTAAACGGCTGAACTACAGCCACTTTTAACACGAGGAAATCGATAAATGAGCATCCAAGACAAACGCCACGACACCAGCCGCAAGATTGCCGCTCCTACCGGTAGCGAGATCAGCTGCAAGAGCTGGCTGACCGAGGCCCCGCTGCGCATGCTGATGAACAACCTGCATCCCGACGTAGCCGAGCGGCCCGAGGATCTGGTGGTGTATGGCGGCATCGGCCGTGCTGCTCGCGACTGGGAGTGCTACGACAAGATCGTCGAGACCCTGCAGCGTCTGGAGGATACCCAGACCCTGCTGGTGCAGTCCGGTAAGCCGGTGGGCGTCTTCGAGACCCACAAGGACGCGCCGCGCGTGTTGATCGCCAACTCCAATCTGGTGCCTGCCTGGGCCAACTGGGAACACTTCAACGAGCTGGACCGCAAGGGCCTGATGATGTACGGCCAGATGACCGCAGGCTCTTGGATCTACATTGCTTCCCAGGGCATCGTTCAGGGCACCTACGAGACCTTTGTCGAGGCCGGTCGCCAGCACTTCGGCGGCGAGCTCAAGGGTCGCTGGATTCTCACCGCCGGCCTTGGTGGCATGGGGGGTGCACAACCGCTGGCGGCCAGTATGGCTGGTGCCTGCTCGCTCAACATCGAGTGCCAGCAGACCAGCATCGACTTCCGCCTGCGTACTCGCTATCTCGACGAGCAGGCCAAAGATCTGGACGACGCCCTGGCCCGCATCGAGAAATACACCAAGGATGGCCAGGCGGTCTCCATCGGCCTGTGTGCCAACGCCGCAGATGTGCTACCGGAACTGGTCAAGCGAGGGGTCAAGCCGGACATGGTCACCGACCAGACCAGTGCCCACGACCCCCTGCATGGCTACCTGCCCTCCGGCTGGAGCTGGGAGGAGTACGTGGCGCGAGGCAAGGCCGAGCCCGAGGCCACCATCAAGGCCGCCAAGCAGTCCATGGCGGTGCATGTTCGGGCGATGCTCGACTTCCAGAAGATGGGCGTGCCGACTTTCGACTACGGCAACAACATCCGCCAAATGGCGATGGAAGAGGGCGTCGAGAATGCCTTCGATTTCCCTGGCTTCGTGCCGGCCTATATCCGTCCGCTATTCTGCCAGGGTATCGGCCCGTTCCGCTGGGCGGCGCTCTCCGGCGACCCCGAAGATATCTACAAGACCGACCAGAAGGTCAAGGAGCTGATTCCCGACGATCCGCACCTACACAACTGGCTCGACATGGCGCGCGAGCGCATCAGCTTCCAGGGCCTGCCGGCACGCATCTGCTGGGTCGGCCTCAAGGACCGCGCCCGCCTGGGCCAGGCCTTCAACGAGATGGTCAAGAACGGCGAGCTAAAGGCGCCCGTGGTCATCGGTCGTGACCACCTGGATTCCGGTTCGGTGGCCAGCCCCAACCGCGAGACCGAGTCGATGATGGACGGCTCTGACGCCGTCTCTGACTGGCCGCTGCTGAATGCCCTGCTCAACACTGCCGGCGGCGCCACATGGGTGTCACTGCATCATGGTGGTGGCGTGGGCATGGGCTACTCCCAGCATGCAGGAGTCGTGATTGTTTGTGATGGCACCGACGATGCCCATGCTCGTCTAGGACGAGTGCTGCGTAATGATCCTGCCACTGGTGTAATGCGCCACGCTGATGCTGGTTACGATATTGCTAAGGATTGCGCCCGTGAAAATGGGCTCGATCTGCCGATGATCAAGTAGTCAATAGATAAAAATACATACAGGCACTCAATATGAGTGCCTGTTATAGAGGCAAAGGAAAAGGTGACTATGCAACCACTACAGGGTGTTACCGTTCTTGACCTTTCGCGCGTTCTAGCCGGCCCTTATTGTACTTCAATGCTGGCCGATTTAGGTGCCGATGTCATAAAGATTGAAACTGAAAGTGGAGATGATAGTCGCAATATTGCACCATTTGTTGAGAATGAGAGTATATATTTTTCAATTATTAATCGGGGGAAGAAGAGCATTTGCTTGAATTTGAAAAACCCCGAAGATCAGGCTCGCTTTGATTCGCTTTGTGAAAAAGCAGATGTGGTTGTGGAAAACTTCCGACCTGGAGTAACCAAGCGGCTGGGTATAGATGAAAAGACGCTTCGTGAACGCTACCCAAGTTTAATCTACTGTTCCATTTCAGGTTTTGGGCAGACAGGACCTATGACTGCCAAGCCAGCGTATGACATCATTGCCCAGGCCTTGTCCGGCCTCATGGCAGCTACAGGCCCTGATGGCGGACCACCGACCCGAATTGGCGAGTCTATGGGGGATGTGTGCGCTGGTATGTTCGCCAGTTGGTCAATTTGTGCGGCCTTGTTCCAACGTGAGCGTGACCCTCATCGTAACGGCTGTTACCTCGACGTATCCATGCTCGATTGTCTGTTCTCCATGCAGGTCACCAATCTCGCTCAGTATGTTGCAAATGACAAGGCGCCTTCGCCTATTGGTAACCGACATCCTCTCTCCGCTCCTTTCGATAGCTTCCAGGCAAGCGACGGAAAAGTGATTGTTGCCGTCATTACAAACAGCTTGTTTAAACGTCTAATCGAATGTATGGAGATGCATGAATTAAGTAGCGACGAACGGTTCACTAGTGACGAGCAACGCTGCCTTCATCAGGGAGAGCTTAAAGCTATTATTGAGGGCTGGACTAGCAAGTACACGGTAAAAGAGGTGTGCGAGAAGCTTGATAACGCCGGTGTGCCTGCTTCACCAATTTGGGATATTAAACAACTCTCACAATCCGAACATGCTAAAGAACGCGGGTTGCTTCTGAATATGGGCAGCTGGCGGTCTCCAGCTCAGCCTGTCTATTTTAACGGGAAGAAAGTCGCCAACAATCAACCCGCGCCGAAGCTTGGGCAGCACGATAATTTAATTAAGAGGTAACTGTGTCATGAATTTTACGTTCACTGATGACGAAATTGCGTTCCAGGATGCCGCCAAGAAGGTCTCAGCCGAGGTGCTGAAAAATAACGCTAAGCACTATGACGAAACTCGAGAGTTCTGTTCTGATAGTCTAAAGGCTCTGGGGGAGCTCGGGTTTTGGGGGATGAATCTTCCGTCTGAATATGACGGTGTCGATATCAGTAGCATTGGTATGACGCTGGCCGTCGAGGAAGTCGCCTACTATTGTGCTGCCACTTGCTCCTCATTGACTGCCCACTTCTTGTCTACCGACTCTATCCTGATAGGTGGTACCAAACAGCAGAAGCAGGACTTTCTGCCACGCTGTGCTGCCGGAGAGCTACTCGGTGCTTTCGCTTTGACCGAACCCGGCGCCGGCTCCAATCCGGCTGAGATGCGCACCAAGGCAACACGAACTGAAGAAGGCTGGCATCTTACAGGCACCAAGCACTACATCACTAATGGTGCCTATGCTGACTTCCTGGTTGTTTATGCCAAAACGGATCCAGAGGCTGGTCATAAAGGTATTTCGGCATTTCTGATTGAACGTGGCACCGAAGGCATTGAGTATGCAAGTCCTGAAAAGACACTCGGACTACGTGGCAGTCATATTTATGAAATAAGCTTTGATTGCGTCGTGCCTGAAAGCGCTCTCCTGGGAGAGGAAGGGGCTGGCTTTTCCACTGCTATGGAGGTTCTGGATCGTGGACGTGTGGAAATAGCCGCCATGAGCTTGGGTATCGCACGAGCAGCATATGACGATAGCTTGGCATGGTCAAAAGATCGAGTTGTAAGTGGTAAGCCCTTGTGTAGACACCAGGGTATTCAATGGAAGTTGGCTGAAATGCACACTCAATTGGAAGCAGCGAAAATGGTCACCTACAAGGCAGCTGATTCGCGAGACTCGGATCGGCGCTTTAGCGTGGAATCTGCTGTTGCTAAGCTATTTGCTTCCGAAGCAGCGGCCATGATTACAGATAATGCTGTACAGATTCATGGTGGCTACGGCTATAGCAGTGATCTCCCTATAGAGCGTTACTACCGAGATGCCCGTATCACACGAATTTTCGAAGGTACTTCGGAAATTCAGAAACTAATCATAGGTCGTGCCATTACTTCTTAATAGGCCAGCCCGGAGCTACAGCTATGAAAGTACTCGTCGCGGTCAAACGCGTTATCGACTACAACGTCAAGATCCGTGTCAAGCCGGATAACTCCGACGTCGATCTCACCAACGTCAAGATGGCCATGAACCCCTTCTGCGAGATCGCGGTGGAAGAGGCGGTGCGTCTGAAGGAGAAGGGTGTAGCCACCGAGGTGGTCGCCGTCACCGTAGGCCCCAAGGCCGCGCAGGAGCAGCTGCGTACTGCCCTGGCGCTGGGGGCCGACCGCGCCATTCATGTCGAGAGCGACGAGCGCGTCGAGTCGCTGGGTGCCGCCAAGGCGCTGGCCAAGCTGGTCGAGGAGGAGCAGCCGGGCCTGGTCATCCTCGGCAAGCAGGCCATCGACACCGATAACAACCAGACCGGCCAGATGCTCGCCGCGCTGACCGGCCTGCCCCAGGGCACCTTCGCCTCCGAAGTGGTTGTCAGCGGTGACGGGACCGATGGAAAGGTGCAGGTGACCCGCGAGATCGACGGCGGCCTGCAGACCGTGGAGCTGACCCTGCCGGTCATCGTCACCACCGATCTGCGCCTGAACGAGCCGCGCTACGCCAAGCTGCCCGACATCATGAAGGCCAAGAAGAAGCCGCTGGATGTCAAGAGCCCGGCGGACCTCGGCGTCGAGGTGGCCAGCAAAACCCAGCTGCTCAAAGTCGAGCCGCCGGCCGAGCGACAGGGCGGCGTCAAGGTGAGCTCCGTGGATGAGCTGGTCGACAAACTCAAGAACGAAGCCAAGGTTCTTTGAACATAACGTTTTGAAAACAGTTCTTTGAAAGGAGCGGAGCTAATGAGCATCCTGGTACTCGCCGAACACCATGACGGTGCCCTGGTCGGCGCCACGGCCCATGTGGTCGCGGCCGCACAGGCCATCGAGGAAGAGATCGATGTGCTGGTGGCGGGCGAGGGCGTCAGCGCCGTCGCCGACGCCGCGGCCAAGCTCGATGGCGTCAGCAAGGTGCGCGTGGCCGACAACGCGGTCTATGCCCACCAGCTGGCCGAGCCGATGTCGGCGCTGATCGCCGAGCTTGCCGACGACTACAGCCACGTGCTGGCTGCGGCGTCCACCACCGGCAAGAACGTGCTGCCGCGCGTCGCCGCACTCAAGGACGTGGCGCAGATCTCCGAGATCATCGCGGTGGAGTCGCCGAATACCTTCAAGCGTCCCATCTATGCCGGTAATGCCATCGCTACCGTGAAGAGCGACGACGCTCTGAAGGTCATCACGGTGCGCGCCACGGGCTTCGATGCGGTAGCGGAAGGCGGCGCCGCCGACGTGGAAGCGGTGGACGTCGTCGTCGACAACACCCAGTCCACCTTAGTCAAGGAAGTGCTGGCCGAGTCCGACCGCCCGGAGCTGGGCGCCGCCAAGGTGGTCGTGTCCGGCGGTCGCGGCATGGGCAACGGCGAGAATTTCAAGCTGCTCGAGGGCATCGCCGACAAGCTGGGCGCCGCCGTGGGTGCCTCGCGCGCCGCCGTGGACGCTGGCTTCGTGCCTAACGACATGCAGGTGGGCCAGACCGGCAAGATCGTCGCCCCGGACCTCTATATCGCAGTGGGCATCAGCGGGGCCATCCAGCACCTGGCCGGCATGAAGGACTCCAAGGTGATCGTGGCGATCAACAAGGACGAGGAGGCACCGATCTTTCAGGTGGCGGACTATGGACTAGTGTCAGATTTGTTTGAGGCACTGCCTGAAATAGATTCCTTTTTATAGAGATTTCTATGTAGGAATATCTTGCATAGAGAGCCTAGAGGGGGTCTTAAGAGTGAAAATTAGAATCATAATATAATGCTCAGCATGGAGCCTATAATGTATAGATCAGATGCTTCAAAGTCTAAGATAAAGATGTCGGGTGGAGTAAAGGCATTCGTTGGTAGCTTGCTTGGGCTTTTTGTATTCTTTTTCCCTGTTCCGGGAGAAGATGCGTCTAAAATACCATTGGTCATTATGATTGACGGTGCGAAGTCTTGGCTAGGCGACGCGGTAAATTATTTGACTCTTGGTGTAATAGCGCTACTGTTAATTACTTGGGTTTTTTCTTTCTTTACTAGAAGTGATCGTATACGCTCCTACCATAGTAAGGATGGGGTTTTTAGCGGGGTGGCGTTTTTATTGGCTACTGTTTTTGCTTTTTTAATAACATTTGGTATTGGCCCAGATTGGTTGCTGGATGACGATGTTGGCGGATTGTCGCTATACTTAGGAGGGAGTGTATTTTTAACAGTAACAATTGCTGGGCTTTTTGTTATACTTCTTACTGAGTTTGGGTTCCTTGAGTTTGTTGGAACCTTGCTTGAGCCCTTGATGCGACCGGTTTTTCGACTTCCAGGAAAGTCTGCTGTTGACGCGGTAGCATCATTTGTTGCGGCACCAGCAGTTGGTATTTTTGTAACCAACAAGCTATATGAGACAGGACATTATAATCAGAGGGAAGCAGCAAGCATAGCTACTAGTTTTAGTATTTGCAGCTTGGGGTTTTTTGCGCTCCTAGCATCAATAGGGGGAATTATGAGCTACCTTCCCCATATGATTATTAGTTCGTTTTTCATTAATTTCTTTTTGGCGGCAATTATGGTGAGGATTCCGCCCCTTTCCAGAAAGTCGGATATCTACTATGAAGGAGGGAAGGAAGTAAACGATAGCTATAACCCTGAAGAGTCTGGGGGTATACTTTCAAGAGCTTTGAATGCTGCTGCTGAAAGAGCATCAAAAACACAATCAAAAGATATTTATTCAGGGGTTTGGGGAGCAGTAACGTTTGCACAGAAAATTGTTGCCTTCATTCTTTCGATTGCAACGATATCACTTCTTTTGGCAACGTATACGCCGGTTTTTGACTATCTTGGTATTTTAGTTGAGCCTTTGATAAAGCTGATGCAACTTCCAGATGCATCCGCAATTGCCCCGACCGTTCTAGTCTCTATCGCTGAGATAGCTTTGCCAGCTATAATTATTGCTGGTGCAGATGTTTCTCCGATGGCTGTGTTCTTTGTTTGCACTCTATCTACAGTGCAGATTATATTCTTTACTGAAAGTGCCAATGCAATGTTGGAGTCAAGTATCCCATTAACAGTTTCAAATTTGATAGTGATTTTTTTGATCAGAACTGTAATTGCAATTCCATTGGTTGCACTTGTAACTCACATGATTTTTTAAATGCCTTCCCTCCTTCCTGGCTTTCTTGGGGGGAGGGGGCCCTACTGTCACGGTGGCCGAGTCGCGTTGAGGAGCTGCCCTGAGCATCTTCTGGTGCTGAAGTTGGATCGGCAGGGAAACTTTACGGAGGCCTACAACGGCCCGGGCGAGCTGGTGTGGCAAGCGCTGGCCGATAAGCCGCTGTCCAGCAACGGACAGTACCAGGTGTCCTTGGTCCGGCTTGCGAAGCTGATGCGGAGCGTGGCGCCTGAAGCACGCCTACCGATGGTCGTGTCGATTGATGAGTAGCCCGTGCTTTCGAGTGTGACGGGCTTGCTTGACTCCCCTGACTCGTGTCGTAAGCTCAACGATGCAAGCGCCGCCTATGGCGGCCCGGTGGTCTCGACCGGCACCAACCGAGACACCCCGGCACCCAGGCGTTTCAAGGGTGCGCCGCTTGGCGGTACGCCACCTCCCAAGGCCTCGCGCATCCCGAAACGAGGCCGCCCACCCGGGCTGGATGCAGCACGTCTTCCTCGGCACTTTTGTGCCATCACCCACCAGGGGATCACATTCCCCGGTGGGGAAGGTGTGTCCCCTGTGTGCATTACCACAGGAGATCCACCATGAAATCCTACGACATGACGTCTCTGGCTCGTGAGCAAGGTTTTGTGGGCAAGGTCCGCATCAGCGAACGAGTTATGGATGACTGGATATACGTCGCAGCGCAGGTGGTATCGGACTATGGGATCACTCCCATCGAACGATTACAGCTGCTGCTTCAGGACGTAGCCTATCAGCTGAGCCAGTACCCCGGAGGAACCCAGGCGGTACGGCTGACCCACTATCGTATCCCGCCTAGCGGGAGCTCCAATCAGCCTCTGGCCCTCGAGCTTGAGGCATTGGTCGTGCAAGGCGACCGTCAGCATGGTGACTATCTGCTGGTGGCTCGGCACGACGAACTGAACTATTCGCTGCTCGCCGCGGCGTAACTCATCTTTCCTTCCGGCGACAGCCGTTAACCAACCCGCCATGGGGACTTGCTCCCGGGTGGGGCAGGCCTATGGCACGTGACAAGGAGCTCTGTCATGCAGCAATACGCATTCGGCAAGCTTGCCATGGCCATTAGCGGTCAGCGCTTACCCGTGAGGGTCATGCGCAGCGCCGCCGGCTATTACCTCGGTACCCAGAGCGATCTGGGGCCTGTCTCCCGTGAGTCGGTTGAATACTGGCCCACGGAGGTCCAGGCAGCGTCCGCGCTGTCGAATGGTGAGTGGAGCCAGCGACTGGTCCCCTGACGCGGACTCATCTCACCCTGCCCGCCTCCCTTGGCGGCAGCCTCACCTCACAACCCACCCCGACCGGGACATCGCTCCCGGAGGGGGCGGTCTCGGTCATGTCCGGAGGTACTGGTCATGACACACACCTCAGCAGCTGCCATCCCGGCAGATTCTCGCTATTCCTCATCCAACGCGTCTCAGCTGTTTGTGCGCGACAGCGACGGCAACTACCTGGCGGCTCCCGATGATCGCGTCATCGATGCGGCGCGTCAGGTGGTGGAGCGATCCGTTGCCAAGGGCATGAAGCTCAATACGCCCAATCGGGTGCGTGAGTTTCTGTGGCTCAAGCTGGCCGGCTACGACCATGAGGTATTCGGTGCCATCTTTCTGGACACCCAGCACCGCGTGATCGAGTTCAGCGAGCTGTTCCACGGCACCCTCGACTCCGCCTCGGTCTATCCGCGGGAGGTGGTGAAGGCGGCGTTACATCACAACGCCGGTGCGGTGATCTTCACCCACAACCATCCCAGCGGGGAGCCCGATCCGAGCGATGCGGACCGACGTATCACCCAGCGCCTCCAGGAGGCACTGGGCCTGATCGAGGTTCGCGTGCTCGACCATATCGTGGTCGGCGGTTCGGACTCGGTCTCCTTCGCGGAGCGGGGCTATCTCTGACACCTCGGGCTGTTGCCCGAGTCCCCTGGACGGGTGCTGGCATTGCCGGCCTCGTCCACTCTATTCCCATCCTGTCGAACAGGAGTCTGGTGATGATCAAGATCCCCGGACGGCTCACCGTCCGCACCATTCATGGGCGCAACGGACCCTTCAACGTGGGTCGGTTGGCGGCATCGATCGGCGAGTTCGTCATCAAGGATCCTCAGCTGGACCAGTTCAGCGAAGGGGTGTTTGAGGGCGAGTTTTTGCTGCTCGAGATCCGTCCGGCGAGTTACTTCGCCGGTGGTCGGCTGGTCGTGGAGGTGCGTGCCAAGGTCGGCGAAATGCTGCTGACCGAGGACGGCATGCTGGTGACTCAGCATGGACCGCGCTTCGACTCCGCGGAGATGGACCCGCTGGAAGAGGAGGGCGTGCCTGCGTCGTTAAACTCATCCATGCCTGAGCCAGAAGAGCCAGCGCCCCAGGTTGCAGCAGGCGAGGCACTGGAGCCGCATGCTCCAAATGTTCCAGCTAATGGCCAGGAGGCCAATCCCGACGCCGAGCTCTTCGGGCTGCTATGGCCCCTGGGACAGAGCGTCAAGCTCGATCCCAGCGTGGACCGAGCGCTGTTCCGTCACCAGGTGAGTCGACTTAAGGAGTTGGGTTACCGATTCCAGGCGCCGACGCAGACCTGGCACACCGCTGCCTGAGGCAGCCACTCCCCACCGGGACATCTCGATGCCCTGGGCTCGGGATGACCCCATCGACCCTTGTTAACCGATGGAGACCATCATGTCCGAGCTCTACACCCTCGATGAGTGCCTGGACCTTTATGCCGATGCATTCTGCATTGGTCGCAACCGAGAGTGCCTGTTTCTGTCCCTATGGGGACGGGATACGGCCCTCCAGGAGCTACTGGCCAGGCTGACGCTGCCAACGGCAGACAACGGCCTGGATACCCTGCATCTCTGCCAGGACGACACTCGTCACGCCATGGTCTTTGGTGACATGGACCGCTACTCGCGGCGTTCCGCCCGGCTGCGCCAGACGCGCTTCGGCACCCTGGTGCATGTGTGGATCTTCGATCAGCGCTGCATCACGCCGGATCGCGTCAATCTTCATGGCATCGCCTTGCTCGACGATGTAGAGGGCGCCTTCCCGATCGATGACCAGTTGTGGCCTCGTGTGCAGGAGCTTAGCCCGCTGCCGCTGCTGGATCATTGGCAGATGGCTGTGATGACGCTGCTGCATACCCAGCATGCGGTACTGCCGGCCCCTTTCTCACAGGGGCCAATCCAGGCCTGGGAGATCTCCCTCGATGAGAGCGACCTGGCCCCGCGCCTCAGCGGCATGATCCGCGCCGGCGTACTCACCCCCGAGCCCTGAGCTCTCGTTCCACTGCGGTGCGGTCGTCCTGGCCGCACCTACCATACTCAACCGACAGGAGGTGTCGCATGGCACTGATGTTTCAGCGCATTGCGCGCAACTTCGCCAGGAATGGCTACTTCCCCACGGACGAAGCGTCGCTCGAGAGGGTGCTTCAGGCGCTCAGCCCGGCGTGCACCGGCCGGATGAGAGTGCTCGACCCCTGTGCGGGGGAGGGCGCTGCCATTGCCGAGCTCGCGCACCACCTGGGGCGAGAGCGTGTCCAGGCCTGCGGGGTGGAGTACCACGCCGAACGGGCCGCCTCGATGTATGGCCTGGTCGACATGGGCCTGCAGGGCGACCTGATGGACACGGTGATTTCACCGCGCAGCATGGGCTGCCTGTGGCTAAACCCGCCCTATGGCGACCTGCTGGCCGACCACGCCGGCTATGACCTCTACCAGGGCAAGGGTCGCAGGCGCCTGGAGAAACTGTTCTACCAGCGCACCGTTGGCACCCTGCAGGTCGGGGGTGTGCTGGTGTTGATCGTGCCCGACTACGCCCTGGACAAGGAGCTTACCGGTTGGCTGGTCAACCACTTCACCGAGCTGCGAGTTTTCCGGGCCGCCGTGGATGACTTCCAGCAGGTGGTGATACTCGGCCACCGGGTGCGCCGCCGTGAGGTGGAGCGCAGTCAGGAGGCCAAGGCCATGCGTGCCCAGTTGCTGAGCGTGGGGAGCAAGGAAGTCATGCCCGAGGTGATCCCGGAGGTGTGGCCCTTCGAACCCTACGTGGTGCCAGCGGCTCAGGGCGAGCTACGTCATTTCTACCGGGTGTCGCTCGATGCCGAGCAAATGGGCGACGAAGTCAGGCGGCTGCAGGGTCTGTGGCCCGAGGTGGGCAGCGTGTTTGGGAAGACCGGCCTTTCGTCGCGTCCCCCGGTGCGTCGACTCTCCTCTTGGCATCTGGCCCTGTCGCTGGCGGCCGGGGCCATTTCCGGCGTGGTCACAGCGCCCAATGGTCGCTGCCTGGTGGTCAAGGGCAACACCCACAAGGATAAGGTTGCCAAGACCGAGTTCACCGAGCGGGAGGATGGCTCCATCACCGAGACCCGCGTGCTCACCGACCGCTTTGTGCCGGTGATCCGCGCCTGGGAGATGACGCCTGACTCGCCTCACTGTGGACAGCTGTTGACCATCACCTCGGCGCCGGCGGCCAACGACGGCGAGCCGGAGGCGGGTGGCCAGGGCGCAGAGGCCGAATCGGGCGATGCGCCCGAACCACTCAACCGGGTCGCCGAGCGGGCCGCAAGGCCGAATCCACGCCGCTTCGATATGGGGCGCGTGGTGATGACCCGGGCGGTCAACGAGCTGGTGGAGCGAGGCGAGGTATCGCCCATGGCACTGCTCCGACGACATGTCACCGGCGACTGGGGTGACGTGCCTGAGGAGGACCACCAGAGCAACGAGCAGGCCCTGATCCACGGTGACAGACTGCTCTCGTCGTACCGGATTCGTGAGTCGCTCACGGTCTGGATCATTACCGAAGCGGACAGAAGCGCCACCACGCTGCTGCTGCCAGAGGACTACTAACCGGCGCCCAGGGCGCCATTCCCCACGGCGGGCCTTTCCAACCCGCCCGGGGGGAGAGTGCCCGCCGTTTTCTTGTGCACAAGGAGACGGACATGAATAATATCACTCAACTGCCGGCATCAGCCGGCTTAGCGCAGTCTGATGAGGTTTTCGGGCCTCAGGTGGACCTCAACGCCTTCGTGGAAGAGTTTGGCGATGGCCTGCTGGCCTCGCTCAATCGCTCTCATCCCCCGGTCTATGACGGCGAGGCCAACCCTCGTCGCCAGGCCGTCATGGCGGCTCTCAAGCGGGCGCCTTTCCCCGAGCAGGCCGAGGTGGTGCAAGCCATCTCGGCACTACTGCTCGATCGGCACGAGCCGGCGGGCATCATCAATGCCGAGATGGGTACCGGCAAGACCATGATGGCCATCGCCACCGCGGCGGTCTGTCACGATGAAGGCTACCGGCGCTTCCTGGTGATTGCACCGCCCCACCTGGTCTATAAGTGGCGGCGGGAGATTCTGGAGACTGTCGACCAGGCCCGAGTCTGGGTGCTCAACGGCCCGGACACCCTGGCCAAGTTGCTCAAGCTCCGTGAGGCCCTGGGCCAGCCATCCGATGGACGGCCGGAGTTCTTCATCCTGGGACGAGTGCGCATGCGCATGGGCTTTCACTGGCGACCCGCCGCGGCACGCAAGCGCGTACCCGGTGGCGAGCTGGCGGCCTGCCCTCGGTGTGGTGGCACGGTGATCGACGGCGACAACGAAGTGGTATCGCTGTCGCAGTTTCTCCGCGAGGAGAAGCGCCACAAGTGCCGGCACTGTCACAGCCCTCTCTGGACGCTGATGCGGCCACAGCGGGCGACGGGTAGCCTGCAGCGTGACCTGGTCCTCAAGGCGCTGCGCAAGCTGCCCACCATCGGCAAGGTCTCCTCGGAGCGCCTGGTCCAGCTGTTCGGCGAGGAGTTCCTGGCCACGCTGCTGGGTGACAACATCCATGAGTTCATCAACCTTATGGATGAGAACGGGGAGCTGGTGTTCTCCGACCGACAGGCGGCCCGGATGGAGAGGGCCATGGCCAGCATGGAGTTCGGCTTCGGCGAAGGAGGCTATCAGCCGACCGAGTTCATCAAGCGGCACCTGCCGGATCATACCTTCGATCTGCTGATCGTGGACGAGGGGCATGAGTACAAGAACGCCGGCTCGGCCCAGGGTCAGGCCATGGGCGTGCTGGCGGCCAAGGCGCGCAAGTCGCTGCTGCTGACCGGTACCCTGATGGGCGGCTACGCCGATGACCTGTTCTACCTGCTGTTCCGCATCCTCACGACGAAGATGATCGAAGACGGCTATCGCCCCAATGCACGGGGATCGATGGGGCCCGCGGCCATGTCGTTCCTGCGTGACCATGGGGTACTGAAGGACATCTACACCGAGCGCGATGGCGACTCGCACAAGACAGCCCGCGGCAAGAAGCTGTCCGTGCGCACCGTCAAAGCCCCGGGTTTCGGCCCCAAGGGGATCATGCGCTACGTGTTGCCCTTCACGGTCTTCCTAAAGCTCAAGGATATCGGTGGCAACGTGCTGCCGCCCTACGATGAGGACTTCATCGAGGTGCCGATGGACGACGAGCAGGCCTTCGCCTACAGGCGGCTCGAAGGTCAACTGACCACCGAGCTCCGACAGGCGCTGGCACGCAAGGACACCACTCTGCTGGGGGTGGTGCTCAACGCGCTGCTGGCTTGGCCGGACTGCTGCTTCCGACCGGAGACGGTCAAGCATCCGCGTTCAGGCAGTCTGCTGGCGTTCGTGAAGACGATTTTCGGCGAGCAGCAGCCGATGCCCAAGGAGCGTGAACTGGTGGAGATTTGCCGGCGCGAGAAGGCCGAGGGTCGCAGAGTGCTGGTCTACACGACCTACACCGGCAAGCGCGATACCAGCAGCCGACTCAAGGCGGTGCTCACCCAGGCCGACTTCAAGGTCGCGGTGCTGCGCTCCTCTGTGGAGACCCAGCGACGCGAGGACTGGATTGCTGATCGGGTCGACCGTGGTGTCGAGGTGCTGATCACCAATCCGGACCTGGTGAAAACCGGGCTCGATCTGCTGGGCTTTCCCACCATCGTCTTCATGCAAACGGGATGGAACGTCTACACCCTGCAGCAGGCCGCCCGCCGCTCCTGGCGGATCGGCCAGCGGCAGCCGGTGAGAGTGCTGTATCTTGGCTATGCCGGATCGTCACAGATCGCCTGTCTGTCACTGATGGCCAAGAAGATCGCTGTGGCCCAGAGCACGTCGGGAGACGTGCCAGAATCGGGCCTGGATGCCCTCAATACGGATGGAGACTCCGTGGAGATGGCACTGGCCAGGCAGCTGGTGACCTGAGTTAACCCAACCCATACCCCCTCTTCGGAGGGGGTAGTTCTATTAGATTGGTAAGGCGTTGCCTGTAAATGCGGCTTTAGTTGTAAGCATTGTCGGCATAAAAATAAGATTTTTCTTAGTTAATATGTGCTCATATTCCTGTCGTAATAATTTCTCTGCTAAATAAAATCATGCTTTCTTTGGGTCGATTCCCACAGAAATCACGCTAGGGCAAGGAGTGTTCTGGCGTAAACCCGCCTCATCGCAATTAACGTTTCTTCTGGTGCTCCTCAGGGAGCATTGCTGTGATGCATGGACTGCATCCACAGGAGCGAAAATTGCAGATTCTCAAATTTTTACGCGGCCGCTGTAATGTGACCGTCAGTGACAGCGTCCAGGATGACGTCGACTGGGAAGTTCCGCGCACCGGTGCGCAGCTGCTGGCAACGCCCTATCGGCAGCAGCTGCTCAAGGCGGTCCAGGAAAGTACCTCGCTGACAGCTCCTGTCTTCGAAGCTTACGTAAAAGAGCCTCTGCAACGATACGCTGAGCGGGTTCAGTTGCTGCCTGCCTCGGAGTCTCACCACCATAGCTACCCTGGTGGGATGCTGGATCATGGCCTCGAAACCTGTGTGTTTGGCCTGAGGCTACGGCGACAGCACCTGCTCCCACCAAATGAATCGCCTGAAAGACAGTCCTCCACCGGAGAGTTGTGGAGCGTGGCGGTCATCTATGCCTGCCTGCTGCATGATATTGCCAAGATTATCGTCGACATCGACATATATCTGAAGTCCGGGCGTAGGTGGTGCCTTTGGGAAGGTACTATTCCCGATCAGTATCGCGTTAGATATATCAAGGGTCGCGACTACTTTCTTCACGCTGCGGCTAATCCACTCCTGTGCAAGGAAGTGGTGGGTAATGCCGGGCTCGAGTGGCTGAAGAGCCAGCCGGATCTTTTTGGTCTGGTGATGTACTCCATCAGTGGTCACTCAGAACGCTCCGGGGTTATTGGTGAAATTGTCAGTCAGGCTGATAGGGCCAGCGTCGCCAAATCTCTGGGTGGCAAAGTCTCCAGTATTGAGAAAGCACCCAGGGAGTCTCTGCAGAGCAAGCTGAAAGTTGCTATTCGCCATATCGTTACGGAAAAGATTCGGCTTAATGAAAAAGGGGCTCAGGGTTTTGTCACCCATGAAGCACTTTGGCTGGTAACGCCGCTGGTACCTAGAGAAATAAAGAGCTATCTGCTTACCGGAACCTGTCAACCTGATTCGGACAGATCGTTAAAAATTAGTGTCGATTTCGTCGCGGTGGCACCTGCCGCCGATAGCGTCGGGAAGTTCACCACGCTGTAGGGGGCCGGGTCGTCGTCATCGGGCTG
>NZ_JADNRL010000009.1:0-145536 GCF_015595025.1 Halomonas sp. KAO
CTCGACCATGCGGAGTGAGACGGGCATTCTTATGGGTGTTCATCCGGGCCTCCTGGAGCGGTTGGTTGGTTCGCATCTCCAGTCTTCCGGGTTGGTTCCGGATGAACAACCTATAGAGAGATCACAGCTACTTCATGGCCCAACACCTGTTCGACACGTTGAACCTGCCCCAGGAGAGGGTGCATCTGCCCGATGGCCTGGCAGAGGATAGGGAGGGCGCCTGCGGGGCTTACTCCGCCGCCATTCAGGCCCTGGGCGGATTGGATATGCAGCTGTTGGGCATCGGCTCCAACGGTCATATCGGCTTTAACGAGCCCTACACCCCTTTTTCCAGCCGCACCCATGTGATCGAGCTCTCCGAGCAGACGCGACGCGATAACGGGCGCTTCTTCGACAACCCGGACGAGGTGCCCACCCATGCACTGACCCTGGGTATTCAAGATATCCTGGAGGCCAAGGAGATCCTGCTGGTGGCGACGGGGCCGAACAAGGCGGAGATCATGGCGGAGTTGTTTCACAGCCCGATCGATGAAGCCCTGCCTGCCTCGGCGCTCAAGCAGCATGGTAAGGCGACCATCGTGCTGGATAGCGAAGCGGCGGCGCTGTTGCCTACCTCTCTTCTTGAAACCCAAGCACTGGCGGGTTGAAGTGAGCGTAGATCAGCTGACTACCTCCCCCTGGTTCGATGCCGAGTGGTATCGGGCGCAATACCCCGATGTGGCGCTCTCCGGCCTGACGGCGGAGATACACTACCTGCGTGTGGGGGAGGCACTGGGGCGGCGGCCTTGTCCGAGTTTCGATCCACGCTGGTATCTGGCCGAGTATCCGGATATCGCTCAGGCGGGTGTTAGCCCGCTGTTGCACTTTATCACTCACGGCGAGACGGAAGGGCGTTTGCCCTGTGGGCTGGAGGCCCAGCGCTGGGATTCGGCGCTATGGCGCCAAACGGAGCCGGTAGCGGCCTGCCTGCAGGCGCTGGAGGAGTTGCTGGGCGGTGCATCCCTACCCGAGGCCAGCTATGCGGGGTTTGCCCTGGGGCGCTGGCACGCCTGGCAGGGGGAGTGGGCCAGTGCGGCGGCCTGTCTGGCCCGCCGTCCCAGCGGCAAGGGCGTGTTACCTAGCCACCATGGCCCCGAGTTGCTGACGGTGGAGGCCTTCGGGCGTAGCGGGCAGTTGAGCCGTGCCTGGCAGGCTCTTGCCACCCTGCAGGAGCACGCCCCCGAATGGGCCGATACGCGACTGGCGGTGGCCAATCTGCTGGGGTGGCAGGCCGAAGCCTACCCCGAGGCTACGGCGGCTCAACGAGGCGAGTGGCAGCGACAGCGGCTGGCGTGGATCAATGGCGTATGGCAGCGACATGGCCTGGCGGAAGTCGAGCTCAAAGACCCGTCGGCTCCGCCCTCTTTGGATAACCTCACCCCTCATGCCTCACTCCTCACCCCTCACCAGCGCGAAGCGCGCTCACCCCTCATCACCGTCATCGTACCGGCCTTTAAGGCGGCCAGTACGCTGCCTACGGCGCTTGCCAGCCTGGCGGCCCAGCGTGGGGTGAGCCTAGAGGTGATCGTGGTGGACGATGCCTCGCCAGATAAGACGGCGGAGGTGGCCGAGGCCTTTGCTGCGGGCGATGATCGCTTTCGTGTATTGCGTCAGCCGCACAACCAGGGCGCCTATGCGGCGCGAAACCGGGGGCTGGCCGAGGCGCGGGGGGCGGTTATCACGGTGCATGACAGCGATGACTGGTCGCACCCCGACAAGCTCGCCACCCAGCTGGCGGGGCTTGAGGCCCATCCCGAGTGGATGGCGTGCTGTTCCCACTGGGTGCGCTGTACGCCCGAGCTGATCTTTGGCCGCTGGCGGATGGAGGAGGGCTGGACCTATCGCAACGTCTCCTCGCTGATGTTTCGGCGCGAGGTGTTCGAGGCCCTGGGCTACTGGGACCGGGTGCGGGTGGAGGCGGATACCGAATACTACTACCGCATTCGCGCGGCCTTTGGGGAGCAAGTCATCGGCGAGGTGCTGCCCGGCGTACCGCTCGCCTTCGGGCGCAGCGGGGCGGATTCACTGACCGCCGTGGGGGCCACCCACCTGATCACCCAGTTTGGCGGCGTGCGCGCCGACTACCGCGAGGCCAGCCAGGCCTGGCACCGTGCCGGGGCAGGGCAGCCGCAGCGGCTCTACCTGCCCGCTGAGCCTGGTGAGCGGCCCTTCGCCGTGCCGGAGGCGATGCGGCCTTGATACATTGCCGGTGATGGGTACCGATGTGGCCAAGCCCAGGAACCTGGCCAAGCGTGCGACAGAGAGGGAAAGATGAACATGGACACTGAGCAGGTACCGCTGGAAGCGCTGCTCTCGATCTATCGGCTCCCCGAGGATCTGCGTGGCGAGCTGACGTTTGCGGCGTTGGGTGATGAGGCGCGTCTGGATGTTGCCTCGCCCTTTTTCCAGGGCGAGGGGTATGAAGAACTCAAGAGAATCGGCCTGCGTGATGCTTTGCTGACTTGGCTGGATAAGCTGATGATTCAGCGGGCCGCTGAGGGGCAGCACCCCCACCGGGATGGCGTGCTGCGGCTGGGCGATGGCAGGGCCGTTGTGCAGTGGTTGCCGGAGGGCGCCGCCCAGGAGGCGGCCGACGCTCGCCGCGAGGGGGCGAACCTGCTTCCTTGGCTTCGCCGGGCACTGGAAGGGATCGAGGCGCGGGCAATAGACGACAAGAAGGCGCGTGCCGCTGATCCGGCCAACTGGCAGCGAGAGATCTGGCCAAGCCCCGAGAAGAATCGGGCCATCAAGGCGGTTCTGGCGGAGGAGGGGGAGCGCCTGGGCTTTCAGGTGTTGCCCTCGGGCCAGCGCGGCGAATGGCTCTACGATCTGATCTGGCGGCGGCTGGACGGAAACCGGAACGTGATTGGGATTCCCCTGGCGGTGGAGATCGAGGTTTCGGATAGCCGGCTGGGGGGCATACGCTACGACTTCAACAAGCTGCTCCAGGCCCAGGCGGATTACAAGCTGATGGTCTTCCAGGTGAAGACCCCGGATGAGGTCCAGCAGGCCTTCTAGCGTCTGGTGCAGTCGATCCGTGCCTTCCCCCACACCGATGACTGTCGCTACCTGCTGTGCGGCTGGAGCACGCAGCAGAATGCGTTTCACTATCAGGAGCACGCCGTAGACGTGGGGAGGTAGTGATCTTGCCCTTGAAGATGTCCATGACCACGGCGGCTTTGCGCTTCGCGGTCCATCGCTTGATGGGGTTGTCGTCGCTCATCCTGTCCTCCTGATGGCTGCACTATACCCTGTGCAGCTATGGAGGGGGTCACTTCACTCTAAGACTGGCCATCGCTGAAATGTCGGGTCATCGATAAATCAAGCACCTATGGGGTGAGAGGTGTGGGGCCGTTGATCAGCGCGGCCATATCGAATTGCCGGTGGGGCCGGTAGCGTTGTAGGAGCCGGATTTGTCCGGCGATGGGTTTTCTATTGAGCGAGGCAAGTCATGAAAAAGTCTAACAGGCCATTGTCGAGCACACCGCTATCGAGCGGGTCAGCGCTGCCTATATTGGTCTGGATGTGAATAAAGACAGTCTCTCCGTGACGGCCAGCAAATTGACCAATCAAATTGGTGTTTGTGTCGAAAAATCTACGTATCAATGGAGCTCGGTCTCAAAGTCTTCTTGGTGAGGATCTTGTGCCATTAGGCATTTATCCTGTTGAACTTTTACTCGCTTCTTGTGCTCATCTTCTGTTTCTCCAGGGTTTCTTACTGGGTTCTCTTGGCAGGCTATGTACAATGGCGACGGGTTTACGCCGGTTTTTTGACTCATTTCATGTGGTTGTGTAGCGCTTCGTCTGTTGATATTTAATTCCATGTCGCTATCTGCAGATATGGCTATGTTGTATGCCAAGGCAGTAGGCATGCTGACAAGTATTATGAATGAGAGCTTTCGCATGGTGAATCTCTGAAATCGATAATTTTTCTGGCTTCCCATGCCTCGGTTAATTTATCCGTATCGTTCTCGTTGGTATCCCCCTGGCTAACAATACCGACAACCTCGACAGCCAGGTTTTCAGTGCTTATAACGAAGTCAACAGCTTCGCTGTGTGCCTCATTCGGCATTATCTTGATGTTACTGAGGTTGAGCCTGTCTCCATATATCTCTGGCCATTGCACCCTGAATTTTCTTTTTCCGTAAAATCTCTCTACCTCTCCATGCAGAGGAAAAATTTTATTGATTTTGAAATACCCTAAGTTCAGGGGTACGGGAACGTTGCCAATGTTTCGTACTATGAACTCTACGCGTATGAATCTTGATCTATCGTTCAGGCAGTAGCTATCGGTTTTCTCTGTGTCGATAAATAGCATGGGGTCCTTGTCGCCTCGAATATAAAACCAAAGTCCAGCGGATGCGATGGCTATTATTGTGATAACGGCCAGAATCATGTCAATGTATAACTTTGAAATATGAGGTCTGTTACATATTTTCCTAATGCTGTTTTTGACAGCATGAGATTCGGGTGGTGTAAGATTCGAAGCCAAGATATGAACCTTCTTTTGTATGTTCTTCTGAATCAGGATAGTCCATCAGTCTCGCGATTGATTATGAAAAATTTAGTGCTTAACCCGAGGTGCTGTGTGATTGTTTGGCACGTTGATCTGATAGGATGATGCAACTGTATGATCTATAAAGGTCCAGGCTGTATTCCCACGGTCCGGTACGAGGGAGGGGAGATGTCAATCGCCGAGATGTCGGACCACCGATACATCGGGCTCCCACAACAAATCGGGCGATCGGCGCCGAGGCGTAAAATCGCCCGATAAATCGGGCTCCTACGGGGAGGGGTGTGTTGGGCCGTTGATCAACCCGGCCATATCGAATTGCCCGGTGGGGGTGGTGGCGTTCCAGTAGCCGCGGGTCTTCTTATGGGGCAGGGGAATGTGGATCTGGATCTCTCGGCGCACCCGATAGGCGGGCAGAACGGCAACCCGCTGCCCTGGGGTGTCTGGGTCGCCGTTGAGCAGGTGATGGGCTACGGCGCGGGTAAGTAGGCCGGGCCCGGTCTTGCTCCAGGTGGTTTCGCTGTCGCGGCTGAGTATCGCTTCAACCGCCAGCTCGGAGGCGAGGATAATGGCGGGGTGACCGGGCACGCAGGCGATTACATTATTGCCCAGAATATCGAAGGGTTCGCGGAAGCAGACCAGGTCGGCATCGCTGGGTAGCAGAGCTTCCAGACGGCCGGAGAGGCGGTCGTCGGCATCCACGTAGATGCCACCGTGGTGGCGCAGATAACAGAGCCGCAGCAGGTCGGCTGATTCGGCCACGTTGCTGGCCCGCTGAAAGGCCTGAGCGTAGACGGCACCGAAGGTATCGTGTAGCCAGGCACTGGCTTCAGCCTTGTTGAAGCGTTGGTAGTCAAAGCCGGGCACATCGTGCCAGCTGGTCATGATCTCTGTTACGGCTTCCGGTGGGGTGGGGGCATCCCAGTATTGAAAGATCCGGCGCGGTATCGGTGAGAAGCCGTCAAGCGCCGGCCTGTGCTGAACATGGCGACGAATCACCGGGCTGGCAGCATTGATATAGCGCATGGCCAGGGCGGCCTCATGATCGCCCGGGGGCAGGGCGCGGCGCTCCCGTCGAAGCAGCGAGAGGTCGGTCATCAGGTTGCCGATCACGCTGGGCGCCAGGTGGCCTGAGGCGAGGCGTTGGTGCTGGCCGCGGCGTTGGGCCTCTTGAATCAACTTGCTGGCGGCGGTTTCGTCCTCCTGCAGTATCAATACACGTAGATAGGTGTCCAGCAAGCCGTTGCTATGCAGCCGGTTGCGAACGTTATCTAGCGCGCTACGGGTGTCGTCAAGGCTGCCGGTTTCCAGCAGTATTTCCAGGCGCAGGCGTAGTGCTTGATGACGTTGGGCTGCCGGCAGGGGAGTGTCGAGTATCGCCAAGGCCGTTGAAGGGTAGCCAGCATCCATCGCCAGCCTGGCGTGTAGCACCGGGAGACCGGGGTCGCTTGGCCAACGACGGCGGCATAGGCGAAGGTAGCGTAGGCCCAGGCGGTAGTGTCTGGCGCTTCTGAGCAGATTGGCCAGCTCGCGTGCCTCGGGCAGGGAGCGCTGCTGCCTGGGAGTGTCGAGATGGAAGTCCAGCGCGGCCTGGGCACCCTCGGCGTGCTGAATAAATTGTGCCCTCAAGGCGGGCTGCTGGTGCGCGGGGATATGGCGCAGAAGCCGCTGGCCAAGTGCTTGTGCCTGGCTGATATCCAGGTGCGCCATGGCCTTGTTGAATAGCGCGCGGGCCACCGTCGGGTGTTTGGGGCCTTCGGCGAGAATGCTGCTCAGGGCCAGGTGGGCGATGTCGTGACGATCAAGGCGCTCGGCCAGCATGAATAGTGCCAGTTTGTCGCCCTCCCCGAGGCGTTCGGCTAGCGGCTGCACCAGCCCCAGCGTATCTTGGCAGGCCGTTGCCTGGGTGCTAGTGGAGGCCAGCTTGGCGGCATGTAGCAGCTCGGCCGCGTCGTTCAGTGTCAGTGCAGGCTTGGCCCGGGCTGCATCCAACAGGGCCGGCAGCGGCGAAGTATCGCCCCGCTCAACGGCGACATCCTGAAGCAATGTTAGCCGCTCCAGGCGCGCCTGACGGTGTTCGGGGTCAAGGGCCAGCAGGCGTTCGATGGTAGCCAGTGCGGCCTGTGTGCGCCCGTGGCTTTTATAGAAGCGGCTGGCGGTCAGCAGCACATTAGGGGTGTCGGCGTAGTGCTGGCGTAGCTGGCGCAGGGTATTCAGTGCCTGGCGAGTCTGGCCGCTCTCCTGTTGTAGCCTGAAGTGCAGTAGCAGCAGGCCGAGCTGCTCGGGTAAGGCGCTCAGGGCCTGGTCCAGAAGCTCCACTGCCTGCTCGGTCTCGCCGGCATTGGCCAGCAGCTGGGCATACTGCTGATGCAGCGAGGAGTTATTGCGGTGTGCATGGGCCGGATGCAACTGCACCGCTTCGCGGGCGCGTTCAAGCGCCAGCTCACGCTTGCCTTGCTGGTTCGTGGCCTGAATCCACAGGTGGCGGAGGATCGGCGAGGTGGCGCCATCGGCCAGGGCCTGCCCGGCGACGCGCTCGGCCAGGGCGGGGCTGCCCGCGGCCAGGGCGCTGCGCGCCTGTCTGATGGCCAGGGCCTGAGCCAGACTGCTGCGTAGCGCCAGCGCCTTCTGGTGCTCGGGCTCGCTGTTCAACATGTGCTGGGCTACTGCCAGCGCGGCCCGTGTACGGCCGTGACTCTGATAGAAGCGGGCAATACTCAGCAGCACGTTAATGTTATCGAACTGGAGCCGGCGTAGCTGGCGCAGGGCATCGAGCGCCTGGCCGAGGCGGCCCACTTTGGGCAACAGTTTGATCTGCAATAGCTGCAAGCCGATATCGTCGGGTTTGACGGCCAGGGCCTGCTCCAGCCAAGCCACTGCCTGCTCGGTCTCGCCGGAATTGTCCAGCAGCTGGGCATACTGCTGATGTAGCGAGGAGTTGCTGCGATGCGCATGGACCGGATGCAACTGCACCGCTTCGCGGGCGCGTTCAAGTGCCATCTCACGCTTGCCCTGTGCATTGGTGGCCTGAATCCACAGGCGGCGGAGGATGGGCGAGCTTGCGCCATCGGCCAGGGCCTGCTCGGCGAGGCGTTCGGCCAGGGCGGAGTCGCCTTCGGCCAGAACGCGGCGGACCCGCTTGACGGGTGGCTCCTTGGGAGCCTTGGCTTCGGGCTGGTGAGTATCGAGTGGAGAAATGGATGAGTCTGTTGGCATGCTGGCCCTATGCAAAAGAAAATGTCGTTAAATCAATGGTACTAATATACATCAAACAGGGTGGTACCTTGGGCATGAGCTTGCCCGATAAATCGGGCTCCTACGAGGTGGCTAGCGGTATCGACAACATAAAGGAACCCCGATGAATCGGGTGGCTACGAGATGGTCAGGTAGGGTGACGAGCGCCATCGATAACATGATGAATCACTGAGAAATAAGTCTCCTACGAGATGGGCGGGAGTTAGCCTCATTGCCAATATTAAGAATCATCGATGAATTGGACTTCTGTGGGAGCCTGGTGAGTCACTGGTGTTGTGCGAGCTGGATTTATCCTGCTATGGGTTAGCTGGGAACGCAATATGAACCAACAAAGGTAAGTGTATGCGCAAGTACTTTGGCACCGATGGCGTGCGCGGACGGGTAGGGGAGTTCCCCATGACGCCGGATTTCGCGATGAAGCTGGGCTGGGCTGCGGGTAAGGTTCTCGGCGCCGAGGGCAGCGGCGAGGTGGTGATCGGGAAGGACACTCGTGCCAGCGGCTATATGCTGGAGTCGGCGCTGGAAGCGGGGTTCTCGGCGGCAGGGGTCAATATCGCCTTGGTGGGACCGTTGCCGACTCCGGCCATCGCCTATCTGGCTACCACCTTCCGTGCGAGTGCCGGGGTGGTGATCAGCGCCTCACATAACCCCTTCTTTGATAATGGCATCAAGCTGTTTGCCGCCTCCGGCCGTAAGCTGACCGATGCTCAGGAGATAGAGATCGAAGGCTGGCTGGATAAGGCCCTGAACGACGGTATGACCTGTGAACCCTCGTATCGGCTGGGCAAGGTCAGGCGCATTGGCGATGCCGGCGGGCGATACGTTGAGTACTGCAAGTCGCACTTTCCCGGCCGCCAAAACCTCAGCGACCTGACCATTGTTATCGACAGTGCCAACGGTGCTGCGTATCGAGTCGGCCCGACGGTCTTTCGCGAGCTGGGGGCGGAGGTGATCAGCCTGCACGACCAGCCCAATGGCGTGAACATCAACCAGGAGTGCGGCGCCACGCACCTGGCAAGCCTGCAGGCGGCGGTGATCGACCACAAGGCTGATCTAGGTATTGCCGTGGACGGCGATGCCGATCGGCTAATGATGGTCGATCACACCGGAGCGGTCGTAGATGGGGATGAGCTGCTGTATATGATGGCGCAGATGGCTCGAGCCGAAGGCTATACTGGCGGGGTGGTGGGCACTCAGATGAGCAACCTTGGCCTTGAGCTGGCGCTGGGGGGACTGGGGATTCCATTCAAGCGCGCCAAGGTGGGTGACCGCTATGTGATGGAGCAGCTGAATGCCACCGGTTGGCGCATTGGCGGCGAAAGTTCGGGACACCTGCTTAGCCTGGATCACGCCGCCACCGGCGATGCGATCATCGCCTCTGTGCGCGTACTGACGGCGTTGCAGCAGCAGGGCGTGACACTGCATCGGGCCAAGCAGGGGATGCAGAAGCTCCCCCAGACGCTGATCAATGTGGCCTATAAGGCGAACGCAGGAGTGGACCCGCTCGAGGCGTCCGACGTCAAGGCGGCGGTAAGCCGTGCCGAAATCCAGCTAGGCGATGCCGGTCGGGTACTTCTGCGTAAGTCCGGCACCGAGCCACTGGTGCGCGTGATGGTGGAAGCTAAAGATGCCGAGCAGGCCAGCCGCTGCGCCGAAGAGATTGCCAGTGCGCTGTCGTAGGGTACGCGTTATCGTTAACTTAACTAGGCCCATGTTTCATGTACAAGATATTCGAAACGGTAGATGACGTATCTCGGTACACCGCACAGCGTCTGCTGGACAAGATCCTGGCCAAGCCCGCGGCAGTACTAGGCCTGGCGACGGGGGGCACCATGGAACCGGTGTATGCCCAGCTGGTGCAGATGCTGCAGCAGCAGCCAACAGACCTTTCCCGGCTTACCACCTTCAACCTGGATGAGTATATCGGTCTGACGGAATCGCATGTGCAGAGCTACCGCTACTATATGGACGAGCACCTGTTTGACAAGTTGAACCTGCCGCGGGAGAGGGTGCATCTTCCCGACGGCATGGCCGAGGATATCGACGGGGCGTGCCTGGCATATTCCGCAGCCATTCAAGCCGCGGGAGGGCTAGACCTGCAGCTGTTGGGCATCGGCTCCAACGGCCATATCGGTTTCAATGAGCCCTACACCCGCTTTTCCAGCCGCACCCACGTCATCGCACTTTCCGAGCAGACACGACGCGATAACGGACGTTTTTTCTCCGACCAGGATGAGGTGCCTATCCATGCACTGACCCTCGGTATCCAGGACATCCTCGAAGCCAAGGAGATCATGTTGGTGGCCACAGGACCCAACAAGGCAGAGGTTATGGCCGAGCTGCATCACAGCGGCGTGGATGAAGCCCTACCCGCCTCGGCATTGAAGCAGCACGACAACGTAACGATTGTTCTGGATAGAGAAGCGGCGGCTCTGCTGCCGTCTGCGGAGTGGCGGGCTGTTCAAACGGTGCAGCTGTTGGCTGGGTAACCGCTAATTGTGTAAACCCACCAGGTTGTTCACGGAAAGCCCCAGCCGGCTCACCGGAGGCTGATAATTCAGGCTGGCATGCGGTCGATGCCAGTTGTACTGATGGAGCCAGGCGAGTAGATGCTGGCCTCGCTCCTTCGAGCTCTTGTACGACCGGGCATAGGCCCATTCGCGCAGCGCGGCTTGAATGAATCGTTCTGCTTTGCCGTTGGTGCGGGGCGTATAGGGGCGAGTACGCTTGTGCTTCAGCCCCAGCCGCCGGCACAGGCGGTGAAACGCTCTGGATCGGTAGCAGGCGCCATTGTCGGTGAGCACCCGCGTGAAGCGAGTCCCCAGCCCTCGGTAATAGCGCATGGCCTCCAACAGCGCGTAACACGCGCTCCAGCCGGTTTCATCGGAGTAGCGACTGCCGAAGGCCACCCGCGAGTGATCGTCGATGGCGATGTGGACATACTCCCACCCTGCGCCACGCGTGGCCTGTTGGCGATCGCCGGTGACCCGATGGCCCGGGCGCTCGAAGCGGCCGAGCTTCTTGATATCCAGATGCAAGAGATCCCCGGGGGCGGCGTGCTCATAGCGATTATCGGGCCTTGGCGGCGTCAGCGCCGCCAGACGATTCAGCCCTTTGCGCTTCAGAATGCGCGCCACTGTGCTCTGGCCAACCCCCAGCGCCTGAGCAATCTGGCGATAGGCCTGGCGTCGCTGACGCCGCTCGACGATCTGCTCCACCGTCGTTGCGTCGGTCGCCAACGGGCTTCGGGCCGGGCGTGACCGTCGGTCCTGGAGCCCCTCCTGCCCTTCCTCTCGGAAACGACGCACCCACTTATAGACTGTTCTCACACTGACGCCTTGAGCTTGCGCAACCTCTCTGGGCCGTAACCCTTCATCGATGACGCGAGCGGCCAGCAGGGCTCGACCATGCGGAGTGAGACGGGCATTCTTATGGGTGTTCATCCGGGCCTCCTGGAGCGGTTGGTTGGTTCGCATCTCCAGTCTTCCGGGTTGGTTCCGGATGAACAACCTATAGAGAGGTCACAGCTAATCGCCGCTGTGTCGGACCATCGGTACATCGAGCTCCTACGCGGCGGGTGGTGCACCTGGCATTGGTGGTGTATCTGGCATTGGTGGTGCGCTTGGCATTGGTGGTGCGCTTGGCATTGATGGTGCACCTGGCATTGATGGTGCACCTGGCATTGTAGGAGCCGGATTTATCCGGCGATTGGGGGGCAGAGGGCTTCTGGTCGTCGATTGAGTCGCCGATGTGTCGGACAGCCGATACATCGTGTTCCAACACACAGGCAGATGGTATGCAGTCAGAGAAGGATCTCCTCGAACAGTCTCCCTGGTTCGATGCTGAGTGGTACATGGCTCAGTACCCTGATGTGGCGCTTTGCGGCCTGGTGCCGGCGGTGCACTACCTGCGCATTGGTGAGTGCTTGGGGCGTCGGCCGGGTCCGGAGTTCGACCCGGCGTGGTATCTAGCCGAGTATCCGGATGTAGCCAGGGCCGGCGTTAGCCCGCTGCTGCACTTTCTTCACCATGGCGAGACAGAAGGGCGGCAGCCCCGACGACTCGAGGCACCGTCGCTCGAGCATGAGCTCTGGCGCCAGCATGCCGGGGAGCCTGACCTGAGCCTTGACGCTTTGCACCAACTGTTGCATGTGGAGGGGCGCGAGGCGAGCTATGCCGCCTGGGCTCTGGCACGCTGGTACGCCTGGCGAGGGGCCTGGACCCGGGTGGCCGAGTTGCTGGCCGAGCGCGACCATGCCTTGGTGCGGAGTCTGCCTCATGGCCCGGCGTCGCGGCTTCTGGAGGTCGATGCGCATACGCGCCTGGGGCAGTTCCCCCAGGCTGAACGATGCCTGCAGGCTTTGGAGAGGGAGGCGCCTGAATATCATGACACGGCACTGGCGCGTTCCAATTTGCTAGCGGCGTGTGATGATGCGGTAGGCGAGCCGAAGCGGAGTGATGATGAGCGCCTGGCGTTGATCAATGACATATGGCGCCGCCATGGTCTGGCCGAGGTGAAAATAGCCCATAGTGATAAAGGCTTGGGCTTGGGCTTGGGCTTGGGCTTGGGCTTGGGCTTGGGCTTGGATAGCCTGGTAGTAAGCCAAATGGACCCCTGCGACGGTGGGGTGGGTAGACCATTACTGGGTAAATCGGGTTCCTACGAAGTAGGGGAAGGCCTGGTATCCGTTATCGTCCCCGCCTATAAAGCCGCCACCACGCTGCCCACGGCGCTGGCTAGCTTGGCGGCCCACCACGGAGTGAATCTGGAGGTGATCGTGGTGGACGATGCCTCGCCGGATGAGACCGTCAAGGTGGCCGAAGACTTCGCGGCGGGCGATGCGCGCTTCCGGGTGCTTCGCCAGCCATACAATCAGGGGGCCTATGCGGCGCGTAACCGGGGGCTCTCCGAGGCGAGAGGTGAGCTCATCACCGTGCACGACAGTGATGACTGGTCGCACCCCGAGAAGTTGGCAGTTCAGGTACAGGGGCTGAGGTTGAACCCTGAGTGGATGGCGTGTAACTCGCACTGGGTGCGCTGCTCACCGGCATTGGTGTTTGGTCACTGGCGGCTGGAGCAAGGCTGGATTTATCGCAATACGTCATCGCTGATGTTTCGTCGTGAGGTATTGGAGACTCTGGGTTACTGGGATCGCGTACGGGTGGATGCTGATACTGAGTACTACCACCGAATTCGCGCTGCCTACGGGGGAAAGGCACTAGGTGAAGTGTTGCCTGGAGTGCCGCTCGCCTTTGGTAGGGCAGCAGAGAGTTCGCTTACCGCGGTGGGGGAGACACATCTGGCCACCCAGTTTGCCGGCCTGCGCCATGACTATCAGCAGGCGGCGCGTGCCTGGCATCGGCGTGCCGGGAGCGATACTCGCCAGCTTTATCTTTCTGCGCACCCCGAGAAGCGTCCCTTCATGAGTCCGACGGCCATGCTGCCTTGAACGGCCTTTTTGCGTACCATTCGGTTTTATTTGACTGACTTTCCGATTTCCAACGACGTCCGAGCGGGAACATCACGTGAATCATCACCCCCAAGAAATTGTCCAGCACAGCCATCATGATGTGACGACACCGACCCCTATCGGCCACCTGGCACAGGGCTCGATGTTCTGGCAACCCGATTACCTGCAGCCTTCGGCCTGGCTGGAGCATCTACCGGCGCTGTTCTGGTTGGTGGAAGCGGTAAAGCCGAGCCAGTGCCTCACACTGGGGGTGCACCAGGGGGCGGCGCACTTTGCGGTATGTCAGGCGGTGAGCAGACTGCGCCTGGATGCGCGCTGTTACGGCGTGCAGCCCCGTGATGCACTGGAGGGCGAAGCGGCTCAGCATTACCAGGCAGTGCAGGATTACCACGCGCGTAACTACAGTGGTGTTTCTCGATTGATGGACACCTCCCCACAGGCGGCACTGGGGCAGTTCGCGAAGGGCAGCATCGACCTGCTGGTATTTAATCTTCCACCCGAGACGGCCAATGCTCATTCGCTGGTGGATATGGCGCTGTCGCGGTTGTCCAACCGTGGTGTGCTGGTATTGCCGCATATTGAGCGTCGTGAGCCGGGCATGCGTCTGCATGAGGTCTACGAGGTGCTGGCTCAGCGCTATCCCTCGTTCGCCTTTGTACATGGCGACGGTATGGGCGTGGTGGCGGTAGGGCAAGCGCCTGGACATACACTGACTACGCTGCTGAATGCCACGAAGAGCCCTGAGTCACGCCAGGTGTTGCGCGATGTGTTTCAGCGTCTCGGGCGCAGCTGTGCCGATGGGGTAGAGAGCCAGCAGGCCCGCCTGCGTGCCGAGCGGTTGAGTCGGGATCTCGAACAGCGTGTCCATGAGTTGGAGGAGCTCCAGGTATTGCAAGCACGCTATGCCGATGAGCTGCAAGAATCCCGCCAGCGGCTGGCCGAGCAGGGCCAGAGTCACGCCCGTGAGCAGGGACAGCTGGAAGCTCGGGTGAGCCTGCTGCAGGAGTTGCGCAACGAGCTGCAAGAAGAGCTGCGTGAGCTACGCTCCCAAGGCACCGGCGCTGTGGCGGATGATCCCCGGGCGGCGGAAGACACTAGTATATGGCAGCAACGCCTGGCTGCAATGGAGGCTGAGCGGGATGAGGCCAAGGCCTCGTTGGAGACACGCTTCCAGGAGCTGGCTCAGCTGACACGCATGTTGGAGGAGCAGCGTAGTCAGGTCGAGCAAGTTCAGCGTGAGCGCGATGAAGCCAAGGCAGAGGCTAGGCAGGCGCGCCAAGATCTGGTCGAAGCACAACAGTCCCGTGAGCTCGCTGAGGCGAAGTTGAGCGAGTTACAGGGCGAACTCGAGCAGGCCAGGAGCGTTAGCGCCGAACAGGAAGAGGTGTCCGAGCTACGCGAGGCACTGGCCTTGGCTCAAGCCAATATTCAGGAGCGTTTCTCCGAGCTGGCCCTTCTCACCCAGATGCTGGAAGAGAGTGAACAGATAAGCAGCGAGCAGGTCGTGAGATTGGCCGGCAGCGGTGTTGAGCATGAGGTTGAGGATGCTCACCCTGATCTGGAGGAGCAGGAGCAGGAGCAGGAGCAGGAGCAGGAGCAGGAGCAGGAGCAGGAGCAGTACGAACCTGAAAGCGGCGATCTGGATGGGGTGGCTGTTACGACAGCGCTTGTGGATGAGCAGCCACCTGCAGGCTTTCTGCCCGGTGGGATCTATAGGAATGACCCAAAGCGCTTGGAGCAGGATATCGCGCTGCTTGAGCAGAGTGAGATGTTCGATGCCGCCTGGTATCTCGAACGCTATCCCGATATCGCCGAGCACCATCGCTTTGGCAAGGAACCCGCGGCCCACTATCTACTGCATGGCGGCTATGAGGGGCGCAATCCGGGGCCGGAGTTTGATTCGGAGTTCTATCTGCAGCGCTATAGCGATGTGCGTGATATGGGTATCAACCCGTTGGTGCACTATCTATGCTATGGGCACCAAGAACAGCGACTGGTGCGTGAAGAGTGATGTTGTCGGCTCTCCTGCAGCAGCGCCTTGTTGCTCTGGGGTGGTTCGATGCTGAGTGGTATTCTCGGCAATATCCCGATGTGGCCGCCAGTGGGTTGGTCCCCTGGGAGCATTTTATCCGTTATGGCGCCCAGTTGGGGCGCCGGCCAGGGCCTCGTTTTGACCCTCAAGGTTATCTAGCAGCTAACCCCGATCTCCGGGGGGCCGCGGTAGTAGCGCTGATTCACTACCTTCAGCATGGCCAGGCGGAGGGACGCTCGCTAGAGCCGGTGGCGCCACGCCGAGAAGATGAGGGGAAGGCCGAGGAACAGCTCGAGAGCGAGCGCGCCTGGCTAGCGGCAAGCGAGCTGTTCGATGATGAGTGGTATCTGGCGGAATATCCGGATATTGCCCGCGTCGGGCTGGACCCTCGGCGCCACTATCTTCTGCATGGGGCAGCCGAGGGCCGTGACCCAGGGCCCTGGTTCGATACGCGTCACTATTTGAGCCAGCTGCCGTTGGAGCAGGCGCCGCTGCCTGAAGGCAAGGCCCCCTTGCTGCACTATCTTACTGTGGGTAAGGCATCAGGACTCAAACCCTGGACCCAGCCGTCAAAGCTTCCCTCCTGGTATCAGCACGGCGCACCGTCCGATGACGGTGTGCTGCGGGCCCTCTATGTGCTTTCGGTGCGCACCGGCGGCACACCTCAGACCAATGAAGACCTGATGCACGCGCTGCAGGGTGAAGCGGAGTGCCTGGTGCTGCGTTGCCGTGGCCCGGTCATGCTATTGATGCTGTATTGTGAGGGGCGCTATCTACCACTGACACGCCATGTGCTGGCCGAGGTGCCAGAACCGCTGCCGCATCGTAGCGCGGAGTACGATCGGGTCGTGGCTGTGTGGTTGAAGCACTATCGTGTCAGCCTGGTGCATATCCGCCATATCGCCTGGCATGGGCTAGGGCTTCTGGAGGTGGCCAAGCGTATAGGTATTCCAACGGTATTCTCCTTTCATGACTACTATGCCCTATGCCCTTCGGTAAAGCTGCTGGACGAACAGCAGCGCTTCTGTGGCGGGCGATGCACGACTTCCGCGGGGGAGTGTAGCCAGGAGCTCTGGTCCGCTGATCAGGTTCCGCCGCTCAAGCATCGCGCTATCCATGAGTGGCAACGCGTGTTCGCCGACGTGCTACCGCTGGCCGACGCCTTGATTACTACCTCACTGAGGGCGCGCGAGATCATTACCGGCATCTACCCACAGCTGGACGATGCCCGCTTTCGTGTGATTCCCCATGGGCGTGACTTCGGCCGAATGCATGAACTGGCCGAACCGCCGGTGCCTGAGGAACCGCTGAGAGTGGTGCTCCCGGGCTTTATTTCGTTGGCCAAAGGCGGAGCATTGTTGCAGGGGCTGGCGACTCGGGCACGGGCCTTGAACCTTGAGCTACATGTGGTGGGTAGTGTAGATCGTGTCTTTGCTATGCCCGCCGGTGTAATTGTGCATGGTCGCTATCAGCGCGAACGCCTGCCCGAATTATTGGCAACAATTCGCCCCCATGTAGGCGCGGTGCTTTCTATCTGGCCCGAGACCCACTGCCACACCCTCACCGAGCTTTGGGCCTGCGGTATTCCGGTGGTAGGCATCGATCTAGGCGCGGTGGGCGAGCGCTTGGCTGAAAGTGGCGCCGGCTGGCGAGTGGCAGAGCGGACATTGCTAGCGGTATGTCAGACTCTTGAACAGGCCGCAGACCCGGAGGAGTGGCACGCCGCCCACGCCGCGGTAAAGCGCTGGCAAGTCGGCGTTGGTCAGCAAGAGACCTGCGCCTGGATGGCAGAGCGCTACCTGGCAGTTTACCGGGAGGTTTGCCAGGCCGGATCGAAAACCGTAGGAGCGCCATAAGACGTTGTAGGGCAGGCACAGAAGAATACTGTTAGGCAATTGATAAGAGATAAGGGAGCATATGACAAGGCCGACCACTGAGACACAGGTTATTGACATTCAGCGTCAGCTGAATGAGGCAGAAATGGTGCTGGAGACGACTCTTGAGGCCCTGACGCGGGCCAGCCGCGAACTTGAAGAGCAGCGTGCTCGGCGCGATGCCCTGCGTCTACAGCTGCAGGAACTTGAGTCACAATCGGTACAGGCCGGTGAGGTTGTTGGGGCTAATGATAAGAAAGAGCAGGCGGAGCAAGAGATCGGAAAGGAGCAGGCTGGAGGTGGTCCAGCTCTTGCCAGTGGGGTGGCGACGGGTGCGGTGCAGGAAATAACACATGAGCAGCGCCTGTCACAGCTGAATCACCGCAAGTTGCTGCAAGAGTCCGAGCTGTTCGATGCCGGCTGGTATCTGGCGACCTATCCGGATGTGAAGCAGGTCAAGAAGTATTCCCTGTCACCTCATGAGCACTATCTGATGTACGGTGGGTTCGAGGGCCGTAACCCGGGGCCGACATTCGATTCTGCCTTCTATCTGGCGCAGTACCCGGATGTTGCGGCCAGTCAGACCAATCCGCTGGTGCATTATCTATTGTACGGCCATAAGGAAGGTCGGCAGATTGCTCGGGGGCAGAGCAGAGCTTGAAACGGAGTTACCCAAGGTGGGGCCAGTCGATCCGGGGAGAGAGTGGTTGTACGAACAAACGCGCAATCTTAACCGGAGGAGCGTCACTCTCACCGTAATCGACGAAGTGAAGCTTACAAGCCCAGGCAGATGCCTGGGCTTGTGCGTATATGGACGACGTATCGCGATGGCTGCAGTGGTTTGCCGTTAGTGTCTTCGATCTCCTCTTGAACTTTCTTGAATTTTTTGATCCTGGAGATGGTCGTTTTGATGCCCCGAATGGCTGGGGTACTATGCACGCCCATATCTTCTTATGCCGAAGCTCATCGAGGTTTTGGTCGGCGGTAGCGTGTCGGTTCGCCACTCACGATTGACGACGCCCAGCTCCCGGCTCAGGCCGGGTTTAGGTGCTTTCAGCTTTCAGGAGCGAAGCGACGCTCGTCAAGCTTTGGATCTCCACTCATCCTTTTACGGCTTTTCCTCCATGTCCAAGATCTTTCTGATCACCGGCGGCGCCGGCTTTATCGGCTCTGCCGTGGTGCGCGAGCTTATCGCCAATACCGGCCATCGCGTGGTCAACGTCGACAAGCTGACCTACGCCGGAAATCTGGAGTCGTTGGCCAGCGTGGCCGATAGCCCTCGCTACACCTTCATTCAGGCCGACATCTGCGACGCCCCGGCCATGCAGCGCGCCTTCGCCGAGCACCAGCCCGATGTGGTGATGCACCTGGCCGCCGAGAGCCATGTAGACCGCTCCATTGACGGCCCCGCCGAGTTTATCCAGACCAATGTGGTCGGCACTTCGGTACTGCTGGAGGCCGCCCGCAATTACTGGAGGGAGCTGCAGGAGAGCGATCCGGCCAAGGCCGAGGATTTTCGCTTTCACCATATCTCGACGGATGAGGTCTACGGCGACCTGGAAGGCACCGACGATTTGTTTGTCGAGACCACGCCTTATGCCCCCAGCTCACCGTACTCCGCCAGCAAGGCCAGTTCGGATCACCTGGTGCGCGCCTGGCAGCGCACCTTCGGCCTGCCCACCTTGATCACCAACTGCTCCAACAACTATGGGCCCTATCACTTCCCCGAGAAACTGATTCCGCTGATGATCCTCAACGCCCTGGCCGGCAAGCCGCTGCCGGTGTATGGCGACGGCCAACAGATCCGCGACTGGCTCTATGTCGACGACCACGCCCGTGCATTGATCAAGGTGGCCACCGAAGGCGAGGTAGGCGAGACCTACAATATCGGCGGCCACAACGAGAAGACCAATCTCGAGGTGGTGGAGACGATCTGTGACCTGTTGCAGGAGATGGTGCCGCTCCGAACCCCATCGCCGATATGTCGGACCACGGACAAACCCGGCTCCTACAATGGCACCGATGGTGCCGATGGCACCGATGGTGCCGATGGTGCCGAGGGGGGCTGTGGTGTTGTAGGAGCCGAATTTATTGGGCGATCGGCGGAGTCTGTAGGCGTTGATCATTACCGAGACTTGATTACCTTCGTCACCGACCGCCCCGGCCATGATCTGCGCTACGCCATCGACGCCGGCAAGATCGAACGCGAGCTGGGTTGGGTGCCCGAGGAGACCTTCGAGACCGGCCTGCGCAAGACCGTGGAGTGGTATCTGGCCAACGAGAGCTGGTGGCAGCGCGTACTGGACGGCAGCTATCAAGGTGAGCGGCTGGGGGCCGGGGTATGAAGATTCTGATAACAGGTGGCAATGGCCAGGTCGGCTTCGAGCTCAAGCGTCAGCTCTGCCTGCTGGGCGAAGTCTACGCACCTGATCGTGCCGAGCTGGACCTAGCCGATGCGGCGGCCGTTGATCAGTGGCTGGAAGAACACCAACCTGGGCTGATCGTCAACGCCGCGGCCTACACCGCAGTAGACAAGGCCGAGGAGGAGCCCGAGCTGGCTCGCCGGCTCAACGCCGAACTGCCGGCCCAGTTGGCTGAGTACAGCACCGCGCGTGGCCAGTGGCTGGTGCACTACTCCAGCGACTATGTCTATCCCGGCGATGGTGAGGCATTCTGGCAGGAGGAGAGTGCCACCGGTCCGCTGAGCGTATATGGCCAGACCAAGCTCGAAGGCGACCAGGCAGTGCAGGCCAGTGGGTGTCACCATCTGATCTTCCGCACCAGCTGGGTCTACGGCGCCCGGGGCAACAACTTTATGAAGACGATGCTGCGCCTGGGCCGCGAGCGCGATGCTTTGAAGGTAGTCAGCGACCAAATCGGCGTGCCTACTCCAGCGCGGTTGATTGCCCAGGTCACTGTCCTGGCGATTATGGATGGCATCGCCCGACAGAGTCGGGCTCCTACACTGCCCAGCGGCATCTATCATCTCGCACCGCGCGGCGAGACCAGCTGGCACGGCTTTGCCTGCGAGATCTTCCGCCTGGCCGCGGAGAGGGGCGAGATCCTAGCCATCACGCCGGACAACGTCGCGCGGATTCCCACCGCGGAATACCCGACCCCGGCCCAGCGGCCGCTTAACTCGCGCCTCTCGCTTGATAAGCTGGAGAAGGCCTTGGGCATCCAGCTGCCTGGCTGGCAGGAGCAGCTGGCGCTGACAGTGGAAGAGTATCTCTCCCTGTAGGAACGCGATTTATCGCGCGATGACCCACTGATCGCCCGATCAATCGGGCCCCTACAATTCATGACTCACGGACGAACAAACATGGCACGTAAAGGCATCATCCTTGCCGGCGGCTCCGGCACCCGTCTACACCCCATTACCCGTGGCGTCTCCAAGCAGCTGCTGCCGATCTACGACAAACCGATGATCTACTATCCCATCTCGGTGCTGATGCTTGCCGGTATCCGCGAGATCCTGATCATCTCCACCCCGGAAGACCTGCCCCAGTACGAAAATCTTCTGGGTAGCGGCGAAGATTTCGGCTTGCGCTTCGAGTATGCCGTGCAGCCTAGCCCCGATGGCCTGGCCCAAGCTTTTATCATTGGTGAGGACTTTATTGGCGACGACCCGGTCTGTCTGGTGCTGGGCGATAACATCTTCCACGGCCAGCACTTCAGCGAGCAGCTTAAGCGCGCCGCGGTCCAGCAGAGTGGGGCATCGGTATTCGGCTACCTGGTCAAGGACCCCGAGCGCTTCGGCGTGGTGGAGTTCGACGAGCAGGGCAAGGCCATCTCTATCGAGGAGAAGCCCGCCGAGCCCAAGTCGCCCTATGCGGTTACCGGACTCTACTTCTACGACAACGATGTGGTGGAGATCGCCAAGACGGTCAAGCCGAGCGCGCGCGGCGAGCTGGAAATCACCAGCATCAACAATGCCTACCTGCAACGTGGTGACTTACGCGTGGAGCGCCTGGGCCGCGGCTTCGCCTGGCTCGATACCGGCACCCATGACAGCCTGCTCGAGGCCGCCCAATATGTGCAGACCATCGAGCATCGGCAGGGGCTGAAGGTCGCCTGCTTGGAGGAGATCGCCTGGCATAACGGCTGGATCACCACCGAACATCTGCTGGCCTGCGGCACCGCCCTGAAGAAGACCGGTTACGGGGAATATCTGCTGCGGATTGCAAAGACGTAGGAGCGCGATTTATCGGGCGAAGGCATCGTCAATCGCCGGATAAATCCGGCTCCTACGGGGCGGGTGCCTCCATGCTGTTGTAGGAGCTCGATTTATCGAGCGATGGGAGGGCCTTAAGAGCACGATCCATCGCGCGATGACTATCTGGTAACTATGCTCAACTCTCTCCTCCAAGCCTATTCAAACCATCCCGACCCCAGCGATCCCGCTCAGCGAGTCAGCTTCGGCACCTCGGGCCACCGTGGCACCTCGCTAAACGGCAGCTTCAACGAGGCGCATATCGCCGCCATCGTGCAGTCGGTAGTCGACTACCGTCTCCTAGCCGGCATCGAAGGCCCGCTGCTCCTTGGGCGCGATACCCATGCACTCTCGCGGTCCGCCTGGGAGACTACCCTGGAGGTGCTGGCCGGTAGCACCGATGGCCTGATTATCACCCCGCCGCATAATCCGCCGGAAGATGGTGGCATCAAGTACAACCCGCCCCACGGAGGCCGAGATCACCGGCTGGCTCGAAGAGCGTGCCAACCGCTACCTGGAGGCCCAAGGGGGTGATCAGAAGGGGAGGGCATCAACCGTGTTCCGCTGGAGCAGGCGCTGACGCATGTCCGCGAGCAGGACTTGGTCGGCGACTATGTAGCGACCCTGGGTGACGTCATCGACTTGGCCGCCATCCAGGCCAGCGTCTTGTTCGCCGCCCGTCCCAGGGGCACCGAAGCGCTCTACAAGCTCTACGCCGAAAGCTTCCAGGGCGAAGAGCACCTCAATAACCTCATCGCCGACGCCCAGGCCCTGCTTGAAACCGCTTTGTAGGCGTGCGATTTATCGCGCGATAACTCGATACCCCTTGTAGGAGCCGGATTTATTCGTGGTCCGACATATCGGTGATGGATAAGCCAGCAGCGATGAAGCCGCTATCGACCGATAAATCGGGCTCCTACTTAGATGAGGAACTCATGCACTACGAAAAACTCGCCATCCCCGACATCGTCCTCCTCACGCCTAAGGTCTTCGGCGACGAGCGCGGCTTCTTCATGGAAACCTTCCGCCAATCAGAATTCGAACAGCACTGTGGCGATTACACCTTCGTGCAGGACAACCACAGCATGTCGGCCCACGGCATCCTGCGCGGCCTGCACTATCAGCTGGAAAAGCCCCAGGGCAAGTTGGTACGCGTCACCCGCGGTGAGGTGTTCGACGTGGCGGTGGATATGCGCCAGTCGAGCCCCACCTTCGGCCAGTGGGTCGGAGCCACGCTCAGCGCCGACAACAAGCAGATGCTATGGGTGCCGCCGGGCTTCGCCCATGCCTTCTATGTCGTAAGCGACGAGGCGGAATTCCAGTACAAGTGTACCGACTACTACAACCCCGGCGATGAGTACTGCATCCGCTGGGATGACCCCAGCCTGGCCATCGAGTGGCCGCTGGTGGGCGGCAGGGCGCCGCGGGTATCCGAGAAGGATGGGCAGGGCGATTCGTTTGTGGATGCGGTGAAGTTTGCCTAACAGCGAGCTTCTTTCTATGAAAGGGATAGCATGAAAGAGACTTATACGGCACTGAAGGAGTTTGGCGCCACCTTCCTGGGACCCGCCTTGACGATGTATGCGCGGGCGGTTGAGCAGGAGGCGCACGACAAGTTACCGGTTTGCCTCGCCAGGGAAGGGTGGCTGCTGCACCAGTTACTTACACACCTCTATGATGAGGGGCTGATTCACCTGGATAGAGCGCCCATCTATCTGAAGGTATCGCGCACCCTACTGTTCCGGGCCATGCTGGGCGAGGCAGCGACCTGGGATATTGCCCTGAAGATGGAGTTCGAGGGCACCCTTCTGGAGCTGTTGATGAAGCGCTTCGGCCTGCAGATGCACGAGGCCTTCGCGTCAATGCCTGCCGAAGTGCTTGGCTTCAAGCTCTCGCTTCCCGAACAGGCGGACGAGGTGAGGGAGTGGCTGACGCCACATGCCGAACGTCTGAAGCAGCAAGCAGCCCCGACCCATCAGGCCGCCTACCGTTATTTTCAGGATCAGGGGCTGACCCAGGAAGAGGTGATGCCGCTGCTGCTGGATGTCGGTTACGCCGGCTCCATCCAGAAGCTCTGCACGCGTTTTGTTCAGCGCGATACGGCGGGGCTCTATTTTATTGCCACCAAGCCGGGCAAGCAGTCTCTCGGAGACCAGGTGGCGACCATGAAGGGGGTTTTCCGTGAAGGCGTGGCCTGGAAGGAGGACTACACCCTGCTGGAGCGTTCGCTGCTGCTCGAGTGCATGATGACGGCACCCCATGGCCAGGTGGTGGATATTCGGCAGAGCCAGGATGGCGACTACCTCTTCTTTTACGGCAGAGAGGCCTCCAGCCAGCGCTACTATCAGAACCTGGAGGCGGTGCTGGAAGGCGCCAGAGAGGCCGTGACCGAAGCATTGCGCAATAAGGTGACCTACAGCGTCGAGGAGGTCGAGTCGCTCTACGAGGTATTCGCGACTCGGCCCGGTGCCATTCCCCAGGCGGCCTGGCACCTGTTCACCGCCGACGATGACATTACCGGTAACGGTATGGTCAACCCGCTGCAAATCTTCGGGATTTAAACAGGTGCTCTTATGATCAATACTCTTAAGTCGCTTCGCAAGAATCTGAAGCTTGCGCCTGCCAAGGCTGGCGTCGACTACGATGAAATGACAGCTGATGCGATGTCATTAGGGCTTTTTAACCCTGAGTGGTATCAACAACAATACGGTAGACATTTCGTTAGTGATGTCGATGCCTTCAAGGACTACGTTCACAAGTCACGTTTTTCGCCAGTTAACCCATCTCTATCCTTCGACAGTGAGGCATATCATCGAGCCTACATAGATGTATTCCATGGCCAGATCAGTCCGCTTCTCCACTACCTGAGGCATGGCCGGAAAGAGGGCAGAATCTATTCCCCATTTCAGCCACGTTGGCAGCCAAGCAGTACTTTGACTCCTGCCCGTGCAGTGAGTGAAAGTGGGAGAAGGCTCAGGGTTGCAGCTTGCCTGCATATCTTCTATGACGATTTCATTGATCGCTTCGCTCATGCCTTGGATGCTTTCCCCATCGAGTTGGATGTATTGCTGACACTGGCCAAGGAAGAATTCTCAGAGCGTGCCAGGCGTGTTTTCGAGAGACACCCTAAGGTGAGGCATCTCGAGATCAGAGTGGTGCCCAATCGTGGGAGGAATTTTGGGCCTATGCTGGTTGAGTATGCCGAAACACTTCAGCAGTACGATCTTTTTTGCCATCTTCACTCGAAGAAATCGCTCTATTCCGGCAAGGAGCAGACACAATGGGCAGATTACTTGACGGAGTACCTGTTGCGAGAGCCTGCCGTCACCAGCGGAGTGCTCAACCTGTTTGCTGAACAGAAAGAGCTCGGCATCTACTACCCCACGACCTTCTGGATGATGCCAACATGGGTCAACCATCTCACCATGAACGCGATACCCATCCGCGAATGGGAAGAGCAGTTGGGCCTGCCACCCACCGGCGGTTTCCTGAGCTACCCGGCTGGCGGCATGTTCTGGGCCCGCCCGCAGGCGCTCAAGGAGTTGTTGAATAAAGCATGGCAGTATGAAGACTTTCCTGCCGAACCGCTGCCTAACGATGGCTCCATGCTTCATGCGCTTGAGCGTGTGATAGGCAAGCTGGCAGAGAAGAATGGTTATAAGGAGTTCTTCTACTACCCGCCTAGTGGCCAGTTTACCAAGGATCAGTCCTACGCCTTTTCCAGCTACAAGGGAGGCGGCATCGATCAACATCTCCCAGCCATTCGTGCGAACGAAGTGGTCAGCTTTGATGTGTTCGATACTTTGGTGAGACGCGAGTATACCGTACCGGATTACGCCAAGCTCAAGTTGGGACAGCAGCTGGCTAACGCGGGAAGGGTCGAGTCAGCGGAAGACTTCGTCCAACTGCGCAATGCGGCCGAGTTAGAGCTCAGAAAACGTGCCGAATTCAAGGGCGACGTGTCCATTACCGACATCTATGCAGAACTGGCAAATCAGCTGGGCGCCACTGGCCAGGAAGGCAAGCGTTGGATGCAGCAGGAGTTCGAACTCGATCTAAAGATGATCCTGCCAAAGAATGAAATGGTGGAGCTGTTCAACAACTTGGGAAGCCTGGGGCATAAGCTTTGGGTGATCTCCGATACCTACTACACTCGTGGCCAGGTCGGCCTGATGCTCAAGAAGGCCGGCATTACGGTGCCCTATTGTCTGCTTGTCTCCAGTGCGGAGCAGAAGCGCAAAGACAATGGCACCATGTGGCGCATGGTGAAGCAGGACCTGGCGGAGGAGGGCATTACCCGTTATCTGCATATCGGTGACAATGTAGTGGCCGATGCCCAGCTGCCCGGTGACCTGGGCCTAACGACCTTCCATATCCTTCATCCCATGGACAAGTGGCAGGCTCTCGGCTTTCCCACGGTGCTGCAGGGCGATGATGCGATGGATGAAGGCCAAATTCTCAAGTGGGGCAAGCTGGTGAGTCAGGTTGGCCGCAATCCGTTTATTGGTGAATAATACATGAAGAAGTTTGTAGTCCATGCCGGACCTCATAAGACTGGCACGACATATATACAGTCACTTTTGCATAACAATAGAGATGCGCTCCACTCTCAGGGTGTTGTTTATCCTGAAGCGTATTATTTGTTTCTTGGGCACCATTACCTTCTTAATGCCTTAAACGGTAGTGAGAGTTGCGATGAGGTTAGACGTAAGATTCTTGACGCAACTGCAGGTGCTGAGACTTGCATTATTTCAAGCGAGAACTTTATATCTTTGCATCGCTCGGGGCTGATTAAGCTGAAAGATGCCTTCCCTGAGGTCGAGTTTAGGTTTGTTCTATATTCTCGAAGGCCTTCTATTCGTCTTCTTTCAAGATGGCATGAGCTGGTTAAGCAAGGTAGCTTTCAGTCATTGGAAAGCTATTTCATTTCCCATCTTATGAGGCCTATGCAGAGTAGAGACGTTAACATAGTCCATTACCTAAAGGATCTGGCATCTATTTTTGGTGGGAGCTGCCATCACCTAGTTGATTATGATACTGCAGCTTATGATAAGAATATCATGAGCTGTTTTTTTAAGGCGGCTGGGATAGATCCGGTTGTTAAAGATCAAGATTCGGTCGTTAACAAAATGGAGAGACTTGAGGAGGTGGAGATTATAAGGGCGCTTAACTACAAGGCAAAAAAAATGGGAATTCTCAAAGCGAGTAATATTCGTGAGGCTTACTATAGAGCAAAGAGTGAAGATGCTGGCCTCGTTAGCAGGGTGGAATCCCTTGTTGACTTGATGAAAGGATTTTCTAATGTGCTGGCATTGGGTGATGCAGGATTTGATGCCGGAGTTAGGAGGTTGCTCGATTTAAATTATTCTAACAGGTTTGTTAATAGGATAAGCACGCCTGAAAGAAAGGAATATATAGTTCCCTCAGCAGATTGGACGATGGATGCGGAAGCCCTGCAAGGACTTGGTGATATTTCTAAAGTTGTTTTTGAGAAGACTTATGAGAAATGAAAGTAAATTTCACCTAAATAGAGATGTAACTCTTTTTGTTGGCAAGGTTTTTGTGAAGTATCATTTTAAGGATTTTACGCGTCCTCTAATAATCACGTTCTCCCCCGATGGAGTAGGACTTCTTAGTAAAGAGAAGATTGCCTCTGGAGTATCACCTTGGGGTTTTAGTTATATAAAAAAAATTGGCTACAACGTTATATCATTTGCTGAGTTGGCTGAAAACAGATCTTACTATAGAGATAAAAGTTTTCGGGAGAGAATTTTTGATTTTTCCCGGTCCTTACCAGATTTTTCTGAAAGGATAGGCTATGGAGGAAGTATGGGGGGGTATGGGGTTTCTGCATATTCAAATGTTTTAGGTATTAGTCGGATGTTGCTATTTAATCCGATTTCAACAAGAAATAGGGCCGTGGCCACTTGGGATTGGGAAAAGAAAAGGTCGCTTGATAGTTTTAAATTTGACTGGGGGGGCGACTATTCTGATGGCGCAGAAAGTAATGCATCAGGATTTGTGGTATATGATCCTCTATACCAATGTGATAAGCTGCACGCGATAAGGTATTCACGGCTCGTAAAACTTAAGTTTCCGGGGGTTGGTCATGGGGTAAGTGAGTTTTTAAATCAAATGGGAGAGCTTGACTGGCTCGTGAAAAGCTTTTTAAACAACGAGCTAGATTCACGTAATTTTTTTAAAAAAATTCGTAAGCGAAGAAGAATCGAAAGATACTATTCTTGGATGTTGAGTAATGAAAATGAATACTTGACTCCAAATAGGCGGAATGTGATAGAGAAGTTTAGAGACTTTTACTTTTCATCTCCTCGGAGAGGGATGAAAGGCTTTGTAAAGCTTTCTGTGAAAGATGTTGATGTGATTCGTGATGCTGCCTTGCTGATTGAAAACTCAGACGCTGATCTTTCTCATCAGCTCCTTCTGGTAGCTAAGAAAGCTAGGCCGAATGGGGTTTTGATAAATAAGAAATTAAATCAGTATAAGACTAAGTATGGTGTTTAGTTTGTTTATAATTTCACTCGCTTAAAGGCTCTGGTTGTTTTGTCTGCTAGGCCCTATCTGACAGCGTAGTTGTCACCCAAACGGATTGAGAAGTGATCATCGTGCGTTACCCCCCCAGCGCGGAAGGAAGCCATCCTCAAGCAGATGGCACCGCTCACGATCATGACCATCCATGCGTTTTCCCAGATTGCAGAATAAAGATCCTCCATTGCCAGCCCCAATGTCCGGGTGACCGAGACAGGGTTGCAGGTCGTGCAGATGGAGCGCAATACGCGCTCCGATACTTCTAACGAGCTTTCTCGGGACAAGTCAGAAATTCATAATATCCAAGAGCGCCTACATGTGGTTAAAGATCGTATTCAAGAAGCCACCATTCGGTTTCCTGTCGATGGCATTGATGGTCTACACAATGGGGGCATTCGTCTGAATGATGTGCTGATGGAAGAGGTTCCCAAGAGTGCCTCCTTAGTGGTGGAGGCTCGAGTTTTGCCTTCTGATATAGATGTCATTGAGGTCGGTATGTTGGCAGATCCGCGCTTTCCTGGCTTTAAAGCTGCCAGTACTCCCATCCTCGAGGGGAAGCTAGTTGACCTGTCTCCGGATAGTTTTATCAACGAGAAGGATGGAGCGTCGTTCTATCGAGCCAAGCTCGTCGCCGATGAAGCGTCGCTCAGAGAGCAGCTTGGGAGCTTCAGCCTGATTCCCGGTAGCCGGTGGAATTGGCCATCAAGACCGGGGCTCGCGTCCTGATGCAGTATCTTGCCAAGCCGGCATTGAATGTAATGTGCTTCGCACCTCTCTGCTCGAGCATTGAGGGTGAGCAAGTCACGCTGCCTCTTCAAAATCGATGCGTCAGAACGCCTGCTTTGTGGCAACATGGATGGTTTTCTGGCAGCCAACACTGTCAGCTTGGGCTACTGTTTTCTCAGCGGCTGGAGTGAGATAGCAAGGTGTAATATCGATTGAGGATTGCAACGGCAGTGACCATTAGTGAATTTATGTAACTTTCCAACCCAGACAGAGTCGTTTTCTTGATATCTTTTGTGCATATTCCCAAAACAGCCGGCACCAGCTTTCGCCTCGGCGCCGAGCGCTGCTTCGGTAAAGAACAGATCGTCTACGACTATGGCAAGGACTCTCCCGCCACTACCCCCTTGACTGTTGACACCCTTTACGCAGAGCCTAAAGACTTCTGGAGTTTCAAAAGCCTTTGCGAGCGAAAAAGGGCTTCCATGGTGGGTGGACACGTTAATGCCAACCGATTCGTTTCGCTCTTCGGTGTTGATCAAACGCTGACCTTTTTACGAGAACCCCTGCAGCGCATGGCCTCCGAATATGCCCATTTCGTACGCCACTACGAATACAAGGGCAGCTTTCACGATTTTTATTCTCGAACGATCATGCACAATCGCCAGAGCAAGATACTGCATGGTGTGGATGTGGAGGCGATCGGCTTCGTGGGGCTGACGGAGCGCTACGCGGAGAGCTTGGAAGTGCTTAATGCGCGTTACGCAATTGATATCCCACAGCGCGAGGATAATATCGGCAGGAAGCGCCTGGAGGCGAAGCATGAGATCTCCGCCGAGGATGTGGCCGAGTTCAAGCGCCTGAACAGGCGCGATATCCGACTCTATGACCAGGTAACCGAGCTGTTCGACCAGCGCTTCCGGTTGTTTCAGGAAGGCAAGTCCTGGGCCCATGCTCGACTGGTGGAGGTGAAGCCCCAGGGCATCGCCGGCTGGGCCTGGTGGGCAGGTGAGCATGATGAACCGGTAGCTGTGGAGGTATGGGTCAATGGCAAGCATCTGGAAACTATTGCCGCAGTGGAACTTCGCCCTGGTCTATGTCGCCTGCTACCGCCCCGGGGTGGTTATGTCGGCTTTCATCTACCGGTAAAACTGAAGCCCAGTGATAAGGTACAATGCCGTATTGCCAGCACCGGCCAGTGGTTTCCGTTGAAGCCGAGCCGGGTACCCAAGCCGGAAGCCTAATGAACGCACGGAATCGCGAACGTATTGACAAGGGTTCACGCTGGCTCGCCGGCTGGCTGAACGATACCCCGTTGGCTCGCTTGCCCCTGCCTAGGCTGCAACCCCGTCACCAGCTGCTACGGGTGGATGTCCAGGGGGCGGGGTATAAGTGGCAGGCCATAGGTGATGATCCCCAGTTTCTGCTGAGGCGTGGCTTACCGCTACCTGGCTGGCAGATGCTGGAAGTGGGCATGAAACATGACCAGCCCAGCGTAGCGGTAAAACTTTACATGGACACTGGTCAGGGCTTCAGCGAGGCCCAGAGTGTTTACCTGCCGCTGAAGAGTGGTCGAGTTAGCAAGCGTCTGTTCTACATTCCCCGCCGGCTTAGGGCCCTGCGTTTTGACCCCATGGGGCATGAGGGACGCTTTACGATTACTCATCTGCGATTTGCCTGGCTGACACCATGGTTTGCCCATGATCGACTGGCCCAGCGCTTGGCCAATATGCATCATGAATACCGCAGCCTGTCAAAGGCGGAGGTATTTCCAGCGCTTAAGCAACAGGCTCGTGCTGCTGGTCGCCGCTGGCGCGAGTTGGCGTTGGAGCATTACGATGCCACCTTTGAGCGGCGGAGCACTCGGTATAGTTACACTCAATGGCTGAGCAAGCGGCGTCGGCTTTCGCCCGAGCATATTCGGCGTGTGATCGACAAGTTGCCACGCAAACCGCTGATCTCGATCGTGATGCCAGTGTACAACCCGCGAATCGAATGGTTGCGAGAGTGCCTGGACTCCGTGCTGGCACAGCACTATCCGCATTGGCAGCTGTGCATTGCCGACGATGCCTCGACCGAGCCCGAGGTGCGCGAGGTACTGTCCGAATATACCGCCCGGGACGGACGCATCCAGGTGGTGTGTCGCGAGGACAACGGCCATATCTGCGCGGCCAGCAACAGTGCGCTGCAGTTGGTGCGTGGAGACTTCGTTGCGCTTCTCGATCACGACGACCGTCTGTCGCCCTATGCGCTGTTTCATGTGGTAGAGGCACTGCATCGTCATCCCGATGCCGGATTGCTCTACAGCGATGAGGACAAGCTCAATGAGGCGGGGGAGCGCTTCGACCCACACTTCAAGCCGCAGTGGAACCCCGACCTGCTGTTGGCACAGAACTATATCGGCCATTTTGCCGTGTATCGCACGGGATTGTTGCGTGAAGTGGAAGGCTTTCGCGAGGGCTTCGAGGGCAGCCAGGATCATGACCTGGTGCTACGTGTCAGCGAACGCTTGGCGGCCGAGCAGATCGTGCACATTCCTCATGTGCTCTACCACTGGCGAGCCGGTGCCGGTTCCACGGCGCTGGATAGCCGCGAGAAGGATTACACGTCACAGGCCGGGCTCGCCGCGGTTCGCGATCATATTATTCAGCGGGTACCCGAAGCCAGCGTCGAGATGGGCCAGTACCCCAATACCTATCGGGTGCGCTGGCCGCTGCCTCGGCGGGTGCCGCTGGTGAGCCTGTTGATTCCCACCCGGGACCGGGTGGAGATCCTCAAACCTTGCGTGGATGCCATTCTCGAGCGTACCGACTACTCCCGCTTCGAAGTGCTGATCCTGGATAACCAGAGCAGCTGCACGGCCACGCTGGACTATATGCGCGACGTATCGGCCAGGGACGCGCGGGTACGGGTACTGCGCTGGAATGAGCCCTTCAACTATTCGGCGATCAACAACTACGGTGCGCTGTATGCCCGCGGCGATATCCTGGGGCTGGTCAACAATGATATCGAGCCACTCAACAGCGAATGGCTATGTGAGATGGTGCGCCAGGTGTGCCGCCCGGAGATCGGCTGCGTGGGGGCCAAGCTCTACTATCCCAACGATACCCTGCAACACGCCGGAGTGATCTTGGGTATCGGCGGCGTGGCGGGGCACGCCCACAAGTACTTTGATCGCAACTCACCTGGTTACTTCACGCGCCTGCATCTGGCCCATAACCTGTCGGCCGTCACCGGTGCTTGCCTGCTGGTGCGCAAGGCGGTATTCGAGGAGGTGGGTGGGCTCAACGAGGAGCATCTTGCCATCGCCTTCAACGATGTGGACCTGTGTCTGAAGGTGCGTGAGGCGGGCTATCGTAATCTGTGGACCCCCTATGCCGAGCTCTACCACCATGAGTCGGTATCGCGCGGCGCGGACGATAGCTCAGCCAAGCGTGCTCGGGCCAATGGTGAGGCAGACTATATGCGCCGCACCTGGGGCAAGACGCTGGACAGTGATCCGGCCTATAACCCCAATCTTACGCTGGTGCATGAAGATTTTTCGCTGCGGTGATGGGCGTGCTTAACGCCACCCACCTCGAGCATTTGGTGATCGCCATGGGGCTGCAGGTGGTGCTATGGCCAATACTGGGCTGGCGCGCGGCGGGATGTTCCATCGTGGCCGTGTTTCTGGGGCGTGAAATCTCCCAGCATGAGGCCAGAGGCGGCGGCGCGAACGCAGTGGACTGGTATTATGGCTTGGTGAACCATTGGAACTCTGACTCGCTGCTGGATGTGTTCTCTGCGTTGCTTGGGGTGTTGATCGTGACCGTTGTGGTAGGGAGTGTGTTGCACCTGCGTGGCCAGGAGAGGGCATGATACACTTCCATGCTAAGACGCACTGATTGTTGTTAAACGATGGGGTTGGTGTTAAACGATGGGGGCGCGACTGACCGAGAGTGTTGACCTTCTCGAGTTGGTCACGCCCCTCTTGCGTTCTTAAGGCCGTGATAGGGGCCGGCTGGATGTGCGGGGGGCGGGCATAGCGGTTGGCGCGCCGGGACCCAATCGGTGCAGGAGCCTGATTTGTCGACTCTAATATAACAGGATAAACAATATGGGAAGTGATATGAAACTGGGAGTCTCTGCGTGTCTTGTGGCGCTGGCAATGCTGGCTGCAGGGCCGGCTTACTCCTGGTATGAGCCCGCCGATGAGTACCACGCTCCAGCCAACGGCTGGGCGGTTGGTGTGCACTCCGGCAGGGCCATCAAGGAAAGCCTGCGGACCGGTGAAGCGTTTCTGCCGACTGAGTGGGAGTTCAAGGACTACTATGTGACCAGCATTGGCTTGCGCAAGGAGGTGTGGCAGCTGTGGCGGCACTCTCGTATCTTCACTGAAATGAACGTGTCATGGATCAGTGGTGATGAAGAATATGCCGAGGCGTTTGTCACTCCCACGATCACCTGGGATACCTTCCCCTGGGATCATGTGGTAGATACGACGGCAGCACTTGGGGTGGGGCTTTCTTATACCTCCAAGACGACTGAACTCGATGAAATAGATCAACGCTGGATGGCCTCCATGATCGTAGAGCTGGAGGTGCAGCCGGCGTCGTGGGATTCCTGGTCCATGTATACTCGCATTCACCATCGCTCCAATGCGGGGGGAGTATTTGGTGATGAGAATGATGCCAAGGGAAGCAACTTTCCCTCTCTTGGGCTTCGCTACCATTTCTAGGTCGTCCGAGTGATTAGCGAATCTCGCTGGCTGGTGTTAAGTGATGGGGCGCAACCGACCGAGGATATTTATTTTCTCGCGTCGGTCGCGCCCCTTCTGCGTTCTCAGGGCCACGCTGTGGGGCGGCTAGATGTGCGTGGCTGGCGGTGGCGGCTGGCGCGTTGGGTGTTGTCACGCCAGCTGGGGGCCAACCTGGTGCTGGCGCGTACCCTGCCCGAGCGCTCGCTGCGCTGGCTGGAGCGCGAACGAAGCCGGTTCGGCCGCATCCTCTATCTGGTCGACGATGACCTGGCGGCGGCGGGGAGCGACATGACCCTGCCGGACGCCTACCGAGGGCGCATGGCTCGGGCCGCCGCCCAGCAGCCCCGGCTCCTGGCGCTGGCCGATGAGGTAGTGGCCTGTAACCCCTCGCTGGCCGAGCCGCTGCGGGAGCGCCACGACAAGGTGCGGGTGATGACGCCGCCGCTTATCGCGCCACTGCCATCGCTTGAGCATGTCACGCAGGGCCCGTCGGTCGAGCGGCCGTGGTGCCTCGGCTTCCATGGCACCCGCGCGCACCTGGCCGATCTCGAACATATCGCTCCGGCCCTCGAGGCCCTGCAGACAGAGCGGGAAGATACCGAGCTCGAGCTGATGCTCGGCGAGCATGCGCCGCCGGCGTTGGCGAGTCTTCCCCGAACAAGCTGCCCGGCGCCGCTGGCCTGGCAGAAGTTCCGCGACTATCAGGCCGAGCGGCGGGTGCATATCGGCCTGGCACCGCTACTCGAAACGCCGTTCAATCGCGGCAAGTCGTTTATCAAGTTCCTGGATATCGCGGCCATGGGCGGGGTAGGGGTCTATGCCAATCGCGCCCCCTATACCGAGATCCTCGAGCATGGCGTCAACGGTCTGTTGGTGGATGACGACTCCGGCGAGTGGCGGCGCTGTTTACACTGGCTGCTGGAACACCCGGGGGAGGCCCACCGGATGGCACATGCCGCCGCCGAGACGGCGCGGCGGCATGTGTTGCGAGAGCTTAATATCGGCGATTAGGTGCCACGGGATAGTGGTAGGGAGCGTCGGGTGGAGGCGTAAAAAAACCGGCCGGGCACGCGAGGCGTGTCCGGCCGGTTAATTCTGTCAGCTAACTTACACGGCTAAGGCCGAAATCTGGGCTTAGGCCGTCTTGGCGGCGTAAAGCGCATCCTCGATGTTCAGCTGCTGGCGAACGGAGAGCGGCAGCAGGCGACGCGAGGCGATGCGGTGGCGGGGCATCTCGACGATGCGGGTCTCGTTGCCGTAGAGCGCCACGTACTCGGCATAGTTGTCGAAGGCCTGACGGTCGATATAGTCGACGTAGGTCTCGGCCGGAGTGCCGTTGGCGATGATCACCTCGTGGTTTTCGGTCTCCACGTGGTAGTAGGTGACGATGGCGGGCAGCTCCTGGCTCGGCACGAAACGAATGGTGTCGTGGTTGACCAGCACGCCGGCGTTGATCACCAGGTCATCGATGATCAGGCCATGGCCCGCGGTCAGGGTCAGGTCCTGGCTGGGGATGTTGTCACCCAGCGCGCCCTGGGAAACGCGTACCGCCTGGAACTTCTCACCTGCCGCCACGGGGCGCAGGCTCTGACGGCCGATCCACTTCACGGCAACGGTCTCGCCGCTGGCGGTCAGGATGCTGTCGCCGATGGCCAGGGTCTCGACGGTGGTTTCACCCTCGGGGGTGGCGATCAGGGTGCCGGCGGCAAAGCAGACCGGCTCACCAGGGAAGGTGAAGCCTTCATTGGCGAGGTCGTTATTGATGTCGCTGTTGCTTCTGCCATTGACCCAGTCGTTATACTCCTGCTGGGTCATATTGATCTTGGCGTTGACGCGTGTTTGGAGCGCACCCAAACCGCCGCCTTTTAGATGCAGGGCGCCGTCACGGTAGGCATCTGTAGCCAGCCCATCATCCAGTTCCCAGGTGTCACCGCCAGCCAGCTGAAACTGATCGCCGGCCTTGGCGCCGTTGACGTTGAAGTTAACGGTGCTGAGAACACCCAGGTCCGGCTTGTCGTAAGTAAAGGTCCCCGGCTGTTCCCCGGTGAACTCGACGTTCAGAGCGTTCAGGCCGTCCAGCGCGCTGACCGTAGACGACTCAAGATTCATGCTGCTGTTGCCATCGACCTTGAACGTTGTGTTGTTCAGAAGACCGACGTTGAGCAGGCCTTGATCGATATTCATCTCGCCGCCGTTGGTGGCGGTGAAAGTAGGCTGTGCACCGGTCTGAACGCCCGCGATGCTGTTAACGTCAGCTGCAACGCCGTCGACGATCAGCTCCGAGGAGCCCAGCGCGGTAATGTTGACGGTGTTGTTGTCGTCGGCATTTTGATCGTTGATTGTATGGGAGCTGTTTTCAAGCAGGTCCAAATCGAGTAAGGCCATTCTTCGTCCCCTGTCTTCGAATAATTGGAGTTAACCCAGCGATTCACGGCAAAGATCAAGGTGACTCTATATTAGAGTGTATGGCTGAATCAGTAAGATAAAGACTCGATTTATGTAAGATTTTTCCTACAAGGAGTCTGCGCTTATAGGAGGGTAACGACGATGATTTCAAGATGGAGATGCTGCAATCGCGCGATAAATCGCGCTCCTACGAAGGTGCCATGGAGATGTAGGAGCCGGATTTATCCGGCGATTAGGGCCAACCATCGCCCGATAAATTGGGCTCCTACGTATGTTGGATTAGAACGGAAACACCAGCGGCGTCAGCACCAGCACCCCGGCGGAGTAGGTGAGGCTGACCGGCAGGCCGGTGCGCAGGAAGTCCGCCATCCGGTAGCGCCCGGGGGAGTAGACCATCAAATGGGTCTGGTAGCCGTAGGGGATCAGGAAGCAGGCGCTGGCGCCGTAGGCCACGGCCATGACGAAGGGCAGGGGGGCGACGCCGAAGCCCTGGGCGGTGCTCCAGGCGATGGGAAAGGCGAGCGCCGCGGCGGCGTTGTTGGTCACGGTTTCGGTAAGCAGCAGCGTCAACAGGTAGCAGCCGATAAAGGCGGCATAGACGCCATAGCCAGCGAAGAGCGTCTGCATGCCTTGGGCGAGCAGATTAGCGGCGCCGGAACTCTCCAGCCCCTGGGCGATGGCCAGGGCTGAGCCGATGATCAGCCACAGCTCGAACGGGAAGCGCCGGCGCAACTCGGCGGGGGTGAGTATCTTGCCGGCCACCAGGCCCGCCATCAGCAGTAGCAGGCCGTGGAAGAGCGGCAGCAGCTCCAGGGCCGCCAGGCCGATGACGGCGGTAAAGCCGGCAAGCGTCAGCCAGCTTTCGGTGGGCTTGAGCCGCGGGCGCTTGAAGCTGCCGCTCAATAGATGGAAGTTGCGCTCGATATTGCGGTGCTGCCGGAAGTCGCTGCCTACCGCCAGTACCAGGCAGTCGCCTACCCGCAGCGGGATCTGGCCCAGCTGCCCTTCGAGCCGCCTGCCGCCACGGCGAATCCCTACCACGCCGGCATTGAACATGCTACGAAAATCGACGTCCTGAAGCGTCTGCCCGGCCAATTCCGATTCATGGGAGACCACCACCTCCACCAGGTTGGTGGCCAATAGGTCATCGGCCTGGCGGCCGAATAGCTTCAGGCCTGGGAAGCGCTGCAGCGCCTGCACCTTGCCCACCTCGCCGGTGAATACCAGGGTATCATCACTCTGCAGGATCTCCTCCGGCCCCACCGGGCTGATCAAGCGCCCCTCCCGCTCAACCTCCAGCAGGTAGAGCCCTTCCAGGCTGCGCAACTCGTTCTCCTCGATACTCTTGCCGATCAGGCTGGAGCCGGCCTCGAGTTCGGCGGCCAGGAAGTAGGAGAGCTTCTCCGCGGTGTCCTCTGGCGCGTGTGCCGGCAGCCGCTGGGCGCGCCATAGCAAGACAGTGAAGGTAAGCAGGGCCACGGGAATGCCCACCAGACTGAACTGAAACATGCCCAGCTCGAAGCCCCCCCGTCCCAGGGCGAAGGAGTTGACCACCAGGTTGGTGGAGGTGCCGACCAGGGTGGTGACGCCACCGAGGATCGAGGCGTAGGAGAGCGGGATCAGCAGCCGCGAGGGCGCGATGCGTTGCTGGCGCGAGATGGCGCCCAGGAAGGCGGCGACCACCGCCGTGTTGTTGAGAAACGCTGACAGTACGGCGCTGGCACCCATCAGGCGTGCCGTGGCGGTCTTCTCGTTGCCCTTGAGCAGTCGCTGTGAGAGCCAGTCGAGCAGCGGGGTGCGTTCCAGCGCCAGGGAGACGAGAAGCAGCAACAGCAGGGTGGCAAGCGCCGGGTTGGTGTACTGGGCCAGCAGCGTCGGGGCATCCACCAGTCCCAGCAGCAGGTAAGCGCCGGCCAGGCTGACAAAGGCGATGGCAGGACGTACCAATCCACTGATCAGCAGGCCAACGAGTCCGGCAATCGAGAGAAGCACTGCCCAGGTCATCACGCGTCGTCCTTGAAGGCGTTAAAGGAGATAGGATTCCAGCTTGTGGGATTCTACTTGAGCTTTTATGATAATGTCGATTTCAATCGTTTAAAGATTATGATTAATAATAGATTTATCACATTGAATCAACGGGTTACGAAAATATTTGAGAACTAAACATTTAACGCCCGAAGAGCTGAATAGGCGTCGACTCCAGGCCGTGAGGCTACGCCTCGATGGCCAGACGGTCGCCGCGACGGCGACGCAGACGGGACTTTCGGCGCCGACCGTCTCGGCGGCCTGGAAGGCCTTTCGCGAGGGCGGTTGGCAGGCGGTGCCGGTGCGTCCGCGCGGCCGAAAGGTCGGGCAGGCCCAGCGACTGGATGGCGCGGCCCAGCAGGCGCTATGCGCCCGGCTCGCCGAGCAGCCCCCGGCTCCTGAAGCTGCCTGGAGCAGTGAGGGAGTGGCCGAGGCGCTGAAGGCCGATGGGCATAAGATCTCGCCGCGCGCGATCGATCACTGGCTGGAGGCCCACGACCTCAAGCCGTCGCCACTGTTGCTGGAAGGGCTCGAGCGACACCGCTCTGTTACAGGGCGCTGGTATCGCCACCAGGCTGAACCAGTACTGGAGAGGGTGCGGCGCGCCGATGGCGCTCTCTGGCAGGGCGGGGTGCGTGTATCGCAACCCGGTGAAGCCCTGGCTGGTGAGCCCCGCCGCTATCAGCTCTACCTGCATGGCAAGCGCGGCAAGCTCTATAGCCGCTGCCTCGCGGTGCCGCCGCGGGCAGAGGACTACCTGGTCCTGTTCAATCGGCTGCTCGACCAGGCCGATGGCAAGCCGGTGGTGCTGATCTTTCGTGGCGCCTGGTTCGACCGGGTGCAGGAGATTGGGGGCTGGCTCCAGGAACACCCAGATTTTCGGCTGTTGCCTTGGCCGGCTAGTTCGTAGGAGCGCGATTCATCGCGCGAATCTTGCCAAGATCGCCGAAATGTCGGACCACCGATAAGTCGGGCTCCTACAACATTAATTTCACCCACAACAGGCTAACGACATGACGTCACTCACCCATCTTCAGAAGCTGGAAGCCGAGAGCATCCAGATCATGCGAGAGGTGGTCGCCGAGACCGAGAATCCGGTGATGCTCTACTCGGTGGGCAAGGATAGCGCGGTGATGCTTCACCTCGCGCGCAAGGCCTTCGCGCCGGCACCGCCGCCGTTCCCGCTGTTGCATGTGGATACGCGCTGGAAATTTCGCGCCATGTACGACTTCCGTGACCAGATGGCCAAGGAAGTGGGCATGGACCTGCTGGTGCATATCAACCCCGAGGGCATCGAGAAGGATATCAACCCCTTCACCCATGGTTCGGCCATCCATACCGATGTGATGAAGACCGAGGGGCTCAAGCAGGCGCTGGACAAGTACGGCTTCGATGCCGCCTTTGGCGGTGCCCGCCGCGACGAGGAGAAGTCGCGTGCCAAGGAGCGGGTGTTCTCGTTCCGTACCGCTCAGCATCGCTGGGACCCGAAGAACCAGCGCCCCGAGCTATGGCGGATTTATAACACCCGCAAGCACAAGGGTGAGTCGATTCGTGTCTTCCCGCTCTCCAACTGGACCGAGCTGGATATCTGGCAGTACATCTACCTGCAAAATATCCCAATCGTGCCGCTCTACTACTCCGCCGAGCGTCCGGTGGTCGAGCGCGACGGCGCCTTGATCATGGTCGATGACGAGCGCATGCCGCTGGAGCCCGGCGAGGTGCCGATGATGCGCAAGGTGCGCTTCCGTACCCTGGGCTGCTACCCGCTGACCGGTGCCATCGAATCCGAGGCCGACACGTTGCCTGACATCATTCAGGAAATGCTGCTGACCAAGACCTCCGAACGCCAGGGTCGCGTTATCGACCACGACAGCGCCGCCTCCATGGAAAAGAAAAAGCAGGAAGGATACTTCTGATGTCTCATTCATCCGACATGATCGCCGGCGACATCGAGGGCTACCTGAAGTCGCACGAGCACAAGGGCCTGCTGCGCTTCATCACCTGCGGCAGCGTCGATGACGGCAAGAGCACGCTGATCGGGCGGCTGCTGTTCGAGTCCAAGCTGCTTTTCGAGGACCAGCTGGCCGCCATCGAGGCGGACTCCAAGCGGTGGGGCACCCAAGGCGGCGAGATGGACTTCGCGCTGTTGGTCGACGGCCTGGCCGCCGAGCGCGAGCAGGGCATCACCATCGATGTTGCCTATCGCTTCTTCTCCACCGACAAGCGCAAGTTTATCGTCGCCGATACCCCCGGACATGAGCAGTACACCCGTAATATGGTCACCGGCGCCTCGACCGCCGATGCCGCCATCCTGATGGTCGACGCGCGCCAGGGCATCCTGCCCCAGACTCGCCGCCATAGTTTTTTGATGTCGCTGATCGGCATGCGCCATATCGTGGTCGCCATCAACAAGATGGACCTGGTGGATTACTCGAAGGAGCGCTTCGACGAGATCGCGGCGGAGTATCGTGAATTCGCCCAGCAGCTGGGGCTCGAGGAGGTGACCTTTATCCCGATGTCGGCGCTTAAGGGCGATAACGTTATCGAGCCCAGCCCGCACATGCCCTGGTACCACGGCACGACCCTGATGGGCTACCTGGAAACCGTGGAATTGGATGAGGAGCGCCTGCAGAATCAGCCGTTCCGTATGCCGGTGCAGTGGGTCAACCGTCCCAATCTGGACTTCCGTGGCTTCACCGGCATGATCGCCAGCGGCCGCATCGCGCCGGGCGACGAGATCCGTGTGCAGCCCGGCGGCCAGACGAGCCGCATCAAGCAGATCTATACCTTCGACGGCGACCTGGAACAGGCGATCGCTGGCCAGTCGGTGACGCTGCTGCTGGAAGACGAGATCGATATCTCCCGGGGGGATGTGATTTCCGGCGTGGAGCAGCAGCCGGCCGAGGTCGCCGATCAGTTCGAAACCAGCCTGGTCTGGATGCACGAGGAGCCGCTGCTGCCGGGGCGCCCTTACCTGATGAAGCTGGGCACTCAGGCGGTGTCGGCCACGGTGACCGATATCAAGTATCAGGTGAACGTCAACACCCTGGAGCACACCGCCGCCAAGCAGCTCGACCTCAACGGCATCGGTGTGTGCACCCTGAGCCTGAACAAGGCCGTGGCCTTCGATGCCTACACGGACAACGCCGACACCGGCGGTTATATCCTGATCGACCGGATGACCAACAATACGGTCGGTGCCGGCATGTTGCACTTCGCCCTGCGTCGCAGCCAGAACATCCATATGCAGCATGTGGATATCGACAAGAAGGCACGTGCGGAGTCCAAGGTACAGCAGCCCGCGGTGCTGTGGTTCACCGGGCTCTCGGGTGCCGGCAAGTCGACCATCGCCAATCTGGTGGAGAAGAAGCTCTACGCCGCCGGTCAGCACACCTATTTGCTGGATGGCGACAACGTGCGTCACGGCCTCAACCGCGACCTCGGCTTCACCGATGCCGATCGCGTCGAGAACATTCGCCGCGTGGGCGAGGTGGCCAGGCTGATGACCGATGCCGGCCTGATCGTGCTGACGGCGTTTATCTCTCCGTTCCGCAGCGAGCGTCAGATGGCCCGCGAGCTGGTCGAAGAGGGCGAGTTTATCGAGGTGTTCGTCGACACCCCGCTGGAGGTCGCCGAGGACCGCGATCCCAAGGGGCTCTACAAGAAGGCGCGTCGCGGTGAGCTGAAGAACTTCACCGGCATCGACTCCGCCTACGAGGCACCGGAGGCCCCCGACCTGCACCTCAAGACCACCGAGATGAGCAGCGACGAAGCCGCCGACGCCGTGATCGAGCTGCTGCGTAAGCGCCAGATTGTTTCCTGATCGTCGCTAACTGCAACCTACTGCAACCTGTAGGAGTGCGATTTATCGCGCGATTGAGAAGCTGGAAGTCCCGGGCCCTGCCCGGGGCTTTACGCCTTAAGCTGTAAGCCTTACGTTTGCCGCTTCGCGGCGTAGCCCCCCCTGAAATCCGAGTTCAGGGGTTCTTACAGCGTAAAGCTTACGGCTTACAGCTTTACCACCTGGAAAGGAATTCAACAGATGGATCTTTCAACACTGCTCGATAGCGTCGAGGGGATCGCGAAGCAGGCCGGCGATGCCATCATGGCCATCTACTCCCGCGACTTCTCCATCGAGGAGAAGGAGGACAAGAGCCCACTGACCGAGGCGGACAAGGCGGCTCATGAGGTGATCGTGGCGGGCCTGAATGCGCTTCCCGAGGGCGTCCCGGTGCTCTCCGAGGAGGATGCCGAGGGCTTCACCGGTGCCGATGCCAACGGTCGCTACTGGCTGGTAGACCCGCTGGATGGCACCAAGGAGTTCATCAAGCGCAACGGCGAGTTCACCGTCAATATCGCGCTGATCGAGGATGGCCGGCCGGTGCTGGGCGTGGTCGTTGCCCCGGCTCTCGAGGTCTCCTACCTGGCCGCTCAGGGCGTGGGCGCCTTCAAGGTGGAGTGGGGCGAAGGCAAGGATAGCGAGCGTCAGCCAATCCATGTTGCCGGCAAGCCCGCCGAGGGCGCCACCTGGCGCGTGGTGGGCAGCCGTTCACACCCCAGCCCCGACCTGGCCGAATGGCTGGAGAAACTGGGCAGCCACGATATGGTGCCGATGGGCAGCTCGCTGAAGCTGTGTCTGGTGGCAGAGGGCGTGGCAGATGTTTACCCGCGTCTCGGCCCCACCTGCCTGTGGGACACCGGCGCCGCCCATGCCGTTGTCGAACAGGCGGGTGGTCGAGTCGAGACCCTGGAAGGCACCCCGCTTAGCTATGCCACACCCAGCGAGAAGCTGAATCCCTATTTCATCGTGTGGGGGTAACGCCCCCATCGCTGGGTAGGTGCCGGGTTTATCCGCGGGCCGGGATGTTCGCGATCAGGAAAAGTCATCGCCGCAATGTCGGTGGTTCGACATGCGGCGATGTCTTGGGCGGAAGGGTTACACTAATCGTATTTCCCTTAGCTTATAGTCTGTTCGTTATAAGCTATACGCAATGGAGGCTTGCACGGCATCATATTCGGTATCGCTGTCGCCCACTGTCGTTTTACCGGATAGGTTGAAGGTCATATTGGTGCCGAGCCGGTGTGCTACACCAAGCTTCACTTCAGTCCGGCTGTCGTCCTCGCTTTCCAGCACGGACGCAGCACCATCGAAGTCGCTGGTAACGTCTTCATAGTAGGTGACACTGCCGAAGAGACGACCTGCGGCAAGTTGGGTGCTTAGGTTGATACCACCAAAAGCCTCACCCAGTTTGGCACCGATATTGTGGCTGTAGCTGTCGTCGAGGTCGTCGTCCAGGTAGGCGCCGCCCAGAGTCACACCGGCCAGCAGGTTTTCGTTGCTGCCGAAGCGTGGTAGGTAATAGGTACCCGCAACACGCGCACCATAGCGATCGCCATCCCACTCGGTGGTGGGGTTACCGTAGGAGTATTCCCCTTCAAGATCCTGATAGAGTAGGATCCCGCTAAGCACCAGGTTGTTATTTAATAGATTGATCGCCGCGTAGGGAGCAATAAGGTTACCGCTTAGATCGGAGTTGCCATAGTCACTGGTCAGGTCGAACTTGCTGTAACCCGCCGCAACCCCAGCCAGTACATTGCCCATGCGCTTGTCGATACCCGCCATGGCGGCCTTCGAGTCACCATCGTACTTCAGGCCTGCGGAGTTGCCCGAGAGATCGCCCACCTCGGTTGATACCCAAAGGCTTAGCCCCTCGGAAAGGTTGAACCGATCCGAATCTTCGGTCGAGTTGCGGTGCAGGCTATGGTTACTGGGCGCCATTGCCACATCGATTTGCTCGCTGAGCATGCCAAAGCTCTGTGCCATGGCCTGCTTCTGAGCGGCACGCAGGGACTTGTCTGCGTTCAGGACGCCCAGTATAGAGGCAATCTCATTGATTTGATCACCCGTGATATTATCGAGGCGGCCGCTGAAGAGAACTTTGCCCCCTCTGTTCCGGATAGTGACTGGCGTCTGGCCATTAAACTGGGTGAGGGTCGTATCGGAGGGCAGTTCCAGCGTATACGGTGTGCCATTGAGCTTGATGTCGAATGTGCCGGTCTTGTCGATATCCCCCAGCGAGCCGCTCCACTCCAGCGTTACCGGCCGTGTTTCCGTGATGGCACTGATCGTAAAGCTGGCGTTCTGGCTAGGGTTGTCGTAGGCGCTCTCCAGGCTGGAGGCGGTAGTTGTGATATTGACCTTCTTGCCATCGATAATCAGGTCTGCGTCATTCGTTGCCAGCACATCGGACAGGTAGCGATTGCCATCAAGGGTGGCGATCTTGAGCGTTGAGCCATTGTCCAGGGTGATCGTCTGGCTTGGCGTGTTGAGGTCGGCATCACCCGCCAGGTCACCAATGGTGGGCATCGAAGCGCCGATATTGACCAACTCGTTGAAGCTGAAGGATTGAGCACTCGCCATAGTGCTAGCGGTGAGGGCAATAATGCCTGCGGCCAGCACGATTGGTTTTTTTTGCATATCAATTCCCTTTGAGCATGGAAGAGTGGTTACTTTATTAGTATTTGTACATTACTGGGTCTCGAGCAAATCAACAACTGCTTGTATATATGCTGGCAGGGTGTCTAACACCGGTCCTGGTAATGGTGTTCGTGGGGCATTGCATTGTAGGGGGCGGATCTGGCCGGCTGGCGACCATATCGCGCGATACCTCTCGCTTTTACGAGGCGAGGGCGCCTGGTAATGGTAATCGCTCGATAAATCGCGCTCCTACGATGTTGCTGCGACAGTTATACCGTCATGGCATTGGCTAGGGCGCTCAAGGTCTGGTCGATCTGCTCACGGGTGTGCTCGCAGCTGAGGAAGAAACGCAGCCTGGCGCTCTTCTCGGGAACGGCGGGGTGGAGGATAGGTTGGACGTTGATGCCCTGTTCGAACAGGTCGTGGGAGAGCCTGGCGGCGAGGGGGGAGCTGCCGACGATCACCGGGATTACCGCGGCGCCGATGCTGTGGCCGGTGTCGAACCCCATCTCTCGAGCCTGCTCCAGAAAGTAGCGCGAGATGTCATGCAGGGCCTGGACCCGTTCGGGCTCCTTCTGCATCAGCTGCAGTGCGGTAAGCGCCGGGGCGGCGACCTGGGCGGGCATGCCGACGCTATACAGAAACCCCGGTGCCAGGTAGCGCAGGGTCTCCACCAGGGCGGTGCAGCCGGCGATATAGCCGCCGCAGCCGGCCAGGCTCTTGCTCATGGTGCCCATCCAGATATCCACCTCGTCGGCGGGCAGGTCGAAGTGCTCGCGCAGGCCGAGGGCGTGATCGCCCAACACCCCGAAGGAGTGGGCCTCATCGACCATCAACCAGGCCTGGTGGCGGCGCTTGAGTTCGATAAAGCGCGGCAGGTCCGGCACATCGCCATCCATGCTGTAGAGCCCTTCGATCACGATCAGCACACGCTCGAACTGGCCGCGATGCCGGGTGAGCATTGCATCCAGCGCCGCGGCGTCATTGTGGGGGAAGGGAATTCGCTTGGCCCCGGAGAGCTGGGCCCCCACCAGTGAGCTGTTGTGAATGTACTCATCATGGAGCACCAGGTCCCGGGGGCCCAGCAGATAGCCGAGGGTGGAGACGTTGGTGGCATGCCCACTGACGAAGGCGACGGCGTCTTCCACCCCGTAGGCCGCGGCGATGGCCTGCTCCAGTTCCCGGTGGATCGGGCGCTCACCGGAGACCACGCGGCTGGCCGAGACTGAGCTGCCGTAGCGCTCGAGGGCCTGCTGGCCGGCGTGGTTGACCCGCGGGTCGCCGGAGAACCCCAGGTAGTTGTAGCTGGCGAAGTTGATGACCTCGCGGCCCTCGATGATCGAGGTGGCCCCGGCATTGCCCTCATGCACCTTGAAGAAGGGATCCGTCAGGCCGAGCCGACGCGCGCCCTCGCGCATCATGCTGATCTGCTGGTAACCGGGGTGCGCGTCGAAGCGGGTAAAACGTTCCGGCACGCGGCTGGTCGTGCCGGCCTCAGGCGGTGTCCCCGGTGCCGTCGACAAGGGCGCCCCCGCCTTGTCACGCGGACGCTGGCGCTTGCGGGACTGGGCCAGTAGCTGGTTCTTGAGCTCGACACGGCGCTGACTCATGACGGGGCTCCCTCGTTGTGCCTGGCATCCGGGGCGAGCTCGTCGGCACCATGCTGGCTGGTCAGTGCTGCGAGGTGCTCGCCATCGTCCGCCTCCTGGTCGCCGCCATGCTGCAGCTTCTGAATCAGCACCCCGGCCAGCTTGTCGATGGTGGAGGCTTCACTGAGCACCATCACCGGTACATTGATACCGATACGTGACTCGATGGCAGTCATCAGCTCGACCCCCATCAGCGAGTCGAAGCCCATCTCGTAGACCGAGCGCTGGGTATCGATCTTCTCCTCATCGATCAGCAGGATGGCGGCGAGCTCGGCGCGCAGCAGGTCGATCACCGCCGTGTGCAGCTCCTTGGGGCTCAGCGTGGCGAAGAGCTCCGCGAGGTTGTCGCCGTTGTCATCGTTATGGCCATCATCATCGGCCTGGCGGGCGATCTCGTTGAAACGCGGGCTCTGGGCGGTAGGCAGGAAGCGCGCCAGGGCCGACCAGTCGAGCTCCAGCACGCCCAGGCTGGGGCCGCCGAGCTGCTCGTCGCGACCCAGCAGCAGCTGTTCCATCACCCTCAGGGCATCATCGGAGCGCAGTGCCGCGCCACCCAGTCGCTCCTGCAGGGCGTCGCGGGTGCGGGTGTTGCGGGCCAGGAAGCCCACATCCTCGATGGCCCCCCAGCGCAGGCAGGTGGCGGGCAGGCCCTGGTGGCGACGCGCCGCCGCCAGCGCCTCGAGCCAGTGGTTGGCGGCCACATAGCTGGCCTGGCCCGGGTTGCCGAACAGGGTGGTGGCCGAGGAGTACATGACGAAGAAGTCCAGATCGGCGCCGCGGGTCAGGGCATCCAGATGGCGGGCGCCGTCGATCTTGGGGGCCAGCACCCGGCGGATGCGCGCCTCGTCCAGGTTCCGAATCAGGCCATCGTCGATTACCGTGGCGGCATGCACGACGCCACGCAGGGGGGGAAGCGTGGCACGGCACTCGCCGAGCAGCGCCTCCAGCGCCTGGCGGTCGGTGATATCGCAGGCCGCGGCCACCACCTCGACCCCCATGGCCTCGAGCTCGGCGATGCCGGCCCGGGCCTCGTCGCTTGACGAACCGCTGCGCCCCACCAGTACCAGGTGGCGGGCGCCGTTTTTCGCAAGCCACTGGGCGGTCTTCAGGCCGAAACCGCCCAGGCCACCGGTGATCAGGTAGCTGGCCTCGGCCGGTAGGCTGAGGCCAGCCCCCGGCTTGTGTCGGAATTCCGCGGGAGCCTGGGCCTGTTCGTGGGTGACCACCACCTTGCCGATCTGGCGTGCCTGCTGCATATAGCGGAAGGCCTCGACTACCTGCTGGCTTGCAAAGGCGGTATAGGGCAGCGGGGTGAGGGTGCCGTCCTGGAACAGCGCCATCATCTCGCGGAACAGCTGGCCGGTGAGCTCGGGAAGCTCCTTCATCAGCTGATCGGAGTCGATGCCGAAGTAGCTGAGGTTGTTGCGGAACGGGCGCAGCCCGATATGGGTGTTCTCGTAGAAGTCGCGCTTGCCAAGCTCGAGGAAGCGGCCGAATGGGCGCAGGGCGCGCAGGTTCTGGTTGATCGCCTCGCCGGCCAGGGAGTTGAGCACCACATCGACGCCGCGGCCTTCGGTTACCTCGAGAACCTCCTCGCCGAAGGTCAGCGAGCGCGAGTCGTAGAGGTGCTCGACCCCCAGCAGGCGCAGGAAGTCACGCTTCTCGTCACTGCCGACGCTGGCATGGATCTCTGCCCCCAGCCAATGGGCGACCTGGATGGCGGCGATGCCCACACCACCGGCGGCGCCGTGGATCAGGATCTTCTCACCCGGGGCCAGTCGCGCAAGGTGCTTCAGCGCGTAGTAGACCGTAAAGAAGGTGGTCGGGATCGTGGCCGCCGCGGCGAAGCTCACGCCCTCGGGCACCGGTGCCACGGCCTGGCGACTGGCGATCAGCCGGTCGCTGAAGCTGGCGGGGCCGAAGCCCACCACCGCATCGCCCACCGCGAGATCCTCCACCCCGTCGCCCACGGCGGCGACCACGCCGGAGAACTCCAGGCCCAGGGTGGGGCCGGCGAAGCCGTTCTCGATCGCCTCGTCCGAGAGCAGGCCGAGGGTGTACATGACATCGCGGAAGTTAAGGCCTGTGGCCTGAACGTCGATCTCCACCTCGCCGGGGCCCGGCTGGGGCAGCGCGACCGGCGTCCAGCGCAAGTGGCGAAGCTGGCCAGGCAGTTCGAAGCCCAGGGTCATCGCCTGGCGTTCGCTCGGCTGCGGCTCCTGGTCGGTCTCGGCAGCGGGAGTCGGAGCCGGCACGGTACGCAGACGGGTGGCGAAGCGCTGGCCATCGCCGTCGAGCACGATCTCGGTTTCGGCGTCGGGGGCGGTCAGCTCGTCGAGCAGCGCCTCGATCACGGCATCATCGAGATCCCCTGAGGGGAGGTCGAGCAGGCGGACAGCGTAGCCGGTCGATTCGTTGGCCAGGGAGCGGCCAAAGCCCCAGAGGGCGGCGTCCAGATTGGGGGCGTCCTCCGAGGGGGAGCCGGCCCCCTCTTGCCACATGGGGGCGACGCCGCGGGTGATCAGCCATAGGCTGGCTTGCTCGCCGAGGGGCTCGAGGCACTTGGCCCACTGCATGGCGTGCTCGCAGCGCTGCTCTCCCTGGCGTAGATCGATGATAGTGACGGGTCGCCCTTCGCCATTCTCGATGGGGTCGACGGCAGCAGTGACCCGGGCCTGGTGGCCGCGGGCGGCCAAACCGGCGGCCAGACGCTCGGCCAGAGAGTGACCAGTGTCGTCGGCGATCAGCTGGTAGCTGACCGTCTCGACGCTTTCCCCAAGGGCAGAGCCCAAATCCTGCTGAGGGTCCTGATGCCATTGAGCATGGACCAGGTAGGCGCCGCGCTCGTCGTCTTCCAGCGGGATCTGTTCGATATTGCCGGCGCCGAGGGCTGCGAGTTCGGCGATAACGTCGTCGCGTTCCATGGCCTGCAGCAGGACGCCTTCGTCCTCGAGGCCAGGGGTGGCCAGCAGGATGTCGAGCCAGGCGCTGGGCTGGGTGCCGACTACCAGCAGCTGGGCACCGGGGGCCAGGCGCTGGGTCGTGGCCTGCAGCAGGCGACGGTTGCGTTCGCGGTGACCGGGCTCGAGGCTGACCAGGGCCAGCTGGGCCTGGGGTCCCCGGACGGCGGCGTCGTCCAGGCACTCGATATCGATCAGCGGGAAGCGCTGCTGCAGCTGCTCAGCCTGGTGCCAGGCCTGCTCGCCCACGCCGAGGATGGAGTAGTCGCAGCGATCGGGGTCGAGCAGATCGCAGAGCCGTTCCCCCAGCGCCGGTGCGGCGGCACCGGCCTCGAGCAGGCGCAGGCGCTGGCCGGCGGGCAGCTTCTCGAGAACCGAGGGCAGCGCCTGGCGCAGGGCCCCGGCGATCGCCTGCCAGCCGGCGGCCCCCGGTAACTGGCGCGTCAGGTTGGCCAGGACATCGGCGTTGAGGCCCAGGTCGTCGGCCGTGGCCTGGCCCTCCAGCAGCGCCGCGAGGTGCAGGCCGAAGCGCCCCAGGCGCTGTACCGGCGCGAAGTGGTCGGGATAGTCGCGCACCAGCAGCTGCCAGATCGCCTCGGGAGCGACCGCTTCCTCGTCATCCGTCAGCGTCCAGCCCTGTTCGTCGGCCTCGAGGCGGCCAGCGGCCTGTAGCAGGGCGAGCAGCTGGTCGAGCAGCCGGCGGCTATCGAGATGGGCCCGCGAGAGTTCGCGGTAGCGCGCCTGGGAGAGGGTGTTATCCGTATTAGCCAGTCGGCGCAGGGCCTGGGCGGCGAAGGCGTCGGCCAGGCTGTCGAGTAGTGGGTCGACTTCGTTGGCGTAGCGGCGGCCGGTCAGGCGCGTGAAGTCGTCGAGCAGGCTCGGCATGGCGGCATACAGGGCGCCGAGGTCGAGGGCATCGACGCTGCTGTGGCGCGGCGCCGGGGTCAGCGCCACATCCAGATAGCTGAAGCGCTGGTGGTGCTGACGACGCAGGCGAATCGCCTTGAAACGTGTCTCGCTGAGCACCGCCACGGCCTGTCCGTCGGCATCGAAGAGCTCGAAGTCGGCGGTGAAGGAGTGTGGCGCGCGCTTGAGCATGCGCGCATGGGCAAGCGTCGGCACGCCGGCATCGGTGAGCAGCTGGAGGCGGCCGACGCGCACCGGCACGAAGGCCATGCCGTCGCCGTCGATCCCTTGCCGGCGAGCCTCCTCGGCCAGCAGCGGAATAAACAGCTGGAAGGCGCTGTCGAGGATGCCGGGGTGCAGGTTGAGGGGCTCGAGGGTGTCGCGAACCGCGGCGGGCGGTTCGATGACCCCGAGGATGCTGTCACCCTCGACCCAGGTCCGGGAAATCGCCTGGAAGGCGGGGCCGTAGTGCAGCCCCAGCCGTTCGGCCTCGGCGAGATGCTCGGCCAGGCGGATATCGGGCTCGCGAGTGGGCAGAGGCGGGGCCTGGCGGCGCAGCAGAAAGCCACGGCTCTGCTCCATGACGCGGCCCACGGCATTGAGCTGCCACTCGCCTTCGGCCAGCGGTTCGCGAGAGCGAATCTCGAGACGGCCATCCTCGGGGGCGAGGTGCAGGCGCATGCGGCGGCCATGCTGGCCGTCGAGCAGCAGGGGAGCGCGGATCTCCAGCTCCTCGAGGTCCAGGAGCTCGGCATCATGCCGGTGGCGGGCGGCGGCCAGGACGAGTTCGACGAAGCCGGCACCGGGAAACACGGCCCCTTCGCCGACCACATGGTCGGCCAGCCAGGGCAGGCGGCCGGTATCGAGCTGGCTCTCCCAGGTATGGTCTTGCTGCGCCAGGCGATAGCCGAGCAGCGGATGTTCGTAGTCGCGTTCGAGCAGCTTCTGACCCTCGGCGGTGCCGGTGAGCCAGTAGCGTTCACGCTGCCAGGGGTAGCGGGGCAGCTCGACGAACTGGCCGGCGACCGGGAACCAGCGGGTGTGCTGCAGCGGCATGCCGCTGAGCAGTGCCTGGCCGATGGCCTGGGTCATGCATGCAGCGCCAGGCTTCTCGCGCTCCAGGGTAGCGAGCACTTGGCCGTCGCTCTCGCGGTCACGCAGGGCATCGCTCAGGTAGCGACGCAGAATGGGGTGGGCGCCGATCTCGATGAACAGGCGGGTGCCGTCGTCGATCAGCGCCTTGATGGCGTCGTCGAAGCGCACCGGCTGGCGAATATTGTGCCACCAGTAGTCAGCACCCAGCTCGCGACCGGTCAGGCGCTCACCGGTAACCGTGGAGATATAGGGGAGCGTCTCCTCGCGGGGGGTGATAGCCCTGAGCGAGTCGATCACCCCGGCCTCGATGGGGTCCATGGACGGGCTATGGAAGGCGTAATCCAGCGGCAGACGCTTGGCGAAGGTGCCGGCCTCCTTCAGGGCCTGCTCGAGGCGCGTCAGGGCGGCCGGGTCGCCGGCCAGGGTGACGCCCCGTGAGCTGTTGATACCCGCCAGGTGCACCCCCGGGTAGTCGCCGGTGGCGAGCCACTCCTCGATCTCCCGCTCGCCGAGCGCCACGGCGCTCATCTCGCCCTGGCCCCGGGTCTTGCCCTGGTGGTGGCTGCGGAAGTAGATGACCTTGACCGCATCCTCAAGGCTGAGGGCGCCACAGGCCCAGGCCGCGGCGACCTCACCCACGCTATGGCCCGCCACGGCGGCTGGCGCGATGCCATGGTGGCGCAATAGTCGGGTGAGGCCGACCTGCACGGCGAAGAGCGTTGGCTGGGCGATCTCGGTCTGAGCCAGTCGCTCCTCTGCATTAGGCCCCTCCCCACTACCACCCTCACCGGTGCGCCCCTCTTCGTTGCGCCCCTCGAGCTCGGCGCGCAGCGAGAAGTCGCCATAGCGCTGAAAGAGAGCATCCACCTCATCCACTGCGACGGCGAAGATGGCCGAGCCTGCCAGCAGGTCGGCGCCCATGCGTGCCCACTGGCAGCCGTTGCCGGCATAGATAAAGCCGGGTGCGCTGGGGTCGACCAGGCGTTGCCCCAGGGTGACCTCGGCGGGATCCTCCTGGTCAGGGTCGGCGAAGGTGGAAAGCAGGCGGGCGGCCTCGGCCTTGCTGTCGGCAAACAGCAGGGCGCCATCCCGATGGTGCTCGCGATGGTGGTGCAGGCTGTGGGCGATATCGTAGAGGTCGGCGTCACTCTCCTGGAGCCAGGCGGCGAGGTCGCCGGCCATGGCCCTAAGGGCGGGCTCGCCGCGCGCCGAGAGGCGCAGCGGCAAGGCACCGCGCGGCTCGGTGGCGCTGTGGGGCCTGATAGCGTCGTACGACTCAGCGGTGGACGCAGGCTGCGGCGCACTCTCCAGGATAACGTGGGCGTTGGCACCGCCGAAGCCGAAGGAGTTGACGCCGATCACCAGGCGGCCCTCGGGCTTCAGGGGGTGGGCCTCGGTCACGACCTCGAGATTCCACTCATCGAACTTGATGTTGGGGTTCAGCTTGCGGATGCCGATGGTCGCGGGCACCTCGCGGTGCTGCAGGCTGTAGAGCGCCTTGGCCAGGCCGGCCACACCGGAGGCGGTCTCCAGATGGCCGACATTGCTCTTCACCGAGCCGATGGGCAGCGGTGTCTGGCGGTGCTTGGCCAGGGCCTCGCCGATGGCACGGGTCTCGATGGGGTCGCCCACCGCGGTGCCGGTGCCGTGAGCCTCCAGGTAGTCGATCTCGTCGGGTGAGATGCCGGCCTGGGCGTAAGCCTGGCGCATCAGTGCCACCTGGGCGCTGGGGTTGGGAACGGTCAGCCCTGACTTGTGGCCATCGGTGTTGACCGACGAGCCCGCCACCACGGCGAGGATGTGGTCGCCATCGGCCATCGCCTTGTCGTAATCCTTGAGCAGGAAGAGTCCGGCCCCTTCGGAACGCACATAGCCGTTGCCGTCCGCGTCGAACACCTGGCAGCGACCGGTGGCGGAGAGCATGCTCGCCTTGGAGAAGATGATGAAACCGTAGGGGTGCAGGTGCAGGCTGATGCCGCCGGCGAGCGCCATATCGGTTTCGCCGGAGCGGATCGCCTGGCAAGCCTGGTGAAAGGCAACCAGTGACGAGGAGCAGGCGGTATCCAGCGACATGCTCGGCCCATGCAGGTCGAACACGTAGGAGAGTCGGTTGGAGGCGATGCTCGAGGTATTGCCGGTGGCGGTGGAGGCGTCGATAGCCGCCATGTCATCGGCGATGCGATAGGCATAGTCCATGCTGGCGATGCCCACGAAGACCCCGCACTGGCTGCCGCGCAGAGTGGAGGGCACCACGCCGGCGCTCTCCATGGCCTCCCAGGCCAGCTCCAGCAACATGCGCTGCTGGGGATCCATGCTGGTGGCCTCGCGCGGAGAGATGCCGAAGAATTCGGCATCGAAGCCGCTGATATCTCCCAGGCTACCGGCGGCAAAGGTCACGCTGGTACCGGGGTGGCGGCGGTCGGGGTGCTGGTAGGCCTCATGGCTCCAGCGATCCTCGGCGACGTGGGTCACCAGGTCCTTTTCGGCTTGCAGATCACGCCAGAACGTTTCGGATGTAGTACCCGGAAAACGGTGGGCAGCGCCGATAATGGCAACACGTCGAGTCATGCTTGCTCCTGCGAGTGACGCCGAGGCGCCACGCTTGTGTCCTTGGGGGTGTTATTTACGACGTCCTGTCGACTGGGTGAGCAGGGTTGAGTGTATTCAACAATCTGTTGAAGCAGTTCAACACCCAGTTCAGCGACGTGACGCTGAAGAGGGCACCGTGGTGGCCGGGATCGCTGCGTCGACCAGATCAGGTAGTCCGTGGTGCCTGCTGGATCGCCCAGGTGGCCATAGGCCTTGTCCATGATGGGCACATGATCACCATACCAGCACAGCAGGCCACCTCGCGTCTCCTGAGCCAGGCGCTGGCTCACGGCGCCCAGCATGGCGTCCGCATTGCCTAGATGGCGCAGGTAGACCGCCAGATCGTCGAATCGTGCGCGCTCGCTGTCGCAGTCGACGTCTCGCGCCAGGCGCTTCCAGTCCTCCTTCCTGGGCGGCTCCAGATTCAGCGGGCCATGATTCTCCATGGTGATGACAAGGATGAAAAGTGGCTGGTCGTCGGCGGTGTCGAGGAGTCGGCACACGCGCTCGGCTAGCGCCGCATCGCCGATATACTGACCATCCTTCTCACAATCATCAAAATCACCGATATCCAGAAACTCATCGATGCCAAGCGCCGGCAGTACGCGATCACGCTGGTAGAAGCTGGCGGGGTAGGGATGTATGGCCACGCAGCGATAGCCCCACTGCTTGACCGCACGTAGCAGGTTGGGGGGCGGCTGGAGCGAGAAGCGGGCATAGGGGCTGAACTGGTGAATCCCCAGTCCTTCTGGTGTCAAGCCACTGAGAAAGGCGGCCTCCGTGCGAACCGTATTGGCGCCCCAGGCGGGCACCGTCAGTGGGCCATGAGAGAGGCTCGTGGCCTTTAGCCGGTCCCAGTGGGGGAGCACGTCCGGGCAGACGGCATCGCTCCAGCGACGCGGGTCGAAGAATGACTCGCTCTGCACCGCCACCACATGGGGCAGCCCATCGCGATTGACGGTGGGCGGAGTGCGGAACTCCTGCGGCGATCGCCGCTCGTCCAAGGGTTGCTTGAGCCGGCGCGCATAGCTCCATAGATAGGCGTAGAGCCCCAGCGCGACCAGGTCTTCGGCGGGCCGCAGGGTAATCGCCGGCAGACGCCGCAACCCGGCCACCATCAGGCCAATACCCGCCACCGTCAGTGCGGCGACGGAGAGCAGGGCGGCCTTGGTCCCCACGTCGTCGAGCCACCAGGGCTCGAGCCACAGGAAGGCGGCGATGGCGAAGGCCCCGGCCAGGCTTGCGCCGATCGCCAGCCCGATGCCGAAGAAGGGCACGTAGAGGCGCGGGTGACGCATGGCGTCGAGGAAGTAGGCGAAGTCCTGCGCCAGAAAGGGTTCCTTGAGCGAGTGCCACTTCACGTGGTGGCTCTGCAGCAGCACCAGCTGGAGAGAGAGGATAAAGGCGGTGGCAAACCAGGGGCGCTGCACCACCAGCAGATAGGCGGCATACAGCAGGCACCAGGTGCCGAGATGCACCAGCAGGGTCGCCGGTGGACGTTGCCAGCATGGCGTGACCCGGGGGCGCACCAGACCCTCCAGCAGGAGGCTGGCCCCACCGCCCAGCGTAAAGGCGAGCAGTAGGGCCGTCATGGCTTAACCCCGTAGCCGAACCAGCCCACCAGACGCTGGGCGAGGCCGGCGGGGAGCACGGCCAGACACCAGGTGCCGAAGGCCAGCGGGAAAGGAAAGCTGATGCGGGCGCGATTGCGCTGGACGCCGCGCCGAATGACGCGGGCCGCCCGCTCGGCCGACCATAACCAGGGCTTGGGGCCCGGCATGCCATGGGCCATGGCCGAGGCGACATAGCCCGGCATGACCACGGTAACCCCCACCCCATGGGGGGCCAGCCAGCCGCGCAGGGCTTCCCCATAGGCCTTGATGCCTGCCTTGCTGGCACTGTAGCTGGGAGTGGCCGGTAGCCCATGCCAGGCCGCCAGCGAACTGATAAAGACGATCTGACCGCTGCCCCGCGCCTGCATGCGTGGCGCGAGCTCCTGAGCGATACGCATGGGCACCCGTAGATTGAGCGTCATCAGCCGGCTGGCGGCGTCAACCCCCTCTCCGTTGCCGTCTGGCTGGTGACTGATATTGATACCGGCGGCCAGGATGACCAGGTCCGGCAGGCGAGCGTCCCTGAGCGTTTCCAGCCAGCGGAGCAGGGCGTCGGTGTCGGTCAGGTCGTGAGGCGACAGGGTGACCTCGGCCCCCAGGGCGAGGCATCGTCCGGCGAGCGCTTCCAGCGCTTGACGGTTGCGTCCGTTGAGCATCAGCTCGACGCCGGGTTCGGCATAGGCCAGGGCCAGGGCACCGCCGATGGCGCCGCTGGCACCGGTAATCAGGATCAGGCGGCGTTCGGCAAGCATGACAACCACGATTCCAGAGTGGAGTGTTCGGCTTCCAGCTGCGGCAGGGCATGGGTGATGGCCAGCTCGATGCCCTGCCGACAGTAGAAGCCGCCATTGATCTGGGCGCAGTGCAACAGGGTGGTAAGAAAGGCCTGAAGCAGTGCTCTGTCCGGGGGCGTTGCCTGCGTCCAGAACTTGTCCAGTGAGCCCGCGTGGGTTAGCCCCGGCAGGGCGTAGATCGGGTCGCTAAGGGTCAGCGTGGGGCAGCCATTCTCCAAGGCGACCAGCCCCGAGGTGCTGTTGACGGTGACCATGCCGGCCGCCTTTTTGAGCAGCAGGTTGAGATCACCAGTCTCCAGATAGTGGATTCTCCCAGTCAGCCCCAGCTCGGCCTCCAGGCGGTTCAGGGTGGCGGCATAGTCGACCAGCCCCATGTCCAGTGGGTGGTTCTTGACCACCAGCCGTGCCTCTGGCGCGGCGTGAGCGGCGAAGGAGCGCAGGGTGGTGTCGATGACCTGGCGCATATCCTTGAACGGTGAATGGTCGCGGATCTGGGCGTCGCCATTGAGCTGCAGGGCCAGCACAAAGTAGGGGGCATGCCCCGTGGCGAGCCGTTGAATGCAGGCGCTATCACGCCGGTGGCGCCGTGTTATGCGTAGCCTGGTGAAGCGCTTGATATAGCCCAGATATTCACGCGGGGCCGTGACCGGGGCGTGGTTGCGATAGGCGGGAAAGGTCAGCGGGTTGACCAGCCCGGCGAGATGATAGGCGACGTCATGCATGGCACGTACCCGAAAGCGCGTGCGAAACCGGCTCGTCGCCGGCGCCGGGTCGAGCCTTGGGGCGACCTGCCGATACCAGGCGGGGTCTCTGGGCAGCAGCGAGTGTGCATTGACCCCTTCGCGCTCCAGGGTGACCCAGAAGGGGCGCAGGTAGCCCTCCTCGAACACATGGTTGCGCACGCCCCGGGAGCGAGCCACGGCGATGGCCGGGCGATGCACCGGGCGGCGGTCGCCGAACATCACCTGGTCGGTGATAGCGTATCGCTGGTAGAGGTCGGCCAGGAAGGTCGGCAGTTGTTCCAGGCGACCGCGAAAGTGGTGCTGGGTCAGTCCTCGGCGGTAGAGGCGATCCCCCGCATTGAAATTGACCACATGCACCCGATGTCCACGCGCGCCTAGCCGCTCGCCGAGCCGACGAAAAAACGGCGTGCAGGGGCCTTGCAACAGTAGAAAGGATCGTCCTTGGTCGCGCATCTAGTGTCGTCCGATGAAGTGGTTACGGTACCAGCGATAGAGGCGGTGGGGCAGTGACGGCGCGCCGGTGGTGCGTCGCTGCTGTTCCAGCAGGCCGACGACCGTTTCGACGTTGACGAGCCGGCGCGTGCGTGGCTCGACATAGGTGGGGTAGCGAATCAGGCAGCCGGCCACCAACTCATCCAGGGTAAGCCGGCGGGTCCGCCTCGGGCAGGTTGGCCCGCGATGCCGAGTGAGCCCCCAGCCCGCATAGAACGGCACTCCCCATGTCGTCACCGGGCACCCGCGCAGCAATGCCTCGAAACCAGCCAGTGAGCTCATGGTATGAAGTTCATCGACTCGATCGAGTAGTGCCGTAATACTTATGTCTGTCAGAAGGCAATCATACAGCTGTTTTGCCTGGGCATCGAGTTGTCCAACACGGGCGCCGCTCACGACATCAGGATGCGGTTTGTAGAGGAGATAGGCATCGGGGTGGGCAACCCGCACGCGGCGAATCAGCTCGGCGTTGGTGGCTATGTTGGGAGCGCCGAGGCGTGCCGAGGCGTCGCTCTCCACCTGGCCCACAATAAGCAGAATATGCTTGTCCTGGGGAAGCGACAGCCCGTGATCCTGGTCGCCAACGTTATACTTGCTCAGCCCCAGGGCAACGATTCGCTCACGCAGCCGTCTGGCTCGCGCTAGTAGGTGGACCGAGAACTCGCTCTCCTCGAGCAGTGTCTCCAGGTCGCTGGGGCGACTAGGGTCGTAGTGGATGCCACTGCCATCGATCACCAGCGATAGCGGCCGTACCAGGTCCACCCCGAGACCGACTGAGCGGATGAAGCCATCCTCCATTCGCCATGGCCTCGGCAGCGCTTGATGCCGGGCCAGTTTCTGGTGTGTCTGACGGTCGCTCGACCACACCAGCAGGTGCTCCTGGGGTGCTGGGTCGGCGTGGGAGACGCTCCTGGCGTGGCGCAGGCTGGCGCACCCTCCGAGGAAGTCACCAACGAAGCCCCGCTTCCACGATGAGAAGCCAATACCTACCCACTCGCCCGCCAGTTGCGCTTGCCGTCGGCGCTGGTCGGCAATCAGGTCGATGGTGGCTTCAAGCGTCGATGGTTCACCGGTATAGGGGTTGGCGTAGCGGCAGTAGCGCAGGTAGGCCGCAGCGAAGAGCTGCTCCAGGGTGCGAGACTGGCCTCGCCGTTCGCAGCCGAGACGGTCGTCGGTCACGCCCCAGCCGGCATAGAAGGGCATGCCATGACAGACGACCCGGCGGCCGGCCAGCAAGGCCTCGAAGCCGAGCTGGCTGGTGACGACGTGAACGCAGTCGACCGCGTCGAGCAGCCCCCATGGGTTGAGGTCGTCGCCCAGCAGCTGGCAGCGCGGGTGCTTGCGGGCCGCCTCCAGCAGGTGCCCCCGCTTTTTTTCTGCAATCACATCGGGGTGCACCTTGACCAGGATGTCGGCCTGTGGATGCTCATCGAGGGCAACCTGCAGCATGGTCTCGAAAGTGGCCGCATCGGCGAGTCCGAACTCGATGGAGGCGTCGCCGGCGGTTTGATCGACCACTAGGACCCTCGGTCGATCGGCGGGCGGCAGTGGTTGAAGTGGAGCATGGTTGTACTTGGTCAGGCGGTAGTGGCGCAGTAGCGCCATGCAGTAGCGGGCTCGCCCCAGTTCTTCTGCATCGAATGGGGCCTCGAGAATAAGATTCTCGAGATCCGACGGCCGGGTGGCGTCGTAGTAGATACCGGCATGATCGACCACCAGGCTATGTGGTTGATGGCCGCTGACGCCGAGCCCCCAGGAGCGTAGAAAGCCATCCTCCAGAGACACATAGGGAATCCCTCGGCGCGCCGCGAACTGTCGAGCCTTCCGGCTAGTTGGCTTCAGCCCCCAGCCCAGCACGGCATCCGGCCGTTGCCAGGGTCGCAGCCTGGAAAAGCGTTGAAATTCGCCGAGACAGGCAGGGAGAATAGCGAGTCGACGAATGCCAGGCGTGGCACAGGCGGCGGTTAGGGGAGGCATCCTGCTACGTGCTCCATGCTGTAACGATGGGGGCGCATTGTACGCGATTCCCCTGGCGCTGGCTGACGATGATCGCCGTGTGGGGTAGTCTGGGCGTCAATATAGTCATCCCAGAGGGAGTACCGATGAGCGAGCTGAGAACGACCCTGGTGCAGTGTGATCTGCGCTGGGAGGATCCGACGGCCAATTGCCGGATGCTGGAGGAGACGCTTGGCGATCTCGGGGGGGATGACACCGACCTGATCGTTCTGCCGGAGATGTTTGCGACGGGCTTCACCATGAACTCTCGCGAGATGGCCGAGCCCATGGGTGAGAGTGCCACCGTGGCCTGGCTAAGGGAGCAGGCGTGGCAGCGGGGCTGCGTGGTCACCGGTAGCGTGGCGGTGGTCGACAATGGCGACTACTACAACCGGCTGGTGTGGGCGCGTCCCGATGGCTCCTACGCCACCTATGACAAGCGCCACCTGTTTCGCATGGCCGGCGAGCACGAGCGTTATGCCATGGGGCACGAGCGCGTGATCGTCGAGCTCAAAGGCTTCCGGATTCTGCTCAGCGTCTGCTATGACCTGCGCTTCCCGGTCTGGCTGCGGCAGCAGCCGGGCGCTGACGAACACTTCGAGTATGACGCCCTGCTGTGTGTGGCCAACTGGCCGGCACCCCGGCGCCACCCCTGGCGTGTGCTACTGCAGGCGCGGGCCATCGAGAACCTCTGTCCGGTGATCGGGGTGAATCGTGTCGGCGAGGATGCCAAGGGGCTGCCCTACAGCGGTGACTCCATGCTGATCGATGCCAAGGGCGAGGCGCTGATCGACGAACCCGAGGGCACTTCCTTTGTGAAGACCGCCATGCTTTCCTTGGAGGAGCTGAAGCGATTCCGCGACAAGTTTCCCGCCTGGCGCGATGCCGACCACTTCCGCCTGTCAGATGGGGTGGGCTGCTGATGCGTCTCGACCGCTTTATCTGTGAATCCACCGAGCTGACCCGCAGCCTGGCCAAGAAGGCGATGCATCGCGGCGAGGTCTGCGTCGACGGCGAGGTCATCAAGAACCCGGCCACCCAGGTGAACGAGGCGAGTCGCGTGACTCTCCAGGGCGAGCCGCTGGTGCTGGTGGGCCTGCGCTATGTGATGTTGCACAAGCCGGCCGGCGTCGAGTGTACCGCACGACGCACGCTCTATCCGCGCGCCATCGACCTGATCGATCTGCCGATGCTCGACCGTCTGCAGACGGTGGGGCGCCTGGATGTCGATACCACCGGTCTGGTGCTGCTGACCGACGACGGTCAGTGGTCGCACCGGGTCACCTCGCCCAAGCGGCGCTGCGGCAAGGTCTATCGGGTAACGCTCGACGAGCCTCTCGAGGGGAGTCGGCTCGATGATGCCGTACGCGCCTTCGCGGAGGGGGTCGTGCTCGAGGGTGAGGAGAAGCCGACCCGGCCCGCCGAGCTCTCGATGCGCGAGCCGCGCGTCGCCGAACTGGTCCTCTACGAGGGCAAGTATCATCAGGTGAAGCGGATGTTTGCGGCCATCGGCAATCACGTCGTGGCCCTGCACCGTGAATCGGTCGGTCCGCTGGCCCTGGGCGAGCTTGCCGAAGGCGAGTGGCGCGAACTCTCTCCAGAGGAAGTTGCCGCCTTCTAGCCAGAAGCGATCGATGGCGATGAGTCGAGCGTCACCGCACTCCAGGTGGCGCTGCGATTGCGCCCCCCGTATTTCGCCTGATAAAGGGCCTTGTCGGCGAGCCCCAGCAGAGCGATGGGCTCGCGTGCATGACAGGGGTAGGTCGCCACCCCGCATGATAGGGTAATCGTTGGCAGCGCCATCTCGGCGTATCGCATTCTCAGCTGCCGAACGCTCTCGACCAGCGCTTGAGCACGCGCCTCGGCACTTTCGGTGGTAGCGCCCGGCAGTAGGGCCACGAACTCCTCGCCTCCCAATCGGCACACCACATCGGCATGGCGAAAATGATCCTTAAGGAGCTCGGCCACCGACATCAGCACGCTGTCTCCTGCGGCATGCCCATATCGATCGTTGACCTGCTTGAAGTGATCCAGGTCGATCATGATCAATGACAGTGGCGTCCCCTCACGGTCGGCGCGCGTTGCCTCGTGCTGCATCAGCTCATCGAAGTAGCGGCGATTCTTGAGCCCGGTCAGTGGGTCTTCATAGGAAAACTCCTCGAGCTTGCGCACCAGATGGTCGAGCTCGACGGTACGCGTGCGGACCTGCTCCTCCAGGTGGTGATGGAGCCGGGTAAGTTGGTGTTGGGTACGTCGATAGTCCCATAGCGACACGCCGACGATGGTAAGTGAAAAGACCAGCAAGCCCAGGCTGACGGGCACCTGGCGCCACGCTAGAAGACCGTGGGCAACTGCCATATCCGCCAGCAGCAGGCCCGCCATGATCGCGAAGCTGCCGATGATCCAACGCTGTTCACCCTTTAGGCGGCTGAAATCCCAGGCGGAAACCGCAAGCATCAAGGGCAGGGTGATCGCCAGCATCAGATCGAAGGGTGGATAGGTGCTGGCGATGGTCACCAGACCCAACTGGCTGAGCCCTACCGCACCGAGCAGATAAGTTAGATGCAGGCGCCAGAGAGCCTGAACGCAGCGTTGCGGAACCCCTGTCATCCAGTGCGTGAGTAGCATCCCGATCCCCACTGGCAGGATGAAGTACCCGGCAGCCGCCAGGCCGTCCCAAATTAATGGTCGGTTCACAAGCAGCTGGCTGGCTTGTGTCTCGGCAAAGATCATGGTGCTGGCCGCCAGTGAGAAAAGCGCCACCGCTCCTAGGCTGTGGCGCTGGGTGCCTACAAGGGCAAAGCAGCCGGCGAGCAGGGCGACGAGCAACGAGAAGGCACTGATCACTACATCGGTCCAGGAACGCTTCATGACCAATGTCAGCAGGTCAAGACGATCCAGAACCATCGCTTCTCCCCAGAGGCCGATATCGGTGTAATCGGAGAACACCCTGATATGTAGGGGCTTGCCGGCAAAGTCGTCCGGCAGCTCGATCATATGCCAGGGCCACCCCGCAAACTCGCCGCGGCCCCGAGCGTCAAACTCGCCGTACTGATACAGCGGCTTTCCATCAAGGTAGAACTGGGCAATCAGGTCGATGCTGTAGATGTATAGGACAGGGTCTCGCCACTCCCCTGCGGGGAGCACCGTTCGTAGCCACAGGATTTCGTGATTCTGGCGGTCGGGAGGGTTGGAGGGGAAGTCGATGGCCTGCCAGCCGGCCTCTCCGGTTTCGTTTAGCCAGGCGAGAGACCCTGAGGGATCCACGGGCGAGTCGCCCCAGCGCCACTCCCACCCGGCGATCGGCTGTGATGGCGACGCAGTGGCGACGGGTGTCGCCAGCAAACACAACAGGCTCAGCAGCAGGGCTAGGCAGGGGCGCATGGGGCACCGCTTGAAAACGGGACAACGCCGATTATAGACCGGACTTCGGGTTGCGCCCCCATCGACTCAAACGGGGAGAATCAACGCAAGGTTGGTCATGTCTGTCGGCTCGCCGCGGCCACCAGGGCGCGGGTATAGTCGCTGCGTGGCCGTTCGAGCACCCCCAGGCAGTCGCCCTGCTCCACGACCTCGCCCTCCTTGAGTACCAGGATGCGGTGCGCCATGGCGCGTACCACCGCCAGGTCGTGACTGATAAACAGATAGCTGATGCCGTGTCGCGCCTGGAGGTCGCGCAGCAGTGCCACCAGCTGTTTCTGCACGGTGCGGTCCAGGGCCGAGGTGGGCTCGTCGAGCACCAGCAGTGCCGGTTGGAGGATGATCGCCCTGGCCACGGCGATACGCTGGCGCTGGCCCCCCGAGAACTCATGGGGGTAGCGGTCGGCGCACGCCTCGGGAAGCCCCACCTCGCGCAGGGTATCGGCCACGCGGCGGCGGACTTCCCCCTCCTCGAGCTCCGGGTGGTGGAAGCGCAGCCCCTCGCTGACGATATCGGCGACCGGCAGTCGAGGGGAGAGCGAGCCGTAGGGGTCCTGGAAGACGATCTGCACCCGCTGGCGCATGCGCCGCAGGGCGCCGCCGGAGAGACCGTCCAGGCGGGTGCCATCGAGATGGATCTCGCCGTGACTCTGCACCAGACGCAGCAGCGCCATGGCAAGCGTGGTCTTGCCGGAGCCGGACTCGCCGACAATGCCCAGGGTCTCGCCATGACCGAGCCACAGTGACAGGGGTTTTATCGCCTCGAAGGCCGGCGGGCGCTTCATCAGCAGCTTCTTGGGGCGCTGGAAGCTTACCCCGAGACGCTCTGCCTTCAGCAGCGGCGCCGCCGAGGCGACCGCCACGGGGCGGCCCTCGGGCTCGGCCTCCAGCAGGGTCCGGGTGTAGGCGCTGCGGGGCGAGGTAAAGACCCGCTCCACCGGTCCCGTCTCCTGTTCGCGGCCCTGGTTGAGCACGCAGACCCGGTCGGCGTGCCGACGCACCAGGTTCAGATCATGGGTGATAAACAGCATGCCCATGCCGTGCTGGTCACGCAGCTCGGCGAGCAGGGCGAGGATCTCCTGCTGCACGGTGACATCGAGTGCCGTCGTGGGCTCATCGGCGATCAGCAGCTCCGGCCCATTGGCGATGGCCATGGCGATCATGACCCGCTGACGCTGGCCTCCGGAGAGCTGGTGGGGCCAGGCGTCGGCCAGCTCCGCGGCGCGCGGCAGCTGCACCTGCTCCAGCAGTTCGATGACTCTGGCCCTGGCCCCCTTGCCGGAGATCCCCTGGTGGAGGCGCAGGGTCTCGCCGATCTGCTTGCCGACGGTATGCAGCGGATTGAGCGAGGTCATCGGCTCCTGAAAGATGAAGCCCACCCGGCCGCCGCGCAGGCCCTGCCAGTCACGGGCGCGCAGGCGGGCGAGGTCGGTATCGCCCAGCCAGCGGCCGCCGGTCACGCGGGCGTTGCCCGGCAGCAGGCCCATGGTGCCCAGCGCCGACACCGACTTGCCGGACCCTGATTCGCCGACCAGAGCCAGGGTCTCCCCACGCCTGACGCTGAGGCTCAGGCAATCCACCACGCTGACGCCGTCGAAGGCGATAGAGAGGTCCTCGAGACGCAACAGGTCAGGCATCGGCGGGTCTCCTCTCGATGGCCGGGTCGGGGGCAGCATGCTGGATATGCCGGGGATCGAAGGCATCACGCAGACCCTCGCCGATAAATACCAGCAGCGAGAGCATCAACGACAGGCTGACGAAGGCGGTGATGCCGAGCCAGGGGGCATGCAGGTTGTTCTTGCCCTGGGCGACCAGCTCGCCAAGCGAGGGTGAGCCCGGCGGCAGGCCGAAGCCCAGGAAGTCCAGGGCGGTGAGGGTGGTGATGGCGCCGGTAAACAGGAAGGGGATAAAGGTCAGGGTGGCGACCATGGCGTTGGGCAGCACATGCCGCCACATGATCAGCCGTGGTGTCAGCCCCATGGCGCGCGCCGCCCGCACATACTCGAGGTTGCGGGCGCGCAGGAACTCGGCGCGCACCACGTCGACCAGGCCGAGCCAAGAGAACAGCAGCATGATGCCGAGCAGCCACCAGAACCCGGGCTGCACGAAGCTGGCCAGGATGATCAGCAGGAAGAGCACCGGCAGGCCCTGCCAGATCTCGGTGAAGCGCTGGCCGATCAGGTCGGTCTTGCCACCGAAGTAGCCCTGAATGCCGCCGACCAGCACACCCAAGGCGAGGGAGCCGGCGGTCAGCACCAGGGCGAAGGCCACCGAGAGGCGAAAGCCATAGATCACCCGGGCCAGTACATCACGCCCCTGGTCGTCGGTGCCCAGCCAGTGGCGAGCATCGGGGGGGGCCGGCGAGGGGCGCATCATCTGCATGTCCAGGGTCTGGTACGAGAAGGGCACCGGCGGCCACAGCGCCCAACCGTGCGTCGCGATCTGCTCGCGCACGAAGGGGTCGTGATAATCGGTGGTGGTCGGCAGGAAGCCATCGAACTCGGTCTCGGGGTAGTCGATCAGCAGTGGTACATACCACTCCCCCTGATACTGCATCACCAGGGGCTTGTCGTTGGCGATCAGTTCGGCGGCGAGGCTCACCACGAACAGGGCGCCGAAGATCCAGAGCGAGACCCAGGCACGGCCATTGGCCCGGAAGACCCCGAAACGGCGCCGCGTGATGGGGGAGAAGCGCCCCGCCAGCTTGGTAAAGGCAGAGACCATCGGCTCAGGACTCCCGTGTCTCGAAGTCGATGCGGGGATCGACCCATACATAGGTGAGGTCGGAGACCAGCTTGAGAAGCAGGCCGATCAGCGTATAGAGGAACAGGGTGCCGAAGATCACCGGGTAGTCGCGCTGCATCACCGCCTCGAAGCCGAGCAGCCCGAGCCCCTCCAGGGAGAAGATCACCTCGATCAGCAGCGACCCGGTGAAGAAGATCGAGATCAGCGCGCCGGGGAGGCCGGCGATGATGATCAGCATGGCGTTGCGGAAGACATGGCCGTAGAGCACGCGCTGGTCGCTGGCCCCCTTGGCGCGAGCGGTCAGCACATACTGCTTGTGAATCTCGTCCAGGAAGCTGTTCTTGGTGAGCATGGTCAGGGTGGCGAAGCTGCCGATGGTCATGGCGATCACCGGCAGGGTGATGTGCCAGACATAGTCCTTGATCTTGCCCCAGACCGAGAGGTCATCGAAGTTCGGGGAGGTGAGGCCGCGCAGGGGGAAGAGGTCCCAGTAGCTGCCGCCGGCGAACAGCACGATCAGCAGGATGGCGAACAAAAAGCCGGGTATGGCATAGCCGACGATGACCAGCCCCGAGGTCCAGACATCGAAGCGCGAACCGTGGTGCAGGGCCTTGCGAATCCCCAGCGGAATCGAGATCAGATAGACCAGCAGGGTGGTCCATAGCCCCAGCGAAACCGACACCGGCAGACGCTCGATCATCAGTTCGATGACCGGTCGGTCGCGAAAGAAGCTGACCCCGAAGTCGAGGGTGGCGTAATCCGCCAGCATGCCGATGAAGCGCTCGTGGGCGGGCTGATCGAAACCGAACTGGGCCTCTAGCTGTTCGATAAAGCGTGGGTCGATGCCTCTCGCACCCCGGGACTCATCCTGCACCACCACTTCGCCACCGCCGGTGTCGAGCCGCGTGCTGGACAGGCTGTCGACTCCCTCGAAGCGGGCGAGCATCTGGTCGATGGGGCCGCCGGGGGCGGCCTGCACGATGATGAAGTTGAGCAGCATGATGCCGAGCAGGGTCGGGATCATCAGCAGCAGGCGGCGCAGGATATAACGGCTCACGTTTGCGGCCCTCGTGTTCGCAGCCCTCTTGTTCTCGGCCCTCTAGGCTGCCGGGTCTTGCGGGTCGTCGACATGCTCCTAGTCTCCCTGCTTGCGCTGTTCGAGTCGCGCGGCGCGCTCGGGGTCCACCCACCAGGCCTCGAGGTCCATGCCGTACCGAGGCGAGGGCTCGGGCCAGCCGAACTTGTCCCATACCGCCAGCCGGGTTTCGCCGGAGTGGTAGTGGGGAATGACGATAAAGTGGTGACGCAGTACCCGGTCGAGGGCCCGGGTGAGGGTGTTGAGGGTCTCGCGGCTGTCGGCGCGAATCAGCTGCTCGACCAGGTCGTCGACGACCGGGTTCGCCAGCCCCATCAGGTTACGGCTCTGGGGCCTCTGGGCATAATCGCTGGTCCAGAACTCCCGCTGCTCGTTGCCGGGGTTGTTGGACTGGGGGAACTGGCCGACCACCAGGTCGAAGTCGAAGCTGCGTAGCCGGTTCAGATACTGGTTGATATCGACGATGCGAATGGTGCCACGGATCCCCAGGCGTGCCATATTGCGCAGCATCGGCTGGACCACCCGCTCCATGCCGCTGTCGTAGAGCAGCACCTCCAGCGCCAGCGGTTCCCCCGTCTGGGCATCGACCAGGCCGCCGTTGCGCACCCTGTAGCCCGCGTCCCGCAGCAGCGTGAGGGCGAGGCGTAGCCGCTCGCGCAGCGCCTCAGGATGCTTCATGGGCAGCGGCTCGCTGAAGACATCCTCGGGGAGCTGGTCTCGCCAGGGCGTGAGCACCTCGAGTTCGGCCTCGCTCGGCAGCCCCGTGGCGGCCATCTCGGAGTTCTGGAAGAAGCTCTCGGTGCGTCGATAGGCATCGTAGAAGATATTGGCGTTGAGCCAGGGGAAGTCGAAGGTCAATGCCAGGGCCTCGCGGACCCTGGGGTCCTGAAACTTCTCCTGGCGCAGATTGTAGATAAAGGCCTGCATCCGTGCCGGCTGGCCGTCGGGCACGCGGAGTTTCCTGACCAGCCCGTTGTTGAAGGCCGGGAAGTCGTAACCGGTGGCCCAGGTGGCGGCGCGCGCATCGACACGATAGTCCAGCACGCCGGCCTTGAAGGCCTCCCAGGCGATGTCCCGGTCGCGGTAGTAGTCGTAGACCAGGCGGCCGATATTATGGCGGCCACGCTTCACCGGCAGGTCGCGCGCCCAGTAGTCTTCCACGCGCTGATAGACGATGCGCCTTCCGGGGTCGACCTCGGCGATGCGATAGGGTCCGGAGCCGGGGTGTCGCTCCAGGGTCGGCGAGCCGAAGTCGCGGGTTTCCCAGTAGTGCCTGGGCAGGATCGGCAACTGGCCGACGATCAGCGGCAGCTCCCGGGAGTGGGTGGAGGCGAACTCGAAGCGCACCGTGTCATCGTCCAGGGCGGTCACGCTCTCGACGTCGGCGTAGTAGGCCCCGTAGAAGGGATTGCCCTGCTCGGTAAGCAGTTCGAAGCTGAAGACGACGTCCCTGGCAGTCAGGGGCTCGCCGTCGTGGAAGCGCGCCTCGGGGCGCAGGTCGAATTCGATCCACTCCCGGCCGGGGTCCAGACGGATGCCTTCGGCCAGCAGGCCGTAGAGCGAGAAGGGCTCGTCGGGGTTGCCCTCGAGCAGGGTGTCGTAGATGCGCGATACCCCGGCAGCGGGGGTGCCGCGAATGATAAAGGGATTGGTGGAGTCGAAACTGCCCCCCACGGCGGCCTGCGTCAGGCTGCCCCCCTTGGGCGCTTCGGGGTTGACGTAGGGAAAGTGCGCAAAGCCTTCGGGGAGTGCCGGCTCACCGTAGAGCGAAAGTCCGTGCACGGTGGGAACCCTGTCATCGTTCGTCGCCGGGGCCTTCGGGTCGGGTGCGGCTTGGGCGCTGGCCTGAGAAGCGAGGAAGCCGAACAGGCCGAAAAGTGTAAGCAGCAAGAGATGTGAGGCGGCTAGGCAGCGGCGTGATGGTGTAGGCATTCTGACATCCCGTGTCGACGGTAACGCCGGCTGGCGCCGGCGTCGTTGCCTGATAAGGTGTCAGTCTCGAGCGTGAAAGACAATACCCATGCCGTGCTTAACGCGAGGCGAGGCTGCGGGTGGGAAGCTCAAGCGTCTGCCCCGGGCGAATCAGGTTGCCCGAGAGGCCGTTGGCCTGGCGCAGCTCGGCGACGCTGATGCCCTGGAGGGCGGCGATCTCGGCCAGGGTGTCGCCACGCTGCACCAGGTAGCGGGAGTCCTGGGTGCCGCCTGGCGCCACGGGAGTGTCGAGGCGTGCCAGCATGGCGTCGGCGCGCGCGGCGGGCACCAGCAGCACTCGATCATTGCCGGGGAGAACGGTGCCGCCGGTTACCCCCGGGTTGAGCTCGGCGATCGTGCCCTTCGAGACACCGGCGAGGCGAGCGGCCTCGTCCAGGCGCAATGGGCGCTCCACGGGGATCTTGGCGAAGGCCGGGGCATGCTCGATGGCGGGGAGGGTGACCTGGTACTCCTCGGGCGAAGCGATGATGGCGGCAATGGCCTTGAGCTTGGGCACGTAGTTCATGGTTTCGCGAGGCAGCGAGAGACTCCAGTAGTCGCCGCTTCTGCCCCGGGCGAGAGCCCGGCGGCGCGCCTTGTTGACGGTCCCGGCCCCGGCGTTATAGGCCGCCAGAGAGAGCTCGAGATCGCCCTCGTACCACTGGTCGGCCTGGTATTCGATATAGTCGAGGGCGGCGTAGGTCGAGGCTACCACATCCAGACGCCCGTCATAGCCGCGCTGCCGGCTCAAGCCCAGGGAGTCACCGGTGCGTGGCATGAACTGCCAGAGGCCGGCGGCACCGCGATGGGAGCGCGCGCTCGGATCGAAGGAGCTTTCGATAAACGGAATCAGGGCGATTTCACCGGGCAGGCCACGCTCCTCGACCTTCTGGATGATCCAGGCCAGCCAGGGGCGTGCACGCTCGGTGATTTCGGCAATATTGTGCGGGGACTGGCGATAGTGGTCGATCCAGGCCTGCACGCGTGGCTCGTCCAGTTCGTCCTGCCACTGGAAGCTGTCGCGCAGTTGGCTCCAGGCGTCACGGGGCTCAACCGCCAGTTCGTCCCAGAAGTGCTGGGACGTGAGGACCGGGGATGGAGTAAAGGTGGCGTGCTGCGCCGCTCGGGCACCACGGCTCTGGTCGAACGTCGCTGCCTGGATCTGGGCGCCGGCGCTCATCAAGGCCCCGAGCAGGGCCGCGCTGCTGGCGAAGGCGAAGAGCCGGCGGCGAGTGGTGTAGTAGGTCATCCGGTCGTGTTCCTCCAGGGCGCCTCAGGGCCTCCGGCAGTGTCGGAAGGCATCAGGCGTCCACGGATCGAGTTCAGAAGTTGTCTTTCCAGGCGCGCAGGGTGGCGAAGGTCGCCTCGTCGCTGTCGACGTCGCCATGGGCCGAGCTGGCCTGGCGTACGCCGGCATCCGCCACGCGCAGGAAGGGGTTGATGCGTTTCTCGCGGGCCAGGGAGGTGGGCAGTGTCGGGCGCTCAAGCTCCCGGGCACGCTGGCACTCTTCCATGGCCTGGACCACGTCCGAATTGTGGGGGTCGGCGGCCAACGCAAAGCGCAGGTTGGCCTGGGTATATTCATGGGCGGCGAAGATCAGGGTGTCATCGGGCAGGGCCGCAAGCTTCTGCAGCGAGGCGTGCATCTGTGCCGGGGTGCCTTCGAAGAGGCGACCACAGCCGGCGCTGAACAGGGCATCGCCGCCGAACAGCAGCGGCGGGATACCGGCCGTGAAGAACGCGATATGATCCAGGGTATGGCCGGGCACCGCGATCACCTCGAACAGCCGTCCCATGACGCGAACCTCATCGCCCTCGGTCACCCTGGTGTCGATGCCGCCGATGGCATCGTTGTCGGGGCCGATCACCCGCGGGGAGTAGCGCTCGATCAGCTCGGGCAAGCCACCGGTGTGGTCCGGGTGATGATGGGTGATCAGCACCGTCGAGAGGGTCAGCGACTCGCGCTCGAGCAGCTCGATGACCGGGGTGGCATCGCCGGGATCCACCACGCAGACATCGGGGGTCGTGTCCTGACGCAGAAGCCAGATATAGTTATCGCTAAACGCGGGAATCGGTGTCACGCTCAACATGGGCTGAGTGTCCTGAATGGGCATGAACGGTTCGCAAAATCCGCTCAATATGAAGAGTAGGGAGGGGCATGTCAACCGACAGGGGAGCCCAGCGGCTGGCGGCACTGTTTCGTGAAGGCCAGCGCTTCTGGGCCACGCCGCCAGGCGAGGCCGTACGGCGTGCCGAAAGAGCCTGCCTCGGGCCGGTCTGTGAGCGGCTCTTCGGTATGCACAGTCTCGAGCTGGGGTTCGGCAGTGTGCTGGCCGACATGTGTCCGGTACGCCACCCCATGCAGTGGGCACCGACCCGAGAGCTGGCCCAGGGGGCGTCGACGCTGATCTGCTCACCCGACGCGCTGCCACTCCCCGATGGTAGTCTCCACCTGGTGGTCGTCCACCATCTGCTCGAGGTGGCCCCCGACCCGCATCACATGCTGCAGGAGGCTGCACGCATTACCGCCGATGAGGGGCGGCTCATTCTCTTCGGCTGGATGCCACTCTCTCCGATCGCGCTGGGGCGGCTGTCGCCCGGGCGTCGCCAACGGCTGCCCTGGCGGGGTCAGTGGCGCTCTCCCGCTCGTCTGCGCGACTGGCTGGCGTTTGTCGACTTCGAGATCGAGCGGGTAGACTACTGCGCTTTTCAACTGCCTGGACGACTGCCCCGCAACTCCTTCTTCGAGACGCTGGGGCGCCGCCACAATCTGCCCCTGGGCGATAGTTACATGATCCGGGCCCAGCGCCGTCCGCAGCTGATCGAGACCCGCAGTAGCGGGTTGCGCTTTACCGCTCCCCTGGGAGGGGCGGCGTTCGGCACCGCCCGCCTGGAGCCCGACCAGGCCGCGGCTCGACAGGGGGCGGCTCGACAGGGGGCGGCCCACGAAAGAAGGATGACAGAGATTGAGTGATTCAGAGGCCGGCGGCTCCCCGTCGGTGACGATCTATACTGATGGCGCCTGCCGTGGCAACCCGGGACCCGGTGGCTGGGGGGCGTTGCTGATCAGCGGACCCCATGAGAAAACGCTGAATGGCTACGAGGCGCGCACGACCAACAATCGCATGGAGCTGATGGCGGCGATCATGGCACTGCGCGAGCTCAAGCGCTCCTGTCGCGTGGCGCTATGGACCGATTCCGAGTATCTGCGCCGCGGTATCACCGAGTGGATCCATGGCTGGGTCAAGCGGGGCTGGAAGACGGCCGGTCGACAGCCGGTCAAGAATGCCGAGCTGTGGAAGGAGCTGCTCGAGGAGACCCACCGCCACGAGATCGAGTGGCACTGGGTCAAGGGGCATAGCGGTCATCCGGGGAACGAGCGCGCCGATGCGCTTGCCAATGAGGCCATCGACAGCCACCGCCAGCAGACGTGAGGGAGATGTGATGCGGCAGATAATTCTGGACACCGAGACCACGGGCATCGACCCCCGGGAAGGCCACCGCCTGATCGAGATCGGCGCGGTGGAGATGGTCAATCGCCGGCTGACCGGGCGCACCTATCACCAGTTCATCAACCCCGAGCGCGAGATCGAGGAGGAGGCGATCTCGGTGCATGGCATCACCAATGAACGGGTTGCCGGTGAGCCCCTGTTCGCGGAGATCGCGGATGAGTTCTGGGCCTTTATCGAGGGTGGCGAGTTGGTCATCCATAACGCTCCCTTCGATGTGGGGTTTATCGACCATGAGCTGGCCATGCTCAACGCTTCGCGCGGCGAGCCACGGCTGGGGCCGGTAGCGGAGCATTGTCGCATTCTCGATACCCTGCAGCTGGCACGCGACAAACATCCAGGCCAGCGCAACAACCTGGATGCGCTGTGCAAGCGCTACGAGATCGATAACGGTCACCGGGTTCTCCACGGCGCCCTGCTTGATGCCGAGATACTCGCCGAGGTCTATCTGGCGATGACCGGTGGCCAGACCGCCCTGCTTCTGGACGCCTCCATGAATGCGGAGGGGGGCAGAAAGGCCGGCATCCAGCATCGCCCCGTATCGGTAGCGGCGGGTCAGCTGCGCGTGTCGACGCCCAGCGACCAGGAGCTGGCCGCCCATCGCAAGAAGCTGACAAGCATCCGCGAGGCGGCAGGCGAGTGCCTGTGGGATGGCGTGGAAGGGATTCCACACTGATGCTGCGCCGCGAACTCCCCCTCGAGGCGCGAGAAGGCCATGTGATTCGGCTTGCCGAAGGGCGCATCGCGCCGGCGCCCGACGGCGGGGTCCTGCAGCCGGTCATGCCCTGGACGGAGCAGATGCAGCCGCTGGGCTATTGGCATGACGTGCCGGTGGCGCTCTCACTCGAGGCCGAGGCGGGCGATGACTGGCCTAGCGGGCGTGAGTGGCTGGCGCGGTTGCCGGAGTCGCGCTTCGGGCTGGTCTCGACCTCGCTGCAGGTGGCCGCCTGGCTACGCAACCACCGCTTCTGCGGCCGATGCGGCGCACCGGCGGCGCGCCTCGACGCCGAGTTTGCGATGCATTGCCACGGCTGCGGGCACCGTAACTACCCTCGTATCTCGCCCTGCATCATCACCCTGGTGACGCATGGGGAGTCGCTGTTGCTGGCGCGCAGCCCGCGTTTTCCACCACGGCGTTACTCGACCCTGGCAGGCTTTATCGAACCCGGGGAGTCGGCAGAGGAGGCGGTGCGCCGCGAGATCTTCGAGGAGGTGGGGGTGAGCGTAGGCAGGATTCGCTACTTCCGCAGCCAGGCCTGGCCGTTTCCCCACGCCCTGATGCTCGGCTTCTTTGCCGAGGCGGCCAGTCGACGCATCCACATCGATGGTGTGGAGATCGCCGATGCCGCCTGGTTCTCTCCTCGCCAGCTACCTCAGCTACCTCCGCTCTACTCGATCTCACGGGCCCTGATCGAGACACATCTGGCCGAGGTGGCGGCCCGTTAGGTATGCCCCGATAAGGCGAGGGGAAACCGATATCAGGGCTATTTGCAGATAGCTTGGCACCTCGATATTCGGGGCTGATCTGGCGACAAGCCCCGGGAAGCCGGACCGACGAGGAGGCGCTGTGAATACTTCCCTGTACGCTACCTCGGCCGTCCCTGGTCCACGGACCTCCTTCTCGGCTTGTCCCCAGCGCCCCTTGGTTTCGGGGTGTAACCCGCATTGCGCCTTCAGTGGGCCCGGCTGGGACGGGGTGTTGCGGTTATTCGCCGGGAAACAGGCTGGTCAGCTTGGTGGCCAGCATGATGTTGCCGGTGGCCTTGAGCTTGCCGGTCATGAAGGCCGTCATGCCGTTGACCTCGCCGGTCATCAGGCCCTTGAGTGTCGCGGTGCTCATGGTCAAGCTGACGGACGGGTCGTCGTGCTCCCCCTGCTCAACGCTCAGCGACTCATTCTGGATGACCAGGTAGTGGCTCTCGGCATCGTCGAAATGGAACTGGAAGACCTCATCCATGCCGCTGGCGGCCTTCGGATCGAAGCGAGACGTCAGGGTGTCGAGGGTGGACTGGCTCATGGGAGACTCCTGGGGTTGGGTGGGGGATGGCGTGAGCGTATTTCAAACAACTGTTTAAATCAAGCGGGCCTGGGCTGCTGTTGTGCGCAGCACTGTTGTCATGCCTGTTGTCATGCACAGGGCGCCGGGCCCCTAGGGAGGCATTGATGGGAGAGTGGCTGGCGGACGTCGGACTGTTTCTGGTCCAGTTGCTGAGCGTGGTGCTGATGGTCGGGCTCGCTGTCGCGGTGGTGGCCAGGCTGCGCCAGGAGGCGGGCAGCGACTCACGGCTCAAGCTCGTGGAACTCAATCGGGGGCGTGACGAAAGGAAGCGGCGATTGCGGCTGGCGGCCAGCGAGCCGGGGGCTCGCAAGCGCCTGCTCAAGGCCTTTCGTCGCGAGGACAAGCAGCAGGCCAAGGCCGGCAAGTCCCATAAGCGTGAGGGAGGGGAGAGCCGGTCGACGGTCTGGCTGATCGACTTCCATGGGGATATTCGAGCCAGCGGGACCGACCGCTTCGCCGAAGAGATTTCGGCGGTCATCGCGGCAGCCGAGTCGGGAGACGAGGTGGTGGTGTGCCTGGAGTCCGCGGGTGGCCTGGTGCATGCCTATGGTCTGGCTGCCGCCGAGCTCGACCGCCTGCGTGATGCGGGGCTGGCCACGACGGTCTGTATCGACAAGGTGGCCGCCAGCGGTGGTTACCTCATGGCGTGTGGGGCGGACAGGGTGCGGGCGGCGCCGCTGGCGGTGGTGGGTTCGGTCGGTGTGGTGGCCCAGGTGCCCAATGTGCACCGCCTGCTCAAGCGCCACGATATCGATGTCGAGGTTCTGACCGCCGGGCGCTACAAGCGCACCCTGACAGTGCTTGGCGAGAATACCGAGGAGGGGCGCGAGAAGTTCATCGATGATCTGGAGAGGACCCACGAGCTGTTCAAGCGCCATGTGGCAAAGCGTCGGCCCGGGCTCGATATCGAGGCGATCGCCACCGGCGAGATCTGGTACGGCAGCGAGGCCCTCGACAGGGGGCTGGTCGATGCTCTGGGTACCAGCGAGGCCTATCTGGTCGAGCGCATGCAGGAGTCCAGGGTCATACGGGTCAAGCTGGAGCCGTCACGCCGGCTCGGCGAGCGGCTTGGTGCGGCGGTATCCGCGGGAGTGGAGCAGGCGCTGCTGCGCGGTGCCCAGGCGCTGGATGCCAGTCGCTGGCAGAAGCACTGAGCCTGCGCGTCCTCCGGGCTGGAGGCCTGCCCTATGGCCCGGAGGACTCGATATGACGCCCTCACTCGTCAGCCGTCCGCCAGGCCGAGGTTAACGAGGGTGGCGATGATCGACCTGACGCTGTCGCCCTGCAGCGAGTAGTAGATGGTCTGGGAGCTGCGTCGGGTCGATACCAGCTCCTCCCGACGCAGAATGGCCAGGTGTTGCGATAGGGCCGACTGGCTCAGTGCCAGATGTCCGTTGAGCTCGGTCACCGACATCTCGCCCGTGTCGAGCAGGCAGAGGATGCGAAGGCGGTTGTCGTTGGCCATCGCCTTGAGCAGGGCGGTGGCGCGATCAATGGCGCCGCTCCCCCCTTCGATGAGTCGTGCTGCCTCGCGGCTGGGAGTCTTCATGGCATGTCCCCGCGCTGCGCGTGAGTGGAGGGGTCGTATGCGACGCTATCGAGCGCCGCGACGGTATATCATGCTTTGCTCAAGCATAGCGTAAATCCTGTTGTCTGTGGGCCTCGAGGCGGTGGTTTTTTCATGGAGCCCGCCTCACTACAGTTGTTGACAATAAAGCATCAAGATCTGCTTCTTTCGTCGAAACTTAGCCTATCGTATGAGGGAGCCCGGGGATCTGTGCTTTACAGTGTCAACAATTACATGCACTGGACCGTGACAGGATCGCCATGAGCAACCACTCGATGAACAGCTACGCCAATGAGGTTCGTCGTTCGATAGATCACCCTGAAACCTTCTGGGCCGAGCAGGCGCGCCGCATCCCCTGGTTCAAGGAGCCTGAGAGGATCCTCGAGTATGATGAGGCCAACCATGCCCGCTGGTTCGGCGACGGCGAGCTGAATATTGCGTATGCCGCTCTCGACTATCATGTCGAGCAGGGCAGGGGGGAGCAGCCTGCCCTGCTGTGGGACTCCCCGGTGACCGACAGCAAGCGCACCCTGAGCTATCGAGAGATGCGCGATCAGGTGGCGCGGTTTGCCGGTGCGCTGAAGGCGATGGGGGTCGAGAAGGGCGACCGGGTGGTGATCTACATGCCCATGGTGCCCGAGGCTCTGGTCGCCATGTATGCCTGTGCCAGGCTCGGCGCGGTGCACTCGGTCGTGTTCGGTGGCTTCGCCCCCCACGAGCTGGCGGTGCGCATCGAAGATGCCGCCCCCAAGGTGGTCGTCGCCGCCTCCTGTGGCGTCGAGGTCGGCAAGGTTCTGCCCTACAAGCCGATCGTCGACGCGGCCATCGCGCAGAGTGCCCATAAGCCGGATGCCTGTGTGATCTTCCAGCGCGAGCAGCATCTCGCCGAGCTGGGTGAGCGCGACCATGACTGGGCGACGCTGGTCGAGACATCGACGCCCGCCGAGTGTGTGCCGTTGAAGGGCACGGACCCTCTCTATGTCCTCTACACCTCGGGCACCACGGGCAAACCCAAGGGGGTGGTGCGCGATACCGGGGGCTATGCGGTCGCGCTGACCTACTCCATGGACGTCATCTATGACGTGGCGCCGGGCGAGGTGTTCTTCTCGGCCTCGGATGTGGGCTGGGTGGTCGGTCACTCCTACATCGTGTATGCGCCGCTGCTGCGCGGGGCGACCACCGTCGTCTACGAGGGCAAGCCGGTGAAGACGCCGGATGCCGGAGCGTTCTGGCGGATCATCGAGGAGTATGGGGTGAAGAGCTTCTTCACCGCGCCGACGGCCTTCCGTGCCGTCAAGAAGGAGGACCCGGACGGCAAGCTGCTGGCGCAGTACGATATCTCGAGTCTCAAGGCGCTGTTCCTGGCGGGGGAGCGCCTCGACCCGCCGACCTTCCACTGGCTGGACGATCTGCTCGACGTGCCGGTCATCGATCACTGGTGGCAGACCGAGAGCGGCTGGCCCATCGCCGCCAATCTCCATGGCCTCGAGCCCATGCCCACCAAGGCGGGCAGTGCCACCGTGCCGGTGCCCGGTTTCAACGTGCAGATCCTCGACCGCGAGGGGGAGTCCATGGCGGCCATGGCCCAGGGCAGCGTGGTGATCAAGCAGCCCCTGCCGCCGGGCTGTCTGGCGGGGGTGTGGGGAGATCCTCAACGTTTTCACTCGGCCTATATGGCAGCCTTTCCGGGGTACTATCTGACCGGGGATGGCGGCTATATCGATGAGGACGGCTATCTGTTCATCATGGGGCGCACCGATGATGTCATCAATGTGGCCGGTCACCGCCTCTCCACCGGCGAGATGGAGGAGGTCGTTGGCGATCATCCTGCCGTGGCCGAGTGTACCGTCATCGGTATCCATGACGCGCTCAAGGGGCAGCTGCCGGTGGGGCTGGTCATCCCGAAGGATGGCTTCGATGGGCGGGAGGTGGATCTGGAGAAGGAGCTGGTCGCCCTGGTGCGGGAGAAGATCGGGCCGATCGCCTGCTTCAAGCAGGTGCTGGTGGTGGATCGTCTGCCCAAGACGCGCTCCGGCAAGATCCTGCGCAAGCTGTTGCGCAACATTGCCGATGGCAAGGAGTACTCGGTGCCTTCCACCATCGATGATCCGGCGAGTCTCGAGGAGATTCATGAGGCCATGCAGGCCCATGACGTCGGTGCCGCCAGCGAGGCGCGCCAGGTCTAGGCGCCGCGCTGGGTGACATCATGATGTGATCGCACGCCGCCCCATTGGGCGGCGTGCGGCGTTTCGGGCGGGCGCCCTCCACCCTGCTAGTGTCATCTGCGCTGGCCCTGGCGTCGCGCATGGCCAGTCGGCCCCCCACGCCGTATAATGCGCCCGCGCCGCGTCGCTACCGACGCAATCTTACACGAGGGTTCCCTCACCCCTCCCCAAAAAAGGATTCACGATGTTCGTGCTCTCTTCACTACAGTATCGTCGCTGCCTGGCGTTGCTGGTTACCTTCCATATCGCCGTTATCGCCGCCAGCAACTATCTGGTGCAGTTGCCATTCATGGTGTTCGGCCTACATACCACCTGGGGCGCCATCAGCTTTCCCTTTATCTTCCTGGCGACCGACCTGACCGTGCGTCTGTTTGGCAAGGGGGCGGCCCGGGCGATCATCATGCGGGTGATGTTTCCGGCGCTGGTGATCTCCTATGTCGTGTCGGTGGTGTTTCCACGTGGCAGCTTTGCGGGAGTGGAGGCGCTTGGCGAGTGGGACCTGTTCGTGGCGCGCATTGCCTTGGCCAGCTTCATGGCCTATGTGCTGGGTCAGTTGCTCGATGTTCACGTCTTCGATCGCCTGCGTCGACTGCGCGCCTGGTGGGTGGCACCAGCGATCTCCACGGTGCTGGGCAATCTGGCCGATACCCTGGCCTTCTTCTCGATTGCCTTCCACAACAGCTCCGACGCCTTTATGGCAGCCAACTGGCTGGAGATCGCGCTGGTCGACTATGCGGTCAAGCTATTGATCAGCGTGGTGTTCTTCCTGCCTCTCTATGGCGTGTTGCTGGCCTGGCTCAGCCGTCGCCTGGTGAGCGTCACCGGGGGCGAGGATGTGGCGCCTGAAGTGGCGCGCGCCCGTTACTGATTTTCGGTTTTTGCGAACCCCTATTACCCGAACCCGGTTTTCCGAACCCTGCTTCACGAACCACAGCACGAGGACCCTTCCATGTCGATCGAGCTCAACTACCTGGATACCGGCGGCGATGGCACGCCACTGGTGGTGATCCACGGCCTGTTCGGCAGTGCCGATAACTGGCGCTCCCATATCAAGGCCTGGGAGGAGCGTCATCGGGTGGTGGCGGTGGATTTGCGCAACCACGGTCGCTCCCCGCATGTGGAGGGCATGGGTTACACGGCAATGGCCGACGATATTCTGGCTCTGCTCGATAGCCTGTCGATCTCCCGTGCCCACCTTCTCGGACACTCCATGGGGGGGAAGGTGGCCATCACCCTGGCGCGTCGGGCCCCGGAGCGGGTCGCGTCGCTGATCATCGGGGATATCGCGCCGGTGGCCTATGGGCATGATCACGACAGTGTCATGGCGGGACTGCGCCGTGTGAAGGAGGGTCGCCCCGCGAATCGCCGCGAAGCCGATACGATGCTGGCGGAGCATGTGAAGGAGAGGGCGGTGCGCCTGTTCCTGGCCACCAATCTGGTGCGTGGTGAAGGCGAGGGGCTGGTGCTGCGCCTCGGGCTGGACGAGATTCAGTCGGACTATGAGTCGATCATGGCCGAGCCGGCGGGTAGCGAGCCCTTTACCGGGCCCACCCTGGTGCTGCGAGGCAGTGCCTCCCACTATGTCGCCGACGAGCACCTCCCGGCACTGCGCAAGGTGCTGCCGGAGGCACAGCTGGTGACGCTGGACGCCGGGCATTGGCTGCATGCCGAACAGCCCGAGGCATTTCGTGGCGCCATCGACAGCTTTATCGACGCGCTGTAGCGCTCTTGACCCAGACGCTATCTCTGGAGTCTACCCAGCACCCGGGTCTACCGCCAGTCTCTCCAGCGGGCTGATCGTGTCGATCAGCCCGTTTTCATGCAGGTAGGCCTCGACACGGCGATAGCGCCCGCTGTCCAGCGCCGCCGGCTGGGCGCTCATGCGTAGCAGGATGGCGTTCCAGCTCGCCCGGTTCACGGAGGTGTCCAGCGTCGGCTCCTGTTCGGTCAGGGCCTCCCAGGCCGCGTCGGGGTGCTCGATCATCCAGAGGGTGGTCTCTCGCAGGATGTCGAGCAGCTCGTTGATCGGTTCTCGCAAGCGCGGAAACTGGTCGCGGTGGGCCACGAGTATCAGGCCGTCATGGTGGGGAATCCCGTACTCCTCGACCTTGAGCAGTCGGTTTGCCACGCCTCGGTTCGCCAGCTGGCGAGGCAGTGTCAGGCGCAGGGGGGTCACCAGCCCGTCCAGGGCCTGCTCGGTCATGGCGGTGGCCAGGGCGAAGCCGGTCTCGACAAGCTGGACCTCATCGGTAGCGATGCCCTGGGGTTCGACAAGGGCCGGCAGGAGGATATCTCGGGCCACGTCGGTCGCGTGCCCGAGGCTGAGGCCGGCGAAGCTCTCCGGCCCCTCGACATCGGCGGACTCGCGCGTCACCACGCCGGTCAGCGGGGTGTCGACCAGCGTCGCGACGCGGAGGGGGGCCTTGCCACGGTCGACCTGCAGATGCAGTTGCAGCTGGTGGGTGAGCGCCAGGTCGATGAGCCTGGCATCGAGAAGGCGAAGCGGTGCGCCGGGGTCGGCCGGTGTTCGAATCTCCAGCTCGAGGCCTTCGCGCTGGGGCAGCCCGTTGCTCGCCGCCAGGATCAGGGCGGCGTGGTGCAGGCTGGGGTACCAGTCGAGCATGATGGTCAACGACTCCAGCGGCGGCGGCGCCAACGGCTCGGGGGGCGCATGGATGACGCTGGGGACCGGCATGACAGGTTCGCCGGGCTCCGCCTCGCCGATGGAGGGGGCCTGCTCGGGCTCTAGCCTCTGGGTGGTCTGTGGAGCCGGCTTCGGCAGGGCCTCGATGACCGGCACCATCACATCACCCTCCAGGGTCAGGGGAGCGGGTGGTGCCTCTAGGCCCTCCTCTGCCCAGGTCGTGGCGGGCGCCAGCGTCTGGAGTGCCAGCAGGCCGAGGGCGAGACATAGGCGACGCCAGGAGAGGGGGGCTGGGTGCTTGGGCATTCATGGGCTCCGCGGCTGAAGAGGTGTGCGGCCGCCGGCAAGTGTATCTTCAACGCCGGCCGACTCGCCAGTTGCCATCCAGGTGAGCCGCCCACGGCTATCGCACGGTTTCCGGGCACATGCAATAATGTTTGTCCTGCCCTTGAGAGGATGCCATGGACGTCATCAATACCCTGTTCTTCTTCACCGGGCTGCTGATCGCCCTGAGCGTGCTAGGTAGTCGAGTCTCCTCACTGATTGGCCTTCCTCTACTGTTGATCTTCCTTGGTCTGGGCATGCTGGCCGGCGAGGAGGGGGTGCTCGGCATCGAGTTCGATAACTACCCCCTGGCCTTTCTGATCAGTCATCTGGCCCTGGCCATGATTCTCCTCGATGGCGGACTACGGACACGCCTGAAGACCTTCCGCGTCGCCTTCAAGCCGGCCCTGACCCTGGCGTCTGCCGGTGTCTTTATCACCGGGGGGCTGGTCGGTCTGTTTGCCATGTGGATATTCGACCTTGGCCTGGCCGAGGGCCTGCTGGTGGGGGCCATCGTGGGCTCGACCGATGCGGCCGCGGTGTTCTCGATGCTCAGCGGGCGAGGGCTGAATCTCAACGAGCGGGTCGGGGCGACCCTGGAGATCGAGTCCGGCACCAACGACCCCATGGCGATCTTCCTGACCCTGGTCCTGGTGGAGATCCTGGTCGGCGACATCGGTGGGCCCATGGAGACCGGCCTGATGCTGATCCAGCAGTTCGGCCTCGGCCTGGTGATCGGCGTGGGTGCCGGCTGGTTGAGCGGTCGCCTGCTGCGCTGGGTCGATCTGGCACCCGGGCTCTACTCCCTGCTCGCCCTGTCGCTGGGGTTCTGTATCTTCGGCCTGACCAGCTTTCTCGGAGGCAGCGGCTTCCTGGCGATCTATCTGGCCGGCCTGATGATCGGCAACCAGAAGGGGCGCCACCTCAACTATATCCTGCCGGTTCATGATGGTCTGGCCTGGCTCAGTCAGATAGGGCTCTTCCTGGTGCTGGGGCTGCTGGTATCGCCATCGGACCTGCTGCACTATGCGTTGCCTGCGACTCTGGTGGGGCTGATGCTGATCTTCGTGGCGCGCCCCTTTGCGGTACTGGTCTCGCTCAAGCCCTTCTTCAAGTTTCGCTGGCGCGAACTCGGTTTCATCTCCTGGGTCGGCCTGCGTGGGGCCGTGCCGATCGTGCTGGCGATCTTCCCGGTGATCGGTGGTGTGGAGGAGGCGGCGCTCTACTTCAACGTGGCCTTCGCGGTGGTGCTGTTATCCCTGCTGCTGCAGGGCGGCACGCTGTCGCTGATGGCGCGGTGGACTCGAGTGCTGATACCGACACCGGTCAGCCCCAACCATCGCGGCCCTCTGGGGATTCTGCCCGAGAACGATTACGAGATGTTCGTTTACCGGGTCGAGAACGAGGATCTCGCCGATGTTCCGATTCGTCTGCTGCGCTTTCCCTCCGGTGCCCTGATCTCGGCCCTCTTTCGCGAGCATGCCATGCTGCACCCCAAGGGGAGTACGCGATTGCAGCTGGAGGATGTGCTTTGCGTGATCGGTCGCAGCGAGGATCTGCCGGCGCTGAACCGACTCTTCAATGGAGAGGCGAAGCTCAAGCAGGAGCGCGCCTTCTTCGGCACGTTCACCTTCGAGGGGGAGGCCAGGATGCAGGATATCGCCGATGCCTACGGGCTGACCCTGAGCCCCGGTGAGCGGGAGATGAGCCTCAGCGAGTTTGTCTCGTTGCGTGTCGGTGGCCACCCGGTGGTCGGCGATGATGTGGACTGGCATGGTATCCACTGGGTGGTCAGCGAGATGGATGGGAACCGCGTCACCCGGGTCGGTCTGCGGCTTTACTAGCCATCACTGATATATCCCTAAGGCATTGATCACAATTGGCTCTTGACCTGGGGGAGAAAGCTGGTAATATTCACCGCCGTAAGCCGGAGGGATGGCAGAGCGGTTGAATGCACCGGTCTTGAAAACCGGCGTAGGTGAGAGCCTACCCAGGGTTCGAATCCCTGTCCCTCCGCCACTACACTAGAAAAAGCCACTGTTCTCAGTGGCTTTTTCTTTTTTTAAGCTTCTCTCCTGGCTTCTACCACGGCCCATGCCATAGCATCCTTTCCTCGAGGCGACCCGAATGGCATTGAAAGCCACGATTTACAAGGCACGGCTGCAGATTGCCGATCTGGACCGCCACTACTACGGCGACCATGTGCTCACCCTGGCTCGACACCCCTCGGAGACCGACGAGCGCATGATGCTGCGCGTGCTGGCCTTTGCCCGACATGCCCATGACGATCTCGCCTTCGGTCGCGGTGTCAGCACCGACAATGAGCCCGATCTCTGGGTGCGGAGCCTGACCGACGAGATCGAGCTCTGGATTCAGCTGGGGCAGCCGGATGAGCGCGAGATACGTCGTGCCTGCGGCCGCGCCCGCCAGGTAGTGCTCTATACCTACAGCGGCCAGGGAGCCGGGATCTGGTGGGAGCAGCTCGGCAGCAAGCTGGCCAACCTGGGCAATCTCTCCGTATACGACATCTCGCCGGAGACCATGGCCGCGCTGGGGCAGTTGGCGCGGCGAGGCATGGAGTTCAATATCACCATCCAAGATGGCGCCATCTGGCTGGCCAATGCCGAGACGGCGGTAGAGGTTGGCGTCGAGGTGCGCCAGGAAGCCGGCACGCGTCGGTAGTCGGCAGAGCGCTCTCGGGAGCTGACCCGTCCGTCGGCTCGCTGGCAAGGCCCCCTTGCGAGCAGGGGGCGAAGCTCGCAAAGTAGGGGGGCGCCTGCTGCTGGGAGGCACTTCATGTCGACGCCTGACACCTTGCCCCGCCCGACACTCGCTGTTGCCGCTGCCGTGATCCGCAACGAGCGGATCCTGATGGTTCGCCGCGCCCATGCCCCGAACGCCGGGCGGCTGGCTCTGCCCGGGGGCAAGGTGGAGCCTGGTGAGACGCTGAAGGCCGCCGCCGAACGTGAGCTGCACGAAGAAACCGGGTTGCTGGCGAGAGCGGGTGAGGTGCTTGCCGCCATCGATGTGCTCGACCATGACCCCATGGGGCATCTACGCTCACATCATGTGGTGGTCGTGCTGCGCATGGCGTGGCAGGGCGGTGAGGAGGCTGCGGCAAGCGACGCCAGCGAACTGCTCTGGCTCGATCGGGACGCGCTGGAAAGGGCGGGGTCCGATGTCTGCAGCAGCGCGGCCAGGGTCGCTGGCGCGCTGTTGGCGGCATGAGGTCAGCAGAAACAGCCTTGAGGTCCCGTGCATCAGGCTCTTGCGCGAGGAACTTCCAGCCGGCATGCTAGTCGATTGGCAAGATCAACTGACGTTAGGGAGCACAGGATCAATGGCCTACCAAGAGTCACAGATTAGCCGCCAGCAGAGTCAGGTGGGAGTCAGCAATACCAGCAAGGTATTGCGCAACACCTATGGCCTGCTGGCCATGACGCTGCTCTTCTCCGCCGTGACGGCGGGTGCCGCCATGGCGATGGGTATCGAGCGCATGAACATTCTGGTGTTCTTCATCGGTGCCTATGGACTGATGTTCCTGGTCCACAAGACGGCAAACTCCGCGATGGGTCTGCTGACCACCTTCGCCTTCACCGGCTTTATGGGCTTCACCCTGGGGCCGATCCTCAACGCCTACCTGGCGATGCCCAACGGCGCCGCCCTGGTGATGAATGCCCTGGCGATGACCGGGCTGACCTTCATCGGTCTCTCCGCCGTGGCGCTGATCACCAAGAAGGACTTCAGCTTCCTGGGCAACTTCATGATGGCGGGTGCCATCGTGCTGGTGCTGGCCATGGTCGCCGGGCTGTTCTTCCAGATCCCCGCGCTGATGCTGATGGTATCCGCCGGCTTCGTGCTGTTCTCCTCCGCGGCGATCCTCTACCAGACCAGTGAGATCGTTCATCGCGCCGGTGAGACCAACTACATTCTGGCCACCATCACGCTCTATGTGTCGATCTACAACCTCTTCGTCAGCCTGCTCTCCCTGCTGGGCATCATGAGCAGCGACTGACAGCGCGAGTCACGCGAGACAGGGCTGGCCCCGCTTCGGCGGGGCCAGTCTGTTTGCAGGCCAGTTTCAGGAGTCTCCGGATGCGCTACGCCATCCTTCTACTCGATGCGCCTTACACCAGCCAGGCATCCCACTCCGCCTTGCGTTTTACCCGCGCGCTGCTGGCGCGGGGGCATGACGTCGAAGGAGTGTTCTTCTACCATGACGGCGTGCATAACGCGGCCAGGCTTGCCGCACCGCCACAGGATGAGCCACATCTGGTCGATGCCTGGGCCGAGCTGGCGCGGGAGCACGGCGTGCCCCTCCAGGTCTGCATTGCCGCCGCCCTGAGGCGTGGCCTGCTCGACGAACAGGAGGCCGCACGGCATGGCAAGGAGGGGGCCAGCGTTGCGCCACCCTTCGAGCTGACCGGGCTGGGACAGCTCGTCGACCTGGGCCTGCGCTGCGATCGCCTGATCACCTTTGGTCCCTGAGGAGAGTTTCCGATGCAAGACACAGCATCTCCGGCTGAGCTGATGGTGATCCTGCGCCATGCCCCCCATGGATCCAGCTGGCTGAAGGAGGGGCTCGATGTCGCCCTGGTCGCTGCCGCCTTCGATCGGCGAGTCACGCTGCTGTTCATGGGGGAGGGCATCACGGCGCTGCTCGAGGGACAACAGGCAGGCCCGCTGGGGCAGAAGGGCACGGCCCCGACTCTGGCCATGCTCGAGATGTATGACATCGACAATCTGCTGGTGGAGCAGCGGGGCATGGATGAGCTGGGTTTGACCAGCGACCAGCTGATGCTCCCTGTCAGGGGGGTGGGCGACGCCGAGATCTCTCGCCTGGTGGCATCCCATGTCCTGGTACTGAATTTCTGACGAGGCACTCCATGTTGCTGCATACCCTGAACAGGCCCCCGACATCCCAGGTTCTTGCCCAAGCATTGGCGGGGATGGGGCCGGATGACAAGCTGCTGTTGATCGAAGATGGCGTCATCGGTGCCTTGCCTGCACACCGGGAGCGCTTCGGCCGGGTGGCGGGGCGCCTCTATGCCCTGCAGGAAGACCTCGAGTCCCGTGGACTTCTTTCGCTCCGTGACGAAGCGGTGCGGGTTGTCGACGTCGGTGGCTTCATCTCCATGACCGAAACGAGCGAGCGCACGGTGAGCTGGTACTGATGGCAAGTACAGAAATATACCGTTATCTACTGGTCAGTAGCCAAGATATCCCGCTCGATCCCGAAGGCTATCTGGTCAACATGAACGAGTGGTCGACTGACGTCTGTGAGCGACTCGCGGAGGAAGAGGGCATCGCCCTGACCGTAGACCACTGGGAGGTCATCCACGTGCTGCGGGACTTTTACGACCGCTTCGAACAGGCACCGGCGATGCGTCCACTGGTCAAGGCCGTCGGCCAGGCCCTGGGGCCCGACAAGGGACGCTCGATCTACCTGATGAAACTGTTTCCGGGCAGCCCCGCCAAGGTAGGCGCACGCCTGGCAGGGCTGCCCAAGCCCGCCAACTGCCTATGAGACCGTCATGAACTTCCTTGCCCATGCCTGGCTCGCCCGCGGTGGAGGCGACGATTTTCTGTATGGCAATCTGATCGCCGATGGCGTGAAGGGGAACGGCCTGGAGGCCTGGTCCACCGAGGTGGCGCGAGGGATTCGCCACCATCGTCGTGTCGATGCCTTCGTGGATCGTCATGGGGTGACCCGAGATATCCTGGCGCGCTCGCCACGCTCGGGCAGACGCTATATGGGCATCGCCCTGGATCTGGTCTGGGATCACTTCGTGGCTCTGGACCTTGAAGATACTGAGGGTGAGGAGTCGTCGGTCGTGACACGCAGCTATCGGTTGCTGAGCCGCCGATCGGCACCCTCACGGCTGGCACCGATGGTGCCTGTGCTGGTGGAGCAGGACTGGCTGCGTCGCTATGCCGACTTTAGCTTCACCTGCCGCGCCATCCGTGGCATCGGTCAGCGCCTCTCGGGACCCAATCGGCTCGCGGAGCTGGTGCCCTGGCTGGAAGCCGAATATCCCAGGCTGGGTGAGGAGTTCCAGCGCCTCTGGCCCGATGTGCGCGAAGCGCTGGAAGTCACGCCTGATGATACTAGTCGGTCATGAGCCACAGGCAGGTGATGGACTCTCCGGGGGAGATCGAGGTCTGCGCGGGAATGACCGCCAGGGCATCGGCCTCGATGCAGGAGGAGAGGATGGCCGAGTTCTGGTCGGCAAAGGCCTCGGCATGTACGCCCTGGTCATCGAAGCGCAGCGTCACACGCATGTAATGCGCGCGAGGCCCTGCCCGGGTCGCAAAGCCACTGCGCGCCGGTATTTCGGGCAGCGTGGCCAGGGCCGGGCAGCCCAGCATGCGGCCTATCAGGGGCCTCAGGAACAGCCAGGTCCCGACGAAGCTTGAGACCGGGTTGCCGGGAAGTCCCACGAAGCGTGCCTCACCATCCCCGTTGCCGCGGCCGATTCTGCCCAGGGCCAGCGGTTTTCCCGGACGAATCGCCAGCCGCCACATGTCCAGCTCCCCCAGCGCTTCCACCGCCGCCTTGACGTGATCCTCCTCGCCGACGCTGACACCTCCTGTGGTCACCACGATATCGGCCTGGCCGGCGGCCTCGGCGAGCATGCGGCGGGTAGTGGTGGGATCGTCGGGAATCGATGCCATCGAGACGACCGTCGCCCCGAAGCGCTCCAGCAGGCGACGCAGCATGGGGCGATTGGAGTTATAGAGCTGTCCCGGCCCCAGTGGGGTGCCGGGATCGACGATCTCATCGCCGGTGGAGAGCAGCGCGACGCGTGGTCGCCGGCGGACCTCCACCTCGGTGATACCCTGGCCGGCGAGATGGCCCAGGGCGGCGGCTTCCAGGCGACGGCCGGCCTCCAGCAGGACCGAGCCCGAGGCAACGTCTCGGCCCCGTCGACGGACATTGTCACCCTGCGGGATATCGCCGGGAAGAGTGGCGACACCATCGGCTACCTCGACACGCTCCTGCATCACGACGCAGTCGGCGCCCGGCGGAATCTCTCCGCCGGTGAAGATCCGTGCGCAGCTACCGGGCGCCAGTGGCTGCACCGGCGTCCCGGCGGCGATGCGCTGGCGAATGGGCAGTGCCTGGCCGGCATCGCCATGGTGCAGCGCATAGCCATCCATGGCGCTATTGTCGAAGGAGGGCACATCGAGTCGCGCCGTGACGTCATTGGCCAGCACACGACCGGCGGCCTCCTCGCACGCCACTCGCTGGGCCTCGAGCGCCCCGACATCCTTGAGCAGCGCCTCCAGCGCCGCGGCAATGGGCTTGAGCTCACTGGTTTCCGTGCTACCCATGCTGACCCCGCTCGGGAATCACCAGGTTGGCAAAGTTGCAAGGCTTGTGACGGCTATCGAGCTGCTCGGCCAGGATGCCGTCCCATGCGGTGCGGCAGGCACCGGTAGAGCCAGGCAGGCAGAAGATGACGGTCCCGTTGGCGAGTCCGGCCAGACAGCGGCTCTGCACGGTGGAACTGCCGATCTCCTGCCAGCTCAGTTGCCGGAACAGTTCACCAAACCCCTCGATGCGTTTATCCATCAGCACCGAGACCGCTTCCGGTGTGGAGTCGCGTCCGGTAAAGCCGGTTCCCCCGGTAGTCAGCACGACCTGAATATCCGGATCGGCGATCCAGGCCGCCACGACGGCTCGAATCTGATAGATGTCATCGCGGACGATATGTTTGTCGGCCAGGCGGTGCCCCGTGCGCTCGAGTCGTTCGACCAGTGCCTGCCCGCTGCGGTCGGACTCTTCGGTGCGTGTATCGGAGACCGTCAATACGGCGACGGTGAGGGGAATCATCGGCTCAGCCATTCTGGGATGACTCCTCGTTGCCCTGTTTGCTGGCCTGTTTGCGCGCCTGTTGAGCCTGGAAGGCGGCCTGCTGTTCGGGCGTGGCGTCCTGCTGATACTTTTCCTTCCATTCGCCATAGGGCATGCCGTAGACATACTCGCGTGCCGTTTCGTAGTCGAGTTCGGCACCACGCTCCTCGGCGGCGCCCACCAGCCACTTCGACAGGCAGTTGCGGCAGAAGTCGGCAAGGATCATCAGGTCGATATTCTGCACCTCCTTGTGCTCGTCGAGGTGGCGCAGAAGGTGGCGAAACGCCGCGGCCTCGAGCTCGGTACGGGTTGTTTCGTCGAGATGTTGCATAAGACGCTCTCCTCTGTGCGGTTTTCGTCCAGCATAACAAAAAGACACCGCCCGAGGGCGGTGTCGATGGTTGAGGGATGAGTGGCTCATGGGGAGCTCTGGGCGGGTCCCTCGGCGGTGTCATCCTTGCCACGCGAGGCGATCTGCTCCTCGGGGATCGACTCTCCCTTCACCTCTTCGTACCAGAGGTTGTGGTGCTCCTTGGCCCAGGTCTCGTCGACATAGCCGGTGGTCATGCCCTCCAGGGAACCCTCGGTGCCGATGGTGCCGATATAGATATGCCCGAAGGCCACGGCGGTCAGGCCCAGGGCACCCACCGCATGGATCAGGTTGGCCCACTGCATGGTGTCCCGTGCCTGTCCATAGTTGGGAAAGTCGAGCACCAGGCCGCTGATGATCACCACAATGCCGGCGGTCGCCAGCAGCCAGTACCAGGCCTTCTCGCCGGCATTGGCGAAACCGGCATCGGGGTGCTCATTGCCGATCATGCCACCGCCCTTGCGGAACCACTCGAGGTCATGCTTTTTCGGCAGGTTGTGCACGAACAGCTTGGCCAGCAGCACAATCAACAGGATGCCGAAGAGGGGCCCCAGGTAGTTGTGCAGTAGCTTGGAGGCCGACACCATGGCGCCCCAGATACCGGCCCCGAACAGCGGGTAGAACACATGCTTGCCGTAGAGCAGCGTGACGCCGGTCAGTGCCAGCAGGATAAACAGTGTTGCCACACTCCAGTGCAGCGCCCGCTCGAGCGCACTCCAGCGCAGCAGCTTGTTGCCCGTGCGTGGCTCCTCCAGTCGCTTGCGACCGGCGAGCAGGTAGAAGATGACGATCATCACCAGCATGCCGCCCATGACGACCAGGCCATAGGGCGATACCCAGCGATTACGCCACTGGCGCCAGGTCTCGCCACTGGCATTGACCAGGTTATAGGTGGAGTCGAAGCGACTGTCGCGATAGTAGGCATCGACCTCGCCACTGCGAACCTGCCGCCAGGTGTCGGCATCCAGGGCGGGCACGGCGGTCGCCGCCTCCGCCTGGGGGGCCGACTGAGCCTCGGCGACCTGGGTCAGTGCCAGGCCAGCGATCAGCAACAGTGCCATGAGAGGCAGTCGCCATAGCGACTGCCAATGGATGGTGTGACTCATGACATCACCTCCTCAGCCCTGGCGTGCGGCGTCGTAAGCGAGAGAGTCAGCCATGGAAACATCAGGCTGGCCCGCCCTGGTCTGCTGCCCTTCTCGGCGTTGGTTACCGGACCAGCCCCCATCGGGGTGGCCGCGACGCACGACCCGCTGGCGGAAGATATCCGCCACTTCCTGGGCATCACCGGCCAGCAGGGCCTTGGTGGAACACATTTCGGCGCACAGCGGCAGCTTGCCCTCCTCGATACGGTTGGCACCGTACTTCTGGAACTCCTCCTCCTTGGTCTCCGCCGGGCCGCCGGCACAGAAGGTGCACTTGTCCATCTTGCCGCGCTCGCCGAAGGCGTTCTGCTGGGGAAACTGCGGGGCGCCGAAGGGGCAGGCATAGAGGCAGTAACCGCAGCCGATGCAGAGGTCCTTGTCGTGGAGCACGATGCCATCATCGGTCTTGTAGAAGCAGTCCGTGGGGCAGACCGCCATGCAGGGGGCATCGTCACAGTGCATGCAGGCGACCGAGATCGAGACCTCCTCGGGCTGTCCGTCGTTGAGTGTCACGACACGACGGCGCTGGATCCCCCAATCGGTTTCGTTGGCGTTCTTGCAGGCGGTGACGCAACCGTTGCACTCGATGCAGCGCTCCGCGTCACACATAAACTTCATCTGGGCCATGATAATCTCCTTGGCGCGGAGTGGAACCTGGCCACTCCGCGTTTCATGTCAGGCGTCAGGCGCGCTCGATGCGGCACAGGGTGCACTTGGTTTCTTGCATCTGGGTCACCGAGTCGTAGCCGTAGGTCGTGGCGGTGTTGGCCGCTTCGCCCTGCACGTAGGGGGCCGATCCCTCCGGATAGCGGTCATGCAGATTCTCGCCCTGGAACTTGCCACCGAAATGGAAGGGCATGAACACGACCTCACGCGCCACGCGCGGAGTGACCAGCGCCTTGACCTTGACGCGCCCACCCTCGGCGCCTTCTACCCAGACATCCTCGCCCTCGGCGATGCCTAGGTCGTTCGCCAGTGCCGGGTTGATCTCGACAAACATCTCCTGCTGCAGCTCGGCCAGCCACGACATGGAGCGCGTCTCCTCGCCACCGCCTTCGTACTCCACCAGGCGACCCGAGGTCAGGATGATCGGATACCTGTCGGTGACATCCTTCTCCTGAATGCTGCGATAGAGAGTCGGCAGGCGGTAGTGGGAGTCGACGTCATCCCAGGTGGGATAGTCCTTCACCAGGTCACGGCGGCTGGTGTAGAGCGGCTCGCGGTGCTTGGGAATGGGGTCCGGGAAGGTCCAGACATTACAGCGCGCCTTGGCGTTGCCGAAGGGGGCGCACTCGTGGGCGATCGCCACGCGCTGAATGCCGCCGGAGAGGTCGGTCTTCCAGTTCTTGCCCTCGGCTTCGGCCTTCTCCTCGTCCGTCAGGTCGTCCCACCAGCCAAGATCCTTGAGCATCTGGGCGGTGAACTCCGGATAGCCATCCTCCAGCTCGGACCCCCGGCTGTATGAACCGTCGGAGAGGATGTTCTCACCATCACGCTCGATGCCGAAGCGGGCGCGGAAGGTCAGGCCGCCCTCGGAGACCTTCTTGCTGGTGTCATAGAGGATCGGTGTGCCGGGGTGACCCATCTTCGCCGTTCCCCAGCACGGCCATGGCAGGCCGTAGTAGTCGCCATCGGCGGGACCACCCTGGGCCTTGAGGTCACTGAAACTGAAGGTGTGCCAGTTCTTCTGGTGCTGCTTGAGGCGCTCGGGGCTCTGGCCGGTATAGCCCACCGTCCACATGCCGGCGTTGAACTCGCGAGTGATGTCCTCGATAAGCGGTTCGGTGCCATTCACCGTGATGTTCTTGAAGAGCTCCTCGGCGAAGCCCAGCTTGCGCGAGAGCAGGTACATAATCTCGTGGTCAGGCTTGGATTCGAACAGTGGATCGATGACCTTGTCGCGCCATTGCAGCGAGCGGTTGGTGGCGGTGACACTTCCTGTGGTCTCGAACTGAGTGGCCGCCGGCAGCAGGTAGACACCGTCCTGCCGTCCATGCATGACGCCCGCCACGGTGGGGTAGGGGTCGACGATGACCATCATCTCCAGCTGCTGCATGGCCTTCTGCATCTCGGGCCCGCGGGTCTGGGAGTTGACCGCATGCCCCCAGTAGAACATCGCCTTCAGCTGGGTGCGCTGGGAGATATTCTCGTCATCTTCCAGTACGCCATCGATCCAGCGCGATACCGTGATGCCGTTGGTGTGCATGGGCTTGCCATCGGCGTACTCGGTCTGGTCGAAGCGGCTCTTCAGCCACTCGTAGTCGAGATCCCAGACGCGGGCCCAGTGCTTCCAGGCCCCCTCGGAAAGGCCATAGTAGCCGGGCAGTGAGTGGGACATCAGCCCCAGGTCCGTGGCGCCCTGGACGTTGTCGTGGCCGCGGAAGATGTTGGCGCCACCGCCGGACTTTCCGACGTTGCCGAGTGCCAGCTCCAGAATGCAGTAGGCGCGGGTGTTGTTGTTGCCGGTGGTGTGCTGGGTTCCCCCCATGCACCAGACGATACAGCCGGGACGGTTTTCGGCGAGTCGGCGAGCGGTGTCATGCATCTGCGCCTCGGGCACGCCGGTGATGCGCTCTACCTCCTCGGGAGAGAAGTTGGCGACTTCGGCGCGTACCTCGTCCATGGCATAGACGCGCTGCTCGATATATTCGCGGTCCTCCCAGCCGTTGGCGAAGATGTGCCACAGCAGGCCCCAGATAAAGGCGACGTCGGAGCCAGGGCGAATGCGCACGAACTTGTTGGCCTTGGCGGCAGTCCGCGTGAAGCGCGGGTCGACGACGATGATCTCGCAGTTGCTCTTTTCCTTGGCCAGCAGGATGTGCTGCATGGCGACCGGATGCGCTTCGCTGGGGTTGGAACCGATAAACATGATCGACTTGCTGTTCTGAATATCGTTGAGCGAGTTGGTCATCGCTCCATAGCCCCAGGTGTTGGCTACCCCGGCCACCGTGGTGGAGTGACAGATGCGCGCCTGGTGATCGGTATTGTTGGTACCGGCCAGGGCGGCGAACTTGCGCATCAGGTAGGCCTGTTCGTTACTGAACTTGGCCGAACCCAGCCAGTAGATGCTGTCGGGACCATGCTGGTCGGTGAGTTCCAGTACCTTGCTGCCGATCTCCTCGATGGCATCATCCCAGCTCAGGCGCTGCCATTCGCCGCCCACCAGCTTCATGGGGTACTTGAGGCGGCGGGTGGAGTGACCGTGCTGGCGGAGCGAGGCCCCCTTGGCACAGTGAGCACCACGGTTGATGGGGTGGTCGAATGCCGGCTCCTGCTTGGTCCAGACGCCCTCCTGGACCTCGGCATAGACACCACAGCCCACGGAGCAGTGGGAGCAGACGGTACGCCGGGTTTCCACCGGGGCGTTGGAGACCGCGGTCTTCTCGGCGGCCTCGGCACGCCGCATCATCGGGGTCCCCATGAAGCCGGCGGCCGCGAGGCCACCGGTGGTCGCACCGCTTCGCTTGAGGAACTGGCGACGGGAAATGCCCAGGCCCTGAGGCTGCTGGGACGGTGCCTTACGAGTCAGACGCATGACATTTCTCTCCTTGCTGGCAGCCGTCAATCACGCAGGGTGGCGTAGAAGGCGCGGATATGGGGCGTTTCGCGATAGTGGGTATCGGCCTTTTCAGGAGCGGCCTTCTGCTCGTCTTCAGCCTGAACCAGGGTCACATGGCCCACTGCAGCAGCAGTCCCCGCCGCGGCGGTACCCACACCGAGTGCCTTCAGGAAGCGCCTACGTTCGGGGTTGCTTGTCGCACGCATGGTCTTCTCCTCTCTCATGCTCAATTCTTCTTCTCGCCATATTCTTAATGGCCAACAGCCAACATCGATCAGGTGCTCGGGGGTCGGTCAGGGTTCGATGATTCTGACCGGGGAGCGCTCTGCCTCTGCCGCCAGCTGGCTGTGCTCCTCGACGATGAAGGCCTTGCCCAGCTCTCCCGTTCGAGCATAGAAGAGCGTATCGACCCTAGCCAGGTCGTCGAGGCAACGCTCCGCCCACGGAGCGAGGTGTGACATGAAGAACCCCCCGGCTTCCGGTGACTGCTCCTCGACCAGCATGGCCATCACCTCGAGCATGGCGGCCAGATGATCCTCGGGGTCATGACTGGTGTCACGCCGCGTGAAGCCCAGTCGTCGCAGGTCCTCGCGCAGTGCGACCAGCGCCTGTTCCATCAGCTCGCCGTGGCGATACCACGAGGCATAGGGAGTGATCTCTCCCTGGATCACGCCCACCAGATGGCGGAAGTGAGCGCGCTCCAGCTCTTCCGGACTGGCGGCAGCCGCCGCCTGTGCCAGGGCCATCAGGGCCGAGACGACGGGGTCCTGGTGCGCCTCGATGCCGTCATCCGACTGGTGTTCGGCCAGCCAGGCAAGCAGAGGCGCGTCGGCGGGTTCGCGTATCAGGCGAGCCAGGAGCCGATAGAGATCGGCGCGCAGCGCGTCCTGCTCCATCGCCACCTCATCCTCCCTGGCCGGCACTGACGATTCCATTTCCCGAGTCATGGCGTCATACCTTGAGTTGTGATTCCGGGTCGCGGGCCATGGACTGCCACACATCCTTGACGCGACAGTCCTCGCACATCTCGAGACGCGCGGCGGCATCACCGGCAAAGTAGGGGTGGTCGGCCAGTTTCGCCTTGATAGTGGCGATGGTGGCGGCGGTCGCGAAGGGCTTGTCACAGCGAATGCAGCAGAAGGGCGCTTCCTCGTGACGCACCTGGCGCTCGGTGCGACTGGCATCGGCCAGGAAGCCCGGCAGCAGGCGAATGGCATCCTCGGGACAGGCCTCGACGCACAGGCCACACTGCACGCAGTCGGCCTCGCGATAGCTGAGCAATGGCGTCTGATCGCCGGTGGCCAGGGCCGGGGTGGGGCAGTTGCTGACGCAGGAAAAGCAGAGCGTGCAGGCGTCGCGATTCACCTCTAGGCCGCCATAAGCCGACCCCGCCGGCATGGAGTGGCGTCGACCGCTGGTCTCGCCCAGGGCCGTCAGGCGTGCCAGCACTGCCTCGAAGCGCTCGCGCTTGCCATCCCCCGAGAGCACAAGAGGCTCCTCGCCGAGAGGCAGTCGCTCCGGCAGGGCATCGCGGGCGGCACTGTCACCGCGCTGAATGCGACGAATCCGCCCCGGGTCATGGCCCAGGGCCTCCAGCATCACCCGGGCCTGGGCGACCTGGTCGTCGACAAAGGCGCTCAGCGTGGCCGGCAGATCGGCATGTATCTGGACCCGTACCTCGGCGGCACCGGCGGCCAGGGCGGTGAGCCACTGGTCGTGCCCGGCATTGCCCAACTCCTCCAGCGGTACATCGAGCAGGTGGCCCGCCGGGGCATCGGCCTCACCCTCCAGGTCTGCGGCCTCGACGAAGCGCATCACCGGTGCCTTGCCGCCGGCCTGGCGATAGGCGTCCAGCCAGCTGATGAGGGCCTCCTGCTGGCGAGCGGGTTCGGGCAGACGGAACTGTATGGCGCCGGTTGGGCAGGCGCTGGAGCAGCTGCCGACGCCCTGGCAGAGGTAGGGGTCGATCTCGATGCGCGACTCGATGCGCCCCTTGTGGCTGGAGATGGCATCAGCGGGGCAGACCTCGAGGCAACGCGTACACCCCACATTGCCGGAGGCGGAGTGGGCGCAGAGGTCGGCGTTGATCTGGAAGTAGCGTGGCTTGTCGAACTCCCCGACCAGCTCGGCAAACTCGCTCAGTGCAACGTCAGATGCTGGATCCTGGAGGGAGAGGTGCCGGTAGCCGGGAGGGAGGAGCTCGAGCTCCAGCACGGGGGAGCGCCCCAGGTCGAGGATCAGGTCGGCGTGTCGACGGCCGAGCAACGCCAGTGCGAGATCAAGAGGGGCGTCCGGGCCATGCAGGCCGATGCTGAACCGCCCGAGATAGCCCTCGATACGCAGCTGGCTTCGCTGGGTGGGCGTAAGCGTCCGGCAGGGCAGCTGGCGGGTGCTCGCAAGCAGCGTCTCGAGCTGCGCCTCGTCGAGCCCGGCATCATCGGCACTCGGCTCAGTGATCAGCAGTGCGATGGCGGCAAGGCCACTACGCTGCAGGCGTGTCGCGGCCTGACGCACGCTGATCTCGTCGCCGAGGAGCAGGGCATGCCCGGCACTTTCATAGGTGACGCTGGCCGGCGTCAGGTTGACCGGCCAGGAAACACGCTGTCTCGCCATCTCGCGGGCGCTGCGGTTGGCCGCATCGTCCACGGTGATGGCGTCAATGGCCACGGTTTTGGCATCAATGGATGGTGTCATGCAGCCTCACGGTCGTAGTGTCGCGTTTATTTTTATTTTAGGAAATATAAAAATATCACATTTAGATAAGCTTATTATCGCCGTCTGTCGTCTCTTCGTCTAATGGACTCTGCGCCGACTCCTCATGGCGCGACAAGTCCTCGGCGTCGTCGTCTCGCTGAGCAGTGTATGGCGGCTCGACAGGCCGTGACGCTTGGGTATCGCAATCGACATCATCGGCCGCGTGTTGCGCCTCCTGCGGGGTCTCCTCGAGGGCCTCTTCATTGGGGCGAGTCCAGCGCCGCAGCTGCTCGGCCATGTCCCGAGCGAGCGGCTTGAGCACTTCATTATAGTTCTCGTCGTAGTCGTCGAGGCCGTCGCGCACCCCGTAGTTGCCGGCCGACCAGAGACGGCGCAGCGCCCGTCGGCGCAGCTGACGGCTGATCCCCTGCTGCAGGTAGGCTGAGAAGTCGGCCTCGGCCGGGAGGGTGTCGGGGTCCGGCAGTGTGTGATCGAGGCTGCCCGGCGTAGGCGGCTCGGCTTCTCGCGTTATCCCCTCCTGGTGGTCACTCGGCTGGTTGTCACCGGGGGGCGCGTGAGTGGCGTGAGTGTCTGGCTCGTCGAGGGGCGCACCATCGGGGAGTGGCGTTGCCATCTCCGACTCTTCACCCAGCTTGCGGCGCGACCAGCGCTCGAAACGGCTCATGGCGTGATCTCCCGGGCGCGTCCCGCGCCCTTGTGTTTCTTCTTGCGTCCCTCTGGCGGCGCCTCGCCGTGGCGGGCCAGGTAGGCTTCGATCCAGGCCTGAATCGCCAGGGGCATCGCCACCTCCAGCACTTCCTGCTCACCATCCATCCAGCTGCCGGCGACGTCCTGGCTGGCGGTGATCGCCGACGGGACGGGAGGCTCGCCGGCGTCGCCGCTGCGCACGAAGAGTCGCGGCGTCTCGGAGGTGAGATTGAAGCGGTAGGCGGCACGCTCGGTCATGGTGAGCTGCAGCGTCAGCGTCCAGGGTCCGTCGTCCCCGAGGGTCAGCTCACGGATAGAGTAGCGCCGTGAGACGAAGCCCTTGATACGGGTTGTCTGCTCATCCAGCGTGAGACTTACGGTGCGGCGATTGGAGAAGGCTGTCATGGGGAAAGAATTCTCGAACGTGGGTGGCTATCTACATTGAAGACTTTCCGTATCGGGAATGCCATCATGGCGTGTCTACAGTTTGCCGGGAGCTCGTAACGGATGCCACCGATCAGTCTTAGCCGCGCCCGCCTGCCCGCCACCCTGGAGATCGAGGTACTCGATGAGTATGGCGATCACCGTCGCCAGGCGATTGCCGCCGAGCGTCCTCTGACCCTCTATCTCAACAAGCGAGAGATCGTCACCCTGATGACCCTGGGGGCAGACCCCGAGGCGCTGGTGGCGGGCTATCTGCGCAATCAGGGATTGATAGAGCGTCGCGAGGACCTGGTGGCGGTGCATGTCGACTGGGAGGTGGAGGCCGCGGCGGTGGTCACGCGCCACCTTCCCGAGGATCTCGACGAGCGGCTCGGGCATCGCACCGTGACCACCGGATGTGGCCAGGGTACGGTCTTCGGTCGGCTGCTGGATGCCGTGCCCCAGCAGCCTCTTTCCGTCGAGCCGGTTCGCCAGTCGGTCCTCTATGCACTACTCGAGAACCTGGGGGCCTATAACGAGACCTACCGCAGCGCCGGAGCGGTGCATGGCTGTGCACTCTGCCGGCAGTCCGAGGTGCTCGACTTCGTGGAGGACGTGGGACGCCACAATGCGGTGGATACCCTGGCGGGGCGTCAATGGCTGGGAGAGGGGGCTATCGAAGCGTCGGATATCTTCTATACCACCGGTCGCCTGACCTCGGAGATGGTGATCAAGGTGGCCCAGATGGGCATCGGGGTGCTGGTATCGCGCTCGGGGGTGACCCAGAAGGGCGTGGAGCTGGCGGAGCGGTTCGGCGTCATGCTGATCGCCCGCGCCAAGGGGCGCCATTTCCAGGCGATCCATGCTCATCGACGCCTCGAGCTTGATGCCGTCCCCGCCAGGCGCCCGGGGGACAAGCGACGCGAGAAGGCCTGATCAGGCGGCCTCACCGCGGGTACAGACCGATAGCACCACGGCATCCTGTTCGCTGGTAGAGACCAGCGCATGGCCCATGGCGCTGTCGAAATAGATGCTGTCGCCGCTCTCCAGGCGTAACGGTTCGTAGAACTCCGAGTAGAGCAGGATCTCGCCCTCCAGCACCATCAGAAACTCCTCGCCGTCATGGCGCACCCACTCGCTGAAGTCCTCGAAGGCGCGTGCCCGCACGATGGTCTTGAAGGGAATCATGCGCTTCTGTGCCAGCTCGCAGCTCAGCAGCTCATGTTCATAGGTGGGTGTCGGGTGCAGGTCGCCCTGGCCACGGCGAGTCAGGTCGCGGCGCCCCATAGTGCGAGTCTGCTGGCGTGGCGGGGAGAGAAGCTGGGGCAGGTCGATGTCCAGCCCGCCGATCAGCTTCTGAACCGCGGTGAAGGTCGGCGAGATCTGGTCATTCTCGATCTTCGACAGGGTGGAGCGGGCGAGCCCCGTGCGCTGGCTGACATCCTCCAGCGTCCACTGGTTAGAGAGACGTATCTCGCGGAGACGCTCGCCGAGGCGCAGCGGTTCCACGAAGGGCTTGCGCCCGGAGGCGATGCGCAGGGCGGCATCCTGGTCGGTGGTATCTGGCATGCTCTTTTGTTCACTATAGGAAACAGATTTTCCTCAGCTTACCACAGCGCCACCGGGTGTCGGCTATCTGCGGTTGCCTTCAACCGCAAGCGTGCTCGGGTCATCGTCATCACCCTCACCGAAAGGCAGCCCGAGGAGTGCCTTGACGTGGGCGTCGACGCTGCGTCCCAGTGATGCCAGGTGATAGCCCCCTTCGAGTACCGATACCAGGCGTCCATCGGCATAGAGCTCGGCAATTTCCAATGCCATCCGTGTGACCCAGTGGAAGTCTTCATCCTCCAGGCAGAGCTCGGCCATATCATCCTCGCGATGGGCGTCGAAGCCTGAGGAGAGCAGCACCAGATCGGGCTTGAAACGATGCAGGGCGGGTAGCCAGTCATCCTCGATGGCCTGGCGAAAGCCAGCACTGGCGGTGCCGGCGGAGAGTGGCGTGTTGACCACGTTCTGCCACTCGCTACGCAGGTACCGCCAGGGGTAGAAGGGGAACTGGAAGCTGGTGCAGACCAGTACTTCGGGGTCATCCTTGAAGATGTCGATGGTGCCATTGCACTGGTGGACATCGAAGTCGAGGATGGCGATGCGACGCGCACCGTATTTCTCGCGGGCATAGGCGGCGCCCACCGCGATGTTGTTATAGAAACAGAACCCCATGGCGTCGGTGGCTTCGGCATGGTGGCCGGGCGGGCGCACCGCACAGAAGACGTTGTCGGACTGGCGACGAAACACCTGGTCGACACCGCGGAGCACCGCACCGGCGGCGACGCGCGCCGCCTTGAGGCTGTCGGGGTTCATCATGGTGTCACTGTCCAGGGTGACGATGCCCGTCTCCGGCACGCACTTGTCCAGGGCGCGAAGGTGGCGCACGGGATGAACCAGGGCGAGCTCCTCCTCGGTCGCCAGGCGCGCCTCGGTCTGCATGGTCTGCTGCAGGGTTCCCGTCAGGGAGAGGCGAGCGCGAATCGCCTCGAGTCTCAGGGGACTTTCCGGGTGCTCAGGCCCCATATGGTGAAGCTGGCAGTCGGGATGCGTGATATATCCGGTAATCATGTGGCTCTCCATGCAGACCCGGCTCACTTTACTTGTCTCGAGCCCTTGCCAGACAGTGTCAATAGGTCGTACACAGTAGGCAGTTACCTCAAGCGCCATGCGCCAACTGCCGGGAGATCTCAGTGAGTACCCGTTTCCTTCACCACTTCTTCGAACCCGGTACCATCGCCGTGATCGGTGCCTCGGAAAAGCCGGGATCCCTGGGGGGGATCGTCATCCGCAACCTTCTCGAGGGGGAGTATCCCGGCGCCATCTGGGCGGTGAACCCCAAGGGCTACAGCAGCGTACACGGTCAACCGGGCTTCTCCCGGGTGTCTCAGCTTCCCGAGGTGCCCGACCTGGCGGTGATCTGTTCCCCGATCGAGACGGTGCCGGGGCGTATCGCCAGGCTGGGAAGCTTCGGCTGTCGTGCCGCCCTGGTGCTTTCCGGCGGCTCACACCTCGACGAGGAGCGCGACGGCAAGGCCTCGATTCGCAGCCGAATGCTGGATGCCGCCCGTGCCTCGGGCATCCGCGTGCTGGGCCCCGAGTGCATGGGTCTGATCGTTCCCGGCCGCCGACTCAACGCCTCCTATGCCAGCCAGACCATCAAGCGGGGCAAGGTCGCCTACCTGGGCCAGTCGGGCATGCTGGGCACGGCGATGATCGACTGGGCGGCGGGGCGTGGGGTGGGCTTTTCTCACCTGATCACCCTGGGGGACAGCGTCGATGTGATGCTTCCCGACCTGCTCGACTACATCAACCAGTACTCGCCCAGCCAGGCCATCCTGCTGCATCTCGAGAAGGTGATGGATGCCCAACACTTCATGACGGCGTTGCGCGATGCGTCGCGCAATCGCCTGGTGCTGGCCATCAAGAGCGGGCGGACCCGCCAGTCCGACCTGACGGAGCTGCCGCCGACCCCGGGAATCGCCAATCGCGACCAGATCTTCGATGCCGCCTTCTCGCGTGCCGGCGTGGTTAGGGTCCATGACTCCGACGAGCTGTTCGACGCCCTGATGACCCTGTCGCGGATGAAGCCCCTGCGCGGGGATCGCCTGGCGATCGTCTCTAACGGTCTGGGGCCGGCGATGCTGGCCATCGACAAGTTGATCACCGCCGGTGGCAAGCTGGCGGACTTCACCGAGGAGACGCGTCGAACCCTGCGCAGTGGTGGCCTGGATATCAGCAAGCCCGGCGAGAATCCCGTCGATCTGGGGGGCAACGCCACCCCTGAGATGATGGTGGATGCCCTGGAGGTGGTGGCGGGAGATCCCAACGTCGATGCGGTGCTGGTGGTACATGCACCCACTCGGCTAGCGCCTTCCAGGGTCACCGCCCAGGCGCTGGTGGCCAATCGCAAACGCTTTCGGCGTAACCTGCTGACCAGCTTCATGGGGCTGGAGGAGGCCTTTTCCGCACGGCACGAGTGTAACCTGGCGGGCATTCCTACCTACGTCTCCCCCGAACAGGCGATCAAGGCCTTCATGCACATGGTGGACTATCAGCGTGTGCAGTCACTGCTGCAGGAGACGCCTCCCAGCCTGCCATTTTCCACGAATCGCGAGATTCGGATGCGGTGCCGCAAGCTGATCGAGTCGGTCAAGGCCGAAGGGCGAGAGACCCTGACGCACTCCGAGGCCGCTCAGGTGCTCGAGGCCTACGGCATTCCTGTGGCGGCCAGCCGCTATGTGAGGACGGCAGAAGAGGGCGCCCTGGCAGCACAAGCCCTGGGTGGCAGCATGGCGTTGAAGGTGGTCCATGAGGGCAACTGTCGGCCATTTCGGTACCGCAAGCACCCACACCGCCTCTCGGCGGGGCTGCTTCAGGACCTGAAGACGCCGCAGCAGGTGGCGGAGGGCATCGAGCTGCTGCGAGAGAAGGTCGCCGAGAACTATCCCGCCTTCGAGGTTCGCGAGTACTGCCTGCAGCCGATGCAGCGGGGCAAGCACTCCATGCAGGTGTGTGCGGGAATTACCCGCGACCCGGTATTCGGCCCCGTGGTGGTATTCGGGATCGGAGGTTACAAGGTCAATATCCTGGCCGATCGTCAGGTCGCTCTGCCGCCGCTCAATATGCGGCTGGCCGAGGATCTGGTGGAGCACACCCATGTCGCACGTCTGATCCACGAACACTCGAGCGACCCCGAGCGTGATATCGACCGACTGTGCCAGCTACTGGTCAAGTTGTCGCAGATGGCCACCGACCTTCTCGAGCTGCGGGGGCTGGAGATCAATCCGCTGCTGCTCAATCGAGATGGCGTGGTCGCGGTAGACTTCGCCATGGACCTGGGACGCCCGGCTCGCTTCGCGATCATGCCCTATCCCGAGGAGCTTCGAGAGTGGACCACGCTGAATAATGGCTGGGAGGTCGAGGTCCGTCCCATCCGGGCAGAGGATGCCCCGCTGATTACCAGTTTCCATGACAAGCTCTCGGAAGAGAGCATTCGATTCCGATACTTCCATAACAAGGCCGATCTGACCCAGCGTGACCTGTCGATGCTCTCGCATATCAACTACGACCGGCAGATGGCCTTTATCGCCGAGCACCTGCTGGAAGATGGTCGCAAGGAGATGCTGGGCGTGGTCCGGGTCTGGAACGACCCCGACAACATTCGTACCGAGTTTTCCGTCATCATCCGCGATGACCTACAGGGCCTGGGGATCGGCAGCCTGCTGATGAACAAGATGATCAACTATTGCAAGAGTGTCGGAACCCTGGAGATGATCGGCAAGATCATGGTCGATAATCATCCCATGCGGGCGCTGATGAAGCACCTGGGCTTCAAGCAGCGCTACAACATGGAGGAGCAGGTGGTGGATGCCGTACTGCGCCTCAACGAGCCCGAGAGTGAGTGGCAACGCCACCGCCTGGAGAGCCTGTCAGACTGAGGGGCAGTCGGACTGGTGACGGATAGTGACGCCCCGTCCAGTAGGACGGGGCAGCCAGGACGTGCCAGGTTCGAGCAGCACCTATACATGAAATATGAATGGGGCTTCCCGGGGCGGGTCTAGGGTGTCATCTAGGGTGCCAGACGGAAATGATGCCAGGCGCCGTCACGATGTTCGTAGCGGATGCGGTCATGCAGGCGGCTGGGCTGACCCTGCCAGAATTCGATCATTTCGGGAATGACGCGATAGCCACCCCAGTGGACCGGACGGTTGATCTCCTGGCCCTCATAGGCCTGCTCGAATCGGCTCTTGCGCTCCTCGATCCAGCTACGGTCGGGAATCACCACGCTCTGGGTCGCGATCCAGGCCCCCAGCTGGCTGGCCCGCGGGCGGCTGGCAAAGTACTCGTTGGACTCCTGCTCGCTGACCTGCTCGACGTTTCCCTCGATGCGCACCTGGCGAGACAGCGACGGCCACCAGAATGTCAGGGCGGCCCGGGGCACGTTGGTCAGCTCGCTGCCCTTGTGACTGTGGTAGTTGGTGTAGAAGACGAAGCCGTTAGCGTCGACTCCCTTGAGCAGCACCACGCGTGCATGGGGACGCCCCTGGCTGTCCACCGTGGCCAGCGTCATGGCATTTCCATCGAGGCCCTCACTCTCCAGCGCCAGGGTCAACCACTCCTCGAACAGCGGCATGGGGTCATCGGTCGCCTGCGACTCGTCGAGCTGTCCACCCTCGTAGTCACGGCGGATATCGGAAATGTTGCGTGTCATGGTGATTGTTTCTCCTGGAAGCTGATGTGCATGGTCGCCGCTTCGCTGGCGCAGCTCAACCGTTGTTTTTGATCGTAGTCAGGATTCCTGGCACTTGGCAGGGGGAATAGAGTGGCGCCCTTATACCATCCAGCCAAGCTGTACCATCGCCATATAGGCCCCGGTACCACCGATGATCGATAGTAACGCGTTGCGCCGCCATAGATGCAGCAGGGCGACGATCAGCGAGGCTATGATCATTGGCCAGCCGTTGGCACCGGCATTGAGGTGACCGTCGAGGAGCGGACGGAAGTCACGCAAGGCATAGATCACCAGAATCATCATCACCGTGGGTGGCAGGTAGCGCCCGAGGTGCAGGATAAGGGGGTGGTCAGCATGTCGCGCGAGGGCCACGAAGGGGGTGACCCGGGTGGCGAAGGTCGCCAGCGCACAGACGGCGATAAATATCAGCAGGGCCGGGGTGGTCATGGGCGGGTCTCCTGATGGCGGCCGAGTGAGTAGTGGAACAGCAGGATGAGGCTGGCCGCGCCGATGGCGCTCAACAGCAGATGGCGGTCAGGTACCAGCCATATCCCGGCAAGCCCGGTCAGCAGGGCGATGGCAAAGGGTAGCCAGCGACGCAGCCGGCGCGCCTGCTCGAGGGTGAGCACGATAAACAGTGCCGTCAGGGCAAACTCGATCCCCTGGCTATTGAAGGTCAGCGTGGTACCCGCCAACACCCCGGCGATGGAGCCGAGCACCCACCAGGCCTGGTTGAGCAGGCAGATGCGGAAGGCCAGGGCATGATCATGGCCATGTGCGGCGGCGGGCAGGGTGGTGATCAGCGAATAGGTCTCGTCGGTCAGGGCAAAGATCATGTAGGGCTTGCGCCAGCCGGCACCCTGATAACGCTTGAGCAGTGATAGCCCATAGAAGAGGTGGCGGGAGTTGAGCATCAGCGTGGCCACCGCCAGCTCCATCAGTCCGGCGCCGGCGGCAAGCAGTGCCACGGCGAGAAACTGGCCAGCGCCGGCATAGATGATCAGTGACATCAGTACCGCCGCCCACCAGGGCACGCCGACTTCCACGGCCAGGATGCCATAGGCGGCACCCAGCGGCAGATAGCCGAACATGACCGGCAGTGTGAGCTTCCCGGCTTCCTTCCAGGCGTGAGGTGGCGACACGGTGATAAACTCCCTTGCTGCTGATGGATGGCGGTGAATGACGACAGTCATATTAAGGTAGATCCACCGGCTTGACAGCTTTTTGCAAGAAATTCGACTAATGTTGGCAAGGAGGCGAGATGACACGACTAAAGGTCTGGGATATTCCTGTACGGCTCTTCCATTGGTCTCTGGTGGTCCTGGTGGGGCTATCCTTCTACACCATGAAGACGGAAGGGGCCCCCTTCGTCTTTCCCATCGAGATTCATGCCCGGGCGGGCTATCTGCTGGTGGGGCTTCTGCTGTTTCGTTGGCTCTGGGGCCTGTGGGGCAGCCCCCATGCGCGCTTTACGAGCTTTTTATACCCACCGGGCCGCATGCTCGATTACGGCCGGCGTCTGCTGCGTGGCAAACCTCCTCACTATGCCGGCCACAACCCGCTGGGGGGCGCCATGGTGCTGCTCATGCTGATATCGCTGACGTTTCAGGCGGCAAGTGGTCTGTTTCTGACCGACGATATCTTCTTCGATGCACCACTCCACGGCTGGGCAAGCAGCGGGATCGTCAAGTCCCTCGCCTCGCTTCACTCCCTGAATGCCGACCTGCTGGTGGTGTTGATCGCCGCGCATCTGATGGCGCTGCTGCTCCATCGTTTCAAGGGGGAGCGGCTGGTGAGTGCCATGATCACCGGTCGCAAGGCATTCGATGGCCGTCCGGAGGATGAGCCGGCGGAGGGATTGAAGCCGAGATTCAGGAACGACAGGATCGCGATTCTCCCCCTGGCGCTGGTGGTGCTCGCGCTCTCTTCCTTGCCCGTTATCTGGCTCTGGAGCGCCTGATCGGCGGTATCCTGTAAAAAGCCACGGGGCGGCCTGAGGGCCGCCCCGTGGGTCCGATACTTTTTACGAGCTACACTTCGCTATCTCCGCGGCAGGTGGTCTCACTCGGCACGGTAATCGTCGTGGCATCCCTTGCAGCTCTTGCCGACGGCACCGACCTGGGCGCGTAGAGCGCTGAACGCCTCACCATCCTCCACCATCTGGGCCAGGGTGGCAGCTTCCCGCTCGAAGGTCTCCTGACGCTCCTCGAAGCCTGCCCAGTCGTCGCCGATCTTGGCCAGAGCGCCGGTCTCGATACCGTGGCCGTCACCCCTCAGGGTGCCTTCCATAAAGCCTTCCCAGGGCAGGTGGGCAACGGCGGCCAGGTTGTTCGCACGCGTGGCAAATGCCTCCTCGTCATACTCCATATCGCCCTTGGCCATGGCACCCATGGGGCCCATCTGCCAGCCCATCACGCTGAGGGCGGATTGGCGATAGTGGATGGCGTCTTCGGGCTCGGCGGCCTGAGCGACGATTGGCAGCGCCAGGGCAGCCGAGAGGCCAAGGGCGAGCAGCGGGCGAAACATTACGGTCATCACGAGCTCCTTTCGTTTTTTTCGATTCGTGTTTCTGATGCGGGTGGGATTATCGGCCGATTGGCTCGATATACACCACCCCGGCAAGGCTAGCATGGAAGAGGCTCAGTTGCCGTGGTCTGTGGCGCGTGACTGGCGACTGCGAAAGCGCGCATAGCCGGTGCATCCGGCGAACAGCGCCAGGGAGACGAGCGCCTCCAGTGAGCCGCGTAGCCCCTGGCCTGGCAGCGTGGCGACCATGACCCCCTGGGCAAAGTAGAGCAGGCTGACGAAGGCCAGCCAGGCATGACCGCGGGGGCGCCTGCCGATCAGGGATGGCAGGAAGAGCACCAGGGGGAGCACGAAGGCAACGATAGGCACCAGCGGGCCGCTGTCGCCATCGACCTGCAGGCCGCGGTAGACCATCAGTGCCACCAGCAGGGCGTAGCTGCCCAGCACCAGTCGGCGCATCCTTGCAGTCAACAGATCGAGGCCCTTGGCATTTTCCAGGCGTTCCAGTGCGCTCCTCATGAGCGCTTCTCCCGCAACGGGGCCAATGCCAGGGCGAGACGCGCCAGCCGGCGCCCCTGGGCCTGGGCCAGGTTGCGCTCATGTTCATCGAGGGGCTGGTCGCTGCGTTTTCCGGCAAGGTGGCTGGCCCCATACGGGGTACCGCCGCGGGTCGTTTCCATCAGTTCGGTCTCGCTATAGGGCAGCCCGGCATAGACCATGCCGTGGTGAAGCAGGGGCACCAGCATCGTCAACAGGGTCGCTTCCTGGCCCCCGTGCAGGCTCGAGGTGGAAGTGAAGGCGGTCGCCGGCTTGTCGATCAGAGCGCCGCCTAGCCACAGCTCGCTGGTGCCATCCAGGAAGTACTTGAGGGGGGCCGCCATATTGCCGAAGCGTGTGGGGCTGCCGATGGCCAGGCCGGCACAGTGGCGCAGGTCGTCCAGAGAGACATAGACTGCCCCTTCGGCGGGAATTTCGGGATCCACCGCCTCACAGGTAGGGGATATCGGTGGCACGGTGCGCAGCCGCGCCTCGATGCCGCGCAGGGACTCCACGCCGGCGGCCAGGCGCTCGGCCATGGCGCGGGTGGCACCATGGCGGGAGTAGTAGAGGATCAGCACATAGGGCAGGGAAGCGCTCATCAGGGCTCCTGAGACTCGGGGAAAGGGGGAGGCATCAATCGAGCAGGGCGAGAATGTCCTCGGGTGGGCGCCCGATGATGGCACGCTCGCCATCGTCGGCAATCGGTCGCTCCATAAGCCGCGGGTGAGCGATGATCGCCTGAACCACCTGCTCCGGGTCACGGGCGTCGGCGGCCAGGCCCTGCCACTCGCTCTCCCTGGTGCGCACCAGGCGCTCGATACCGCCCTCCAGGCGATCGATCAGCGCGCGAAGCTCGGCTTCACTCAGCGGCTCGTCAAGATAGCGACGAATCGTCACCGGAGTACCCTTTTCTTCGAGCAGGGCGAGGGCCTGGCGTGATTTCGAGCAGCGGGGGTTATGCAATAGCGTCAGCATGCAAGGATTTCCTGGTCTTGGTGTGCAAGCGCCGCCATTGTAGGCTGCCCCGTGAGGCGATCTCAATCGAGCTGGATCGGCTAGCCTCATCGATCCTCACTCCTCGGGAGCTCGAGAGGGCATATGGCGCTCGATGGCACCGAGTGCCGTCATGATCACCAACGCCAGACCGGCGACCAGGGCCGCCAGGGTGAAGTTATGCACGCCGGCGGCGATGCCGATGGCTCCGGCAAGCCAGATCGATGCGCCAGTGGTAATGCCCTGCACGTCGGTACCGCTGCGGATGATGCTGCCGGCGCCAAGGAACCCGATGCCGCCGATGACTCCCTCGACGATGCGGGTGGGGTCGATACGTGCCGATGGGTCCCCCTCGGCGGTGGCAAACAGGATCTGGAGTCCCACTATCAGGAATGCCGCTGCCCCCAAGGCGACCAGCATATGAGAGCGCAATCCTGCCGGCTTGCCGCGTATTTCCCGCTCAAGCCCCAGCACCATGGCCAACCCCGCGGCCACCCCAAGACGGGTCAACATATCGAGCAGGGCGATTTCCTCGTTCATGTTGTCACTCCAGTGGGCGACCGACGAAGGGGGGGATCAATTCAAAAGAGCACTGATAGACCAATATAGCCTCGAATAATGCCCGCAGCCGTTGGGGCCTTCGGTTATGGTGTCTCCGGCAGGCGTCGATAGACCCAGGCCTCGCTGCCGTCGGCGAGTGTGTGGCGCACCCGCTCGTAGCGAATGCCCAGACGCTCGTAGCGGTCGAGCCGGGCAAGCGCCTCGGCATCGACGGTCAATACCTCTCCAGGCACGCGCTCGCCGGGGGCCGGCTCCAGGTCGAGTCCGGTCCGTCGCCAGCCTTCGAGGTAGGCTGGGCGGGTCTCGACCTCATCACCGATCACGATCCAGCGCACCACGGGCACGCGCAGGGTGCCATAGACATACACCGCGTGAGGTCCCTCGGCGATGGGCTCGAGGTGCTCGGGGCGTTCATAGAAAAAGGGGCTGAGCAGGGTCAGCCATAACCAGCCTCCCACCATGAATGGGAGGCCGAGGAGGGTCGTGGTCAGCAGGAGGCGAGGGCGCATGGGCAGATACGATACCCATGGTGACAGCAGAAAGACAACGGGGGTCAGGCAAAGGCGGCCAGGGAGAGTTCGTCGCGGTCTGACTCAGGAGCCTGACTGCGCAGCCGAAACAGCGGTTCGGGCTGATCCACCCCGGGCTGATAGGCGCGGCTGAAGACATGCAGGTTGCGCAGGGCATCGTCCAGCCACTGGTCTTCACGCAGCGAGAAGCCATCGAATCCGCAACGGCGCATATAGAAGAGCTGGTCGACCAGCACATCCCCGATGGCGCGTATCTCGCCACGATAGTCATGGCGTTCGCGAAGCAGGCGAGCCAGGCTGTAGCCGCGCCCATCGGTGAACCTGGGGAAGTCGATGGCCACCAGGGGGGCCTCGGCGAGGCGAGCGGCCAGGGCCTGGTCGAGCTCGGTATCGGCTGCCAGCCAGGGGGCATGCAGATCGCAACGCCCCTCCTCGAGCCATTGGGCCAGGGGCACAATGCAGGGCGTGTCGGTCGTGGCCTGGTCCTCGCGGATCAGCTGCCAACCATCGGTGGCCGGCTGGTCTCGGAAGAGATAGGGGCGCCGGGCGGCAGACAGAGGGGCGGTGTGGGGGGCATGATCAGGCATAGACACGCTCCTTGAAGGGTTTGATTCCGATACGACGGTAGGTATCGAGAAAGGTCTCGTCATCGTTGCGCTCACCGACATAGACCTTGAGCAGGGTATCGATGACGTCGGGTACCGCGTCGCGGCCGAAGGAGGGGCCGAGAATCTTGCCCAGCGATGCCGCATTGCCCTGGGTGCCGCCCAGCGAGATCTGGTACCACTCCTCGCCCTTCTTGTCGACGCCGAGGATGCCGATATGACCGACATGGTGATGGCCGCAGGCGTTCATGCACCCGGAGATATTGAGGTCGAGCGGCCCCAGATCATAGAGGAAGTCCAGGTCCTCGAAGCGCTCCTGGATGGCCTGGGCCACCGGGATCGACTTGGCGTTGGCCAGGGCGCAGTAGTCTCCTCCGGGGCAGCAGATCAAGTCCGCCAGGGTGCCCACCGTGGGGTTGGCCATGCCGAGGGTTTCCAGCTCGCGCCATAGCGCTTCCAGACGATCCATGGGAACGTCGGTAAGCACCAGATTCTGTTCATGGGTGACGCGTATCTCGCCGAAGCTGTATTCGTCGGCGAGATCTGCCACCTGGTGCATCTGCTTCCAGGTGACGTCACCAGGGGAGTGCTCGCGCCGTTTCAGGGAGAGGGTTACCGCCTTGTAACCGGGCACCTTATGGGCGTGGACGTTATTGGTCATGAAGCGGCCGAAGGCGCGCTCCCTGCTGCGTAACGCCTCGATCTCGGCAATGGCCTTCGCCGAGACGGGGCGGCGCTTGGGGTCCTCGAAATGGGAGGCCATCCGCTCGATGCTCTCCCGGGTCAGGGTCTGGGGGCCATCCTTCAGGTGTGCCCACTCCTCGTCGACACGCCGCCGAAACTCCTCGACGCCCAGCGCCTTGACCAGGATCTTGATACGCGCCTTGAACTTGTTGTCACGGCGGCCGAACAGGTTATAGACCCGGACCAGTGCCTCGAGATAGGTCAGCAGATGTTGCCAGGGGAGGTCGTCACGGACCACCTCGCCGATCATCGGCGTGCGGCCCAGGCCACCGCCGGCCAACACCCTGACCCGCACCTCGCCCTGGGCATCTCGCCACAGCCGCAGGCCGACATCGTGAACCTGAATCGCGGCGCGGTCCTCACTGGCACCGGTCACGGCGATCTTGAACTTGCGCGGCAGATAGGCGAATTCCGGGTGGAAGGTGGACCACTGACGAATCAGCTCGCACCAGGGGCGCGGATCGACCTCCTCATCCTCGGCCACCCCCGCGAACTGATCGGTGGTGGTGTTGCGGATATCATTGCCGCTGGTCTGAATGGCATGCATCTGCACGCTGGCAAGCTCCGCCAGCATGTCCGGCACGCTCTCCAGTCTTGGCCAGTTGAGCTGCAGATTGGTACGGGTGGTAAAGTGACCATAGCCGCGGTCGTAGTCACGCGCCAGGTCGCCCAGCTTGCGCAGCTGGTAGGAAGCGAGCATCCCGTAGGGGATGGCGATGCGCAGCATCGGGGCATAGCGCTGAATATACAGGCCGTTCTGCACACGCAGCGGCAGGAACTCCTCTTCGCTCAGGCGTCCGGCCAGGTAACGCTCCATCTGGTCGCGAAACTGGGCCACGCGTTCGTTAACGAGAGTCTGGTCGTGGGAATCGTAGCGGTACATTCAGCCATCCTGCAGCGATGAAAGTGGCAGTGCATGGACTGTACGATACGCGCGACTTCTTATTGTTTAAAAGAATAAATAGGCATAGTTTTTATACTTAAAGTAATTAGGCTCGGCCTCGAAACTTCCTGCGTCCCCCTTCATACCACGAGCCGCTGCCAGCGTCGGCGTTGCCAGATCCCCGCAAACCACAGGGAGTTGAGGAAACGATAGGCGAGCTGTACCCACCAGATGCCGACCAGCCCCTGCTCGAACCAGACGCCCACCAGCCAGGCCAGCGGCAGGAAGAGCAGCCACTGCAGCGACAGGGTCGTGGTCATCACCGTGCGATTGGCACCGGCCCCGAGCAGCGCCTGGGCAAGAACCAGTGCCGCGGCATCGAGCACGATCATCAGCGCCGTCAGCCGCAGCGGCAGGCGCGCCAGATCCACCAGGGTCGGGTCGTGCAGGAACAGGCCCAGGACGGCGTCGGGAAACAGCACCATGGGCAACGCGATAAGGGCCAGGCAGAGCCAGGCGAGGTACACCACCTCCCATCCCCAGCGGTGGGCGTCGGCCAGTTCATCGCGTCCCAGCGCCTGGCCCACCAGGCTCATGGCCGCCATGCCCAACCCGACACCGGGCAGGATCATCAGCAGCGACAGATTGACCAGCACATGCCCCACCGCCACGCTGGCGGTGTTGACCTGGCCCAGTATCCAGAACAGTACCGCGTAGCCGGCCGCAAACCACAGCTGCTGAAATGAGTGAGGCCCGGCCAGGCGCAGGGTGGTAAGCAGGGTGAGGCGCTGCGGTAGTGCCGCCAGCAGGCCACCGGGCCTGGCATGACGCAGGCTGGCAAAGGCCCAGATGGCCGCTCCGACGAACAGCGACAGGGTAGTGCCGACCCCGGCGCCGGCGGCGCCCATGGCCGGTAGCCCCAGGTACCCGAAGATCAGCCCCAGGCTCGCGACCACATTGATGGCGTGCATCACCAGAATGATGCGCAGGTAGAGGCCGGTCCGCTGGATGCCGTTCCAGTAGCCCCGGAAGCAGAAGATCATGGCCACGGCGGCAAGCGACAGGACCCGCCAGCGGAAATAGGCTACCGCCTCGGCATTGACCGCGGGGTCCTGATTGATCAAGACCATCAGCCTCGGCGCCTGCCACAGGCAGAGCAGGGTGATCGGCAGCGATAACACGGCGGCGATAATCAGACCGGCATTTAGGGGCATGGCGAGTCGTGTCCAGGCCTGCTCGCCATGGCGTCGTGCGGTCTGGGCCTGCACCCCCGAGGAGAGTCCGAACACCAGGGCGGTGACCATGAACATCACGTAGCCGCCGATCCCCACGCCTGCCAGCGGCACTTCGCCCAGTGAGCCGACCATGGCGGCATCGATCAGATTGATCAGGCTCTGGGTGAGCATGCCGGCGATGATCGGCAGGGAGAGACGCAGGATGGTGCGACGACGTGTGGCGTGAAGCAGCATGGTGATCCGCAATAGGAGAGGGGGTGGGCCGCCTGACTGGCGGCCCACCGTGAATCAGGCGGGGTCGTAGGAGAGCACCGGCATGAGCCAGCGCTCCATCTCCTCGAGATCCATGCCCTTGCGGCTGGCCAGGCTCTCCACCTGTTCACGGGTGATCTTGCCGGTGGAGAAGTATTTCGACTGCGGATGCGAGAAGTACCACCCCGCCACGGCGGCGGCGGGCCACATGGCGAAGTTCTCGGTCAGGGTGAGGCCGGACTGCTCGGTGGCGTCCAGCAGCCTGAACAGGGTCGGCTTCTCGGTATGGTCGGGGCACGCCGGATAGCCCGGTGCCGGGCGGATGCCCTGATACCTTTCGGCGATAAGGGCATCGTTGTCCAACGCCTCATCGGGTATATAGCCCCAGAACTCCTTGCGCACCCGTTCATGAAGGCGTTCGGCAAAGGCCTCGGCCAGGCGGTCGGTAAGCGACTGCACCAGGATGGCATTGTAGTCATCACCGGCCGCCTTGTACTGCTCGGCGAGCTCCTCGACACCGTGGCCCGTGGTCACGGCGAAGCCGCCGATCCAGTCCGCTTTGCCACTCTCCCGTGGGGCCACGAAATCGGCCAGGCTGTAGCACACGCCGTCGCGGTTCTTGGTGGTCTGCTGACGGATATGATGAAGCCGTTCGATCACCTCGTTGCGGGAGTCGTCGGCGTACACCTCGATGGTATCGTCGTCGATGCTGTTGGCGGGCCAGATGCCGATCACGCCGCGCGCTGCTACCAGCTTCTCGTCGATCAGCTTGCGCAGCATGGCCCGGGCGTCGCGGAACAGGCTGCGCGCCGCCTCGCCGACCTTGGCATCGTCGAGAATCTTCGGGTACTTGCCGGCAAGCTGCCAGCTCATGAAGAAGGGGGTCCAGTCGATACGCTCGACCAGTTCATCGAGATCATAACCATCGAAGGTCAATGTGCCGGTCATGGCCGGCTGCGGCGGGGTATAGCCGCTCCAGTCGATCTTGAACTTGCGCTGACGAGCCTGCTCATAGGTCAGGTCTGCCCCCTTGGGGCGCCGCTTGGCGTTACGTTCGCGCACGCTCTCGTATTCGCTGCGGATCTCGGCAATGTAGTCGGGTTTCATTTCCGGCGACAGCAGCCTGGAGGCGACGCCCACCGCACGGGAGGCGTCCGGCACATAGATCACCGGGTGTTCGTAGCCGGGATCCACCTTGACCGCGGTATGCGCCTTGGATGTCGTGGCGCCACCGATCAGCAACGGCAGTTCAAAGCCCTGGCGCTGCATCTCCTTGGCCACGCCGACCATCTCATCCAGCGACGGCGTGATCAGGCCCGAGAGGCCGATGATGTCGGCGTTTTCATCCCGAGCCGTCTGCAGGATCTTCTCCGCCGGCACCATCACCCCCAGGTCGACGACGTCGTAGTTGTTGCACTGCAGGACGACGCCGACGATATTCTTGCCGATGTCGTGAACATCACCCTTCACGGTCGCCATGACGATCTTGCCCTTGGCCTGGGTCGTTTCGTCTTTCTCCGCTTCGATATAGGGCAGCAGGTGCGCCACCGCCTGCTTCATCACTCGTGCGGACTTGACCACCTGGGGCAGGAACATCTTGCCGGCGCCGAACAGGTCACCGACCACGTTCATGCCATCCATCAACGGCCCCTCGATGACCTCGATAGGGCGGTCGAACTGTTGGCGCGCCTCTTCGGTGTCCTCGATGATGTAGGCGGTCACCCCCTTGACCAGCGCATGCTCGATGCGCTTCGCGACCTCCCAGCCACGCCACTCCAGGTCTTCCTTCCTGTCCGCACTACTGCCGTCGCCCTTGTACTTCTCGGCCAGGTCGAGCAGTCGCTCGGTCGCATCGTCGCGCCGGTTGAGCACGACATCCTCCACCGCATCGCGCAACTCGGCATCCAGATCATCGTATACCCCCAGCTGACCGGCATTGACGATGCCCATGGAGAGCCCGGCGCGAATGGCGTGATAGAGGAATACCGAGTGGATCGCCTCACGCACCACATTGTTGCCGCGAAAGGAGAACGAGACATTGGAGACGCCGCCGGAAACCTGGGCGTGGGGCAGGTGCTTGCGGATCCATTCGGTCGCCTGAATGAAGTCGACGGCGTAGTTGTTGTGCTCCTCGATCCCGGTGGCAATGGCGAAGATGTTGGGGTCGAAGATGATGTCTTCGGGAGGAAAGCCGATCTCGTCGACCAGCAGGCGATAGGCGCGCTCGCTGATCTCGGTCTTGCGCGCAAGGGTATCGGCCTGGCCGACCTCGTCAAAGGCCATGACGACCACGGCGGCGCCATGGCGGCGACAGACGGTGGCGTGCCGACGAAACTCCTCCTCCCCCTCCTTGAGCGATATGGAGTTGACGATCGCCTTGCCCTGGATGCACTTGAGGCCGGCCTCGATGATCTCCCACTTCGAGGAGTCGATCATGATCGGCACCCGGGAGATATCCGGCTCGCCGGCGATCAGGTTCAGGAAGCGCACCATGGCTTCCTGGGAGTCCAGCATCCCCTCGTCCATGTTGATGTCGATGACCTGGGCGCCATTCTCCACCTGCTCCAGGGCGACCTCGAGGGCGGTGGTGTAGTCCTCCTCCTTGATCAGGCGCTTGAAGCGCGCCGAACCGGTCACGTTGGTGCGCTCGCCGACGTTGACGAACAGCGAGTCGGGCCCGATGTTGAAGGGTTCGAGGCCGGAGAGACGACACTTCTTGGGGATGTCCGGCAGGCGGCGCGGCGGCATGCCCTGGATGGCGCGATGGATGGCGGCGATATGCTCGGGCGTGGAGCCGCAGCAGCCACCGAGGATATTGACCAGGCCGCTGGCGGCAAACTCCGCCACGATGGCCGCCATCTCCTCGGGTGACTGGTCATATTCGCCGAACTCGTTGGGCAGGCCGGCATTGGGGTGCGCCGAGACATAGGTGTCGGCCTTGCTCGACAGCTCCTCGACGTAGGGGCGCAGCTCCTCGGCGCCCAGCGCGCAGTTCAAGCCCACCGACAGCGGCCTGGCGTGGCGTACCGAGTTCCAGAAGGCCTCGGTGGTCTGCCCCGACAGCGTGCGCCCCGAGGCATCGGTGATGGTGCCGGAGATCATCACCGGCAGGCGCTCGCCGCGTGACTCGAAGAGCTCCTCCAGGGCGTAGATCGCCGCCTTGGCATTGAGGGTATCGAAGATGGTCTCGATCATGATCAGATCGGCTCCGCCTTCGATCAGCGCCTCGGCGGCTTCCCGGTAGTTTTCGCGAAGCTCATCGAAGGTGACGTTTCGCTTGGCCGGATCGTTGACATCCGGGGAGAGCGAGGCGGTTCGGGAGGTGGGGCCAAGCACGCCCGCGACATAGCGTGGGGTGCCGGTCTCGGCAGCCACCGCATCGCAGACCTCGCGAGCCAGCCTGGCCGCCTCACGGTTGATCTCGGGTACCTGTGCCTCCATGCCATAGTCCGCTTGAGACAGGCGAGTGCTGTTGAAGGTGTTGGTCTCGACGATATCGGCGCCGGCCTCGAGGTACTCGCGGTGGATGCGTGACACCAGGTCCGGGCAGGTCAGTACCAGCAGATCATTGTTGCCCTTGAGGTCCGAGGGCCAGTCGGCAAAGCGCTCCCCACGGAAGTCCTCCTCGGAGAGGCCGGCGTTCTGGAGCATGGTGCCCATGCCTCCATCGAGCATCAGGATGCGCTCGGTGAGACATTCGATCAGGGTGGCGGTCTGGGCAGTAGGAGCGGCGGCCATGGTGTGAGTCTGTCTCCAGCGAGGGTGTCCGATATTCATGACCGCCGTTGTGCCTCGGGGCATCTTCTGTGTCGCGGCCGTTGTCAAGCCGGACATGGTAGCAAACTGCTCGCCGCGGGGGCAGGTGGGTGTTTAAAACCCACCAAATCACTCGGGATTGTTTCGCCGCGCCCCGTGTCTTACCATTAGCGTCATCACATTACCCGGTACGCGGCGACCTCGCCGCTGCCGCGCACCGACAGCGGGAAATAGCATGAGCGAACCGATCCAGATTACCGAAAGTGCCCAGGACTACCTCGCCGAGCTGCTCGAGAAGCAGAACGTCGAAGGGATCGCAGTACGCATCTTCATCACTCAGCCAGGCACCCCCTATGCCGAAACCTGTCTGGCCTACTGCCGCCCCGGTGAAGAGGAGCCTACCGACGAGAAGCTGGAGCTGCCCAAGCTGGGTGTCTTCCTGGACAAGAACAGCCTGCCGTTCCTCGAGGAGGCGGTCGTCGATTTCAACGCCGATCGCATGGGGGGGCAGCTGACCATCAAGGCGCCCAACGCCAAGATGCCCAAGGTCAATGCCGACAGTCCCCTCGCCGATCGCGTCAACTACGTGCTCTACAGCGAGATCAACCCCGGCCTGGCGGCCCACGGCGGTGAGATCAAGCTGATCGAGCTGACCGACGAGAACGTGGCGATACTGGCCTTCGGTGGTGGCTGCCAGGGCTGTGCCGCGGTCGACCTGACGCTCAAGGATGGTGTCGAGCGCACCCTGCTGGAGCGCATCCCGGAGCTGGGTGGCATCCGCGACGTGACCGACCATAGCGACACCACCAACGCCTACTACCGTTAAGCGGCCTCGCGCCGCACGGCTTACCTGGCGTCACAAGAAGGGCTCCGCCGAAAGGTGGGGCCCTTCTTTTGTTATGGGTTATGGGCAGATAAGGCGGCCTCAGGGGCTGTCGTCAGGCGGGGCGCCTTCTTCCCTGCTTTCATCGGCCGACTGAGCCGAGGCGTCATCCTCTTCCGGGGCGGCCTTCGGCGTCTGCCACAGGCAGCGATAGAGCTGCTGCTCCAGGTTTCTCACGCGCTCTGCCTGCTCCTCCAGATGACGCTTCTGCTCGTCGATGCGTGCCTGCAGCAGTGACTGCTCATGCTGGCGGGTCTCGGCCAGCGCCTCCGCCTGGCGGCGGGCCAAGTCCACATCGCGATGGTGCTTCTCCTCATTGGCAAGCCTTGCGCGCACCTCCTGAAGCAGCGACTCCTGACGCTCGAGGCGCTTCTCCAGTTGTTCTTCTCTTCCCGCCGCCGCCTTCTCACTGGCCAGTCGCTCCTGGCGGGCCTGGTCGAGCAGAGTCATCAGGCGTGTCTCGGCGCTTTCGTGGCGCTGCTCCTCCTGGGCCAGCTTCTCGCGGTGGGCCTCCTCGCACGCCTGCATGGCCTGCTGGTGCTCCTGTGCCATGCGGCTAGCCTCGTCTCGATGGCGTTGCAGCAGCGACTCCGCTTCGGCCAGGCGCGTGGAGGCGCGGTTCTCGGCCGCCTTCAGCGCCTCACATCGCGCCTGGCTCGTTGCCAGCTCAGCGCTGAGCGCCTCCAGGCGCTGCTCGGTGCCGGACAGGTGGCTGGCCAGGGCCGCTTCACGCTGCCTGGCATCGTCCGCCTGTCGACGAGTGTCTGCCACCGACTCCTGCGCCTCTTCCACCCTGCGATCCGCCTCCTCGCGGTAGTGGCGTAGCGCCTCGTTGGCACTCTCCTGGGCCTGGCGCCAGAGCCCCTCGGCCAGCTCCTGAAGGGCGGCCGGCATGCCGCGGGGTGGAGGAACGTCGCGGTTCTCCTCGCGCTGCTGCCGCCAGTTGCGCAGATGATCGCTGATCGTGGTGAAGCTGCCGGTCCCCAGTATCTCGCGAATCTTCTGCACGCTGGGCGCATCGCCACGGGTCAGCAGCTCGTCGATGGCTCGTTGTACGTCTTCGTAGGTCACGCCGATGCGCGCCATGAGGCTCTCCTTGTGCCACCCCTTTGGATCGATATGCGGCGCAGCATAGCGGTATTCAGGGGGAATTGAAAGATAATTACATTATACGTAATACGTAAAATACGTTATGAAAAAGGAAATAAAAGCAAGATTACGCGGCTTATCTTGATTTTTCTTATCAGTCCACGGGATACTGGCCGACAGGAGCAAGGAGCAAGGAGCAAGGAGCAAGGAGCAAGGAGCAAGGAGCAAGGAGGGGGCGTTGGGGCATCAATCGAAAGACGACATCGTGGTGGAGGAGTCGCCGCTGCAACCGGCCACAGGGCCTTTGCCGCCCCTGGCGAAGCGGGGCGGCTACATCGCCGCGCGCAGCGATGCCGAGGCGGTGGGCGAATGGCTGGCAGAGTACCGGGCCAGTCCCAGGACTCAGCGCGCCTATCGTCGGGAAGCTCAGCGGCTGCTGCTATGGCTCGCCGAGCGCAACATCACCCTCGACCAGGTGCGACGGGACCATCTGGAGGCCTTCGAGGCCTTCCTCGTCGATCCCCAGCCGAGATCGCGCTGGGTCGGGCCACCGCGTCCGCGTCACGCCGAGGACTGGCGCCCCTTCCGTGGGCCGCTGTCACCGGCCAGCCGCCGCCAGAGCCTGGTGATCCTGCAGGGCATGTATGCCTGGCTGGTGGAAGCGGGGTGGGTGGGCCACAACCCCTTCCGACTGATGCGTGACAAGCGGCGGAGGCTCGATAACCGCCGGACCGGTATCGAGCGCTATCTGGAGGCGCCGTTGTGGGAGTGGTTCTGGGGCTGGTTGAACGGCGCGAACGGGCCGGCGACGGAGGAGGGAATATCATCCCGCGAGCGCTACGAAGGGGCTCGTCGACGCTTTATCTTCGGTTTCGCCTACCTGCTGGCACCGCGTATCGCCGAGATGAGTGCCGCCCGCATGGGGGATTTTCATCAGCGCGAGGGGCGCTGGTGGTGGAACGTGATAGGCAAGGGGGGCAAACTCGCCAGCATTCCCGTGCCTCCCGACATGCTCTCGCTGTTGAAGGAGTGGCGAGAGGTTCTGGGGCTGAGCCCGGAGCCCCAGCCGGATGAGGCGACGCCACTGCTGCGAGCCCTGGATGGCAAGCGGGGCATCGGCGACAACCGCCTCTATCGGCTGATCAGGCAGGCCTTTGCTCAGGCCGCGGACGACCTGGAGGCAGTAGAGGAGGAGGGCGCTCGTGGCTGGGTGCTACGCCTGCGCCAGGCCACCCCCCACTGGTTGCGTCATACGGCGCTGACCCATCAGGCTCAGGCCGGGGTCGAGCTGCGCTACCTGGCGGCCACGGCACGCCACTCGCGGCTGGACACCACCGCCCACTATCTGCACGCAGAGGATGAGGCCTGGCACCGACAGCAGTCTCGCCACGGGCTGGCCGAAAGAGGCGAGGGGCAAGCCGGGGCGGACGCCGCGGGGGAGGAGCCGGTATAATCATCCCATTCACCAACAGGAGGCCCCATGACGATTGACGCCACCGCCGAGCAGACCCAGAAGGAACTGATCGAGGAGTTCGAGCTGTTCGACAACTGGATGGATCGCTACCAGTACATCATCGATATGGGCAAGGCGCTGCCCGAGTTTCCCGAGGAGTGGAAACGTGACGAGCTCAAGATTCAGGGCTGCCAGTCCAATGTCTGGATGCGCCACGAGTGTCGCGACGGGGTCGTGCACTTCGACGCCATCTCCGATGCCGCCATCGTCTCCGGGCTCATCGCCGTGCTGATGCGCATCTACAACGACCGGCCCGCCGCGGAGATCCGCGATACCTCACCGCACTTTCTCGGTGACCTGGGACTCGACAAGCACCTCTCGCCCACGCGCAGCAATGGCCTCAACGCCATGCTCAAGCGCATCTATGAGGTGGCGGAGCAGGAGGCCGCCTGAGGCCGGGCCGGCTCAGGGGGCCGGGCCGTCACGCTCCGCTGGACGGTCCGAGGCGCGGGGACGGAAGTTCTCGTCGAGCTCGGGGTCCTCGCGGCACAGCGCCTCGCTGGGGCCACCCGGTACCGGGTCGATACCGCCTTCACAGCCTGGGTGGCAGCGAGCGATGCGGCGGGCGGCCATCAGCCCGCCCCTGAAGGGGCCATGCACGCGAATCGCCTCCACCGCATAGCGGGAGCAGCTGGGCCAGTAGCGACACCGCGGCCCGAGCAGGGGACTCAACGTGACCTGGTAGAGCCTGACCAGCCCGATCAACAGCCAGGCCACGGCCTGACGCAGTCGTCGCGCCAGGGTGGCCAGCCAGCCGGCCCGGTTGTGCATCAGGACTTGCCGTAGAGCGTGGCAGGGTCGATCAGCGGGGCGGTGGTAATGCGCGCCGTTTCCGTTTCGAGCGCCACATAGAAGCAGCTACGGCGCCCGCTGTGGCAGGCGGGACCCGTCTGGTCCACCTGCAGCAGCAGGGTGTCTCCGTCACAGTCGAGCGCGGCCCCCCTCAGGTGCTGCTGCTGGCCGGAGCTCTCGCCCTTGCGCCACAGCTTGCCACGCGAGCGCGACCAGTAGCAGACCCGGCCGGTGCGCAGGGTCTCCATGAGGGCCTCACGGTTCATCCAGGCCATCATCAGCACCTCGCCGCTATCGTGCTGCTGGGCGATGGCAGGAATCAGGCCATCGTCGTTGAACCCGATGGATTCGAGCACGGGGGTGAGATCGTGCTGGCTGTCGGCGGGTGCCCGCTCGAGCGCCTTGAAGATATCGGACATCGCAATTCTCCGCAGAAAGGTTCAGTTGCCGGTATCGCCGCAGGCATCGCAGCGTCCCAGCAATTCGATCGTCTGTCGCTCCACCCGGAAGCCCAGCTGCTGGGCGCAGTCGGCGAGCTGGGCATTGACGTCCTCCAGGTGCAGCTCCTCGACTCGACCGCAGAGGCGGCAGATCAGCAGCTGGAAGCCGTGCGAATGTTCCGGGCAGGGACAGGCAACATAGGCATTGAGCGACTCGATACGATGCACCAGGCCCTGGTCGATCAGAAACTCTAGGGCACGGTATACCGTGGGTGGCCGGGCCGAGGCGTGCTCGGCGGCCAGGCGGTCGAGGAGGTCATAGGCCTTGAGGGCGCCGGACGCCTCGGCAATCATCTCGAGCACGCGGCGGCGTATCGGCGTGAAGCGCGCCCCGCGCTGTTGGCACTGCCGCTCCGCCTGGAGCAGCAGGTTTCGGGAATCAGTCATGGCACCCGTCGGCTGTCGAAGTTGGCGACATTCTACGCGGGTGGGCGAGGGCGGGCCACCGAGCCTCAGGCCTCGGCGCTGGCCTCAAGCTCGCTTTGACGGGCGAAATGGTGGCGCGCGAAGTCAACCCGCGCCTGGGCAGCCACACCCTCCGGTTGCTTCTCGACCAGGTCGAGGCGACGCCTCAATCCTTCGCCGTTGGCCATCTGGATCGCCAGCCCGGGCCGGGCGTTGAGTTCCAGCAGCATGGGGCCCTGATCGCGATCGAGCACCATGTCGGTACCCAGATAGCCGAGCCCGGTCATCTCATAGCAACCGGCGGCCAGCAGCAGCAGGGTAGGCCAGTCGGGAATGCTCAGGCTGGCCAGTTCATGACCGGTGTCGGGATGGTCGTGACGCGTGCGATCGAACTGAACCCCTCGGATGGCGGTGCCGGAGGCGATATCGAGTCCCACGCCTACCGCACCCTGGTGAAGGTTGGCCTTGCCGTCCGAGGCAGCGGTGGAGAGGCGCATCATCGCCATGACCGGGTAGCCCTTGAACACGATGACCCGGATATCCGGCACCCCCTCGTAGGTGTACTCGGAGAGGCTTTCATCAAAGTTGATCAATGCTTCGATCAGCGCCACATCCGGGGCGCCGCCCAGGGAGTAGAGTCCGGAGAGGATATTGGAGACGTGTCGCTCGACATCCGACAGGCTCATGCGTACGCCGCTGGGCTTGATATAGTCTCCCCCCTCGACCCGCTCCACCACCAGGATGCCCTTGCCACCGCTGCCCTTGGCGGGCTTGATCACGAACCCCTGCTGGCCGGCAAGCAGCTCACCGATATGCTTGACGCCGAACTGGGTGGTGACGGTGCCGATCAGTGCCGGCGTGGTGATACCGAAGCGTTCGGCGAGCAGCTTGGTCTGCAGCTTGTCATCCACCAGCGGATAGAGACGGCGATTGTTATAGCGTCCGATATAGCGGATGTTGCGGCGATTCATGCCGATGATGCCCTTGGCGCGCAGCTTGCCGGGTGTCGTCCATTCACGCATGACTCTCAATCCTCGGTGACCGGCTTGAAGCGGCGTAGCTCCAGCAGGCGATACCCGGTGTAGTTGCCGATCATCAGGATCAGCGCCATCAGGATCAGCTGGACCCCCAGGAAGTTGAAGGTGATATGGCGTACCCAGGGATTGTTCATGGCCAGAAACGCCAGAACCGCGGTGAACAGGCTGCCACCGCCCTGGATCAACACCTCCTTCGGACCCTCCTCCTCCCACAGGATCGACATACGCTCGATGGTCCAGGAGAGAATGATCATCGGGAAGAAGGTGATGGTCAGGCCGGCATTGAGCCCGAAGCGGTAGGCGAGCACCGAGAACACGGAAATGATGCCGATTACGGTGATAATCACCGCCGTTACCCGCGCCACCAGCAACAGGTTGAGGTACGACAGGTAGCTGCGGATCACCAGGCCGACGGCGACCACCAGCAAGAAGCCGATCAGGCCGGTGGCCAGGCTCGTCTGGATAAAGGCCAGGGCGATCAGCACCGGCATGAAGGTGCCCGAGGTCTTGATCCCCACCAGCAGTCGGAGCAGCACCACCACCAGCGCGCCGATCGGAATCAGCAGGATCGTCTGAAACAGTGCCTGCTCCTCGAGCGGCAGGCTGTGAATGGAGAAGTTGAGCAGGGTATCCTCGGCGAGCTGGTTGCGAACCGCCGCGGCGGCCGGCTGATTGCGAACCAGCATCGAGAAGCTGACCCTCGAGTTGCTCCCTCCCTGAACCTCGAGCACCGCCTGGCCGTTGCCCTCCCAGATCAACAGGTTGTCGGGGCGTCCCTGGGCACCGGTTGCCGGGTCGAAGAGCGCCCAGCGCTTGCCATCAAACACCTGGACCCAGCTGGTGAGTGACTGGCGTCGCCGTCCATCCTCGAGCAGCAGGCCGCTGACCTCCCGGGCCGGCACGCCGGCCTGGTTGAGCAGCCGGACGAGGAGGGGCGTGCGCTCGAACTGGGTCAACAGCAGGCGGGCATTCTCGCCCTGGCGCTCCTCGTTGAAGTCATGCAGCAGCTCGCGGGCGAAGGTGAAGGGATCCGCACTGCGGCCCCAGGCGCGCTCGATCATCTGGGTGGCGGCCGTATCATAGGGCCGCTCCCAGACAATATCGCGGCGTGGCGGCGGGTTATCCAGGCGAGGAGGGCGGCTGTCCGGCGCCACCAGGACCTGGGCGGTGTAGTAGAGCTGCTGGGAGCCGGTGGCCTCTCGGATCGACCACTGGGCGCGCCTGCCGCCATCCTCTTCCACGAAGGAGAGGCCGTAGCCGGGCGAGGCCGTATGCTCGGTAAGCAGTCGAAAGCCCTCCTGAGTCGAGGGGAGCGCCATGTCCACCAGAACCGGATCGCCCAGTGCCGTGAAATTGACCTGAGCTTCCACTTCCCACACCTGGCGCTGCTCACCCGGCGTCCAGGGTACCTCGAGCTGATAGTGGCGATGCAGGGTCATGGCGATGCCGGCCAGCAACAGAACGCCAACCAGCAGATAGAAAGGCAGTCGTGACATGGGGCTTCCTTGGCAGAGGGCGACGGATGCGCGCCTCAGTGCGTTTCGTTGTCGAGGTCGGCGTCATTCTCGTGGCGCTCGGCTTCCGATGCCGGGCGCCCGCCGGGAAATTCGGGGCGCGGGTGAAGGTACCGCTCGGCCACATCGATGACGGCGATATCCAGCAGGAAGCGCCTGCCCAGCAGGGCCGGAAAGTCGAGATGAGTGCGATCACTCAGCGTGAACTCTACCGGCTCACGGATCGACCCCAGGGTCATCATCAGGGTCACCACCGGCCGTGACTCCTCACCGGTCGCCTGGATGATACGTACGCGGCGCTCGATGGGGGCTTCGATCCACTCATCCCGTACCGCCTCGACGACTACGTCGTCGTCTGCCAGGCCCAGCTTGAAGCGGACCCAGTTTTCGCCGTCACGCTCGAATCGGGTGATCTCCCGGGCGGAGAGCGACGAGGTATTGGCGCCGGAGTCGATACGCGCCTTGAGATAGGTGCCGACATCGGGCAATCCGATCCATTCGCTGCTGCCAAGGACAGCCTTGTTGCCGATCCCGAGCTCATCGGCCGCGCACTCGCGTCTAACGACCACTGGGCCGGAGTCATTGTCATCGAGCCGATCCAGGCGACCGTTCATGCCGCGCAACAGCGAACCGACCTCGCGCACATCGCCGATCAGGAGGTCCTGGCGGCTCGTAACGGACGATAGCTCGGTATCCAGCCGGGTGTTGTCGCAACTGGCAAGCAGCGTCTCTTCCAGCGCATTCATGCGCTGATGAAAGTCGGTCGAGGACAGGGTGGGGGGTGGCGTCGGCTTTTCCGTCAGCGCGACACAACCGGAAAGCACGATGGCGGACGCTGCGAGCGTCGCACTCAGCAGAGGATGGGGCATGGGGAAGGACACTTCCTTTGGATAGTCTGGCGATGATAAGGAGTCGCCGAGGACCTTGTCCAACCTGGAGGCATCTTGCCAGGCTGAAGCGCATGGGTATCAAGAGGCTTGCGAGAGCTTCGTATCACTAAATTTAACATGTATGCACACCAATTAATGTATATTCCTCTTCATAACAATCAGTTATGTGAGATTTCGTGTCAACTCAGTACACGCGCTCCTTTCTATATAGGTGGTCTCCTACCCGGTAAGAGCGAGACTGCTACATCCCCGCGATACGGCCTCGCTCGATGACCACGTAGCTGACAGCGCTGCAACCGTTTCTAACCCCTGCTCTCATCAATGGCGAAAACCATTCGCAGTGGCGGCCCTTGAGTTGAACGTGCTCTGGTGACAAACCTGCCTCGAAGGGGTTTGGTATCCTTCAGAAGGAAAAAGTGACACCTACCTAAGTGCTTAGTAGGCTTACAAAAGATAACGATCTATGGGCTTCCTAGGGAGCCCGCACTCAGGGAGCAACACCCCCATATGGCCTTCGACCAAACCTATTGCATGGATACTCTCGCCGCCGCCACTCGGCCTGAAGCGGACAGCAGTGAGTTCATCTATGCCTTCCTTGATGCCTACGGATTTCCCAAGGCGACTATCACCCAGGTCCGCAATGACGGACAGCGCAACGTGGCCAGCCGCAAGACGGAAGGACACGTTGCGCTGAAGAACTGGCTCTACTTCATGCCGGTGCGCCAGGGAGAGAGCATCCATGAGGCGTTGCAGGTGCTGGCCGACGAGGACGAGCCTGCCCGGCACAGGTGCCGCTTCCTGATGGTGACGGACTTCCGTGAGCTGACGGCGCTGGACACCAAGACCGATGAGCGCCTGGAGGTTGGGTTCAGTGAGCTGGCGACCCAATACCTGTTCTTTGCCCCTATGGCGGGTCTGGAGCGCACCAAGCACTTCGAGGAGGCGTCTGCCGACTTAAAGGCGGCGGCCAAGATGGGGCGGCTGTTCGACCGCCTGAAGGAGGTCAATGAGTTCAGCACCCCTGAGCAGCTGCACGCGCTCAACGTGTTCCTGACCCGCCTGCTGTTCTGCTACTTCGCCGAAGACACCGGCATCTTCCCCAAGAACGCCTTCACCAAGGTCATCATCGAGGCCAGCGGTGATAACGGGGAGGAATTGCCTGATCTGCTTGCCCAGCTATTCCGGGTGATGAACCAACCGGAGAATGAGCGCCCAGCTGACCTGGCAGCTCACGTTGCCCAGTTCCCCTACGTCAACGGCGGTCTGTTCCGTGACGACCTCCCCGTGCCCGAGATTCGTGGCAAGGGGAGGCGGATGATGATCGAGTGCGGCCAGCTCGCTTGGGAGGCGGTGAACCCCGATATCTTCGGCTCGATGTTCCAAGCGGTGGTGGACGAGGAGAGCCGCGACGCGCTGGGGCAGCACTACACCTCTGTGCCCAACATCATGAAGGTGATTCGCCCGTTGTTTCTCGACAAGCTCTACGCGGAGCTGCACAAGTCGAAGGGCAACCGCAAGAAGCTGGAAACGCTGCTGGAGCGGCTGACACGGATTCGCGTATTCGACCCCGCGATGGGATCCGGCAATTTCCTGATCATCTCCTACAAGGAGCTGCGACGCCTGGAGATGGCCGTGTTCCGGGCGCTTCAGGAGGTGTCTGGCCAGCAAGAGATCTTCATGAGTGGGATTCGGCTCAGCCAGTTCTATGGCATCGAGATCGATGATTTTGCACACGAGGTAGCGCAATTGTCGCTCTGGCTGGCTGAACACCAGATGAATATTCTGTTTGCTAAGGAGTTTGGCCATGTTGAACCGCTGTTGCCATTAAAAGATACCGGTAGCTTGGTGTCTGGGAATAGTTTGCGTATTTGCTGGGAGGAGGTCTGCCCACTAAAAGAAGATGTTGAGATTTATGTTTGTGGTAATCCTCCCTTTGTTGGTCAGGTTAGCCGTGGTGCCAGTCAGGTTTCTGATATGAAGGAGGTCTTAGGGAGGAGGGTCCGAAACTTTAAGTCTCTGGATTATGTGTCTTGTTGGCTGGTTAAGGCTGCTGAGTATTGTGGGCTTGATAATGTTGAGGCGGCATTTGTATCTACTAACTCTATATGTCAGGGTAAGCAGGTGGCGCTTTTGTGGCCCGTTGTTCTTGAAATGGGTGTTAAGATAAGCTTTGCTTATCAAACCTTTGCTTGGCGTAATAGTGCGAAAGGTAATGCTGGTGTTCATGTTGTAATCATTGGCCTTTCGAAAAAGCTGGGGCCTCGCTTTATTTTCCAGCGCCTTGATAACGGGTGGCATAGGAAGGATGTGAAAAATATCAGCCCCTACCTGTTGGATGGTGGGGATGTAGTAGTTAGTGAGCGACGTGCGCCTTTAGTTGCAGGGTGCCCAAGGCTTTATTTTGGCAGCATGCCAAATGATGGTGGTCACTTGCTGTTGAATAAGGAAGAGTATGACTCTCTAATAGTTGAGGAGCCGAAGTCTGAACCTTGGATTCGCCGTCTGCTTGGTGCCAAGGAGTTTTTGCAAGGCCACAACAGATGGTGTTTGTGGTTAAAAGATATTGATAATGAAAGTCTTGAAAGAATGCCTCTGGTTAAAGAGCGTGTAGAACGAGTTCGTCAATATCGTCTTGGCAGTGATCGAGGGCCTACAGCAAAGCGCGCTGATACTCCGCATGAGTTTGCAGAGGTTCGCCATCAAGAAGGCCAGGATTACATACTTGTTCCCAAGGTCACATCGGAGAGAAGAGAGTATTCGCCTGTAGGGATGTTTACTGATCAAGTTATAGCTACAGACTTGGCAATGATAGTTCCTGGTGGAACCCTTTATGAGTTTTCACTTCTCTCTACTCAGATGCATATGGACTGGCTCCGACTCGTCGGTGGTCGCCTAAAAAGCGACTACCGATACTCGGCGTCGCTTGTCTACAACACTTTCCCCTGGCCCGAAGTATCGGAGAGACAGCGCCAAGAGATCGAGCAGCTGGGGCGTGCCGTGATCCTTGCCCGTGCCGCGCATCCTGACAAGACGATGGCGCAGCTCTACGACCCCGACAAGATGCCCGATAATTTACTCGAAGCACACCACGCACTAGACCGGGCCGTGGAAAAACTCTATCGCAATCGCCCATTTCGTGACACCGCTGAACGTCAGGAGTATCTGCTGGCTCGCTATGAAGAGTTGATTGAGGCTGAGAAAACAGCGAAGACAGGAAATAGAAAATCCCGCAAAGCTACAGAAGTAGAGGGCTAAGGCATGGCAGAGCTGATCACGGTCGAATACGCCCGCACGGGAAAGAGTTCCAGCAGCAACGCACTGGGGATGCGCGAGATGCAGGCGCGGGCCTACGAGAAGCGCGATAGCCAGTATCTGCTGCTCAAGGCTCCTCCGGCCTCCGGCAAGTCTAGGGCACTGATGTTTCTGGCCCTACACAAACTCAACCGGCTGGGCCTGCGCAAGGTCATCGTGGCGGTGCCGGAGATGTCCATTGGGGCATCGTTCAAGGACACTGACCTCACCTCCCACGGCTTCCACTGGGACTGGCACGTCGAGGATCGCAACGACCTGTGTCGGGCTGGCAACGATAGCGGCAAGGTGGATGCCTTCTGCCGCTTCATGGCCGATCGTAACGACCGAACCCTGGTCTGCACCCATGCCACGCTGCGCTATGCCTTTGCCAAGCTGAAGCCCTCTGACTTTAACGACTGCCTGGTGGCGATCGACGAGTTCCACCATGTCTCCGCCGATGAGGGCAACAGGCTAGGAGGGTTGATCGATGATTTGATGCATGGCTCCAATGCGCACATCGTCGCCATGACCGGCAGCTACTTCCGTGGTGACGCTGCCCCGATCCTGCTGCCCGACGATGAAGCCCATTTCGACAAAGTTACCTACACGTACTACGAGCAGCTCAACGGCTATAGCTATCTGAAGTCCCTGGGTATCGGCTATCACTTCTATCAAGGTCGCTACCTCGACGCGATCCGCGAGGTTCTGGACCCGGCTAAGAAGACCATCGTCCACATCCCCAACGTCAACAGCGGCGAGAGCACCAAGGACAAGTATGGCGAGGTCGATCATATTCTCGATGCGCTGGGTGATGTCGAGATGCAAGACAGCCGCACCGGCATCGTCACCGTGCGTCACCCCAGCGGCAAGCAGCTGAAGGTCGCCGATCTCGTCACCGACACCCCTGTACGCCGCGACGTGCAGGAATACCTACGCCAGGTCACCAAGCCTGAGGACGTCGATGTCATCATCGCCCTGGGCATGGCCAAGGAGGGCTTCGACTGGCCCTTCTGTGAGCATGTGCTGACTATCGGCTACCGCAACTCCATGACTGAGATCGTCCAGATCATTGGGCGTGCTACCCGAGACAGCGAGGGCAAGACCCACGCCCAGTTCACCAACCTGATAGCCCAGCCTGATGCCGATGATGAGGACGTGAAGGTTAGTGTTAACAACCTACTCAAGGCGATCACCGTCTCGCTGCTGATGGAGCAGGTGCTGGCACCTAGCGTATCGTTCAAACCGCGCTCACGCATGCGACCGGACGAAAAGCCCGAACTAGGCACCGTGATCATCGAGGACAGCCAAGCACCAGTATCTGACAAGGTGATGAGTATCCTGGACTCTGGTGGCCAGGAAGACATCATCTCGGCCCTGCTTCAAAAACCTGAAGTGGCCGCCGCTGCAGTGACTGACACCACTGAGCCTGAAGTTATCAATGAAGTGGAACTACCGAAGGTCATCGAGCGACTGCATCCAGATCTTGATGAGAGTGAGCGTGAGGTGCTGCGCGAGACCGTGCTGACCACCATGGGGGCTAGGGCTACAGGCGGGCTTTTCAACGAGGACGAGCTACCCAAGGGAGCCGAGATCCATGAGCCCGGCCAGAGTTATGAGACTGATGAGAATGGTGTGCCTGTCGATCCTGGTGCTGCCCCGGATGGACGCGATCTAGGTGGGGAAGCCGATGACGGTGAGCCGAAGGGCAACCGTCAGTTCATTAAGATAGGTGAGAAGTTCGTCAATATCGAGCACCTCAACATCGACCTCATCAACCAGATCAACCCCTTCCAGGGCGCCTATGAGATTCTGTCCAAGGCGCTGACCGCTCCTGTGCTGAAGACCATCCAGGACACCGTAGTTGGCAACCGCACGCAGATGACCGAGGAGGAAGCGGTGGTGCTGTGGCCCAAAATCGTCGCTTTCACCAAGGAGAAGGGGCATCCGCCTTCGGTGCACAGCGATGACCACATGGAGGTCCGCTATGCCGAGGCGCTGGCTTACATCCAGCAGAAGAAACGGGAGAAAATGAAGGGGGCGTCAACATGATTCGTACCCGTCGAGAAGCGCCAAAGCGGCGAACGCTGGACGACATTTTCGCCACACCCGATGAATTGGGGCTGTTGGCGGTTACACCGCCCAAATCTTCCGCGCCGAGTGCCGACCAGCGGATGGTTGCGACTCTCCAGGGCATTGAGGTTTTTATGGACACGCATGGACGTGAACCTCAGGAAGACGCGACAGACCTTAACGAAGCCACGCTAGCCGTCTCACTGGCCGCTCTCAGAAGCGATCCCACCAAGGTGGTGGCATTGGCTGATTGGGATACACGAGGCCTCCTTGTTGCCTCTACAAGCGATTCTCATGATGTCTGCCACGAAGACCAACCTGCCACGAGCGAGGAGGCGGAGCAGGGGGCTGGCAATGGCGCTACGGAATTCTCCTCGCCTTCGCCTGAGAAAGCGACCGTCTCACCGGACAGTGTTACTTCGCTGGATGATATCTTGGATAGCGACCCCCTTGGGCTGCTGAGCGGTGGGGACGAGAGTGTCGAGTCGATCTTCAACCTGACTCACGTGCCCGAGAACAGTGAGCGGGATATGCCTGACGAGATCGCTCAACGCACCCACTGCGACGATTTCTATCGCTTCGAGGGGCTGTTCGATCTGGTGCGGGAGGAGCTGCGTGAAGGTGATGCAGAGGCAGTGCCGTTCCAGATGGAGTCGCAGATCGAGGAGGGCGACATGTTCGTCCTCAACGGCATGCTATGTATCGCTGATCAGGTCGGGGAAGAAAGCGTCGGCGCTGGGCGAAAGTTCAATCCGCGCCTTCGGGTCGTTTTCGACAACGGCACCGAATCCAACCTGTTGCTGCGCTCGCTTGCTAGGGCACTCTACAAGGACGAGACGGGGCGTCGTATTCTCCGGCGTGACAACACCTTCGATGCCATGCAGGGCATCACGCATCATGACAAGCGTACCGGGTTGATCTACATCCTGCGCTCACTGAGCCAGGACCCGGCACTGCGCGGCATTCGCAACCTCTACAAGATCGGCTACACCGAGAAAGAGCTGGACCAACGTATCGCCGGGGCTGAGCGTCAGCAGACCTACCTGGAAGCGCCTGTACAGATCGTCACGTCGTTTGAGTGCTATAACCTCGACCCGCGACGATTCGAGCGTCTGGTCCACGCCATGCTCCATCACCAGCGGGTCAACGTCTTGCTGCACAGCCGGGATGGCAGCACCTACCGGCCCCGAGAGTGGTTTGACGTCGAGTTGGACACGGCTAGGGAGATCGTGAGACGGATCGTGGATGGCACAATTTCTCAGTATCGTATGGATAATACGGTAGGGCGGCTGGTGAAGAAGTAGTCTGATAATGAAGTGACCCCCTCCAGAGCTGCACAGGCTATAGTGCAGCCATCAGGAGGACAGGATGAGCGACGACAACCCCATCAAGCGATGGACCGCCAAGCGTAAGGCCGCCGTGGTCATGGACATCTTCAAGGGTAAGACCACGGTCGCTGAAGTGGCTCGTCAGTACGACCTCACCGTCTCCGAGGTCGAGGGCTGGATCGATGAGGCCCAGCGCAGCATGGAAAACGGGTTCAAGGCCCGCCCCAAGGACATCCGTGAGCAGTACGAATCTGAGCTGCGGAAGACCAAGGAGGCACTGGGCGAGGCCCATCTGCAGATCTATGCACTAAAAAAATTCAAGCGCCTGCTCGACGAGGACGAGAACTCGTAACGTCGCTGCAGGCGCAACTGGCCGATGAAGGCCATGTGGTATCGCTCGTCAAGCTCTGTCGCTGGCTGGGGCTCCCCCGGCGAAGCCTGTATTACCGGCCCAAGGCGCGGCGGCGTGTCATCAATACCGACCTGGCGGCGCGGGTGAAACTGGCCCTGGAGCGGTTCCCCACCTACGGCTATCGCCGCCTGGCGTGCGTCCTGGGAGAGAACCGCAAGCCAATCCAACGCATTCTGCAGCTGAAGGGTTGGCAGGTGCGCAAGCGGCCTCAGGGCTTCCGGCCGCGTGCCAGGAGCCTTCCGTCCGTGGCCTCACGGCCTGATGAACGCTGGGCGACGGATCTCACGCACGTGTGGTGCGGTAAGGATCGGCGAGCCAGCCTGGCGGTGATCATCGACTGCTGCACGCGTGAGATCCTCGGCTGGCGATTATCAGACAATGGCAGCAGCAAGACCGCTGAGGCCGCGCTGGAGGAAGCGCTGATCTATCGCCTGGGGGCGCTGGGGCGCGTTCAGCAACCGCTGGCACTGCGCTCCGACAATGGGCTGGTCTTCAGCAGCCGGCACTACACGGGCACGGTAAAGGCTTATGGGCTGACGCAGGAGTTCACGACGCCCTATACACCGGAGCAGAACGGGCTCGTCGAGCGCTTCTTCCGCTCATTGAAGGAGGAGTGCATCTGGCTCCATCGCTTCGAGTCGCTGGGCCAAGCCAGGGTCGTGATCGATCGCTGGATCCGGTACTACAACGAAGAGCGGCCACATCAGTCTCTGGACTATGTGGCACCCCGAGCACACCTCGCATTAACTGGATGAGGTGTGCAGAAACCAGGGGGTCATTACAATAAGCTTTAAAGAAGGCGGGAAAAAGATGATAAATAGAAAGAATTCACCACTAAATCGGCTGCGGGGAAGTGTGGTCGATTATAAGGGACCGTTTGAGCCAATCGAAGAGGATTCTTGGGAAGCTTTGAAGCCCCCAAGCAGTAGTGACAAAGTTATTTTAAACGACCCTAAAGATAAGAAGCGCCCTCGAGGAGGGCGCGCTAATAACCCTAAATGAAAGTTGATGAGGGGCATTCCCTCACCGCTGACAAGCCATTTATGAATTATTGGGCAACGGATGGATCAAGCCACGCTTACGCCACCTATTGTTATTAACCAGTGATTCAAAATCTACTCCGTTTGAAAGAGAAAGGTCGTCAGCATGATCAGTGACGATCAATTGAGGAGAGAAACCAAATTCATCCATGTTGGAATTGCAATATATAGACAGTTGGCTAAACAAATTCTCAACTGACTTTATGTCCTCATCGACACTGGCATCACTTTCTATGCGAGCCTCCATGCGCTCTATTGATTTGCTGTCAAACTCTTCTCCAGTATCTCGTTTGAAACTTGGGAAATAGACTTGGGTTGGCTGGTCAATGAATAGTATCGATGGAATAGAGCACTCTTTCCCAAGGGAAGCAAAATATTTATGGAGAGATAGAAATAAAGTCAAATGACTATACAGCCAATTTGCACCACTCCCCATAGACCTCAAGAAGATCTTATCGCCATCTGGTGCCTCGTGATACAAGTCAAATGTTTCGAATGAAAACTTAAGGTTGATAGGCTGATAGCTATCCTCAAAATCAAAATTTCTTCCAATTTCACGCATGTGCTTATTTACGGCGCGATTAGCCTTTCTCATACCTTGTTTGTAGTCATATTTTGCTAACTTTCTATCAATATCTGCTAGGCTGCTTCGTAGCTCCGTTATCCTTTCTTCGAGAGAGCTATCATCTGTTGTCCCGAGAGTTTCAAGCGTGACAAAAAGACGGTATTTTGTTTTTAGGAAATTTTCCTGAAGGCTTTTCCTATCGGCAAGCTCTTCTTCAGAGTCTTCGAGAGATTGAATCTGCTCCTGTAATTTTGAAATCTCAACCATCAAGTCACTAATACTTTGTTTGACCTCGGAGAGAGAAGACTGAAGCTTTGCACGGAGAGGAGACGCATGTTGTGCATTGTTCGAGATTTTATCTATAGCTTTTTTTAGGTTTATCGCACTTTCCTTGAGCTGTTCATGAGAAGTATGGCAAAATGGGCAGACTGAATAAGCAATGTCAACACTATCTTGCGGGCTTATTTCACTCATCCTTTCAGAAAGCTCTTTCTCATCGGTTATGCTTTTTTTAATAGTGTTGGCTTTCCTTTGCAAAGATCTTAGCTGAGATGTCTTAGAGGCTAGATCCGTATTAAGTTCATTGAACTTGTTTGCAATAGCGCTAGATTGAAGGTTTATATCTTCAAAAGATATGGATTGTTCGATTCTATCCATTGCTGAATTAGGGTGACGAAGAACTTCGTCCAAGGTTATAGAGAAGTTATTTTCTACACCCATAGCCAAATAAAGTTGCGTCAACATAGGCTCGACTTTTCTCTTCTGGGCCTCTTTGACTCTTTCGCTGACATCATTCTCTCTAAGTGCTTTTCTAAGCTCTGTTGATATTTGTTCTTTCTCCTGAGAGAGAAGGAAGTAATCCTGATCAACTAGACCCAAAAAAACCTTAGAATGTTCGATGACTTGGTCACGTTTTTCTTTTTCATCAAATCTATAAAAAAGAGCATGTTTGTTTGCAATTAAGTTTTGATGCTGAAGCATAAAGGAGACAAAGCTACGGATAGAAGGTGTAGAGGCTTTTTTTCCTCTCATCTGCTTTGCGTTGATAGATTCATCAACATCATCAAGGTCAAGAAATAGACCCGTGACATGTTTTTTAAAAGCGGCGATAGGGATATAGTGTCCGCTATCAAAAAAGTCATGGGAAACAAGGTCTTTTGAATAGCTTTCAAGCTCTTTAAAAAAACCTTTTGCTGGGCTTCTTGTTGACCTACCAAGCACAACGGTTCTTTTTTCAATGCTCAGGCAGACATAGTAGATTAAAGCGACTTCTGTAATCACTCCTTTAGGAACTGTGTATTCGGAGCTGGCGAAGCAGTAGTCGAATATTTCAATTAGAGCGCTCTTTCCAGTTGACGACTTTCCTGTTATAACATTGAGTCCAGGCTTCAGGAAAACTGGGTGTCTTTTGCCTGAGACATCAATAACCCCCATTTCATTGATATATGATTTCATTTCGGCGTAGCTCCAAAAAAAGAGTATATTTCAGAAGGTGAGAATTGGCTAAAAAGTCTTCCAAGATTGTAGGATGGCTTGCATGCTTTTGTTGACTTAAAGCTTTCTGAACTAATTACCGAAAGGGTTTCAGGATCAATTTCTACCCAGTCATTGATTAGGCAATACTGAATACTTTTGTCAGTCAAGTCACTGAGAGAATCGATTCTTTCTTGCAAATCATATAGTAAAGCCTTGTCGTTAAAGATGCTCCATAAATTACTTCTTTTGGTGTCGCCAAACATGGCTCTTGCCAATGAATGCTTGTAAATAGGATGAGTGGAAAGAGGGATGACGAGCTTGGATAATAACAGGTTTTCCTCCACGCCATTTAGACTCGAATAAAACGCAGAAATATATTGGCCGCACAGAAATGGGTTGTATTTAAGTGCATATAAAGCATCAGTGATCTTCATTTTTTTCTAACTTCCCATTTCAAGTTCAATTCTTCATCATCCATGGCATCATGGATTAGTCCGTTCTTGAAAGCTAGAGGGGGAGCAGAGCAACCATCCATGGGGTTTGGTGGCTCGCTAATCACATCGTCATACAAGTCCTGCGAGCTAATTTTTGAGTCACGAACATGTCGGCAAGCCCTTGCGTATTTACGTTCATATTGAGTTACCAGTTCATCTTGGTATCTGTTTGTAGCGGTTCTGAATTGAGGCGCCCCATCTAGCTCTTCGGCCAAGGAATTTTGCAGCTCAAACCAGTTGCCTATGGCTATAAATATTACATCCTTATAATCTATATCATCTATTTTTTTAACAAAGAGCTTTTCTCTGTGCTGCTCTAGCATATTATCATCTGCTTTGACTCCAATAAAGCTGGGCATTGTGAACGTATGTCTGGCATATTGGGATGTTAGCCGAATTATTTCTTCATCGAACTCTTCCTTGGAAATGCACCATTTTTGATAAGTTGAAGATTCATAAACAAAACCTACAAGAGCTCTCAGAAAGCTATCTTTGTTGTTCTTGGGAATTCCCGCTGCGCACGACCGAGCTATCTTTTCCCGTATACCATTTAAGTCTTCGGAGTTAGTAAAGATAACAACCCTTGAGAGCACGTCCTTGAGATGGCTGCTCTCTTTCGACATAACTTCAATCTGGATATTGAGGACTTCGCTTTTTTTATCGGAGTTAAGCTCTTCTGATGATCTATCACTATAGATGCTTTCTAGTACGCAAAGCCTTTTTTCACCATCTAAGCAATTCCAGTTGCTAAGACGTGATTTAGCACCAAATGGCTGAGTTGTATGTAGAATTAGCTTTTCATAGAGAGAGTGATCAAATTTTTCAGAAAGCCAGTTTTTGAGTGTTTTCCAAAGGTTTATGTGATGATCTGTTAAGCTTCCACTAAAATCCTTTACTTCAAACTGACTTGATTCTTCTTTATCTCCAATCAAGCTGACATCACCGTCCTTTTCAAACCAAATGCTTGCTCCTTCTTTTAAGTTTAAGCACTGATCTAAACCGATTAATGCCTGGTAATGAAAAGCCAGAGCAGTAGTCAATACGGCATGCTTTGTTTTACCATTACTCATAATTTCCTCTCAGTCCCTTACGGTAGCCTCACTGTATGTTTTATTTTGAAGAATTAATCCAATTTCTTCTGAAATGCTCAGATCGGCCGCGTTCTTTCTCCAGCTCTTGCTTAAGCCGAGCATTTTCCTTTCGAACAGAACTGAGCTCCTGCTTCAAACGATCCACTTTGTTGCGCAACACAGCCTCTATATGACGGTATTCCTCAGGAGTGCGGGAAGGGACCGCCACACCATCTATCTCTGACGAAGATGAACGTGCATTATCACGCTCAGCTGATATGGATTCCTTGAAGTTATTGTACAGGTACTGCCTGCTAACCCCGGCGATTGCAGCAATGTCTTTAAATGTAATGGCCTCATTACGTTCCTTCAAAGTCGCAATAGCTTCCTCTACGGCACGGCGCTTCCGCAAACTGCGTTCTTCTCTGGCCTTCGCTAGGCCTTCAGTGGCTTTGCCGCTCATTCGACAAACTCCAGTTTTATCTGTTTGACTTTCTGCTCAGCACCTTTGTAAATGCCGTCTTCTTCTATAGCTGAAACGATTTTTCCTAAAGAGTCGTAGACTTCTTTGTTTTTCCTGAGGCGTCGATCTGTGATTTCTGACATCCTTGTTTTTCCTGAATCTGCAAGCTCTTTGGATTCTTCTTGCTGCTCTTGAATGAGAGCGTCTATGGCAAGTTTTTCAGACTTAAAAAAATCTACATCTTTTGCATCAGCCCTGAAATGTTTACATGTATAGCATGCGTTGGCGTGTTCACACCAATCCCCAATTTGAGCAGGCATTGAACAAGCTCCGCCACAGACACGAGTGGCTGCTAGTTGCTCCTTTCTGACAAGAAGTTCACCAATTTTATCATCGACATCTCCCTGTATCGTAAAGAACCTTCCGCTACCTTTTTCCAGGAGAGCTTTTTTCTTCAATTCAAGTCTATTGTTCACATAAACAGTTGCCATATCAGGACTGGTATGGCCAAGCTCCATCATGATATTAAGAATATCATGACCGTTTTGTGCTAACGATGTACCCATCGTATGACGGAGAGGATGCCAAGAAAAGGCGAGGGGGTTACCGCCATCATCTTTTACCTGTTGACTTACAACTTTTTTCTTTATCTCGCTCGCAGTCCATTGTTGAGTCACAAAGCCTTCCTGAGTTCCCGTAAAGTAGGGGAAGAGGTACTTTGTTGGTCTGCCATGCTTTTTGACAATGCATTTTCTCTGGTCTTCAATAACTTTTATTAAAGCCGCGTGAGACTTGTCGCTTTTGGAAAGTGGCTTTCTATTCCACTTCTTGACCTTATTCTGCCAGAAGTGGAGGATCATAAAGTTATCATCATCAGGATCATTCTTAAGACAATCATAGAGCACTGAATGGCCATCCTCAGCGCGCATGCCCGTAGCAAGAATTAGTATAAATATTTGAGGAACAGGGGAGGGTGCATCCTTGACAGCCATCTGAAGCTCGTCAATGATGCGCTGTGAGTAGGAGCGTCCCACGCCTTCGTTCGCATATCCTATTCGACCCAGCCCTTCTTTATAGTGGGTCTTCTTGATTTTCTTGACTGCTCTTTTTGATACTGACAAAGAAGGCCATTTGTCAGAGAATTCCCTTGAGGCCGCTTGCAGCATCGCCACAGTGTCTGTAAACCAGTTTTTCCCGGATAAACCTTTCTTATTACCCCATGCTAAATAGTCATCTTCAATCAAATTATCTGATATGAGAGCAGGAGAGGGGGTCTCAAATTTCTCGTGCATGAAGTCTCGGAAGTTTATAAACCTTCCCATGTAACCAACAAGCGTGCTTGGGGCCAGCTCACCATGCTGAATCTTGTTTATGACATGAAAGCGTACAGCATCACGCAACCATTCAGGGTAACGGTAAAAATTAAGGTATTTATCTGTGGTGCGCTGTCTGTCTTTGAATCTGTAGTCATCTTCGCTGTATATGTCGTTGAGGTAGACAATCATTCGCCTGTGAAGAGGCTTGAATTGTTCCCTCTGAATTATAATATTCTTGTGGATGTCGCCGGCAACTGTGATTCGCGCTGGCAGATACTCCTTTTCAACGATGCTGTTGTCACTAACATAGCTCTGCTTGGTTTTCTTTCTTTTCGAATTGTTAGAGTATCTAGAAAAAATATCTAAAAGTTCAGCGTTATGTTTTCTCGTGTTTTTTTCTTCGCTGCTCGAGGTATGACGAGCTGTAAACTCAGGATGAGGTATATCTGCCAGACAATAAACTCCAAAGCGACTGGATATTTCTTTCCAGTCGGTGTTTAGCCATCTCATTGGCAGGCGCCTTCGCTCTACAGAAGAACGGGAGTTGTTGCGTTCATCTGAAAGAAATTTTGCCCAATAGCATTTCAGCTCAAGTTGTGGTGTCAGTGGCAGCCCGGTAAATTCAATAGGGCTGTTTACCCCAACGTGTTCATTCGTAAAGATCTCAATGTCTTTTACAAATTCGTCATCCCACACGTCATGAAAAAACAGCTTGCTGCCATAGGTTTCAATTTTCGACAAGAGCTGCTCTTCATACAAAACCTGGCTGTCGGCACTTCCCTGAATTACCTTTAGATCCATTTTACGCCTCTGTCAGTGATATGTGGCAACTTCCTAAATTCTTCGAGGCGTTTTTCCAGCTTTTCTGGCCCCGTCAGATGAAGCTTTCGCATCTCATGGCTGAACAAATGTTTATAAAAATCCATGGTTGTCTGTGGACTTGCGTGACCCAGGCGATCCGCTACTTCGAGTAGTCCATAGCCGTCGACAATGGCTTCACTGGCATGCGTGTGCCTGAAATGATGCCAGGTGAAAGCCACAGCTGTTCGCTGCTTCAAGTAATTCTTTAGATTCTCTGCATAACTACGGGAAAGGGCACGTCCAATGCTGCCTCGCTGAATGTTACAAAATACATATTCTGTGCCCGCTTCAAAAGCGTCTTGATACTCATCGCTTGTGATGAAGTCTTCATACATATCGAGCAGGTAGTCCATGACCGGAATGGCACGAACACGTTGTCCCTTAGCCCTCGCACCATTCTCATTGTCGACCCTAGGGATGATCCATACGATCTTATCTTCAAGGTCAATGTCTGTGTGACGGAGCCCCAGAGCCTCGCCAATGCGCATCCCTGTGTTGTAGAGCAATGTCACCAGAAAAGCATCTCTCAGCCTATGGCAAGCTTTGATGAGTAATAGGACGCTTTCTGGAGACAGGCGCTTTTCAGTGACCTGTTTCTGGACCTTCCCGATGTCACCGCGTAGGTAACGATCTTTCTGTTTGGTTGTGCGCCGGCTATTGATGTGCTCGAGGAAAGGCTTATAGCTGTTTAGGCCCTGGTGATGCTGTGACTGCGTTCCTCGGACATGCCCGAATGGATCTCGTCCCTGGAGATAACGATAGAAGGACTTGGTCGCCAAGTGCAGCTGGTTTTTCAGTGATGGGGAAAGCTTTTGGAGGGAGCGCGCATCAAAGGTTACGAGGTTTTCTGGCGGTGGTTCGTCCTTAGCGCTTAAGGCGTATGGCAGCCACTGAAGGAAGTGATCGTAATCGCTCACCGAAATATCATAGACCGATTTTCCGATCGCGTTGAGATAGCTACCTAGGCGAGTCATGTGGCGTGCGTAAGCGACGATCGTGTTCGGAGAGAGGTTGGTTTCCTCAAGATGGACGATCCAGTCACGCAGAGGGCCGACGGTGTCACCATCATGATCGAGCACGGTCCACGAGACCGCTGTGTCGCTGTATCGAATTTTGACGAGCCTCATGAGCATCACCATCCATGGAATGCTCCATATTTGACATGGTGAGCATATGAGTCAACCCGAAGGAGCTGATCTCAGCTTTGACACCTTAAGTGGACACAATTGACATAGACATGCTTGGTGTCCGTATTAACATAATATACATTATGCGAAGTTGCTGGCACCAGCTTGCTAGGTCTCGTTTCTGCCGCCAACTCTTATGCAGCAGCCGACCATCCACTTGCTCGAGATTTACCTCCAAACTCCTTGATTTTTCTTGATGTCATGCTGTTTCGTCTGCTTGTCTCCGTCTTCTGTCTGGCCAATTTTCCAGTAGCTGGAAACATAGAATTGGGACTTCGGAATATCATACCTTTGCCGGATAAAGTGTCGTATGGCCCGCATGCTGCTGAACTCGCAAGCGGCCCATACCGACGGCGTTCCGGGTAACCGAGGCAGGGATTGAAGTTTCTCGAGCAGCGTGAGCCCCCTAGGGTCCGGCTCGGGGCTGATCACCCAGTGCAATTCAATCTTCTCCGGATGCCTCAAGGGTTGAATATCGGATTCGTGGCGAACCTCGATCACCGCGTAACCGTATGCATCCTCCGGCAGTTCCTCCAGGTTGACACTCAGCGCAGGCAAGGCCGTCATGTCACCGGCCAGCAGATACCCGTCGCCCTCCTGACTGATCAACTTTCTGCCACCCGGTCCGGCGACCAGGATGCGATCACCGGGCCGGGCGCTGCTGGCCCATGCAGACGCCGGCCCCTGCTGTGCATGCATGGCAAAATCAACGTCAATCTCCTCGGGACGTTGATGCCGTATGGTATAGGTCCGCATCAGCGGCCGTTCGTCCTTCCCTCGGGGAAACATCAGCTTGATATAGGCGCTCTCCTGGTTTCGTGGGAACTCCCGCAGGCTCTCGCCTCCGAGGGTTATCCGCAGCATGTTCCTGGTAAGCCACGAATGGCGAAGCACGCTGAGTTCTCGTGCCTGGGGTCTAGCCAAGATCTGACTCCTGTTTCGCTTCAATCACGTCCCACATTTTCTCGCCACAACATGGTGTTCGGCGAGTTGTCGCGCCTTTTTCAGGCCTGCTTCAGACAGGGCTACTACAGCACTCTTTTGAGCGTATCGTCGCGCTGGACGAAATGGTGGAACAGCGCCATGGCGATATGCCCGATGATGAGGACGGTCAGGGCCCAGGCCAGCGGTGAATGCAGGCTGCCGAGGCTCGCCGCCCAGGGGACCTCCTCACCTTCCGCGAAGATCTCCATCCCGAAGGCAGTCACGCCGTAGCCGCCGCCCAGCATTACCAGCATGCCGGTGATCGGCATCAGCAGCATGCCGGCGAAGAGCAGGCCATGCCCCGCCTTGACCAGCCTGGCGGTGGCCGGGTTCTGGGCCGGACGATGACGACGTTGTGACACCACCCACGCCAGGCGCAGCACGATCAATACCAGCAGCAGGCTGCCGATGGAGACATGCCAGGGCACCAGGGTCTGCCCCACCCAGTGCTCGCCCTCGGCGATACGGTCCCCGAACTTGAGCAGCTGCCACCCGATCAGTACGGTCATCAGCCAGTGGAAGGTCTTGCTGACGCTTCCGTAACGCACTTTTGAATCCTTGATCATCGATAGCTCCTTCATTGGTCTAGACAAGTTTCGATGTAGAAAAGGTGGCCGAGGGGCATGGCCGCGTCAGTCGAAGCGGAAGGCCGATAGCTGCGCCTTGAGCACCTGTTCCGAATTGATCTTGTAGCCCCTGTCCTCCCTTGCAGCGCCGGCGGCGACCAACAGCGGGATCAGGTGCTCTTCATCGCCCGGTGGGTGGCATTGATAGGCATGGGGAGCCTGCGTCCAGTCGCTCAGGGCGGCGTGGCGACGATCCGTTTCGGCTGCCACGGCCCGGGCCAACCAGTCATCGAAGGCCTCGGAAGGCGCGGTATTGCGCGAATCCCCGTAGCCGCGCATGTTGTGAAAGCTCATGCCGTTGCCGACGATCAGCACTCCCTCGTCGCGTAGCGAAGCGAGCACCTCCCCCGCGGCCAAGTGCGCTGCGGGATCGAGATCCTCCCGCAGCGATAACTGCATGAAGAAGCATGGGCCAGCGCCGTGGGGAATGAACAGCGTTGGCTGAGGAGACGACTCGGGAGACGAGATACTGGTGTAGATCATGATGGCGCCCTCCGGCCTGCGGGCCGATGTATGCGAACGGATCTCACTATAACTTCGTTGCAAAAACAGGAGAACATGCCACTCTTGCCCAACACCTTTAACTGATAGTGTTAAATCGATGCTGGATCGTTTTACGGGAATGCGGGTCTTCACCCAGGCCGCCACTCATGGCAGCCTGTCGGCGGCAGGCCGCGCGCTAGGCATGTCCCCGGCCATGGCCACCAAGCATGTCGATGCCCTGGAGGCCCGGCTAGGGGTCAAGTTGCTGCATCGCACCACCCGGCGGCTCACGCTGACCGACGCCGGTCGCGATTATCTCGAGGCGTGTCAGCGTATCCTGCAGGAACTCGATGAGGCGGAGTCGGAAGTGGCGGCCCAGCGAATCGAGGTGGTCGGGCGGCTGCGGATGAATGTGCCGCTCTCCTTCGGGACGCGCTTCATCGCCCCACTGCTGCCGGCCTTCAGTCGCCGTTATCCGCAGGTGGAGGTCGAGCTGGGCCTGAGCGATGCCCAACACGACCTGATGCAAGAGGGGTGGGATCTGGCGCTACGCATCGGCCATCTCGCCGACAGCTCGCTCAAGGCGCGACGGCTGGGGGACTGTACGCTGCGGGTCTGTGCCGCGCTGGACTATCTGGAACGCCATGGCACGCCGCGAGGCGTCAACGAGCTTGCCGGGCACAACTGCCTGAGTTATACCCTGTCGCCCTCCCAGAAAGATCGCACCTGGCGCTTCGGGCGTAAGGGGGATATTCAGGTACCCGTGCACGGCAATCTCAGGGCCAACAACGGCGACGCGCTGTTGGCGGCGGCACTGCGGGGACAGGGTGTGATCTATCAGCCGAGTTTCATCGTCGACGACGCCCTTGCACGTGGTGAGCTGGTTGCCCTCGAGCTCGACCAGCCCACCCTCGACCCCGGGGGGATACATGTGCTGCTCCCCCCCGACCGACGCCCTCCGGCCAAGGTCAGGGCGATGATCGACTATCTGGTTGAGGCCCTACTTCTCTGATGAAGCAGGGACACTGCCTGTCTCAGGGGCAGAGTGCGCACTTGTGAGGACGCTTGCAGCATCCGGAGTCCAACCTGCAAACGCTATCTGAAGCTCCCGCTGAATGCCTTGGAAGGCACCACCTGGGTGTGAAAGCGTCGCGACAATCGGAAAGGGCTCCAACATCACAGCAGCTTTGGATTATCAACCTACCTCGCTGAACTGAGGTTCGAGAACGTTTCGAGGCTTCCGCTCGGTTGACAGGCTACGCAGCCAGTGCCCAGTGCATACACGGAGGCCAGTAATCGGTCTCGCTGGACGCTGTTAGCTGTTATTCTTCCTCGAGTGCACTTTCCTTTCCAAGCTCGCTTGAGGGAACGATGACAAAATTCAACCACTCGCACGATAGGTAGTGAACATGGCCACGAAGAGAGTCGTACTGCATGCCTCCACCGCCGAGAGCCTCTCTCGAGCGCGTCGCAATGTGCAAAACTTACTGGCTTCCAGACCAAACACAGAGGTCCTGATCGTCGCCAATGCTGGCGCCGTGAGCGCTGCACTTGAAACGTTGGGCGATCACACCGACCAATATCTACGCTTGTGTCGCAATTCGCTGATTGCTCAAGGGCTAACCAACGACAAAGGTATCGAGGAAATCGAGGCTGCCGTCGTGACCCTTATGGAGCTCCAGACCATCGGCTGGGCTTATATCCACGCCTAATTCACGAACTCGAGAGCGCATAACGGTTGGTTGCAACAGCAAAATCCTCGCCGCAGAACCACTCATTTATCACCATGGAGCTAGCACCCCGGGCTACCCATCATCGAGGGTGAGTCGCCCCAAGTTTCAGGGGCTGGCCTTTTCCTCGCCTGGGGAGTTCTTAATCAATAGCTGCATCGGCGATGCTCGCGAAATCCTGCTCGAGCTCTTCGGCGGCCTGTGCCAGTTTCTCGCCACCCTCTTCCATGTAAGGCTCATAGACATGGGAAGGCAGCTTATAGGACAAGGTAGCGGTACCGTCCGGTGCCTCGGTCACATACATGCGAATGGGCGCTTCGATCATCGCCGCCGTCGAAAGCCTGAGAATGCGTACCGCATACTCGTTATTGAACAGACCGATGACGCGATTGCCCGGTATCTCGATCCCCCGATCCGCCGCCGCCTGGGTCGGGCCGGCCTCGGTAACGACGCCGAGCCCGCTGTCCTTGGCGGCGGTTTTTACCGCCTCCACAAGCGCCTGATAGCTCTTGTCGCTATCATGCACTGCCCACCCTTCACGAGGGCTTACCGTAGGAATATCCTGCGCCATAGCGATATGGAGAGGGGCAATCAACATACCGCCAAGCAGGATAGAAGCAGCAAGTTTGCGCATGACGAGACTCCTTGTCGGATCACATTTCAGCAACATCAAAAAACTCGACCAAGCCGATTCTCTTATAAGTTAGCCTATAAATCGTTTTCTCTCTACGAGTCAGAAAGGGGTGCGCTGTAGTGGTCATGCGTGGCTTCATCGACCAGCCCACGACCTGACACGAGAACAAGTCGATGACCACCGACAAGTAGAGCTAGTTGTGTAAACCCACCAGGTTGTTCACGGAAAGCCCCAGCCGGCTCACCGGAGGCTGATAATTCAGGCTGGCATGCGGTCGATGCCAGTTGTACTGATGGAGCCAGGCAAGTAGATGCTGGCCTCGCTCCTTCGAGTTCTTGTACGACCGGGCATAGGCCCATTCGCGCAGAGCGGTTTGAATGAAGCGTTCTGCTTTGCCGTTGGTGCGGGGCGTATAGGGGCGAGTACGCTTGTGCTTCAGCCCCAGCCGCCGGCACAGGCGGTGAAACGCTCTGGATCGGTAGCAGGCGCCATTGTCGGTGAGCACCCGCGTGA
>NZ_JADNRL010000009.1:145853-146305 GCF_015595025.1 Halomonas sp. KAO
AGTTTCATCGGGGTAGCGACTGCCGAAGGCCACCCGCGAGTGATCGTCGATGGCGATGTGGACATACTCCCACCCTGCGCCACGCGTGGCCAGTTGGCGATCGCCGGTGACCCGATGGCCCGGGCGCTCGAAGCGGCCGAGCTTCTTGATATCCAGATGCAAGAGATCCCCGGGGGCGGCGTGCTCATAGCGATTATTGGGCCTTGGCGGCGTCAGCGCCGCCAGACGATTCAGCCCTTTACGCTTGAGAATGCGCGCCACCGTGCTCTGGCCAACTCCCAGCGCCTGGGCAATCTGGCGATAGGTCTGGCGTCGCTGACGACGCTCGACGATCTGCTCCACCGTCGTTGCGTCGGTCGCCAACGGGCTTCGGGCCGGGCGTGACCGACGGTCCTGGAGCCCCTCCTGCCCTTCCTCTCGGAAACGACGCACCCACTTATAGACTGTTCTCA
>NZ_JADNRL010000009.1:146678-179627 GCF_015595025.1 Halomonas sp. KAO
TCCTCGTGTCAGAGCCGAGGCACACCGCGATAGGACCTAGAAGGGTAGAACCGATCATGACGTATCGGCTCTTGCTGATTGAGATCATGGTTGTGATCAATCAACTGGATGCACCACCCTTCCTGCCTTCACCCGTACACCAGAAATCACCATGGCTCCGAGATCGCTCAGATGGGTTTCTTGTCATCGGCAGGTGCGTAGGAGCCATCTTCCCGGTGGACTTCGTTGCCGGTCAGCCCTGGCGTAAAGACACAGGCCAGATGCATGGTCTTGGTGGCGCGCAGCAGGTGTTCGTCGTGCTGGTCGAGGATATAGATGTCGCCCGGCTTGATCGGCCAGATCTTGCCATCGGCCAGGGTCTCGACCTCGCCTTCACCCTCGATGCAGTAGACCGCCTCGAAGTGGTGCTTGTAGTGAATATGGGTCTCGGTGCCCTCGTAGATACGGGTGATGTGGAACGAGCAGTTACCACCATCGTCGGCCAGTGACAGCCGGGTGCTGTCCCAGTTGCCATTCTCCGCCTTGACCAGACGATCCGTCTTGCGGCACTCCTCGAGATTACGAACGATCATGGGTTCTCTCCTTGAATTTCGCTGCTTGTCAGGGGTTGTTCTCCGCACCCGGAGGGAAGCGGCAGAAACTGTATCGAGCGAGCCGACACGGCGGCTCGCTCGCATCACACGGCTCGGGCTATCAGCTTAGCGCCTGTTTGGCACTCTGCTCGAGAATATCCAGACCCTTCTGCAGGTCCTCGTCGGAAATCGTCAGCGGGCAGAGGCATTTGACCACCTCGCCGTCCTGGCCGCTGGTCTCGATGACGAGCCCGTTCTCGAATGCCTGGTGGGTGATCTTGTCGGCGATCTCGCCGCTGCCCACATCGATGCCACGCATCAGGCCACGCCCACGCTCGGAGGCCTCGATCCCTTGCTCGCTGATCCAGGCGGCAATCTTGGCGAAACGCTCGGAGACGACCTCCCCCTTGCGCTGCACCTCCTTGGCGAAGCTATCGTCGGACCAGTAATTCTCGATCGCGGCGGCCGCTGTGGTGAAGGCCAGCGCGAAGCCTCGGAAGGTACCGTTGTACTGACCCGGCTTCCAGACATCCAGCTCGGGGCGCATCAGGACCTGGGAGAACGGCAGGCCAAGCCCGGAAAGCGATTTGGAGTTGGTCACGATATCCGGCACGACACCGGCGTGCTCGAAGCTGAAGAACTTGCCGGTACGTCCGCAGCCCGCCTGGATGTCGTCGATGATCAGCAGGATGTCATGGGCGCGGCAGATCTGTTCGAGACGCTTGAGCCAGTCGAGGCCGCAGGCATTGATGCCGCCCTCCCCCTGCACGGTCTCGACAATGACCCCGGCCGGCACATCGAGGCCACCGGACTTGTCGCTCAGCAGCTTCTCGAAGTAGTCCAGGGTGTCGGCACCATCGCCCAGGTAGCCGTCATAGGGCATGAAGGAGGCCCCCACGGTGGGGACGCCGCCGGTGGCCTCGCGGAACTTGCGGTTACCGGTGGTGGCGAGTGCCCCCATGGTCACGCCGTGGAAGCCATTGGTGAAGGTCACGATGTTGTGACGCTGCTTGGCGTTGCGTGCCAGGCGAATGGCCGCCTCGACGGCGTTGGTGCCGGTGGGCCCGGGGAACTGCACCTTGTAGTCGAGGCCCCGCGGCTTGAGGATGATCTCATCGAGGGCCTGGAGGTAGCGGCGCTTGGCGGCGGTGAAGAAGTCCAGGCCGTGGATGATATTGTCTTCGGCCAGGTAGTCGAGCAGGGCCTGCTTGATCTTGGAGTTGTTGTGCCCGTAGTTCAGGGTGCCGGCACCGGCCAGAAAGTCGATGTACTCGCGACCCTCTTCGTCGGTCAGGCGGGCGTTCTTCGCCTTGGTGAAAACCACCGGGAACGAGCGCGAGTAGGTACGAACGTCGGATTCCATGCGTTCTAGGATCTGGGTCTGCATCGTAGACCTCCTGTGTAGCGGAATGATGGAGTGTGACGAGTGCGAGGCGCAAGTGCGTCCTCGCATGCAAGCGGAAAGAGACGAGCGTCAGAGACGGTCTGTCTGAAAGGGGCCGATCCGTACCAGGTTCTCGGGGTCATGTTCGCCACCAAGCTGGTCGGTAGAGAAGTATTCACGGCTGTTCAGCGGCACCTGCCAACGGTCGGCCAGGCGGCGAAACAGCCCCCAGGAGGCCTGGTTGTCGGGAGTAATGGTGGTCTCGAGATGATGGACCTCGGCAAGCTCGGGTCGGCTCATTATCGCCTCGACCAGGCGGCGGGCCAGACCGGTGCCACGTGCCTTCTCACCGACGGCGACCTGCCAGAGGAAATAGGTATCCGGGGCGTTGCTCTTCACATATCCCGACACGAAACCGACGATCTCGCCCTCCTCGTCCGTGGCTACCGCACAGGTGTCACGAAACTGGGTGGCCAGCAGCAGATAGGCGTAGGCAGAGTTCACGTCGAGGGGCGGGCAGGATTTGACCAGTTCGTAGATTCCCCAGCCATCATCGGGGTTGGGCTTGCGGATAAACAGGTCACTGGCTTCAGCATCGACCACCTCGTCGGCAACGGTGGGGCGTGCAAGGTCGGCTGAAGGTGTGAAGGGTTCGGTCAATGTCATCATTGGCGGTGTTCGCTTCGGCGATGTCGGCAGGAAGTATACCAACCGTTCGGCAAATCTCAAATTTGCGATTATTTTATCGGGCAGTATCCATAAAAAAAAATTATGTGGCACGATACGCAATCCCTACACATCACCACCACGCGGTATGCCGATTAAGGGTCACTACCATCATCAGGAGCCCTGATAGCGACCGACCGCTTCTGCCCATACCTCCAGTCTAGACCAGCCTGACGGCGCCGGCCTCAACGAAAAGGGCCACCCGAAGGCGGCCCTGATTAACCGTCTTAGCGCCGTGTCGGCGTGCGCATGGTGACGAACTCCTCGGCGCCGGTGGGGTGAATGCCCACGGTAGCGTCGAACTCGGCCTTGGTCAGGCCCGCCTTGACGGCGATGGCGATGCCCTGGATCACTTCGCCCGCCTCCTCGCCCACCATGTGCGCACCGACCACCACGTCGCTGGCATCATCGATGATCAGCTTCATCAGGCAGCGCTCGCTGCTGCCCGAGAGGGTATGCTTCATGGGGCGGAAGTTGGCGGTGTAGACACGAATCTCGACACACTGCTCGCGAGCCTGCTCCTCGGAGAGGCCGACGGTGCCGATATTGGGGTGACAGAACACCGCCGTGGGGATGTGGCGGTAGTCCAGTGGTGCGGCAGGCGGCGTCTCCTCGAAGTGGCAACGAACCAGATGCATCGCCTCGGCGAGTGCCACCGGCGTCAGCTCCGGCCCACCGATGACATCACCCAGGGCGAGTATCGAAGGCACCGACGTCTCGAATCGCTCGTTGACTCGGATATGGCCGCTGTCATCCAGCGCCACCCCCAGGGCATCCAGCCCCAGCCCCTCCAGGTGTGGTCGCCGACCGGTGGCGGCGAGCACCGCATCCACCTCCAGGGTCTGGCCATCGGTCAGGGTTACCCGCAGGCCCTCCTCGCTCTTGTCGATTCGCTCGATGTTGGTCTCGAAGTGAAGCTGTACGCCCCGCTCGGCCATCTGGTCACGGGTGAATTCGCGCACCTCTTGGTCGAAGCCACGCAGGAACAGCTCCCCTCGATAGATCAGGTGGGTCTCGCTGCCCAGGCCATTGAAGATACTGGCGAACTCTACCGCGATATAGCCGCCTCCCAGCACCAGAAAGCGCTTCGGAAACTCTGCCAGGTCGAAGATATCGTTCGAGTTGAGCGCTAGATCGCTACCGGGGAACTCAGGTACCCAGGGCCAGCCCCCAACGGCGACCAGAATCTTCTCGGCGCTGTGGATCTCATCGCCCACCGCGACATGATGGGCGTCGAGCACCCGAGCACGGCCGTTGATCAGGCTCACTCCCGCCCCATCGAGCAGCCGGGCGTAGATGCCGTTCAGTCGCTTGATCTCGCCGATCTTGTTATCCCGCAGCGTCGGCCAATCGAAGCGTGGCGGTTCGGGAAGATGCCAGCCGAAGCCCCCGGCATCCTCGAAGGCGTCATGGAAGTGGGCGGCATAGGAGTAAAGCTTCTTGGGTACACAGCCCACATTGACGCAGGTGCCGCCGAGATAGCGGTCCTCCGCGACGGCGACCCGGGCGCCGGCGGCGGCCGCGGTACGCGCCGCCCGCACACCGCCGGAGCCGGCGCCGATCACGAAGAGGTCCCAGTCATGGGTGGTGGAGTCGAGTTCGGACACGATGCTGCTCCCTGTCGTGGGCACTGGGCCCTGGATTCAATGCGTCGATGATAGCAGCCATGGGGGCGTGACGGCATGGCGCGGACGCCCGGGTGACGACACGTTTCTTTGTTGACCGCTATGCCGGAGAGGAGTAAAAAAACGCCACCCTACGACGCCCACCTGCCTTGAGGTCATTTCATGAGAAAGGAAATTGAGTCCCTGCTGGAGAACAACCGTGCCTGGGCCGACAAGGTCAATCGGAATGACCCCGACTTTTTTACCCGATTATCGAACCAGCAGAATCCCGACTATCTCTGGATCGGCTGTTCGGACAGCCGAGTCCCCGCCAACCAGATCATCGACCTGCCCCCCGGCGAGGTCTTCGTCCATCGCAACGTCGCCAACCTGATCCACCATAACGACCTCAATGCGCTGTCGGTGCTCCAGTACGCCGTCGATGTCCTCCAGGTGCGCCATATCATGGTCGTGGGTCATTATGGCTGCGGTGGTATCCGTGCAGCCATCGAGGGTGGCGACAACGGCATGGTCGACAACTGGCTGCACTCGGTGCGTGAGCTCTATTATCAGCACCGTGACGAGCTGGAGCCGCTCTCGCCGGACGAGCGGGTGAACCGCATGTGCGAGCTCAACGCCTGCTCACAGGTACAGCGCCTGAGTCGTACCAAGATCATCCAGCATGCCTGGCAGCGTGGTCAGCAGGTCTGGATTCACGGCTGGGTCTATGGGCTGTCCGACGGTCGGGTCAAGGATCTCGACTGCACCATCGCCGGCCTGGAAGAGGCGGCCGATCTCTATCGGATCAAGAGTGCCACCCCGGTGGGCTGATTCCTGAACGGATGTCTGAACAGGGACTCCGAACAAGGCCAGTGCCGTCGCCAGGAGGCGGCGGCCCGCATATTCTACTTTCGTATAAAACAAGAGTGGTCAATTCATCCAGCGCATGACGCCACTCGGAATTTCGATTGTACCCCACCCCGTCGGGTCTCTATGTTGAGGTGTGCAACAGCCGTGTGCGGTGATCGCGCACCAACAACAATCCTTGTAAAGGGAACCCGACATGATGTTCAAGCGCACCCTTCTGGCTGCCGTCGTTGGCGCCACCATGACTGGCGCCGCCATGTTGCCCGCCGTTGCCAGCGCCGAGACCACTCTGCGCATGGCCTATGATGCGGACCCGGTCTCGCTGGATATTCACGAGCAGCTCTCCGGTGGCATCCTGCAACTCTCGCACATGACACACGACCCGCTGGTTCGCTGGACCAAGGATCTCGAGTTCGAGCCACGCCTGGCCACGGAGTGGGAGCAGGTGGACGACACCACCATGCGCATGAGCCTGCGTGACGGGGTCGAGTTCCACAGCGGCAATGCCTTCTCCGCCGAGGATGTGGTGTGGACCGTGGAGCGTCTCAAGCGAAGCCCCGACTTCAAGGCGATCTTCACTCCCATCGAGAGTGTCACGGCCATCGACGAGACCACCGTCGAGTTCAAGACCGCCGAGCCCTACCCGCTGCTGCTCAATCTCGCCACCTACATCTTCCCGATGGATAGCGAGTTCTACTCCGGCAACGATGACGATGGCGACCCCAAGGACGAGATCGTCAAGAACGGCAACTCCTTCGCCTCCTCGAACCTCTCCGGCACCGGCCCCTACACGGTCGTCGAGCATCGCAAGGGCACTCGCATGGAGTTCGCCCGCAATCCCGATTACTGGGATAGCGACTCCCCGGGCAATGTCGACACCATCGTGTTGACCCCGATCAGCGAGAACGCCACCCGAGTGGCCGCCCTGCTCTCCGGCGACGTCGACTTCATCGCCCCGGTACCGCCCAATGATCTCGAGCGCGTGCGCGAGAGCGACGATGTCCAGCTGGTCACCCTCTCCGGCACCCGCATCATCTTCTTCCATATGAATCAGGAGCGTGTCGAGGCCTTCCAGGATCCGAAGGTTCGTCAGGCCTTTGCCTATGCCGTCAACCAGGACGCCATCGCCGACCGCCTGATGAAGGGCTTTGCCACTCCCGCAGCCCAGTTCTCCCCCGAGGGGTATGCCGGCCATATCGACTCGTTGGAGCGTCGCTACGATCTGGAGAAGGCCAAGGCCCTGATGGAGGAAGCCGGCTACGCCGATGGCTTCGAGATCACCATGATGGCACCCAACAACCGCTACGTGAACGATGCCAAGATCGCCCAGGCCGTGGCCACCATGCTGGCGCGCATCAATGTCGACGTGGACCTCAAGACCCTGCCCAAGGCGCAGTACTGGGGCGAGTTTGATGACCGCGCCGCCGACATGATGCTGATCGGCTGGCACTCCGATACCGAGGATAGCGCCAACTTCCACGAGTACCTGACCGCCTGCCCGGATGCCGACACCGGTGCCGGCCAGTACAACGCCGGCAACTACTGCAACCCGGAGCTCGACAAGCTGGTGGCCGAGGCCAATCTCGAGGTCGACCTCGAGAAACGCGCCGAGATGCTGAAGCAGGTCGAGCAGACCCTCTACGACGAGGCCGCCGTCGTGCCCCTGCACTGGCAGGATCTGGCCTGGGCCTCGGCAGCCAACGTGGATATCGAGCCGGTGCTCAACGTGATGAACTTCCCCTACCTCGGGGACCTGGTCATCGACGAGGACGAGTGATCCCGATGCCGGCCCGGCGGGCCGGCATCGCCCTGGTCATTCCCCCCAACCAACGAGCAACGGCCTCCGTTCGCGAGACCGTTGCTGCCTGTATGCCCACAGGACACCTTCATGATCGCCTTTCTGATCAAGCGCCTCTTCCATGCGCTGCTGGTGATGTTCGTCATCAGCCTTATCGCCTTCTCCATTCAGAACAACCTCGGCGACCCCATTCAGCAGATGGTCGGCCAGTCGGTGCCCGAGAGCGAGCGCGAGATCCTGCGCGAGGAGCTGGGGCTCAACGACCCCTTCCTGGTCCAGTATCTGCGCTTCGCCAGGAATGCCGTTCAGCTGGACTTCGGCTACTCCTACATCTTCAACGAGCCGACCACCGACGTGGTACTGCGTCACCTGCCCGCTACGCTTGAGCTGGTGGCGGCGACCACCCTGCTGATCGTCCTGCTGTCGGTTCCCATCGGGGTCTACAGCGCCATCAAGCCGCGCGCCTGGCTGTCGCGATTCTTCATGGGGGCCTCGATCGTCGGTATCTCCATACCGGTCTTTCTCACCGCCATCGTGCTGATCCAGCTGTTCTCCATCGGCGTCAGCTGGTCCCCCTTCCCCGGGGAGACGGGCTGGGGCAGCTGGCTCAACGGCCTGGTCTCCACCGAGGGCGGGATGCCCGCCTACGGCCGCGGTGACCCGGTGCATGTCGTCGGCACCTGGTACACCAACTTCGCCTCCACCGAGGGCCTCGTCTACCTGGTGCTGCCGGCCATCTCGCTGGCATCGATCATGCTGCCGCTGTTTATTCGCCTGATTCGCGCCGAGATGCTCGAGGTCCTGCAGTCGGAGTACGTGAAGTTCGCCCGGGCCAAGGGAATCAGCCTGCGGCGTATCTACTTCCTGCATGCGCTCAAGAACACCATGCTGCCGGTGATCACCGTGGGGGGCGTGCAGATCGGCACCCTGGTGGCCTACACCATCCTGACCGAGACCGTGTTCCAGTGGCCCGGCATGGGGCTGATGTTCCTCAATGCCATCAACCGTTCGGATATTCCGCTGATCATCACCTACCTGATGATCGTGGGCCTGATCTTCGTGATCACCAATACGCTGGTCGACCTGATCTATGGCCTGGTCAACCCCACCGTCAAGCTCACAGGGAAGCCCGCATGACCACCCAGACTTCTCCCCAGCAAGCCCCGCCCCTGCCAAGCCGCTGGGAGCGCCTGCGCGACTCCTACCTGCTCTATAGCTTCAAGCGCGACCCGATCGCCCAGCTCAGCCTGCTGGTCTTCGTCGTCTTCGTGGCCTGCGCCGTGCTGGCGCCGTGGCTGGCACCGATGAACCCCTATGACCTGGCGCAGATCGATATTCTGGCCTCGGAGCTGCCGCCCTTCTGGATCGATGGCAGTGATCCCGCCTATGTGATGGGCACCGATGCCCAGGGTCGCGACCTGCTCTCCACCATCCTGTATGGCGCCCGGGTGTCGCTGATCATCGGCTTCGGTGCCGTGGCGCTACAGGCCCTGCTGGGCGTGGTGTTCGGCCTGCTGGCCGGCTACTTGGGCGGGCGTATCGATGCCTTCCTGATGCGCCTGGCCGATATCCAGCTCTCCTTCTCCACCCTGATGGTGGCCATCGTGGTGGGTGCCCTGGTCAAGGCGATCTTCGGCAGCGCCACCTTCAGCACCTACGCCGTTCCCCTGCTGGTGCTGATCATCGGCCTGGCCGAATGGCCACAGTATGCCCGCACGGTCCGTGCCTCGGTGCTCGCGGAGAAGGGCAAGGAGTACGTGGACGCTGCCCGCACCATGGGGCTGCCCAGCCGGCGCATCATGTTCCGCCATATCCTGCCCAACACCCTGTCGCCGATCTTCGTCATCTCCACGGTACAGGTGGCCAATGCCATCATCTCCGAGGCCGCCCTCTCCTTCCTGGGACTGGGCATGCCGGAGACCCACCCGTCGCTGGGTTCGCTGATCAAGTCGGGCTTTGACTACATCCAGTCGGGTTCCTGGTGGATCACGCTGATTCCGGGTGCCGTGCTGGTCGTCCTGGTACTGGTGATCAACCTACTCGGCGACTGGCTGCGCGATGTGCTCAACCCTCGCCTCTACAAGGGCTGATGACGCCTACGGAGTTTCCATGTCACTTCTCGAAGTCAACCAACTCGACGTGCGCTTCGCCCTGCGCCGGGGCGATGTCAAGGCCCTGCGCGACGTCAGCTTCACACTCGACCGGGGCGAGCGGCTGGGCATCGTCGGTGAATCCGGCGCCGGCAAGTCGGTGGCGGCGTTCAGCCTGCTCAACCTGATCGCCAAGCCCGGTTATATCGCCGGCGGCAGCATCCGCTTCGACGGTCAGGAGCTGATCGGGATGCGCGACCGCCATCTGCGCCAGATCCGCGGCAACCGCATCTCGATGATCTTCCAGGATCCGATGATGACGCTCAATCCGGTGCTCTCGATCGGCGAGCAGATGGTCGAGTGTCTCAAGGCGCATCGTCGCATCGGGCGTCGCGAGGCGCGGGCCATCGCCCTGCGCAAGCTCGAACAGGTGCATATCCCCTCGCCGGAGGCGCGTCTGGATCAGTACCCCCATGAGCTCTCGGGCGGTATGCGGCAGCGGGTGATCATCGCCATCGCCCTGCTGCTCGACCCCGATATCATCATCGCCGACGAGCCCACCACGGCGCTGGACGTCACCATCCAGGCCGAGATCATGGATCTGCTGCTGGAGCTGTGTGAAAAGCACAATGTCGGTCTGATCCTGATCACGCACGACCTCGGCGTGGTCAGCCAGGTGACTCAACGCATGCTGGTGATGTACGCCGGTCGCGTGATCGAGCAGGGGCCGACCCGCGAGATCATCAATGATCCGCAGCATCCCTATACCCAGGGGCTGATGAATGCCCTGCCCCAGATGGCCACACCGGGCAGCCGCCTCAACCAGATCCCCGGCAGCATGCCGTCACTGGACAATCTGCCCAGCGGCTGCGCCTTTCATCCCCGCTGCGGCTTCACGCAACGCCCGGATGGCAGCGAACGCACGGCCTGCCGCAGCGAGGTGCCCGGATTCGTCGCCTCCGGCAACTGCCAGGCGGCCTGTCATATGGTGGCCGAGATGCAGGACCAGGAGCGCATTCCGGCACAGGAGACGTCTCGATGACCGATACCCTATCCAGCCCCCGTCCGGAGGCGAGCCATTCCCGCGCCGACAACGGGCAGCCACTGCTCGAGATTCGTGGCCTGGAGAAGCGCTTCTCGCTCTCCGGCGACTTCCTCGAGCAGCTCAAGTTCAAGGGTGGCAGGCTCGTGCGCGAGCAGGAGCATGTCCACGCCATCAACGGCGTCGACCTGGAGATCCAGCGCGGCGAGGCCCTCTGCGTGGTCGGCGAGTCGGGCTGTGGCAAGTCCACGGTGGCACGTACCGTGATGGGGCTGCTGCACCCCTCGGCGGGTGAGATCCGCTACGCCGGCGAGCGCATCGACGACCTCTCGACCCAGGCGCTGATGCCCTATCGGCGGCGCATGCAGATGATCTTCCAGAACCCCTATGCTTCGCTCAATCCGCGCATGACCATCCAGCAGACCCTGGAGGAGCCGATTCGGCTGCACCACCCCGACTGGAGTCGCCAGCGGGTCCGCGACCAGGTCGACGAGGTCATGGCATCGGTAGGCATCGCCGCGGACTGGGGCAAGCGCTACGGCCATGAGTTCTCCGGTGGGCAGCGTCAACGCATCGCCATCGCTCGGGCCCTGGCCGTGGACCCCGAGTTTATCGTCGCCGATGAGCCGATCTCCGCCCTCGACGTCTCCATCCAGGCCCAGGTGCTCAACCTGCTGATGGATGCGCGGCGCGATCGCAACCTTACCTACCTGTTCATCACCCATGATCTCGCCGTGGTCGAGCATTTCGGTACCCGGGTGGCGGTGATGTATCTGGGCCGGGTGTGTGAAGTGGCTCCGACGGCGACGCTGTTTGCCACCCCGCGCCACCCCTATACCCAGGCGCTGATGTCGGCGATTCCCCGCCTGGAGGATGAGCGACCGCAGCATATCCGCCTGGAGGGCGAGGTGCCCACCCCGGTACATCTGCCCTCGGGGTGCGTCTTCCACGCCCGCTGTCCGCACGCCAATGCGCGCTGCCGTGAGGAGATCCCCAGGCTGATCGCCCGCGATGACGGCAGCCAGGTCGCCTGTCATGGGGTCGAGGAGGGTCGAATCGACTGAGCCCCCGGGGCATCTGGCATAATGCCCTTTTGGCTCGTCGACGGGAGATGACATGGAGCTGCGCTGGCTCGAGGACTTCATGGCGCTGGCGCGAACGCGACACTTCTCGCGGGCCGCCGAGCAGCAGAACGTTACCCAACCGACGTTCTCCCGCCGTATCAAGCTGCTCGAGGAGGAGATGGGCACCGTACTGGTCAACCGCCAGACGCTGCCTCTCTCCCTGACCCCGGCCGGGGAGGAGTTCCTGGCGCTATGCCATGATGTCACGCAGCGGGTGGCCGAGAGCCGGCGGCGCCTGGCCCATCTCGCCGACCAGCACGCCGGGCGCATTCGCCTGGCGGCCCCCCAGAGCCTGTTGAGCCACTTCCTGCCTGCCTGGCTTGGCCAGTGGCCGGCGCCCCCGCCCATCACACCCGACCTGCGCGCCACCGGTTGGCTGGTCGACGACTTCTTTCGCGCCCTGGCCCGGGATGAGTGCGACCTGGTGCTGTGTTTCTGGCCGTGCTCGCCCTGTGGCATCGAGCCCGATACCCAGGACTATCTCTCCTGGCGGCTCGCCGGCGAGCGAATGGTCCCGCTCTCCCTGCCGGAGCCGGGCGGAGAGCCACGCTTCTCCCTGGAGGGGGCCTCGAGCCTGCCGCTGATCGCCTACCACCCCCGCGGGCTGACCGATGCCGCGATTCGCGCCCATCTCGCCCGATTCGACGACACCCCCGACTTCCGCATCCTCAACGAGAGCATCCAGAGCAGCAATATCCGTGAGCTGGTCTCACTGGGTTATGGCCTGGGCTGGCTACCCGAATCCAGCGTACGGGATGAACTGGCCCAGGGAGCCCTGGTGCCGGCTGGCGGTGAGCGCTGGCAGGTACCCATGGACATTGTGCTGTTCCGGCGTGCCGACAATCAGCAGCCAGCGGTAACGGCGCTATGGGATGAGCTCGTTTCTGATCGCCCCATCGATTGAGTGGGGCCTCTTCAACCGACGGGGCTCAACCGATGGGGCAGCTGACCCCGGTGCCGCGGAGTCCGCAGTAGCCGTCGGGATGCTTGTGCAGATACTGCTGGTGCTCCTCCTCGGCGTAGTAGAAGGCCGTGAGGGGCGTGATCTCGGTGGTGATGCTCCCCCCGCCGGCCCCGGAGAGCGCCTGCTGATAGGCATCGCGGGTCTGCAGCGAAAGCGCCTGCTGTGACTCGTCGGTCGTCAGGATGATAGAGCGGTACTGAGGTCCGATATCGTTGCCCTGGCGATTTCCCTGGGTGGGGTCATGGGCCTCCCAGAACTGTTGCAACAGCTGCTCGAAACCGATCTCGGCCGGGTCGAAGATCACCCGAACCACCTCCGCATGGCCGGTGAGTCCACTGCAGCACTCCGCGTAGGTAGGGTTGGGCGTCACGCCGCCGGCATAGCCCACGGCGGTGACATGGACGCCTGGCAGTTGCCAGAACAGCCGTTCGGCTCCCCAGAAGCAGCCCAGACCCAGCACGATCTGCTGCAGCCGGTCGGGAAATGGCGGCAGCATGGAGCGGCCATTGACCGCATGCACGCCGCCGATGGCGAGTGGTGTGTCGCGCCCGGGCAGGGCCCGGGAGGGGTCCAGCGTCATGGTACGTCTCTCCTAGTTGTCATCGAGAATCCTCGGGTTGCCGGAACGGCTGAAGGTGTAGATCAGATCCACCGCCTGGCTCGCACCGGAGACCGCCTCCAGGTAGAGGCTGCGCCAGATGTTGTAGCGCAGGGTAAGTTCGGCGATCGGCGAGAAGACCCCGACACCGTAGCGCACCTCGAGGTCGTCGGTCAGCTGGCCGCTGAGGGTCACCTGGCTATCCTCGCCGCTGCCCGCCGTATCCAGGGTCAGGTCCGAGACACCGAAGGCCTTGCCGATGCCGCCCACCGCGCCACCGGCCTGCCCCACGGCGAGCCCCACCAGTGCCGAGGTCAGCGCGCCATCGGTGTCGCTATCGTTGGGCGCTCGTCCACGTAACAGATAGGAGAGTGCACTCGCCTCGTCCATGGAGGGCTCCGAGAATACCGCGAGCTGAGGCGATGCGGCGCTGCCGGTCACGCGCAGGCCAGCCACCACGCCGTCCTGAGTGGCATCGGGGTTGCGCACCGCCTCGAAGTTGAGCAGCGGCTGCCCGGGCGGGCCGCTGAACAGCAGCTGCCCCTCGCGGATCAGCAGGTCCTGCCCATAGGCACGGAAGCGGCCATCCACCAGATTGACATCGCCGAAGAGCTGTACCGGCCCATCCTGCTGACGCACTTCCAGGGTGCCGGAAAGACCGGATTCGAGCCCGTAGGCGGAGAGTTTCATATCCGGCCCCAGGCGCAGGTCGATCTGCACATCCAGGGCCATGCCGGCAGCGGCCATGGCCTCGGCGGTATCCTCTCCAGTGGCGGCTTCTGCGGTGACACTCTCGGCCTCACGCCGGGCCCGCTCTTCATCCTCGCGCGTGATGATCACCTCATCGGGACTGGGGGCAACCGCCGAGGGGGGCAGCTTGCCGACCTCCAGGCGAGCCCAGGGCACCTGGACGTCGCCACGCACCTGCAGCAGGGTCGGTCGCGCGCGAATCTCAAGGTCCGGGGCGATACGCAGCTGCCCGAACTCCGGCAGTACCGCCAGCACCGGCTGGTCGACGCCACGCAGCGACAGGTCGGCGCGCCACTGCTCCGGCGATGGCCAGGCGGCATTGCCGTCGATATTCAGGCGCCCCTCCTTGGCGGCAATGTAGCCGTCGATGGTGGCCGCCGTGCCGTTGAGGTCGATGCCAAGCTCACCATCACGCACCTCCACCGGCACATCGGCCCCGCTGGCCTTGAGCCCGGCCAGGGCGATGCGTCCACGCATCTCGGGCGCCTCGAGGCGGCCGGCCATGTCGACATTACCGGTGAGCCTTCCCTCCAGGGTCTCCATGCCGGTAACCAGATCACGATAGGGCGACAGACGCAGCTCACCGAGAGAGAGCCGGCCCGTGAGGCGCCCTTCGTCGACGGGGTCGTCGACCCGCGCCGTCAGTGCCAGGCCACCGGCCTGGGCGAGATTGAGATCGAGGGCCAGCTCGGCGGCCTGGTCATCGGCACTGATTTCGCCTTCGAGCCGTGCCTCCGGCAGAGACCAGGGCTGGCCGTAGGCGTCCTGGCCATCCAGCGCCAGTCGGCTCTGCAGGCTGCCCTCCGCCCGCCAGCTGCCATCGGCGCCCCAGCCCGCATCGAGATCCAGCTCGGTATTGCCCCGGGCCGCCCAGCCCTGTGGCAGGAAGGAGTCGAGGAGTGCCATGGGTACCTCAGCGAGCCTGAGGCGCAGTTCGCCACCCTCTGGAGAGGTTTCCAGGGGCTCCACCAGGCACAGGCTGCCGCCCTGTTGCCGAACCAGGCAGAAAGGTTGTACGCGGGCACTCCCCTGATCGAGGTTGGCGGTGAACACCGCGGGGTCGACAAGGCGCAGGTCACCCTGCTCGGCATCGACCTCGAGTCGGGACAGCTGTCCTGCATAGCGGCCTCGGGCCCGGTCGAGCCCGGCCGCCAGGGCCAGTGATGCCCGTGACAGCGGCATGCCGGGGGGCGCCGAGGCCTCCAGGGTCAGGCGGTGCTCGGAGAGCCGGCCATCCAGGGCCAGCAGGGCCTCGTCGAGACGCTGACCGCCGGCCTGGAGACCGGCAAGCTTGAGCGTTGCCTCCATGGCGGGATCCTCGAGGCCGCTGACCCGGCCGGCCAGCCTGAGCTCACGAAGTCGGTTCTCGGCAAAGACCAGTGACTCGCCGACGAGGTTCAGGTCGAGACTGGGTGACGCCAGGCTGCCGGCGGCCTCGAGGCCACCGCTGATGCGGCCCGACAGGTCGTCATGCAGACTCGCTAGATCCGGCATGTCGACCTCGCCGGAGAGGTCAATATCGGACTCGCTCACCCGCCCCGCCAGCTGCAGACGGTTCTCGCCCTGACGAAAATCCAGGGTCTCGACGTTCCAGCGCATCTCGCTGTCACCCGCGAGCTCGGCACGCAGGGCCAGGTTTCGCTCCTGCAGCTCACCGTCGATGGTCAGCTCGGGAACCGCCAGCGTCCAGCCTGCATCCTCCTGGCGGAAACGCACTGCCACGTCGCCATCGAGCCGACCGGACAGCCCCTCCACAAAGGGCTTCGGGTCGACATTGTCCAGGCGAGCCCGGGCATCGACACCGATGCCGTCGTCCCAGTCGATCCGCCCGCGGCTGATCACGGAGGCACTGTTCATGGCAAGCGACAGCGGCTTCCAGGCGAAGTGTGTCAGGTCACCGCTGCCGGTCAGGGCGAGGCGGGTAAAGGGTAGCTGGGGCCCTTCGGCATCGAGGGAGGCGGCGAGGCGGTAGTCCACCAGGCTGCCCTCCAGGTGTAGTACCAGGTCCTCGACCAGCCAGGGCTCGACGGCGATCTCCACGCCGTCGGCGTTGGTGGTGGTCTGTTGACCGGGCAGTGGCCACTGCACCAGGTCGCTGGCCAGGCTGGCGGTCAGCGGCAGGGTGGGGTCGAGGAGGTCGGCCCGGGCATCCAGCTTGAGGTCAACCGGGCCACTCAGCTCGAGGCGCATCAGCAGGTCGGCGAGCGTGCCGTCCAGGCCCAGCTCGATACGCTGCCCGGCCAGCCCCGGCATCAACTCCGGCAGCCACAGGGCGCTCTCGAGACGGAGCTCGAGCGGATAGTCCTCGGTCAGCGCGATGGCGGCCTCGAGACTGGCGTCGCCATCGGGTGTCGAGACCTCCAGGGGGCGCACCTCCACCGAGTGCCCATCCGCGAACAGCGAGAGGGCCAGGCGCTCGACTCCATACTCCACGGCCCCCTCCACCGCGCTGTCCTCCACCAGCAGCTCCGGCACTTCCACCTTCAGCGGCAGGGTAATCTCGGGCAGCTCGCGGCGTGGTTGCTCCTCCAGGGCAGCGGCCGTTATGCCTTCCGCCGACGCGGCCACCTCATCGGGCAGCGGTGAGCGCACGGCGATGGCGGCATCAATGGAGGTAGCCGTGAGGTGTGGTCCGTCCCGCTCCCCCTCGGCCAGTGCCAACTGTGCCCCCGGCGTCAGCGGCAGGCGCAAGCGAGTGCCGGTGAGACGCGTCGGCAACAGGCTGAGCGTATCGCCTTCGGCCACGGCCCCGGTGCTGAAATGATCCCAGCTCAGGCGCGTGCCATCGGCCAGCAGCACCTCGACGTCCTCGAGGTAGAGGCGCCGGAGCTCGATGGGGAACGGCAGCTCGATGGCGGCGAGGGGGTCACCGGCGGAAGACGGTGGCGGCTCGTCGGCGGGCTCGCTGTCGGCCAGACGCAGCCGCGCGCCCTCGACACCGAGCACCTCCAGGCAGAGTCGGCCAGACAGCACACACTCCTCCGACCAGGCGAGCTCGAGGCGATCAAGGGATAGGCTCGCAGGCCCGACCTGCATGGCGAAGCCTTCGAGCTGCAGCTGGTCGAGAGGCGCCCCCTCGTAGGCATCTACCTCGAGCAGCCCCATGCGTTCGCCCTGGTCGAGCAGCAGCCCGAACCCCCATGGCGAAAGCCCCAGCCCCAGGAGCAGAAACACCAGGCCAAGAAGCCACAGGGGCAATAGAATCAGCAGGCGAAACAGCGACCAGAGCAGACTCAGAACTCTGGACCGATGGCGAAGTGTAGGCGCCACGAATTGTCCTCGTCGTCGAAGGGGTGAGCGATATCCAGGCGAATCGGTCCGACCGGTGATATCCAGCGCACGCCGAGGCCGGCGCCGGTCTTGAGGTCGTCGGGGCCCCACTCCTCGAAGGCGTCACCGGTATCGACGAAGGCCGCGCCCCACCAGTCGCCGGTCACGCGGTGTTGCCACTCCAGGCTATAGGTCAGCAGCTGCTGACCGCCGGTGAGATTGCCCTCGTCATCGCGGGGCGAGAGGCTCTCGTAGCCGTAGCCACGCACGCTGTTGTCGCCGCCCGCGAAGAAGCGCAGCGAAGGCGGAATCAGCGAGAAGTCGCTGGTCTCGATCGCCCCCAGGCCGAGCCCGGTCACCACACGGTTGTCGGTCCCGATCTTGCGGATCCAGCGCGACTCTCCGGTCATGCGGACGAAGTCGGCGTCGGAGCCCCACAGGCCGTCGGAGATCTCCAAGCTCAGCCGCTGGTGGTCGCCCCAGCTGGGGAAAGTGGGGTTGCGGGTTCGGGTGCGTGACCAGCGCATCCCCGGGTAGAGCAGCAGTACCTGCTCGCTATCGTTACCCTGGGTGAAGTCCTCATAGGTGGTACGCACATAGAGATGCTGGATCCAGCCGTTCTCGAACTCCCAGCGGCGAGCGCCCTCCAGGGTTGCCTCCAGGGAGCGTGTATCATCGCTGTCCTTGTGGCTGAGCCCATACTGGAAGCGGTAGCTGTCGCGCAGGGGATTATCGAGAGGCAGTGTATAGACACCCCCGAAGCGCTGCTGGGGCGCCGAAAGGTAGAGGTCATGATCCAGGCCGTGGCCATAGCGATTGATCCACGGCTGGTCCCACGAGAAGCGCAGGCGTGGCCCGACATCGGTGGCATAGCCGACCCCGACCTCGAAACGGTGACGCTCGGCCGGGGCCACCTTGACATCGATGGGGACAGAGGGGTGCTCTTCCTGGCGCGCGGCCAGCGCCGTCACTCCTCCCAGGCCTGCCGCCGATACACGCGCTGTCGTGCCATAGCGGCTCCCCCCCTCGCTGGCCACCGCCTCGGCCCAACCCGGCGACCTCTCCTCGAGCGCCAGAGAGCTGCTCTCCAGCCGCGGCCTCACGGTGACGGAGCGGAACCACTCGGTCTGTCCGAGTCGCTGGTTGAAGGTGGCCAGCTCACCGGCCAGGTAAGGAGCTCCCGGGGTGAAGGGAAGCAGTCGGCGCAGCCGGTCTGGCTCGATATGGCTACCGCTGATGCTGACATCGCCGAAACGGTAGCGTGGACCACTATCCAGGGTCAGGTAGAGACGAGCGCTTTCGTCGAAGGGACGTACCTCCATGCGACGATCGGCATAGCGCCACTCGAAGTAACCGCGTTCCAGAGAGAGGTTGGCCAGACGGCCCCGCAGGCTGTCATAAGGGGCATGTACCAGGGGATCACCGACGGTCAGGGGAAAGTCATCGATGGCTTCCTGAAAGGGAGGGTCCTCCCGGGCATCCCCCTCGAGTCGGAAGTCGAGGGTCTCGATACGGACCCTTGGGCCCGGGTCGATGATCAGCTCGACATACTCGGGCGGCTCTCCTTCGGCCAGGCGAGCCTCGATCTTCGGCTCGTAATAGCCGTAGGCGCGCATCGCCTCGGCGGCGCGTCGCCGCGACTCCCCCTCCAGCCGTGAACGGCTGTACTGGTTCTCGTCCAGCCCATCCAGGTAATGGCGAACGTTAGCCGCCGGGTCACCCTTGAGCCCCTCGACCCGCGCCTCGATGGCCAGCACCGTCGAGGCGGGCAGCAGGCTCAGCATCAGCGTCGCCGCGATCAGGCGTAGCGCCAACCGATTCTCCATATCCTTACGCCTTATCGTTTGCGACTCCCGGGGATGCGACGGTATCAGCCTCACGGCCGCAGTGCCTCGAGTCGGGCGCTGAGGGCCAGCTGACTGCGCCGCATTTCACCAATATCGGCCTCCAGCGCGGCCAGGCGTGAACGCAGGGCGTCCTCTTGTTGCTGCCTATCTTCCCGCGCCTCGCCGGCACCTTCAAGCGCATCGGCCAGTGCTGCCACGCGCTCCTGCAGCGTCTCGAGACGAGCAGCCTGCATCTCCTGGGCGGCGGCGAGACGGTTTTCGGCCGCCTCCCGCTCGTCACGCATCCTGTCGAGGTCGGACGCATCGGCAACCCGATCCTGGAGCTCGGCGAGCCGCTTTACGCTGGCATCGTGGCCCTCACTGACCAGATCCAGGCGCTCGGCCAGCGCACGGCGCCCCTGTTCTCCGGCGCGCTCCAGGGCATCGAGCGACTCCTGGAAGGCCGAGAGCATCGCCTCTCGATTCGTGGCGACCTCCCCCATGCGGGTCAATCGTGCCTTCTGGCCCTCGACGAGACCCTCCAGCCGCTCGAGTTCCGCCACAAGATCCTCCTCGACCCCATTGAAACGCCGCTCATGGATCTCATCCTGGCGTGTCAGGGCCTCGATACGCTCCTTCAGCCGATCGATGCCATCACCTTCACCGATGGTGGTATCGAAGCGGGCATGGATGTTGGAGAGCTCACCACTCAGTCGGGTGTTCTGGGATATCAGGCGCTGGCGCTCCTGCCAGCCGAACCAGCCCATGGCTGCCAGGGCGCCGGCGAGGATCAGGACCAGCAACCACAGCGGCCATATCCGCGGCGGCTCGGGCCAGCGCGGGCGATATGGCGCCAGGCTGGCCTCGGGATCCGGGACGATCGGTCCGGCGTAGCGGCGCGGTTCCGGACGCTCTGCCATGCTCTACTCCTTGTGTGGCTGGGGCGGATGCCTGTGTGCAAGGCAGCTGGTATCATGCCGCGAGGTCCGGAGGCATCGCCCATGGGTCGGCAACAGTGTAAAGGGTTTATGCTCGTCGGCACACGGGGCGACGCCAACGCAGCACCTGTCACCGCCTTCGTCGCCCAAGGAAGACCGATGCCTTTCGAACTGCCTGCCCTACCCTATGACACCAAGGCCCTGGCACCTCACCTCTCCCGCGAGACGGTCATCCAGCGTCATAGTCAGACACAGCGCGCCTGCGTGGCCCGACTCAACCAGCTGGTGGAGGACTCGCCCTGGGCGAGCGCCTCGCTGGAGGCCATTCTGCTTGGCGCCGAGCGGGAACTCGCCAGGCAGGCGGCCCAGGCATGGGCCTTTACCTTCCACTGGCACTCCCTGTCGCCGCAGGGTGGCGCCCCCGATGATGCCCTCGGCCAGGCCATCGCGGCACGCTGGGGAGAGCCCGCCGGCTTGCGCCAGGCGATTGCCACCGCCGCCAGCGATGCGCCTCCCGGTGGCTGGGTGTGGCTGGTACGCGATGCCCAAGGGCTCGCGGTGATGGCCGGCGACGTCCACGATGTACCCTTGAGCCGTGGCCTGACGCCCCTGCTGGTCCACCATCTGGCCGGCGGCCAGGGAATTGATACCGCGGCAGGCCTCGACGCCTTCTGGGCACTGGCCAACTGGCGCTTCGCCGCCGCCAACTTCGCAGGCCCGAGCGCCCCCGCCGCCCGCTGACTGACTCAGGAGGCGGCCTCAGGGATCGGCGCGACGACCGATTCCCCGATAGTGAAGACCCTGGGCGGCGACCCATGCCGGGTCATAGATATTGCGGCCATCGAGGACCAGACGCTCCTCCAGCAGGTCGGCCAGTCGACGCCAGTCCGGGTTCCAGTAGGCCTTCCACTCGGTGACCAGCATCAGGGCGTCGGCTCCCTGACACGCCTCCAGCGGGTCCCCCTCCATGCTCTCCAGCAGCGGGTGATCGCCGACCTCCTTTCGCAGCGCCGGCAGGGCCGCCGGATCATGAAGACGCACGCGCACCCCCTGTGCCCAAAGCGCCCGCAGCAGGTTCAGCACCGGGGCGTGATCGATGCGCGCGGTACCGGGCTTGAAGGCCGCCCCCCAGATGGCCACGCAACGTCCCTCCAGTCGGCCGTGGAAGTGAGCCCACAGCTTGCGGAACAGCGTCTCCTTCTTGTGCTCGTTGATATCGAGCACCTGCTCGAGCAGCGCCGAACGTCGCCCGCTGGCGGACTGCACATCGGCCAGGCGCATCAGGTCACGGGAGAAGTTGGGCCCACCGAAGCCACACCCCGGGTAGAGGTACTCGTAGCCGATGCGTGAGTCGGACCCCATGCCCTGGCGCACGAACTCGACATCGACACCCAGGCTGTCGGCCAGGCCCGCCACCTCGTTCATGTAGCTGATGCGGGTGGCCAGCATGCCGTTGATCGCCAGCTTGGTCAGCTCGGCGGCACGCCTGGGCATGCGCTGAACCACCTCCTGACGACGGTTGAAGGCACGCAGCAGCTCCCGTACGCGGGCCTCGGCACCATCATCGTCGCATCCCAGCAGCCAGCGGCTGGGGCGGGTAAAGGTCTCCCAGGCCCGCCCCTCCTCGATCATGTCCGACAGCGCCACGGCGTGACTGCCAGGCCCCAGACGCCCCTCCAGGTGTTCGGTCTCGCCGACCGGGAAGGTCGAGTGGTTGACCAGCAACCGCTGCTGGTGGCCGACGCTATCGAGCGCCATGAAGAGGGTGTCGAGCTCGCCACGCTGTTCCGGCGAGAGGGATAGCCAGATGACCTCCTGGGGGCGTTGCAGCGCCTCCTCGGCACTCTCCGCCAGGCGCAGGCTGCCGTCGGCCAGCCCGCTCTCGAGCTGGTCGAGCAGCCGCGGCTCGCCGACCAGCCAGTCGGCGCCGCGCAGCGTTGACCAGGGCTGGTCGACATGCGGTAGCCAGGTGACTCGGTGGCCTACCCAGCTGAGGGCGGCGGCGGCGGTGGCGGCGGACAGCTCACTGCCGTGAACCAGCACGCGCATGGCTCAGGCCTCCCCGGCGTAGCGGGCGAGCAGCTCGCGAAAGCCCTCCCCGAAGCGGGCATGGCGGCGGCCATAGGCGAGCGTGGCCTCGAGATAACCGAGCTGGTGGCCGCAGTCGAAGGTCTTGCCACGCATTCGGTAGGCATCGACCCCTTCATCGGCGCGCAGTGACTCGATGGCGTCGGTGAGCTGGATCTCCCCTCCGGCGCCGGGCGGGGTGTCGGCAAGCCGCGCGAAGATGCTGCCCGGCAGCACATAGCGACCGATCACGGCCAGGTCCGAGGGGGCCTCCTCCACCGGCGGCTTCTCCACCACGCCGACCAGGGGAGTCGACGCGCCCGGCGCGGGCGCCTCCCCCCCGGTATCGACGATGCCATACTTGTGGGTCATCTCGTGAGGAACCTCCTCGACCATCAGCTGGGCATGGCCGCTGCGCTCGAAGGCCTCCAGCATGCCGGCGAGGTCGTTGCGTTCCAGTCCCTCGTCGTCCACCAGCACATCGGGCAGGAGCACGGCGAAGGGAGCGTCATCACCGATCACCGGTCGGGCGCACAGTACCGCATGGCCCAGGCCCAGCGGTTCCGGCTGGCGCACAGCGATGATATTCACGTCGTCGGGGACGATCGCGTTCAGCTCATCGAGCAGTTCTTGCTTGCCCTTGGCCTCGAGACTCGTCTCCAGCTCGAAGTGCTTGTCGAAGTGGTTCTCGATCGCCCCCTTGCTGGCGTGGGTCACCAGCACGATATCGCGGACACCGGCGTCGACGGCCTCCTGGACCACATACTGGATCACCGGGCGGTCGACGATGGTGATCATTTCCTTGGGAATCGCCTTGGAGGCGGGCAGGCAACGGGTGCCGAAACCGGCTACGGGAAGCACAGCCTTGCGAATCATGGGGAAGTCCTTGTCGAGGGTCGCGATGTGGCGTTCACTGCGGCGCCGCGCCATGGGGAAGTCGCCGCCGGGAACGGGTAGAATGATATTCATGATACCGGACTCATCGCAGCCTGCCACCGCTGCGATACCGACCACACCCTTATCAACCTGGAGAGAGCGAATGGGTGCAACGCAGTCGAAAGCGGAGAACATGGATCCCGGCGAGATCGCCAAGTTCGAGGCCCTGGCGGAGCGCTGGTGGGACAGCACCGGAGAGTTCAAGCCGTTGCACGACATCAATCCGCTGCGCCTCGACTTCATCGATGCACGCGCCGGCCTGGCCGGGCGGCGGGTACTGGATGTGGGCTGTGGCGGCGGCATCCTCAGCGAGGGCATGGCCCACCGCGGCGCCGATGTCATCGGCATCGACCTGGGTGAGGCGCCGCTGGGCGTGGCGCGGCTGCACGCCGAGGAGCAGGGGCTTGAGATCGACTATCGGCGGGTCAGCGTCGAGGCCCTGGCCGAGGAGGCGCCGGCAAGCTTCGATGTGGTGACCTGTCTGGAGATGCTCGAGCACGTGCCGGACCCCGGCTCCGTGGTGCGTGCCTGTGCGACCCTGGTCAAGCCCGGCGGGCAGGTGTTCTTCTCGACGCTCAATCGCAACCCCAAGGCGCTAGCCCTGGCCGTGGTCGGAGCGGAGTATCTGCTGCGCATGCTGCCCCGAGGCACACATGACTATGCCAAGTTCATTCGCCCCGCCGAACTGGCCGGCTGGTGTCGACAGGCGGGACTCGAGGTCCGGGAGCAGAGCGGGCTGGTCTACAACCCCCTGAGCCGCCGCTATCGTCTGCACCTGACCGATGTCTCGGTCAACTACCTGATGCACTGCCGACGCGAGGAAACATGATGCCGATCTCTCGTCCGAGCGCCCTGCTCTTCGATCTCGACGGCACCCTGGTGGATACCGCACCGGACCTGGCGCGGGCCACCAATGCCCTGCGGGCACATCATGGCCTCGACGCCCTCCCCTACCCGATCATCCGTGCCCAGGTCTCCAACGGTGGCAGCGCCCTGGTCGAGCTAGCCCTGGGGCTGGCTCGGGAGGTGCCGGGACACGATGAGGCACGCAGCTTCCTGCTCGCCGCCTACGGCGAGGCCGTGGCCGCCGAGAGCCGGGTCTTTGCGCCGCTTGCCCCGCTGCTCACCGCCTGGGAGGCGGAGGGGGCCCCCTGGGGCATCGTCACCAACAAGCCGCGAGCCTATGCCGCCCCCCTGGTGGAGAGCCTGGCGCTGAAGCCGGGTGCACTGCTGTGTGCCGATGACCTGCCGGTCAAGAAACCGGACCCGGCGCCGCTGCTGGCGGCGGCTCGCCGCCTGGATACGCCTCCGTCACGCTGCTGGTACATCGGCGACCATCTGCGGGACATGCAGGCGGCCAGGGCCGCCGACATGACCGCCGTGGCGGTGGGCTGGGGGTATATCGAGGAGGGTGACGACTATCGTCGCTGGCCGGCCGACCTCTGGTTCGAGACCGGCGAGGAGCTGGCAGCGGCGCTGAGTCGGGAGTTGCGCACGCCGCGCGCGTGATATGTGAATTCAGGCCTTCGGTGGCTGGGCGTCGAACTTTTCGCCGTTATGCCCGCGGCTGTCGGGCCCCATCAGCCACAGGTAGCTAGGCATGATCTCCTCCGGGGTGCGCAGGGTGTCAGGATCCTCACCCGGGTAGGCATTACGGCGCATCTGGGTACGCGTCGCGCCGGGATTGAGGCTGTTGACCCGCACCGAGCCCAGGTGCTCGAGCTCATCGGCAAGCACTTCGACGAAGCCTTCGGTGGCGAACTTGGAAACCGCATAGGCTCCCCAGTAGGCGCGCCCCTTCCTGCCCACGCTGGAGGAGGTAAAGATCACCGAGGCATCCGCGGAGCTCTTGAGCAGGGGCAGCAGCGCCTGGGTCATTGCGATCGGCCCATTGATGTTGACCTGCATGACCTGCTCCCAGAGCTCGGGATTGTACTGCTCGAAGGGCGTGATGCGACCGAGCAGCCCGGCGTTGTGGAGGATCCCGTCCAGGCGACCGAACTCCTTGTCCAGAGTGTCGGCCATATCCTGATAGTCCTTGAGGGTGGCACCCTCGAAGTTCAGCGGAAAGATCGCCGGTTGCGGGCCACCGGCGGCCTCGATCTCGTCGTAGACCGTCTCCAGCTTGGCGATGGTGCGTCCCAGCAGGATGACCGTCGCGCCGTGTCGGGCATAGGTCAGGGACGCGGCACGGCCGATCCCGTCACCGGCACCGGTCACCAGAATCACGCGGTCATTCAGCAGTCCACTCGGCGCCTGATAGTCGATCTTGCAGATGGTCATGGAGTCTCCTCGATGAGTCAGTTACCGGACTGCCGCAGGAAGTCGCCGGCCAGCCCCGCCGCGGTGCTCTCGGGGTGCGCCTCGCGAACCCGTTCGAGCAGCTCTCGGCTGGCGTCCGGCTGGCCCATGCGGGCCTTGAGCAGCCCCAGCTTGTAGAGGGCGTCGGGCACCTTGTTGCTCTCCGGGTAGTCGTCAAGAACGGTACGGAAGGCGGCCTCGGCGGGCTCCAGGCGGCCCTCGGCGGCGTGCAGCTCACCCAGCCAGTAGTGGGCATTGGGCGTCAGGCGGCTCTCGGGGTAACTGCCGACAAAACGCTCGAAGGCGGCGATGGCCCTGTCGAACTCACGCGCCTGAACGCTGGAGAAGGCCTTCTGGTAGGCCGCCTGGGCATCGGGGTCCTCGGCATTCGGTGACGCCGTGCCGGCCTCTTCGTCCTTCCGATTCCCGCCAGCCTCGTCGTCGGGGCGCTCGTCACGCGCCTCTTCCTCCAGCGCTGGCCGACTCATGCCGGCCGAAACCGAGGCCAGTCGATCCTCGAGATCCATATACTGTTGTCGGGTCTGGCCGCGAAGCTGCTCGAGCTGATGGCGCAACTCCTCGACCTGGCCACGCAGTCGGCGCAGCTCCTCCTGGTGTTCCTGCACCTGGTTGAAGATCACCAGACTGCCGCCCGCGGCCTCACGGGTATCCGTCTGCTGGTAAAACGTGCTGGATTGCGCGGTCAGGTCCTCGACCACTGGCTGCTGCGCCAGGGCGGGGACCCCTACGGAGAGCGGGAGCACCAGGGCTCCCGCACCGCACAGCCTCTTCAGACCGTGTTCCATCTGTGTCTCCCTCGTCTCGGGGTGTCGCCTCAGTAGGCGAACACGACCCGACGGTTCTGGGCGAAGGCCTGTTCATTCTGGCCACGCGCCGCAGGGCGCTCCTCGCCGTAGCTGACGACCTCGACCTGGGAGGGAGAAACCCCCTGCACGGAGAGAAACTTCTCCACGGAGCGAGCGCGTCGCTCGCCCAGCGCCATGTTGTACTCGCGGGTTCCGCGCTCGTCGGTATGACCCTGGAGTACCACGCGGGCACTGCCATTCTCGCGAAGATAGCGGGCATTGGCGGCCAGGACCGGCTCGAACTCGCTGCGGATGCGGTCGCTGTCGAACTCGAAGTAGACCGTGCGCTGCTGCGGCATGCGTCCATCGGCCTGCTGTCCGGCAGTGCCGCCGTAACCGGAGCCACTGGTGCGGCCATCACTCACGCCACTGCTGCTGACGCCGCTGCCATCGCGGGTACCGTCCATGGTGCCATCCTGGGTTCCGCCGGTGCTGGAGCAGCCAGCCACCAGGGCCAGCGACAGGGCGACCGCCAGGGAGCGGGCATAGGGCTTGAATTGCATCGTTTCATACTCCTGAAGGATCAGTTCATGAAAGGTGACCATGCGGGTTCGCGCACATCACCCTGAGCGGAGGGTAGCCGGAAGGAGGCGCGCCCATCCGCGGTAACCGCCCCCAGCACCCCGCTGTTACCCTGCTGGGTGGCGAAGATTACCATGGTCCCGTTGGGTGCAACACTGGGCGACTCGTCCCAGCGCGAGTCGCTCAGCGTCACCAGGCGACCGCTTCCCAGGTCCTGACGAGCGACCTGATAACCGTTGCTGGAGCGGTGGATCAAGAACAGCACCTCGCCGTCCGGCGAGAAGCGCCCACGGGCATTGTAGTTGCCGGTGAAGGTGAGGCGCTTCTGCTCCCCGCTGGCCAGGTCATGACGATAGAGCTGGGGGCCGCCGCTGCGGTCGGAGGTAAATACCAGGCTGCGTCCGTCCGGTGCCCAGGAGGGCTCGGTATCGATGGCCGAGTCATTGGTGATGCGCTGCAGGTTGCGCGAACCGATATCCATCACATAGATCTCCGGCTGGCCATCCTTGGAGAGCGACATCGCCAGGCGCTGGCCGTCGGGAGACCAGGCCGGTGCCCCGTTGATGCCGGTGAAGGAGCTGATACGCGCCCGCTTTCCCGTTTCGATATCCTGCACATAGATCGCCGACCGCTCGGTCTCGAAGGAGACATAGGCCAGCTTGCGACCATCCGGCGACCAGGCCGGTGACAGGATCGGCTGTGGGGAACTCAGCACCTGCTGGCTGTTGTGGCCATCGGCATCGGCCACATAGAGGGCGAACTGCATGTCGTCACCGACACCCTGGGAGGTGACATAGGCAATGCGGGTGGAGAAGGCGCCACGGATTCCGGTGATGGCCTCGAATATCTGATCGCTGATGTAATGGCCAGCACCCCGCAGCTCAGCCGCGCTGACGGAGACCTCCTCGCCGAGCATGCGCCTCTCGCCACTGACATCCATCAGTTCGAAGCGCAGCCGATAGCCCTCGCCCTCCTGCGTGGCGCTGCCCACCACCAGGTAACGAGCGTCCAGGGCCTTCCAGTTTCCGTAGCGTACCTCATCGGCACTGGTCGGCTGGTCCATCATCTGACGGCGCGGTAGCGGCTCGAAATAACCGCTGCGCTCGAGATCGTCGTGAACCACCTGGGCCACGTCCTCGGGCAGCCCCTCGGTGCCCGCGAAGGGCACCACGGCGATGGGCGTGGCACTCTCGTTACCCCGTGTGATCTCGATGGTCAGGTCGGCCTGGGCAAGCTGACCCACCAGCAGCAAGGCGGCGGTCAGCCAGGCAGTCATCAAGGATTTCATCAGCGTACGTCTCCCGGTCTGAAGCGCAGATTGAATTCACGGTAATCGCGTTGCACGCCGGCTGGCAACTGTCGCAGTTCGGCGAATGGCTCGGCGGCCTCGACGGCCTGCACGGCGGATCGATCGAAGGCGCTGTCGCCACTGGAACGAGAAATCTCGGCGGCGAACAGCTCCCCGGAGGGGCCGAGCCGCACCGATATCTCGGCCGTTGTTCCGGAGGAGACATTGGGCGGAATGCGCCAGGCCTGCTCCACGGCCCGGCGCACCAGGGCAATAAAGTCGTTGGCGGCCTGCTGCCCCTGTTGCGCATTGGCGACACGCTCGTCCGCCCCCTCGATCAAGCGCTGCATCTCGGCCTCGGCCTGCTCACGAGCCAGGCGGGCCTGCTCCTCCGCCTCACGCTGGCGTCGCTCCTCGGCTTCGCGTTCACGCCGGGCCTGTTCCTCGGCCTCACGCTGTCGGGCGGCCTCCTCCTCGCGCTGGCGTTGCGCCTCGGCTTCCTGTTCACGCCGGGCCTGCTCCTCGGCCTCGCGCTGTCGGGCCTCTTCCTCGCGCTGGCGTTGCGCCTCGGCTTCCTGCTCACGCCGGGCCTGCTCCTCGGCCTCGCGCTGTCGGGCGGCCTCCTCCTCGCGCTGGCGCTGCGCCTCGGCTTCCTGCTCACGCCGGGCCTGCTCCTCGGCCTCGCGCTGGCGTTGCGCCTCTGCTTCCTGTTCACGCCGGGCCTGCTCTTCGGCTTCGCGTTCGCGTTGAGCCTCTTCCTCGGCGTCACGCTGCTCTTCGAGGCGACGCGTCTCGGCTTCCGCCTCCTCGGCACGCCGTGCCGCTTCGAGTTCGGCGGCCTGGCGCGCGGCTTCACGCGCCTGCTCTTCGGCGGCCCGGTCGGACTGGCGCTGTGCCTCCTGGGTGGCCGCCTCTTCCGCCGCCTGGCGTTGCTCCTCTTGGGCGGCCGCTTCTTCGGCCGCCTGCCTGGCCAGGGCACGCTGACGCGCCTCTTCGGCACGCTGGGCCTGGTCGGTGACCGTCTCGGTACTGACCAGGGTCGCCTGAACAATCGACGAGGGGCTGGGTTCATGTTCCCTGGTCGGCAGGCTGATCACACTGACCAGCAACACCAGCACATGCAGTCCCACCGCCAGCAGCGCCGGTATGCCATAGCCTACTCGAGCCTGTCGTCTGGCCATGGTGAGGTTACTCCTCCCCACTCGGCGGCTCGGAGATCAGACCGACGCTACCGACGCCGGCGGTCTGCAGCGTGCCCATCAGGGTTACCACCTGCCCATAGGAGACGTTGCGATCACCGCGCACCATCACCGGGGTGCCGGGCTTGCGTTCGAGCAGGATGATCACGCGATCGGCCAGCTCCTCGAGAGGCATGGCGGTCTCGTCGCCACCGATGGAGAGATAGTGCTGACCCTCGCGATCCACCGACACGATGATGGGGTCACTATCTTCCGGAGGATCGATGGGCTCCGAGGTCACCTGAGGCAGGTCGACGTCCACCCCCTGAGTCAGCATCGGCGCGGTGATCATGAAGATCACCAGCAACACCAGCATGACGTCGATAAAGGGAACCACATTGATCTCGGCCAGGGGCTTGCGGGCTCCCCCGCGATGAAAGGGTCCATGCATGACGTAACTCCCTCAGGCACCGCCGGCGTCGGACCGACCCTGCAAGTTGCGATGCAGGATGGAGTGGAACTCCTCGGCGAAATCCTCGTACTTGCCCAGCAGTCGACCCGATTCGGCGGAGAGCCGGTTGTAGAAGACCACCGCCGGGATGGCGGCAAACAGACCCATGGCGGTGGCTATCAGCGCCTCGGCAATCCAGGGGGCGACGGTGGAGAGGGTCGCCTGCTGTGCCATGGAGAGTGACTGGAAGGAGCCCATGATGCCCCATACCGTGCCGAACAGGCCGATATAGGGACTGGCCGAGGCCACGGTGGCGAGGAACACCAGGTGCAGGTTGAGCCGCTCCTCCTCCCGGGACCAGGCCACGCGCATGCTGCGCTGGACGCCGTCGAGGATCGCCTGGGGGCTGCGGGTCTTGGGCATCAGGCGGTTGAACTCGCGAAAGCCGGCGCGAAAGATATGCTCGGCCCCTTGGGTCTCCTGCTCCGGGGGCACCTCGCGATAGAGCTCGTTGAGGTCGACTCCGGACCAGAAACGATCCTCGAAGCCACGATGGGCCTTGCGGGCGCGGCGCATCATGAAGGTGCGCTGGAAGATCACGACCCACGACAGGATCGAGCCCACCGTAAGCAGCAGCATGACCAGCTGCACCACGGTGCTGGCGTTCATGATCAGATGGGGGATGGACATGGCGTCGTTCACGGGAATCCTCGTCAGGCTTGAGATTGAGCAGTAGTGGGATGCAGCAGCTCGGCGAGCGGGGCCGGCCAGGGGATCGGCCTGTGGCGTCTGGCATCGATACAGGCGATGTCGACCCGGGCTTCGCACAGAGGTTCCCCGTGGCGGGTCACCCGCTGCTCGAACTGCAGCCGAACACGTCCTGCGGTCAGCACGTCGGCACTCACCTCGAGGGCGTCATCCAGCCTGGCAGGCGAAAGGTAGCGGCACTCGAGCCGGTGGACCACCAGCTGCACGCCGCTCTCGAACAGCTCGTGCTGGGTGATGCCCCGGGCGCGCAGCCACTCGCTGCGTGCCCGCTCCATGTACTTGAGGTAATTGACGTAGTAGACGATAGCGCCGGCATCGGTATCCTCGATATAGACCCGTACCGGGAAGCGAAACCCGCTCATGGCCGCGTCTCCCCCGTCGCATCCTCGGCATCCGCCGAAGGGGCCAGGCCGAAATGCTGCCAGGTCTGACGAGTAACGACTCGGCCACGGGCGGTGCGCATCATCAGCCCCTGCTGGATCAGGTAGGGCTCGATCACGTCTTCGATGGTATCCCGCTCCTCGCCGATGGCGGCGGCCAGGGAGTCCACTCCCACCGGCCCCCCATCGAACTTCTCGATCATCGCGACCAGCAGGCGGCGATCCATATGGTCGAGGCCATGCTGGTCCACGTGAAGCATGTCCAGGGCACGATCGGCGATGGCGGCATCGATATGGCCATTGCCGCGAACCTCGGCATAGTCGCGCACCCGGCGCAACAGCCGATTGGCGATACGCGGCGTGCCGCGGGAGCGACGTGCCACCTCGAGGGCACCCTCCGGGTCGGCATCGACCCCCATCAGGCGAGCCGAGCGGGCCACGATCTCGGTGAGTTCCTCGATGGCATAGAACTCAAGCCGCTGAACGATGCCGAAGCGGTCGCGCAGCGGTGAGGTGAGAAGCCCCGCCCGGGTGGTGGCGCCGACCAGGGTGAAGGGAGGCAGGTCGAGCTTGATGGAGCGCGCCGCCGGTCCCTCTCCGATCACGATATCGAGCTGGAAGTCCTCCATGGCGGGATAGAGAATCTCTTCCACCACCGCCGAGAGGCGGTGGATCTCGTCGATAAACAGCACATCACCGGGCTCGAGGTTGGTGAGCATGGCGGCAAGGTCGCCGGCGCGCTCCAGCACCGGCCCGGAGGTCGACTTGAGCCCGACCCCCATCTCCTCGGCGATGATATTGGCCAGCGTCGTCTTGCCGAGCCCCGGGGGGCCGAAGATCAGGGTGTGGTCGAGACTCTCGCTGCGCCCGCGAGCCGCTCCGATAAAGATATCGAGCTGTTCGCGCACCCGAGGCTGACCGATGTAGTCGGTCAGCCGCTTGGGGCGGATGGCGCGGTCGACGGGCTCTTCTCCTTCGCGGACGTCGGCGGCGATCAGGCGGTCGCTCTCCAGCATGGCGCTACCCCGCCATCCGACGGCTGAGGGCCGCCTTGATCATGGCCTCGGTGGAGGGCTCGCCCTCCAGGCCGGCGAGCATCCTGGATGCCTCGGCCGGCTTGTAGCCGAGGCTGACCAGCGCCGCTTCGGCATCGGCCAGCGTGTCCTTTGGCGAGCCCCCGGGAGGCTCGCCCTCCCCCCCGTCCAGCAGGGCGGCCTCGGGAGCCTCCCAATGGGGGAAACGGTCGCGCATCTCGATGATCAACCGCTCGGCGGTCTTCTTGCCGACTCCGGGGAGTCGCGTCAGGGACTTGATGTCATCATCCAGAACACAGCGCCGAAAGGCGCCCTCATCCATGCCCGAGAGAATCGCCAATGCCAGCTTGGGCCCCACCCCGTTGACCTTGATCAGGGCGCGGAACAGGGTGCGCTCCTGCTCGCGCAGAAAGCCATACAGCAGGTGGGCATCGTCACGGACGGTGAGGTGCGTGTAGAGAGAAATCGTTTCGCCGGCAGCCGGCAGAGCCACCAGTGTGGTCATGGACGCTTCCAGCTCATAGCCGACGCCGGCCACATCCACCACCAGCCAGGGGGGCTGTTTATCGAGAAGCGTACCTCGCAGGCGTCCGATCATCGAAAGTCGTATCCTTGCATCGGGGAAGACGGCAGAGGCCGTCGATGCCGCCACTATACTGGTCGGTCACAGGGCTGACCAGTCCAGCAGAACGGCGTTCGAGAACATCAATCACGTCGCCACATGACGACAGTGTCAGGGGCGGAAGTCCCGCCAGGAAGCGCCCTTGCGCCGGCTGCGATGACCTCCGAAGCTACCGCTGGTCAACAGGCCCCGACGCGCATGGGCGTGGGTCAGGGCGATGGCCAGGGCATCCGCGGCATCGGCCTGGGGCGTCGCGGAGAGCCCCAGTATGGCGGTGACCATATGCTGGACCTGGAGCTTGTCGGCGCGCCCCGACCCGGTGACCGCCTGCTTGATCTGGCGCGGCCCATATTCGCTCACCGCCAACCCGTGGTTGGCGGCACACACGATGGCGGTGCCTCGCGCCTGGCCCAGCTTCAGGGCGGAGTCAGCATTCTTCGACATCACCACCTGTTCGATGGCGAACTCGACAGGACGGTGTACGGCGATCAATTCGGCAACGCCGGCATAGACCTGGGCGAGCTTCTGGGCCAGGTCGTCGGCACGAATGCGAATGCAGCCACTGGCCACATAGCGCGGCGTGGCGCTCGCCACATCCAGCACACCATAGCCGGTGATGCGCGAGCCGGGATCGATGCCGAGTATCAGCATGAGTCGGCCTCAGTCGATGGCATCGAGCACGGCATCGTCAAACTCCGCGTTGGTGGTGACATTCTGGACGTCATCCAGGTCCTCGAGCATATCGATCAGCCGGATCACCTTGCGGGCCAACTCCTCGTCGGCAATGGGCGTGGTAGTCTCCGGGAACAGCCCCAGCTCACTGCGTTCCGGCGTCATCCCTGCCTCGATCAGGGCCTCCTTGACCTCATGGTACGCATCGGGGCTGGTGACCACCTCCAGGCTGTCGTCCTCCAGGGTCACGATATCCTCGGGCTCGGCCTCCAGGGTGGCCTCGATCACCGCCTCTTCCGAGAGGCCCGCGG